>JAVKDB010000019.1:0-78339 GCA_040222475.1 Cyclobacteriaceae bacterium | reverse complement strand
CTTTTGAAGCAAAGTAATAGTGACTCTTGAGTCTGGCCTTGATATTGGAAGATCTTCCAATATAGATTTTGTCAAATTTTTGGGAATATAAAGCGTAGACGAAATGATACACAAGTAGCGAGAGGGGGAATTGAACCCCCGACCTCAGGGTTATGAATCCTGCGCTCTAACCATCTGAGCTACCTCGCCATTTTTTATGATTCTTTTCCTTTGATCAGATGGGCATCCTCAGAAAAGGAACGCAAATCTAAGAAAGATTTCTTTTCATTTCCGCTATTGTAGAAATGGTTTTTTTTTATACCTTATCAAAAAATTAGAGTATGGCAAAGGTTGAATACGTAGGAGAGTTTGAGTTTAATGCATCTAAGAAGATGCTCTTTCCATATTTCAGTACAGCATCAGGTTTAGCACAGTGGTTTGCAGATGATGTAAACATTAATAATTCAAGTAAAGAGTATACATTTATTTGGGATGGCGATGAAACGGTTGCAAGGCTTACTTCGAATCGGACGAATCATCATGTCCGCTTTGATGTTGTTGACCCGGATGATGACGATCCAAATTATTTTGAGTTCAAACTTGACATGAACGAGCTCACACAATCAGTGTATGTTCAGATTACAGATTATTCAGATATGGACGCCCAGGAAGCACAGGAACTTTGGGAAAGCCTGACAAATGATCTAAAAGAAATTGTTGGAGGATAACAATTGGCATTTTTCTTGCCAGTCCGGTTTAATGCTTTCTAATTTTGCCCCATATGCGTAAGCTGGACGTTTTAATGTTAAAATCTTTTGTTGGACCTTTTATACTCACCACAGGTGTGTCCAATTTTATCCTTCTTATACAGTACCTGCTTAAGTACTTTGATGATTTTGTAGGTAAGAATCTGGGCATCATGGTGTTTGGAGAATTACTGTTCTATTTCTCCCTCAATATGTTGCAAATTGCCCTGCCGTTGGGGGTTTTGGTGGCATCATTGATGACTTTCGGAAACCTTGGAGAAAATTTTGAATTGACAGCAATCAAAGGTTCGGGCATTTCATTATTGAGGACAATGCGACCCATTTTTTATTTTGTTGTCGTATTGTCCATTGGAGCATACTTCTTTAATAACTACACCATACCTGCCGCCAATCTAAAAGCATACAGTCTGTTGTATGATATTAAGCACACCAAACCTGCACTGGATATCAAGTCAGGCACGTTCTATAATGGCATCCCCGATTACAGTATAAAAGCAGCAGGCAAACTTCCAGATGGAAAAACGTTGCTTGATGTGATGATTTATGATCATACAGGAGGGCGTGGAAACAGGACGGTAATTCTTGCAGATTCCGGACTTATGTATACCATACTTGATGACAGATACCTGAAGCTCGAACTTTACAATGGTAACTATTACAGTGAGATTGAAGAGAAAGATAAGAAAGTGGACAGGCTTTACCGCACGGAGTATCATAAAATGGATATGGTGTTCAGTCTTGCTTCTTTTGATTTGAAAAGAAGAAAGGAAGAGTTATTTCAGAATAATCGCCAGATGAAAAATATTAGTGAATTAACCGCTGATATTGATTCATTTCAAAACACTATTAATCAGGCCAAATCAAGTCTCATATTAAACTCAAATCGGTATTTTGAATTTCATATAAAAGACAAGAAAGGAATTTTAGATAAAAGTGAAATTGATCTTGATTCAATCCGGGTTAAGAAACAATCCCTGATAGAAGCTTCATTCTTCCCATCTTTCTTTTTTGAAAAAAAGAATCAGGAGGATAGCACCAATCTTAAAAAACAAAAAAAGATAGAGCTGGAACAAAGAATTACAGAATTGGGGATTGCGAAGCAAGAAGCACTTAAGGAAAAAGAGTTTCTTTTGGACACTGCCGGTTGGGAATACCTGAATAAACTGGTTAGAGAGAAAAAGGGAAGAAAAGAAAATTACACCATCACAACTGCACTTAATCAGGCCAGAAACATCAAAGTAAATGCTCAGTCAACCCAGCAGCGTATTTATAATGCAACCAAAGATCGAAACCTGTATACAATAGAGAAATATAAGAAATATGCTCAGGCACTTGCCTGCATTCTGATGTTCATGATTGGAGCGCCTTTAGGGGCGATTATTAAAAAGGGAGGATTGGGAATGCCTACCATCATAGCCATTCTCTTCTTCATCATCTACTACGTTTTTTCAAGTATCGGTGAGAAGTCCGCAAAAGAAGGAGCGATGAATCCTTACCTCGCAGTTTGGCTTTCAGATATTATACTTCTTCCCTTTGGGCTATTCTTTCTTCGACAGGCAAGGGTAGATGCCCGATTATTTGAAGTGGATTTCTACAATGTATGGGTAGAAAAGCTTAAAACAAGATTTGCTAAGAAAGAGAATAAACTCTAAATTTGCGCTTCAATTAAAAGAGGTAGAAAGAAACAAGAATGTATCTAACATCAGAAAAGAAAGTAGAATTTTTTAAAGAGCACGGTAAATCTGATACCGATACCGGCTCAACAGAAGCGCAAATTGCACTTTTTACGTATAGAATCAACCATTTGACAGACCACCTTAAAGCTTCAAAGAAAGATCACTCTGCACGATTGGGGCTTTTAAAACTGGTTGGAAAAAGAAGAAGACTTCTGGATTATCTTCACACGAATGATATCGAAAGATATCGGAGCATCATAGCTAAGCTGAACATCAGGAAGTAATTTTTAAAAAAACATCAAAGGGGATCGGAATAAGGATTCCCTTTTTTATTTATCAACCCCAGGAGTCAAACGGACTCTTGTTACACAATAATTATGATTAAACACACAACAAAAACCTTCAAACTGGCTGACGGCAGAGAAGTATCCATCGAAACAGGAAAACTTGCGAAGCAGGCCGATGGATCCGTCGTAGTAAGAATGGGAGATGCCATGTTATTGGCAACCGTCGTATCTTCTAAAGAAGCGAAAGAAGGAGTGGATTTTCTTCCACTCTCTGTAGATTATCAGGAAAAATTTGCTGCTTCAGGAAAAATCCCTGGCGGCTTCCTTAAAAGAGAAGGAAGACTTTCCGATTACGAAGTATTGATTTGCCGTTTGGTAGACCGGGCGCTTAGACCACTTTTCCCGAGTGATTACCATGCGGACACGCAGGTGGCTATTCAATTGATGTCTTCAGATAAGAATGTTATGCCAGATTCACTGGCTGCTCTTGCCGCATCATCAGCTCTGGCAGTTTCGGATATCCCGTTTCAGGGACCTATTTCAGAGGTGAGAGTAATTAAGCTGGATGGTGAATACAAAGTGTGCCCCAATTCAGAAGAAATGGCCAGGGCCACTCTTGATTTGATTGTTGCCGGCACGGAGGAGAACATTATGATGGTGGAAGGCGAATCCAAAGAAATTTCTGAAGATGAAATGCTGGAAGCAATCAAAGTTGCTCACGA
Source organism: Cyclobacteriaceae bacterium (assembly GCA_040222475.1). Taxonomy (GTDB): domain Bacteria; phylum Bacteroidota; class Bacteroidia; order Cytophagales; family Cyclobacteriaceae; genus Ekhidna. The sequence continues at coordinate 74,908 of JAVKDB010000019.1, read as the reverse complement.
AGAAATTAAGAATCAGTGCAGAGCTCAAAAGGAGCTGGCTGAGGAAGTTGGAGCGACAGTTAAAAGAGAATTTGATCACGAACCGAAAGATGAGGAGCTGGAGACTTCAATGAGATCTCAGGTTTACGACAAACTATATAAAGTAGCTGCAGCAGGAAATCCGAATAAGTCGGAGAGAAAAGAGGCATTTAAAGCTGTTTATGAAGAGTACATTGCTCAGTTCTCTGAAGAGCAACTGGAAGAAATGAGTGATTTTCTTTTAAAGAAATATTTCCATGACATAGAGAAAGATGCTGTACGAAACAGTGTATTGGATTCCAAAATAAGACTGGACGGGCGTAAACTTGATCAGATCAGACCAATATGGACTGAAGCAGATTATCTTCCATCAGCTCACGGGTCTGCGGTTTTTACCAGAGGTGAAACTCAGTCAGTGACTACAGCAACACTTGGCACCAAACTGGATGAACAAATGGTAGATGGAGCAGTGATTTCCGGATACAATAAGTTCTTCCTTCACTATAACTTCCCTGGTTTTTCAACCGGAGAAGTAAGGCCAAACAGAGGTCCGGGACGAAGAGAAGTAGGTCATGGAAATCTTGCCATGAGGGCATTGAAGCCAATGATTCCAACCGAGGACGAAGGTAATCCATATACAATAAGAGTAGTTTCAGACATTCTTGAATCAAATGGGTCATCATCTATGGCAACTGTTTGTGCCGGAACCATGGCTTTGATGGATGCGGGGATTCAACTAAAGAGACCGGTCTCAGGAATAGCCATGGGCATGATCTCTGATGCAGAATCAGGTAAGTATGCAATTTTATCAGATATTCTTGGTGATGAAGATCACCTTGGAGACATGGACTTTAAAGTAACCGGAACAACAGAAGGAATCACTGCATGTCAAATGGACATCAAAGTGGATGGACTTTCTTATGATGTTCTGGCAGAAGCATTGAACCAGGCAAAGGAAGGCCGACTACATATTTTAGGAGAAATGGCTAAAACAATTTCTCAGCCAAGACAAGAGTTGAAGCAACATACGCCGAGAATGGTTATGCTGCGAATTGACAGAGAATTGATTGGAGCCGTGATTGGACCTGGAGGTAAAATCATTCAGGAAATTCAGAAGGAGTCTGGTGCTACAGTAAATATCGAAGAAGACGAGCAGGGTGGAAAAGTAAGCGTATTTGCTGCAGATGGTAACGCACTCGATGAGGCACTTAGCCGAATTAAGGCAATTACTACTCAACCTGAAGTTGGGGAGGTTTATGATGGTAAAGTAAAAAGCATCATGCCTTTCGGAGCTTTCGTTGAATTCCTTCCTGGAAAAGATGGCTTACTTCATATTTCTGAAATCAAATGGGAACGTGTTGAAAACGTTGCAGATGTGATGGAAGAGGGTGAAGAAATAAAAGTGAAGCTGATCGATATTGATAAGCGAACTGGCAAGTTCAAGCTTTCCAGAAAAGTACTTTTGCCTAAGCCTCAAAAGGAAGAAAAGTCTGAAGAGTAATCCGAGAGACAAATAGAAAATAAGTAGCCTTTTTTGGGCACGAAATCACTTAAATTGGTGTTCATTTTGGACATCAATTTTTGTTTACCTGAAAAAAGAAGATAAGAAAATGTCAATAGAACGAGTAAAAGTATTAATCATTGGATCCGGGCCTGCCGGATATACAGCTGCTGTTTATGCAGCCAGAGCAGGAATGACACCTGTTTTGTATCAGGGTGGCCAGCCAGGCGGGCAACTTACCATCACCAATGATGTTGAGAATTATCCCGGATATCCAGATGGGGTTATCGGGCCCCAGATGATGATCGATTTTCAAAAGCAGGCAGAGCGTTTTGGGACCGAAATCAGAAGTGGAATGGTTACCTCTGTAGATTTTTCCGGATGGCCCCACAAGGTGACCGTTGATGAAAAGACCGAGATTGAGGCCGAAGCTGTAATAATTTCAACCGGAGCTTCCGCAAAGTGGCTGGGACTGGAAAGTGAAGAACGATTAAATGGTAGGGGAGTTTCAGCGTGTGCCGTATGCGATGGATTCTTTTTCAAAGGACAGGATGTCGTATTGGTTGGTGCAGGTGATACTGCTGCTGAGGAAGCAAGCTACCTTTCAAAAATTGTCAGGAAGGTATACATGATTGTGCGAAGAGATGAAATGAGAGCTTCAAAAATCATGCAACAGCGTGTATTTAACGCTCCAAACATAGAAGTACTTTGGAATACCGAGACGGATGAAATCCTTGGAGAGGAAGAAGTAAGCGGTGTACGAGTAGTCAATAATCAAACAGGTGAAAAGAGAGTAATTGACGCACAAGGCTTCTTTGTTGCGATTGGACACAAGCCAAATACAGATATTTTTAAGGACTGGTTGGATATGGATGAAACCGGATACATCAAAACAATCCCCGGGACATCAAAAACTAATATTCCTGGTGTATTTGCGACAGGAGATGCTCAGGATAAAATTTATCGTCAGGCAGTAACCGCAGCAGGTAGCGGATGTATGGGAGCTCTTGATGCTGAGAAGTTTATTGCAGAGAAAGAGGTAGAGTTAGCTGAGGCAGAAGCCTGATCAGCCAAAACTCAAATTAAAAAGCCGGATATCTTCATATTCGGCTTTTATGCTTAAAAAGGAGGGCCCTGCAGTCTTAAACCGCAAGGCCCTGTTTTCAACCAGCTATAAATAAGATCTTATTGAAAATCGATTTCCAGTGCTGCAATGTCAGCAGGGTTATATGGAGCCAAATCTTGTAATCTGTTTGCGAGTGGATCATAGATTGGATCTGGAGAAGTCCCTCCCTGAATAAAACCTGCTGCATTGAAATAGCCAGGAGCTTCTGTATTCTGAAGGTATTGATCGATCAGACTCTGTTCAATATTCGGGAAAGCAATCAGAATGTGTTCGGTAAATACATTCTTGATTGAGTTTTCAACCAGAAGAACTGATCGGTCGTCCGAGTCAAGGCTTCCGGAAGGAAGTCCTACTTCAGCTACTCCAATATTTCCATTGTGTACACCTGAAGCAACAAATGCCCAGTTAAACCCTTCTGAATCTGAGAAGAAAGAAGCATTTGGGTGAAAGGAGTTTCCATACACATCTACAATTTCTCCTGATCTTCCAACAAACATTTTCAATGTACTAATGGAGAATGGATCTACCGTTGGATCCTCCAAAGGAAGATCATCAATAGTAACAATCATGTGCGCATCATAACCAAACTCACTGTCCTCAGAGTATTCAATTCGATAGATGGCATCTCCGGCATCTACATCCTTAATTCGATCAATATTGTAGGGCTTAATGATTGCCACTCCTTCTATTGGTGTTTTGTTCCAGAATACCTGTAGCGCCTTACCTCCATCATTATTACCTGCTGATTCTGCATCAATAATAGTTAGTGAGAATTCATACGTTTTGCCTTCATAGGCAGTACCCTCAATCACTTCAAGATTTTTTGTTCTCCCATCTTCGTCACTTTGATAGGAAAGGAAAAAGGCCTGATCAATATTGACAGCAATTCCGCCAATAATTGCCTCTGCCAGCTGACCTGAACCTTCACCAATTGCAATGAAGAGTGAAAGCAATTCATAAATCTCATTGCCACTCAGATCATCATCGGCACGACCTGCCAGCCGACCGTTGGCAGCATCAGGGTTAGCAATCGATTCTGGAATATCAATAGAAAAACGTTCCGGAAGTATACTTTCTCCAGGACCAGGGGTGTCTATTGAATCATCGCATGACACTGAAAAAAGAAGTAGTGTCACCAATAAAAGAAGGGTTAAGAAATTTAGCTTTTTCATGATATTTTCAATTTGTTCGTAGTTCAACATCTAATTTGATTCTATCACACACAGAATTGCTATTACCCTGGATCAATTTGTTAAAAATGTTGAATTATTATTTAATATACTGATATTCAGCGACTTAATTTTATTTTTTTACATTATTCTACTGTTGTAGAATCGAAAGCCACCATGGAAACAGAAAAGAATCCAACGGCTCCTTCAGATAGGTTCGTGAGAACATTACCAGCGGCAGCATCAAATCCGCCACCCCGCCAGTCTACTTCTGCAAGAAATGAGCGAAGGAAATTTTGATGATCTTCAGTCAATGAATACTTCTTTCGATGGAGCACAGCGCCCCTGGGAAATGTAAAGGGTTCTTTTTCTGGGGCGAAGGTCTTATTGATATCGATTACATCCAGTGTATAAAAGAAGCCTTCCTTTGATTGTTCGACCATCTGTCCCTGCGAATTTTCTTCTTCCCATACTGCCCTGACTTCTGTTATGGAAGGTATTCCTTCTGAATTAATAAATTCAAATATTCCCGGCTCTATTTCCTCTATTGTTAATGGAGCCAGTGGTGTCCCTATTGCAGAGGTGGCAAATGCGAAGTACTCCTTTTCTTCGTGAATAATGTAAAGGGTGTAAAACTTGCCAAAAAGTGCCTGTAATGTGTCTGTTCTATATACTCCCGGACTGGTATTGTCATGAACAAGAAAAAAATTATTGGTTCCATCATTGATGAGTACTACGGCGTTAGTGACCGGAGGCGGTTCCTCATTGATGTTGTTAAATGTCAAACTGAGTCTCACTTCATGTCGTGTTCGTTCATTAGTGAGTTGTGCATCTACCACTAAAAAGGCTTCATCGACACTATTAATCTGATCATTGAATGCTTCTTCACAGCTGTAGGTAAAAACTGTCAATAAAATGGTCAATATGATGAGGTTAATTTTCATAGATGAAACGAATAAGAAATTGATGGCACCAGCTGATAAACGAATCGGTGAGTCTGGACCAGATCCTCTTTATTGTTTATGGCAGTAGGGACTTTGAATTCACCATCTTCCAGAATGATTTTATTGAAACTTCTAAGTACAGAGTTCTTCTGTCCGTAAAAATTGAAGAGTGAGACAGAAATGAAGTGTCGAAATTTATTCTCCTGTCTGTTGAGGCGATGTTGCCATGCCAGATCCAAACGATGGTAGGCAGGCAGGCGGTCATTATTCTTTTCAGAATAAACAGGGACTGTTCTGCCGGCAAACTGATAAAAAGAGGTAGGTGTTGTTACCGGGATTCCTGAGCTTATTATCAGGTTACCACTGAAAATCGTTCTGTTTGATTTCTTAAGATTAGCGTTCAAAGCAAATTGCCCCGGCCGGTCAGAAATGGCAGGATAGGAATTGTCGTTATTAATTCCTTCTATTTTTCTAAATGATCTGGATCGTGTGTAAGCGATACTTCCAGTAAGTTTTCCTTTCGTTTTTGTCAGCATACTTTCGAACCCATACGCAGTACCATCACCCGCACGAAGCTCGGCTTCAAAGTGTGGATTGAGTAAAAGCTGTGCCTGGTTTGCGTAATCCAGTTGATTTTGCATGGCTTTGTAATAGCCTTCCAGACTAAACTGCCAGTCGGTCCGATTATGAATCCATCCGAGCGAGACCTGATCAGCAATTTGAGGTTTTATATTGGTGCTTGCCGGAAGCCATACTTCCAGATTATTGAAGGGACTGATTGAATTACTAATGAGGTTGATGTATTGTGCAGAACGTGAATAATTCAATTTCAAAAAATTCCTTTCATCAATAATATAGGTGAGGTTGAATCGGGGTTCCAGGTTTGAATAGTCATTATAGGAATCCCTTGTTTCATAAGTGGTTGTATCGGTCACCTGATAATCTTCATTGATCGTATACTCAATGGTCCTGCCAAAATTCGTCCAGCTGCTCAGACGAAATCCCCACGTAAGCAACCATTTTTCGGAGAGGCTTTTCTCATTGCTGTAGTAGAGCGAAAATTCGCTGGCATTTCTCTTTGGTACAAATGGAGAGCCATTTTCAGGTGCTCCTTTCAAATTTCCCGGATTGAAATTATGCCCGCTAAGCTTGAATCCAAACTTCTGAGTGGTTTTAGGATTTTTGAAAAAGGTAAAATCAGTCTTCAGACTGGCGTTGGCAATATGATTAGCCCAAATGGATTCAGGACCAGTGATCATTTCGTATTCATATTTGCTCGAATAGAAAGTGGTATTTGAAAACAGTCGATCATTAAAAATATGATTCCATCTTATAGTACCAGCCGTGTTTCTCCACTTTAGCCCTTCATTGTTTAAATACTCGTCATTGCTGGAAAAGCCTGAAATGAATAACCTGTTTTTCTCATTTAGTCTGAGATTTACTTTTCCCGTAAAATCAGAAAAATAGAATTCCTGAAAATCCTCCTGATCAAGAAGACTCTCAATGTATGACCTCCGGCCTGAGAGGAAGAATGAACTTCTGTCTTTTTTCAGAGGACCTTCAAGAGAAAGCTGGCCTGATATCAACCCGAGCCTTCCATTAAGGTGCATTTCTTTCAGGTTCCCGTCTCTGGTATGAATGTCCATAACAGATGAGATTCTGCCTCCGAAATCAGCTGTTGCATTGCCCTTATAAAGTTTTAGATCTTTTATCGCTTCAGGCATAAAAGAACTGAACAATCCAAGCAGGTGAGCGGGGTTGTAAATGGGAGCTTCATCGACCAGCATCTGATTCTGATCCCGATCTCCGCCTCGAACGTTGAAAAAAGTTGAACCGTCTTTGAAGAGCTGAATTCCCGGAAGGATGTCAAGAGACTTTATGACATCAGGTTCCCCAAGAACGGATGGTTTTTGTAAAATGGTACTGCTCTTAAGGACGGTAATATTTGAGTGAATGTTTTCAACGACCTGAAGCGAGTCATTTGGTGTAACCACTATTTCCTGAAGGAAAGAAGCACTTGCCTGGAGGTCAAAATTCAGTTTTGTGTTTCTACTGAGACCGATCTGTCTTGCAGTTCCTTCATACCCAATATAAGAGTATCGGAGGGTGTATTTCCCCTCAGGAAGTGTTAAGGAATAGAAGCCGTAGGGGTTGGTGATAGTTCCCGCAGATAACTCTTCGACAAGGACGGTCGCGCCAATTAGTGTTTCCCCATCTTCAGAATCCCTGATGTAACCACTAACCGTATAGTTCTGTCTTTTCCCATCTTCTGACACTTTCGCTTTTCGCAGAATCATTTTCCCCTCAGTCCATAAATACTCAATGCTCAGCCCGGCAAAAACTTCGTCCAGTACTTCGCTAAGCCTGGCACCAGAAACGAGTATTGTGATTTTTTGATCGACCGGAATATTTCTGGAGCTGTAGGAAAACGAAATATTGGCCTGTTCAGCAATTTGATCCAGCACGCTGGAAAGAGGCGTTTCCTTCAGGTCAAGGGTTAGTCTTTTTTCGAATACCGGTTGTTGCCCTGAGACCGTGAATTTCAGAAGGAAAAAGAAGAAAAATATAGACCAACGAAATAAAGACATACATTGCTTTAGCAGCCCTCACCACTTATTTCAGTTCCTTTAGCAGTTTCCTTAACAGACAATTGAAGAGTAGCTTTAAGAACCTCCAGAATTGATTCAAGCGATTTCTCCTCAAATGAAACGGTAACAGGGCAATTTGCCAGTTCACTGCTCCTAAGATACAGCGTACTCTGATAGGCATTATTCAATACTTGAATTACAACATCAAGAGTGACATCATCAAATGAGAATCTTTTCGTTTTCCAGGCCATAAAATTGGGATCCTCATTGAGCACTTTAAACAACTGACCGGAATTCTTATCCAGAATTCCGCGCTCTCCGGTCTTAAGTGTGATGGTCTTTCCCCCGGCAGATATTTTGACCGAACCGGTTGCTACAACAACTTCAGCCGTTTCTTCCGTCTCTAAAGATCTCACGGTAAATGATGTACCTAAAACAGTTACATCCATTGATGATGTATGAATAACAAATGGCTTTATGGGGTTTCTTTCAATTTCAAAAAAAGCTTCACCGATTAGCCTCACTTCTCTGAATGCTTCCGGGAATTCCTTTGGATAAGTCAATTCCGCATTAGCGTTCAACGTAATAGAAGATCCGTCTGACAGTATTTCAGTTTGTACCTGCTGTGCAAGAATTTCTGTTTGTTTGTTTTGATTAAGAAACAAGAAGGTAAGACCAGCCGCTATTATGATTCCGATTGATGCGGCAATTTTCAAAACAGAGAATGAAGAACCCCGGGAATCTGCTTCACGCATGGCATCTCTCAGCCGCACCCATTCTGCATCTGTTTCCTCAGCGGTAAACAAGTTTCCTTTTTCAGTCTCTTCCCAGGTGCGAACCATTTCCTGATATAGTTTCCGATTCTCCTCATTCTTGTTCACCAGAGTATCAAGAATAGCTAAATCTTCAGCCGTGGCTTCACCTGCCAGTTTTCTGCTTATGCGAGTGATTAGTTCGCTATCGTTTGTACTTTGGTTCATATTTACACCATGGACACACGTGAATGAGTCATAACCCTGGTATTAAATGGATAAAAAAATATAAAATCATCAGATGTTCGATAAGTTCTTGTCTTAACAACTTCAATGCTTTTGACATCTGTTCTTCAACACTTTTTACTGAAAGCCCTTCAATGGTCGCAATTTCCTTGTATTTCTTCCCTTCAAAACGACTTAGACGAAAAATTCTTTGACACTTCTCAGGGAGACCATTTACGGCTTTTGATATCTTTTGCTCAAGTTCTGACTCTTCAAGATAATCTCTTGATTCAACATACTCCGGAATAGACTCACTATTCTGAATGAGATCATGCCTGACAATTTTCTTTTGATCTCGAATATGATTTAGGCACCGATTATGGACGGACTTAAAAAGGTAAGGTTTTATGGGGGCAGTCAGGTCAATCCCATCCTGATTCTTCCACAAGTTTAAAAAGACATTATGGACAATATCCTTGCACTCATCCTGATCAGACACGTATTTTTTGGCGAAAGCACAGAGGTACGGAAAGTACTCCCTGAAAAGTGCCTCAAAGTCCTTTTCGCTAAAGCTTTTACCGGGTGACAATTTTTAGTGCGATGGTATTTTAGCAATTTAATACCGAGAGGGGTGATTCTTTTACAATTTCTTGAAAAAGAAAACGCTTAAATGAAATCGATAAAGGCTTAACTGAATTCTGGTCTTTTCAATCTGTTTAGGCATTCTTTGACTCCATCTTCTATTTTAAGTTTTTCATAAAGTGTCTTTGCTTCTTTCCATAGTTTTTTAGCATCTGAGTAATCCACCATTTTTTCCTTAAGAAGCGCCAGACCTCTCAATGCATTGGCTGTGTTAAGTGATGCCGGGACGTTCGCACGATAGTATTTGAGCGCTTTTTGGTAATGACTTAAAGATTCCTTCAGACTTCCCAGTTCCCTTTCCACATCGGCAATGCGCCTCGTGATATGTGCTATTTGTTTGGGTTTGGATTCATTTTCTGCAATTGAGAGCGCATCTCTGTAGGATTCCAGAGAGGCATTATTGTTTCCAAGGTCATGTTGGATGTTGGCCAGCAGTGATAGCGGCCTTGCTTTTTCCTTGCTGACTTTAAATTTTTCACAGAGTTCAAGAGCAATATGGAGTTCTCGAATAGCTTCATCCAATCGACTTTCGTTCCGGAAAATTCTCGCACTCCTTAGGAGTTCTTCTACTTCGATAATGATTTCATTTTTTTTCATGGCAGTGTGTATTTGCATGAGTTTATTGATGACACAGAAGTTATGTAAATGGTTTAAAGAATCGCTGATTAATCGACCAATTCGTAAATCCGGGATGTTTTCACTGGTAGACCTTTTGTAGACCCCTTGAACATGACCCTCACCGATTCTGTAAAGCAGCTTTGTGTTTCCTTGACGAAATCAAAAATCAATTCGGTCTTATGAAGAAAATATTAATTGGCGGAATGCTTCTGTGTGTTTTTCAGGCATATTGTCAGACGACACACGTAGTTGCAGTTGCCATCAATCAGGAAGAGGAATGTCAAATTGTTGACGGGCTTGAAGAATCTGATTTATTTAAAGTTTTTCCCAATCCGGTAAAATCTTCTTTTACTATCCAAAGCGAGTTAAGAGGAGCCTTTATAAAACTGGTGGATACACAGGGAAGAGTACAGCGTTCAGGAAAATTGAAAGAGGGCAAACTGGAGATTCAGGTGAGTGATCTTGCTCGTGGCATTTATATTCTATATCTGGAATCACCTTCCGGATACGATCAAATTAAAATCAAAATCCAATGAGATTAATTAAATACACATTTCTTGTTGGACTTGTCATATTATCTTTTATTACCTCTGCACAGCAGACCCTGACAGTCAGCACATTTGACACGCTAAAACTGGAAGCTGGCTCATATCGTGGGTCGCTTCAGTGGGAAAGTTCAGAAGACGGACTACAGTGGTCTGATATTTCCGGAGCAACATCAGATTCACACATTACCACGATGACGCAACAAAAAGGTTATTATCGAGCCAGAATTGAAGAGGAGGGATGTGAACGAGCCGTTTTTTCTGAAATAATCGAAGTAAACAATTCAGCGGTAGTTAAACTTTGGTCAGATCCTGCAACATGGGGAAGTGGAGGAAAACCTGTTGCCGGAGATGAAGTCGTTATACCATCGGAGGATTATATATTGTTGGATGAGTCACCTCCTCCATTGGCTGGGTTGACGATCAATGGCGTGTTGGAATTTGATGAGAAAGACCTTGAATTGACAAGTGAATGGATAGTGATTGACGGGGCGCTTAGAATTGGCTCGGAAAGCGCTCCTCATACTCATCAGGCAATAATTACGCTAAATGATACGGATTTGGAAGCGAGCTTTATGGATATGGGAACCAGAGGCATTATGGTAATGAATGGGGCTTTAGAGTTACATGGGCCGGTTCCTGATGTAATATGGACAAAACTGAATGCACATGCAGATGCAGGGAGTACTTCATTAAGCCTGATCGAGGCACCTGACTGGAGAGCCGGTGATCAGATTGTCATTGCTCCAACAGATTACTATGAGGCGGGATTTGGCGTTTCTGTTACGCAACGAACCGAGATAGCAGCATTAAGCGGAAATGAACTTACAATATCCAGTGGTTTAAATGCCCATCGATGGGGATTGCTTCAATACCCTGTCTCTGACGGAATGAGTCTTTCTTCTGCTAATGTTGTCGACCCGCCGGTTCCGGACACGGATACAGAGCATACACCGCTTGTGCTGGATGAACGGGCAGAAGTGGGAAACCTGACACGGAATATCGTTATTCAGGCTCCTGACGATGATACATGGAATAACGAGGGTTTTGGCGTTCATACGATGATCATGCCCAATGCCACAGCACATGTAGAGGGAGTTGAGTTTCGACGAGCCGGACAGAGAGCCCGACTCAGAAGATATCCTTTTCACTGGCATATGTTGAGCTACAGCGGTACTGAAACACTTAATGATGCTGAGGGTCAGTATTTCCGGGGGAATACGATTAACTCTTCATTCAACAGAGGCATTGTTATACATGGAACGAATGGGGTTCTTGTTCAGAACAATATCATCTATGATACGAGGGGACATGGGTTGTTTACCGAAGATGCAGTTGAGCGGAGAAATATCATCGATGGTAACCTGGTTCTTCATGTAAGAAACCCGGACTGGGGATACCAGTTACTAATGCACGAGATTGGAGAGCAGGGATCATCAGGTTTTTGGATAAGCAATCCTGATAACACGGTGACGAACAACGTTGCAGCAGATTGTCAGACGTTTGGATATTGGCTTGCTTATCCGTTACACCCATGGGGATTGAGTCAGGGCGTGCTTCATACCGACGGACTGGTGCTGCGGCCAAACCGTTTGCTGTTTGGTGTATTTGATAATAACACATCACATTCAAACAAGAATGACGGCATTCACCTTGACAACCCGCAAATCAATGAGGATGGTGATACCGGTGAGCTTCAATACTGGTCAACAACTGATGGAAGAACAGATATTCAATCAGAATCTTTTGAAGCACTTAGAAGGTTTTCCCTTTCCAGGTACAAGACCTGGAAAAACAGAGACAATGGTGCCTGGGATCGGGGAGTCTGGACAGATATTACCGGAGTAGTGTCTGCTGACAATTGCGGAAGATTTTTCGCGGGTTCTGGTGCGGATGGCGTCATCGAAAGAAGCCTGGTGGTGGGTACAAGTCTCAACTTCATGATGAACGGAACAGGGAGACCGGAAACTGCAGATTACCAGTTTCACCCCTCATCAACTCCCGTCGCTTTCGCAACATATCACAGTGCTTTTAGCATGCGCAACAATATCGTAGTGAATTTTCCGGTTGCTGAGTACGATCGAGCAGGGGTTTTTGCCAGTGATGATTACTACCTGCGACCTGTTGATAAAGGGTTGGTAAGAAATTATGATAATTTAATGATTGAGTCTCATCCGGGTGTAAAGCTGAAAGCAGGTTATAGCTATTTCACATTAGCCAGTGCACTATGGGATCCTTATGGCTTCTGGGGACCAGCCGAAAATTACTTCGTTTATGATGATCCATTTCTGACTTATGGAAAGGAAATTTCTGAAGATCCCCTTGGGAAGGAGATAACGGGAGGTGTGAGTGTCCCTGGACCATTTTATGGATTCTATGGATTTGTCCTGCATGGAGTAGGGTGGGTACCTCCACAAAACCAACCCTTTAATGATTATATGGCCATACATGTGAATAGGTTTGATGTAAATGATATGGTAAATCCGGTGGGAACATGGAGTGTAACGAGTGCACAACAATCATGGGCTCTGAATCACATGCGTGATTTCGCAACATCTCCGGATGGTATTTATGAATTAACATTTCCGGATGAAATCGATCACCCAACAAACTTTCAGATGTATGTCGAAAATATGATGGAAGACACAGATACTCAGGTGATTGGAATTGAGTTTGACGGAAGTGTAACAGGGTTGACAGTCAGACTTCAGAGAGAGTTTAATGGAAGTTTTAGCACATATGATCAGGTTAATTCCTTACAGGAAGTGAGAGACTCTGAAGGGGAGACCTGGTGGCAGGATTCTTCGAACAATCGAGTTTGGGTGAAATTGCGGGGCGGAGTATGGGAGCCCAAGTCAGATGATGACTTTGATGATACCCTCAATGAGACGATGGTGTTAAGAATTTGGGCGCAGTAGTCTCTACTCGATTATTATGTCATAACCATAAAGAAGCCCCGCTATTCCATCATGCGAAAGCGTGGCTTTTCAGTGTGTCAATTCCTTCAAGCGATTGTCTTCAGCGAATTCTTTATCCCCATAATCACATTCCCTGCAAAGAAAATATTGTTTGATGAGCTCATTGGTTTCTGTTGTTTTTATTGTGAAAGGTCTTAAGTGAGACTCAATTCAACTTCTGACTATTTAGTTTTTCAATAACTTGTAGATAAATTTTAAGAAACCATAATATGAAAAAATTACTATCACTATTAGCTTTTTGTATCCTGTTATCAGGTGGTGCAATTGCACAGGAATTTCCAAAAATGGATGGCAGCCCGATGGATGCTGCATACTTCCCACCAAGAGCGGCTTTTAGAGGCTTTGCCAAAACAGAAGAGGCTAAGAAAGCGGATGAACCTAAAATCAAAGTTGTTTACTCACGTCCGCAGAAGAAAGAAAGAAAGATTTTTGGAGAACTTCAGAAGTTTGGGGAAATATGGAGAGTGGGTGCTAATGAATCAACCGAAATAACCTTTTTTACTGATGCAACAGTCAACGGGACGAAACTGAAAGCCGGAAGATATACCATATATGCAATTCCGCAGGAAGGTGAATGGGAAATATTTTTTAGCAGTGATCTGGATGGATGGGGACACTATGGATTCGATAAGGATAAATCCACACTGGCAACAATCAAGGTGCCTACTCAAAAAACACCTTCAACAGTAGAGGCACTTGGAATAATGTTTGAAGCTTCTGACAATGGTGCGCATATGATCATTGGTTGGGATGATACCATGGTACGGGTTCCGATTCAACTTTAGAATGATAAACCTGCTTCAAAAAGCCGACTGCTTAGCAATCGGCTCTTTGTTGTTATGGAAAGATGTTTATGCTTAATACATCTGGGAAAGGAAAAAATGCAAACCGGTAGTTGATAATACCGTTTGATTCTCAAAAGGTTGACGATGAAAATATTACTTTGGTTCTTTCTATTATTTCTATGCTGGCCATTGGCTTTGCTTTTTCTGGTACTGTATCCGGTAATATTCCTGCTGAGTATTCCTTTCAGGATTTTTGGTTTTGCTGTAACTGGAGTGTTTGAATTCATTAAAGCTCTTTTCCTTTTACCATCACGAGTGCTTTCATAAAAAAGCCCCGCTCGGGGCGAGGCTCCAACTTCACAATTCTACTAACTAACTCAAAAGAATCTTGATATGGCCAGCTGAAGAAAGCTATCATCTCTGGTCACATATGTGAATTCTTTTGGGTCCACATTATTGAATAACCTCGCTTCGATTTCTGCACTCCATGAAGACCTCATCCTTCTTCTGGCTTCAACAAAGTATAATTCTGTAGATCGATTGAGATCGAAAATGATTCAACCATGATGTTTGAATTTGGAAAAACCCTAAACGCCTCATTTCTGAATGCTTACTTTAATGTGTCACTGAACAGTCATTTGAAAGTAGGTTTCGACTCTGATTTTTAGTAAATTATCTTATCTGAAATTTTGAGTTATGAAAAACTTGATCATTCTGACTGTTGCAACCTTAATTTTTTCATGTAATTCTTATGAGCATGTCGTAGACTCTGATTATAGCTATGAGGGGAATTTTAACCGTTATAAATCCTTTGACTTTGCAAGAAATTCTTCTTTTTCCGGATCGGAAATGGAAAAGGAAGTTTTGGAGAAATATCTAAAAAGTACTTTGCAATCATGGGGCTATGATCATAGCAGTAAGAAACCAGGTTTGCTTGTGTTTTATTCTGTATTTTATGAAGATTTTAATTTAAGGGGTTTTAATCAGCCTCAATTTCAGGGGTGGATAAAGGCTAACTTCTCAGATAAGGAAGTTGTTTTTAAAAAGGATACACTTCCTGATGGCAGCATTCATGATGCCTATGTTGCAAACGGGAACTTTCGAAATGAAAGCTATGATGAAGTGACTTATCGGTTAACTGAAGGTACAATACTTGTTACTTTTATTGACAGAAAAAGGCATAAAGCGGTATGGCATGGATATGCTTCCGGAATTTTTGGGTCCGATGAAAAGAAAAATTCGCGTATTATGAGATCAGCTGTTATCCGTATAATGGATGAGTACAAATTGCTGGCATTTGGATCAAGTTGATCTTAGGGATAAAAACAGAAGTCCCTGCTTACAGCGGAACTTCTGTTTGGATAATCACATTCCTATTTGCCAGTCTTCATCCGGTGTTCCCTTAAAACAATTAGGTGTTATCGGGAAATCTGAAGTAATCACATAATAGTAGGTCCCGTTCGGGAATTCCTGAGTTACTCCTGTACCATTACATTCATCCAGATCACCCAGGTTTTCCACGTATTCGAAATCCTGAATATGTGCATCATGGTTTCTGTCAGGATAATCTTCCTCCGCTGTTCCACTTCCACTTCTGGTGCCGGATTTAAGCTGGTAACTTGACATTAATTCCTTAATTGTGCTTGTCGGGTCGTCAGGATCGGAATAACATATTTATTATAAATTGGAAGCCATCAACGGCAAAACCATAACATCGAGTGACTATTGCCATCTTCTCGGATGCGAGTCCTACAATGTTGATTTGTTAGATGTGAAAAATGAAGAAATCTTGCGCTGGAACAGATAAAAAAAGACCCTGACTCTGGAATAAGAGACAGGGTCTTTTAAAAATTTGCTTTTTTTCTTACTTGTCAACTCCAGGAGCCCTTTCCAGAAATTCATTGTATAACTGGATATGTCTGCTGTCCATGGGAACCATCCAGCCTGCTATGAATACATATTTCACCTGAGTTTTTGTTTCAAATGGATCTCCATCTGTAACAAACAGATTAGCAATTTTCCCTTTTTCCAGTGAACCGTATTTGTCACCGACACCCAATATTTCAGCCGGAACGATGGTGATAGCTTTTAAGGCTTCTTCACGCCCCATTCCATAGGCCGCAGAGAATCCTGCGTTATAAGGAAGGTTTCTGACATTCTCGGTCTCATTGGTTCTAAGAGCCACCTTAACACCGGCTTTTTGCATGATGCCTGCATTGGCATACGGACGATCATACCTGTCATAAGATCGACGAGGATTGCTTAGTGCAGGTCCTGCTATTACAGGAATATTAGCTTTTGCCAGTTCTTCTGCTACTCTCCAGCCCTCCGCAACTCCACAGAAAACAACATCGAGATTTTTTCCATCTACCCATTTGATGGCAGCTTTGATGTCATTTGCAGCATTTACATTGATCATCAGTTTTCTTTCACCTTTGACCATTGGAAGAAGAGCTTCCATTTCTGGATAGTATGCCTGTTTTCCTCCAGCAGAATCTATTTTGTGAAATTGGATTGCTTTGTCATACACATCATCGAGTTGTTTTAGTGCTTTTTCCGCACCTTTCTTAATGTCCTCATCGGATCTTCGATCCCAACGTCCTCTTCTTCCGGTTGCCGGAAAATTCATTACGACAGCCTTCACTCCGGCAAACATCTGATCAGGATTGTATCCATGAAGATTGATGAGTGCAGCAGTTCCCGGGAATAATCCTCCCGATGGCACGCTCATAACTGTTGTTACTCCGCTGACTCTGGTCACAGGGATCAGCGCAGAGTTAGGGTTTACAGCAGTCAAAGCCTGAATATGAGGTATTACATCTCCAATTTCACTGTTGTCACGAGTTCTTGGATCTGAGGAAACTTCCACCAGACCCAGGGATGTCCCTGAATCAATCATGCCCGGGTAAATGGTTAAACCAGAGCAATCGATTGTTTCAGCACCTGCGGGAATTGTCACATTGGATCCAACCTCTGAAATTTTTCCATCTGTAATTACCAGCGTTCCATTTGGAATAGTACCATTTGTGACAGTTTCTATCGTTGCATTCGTTAATGCGAACGTTCCTGTTTTGCCTTTTGCAACCTGACTTACAGCAACTCCTGTTACAAAAATCAGTGCAATGGTCAGTATGTGTTTTATTGATTTATTCATCGTCAATTTCATTTTTCAGTGAATAAAAATTCTGTATTCTGCATGCATCGATCGTAATCTTCTTTAACATAAAAAGTCACGTCGATTTTCTCTTCCGGATCCGGATAGATTCGCATATCTGCAGGATCATTCGCCCTGTCAAACCTGACAATTCCATCCACAATGGTGTATTGCGGAATTCCATAGATAGATAGTGGATGATTTTTGAAAATAGCAATATCTCCTTCTTTCCCTTCTTCAATTGATCCAATTCGATCATCAACTCCTAATTGCTTTGCCGGATTTATGGTAATCAACGAAAGGGCTTCATCATCTGAAAGTCCGCCATACTTCTGAGATTTTGCTGCTTCATGATAAAGATGTCTGATTAACTCACCCGAATCTGAATTAATTGAAGTCGTCACCCCGTTTTTAGTAAGGATGGCTGCATTATATGCAGTACTGTAATACACTTCAAATTTATACGCCCACCAGTCAGAGAAGACAGAAGCCATAGCTCCAAACTTTGCGAGTTCTGGTGCCACTTTGAATCCTTCGTTTACATGCTGGAATACAAGTCTTTCAATTCCAAAGTCCTTGCATACCTGCATCAACATATAGATTTCATCGGCACGATAAGAATGACAGTGAATGATGATGTTACCTCGCAGAATATCAGCCAGTGTCTCAAGTCGGATATCATATTCCGGTGCTTTGCCTTTAAATCCTTTCTGCTTCATTCCGTTGTTGTAGGCATCCTGAGCTTCCATATAGGCTTTTGCATCTTCAAAAGAGCTTCTGATTACATGCTCAACTCCCATTCTTGTTCGTGGCAAAATTCCATTACCAGAACCGTGGACTCTGGTAGGATTTTCTCCCAGCGCAAATTTGATTGTACGAGGAGCCCCCTGCATTCTCATTTTTTCAGGATCCACTACTCCGTATCTGAACTTCACTGTTTCACACTGACCGCCAATCGCGTTGGCTGATCCGTGCATCGAATGGGCAGCTGTTACACCACCTGCCAGCGCCTGATAAATCCCAACATCCAGTGGATTAAGCGCATCGCCAACCCATACCTCGGCAGTAACTGGAGCGGTTGCTTCATTTACTGCGTCAAGCGCAAGATGTGAATGTGCATCTATGATTCCTGGCATTACATACAACCCCGACGCATCTATGGTTTTTGCTCCGGATGGTGCTTTTAAGCCAGATCCAATTTTGGAAATTTTTCCGTCTCTAATGAGTACATCTGTATTTTCAAGCGTACCATTGGTGACGGTAAGCACAGTCCCGCCTTTTATAAGTATACTTCCTTTTTCCTGTGCCATCACAAAACTGACACCAAGAAGAAGGATTAGTATTAATTGTATTTTTTTCATGTTAGTATCGTTTTGTTATTTAGGGTCTCTTGATCCTTCCATTGGGAAGCTTCCAAACTCAGCCACAGAAAGTGTACCTTCAAATGAATCCCCATCAATCTCCATTGTAATGTCAACAGTTGAGTCTTGCCCCATATTAAGTGTAAAAGAAAATGTCACGGTAGAACCATCAACGGATACATCTCTGATGTCATTGGTACTGCCATTGTAGCTTACACTTATTGTACCTGAAAGGTCTCCATTACTTCCTTTTATTGCGATCACACCACTTCCATCTCCCTCAGGAGTTTCGACTGTGTAATTCCATGTTCCTTCTGGTTCAACGGTGGCTTCACCGGAACCATTTTTCTTCTTCTTTTTCTCCTTTACTTCGAAATCATATTTCACTCCATCCACAAAAACGTATCTGACATTCGACTCTTTTTCAAAATATGGTTTGTCCGTCACGATCAGGTTAGCCATTTTTCCATTATCAACTGTCCCCATCAGATTTGAAACTCCCAACAATTCAGCCGGGGTGGTGGTGAGGGCTGCCAGTACTTTGTCTTCTGAAAGTCCGTTTTCGATGATTTTCATCATGTTCCCTTTAAAATCTTTGGACTTGCCTTCCATTGTTGAGAAACCAAATTTCACGTCTTGTGCAGCGAATTTGGATGGCTGGGTATAGTAATTCTTCACCATTTCAGCTTTTCTCTTTTCAAGTGCGGCTTTTTCTTCCTCTTCCAAAGTAGGTGCTTTTTTCTCCTCAGTATCACCTTCTTCCTTTTCTTCTTTTTCTTTCTCTTCTTTCTCTTCTTTCTCCTCTTTCATTTCAGGTAAATCAAAGGATAGAAACACCGGGACACCTGAACTCTTAATCTGGTTGATTACATCCCAGCCCTGCTTCACTTCTCCCAGCATCAAATTGAATCCAAGATCATTTTTCAATGTAAGAGCTCTTGTAATATCAAGGAGTTCCTCTGTTTTGAATATTACAGGCAATTGACGTGTGACTACAGGATAAAGTGATTCAATGACCTTATCAGCGTTTGGACGTTCCATTCCATTGCTGCCGGAAGCATACTTTGATGAATAGACGCGAGCCTGACCGGCTTTTCTGTACAGGTCTCTGTATTTAGCCATGATTCCAATAACAGTGTTGGGATAGACCCCACTTGCTCCCTGCCATTGGCTGAATAAAGCTGTATTGTCTTTTACCAGCATGTCTTCATTGGAAGATCCATTGAGTAAAATGATAGCGCCTGTTCCTGCCATCATACCATTATGTGGCACAGTATGAGCGCTTGTGAACCCAAGCTTACGAAAATCGGCAACCGATTTTTCTGAAGGATTAAGCATCGATCGAACACTTACATCAGGAGTGATACCAGCTCGTTCATAGGTTGGAGTACCGGTCAATTTACGATCATCATTTCCTTCACGATCCTTTGGTTTGTCAACACCGATGTTGGATAGTCCGCTGATGAATCCGGCATATACGTACATTGAATCAGTATCAACGACCCAGGTATCAGCGGGAACGGAGATGCTTGTGCCAACGGCTTTGATGATCCCGTTTTCGATGAGAACGGTCCCATTTTGAATCGTACGACCTGGGGCCTGAACAATCGTCACATTTTTCAAAACGTATTTTGAAGTAACGGGCCTCAGATCGCTATCCTGCGCCTGGGTGAGTTTTGGCAAAACTCCAAAGAACAGGAGCAGGATGACGATTCGTAATAATTCGTCATTTTTTAGCATAGGTTTAAATTTTAGGTTTTTTAATTGGAAACTTTAAATTAGAGATTTTCATGGGTGTGAAAACCATAATTACATAAGTGGTGTTTTATTTGCTACTCAATTAATTGAATATGAAACTGGACATACTTGCCATTGTAGCTCACCCAGATGACGTTGAACTTTCGTTTGGAGGGACGTTGCTTGTTCATCAAAAGGCCGGATATAAAACCGGAATTGTTGATTTGACAAAAGGAGAGCTTGGAACAAGGGGGACTCCTGAAATCAGGTCGCAGGAAGCGGAAGCTGCCGGAAGGATTCTTAAGTTGTCTGCCAGGGAAAACCTGGGACTGCCTGATGGTTTTTTTGAAAATAGTAAAGAAAGCCAGTTAAAGGTGGCAGGAATGATTAGAAAGTACAGGCCAAAATTAGTCATTACAAATTCGATCTATGACAGGCATCCAGATCACCCCAGGTGTGCTCAATTAGTTGAGACAGCCTGTTTCATTGCCGGCCTCAAGGCAGTGAAGACAAAACATTCCGGTCAGGAGCAGGAAGCACATCGTCCTGATAAACTGTATTTCTCTATTCAAAGTACTTCTCATGAGCCGGATGTGCTGGTCGATGTTTCGTCAGCGGTGGAAGAGAGGAAGCAGGCCATCATGGCTTTTGGGTCGCAGTTTTTTGATCCTGAAAGTCAGGAGCCAGAAACATTCATTAGTTCTAAAGGATTTATGGATATGATTGATGCTCGTTCAAAAGAATTCGGGCTAAGAATCGGAGTTGAACATGCGGAAGGTTTTCAGGTGAAACACTTCCTTGGAGTTAAGGACCTGTTTGACTTAATCTGATCCATTTTCTGTCAAATGCCCTGAGGTGAACAAGTTTCTGCTCTTCATCCTCAGGAAGTTTTATTTCAAAACTATTTCCGAGCCAGTTGACCGCATCAGCCAATGGAACATTTGGGTAGTATCGGTCTCTGGCGAAATGAATGAATTTCAAAATCTTAAATGCATCAAACCATCTGAAGAATCGTTGCGTGAAGGTCGAAAGGGTAGTAGTTTGAGTTTTTATGCGATCAATTTCATCCAAAACTTTTCCTTCATAAAACTCCAGAATTGTTTCAGGAATTTCTACAACTTCATTTTGCCAAAATGTCGAAAGGTTGCCAATGAACTTTTTCAGGTCTTCAAATGATCGGGGATTATAAACGGTATACGAATCTTCTGACTCAAGCAACTGCCCGATTGCCTTTCCGGTACCAAACGGAACTCTGTCAGAGACCCGATCAGACGGGCGGACCGTTGTAGTATTGATTTCCACAAAACCACCCAGTTGAATGATTTTATTTAAGAAATAGAAATCCTCTCCCGCCTTTCTTGTATTCATCCCACCCTGCAACTGGTAGTGTGAACATCGAACAATGATGCATGACCCCAGCGTTTGATGGGCGAATGGGTATCCCGCAAATCTAAGTGCATCAATATAGTACCTCAGGTATAGTTCGTAGCTCAGTATGGCTTCATGATTGGGGCCGTTAAGCTGATGCTCATAAAACACTACACCTGCAAGGGTGGCTGCATTATCAAAATGTTTTTCAATAGTCGTCAGATAGTCTGGATCACACCGGCAATCCGCATCATAGCAAATAATCGTTCCATCCTGATTAATGCTGTTAAAGATTCTGACCGCCTCATCCATTCCGATCTTTCTGGCAAGACCAACTCCCGCTTTTTTAGCTGGTAGTTTAATGTGGGAAAAAAGAATTTGGTAGTTGGATTGATAATCTTTCAATTCTTCCAGGCAGGAGCGATTGATTGTAATTGTTTCCTTATCGGCATCTTCCGATTCATTAATAACCACAAGGATCAAAACTTTGCCTTTTGGATCTTCGCAATTGTTAATTGAGTCCAATGCTTCTGATAGTTTTTTTTCCTTAAAAGCTGGAATAACAATGATGTGACTTAACTCAGGGTCAGCTGTATATGTAGGAAACAGGCGCTCTTTCCATGCATACCGTTCAAGGTAAATGGAGTTCATCTCAGGGCGCCAGACGCTTTATCCCCCAGTTGTGATTGCTGTCTTTTTCGTACATGATTCTGTCATGTAATCGATTGGCTCTGCCCTGCCAGAATTCAATGGAATCAGGGATCACACGAAAACCGCCCCAGTGATCCGGAAGCGGGATTTTTCCATCCTTAAATTTCTTCTTCATTTCAGCCAGCTTCATATTAAGAATACTCCTTGATGTAATTACTTCACTTTGATTGGATACCCATGCACCAATCTGGCTGCCCCTTGGTCGGGTAATAAAATATTTAAGAGATTCCTTAGCGGAAATTTTCTCAACCTGTCCGGTAACAATGACCTGTCTTTCCAGCGAATACCAAGGAAAAAGGAGGGATACCTTCGGATTATTGCTCATATGATCCGCTTTCCTGCTTTTGTAGTTGGTATAAAAAACAAATCCATTTTCATTAAATGTCTTAAGAAGCACTGTTCGTTGAAAAGGCTGACCATTTAAATCGACAGTGGCCAATGTCATGGCTGTCGGCTCAATCTGCTCACTGGAGAGTGCCTCGTGGAACCATTTCTCAAACTGGCTGACAGGATTCTTAGCTACGGACGTCTCATCAAGTTCTGCGCTGGTATATTCGTTTCTAATGGAGGCAATATCTTCTCTCATGCTTTAGTTTTGAGTGCGAATAGAGAACAATCAAAATTAGATGAAGTTTAGAATAGACCTGACTGTTCCATCAAAAAAAGAATGGATTGCTGCGGTGATGAATGATTTTGATTCCTTTCTTCAGGATCATGCGGATTGTGAGCGAAAAGCCTCAGCAATGGCGCTGAGCCTTGTGGCCAAATATCCCAACAGGACGGAAATCATTTCTGAATTAATTGATACATCTGTTGAAGAACTGGAACATTTTAGAGATGTCTATGAGATTATGCAGGAACGGGGACTTCAGCTCAATCATGAAATTCCTCAAGACCTATACATTAAGCAGCTATTGAAGATTTGCAGAGACGGGAGAGATGATCGCTTTATGGACCGTCTGCTTTTGGCTTCATTGGTCGAAACCCGTGGGGCAGAGCGTTTCAGGCTCGTATATGAAGCACTTGAGGAAGGTGATTTGAAGGATTTTTATCACAGACTCTGGGCTTCCGAGGCAAGACATGGAGAAGTTTTTGTAAAAATGGCACTTAATTATTTTGAGGAAGAGCCTGTTTATCAAAGGCTTGAAGAAATGAAATTAAAAGAAGGCGTAATTTTGGATGAGTTGCCAATCAGACCTGCGTTGCACTAATGGACTATTTTTCATCAGATAAACTTATTGAACCAGCCAAAGGGGATTTACTTATCTCTGAACCCTACCTGCCGGACCCAAATTTCGACCGTACCGTCATTCTTATTTGTGAGCATGATGAAAACGGTACGATCGGTTTCGTTTTAAACAGAGGTGCAAACATTAAGCTGCCGGATGTACTGGAAGAATCGGGAAGTTTTGATCCGGATTTGTTTGTAGGCGGGCCGGTAGAACAGGACACGCTGCATTTTATTCATCGAAGTGATCATATGAAGGAGTCCTCTAATGTTGTTGCAGAAGGGGTTAGATGGGGACATGATTTTGATGAATTACTAAGTTTGGTAAATACAGGATTAATCACAAAATCTGACATCCGCCTTTTTCTTGGATACTCCGGTTGGTCTCCCGGACAGTTGTTGGATGAAATGAAAGCAAAGTCATGGATCGTTTTTAAAAACGCAAGTGCGGAACTAATATTTGACCGGGACAACCATGAGCTATGGAAAGAGTGTCTTAAGTCCATGGGCGGAAAATTCAGGCTCATATCCAACTATCCAAAAGATCCGAGACTGAATTAGGGTAATTGGTTAGTTTTGTGTCTTAAGAGTAGTAATAGGCTCCCAAGAATGGAAAATGTGGAAAAAGTGCAGGATGTTTCTGCCGAATCAGCAGAAACACCTGAAGTAGTTCAGCATGAGGCTGAATCAGAAGTAAAAGAAACCCGAGAACCGGACGAATCATCTGATTTTGAGTCCGGGAGCGCACCTGCGCAGGAGATTTCTCAGAATGAGGAATCTGAAATTCCTGAAAACCATGAAGTAGAAAGTGATACATCTAAAGCGGATGTGCCTGAAATGCAGGATGCTGAATTATCACTTACTGAGGAGACCGTGAAAGAAGATCAATCAGAAGTTGTTTCCGGCACTGACAATGAACAAGTGAATGAAGTTCAGAGTAATGAGTTGGAATCGTCTGATGTTCAGGAAGCAGCGAACGATTCTTCTGAGAATGATATGGCTGAATTACAGTCATCTGAACCTGCGAAGGAGGAGGATCTTCCTGGAGCTCAGGCTGAGACTCCTTCAAATCCGAAGGAGACTGATGCCAACGTTCCTGAAAAAGCTGAAGCGAAGGAAGAAACAGCGAAGGATGCAGATAGTTCTGAATCGGATGAGAATAATGAGGAGGAAGAGGAAGATTTTGACTTTAGTAACACCGACAAAGCTGAATTGCTTACCAGGATTCGTGAAGTAAGTAAGGAGGAGCGCATCCGAAGAGTAGACAAGGTAATCAAAGCACTCAAGCCACGGTTTGATGAGCTTTATGAGGCAGAAAAGGAAACAGCTCTTAAGAAATTTGAATCAGAAGGTAATGATCCGGAAGCCTTTGAATACCACGGCGATGAAGCGGATAAAGAGTTTAGCGCTATTTATTCAGATCTCAGGTCAAAACGAAATCGGTTCTATAAGGACCTGGAAAGCCAGAAAGAAGATAATTTAAAGAAGAAAGAGCATTTGCTTGAGCAACTACGCGAAATCGTGGACGGAGAAGAGTCCAGTTCAAGTATGAACAGCGTGAAGGAGATTCAGAGCGAATGGAAGAAAACAGGACCGGTTCCAGGAGCACAGAATAAAACACTATGGGCAAATTATAATGCCCTGCTTGATCGCTTCTATGATCAGCGAAGCATTTATTTTGAACTTAAGGATCTTGATCGTAAGAAGAACCTTAAAATCAAAGAAGAGATATGTGAGCGTGCAGAGGCGCTTGCTGCCCAGGAAGATCTGAAAACTGCGATTGTTCAACTCAACGAATTGCATGAGGAATATAAACATGCTGGATCTGTGCCCAGAGAAGATCAGGAGGCCATGTGGCAGAGATTTAAGGCAGCTTCAGACACGATATATTCTAAGAGAAAGGATTACTTTGATAATCTAAAGGTTGAGTTTGAGGCAAACTACGAAAAGAAACTTATGCTTGCTAACGAAGCAGAGACATTCGTTCAGTTTGATTCTGACAGCATATCGGAGTGGAATAAGAAGACAAAGGAGATCCAGTCGTTACAAAAGAGGTGGGAAGAGATTGGCGGACTGCCAAGAGACAAAGCCAAGGCCATAAACAAGCAATTTTGGGGTTCCTTTAAAAAATTCTTTGCCGCCAAAAATCAGTTCTTCAAGCGACTGGAGTCAACGAGAGATGATAACCTGAAGAGAAAAGAAGAGCTTATCACTCAGGCTGAAGAGATTAAGGAAAGTACAGACTGGAATTCCACTACTCAGAAGTACAAAGATTTGCAGGCACAATGGAAGGAGATTGGACCTGTTCCTGAGAAAGTAAGAAATGAGGTTTACAAGCGATTCAAATCTGCTTGTGATCATTTCTTTAACAAAAGAAGAGATCAGGACTCTGAACAGGAAAAGGGATACGAAGAAAATCTTAAACTGAAACTTCAAATCTGTGATCAGATTGAAGCGATTGCGGAGCAGGATGAGATTAATCTGGATGACGTGTATGACCTGGTAGATAATCATGCGCAGTTAGGATTCGTTCCCCGCAATGCCATCAAGAAAGATCGGGCACGATTTGATGAGGTAACGAAAAAGATCCTGAACCTGGAAGATTTGCAGGATAGAGACAGGTCCGACTTACAAAATCATATTCACCAGAGCAGAGCACGAAGCTCTCCGGGTGGAGAAAAGCAGGCTCAGCGTCAGGAGCATTCCATAAGGAGAAAAATTTCAGAGTTAGAAAATGATATTTCGACATGGAATACGAACATGGAATTTTTCGCAGCATCAGAGACTGCAGATAAATTGAAAGCAGAACTTCAGACCAGAATTAATGAAGCAAAAGGAGAGCTTGAGAATCTTAAATCTCAATTGAGTTCTATTTCTTCATAAAAATCAAAATAAGGTTTGTGAAATTGAACCGTACGGTTATTTTTGCAAACCGTTTTTAAGGCCTCCATAGCTCAGTTGGCCAGAGCAGCGCACTTGTAATGCGCGGGTCGTTGGTTCGAATCCGACTGGAGGCTCATCAAAGGAGTTACATTAATTTGTGACTCCTTTTTTGTTGCTATGGATTATGCCATCCACATACTATATTCTAATAAGACGAATAGATTCTATGTTGGTCATACAATTGATTTGCTGACCAAATGGATAATTGCTCTTTAAGGATGATTGTAAACAGTACTACTTTCTGAAAATCAGAATTCATAATCGATGTTGTGAATGTTTGCCTGAAAAAGACCTTCAATGTCAAAATTTTATGGAGAAGTTAATCTGCATTCCAAATCTTTGGTTAGTTACTGGAGCTATCGGAACAGGCACAGGGCTCTACAATATGTCACATCAACCTGTTGACTCCCTTTTTATTTTTTAACGCATTTTCACACCAAAACCCACTAATTATTATTTATTAAGCAAAAAGACGTGTAAAAGAGGAATGAGAATAGTACTTAGTCTCATTCAGCCTCATATGAGAGGCGTTTTGCCATTCCGTTTTAAGTTGTATAATTGTCTGATCTGAGTATCGCAAGATTTATTAAGTCACCTCAAATAAACCAGGCTCATTAATGACTTTCGTCATTCCCGAAGAAATATCATGGGCTATTTGGTGAACTTATAAATGTAAATTTAAATGATACGTAAAATCCTAACCATCATCACACTCTTTAGTGTTATAATTTCTTTTGCCAATGCTTTTTTAGCTTTTACATTTTGTAGGACATTATCCATAAGATAGAGCAGGTGTTCCCGGTCATGATCAGGCAGCCGCTGAATCTCTTGTATCTTCTGAATGATCGTAGGATCAAGAATGAGTTCGGTATTGCCTACTAAGTAATCCAAGCTTACACCTAGAGCCTGAGCGATATTCTTAGCAATCTCTACAGAGGGAGTTCTTTCATTCCGCTCATACTTACCAATGATAGCACCAGAGGTGCCGATCATCTTAGCAAGAGCTTCACGGTTCAATCCTTTTTCCTTCCTAAGCTCCTAGCTGGCGCAAGTCTTCCTGCTAGGGGTGTCAATCACGAAAGAGTCGGAAACTTACAGAGCTGTAACCGGCAACTTTGATCCAGAAGAGAATAATTTTGAAAAACTGGAGATGAGTGTATCCATTCCTGAAGATGGTTACATTTATGCATATATTGTGAATGAGACCGATAAAAACATTCACTTTGATGACTTTACTTTTTCTGTGACAGGTACAAGAGCTATAAGAAAGACAGACTACTATCCCTTCGGTGCAGTAGCGAAACAGTGGAACAATCCAGATCAGACCCAACAAGAAGCCTACCGGCATGGGTATCAGGGGGAGTATGCAGAGATGGATACAACGACTGGATGGAATGCTTTTCAGTTAAGGATGTATGATCCGCTGATTGGAAGGTGGTTGCAGGTGGATCCTTATCGTGTTGGGTACTCTCCTTACATTGGAATGTCGAATCGACCAAATTCTGTGGCCGATCCCGATGGAGGGTGTCCGGAGGATCAACCTTGTCCAGATGGATTTGTGGAAGGTCAACAGAATTCCACGATGGAGCTTTCTGAGGTAGCAGTAATAGGAAGGGATTTAAGCGGTGGAAATTTTTCTGATGGATTGAATTTTGCTTTTTTCGGAGGGTTAGGTTCTCCCAATGTTTCGTTTAGCTCTGGAATTAACCAAAGTGTAGTTTCTGATTACACATTATCAGTTCTTCAAGATATTGCTAGTAGATCAGGGGAATGGGAAATGATAATAACTAGTACTGCAAGAGGTCCTCAAGCACAGGCACAAGCGATGTTTGATAATTCTAGGCGAGATTTAGCAGAACAAAGAAGGACTTATTATCCCCCAGGTCAAGGTGTATTGAATACCTATGAGACTTTCAATGCTGTAAGGAGCATAATGGGTTATTCTGATTCTGATATTGTGAACTTCATGAGAATGAGAGTTATGCTCGAGGGACCCTCAAATGTATCAAATCATGCAGCAGACCTGAACGTGTTGAATACTGTGGATATATCTCTAAAGACAATATTAGATCATGAAAGAGTATTTCATATTGGTAACTCTTACGATAACGTAAGAGTTTTATATGAAAATAATGTATTACATTTTGAAGTAGGACAACCTGGATTTTAAAATATGAGAGCTATTATTTTTCTTCTTTTTGTTTTTTCAATAAATAATTTATTCGGTCAAAATTGCATTTTTAATGATGCCTGGATTAATGGTGATTTTCTAGAAGAAGTTGATGATTTAAAGTATTGCTACTGGGATTCTAGAATTAAAGAAGGGAGGGGAATCAGAAAGAATGGAAATTTTGTACACATTAAAAAATGGGCGTGCAATACTTATGGAATTGATTGTAAAGAGATAATCATTAATCCTGGAGTTCCAATATCAAAGAAAAGTTTTTGGCTTCCAATTCTTATTGATCTGGGAAAAGATTTTTTGAGTTCTAGTAATTTTGAGATTATGGATAATTTTTTGAGGGAATTGAATGATGATCAAATTAATTTTTTAGGAGATAGGAAGTTATATATAAATATTGATCATCCTACTTATCCAGAGTTTCTAGTATCAGTAATGGGGGATTCCGAATTAATGGAAATATCTATTTCTTACTACATGAATTAAATAATGTCTCCAGCTAGACCGAGCATATACGTACTGCTGGTTTGAGCTTCTAGCCCGGATTCAAAAGGAAATGAAATCTCAATCAGTGATGGTTGGGATTTTTTGTGTTTAGAGATTTTTGCAGGTTTCACTTAAAATTTCACAAGGATCAACCTCAATCGCTTTCGCAATTTTCCAGAGTTCTTCTACTGTAAGTTTAGTGGTTTCATTTACAGAAAGTTGACTAAGCCTTGACTTACTAATTCCCGTTTTACGTGCAACTTCTGCTTTGTTAATAGCCTTCCGTGATAAATACTCTCCTAGTTCAGTCATTAACTATGTTGAAATTCAGTCCGTAAAGGTAGAAAATCAATAATTAAGTATAGAATTTGCATACATAATATAACGTTTAGTTATTATTGTATTTAAAATGCATACGATTGTATATAAATATTATAATATGAAACTATTAAGCCTCTCCCAATATCTCCAAAACCAATCCGTCGAAGAAACCATCGAAGTGCTGGATGATATGCTTTATCTGTTGGTTTTGAAAACTGATTTTCTGGGTTTGTCCGAAAATCTGGTACATCAGTATCTCACCATTCGGGAACTTCGAAACCTCTTCATCCATCTAAGCAAAGAAGAAAATGGATAAGCTCAATACTTCAAATAAAGACCACATCACTTACCAGCACCCACCAATGGACATTGCCATATTAGGCGGAATCCGATTAGAAGGGTTGGACAGAATGCGAGTAACCCTAAAAATCAAAGTGGAACACCTGAGCATCCGCCACAACCTAGACCTCTACAATGACAATCAAACAGAGAAGCTAATCAGGAAAATAGCAGAACGGTTGGAGGTAGGAACAAGTGTAGCGGCATCCGCTTTAACAGATCTCACGGACGAACTGGAAAAGTATAGACTAGAGAGGATCGAAAAGGAATCTACTCAACAAGACAAACGAAAGCTGCTGTCACCTAAAGAAATCAAAGAAGCACAACAATACTTGTCCGCACCGAACCTGATGCAACGCACCATGGAAGACATAGGCAAAGCAGGAGTGATAGGAGAGGGCGGTAACCGCCTTTTAATGTACATGATCTTCACGAGTAGAAAGCGAGATAACCCACTTCATGTAATCAGTTTGGGAAGTTCAGGTATAGGAAAGACCCATCTACAAGAAAAAGTATCGGCACTTATCCCCGACGAAGACAAACTCGAAATCACCACTTTGTCTAGCAATGCGTTCTACTATTTCGGTCAGCAGGAATTAAGAAATAAACTCATCCTCATCGAAGATTTGGACGGAACAGATCAAGTCCTTTATCCGCTCCGGGAAATCAAATCCAAAAAGCAAATCACCAAAACGGTCGTCATTAAAAATACGAAGGGAGAAACAAGAACCATCACCCTCAAAGTGGAAGGCCCTGTTTGTGTGTCAGGCTGTACCACCAGAGAATCCCTCTATGAAGACAATGCCAATCGCTCCTTTCTCATCTACATCGATGAAAGCCCGGAACAAGATGAAAAGATCATGGCTTACCAACGGGCCGAGGCGGCCGGACAAATAGATAAAATGGAGCAAGAGAAAATGATCGACCAGTTTCAAAACATGCAACGCATCCTGAAACCTGTTGCGATCCGTAATCCATATGCCCCTAAACTCATGATTCCCAAAGAAGTGTTCAAGCCAGGAAGAACAAATGCTCATTATCTGGCTTTCATTGAGGCAGTGACTTTCTATCACCAATATCAGAGAGAGAAACGACATGACGCCCAAACAGGCGAAGAATACATTGAAACTACGCTAGAAGATATTGAAGAAGCAAACAAGCTCATGAAGCAAATTTTGATCAGAAAAAGTGATGGCCTAAATGGAGCTTGCAGAAGCTATTTCGAGCGACTCAAAATATGGCTTCAAGAAACGAAGAAAGAAACCTTTACCATTCCAGAAGCTATGAAAAGAATGAGAATCAAAGAAACCACCATCAGAAGGTATCATCATGATTTGACCTTTTCAGGTTTGCTGAGATATGAACGTATCAAGGGAGAAAAAGCGAATTACTATCAGATTGTCAGCTATGCAGACTACCAAGAATTGAAAGAGCGGATAAGCACAGTACTAAGACAAAAAACTTGAAGAGATAGAAAACGCCACGATCCGCCAGTCATCCGCCACTAGGAAAATGGCGGATCTAAAGTCCAGAAAGCCAAAGAGTTAGCACCCAAACGCCACTCATTCCGAAAACATCAACCGACCCGATTTTTTAGCTATGAAAGAACCCGATCAAAAACGCCTTATTCTCTACCAATGGATTCGTTTGGTTAAGGAAATCTGTCCTAACAGGATCACTCAAAATCCATTTGAAACTGAAATCCAAAAACTGGACTTTCTCAGCATCGAAGAACAGCTTTTGATCAAAGATGTACTTCACAGTTTGACCCTGATCAACTCCAACAGCCGAATCAATGAAGAAGGAAATCTCATTTCTACCCAATCCGACTTCCTGAATGCGTTACACCTGGTTATTCCCAATGATCTGAGATTAGATGAGAAAGTAGCGGATTTCCACCATCAGCTTTTGCAGGAATTCAAAAATCAATCATTTACCTATCTGGAAGCTATGGTGAAACTCCGAATCACCAAATCCACATTGAAGCGAAGATTGAAACCTTTGCTTATCCGAAAGCTAGTTGTCAAACTCGAAGAAACAAAAACCAAGAAAGCTGAATTTGTAGTTAGAGAGTTATCTAAAACTCCGATTGAGTCGAGTGAATTAACCTTTGATACGATGCTTGGCGAATGGAAGGATTTTGTGGGTTTCGTAGAATTTTGATTCAATTTGAACCAAAAAAGAAATTTTAGGCGTTATTTTGTATAGAAATAGAAGTCTATGCAACGGATTACTCTTACAGTCAAAGACGATAACAAAATGAATTTCTTGCTTGAATTACTCAGGCAGTTTGAATTCATTGAAGTTCAGAAATCAGAGAAAAAGCAAAAGAAAGAATACAACTTTTTTGCCTCTGCTGGTCTTTGGAAAGGGAGAGATGTTGATTCTAAGCAACTACGAAAAGATGCATGGGCAAGAACTCGCTAGTCCTTTGCGACACTAACATCCTTATTGAGTTTTACAGAGAGAATCAGGAGATTCTTAAAAATCTTGAGTCAATCGGCCAAGAAAACATTGCTGTTAGTATAGTCACTGTTGGAGAATTGCTGTTTGGAGCTTTGAATAAGAAAGAACTCAAACAGATCAACAAGGATTTGTCTCACTTGCATATTTTCAACATTTCTGATTCTGTTGGGGAAGTATTCACTCAATTGATGACGGAATATTCATTGAGTCATAATCTAGGGCTACCAGATGGATTGATAGCTGCCACGGCTATTGCTGAGGATATTCCTCTCTATACTTTGAATATGAAGGATTTCAAATTCATTAAGGGTTTGAAGTTTTTGAATCAGTAATTCTCTTTTTCATAGACTCAAACTTCTTTCTCATTTCTTCCATAGAAATAGTTTCACCTCTTTCAATTTGCTCTTCTGCTTTTTTCAATCTCCTTTCGATTTCGACCACAGCTTTTTCTCTATCTTCAGGATAGCCATTCCAGGTTATGTTGTATAAAAAGGCATTAGAAATATCCACTAAGGTAAATTCCTTATTTGCAGCCAAGTGAACTGTTAGTCCATTTGAGTATTCCTCAACCAAGAATCTATGATTTAATCTTAGTGGAAGGTTCGCTAAATCATTAAGTGGAGTAAGATCTATCCCATATGCACTTTCGACTCCATTTGTTCGATTTCCGTCTGAGTTATGACCTACTCCGCTAAATTGGCATTCCTGTTCTACTTTATCTTTCTTTTCTAATGTCACTCTCCAATTGAATTGAGCATGATGTAAATTTTCACGCGCTGGGTCTGGATCGGCTTCCAATTCGGATTTATACTTTTCAATTTTATGACCTCTCGTAGTTAACTTAAAAATATGATCTATCATTTCATTATCTTCTAGAAGGTGATAATAGAAATCTTTTACTTTCAAATCTTCTGAAAAACGAACTTCTGACAATAAAACTGAAGAAATACCCTTTGTTACTTTTTGTGGTGTTCCTTCAAATGAATCAAAATAAAACTCGTAATACAGGATGTCTTGTGGTGTTATTAAAATCATATCCGAAAGATAGAGATTCTTGAATAATCCCACCCTTCATTCCTCGCTGTACTCGTTACCCATTCCACCTCCGTAAACTCCGGTGGAAGCAGATAAAGCGGTGTTCGTTATCAGTTGGCCGTGCATAGCTCACG
This sequence comes from Cyclobacteriaceae bacterium, assembly GCA_040222475.1. Taxonomy (GTDB): domain Bacteria; phylum Bacteroidota; class Bacteroidia; order Cytophagales; family Cyclobacteriaceae; genus Ekhidna. The sequence goes on along the minus strand of JAVKDB010000019.1, from coordinate 41,552 downwards.
CCAGACCTTCCAGGAGCCTCGTACCTCAGCACCTGTCAGCCCTACGGGTCTCCGCTAAAGCTCCGAGTCTGTCATGTGCCATGCCTGGCCTGCCTTCTTCCTCACGGTAGCCTCCTTTGTCCAGATGTGCAGCCTCCTTCACACCATGGAGTAGTATGGCTCTTTACGGTTGACAAGTGGACCTTTGAGGGGTAAGACCTACAAAAAGCTCATGGGTTCAGTCAGCAGCCCATCTGCCCACCGGCTCCCCTTGTTAGGCGGGCCTGCTGCCTCAGTCAGACTGTACAGCCGCACGAGCCGACGCACAAGCCCAAGCTGTCCACACTGCCAGTCGTCCTCGTGCCTCGGCCTCTATCTGGCAGGCTTCCTTCGGACTCGCAGGCGGCTCGCAGAGATCGTACCCAGAGCCAAGAGCGTGCAAGCATGCCGCGCATCAGTTGAATGCATCTCCAGAGAGAAAGACTGAATCTGCTTGGTGCATCCTCCCAATCAATGAATCCCCACGACCCAACGCAAGACCAAAGCTTCCTTGATCGGAATGATGGATTTATTACCTTGCAAGGGTGAGAGGGACACTAGAAAATTTTGATTTTTTTATGAGGTAGTGCCTGAAAAAAGTGCGACCGATGAATTTTTTTGTACAGATTATACTCCCTTTGGCGCTGTAGCGAAAGTATGGAACAACTCCGATCAGACACAGCAAGAACAGTACCGGCACGGATATCAGGGACAGTATTCAGAAGCTGATACGACCACAGGATACTACTTACTACTATTTACTTACTACTAATTACTTTCCGCAGTGTTCTTAAGACATTCCAGCCAGCCGATAAGATCATTGTAAACCTTCTGATGCTTGTTCACCAGAACCGCAAAGGTGCTCTGCAATGAGGTACTCAGGCTTGCGATCGTCTGATTGTCGTCACTTTCCAGTTGCCACACGTGTATGCTCTTGATCCAGGAAGACTTCCCGGTCCAGGCAAGCGTTTCTGGTTCCTTTATCGCCTGAATCTGGGAACTGTATTTTGTTCCGTCAAAGGTCCACTTAAAGTTCATTCCCTTTTCAGGCTTTCCCCCGGTACTAACATTTTTGATGACGGGGTTCCAGTTCGGCCACTTTTCCAGGTCAGTCAGGACTCCCCATACTTTATTAATGGGTGCATTGATAATGATCGAGTGACCATCTTTGATACTGGCGTTCTCGTTGATTTTACCTTCTTTGGCTAGCGTTTCTAATTTCTTCATTGGGCGATTAGGTCATCTGATTACTAAGTTAACGTGTGTTCGGGATAAGAAACATCAATTTTTGGTCAAAATGACATCATTAATCTCCTCCCAGGAGGAGGAAGGGGAGTGTTTGCCTCATAAAACAGTTTTTTTTGACAAAAAATTGGCTCAAGCAAACGTTTTTCAAGGACCCATAACTTTCCTTCTAATTTCAGTGGATTTGAGACATCTCTTTTATTCTTATACCGAACTTGTGTTAAGTCATTCAACTTCTAAATGTTCTTCCTCATTTTTTGCTCCATTCTTGATCAGTCCAAAAGTCATCACAAGACTGGACACAATGATAATGAAGAGTAAAATACCAGGATTAAATCCTATCTGGAGGTATTCCGTCGGGATTGAATAAAATAGCAACAGGGTTATGAGTCCTCTTGGCGCTATGGTCATGGTTTTCTTCAAATCCCTCCGATAGAAGGAAAACAGTGAAATAAATCGGGTAGAATAGATCAAAAACAGCGTGATCAAACTGATAATTGCGACTTTCAGGTCGAAAAGAGAGGAAAGCGCAATCGAGAATCCAAAAATTACAAAGAAGAAGGTTCGTATCACAAAGGCCGATTCGATGGTGATCATAAGAAAAGTCTCACGAATGTTTTCCAGTGCCAGTGGCTTTATGTATTTACGGAGTGGTCCGGAAAAAAATACACTGTTGTTATTGAGGACCAGGCCGAAAATCAGGATGACCAGCAAAGAGGAGAGATGCATCAATTTACCTACACTGAAAAGAAGGAAAAGAACAGAAATCATCAAAAACAATTTGATTTTGGTTTCAAGGCTTTGGAAAACATAGATCAAAGCATAAGAAAGAATCACTGAAGTCACGATCGTAATAATCAGGCTCAGAGTAAAGTCTCCCACAGCCAACACATTGCTTTCCGACTCACCCAGACTGATCAGAAAATAGAAAGCCATAATCCCAAGAATATCAGAGAATGTGCTTTCGTAGATGTGAAATTCTTCCTGTTCCTCTGCCAGATTCACCACTGACGGGATTACAATCGCGCTGCTGATGATTGAAAGCGGAGTGGCATAAATAAGTGCGGTGTTCCAGGTCATTTCAAAAGACATGTACAACACGCCCCCAATGGAGAACATACAGAGAAAAAGTCCCGCGAGAGCAACAAAAAAGGACTTAATAATCAGTCCCATTTTTCCACGTTCAATCTTAAGCTCCAGTGCTGCTTCCAGGACAATAAGGATCAGGCCCAGCGTGCCCAGCACTTCCAGCAATTTGATATCCGTGAATGTTTGAAGTATGGTTTCCTTTTCAACACCCAGCATCCCAATGAACTCCCGGCCAATAACTCCGAGAATAATGAGCATTAAAACAGAAGGAATATTTGAAAAATTTGCAAGTCGATTGAAAATATAGGACAGGATAATGATGAGAGATGCAGCAATTATTATGTAATATTCCATCGACTTAGTTAAGTGTTCAATTTAATAATTAAGGTGAATTGAGCAAATTTGAACTAAACCTACTACAGAAGAGTTTAATTTGATCTAAAATCAATGCTAAATGCGTGAGAAAGCAACATTTGGTTCGGGATGCTTCTGGTGTTCTGAAGCAATTTTTCAACGATTGAATGGTGTTAGTGCTGTTAAATCAGGGTATTCAGGAGGAGAAACGGCAAACCCAACCTATGAGCAGGTTTGTAGTGGCACCACGGGACATGCTGAAGTTATTCAAATTGAATTTGATCCGACAGTCATTGCATTTGACGAGTTGCTGGAAGTTTTCTGGAAAACACATGACCCCACTACGCTCAACAGGCAGGGCAATGATGTGGGTACACAATACAGGTCAGTCATTTTTTATGCTGATGAGAACCAAAAGGAAAAAGCCCTTGCGTATTGTAAAAAGCTGGAAGAAGCAAAAGTCTGGCCAGATCCGATTGTTACAGAGATCTCACCATTGGACACTTTTTATGAGGCAGAAAATTATCATGAAGATTATTTCAATCAAAATGGAAGTCAGCCCTACTGTTCTTTTGTGGTTGCTCCCAAGGTAAAAAAGTTTAAAGAAGTCTTCTCGGAAAAACTAAAGGATCACTTGTAATGTGAACTCAGGTGATGGACATGCAGACGGATTTTATCTACGCGCTGCGTTACATGCTTGACGTATTTGAAAAGTTCTGTCTCCAGCAGGTAAACCTGACCTGAATACGAATTCTCTCCAACGTCATTTTTCGTTTTATCTGCATTTTTCTCGATTTCTTTAGCTGCCTTACACTCTTCACTCATGAAATGAATGAAGCTTTTGGTATCATATTCTTCCTCGAATTTTTTGATGTCCTTAAGGGTTTTCTTCACCTCCTTATCGTCGCTTTTTCTTGACAAATCAAGCAATACGGTGTAAAGGATACTGTCGAGATGGTGTATTTCATTCAGAAGCGAGATAACCTTGTTCCTATATTCCTGATCTCCGCACACATATAAAAGCCCTTCGTAGGTGGTCAGCTTGTCAGCTTCCAGATCCCAACTGTAGGTAACTTCATCTATTTTTTCATCCAGCCTTTTATTCTCTTCCTGTCCGAAAGAGAACTGACTGGTTAGCAGAATAATTGTGAAAAAAAATACTCTCATGTATATGATCAATTAGCTGGTATTTGATGTCAAAAATGAGGCCATTTATGACTAAAAGGAAGGGTGTTGTGCCTTTTTCGGTCATCTTAGGTAAATTAACGACAAAACACCTAAATAGGTCTTTATATGATGAAAACGAAAAAAAATTCCTTAATGATGCTTTTAGCATCTTTTCTTTTTTTGGGTTGTGGATCACCAGCTCAGGAAGGATTGAGTACCATTGATGCTGAACAGTTGAAAAAACTGAATACAGATGAGGTTATTCTTCTTGATGTCAGGACTCCTGCTGAATGGGAGCAGGGAAGGATTAAAAATGCTATTTTAATTAATTATCGAGACAGCAATTTTAGAGAACAAGTTGCTGCACTGGACAGTGAAAAGCCCGTTATTGTATATTGCGCCGCTGGTGGAAGGAGCACCGGAGCGTCAAAGGTTTTACAAGATGCGGGTTTTAAAACCATCTATAACTATACCGGAGGATTCAGTGACTGGAAAAGTAAGGGAGAGGAAATAATTAAATAGCATGAAATGTGTGACAGGTAAAAATTGCTTTGAAACGGAGGATTTGGCAATTGAAGCACTAATACAAAATCATATCAAATTCAGACACAGAGAAGGTGCCGGACCCATAAATGTTTATGAATGCAGAGATTGCAGATTCTGGCACTTCACTTCTTCCGGGAAAGTTTCGTATGTATTTAACGACCCTGAGATCGTGGCAAGGATCAGGCGGGAGCAAAAAATGTCGGATTGGCAATAAGAGATTATGGCAATCTACTCTTCAGATTTTTTGATTTCATCTTTCAGTACATTCCAGTCTACGGAAAGGCTCGGGTCGGAGTGGATTTTTGAAGTAACTCTTGAAATGATTTCTCGCCTGAACCCCAGTCTCTCAGCTATGTCTTTGCAGTAGTTTATTTCACTCAGGTAAATTTTCCCGTCAACTTTCATCAGTTCAATAATGCTGACCAGATATTCAAATCGCTGGTCAAAGCTTAGTCCTGTAAATTCCTCGTCCTTAAAGTCCTTCCTTTTCAGACCTTCGTTAATGATGGCATTTATCTCTTCTTCGCTCATATTGTTGGCTCTGCCAAGATTTACAACGAATTTCATTTCTTCATCATCGAAGGTGTTATCGACAAGGGCGAGTTGTACGAGATACTTTAGGCGAATAGATGCGTTCATAGAAATAAATATAAGTATTTTAATGTGAGTTTGTTCATAAACCTCATTTTTAGACCAAAGGTTTGGATTTAGCTCATTTTTGCGTCCGTTATTTATATTGCACCTAACTATTGTTTGTATTTGTGTAGTTCGCTTGTAGGCATGAAAGTTTACTTAATTTTGAAGCGTCTCAATGCTCATAGTTTATGTTTTCCGAATTTCAACGCAAAAAGCACACGTATTTTTTTAGTCTGCTTGACCTTAATCGAAACGGGTTATTACAGTTCAACGATTTTTCTGATATGACGGAACAGGTGAGGGTAAGATTTGGCCTGGATGAAGGGGGAAAAGAACATAAGAATATTGCCGATAAGGCGACTCGTCTTTTTCACCAGTTGCTGTCGGATATTTCACCATCCGAATCTCAGTCCATTAATCAGGATGAGTGGATTGCTTTTTTTGAAAACAGGCTGGGAGGTAAGTTCAATGAAGATGCGCTGACTGAATATCAGGAACTCATCTTTCGGTACGTATTCGATTTCTTTGATCACAATCATGATGGTTTCATCACGAAGGATGAGTACAAAATTTTCTTTGAGATATTCGGAGCTGATGCGACTTTTTTTGAAAAAAGTTTTAATCAGCTGGATCATAATGCAGATGGGAAAATTTCGCGATATGAAATGATGGCAGCAATCGAAGACTTCCTGATCTCTGACGACCCGAAAGCTCCCGGAAACTGGGCATTTGGTAACTGGGAGTCAGATCCTGCCTAAAATTTTATACTTACTCCAACATAAGGCATGACATATTTGGTTGCCTCGTAGGACCCATCAGCAACAGGTGTGAACAACCAGTAGTAATCTAGGCCGGTAGCGAGGAAACTGTTCATATGATAAATGAATCTCATTTTTGCAAGCGATCGTTCATCAAACCTGAACGCGTCTCCAAGGTCTGTCAGATTGCCTTTTATGTAGCTCCCGTGAAAAGAATACTTATCTGCCAGACGCTCCAGATCAGCTCTTACCTGCACTACAGCAGGTGAGGTTTCTGAAATATCGTCAGGGATAAGCAAACTGCCTCCCAGTTGAACTTTTTGAAGGACATGCCCGGTCAGGCTTCCATAGATTCCACTCATTTCCTGAGCGGAGGCAAGAGAAAGGATTTTAAGGTCTTTGTTGAGCTCGTATGTGGCATCAAAGAATTGTGGCAGATAATTGTCCTTATAAGTAAGTCGTTCAATACGTATATCTGTGCTGAATACATCCGCAATGAAATGCATGCGGAAATTTAACCCGGCCGAGTATCCGGATCCCCCCGATAATCCGGGTGCTCCATTTATCAGGCTTGTTGCCTGATTGAGTGTATCACTTTCATTGATCTTTAGATTCGAGTAGTTAACAAAAAGATCGATTTGAATGAAGGGGACACGTACCAGGGTAACGCCCATGTCGAGTCCAAATGCTCCCATTCCTGCTTCTGTAAATGAATAGCTTCTGCTGGTAGAATCACTGGTGGGGAAACTTGTCTGGTCCTTATCTGTTATGAATATTGCACCCATTTCAAGTGTTCGGGCGATCGGAATATCTGTTCCCGAAAGAGGTCTCACATAGGGTCTTATTGCAAGTAGGTTTAGTGAAGCAGGATCTAAATCGCTGTACATACCTTCAACCCCGACAAAGCCTTTGAAATTCAGGTCGTAGTGTAGTCCCACCTTTCTTTTTTCATAGCTGACAGAATTCGTGTAATTATTAATCAGCCCCCCAAACCCAAGCATTGTCCCCTGTAACTCGCCGAACTTTACATAAACAGGATCTTTTTTCTGTACACCGTATCGGATGTATCTGATAAGACGAGCCGGACCCGCACCATCTTCAAAAACCTCGGTTCGTATGGATTTACTGTCCAGCCCGTAGAGTATGGGTACATTTAACCCTATACCGACCTTTCCGATTTTAAACTCTGGAGAAAGCACGAGTCCTGCAAAAGCTTCATCGCCGATTTGTGTGTAGGTGAAACCACCGGTAAAGCTTCCGCCTCCGGAGCTTTCCATTCCTGCTCTGAAATCATCAACAGGTAAGTCATTTTCGGAGGGAGCCTTTTCCTTCTTTTCTTTTTTGGGCTCCTCCTGCTCTTCAGCAGCGATTTGTGGGTCTTCCATCACCGGCTGAGGGTCAAGCGTATCAGCCGTCAGAATTTCATCTGTGCCGGGACTTATATTTATCGTATCCTGCTGAACAAGATTCAGACTGTCAGCAGGAGAGAGAAGACTATCAGAAGGGATAAGTCTGACCGAATCCGTAACAATGGTTTGTTGTTGATTTTTCTTCTTTTTCTTCTTGCCTGTATTCTCCCATAAATGGGAATAGTCAGAGTAAGGGTCTTCCTTCGTGTCCTGACTGAATGTTTCACTGACGGGAAGAAAAAATATCAATGCAAGGATAGCCGGAACAAATGGTCTTTTCTTGAGCATATGGACGTTTTGGTTAATCTGAATTACCGGTAAGTAACCTGTCTGAGAGGGGTTGACATATAAAGGTCACAATCTAAGCAAAAGGCCCCTAAAACAGACCTGATTATTTGAGACAAACGTTCGCTTTTTGTTGAACTTGTACCGATATGGAAGTAGCCCGCCATCTTTTGCATTGGTTATAAGTTGTTTCTCGCCTGAATCGGTGGAAGCTCCTCTGGTGAAAAATCTGCAAGAATCAGGATTATGTAAAATTTTCACATATTATTGAGCTTTAGAACGTATTGCTAAACCTCTGCCTAAATGAATACCGATGTAAATGACTACTCTCGAACAACGTATTAAAGAGACCATCCGTGATATTCCGGACTTTCCAAAGCCGGGAATTGTATTTAAGGATATCACACCGCTGTTAAGTAATGTTTCAATCAGCAGTGAAATTTCATCTGCATTGGCAGAATATTGGAATGAAAAAGAGATTGATGTGGTGGTTGGTATTGAATCCAGAGGATTTATGTGGGGACATTCACTCGCACTGGCATTAAGTATCCCTTTTGTGCCGATAAGGAAGAAAGGGAAGCTACCTGGTGAGTCGTTTTCTTATGAATATGATTTAGAGTATGGTTCGGCAGAAATTGAAATCCACAAAGGGGCGATATCAGCAGGTCAGCGTGTGCTTATTCATGATGACCTTTTGGCAACAGGCGGGACAGCTGTTGGAGCGGCTGAGCTGGTTAAGTTGAGTTCTGGAATTGTATCCGGGTTTTCTTTTATTGTTGAACTTGACTTTCTAAATGGAGGGAAAAAATTGAAACAATATACCGATCAGATACATGCTTTGTCGGTGTATTAGCAAATTCGTCAAACAACAGGGTTTTTAGAACAAGATGATTTACATAACGCAACTGATTTTTGTAAAAAAAGGGAAAGAAGAAATATTTCTGAATTTTGAGGAATTCGCAATTCCCTTAATGCAGAAGTATAACGGCAGAATAATTTACAGAGTAAGACCTGTTGAAGAGAATTTTGTTGGTGAGCATGAAGAGTTACCTTATGAAATACATATTATTTCATTCGACTCTGAACAGGATTTGACAGCATTTATGAAAGATGATAGTCGCCTGGAATTCATACACCTGAAGAATGACTCGGTAACATCGACATTGCTTTTAAAAGGAGTAAAATTTTAAAGCCAAAGCATAAAAGATTTCAATATTAACGAGTTCAAAGTCAGTCCCTGATAACTACCTGCATATCACTGGCACGACCAATCGCATTGAAGCGTATTGAAAGGTATTTTGTAGCAGCTGTTCCTGTTAAACAAGTGTCAGCAGGTGTTAGTCGGTAATGGAAGAATTTCTGATTTCGTTCATACAGCTCATGTTCATCGGCAGCTCCTAAAAGGCTTTCAACCTCATTTTGTGTTGCTTCGAGAATCAACTCCCTATTTTCCATCACCAGGTTCACAGAGTTAATCCGATAAGCCGAACAGGGTTCCTTTGATCGCCATTCGGAGGTGTCGAAACCATCCAGCTCCAGGGTTTTGTAGCAGGAGGAGCAGAGAAGGAAAATAATAATGATTGAAATATTTTTCATTTTCTATTGACAGCAATAAGGTAACAAATACCAAAAATAACTCCGGAAATCGTGACCATGGCACCAGCTATGGAACCATCCAGAATATAGGAAAGCCAGTATCCTAAAAAGGAACTAATGATTCCAAAAAGTGAGCTGAGCATCAGCATCCATTTCAGATTATGTGTAATCAAATAAGCGGCCGATGCGGGAGCAATTAAAAGTGCAACCACCAGAATTGCCCCAACTGATTCAAATGAGGCAACAGTGGTTAATGAGACCAGGCTCATCAGGAGATAATGCCATTTAGAAACGGAAATTCCAATGGCTTTTGCATAAGCCGGATCAAAGGTGGTAATGAACAATTCTTTATAGAAAGTAATGACAAAGATCAGAATAAAGGCCAGAACAAAGGAAAGAATGATCAATGCGCGCGGGCCAATTGGATTCCCGTTTGCATCATACATTAGATCAATAGGAACATAGGCAATTTCTCCATGGAGAATGCAGTCCTGATCAATGTGAGCATTTCCTGCATAATAGGTGACCAGAATTACACCGAGAGCGAAAAGCCAGGTGAAGGTAACCCCAATCGAAGCATCGGTCTGAAGTTTTCCTTTTCGATGAAAAAACTCAATAAGAAAGGTTGTGAAGACCCCAAGAATCCCGGCACCAATGATCATCCAGACTGACTGAATAGAACCGACAAGAAAGAAGGCGATGACAATGCCGGGGAGTACTGAATGGGAAATAGCATCCCCAATCATGGCCATTTTTCGAAGGACAAGGAATGAACCCAGGATGGCACAACTAATTGCGACTAAAGATCCGGTCAATATGATGATAAAAGCATCCATTATCTGGCAGGGATATTGGACTGATGCGGATCGGTCGTAGGGTATTCAAGAAGCTTTTCGAGTCTGGCCTCCAGTTCGGGCGTAATCACATGCTCAATGGTGTCGGCATCTTCATGGACATGGTCAGGGGCTATCCTGAGGTATTTCGTAAGATAAAGTTCCCAAAGACGGTGCAAACGGGTGATCCGTCTGCCTTTTTCATGTCCTTCCTTTGATAACTTCCACGAGTCTCCCGTACGTATAATGTAGCCATTACCATTTAGTTTCCTGAGTCCTTTTTTTAACTGAGCAGGCGAAAAAGCCCTGACAAGATTCAGGTCATCTGCTTTTATGTTTCGATAGAAGTCTTCATCACTTTCACCAAGTTTAAAAAAGGTTTTGAGTAAATTTTCTTCCAGCAATTGTCGCTGTATTTTGAATCGGTTCCATTGACTGATCAAAATTCCCCTGCCTGGAGCAAAGAAGAAGGAGAACAATGCAATGATGGATAAAATCATCACCATCCACGGTCCGGTTGGCATAGAAGGTGTGGCATAAGATATGTATGCTCCCGAGATTCCGGATATGGCGCCAAAAATGGATGAGATAATCAGCATTTTGTGTAATCGATTGGTCCAAAAACGTGCAGCAGCAGCCGGAGTAATCAACATAGCTGCCATCAGGACAACACCAACCGCCTGAATTCCGGTCACAACTGCTAAAACGGTGATTGATGTCAGGATCATCTCCAGCCTCCTGACAGGGAGTCCGATAACTTTGGCGAAATGTGGGTCGAATGAAATCAATTTGAATTCTTTGTAAAAGAAGAATACGGTGACGAGCACTGCTACAGCAATGATGCTGAATGCCAGCAGGTCTTTCCCGATCAGTGCCGCAGCTTTTCCAAATAGAAAAGTGTCCAGTCCGCTTTGTGAGGCATTTCCCGTATGCTGAATGTAGGTCATCAGCAGAATACCCACTCCAAAGAAAACAGAGAGGGACAGTCCTGTGGCGGCATCTTCTTTGATTTTTGTGTTTCTAATGATGGCATCCATTACAACTATTGAAATCCACCCGGAGATAAACGCTCCGATGATAAGAAGAAAGGGATCTTTGCTTCCGGTGGCGAGGAACGATATGCAAATCCCTGGCAACACGGCATGGGAAACCACATCACCTACCAGCGATTTCTTTTTAATGAAAGTGAAGCATCCCACAACGGCTGAACTGATTGATAGCAGGATTGTTCCAAACACCACGTATTTGATGTTGGGGTATTCGAAGGTGAAAAATTCGATCAGCGTTTCCACTACTGCTTTTCTCTTGCTTTAAATCCACCTTTTTTCACCAGCTCACCCACTTCGGTGAGTAGGGTAAGTTTACCACCGTATGTTTCCTCGAGCAGTTGTGGTGTGAAAACTTCCTTTGTAGGTCCTGATGCAACCAGTCGAAGGTTGAGCAGGATAACCCAGTCAAAATACGTTTCAACTGATTGCAGGTCATGATGAACTACAATCAGTGTTTTTCCCTCAGAAGCCAGATTCTTTAGTATTTGAATGATTGCTTTTTCAGTTGCGGCATCAACTCCTGCAAATGGTTCATCTAAAAAGTAGATGTCCGCATTTTGAGTTAATGCTCGAGCAAGAAACACCCGTTGCTGTTGACCTCCGGATAATTGTGATATTTGGCGTTGATAGTATTTTTCCATCCCCACCAATTCCAGGGCCTTCATAGCCGCCTCGCGATCTGCTTTTCTTGGACTCCTGAATAAACCAAGCTGTGAATAACGACCCATCAGCACGATATCCAGTACAGAAGCAGGAAAATCCCAATCGACCGACTCTCTTTGAGGGACGTAGCTCACTTTCTTCCGAATATCATCCAGTTCTTTATTAAATATCTTGACGTACCCGGAATTTAGAGGAATCAAATCCATGACAGACTTTATGAGTGTCGACTTACCAGCTCCGTTTGGCCCCACAATGCCACAGAGTGAACCTTTGGGAATGGAAAGATCGACCCCCCAGAGTACAGGCTTTTTGTCATAGCTAACCGTCAGGTCATGTATTTCTAAAACGGGTTCTTCTACTTGATGAATCATTTCAATGCCTCCGTAATCGTGTCAATATTCTTTCTAAACATACCAACGTAGGTTCCCTCCACACTGCCTGGCTCTCCCATTGCATCAGAATAGAGGTATCCGCCGATTTTTACATGATGTCCTTTTTCCCGGCACCCTGTGATTACCGCGTTAATGGATTTTTCTGAAACACTGGTCTCGACGAATATGGCCTTAACCTTATTGGTGATAATAATATCAATAATATTTGCAATGTCTTTGAGTCCAAAATCAGCCACTGTGGAAATTCCCTGAAGGCCTTCTACTCTTACACCATAAGCATCTCCAAAATAGCCAAATGCATCATGTGCAGTTATCAGAATTCGTTGCTCAACAGGAATCTCACTTATCCTGTTTCTAATATAAGTGTTGAGGGAATCAAGTCTTTGAAGATAGGTTTTAGTATTTGCCGCATAAATGGCTGTATTTGATGAATCAACTCGACTTAATGATTTGCCTATCTCTTCGACAGCAATCTTCCACCGATTCACATCGAACCACACATGAGGATCGAATGCATTGGCATAGCCCTGAGCGGCAAGGAGTTTTTCGCGGGGAATAAATTCGGCAACAGCAAATGCGGGTTTTTGTCGCCCGAGCTTGTTCAGTACGTCAGTTAATTTACCCTCCAGGAGAATGCCATTATAAATAATGACATCAGCTTTCTTGAACTTAGCCAGATCCCCCTGAGTGGCTTTGTATAAATGCGGGTCAACACCCGGGCCCATTATGGCTTCTGCCTCAACAAGTTCTCCGCCAATATTGATCACTGCATCGTAGAGCATACCGGTAGTGGTGACCACTTTTAATTTCCCCGATTCAGATTGTTCGGGCGCAGTACATCCAATTAGGGTCAAAATAAGAAATGTAACGCAGGGTCTGATTTTTTTCATTTGATCAATCCAATACTGTTAAGAGCAGATTGCCGGCAATTGTTTGTGAAATGAAATGATTGACCTGGCCATCAACCTGAATACATACTGATCCGTCAAAGTCAATACGCTCTATAAGCTCGATTTTTGAACCGAGGCTTAATTGTAATTTGTCAAGATGTCGTAAGAGCGCTCTGTCATCATTACTGACATTCACCAGCACTCCTTTTGACCCGGGTTTCAATTCTGATAACGGCGCCTTTGTCACTTCTTTTACCACTCCGTTTTCATCAGGTATTGGATCCCCATGCGGGTCGATTACAGGCTTACCCAAAAACTCATTCAGTCGTTCCACAAGGAGGGGTGATTTAATGTGTTCAAGTTGCTCGGCTATTTCATGAACTTCATCCCATTTGAAGTTGAGTTTATCAACAAGAAAAACTTCCCACAGGCGATGCTTCCGAATGACATGAAGCGCCGAGGCTCTCCCGTCCGGGAGAAGGGTGGCACCTTTATATTTCTTATAACCAATCAGGTTTTTATTTGAAAGCTTTTTCATCATATCATTAACAGAGGCAGGAGTTGTGCTCATGCTCTCGGCAAGTGAATTTGTACTGACATTTTCACTTCCATGATCAGATAAGTGATAAATGGCTTTTAGATAATTCTCCTCAGTCAGACTAAGACTTTGTAGCATACTGCAAAGGTATAAATATTTTTAGATTAATCTAAAAATATTTTTAAGTTCAACTTTTATCACCAACATAACTTTTTGTTAATCAATGTATTTAGATAGTCAATTATAATTTATTTAATGAAGTAATAATTACTTCTTCCAGTGATTCCCAGGTTTCTTCCTTCGGATAGTGATGCAGGTGTAATTGCTCTGTTTTTTTTAGTTGTTTGATGATAAAATTGAGATTCGGATTGCTGAAATTGATGGGAATGGCACCTCCTAGTTCTCTTGACTTTACTTCCCATGACGTACCGGTTTGAATGAGGTATGGCAGCTTGTACCTGGAATATTCGTACAACTTGGTTGGCACTTTGTTCCTTATGGCATCATTTTCCTGATAAGAAATAATACCCAGATCAGAGTCAAAGATGCGTGAGATTATATCCTGATGAGAGATTGGATGCTCAGAAATTATCAGTTTGATTCTGGCATTTTTATCCGTATGTTTGGCCAGCGTTTTTGCAAGCGATTTATCATGACACTGCCCAATAATTGTGAGTGTCGAATCGGGTATTATTTTCGCAATTTTCTCATACAGATGTATGGCTTGAATCGGCTGGGAATAGTTTGAAATGGTTCCGGAGAACAAGACATTGAATTGTCCTTCTTTTGTCATTACGGCTGGTTCTGATTTTGCCTTATTTTCGATAACAATAGATTTTGATTTCGAAAATGGCAGTTCATCTAAATAGCACTTTTCCGCTAACCAGTATTGGCTTACAAACAGTCTTGAAAATCGTTCCTTCAACCTGATAAGTTTTCCTGCAAGATTGCTGAGGGGATAGTTGCTTATGGATCCCAGATTTCTCTCATAGTTCTCCTGAACATCATAAATGACTTTGCAGCCCGTGAGGAGTTTTAGCAGGAGGCTTGTGTTAATGAGTTCATGAGTAGTGATGATTAGAATTCGAGGTTTGATTTTGAAGAGGGTGAGCAATGCTTTTTCACGGATGAACCAACGAGAGATGAACGATCTTTTTTTTACGAAGTGTGGATAAAATCGAATACCGGGGTGGTTCGATTCTTTTTTCCCTGAATTTCCTATGATATTAACCTCATATTTATTTGTTTTCGCAATTGATTGTGCAATTTTCTCAAATGCCCTGACGTCATCAACGGGTTTTAGAGTACTGGCAATAGCAATCTTTTTCATATGAATTGTAAATATTAACTATTGAATGGAATTAAAAAACCTGATTGAGAAAGCGTGGGCTGATCGTTCGCTTGTAAAGAAGAAGGATATTGCAGTAGCAATAAAGACCATTATTGAAGAACTGGATAATGGTAAGCGGAGAATCGCAGAGCCCTCAGCTGACGGGTGGGTTGTCAATGAGTGGTTGAAAAAGGCAGTTATCCTGTATTTCCCTCTGATGAAAATGCAACTCATTGAGGTTGGGCCCTTTCAATTCCATGACAAAATCAAGCTGAAGTCGGGATATGATCAGCTTGGTGTAAGGGTAGTTCCTCATGCAATCGCACGATATGGGGCTTACATTAGTAAGAATACGATTTTGATGCCCAGTTATGTAAACATTGGTGCATACGTAGATGAAGGGACTATGGTGGATACCTGGGCTACCGTAGGGAGCTGTGCTCAAATAGGGAAGAATGTACATCTAAGTGGTGGTGTGGGTATTGGAGGAGTATTAGAGCCTGTACAGGCAGCTCCTGTGATTATTGAGGATAATGTATTCATCGGTTCCAGGTGTATTGTGGTAGAGGGAGTAAGGGTAGGAAAGGAAGCCGTTCTTGGCGCAAATGTAGTTTTAACCGGCAGCTCTAAAATCATTGATGTGACCGGAGACAAGCCAGTTGAGTATAGAAATTATATTCCGGAGCGATCAGTAGTTATCCCAGGCACCATTCCCAAAATATTTCCCGCCGGTGAATTTCAGGTTCCCTGTGCACTAATTATAGGGAAGAGAAAGGAAAGCACGGATAAAAAGACTACTTTAAATGAGGCGTTGAGAGAAAACAATGTGTCAGCCTGATCTCCTCTAATCCCGAAAGTTTCCGAAAAAAGACTCCCTTTTTACAAAAGATAAAAGCGGCATTGAATTTGAGGGTTGAACGATTAATTTTGCGGCGTTAAAACAAGCATGAAATACATTTATCTTATTACTGTACTCATCTTCATTCGATGTGGGGAGGCAGAAACATCAAACGACGGAGACATTCAGTTTGAGCAGGGGGATTACAATGAAGCAGTAAAGTCCTATTCCGAACTCCTTGTCACAGATCCGGGCAATACCAATTTCCTTTATAACAGAGGCAGGTCTTTCGAAGAGCTTGGGCTGTTTGATAAGGCATCCGATGATTTTGAGAAGGTAATTAAAACAGATCCAAAGCACGCGAATGCATACCTGAGTCTGTCAAAGATTTCCTATGAAGTAAAAAATTATGGTAAGGCCCTGCTCTATGCAAGCTCAGCGATTAAGTACAACGAGAATTCTGCTAAAGCATATTTTCTTTCTGCCAGAGCCGCTCATCAATTGGGTTACGCAGATCAGGCAATGGAGCAATACAACAATGCCATTTCAATTGACAGGGAATACGGAGAGGCTTTTTTATACAGGGGTGCACTAAAAATTGGAAGAAAGCGACCCAAGTCAGCATGCGAAGATTTTAAGCGTGCGAAAGCACTCAACGTTGAAGGTGCTGATAGTGCAATCAGCGATTATTGCTCCTAAACTACAAACCCGGCAATCAGATACATCGCCACAGCAATACTTCCTGTGAATAGTGCATAGGGCAATTGTGTTCTAACATGATCAATATGGTCACAGCCGGAAGCAAGAGATGCAATCAGCGTTGTGTCTGAAATCGGAGAACAGTGATCTCCAAAAACTCCACCACCAAGAACAGCAGCTACCATGAGATACAAATTGGAATCAATGGCAAAGTTGAGTGGCAAAGCAATCGACATCATAATGGCAAAAGTTCCCCATGATGTTCCGGTTGAGAATGCAATGAATCCGCTAATAACAAAAACAAGAGCAGGAGCTACCTCCGGCAAAAGCCATGATTGTGTGACCCTTGAAACGTAAATTCCGGTTCCCAGTTCGTTACACAGATTGCCGATTGCAAAAGCCAGCACCATCAGGATAGCCATTACCAACATTTCATTCATTCCTTTGAACGATTCCTCAATAAGTGATTTGACAGTCAGTCTTTTTTGAACAAAGTACATAATTACAGCTACCAGAAACCCTGTAAAACATGCATTTAGCACCGCTTCAGATCCGGACCCATTACCTATACTGTACCAGATTTTATCTCCCAGTGATCCGGTAACGCCCGAATCCCATCCTGAATAAACCAGAAAGAAAGGCATGATCAGTACCATAGAAGCAATGGGTATGACCATATTGAAGGGACCGGATGTATTGGAATCATCAATCTCTGAAGATGCGGATTTCTTGTTTTCCTCCACTGCTTTTTTCATAGGACCAAAATCTTTCCCGGACAATGAAAGCCAGAAAACCATGACAAGGGTGAGAATGGCATAGAAATTAAATGGTATAGAATAAACCAGTGTTTTGAAGGGATCTACCTGATCATATATCATTAGCAAACCCATAATATACGCTCCCCAGGCATTTAAAGGAAAAATGATACAGGCGGGGGCAGAACTTGAATCCGCGAGGTAAGCCAGTTTTTCTCGTGCGATTTTGTGTTTATCAAACAAAGGGCGGAAAATGGTTCCGACCGTCAAGATTGAAATGTTGGATTCAACGAAGATAAGAAAGCCGGTTAGAGCAGTTGTCGCCTGAAGTTTGCGCTCGAAATTATTCTTTCTTTCAAGCCTTTTTTGAACCCACTTTATAAATCCGTTAATTCCTCCTGAGTATTTGATGAGTTGTATCATCGCACCGATGATCAGGGTCAGAATAATAGTTCGGGTGTTGCCTTTGCTTTGAAAGACATTGGTAAACGCCTCTACAGTTCCGAGAAATCCGGAGAACAGGTTACCTCCGCTAATAATTAAGTATCCGATAAAGATTCCTATGATAAGCGAGAATACCACCTGTCTGGTTCGAATGGCAAGACCTATGGCGAGCAGGGGAGGGATGAGGGACCAGAATCCGTAATCTGTCATTTTTTGGGATAAGAGGTTAGAGTTGGATCAGGCTGAGACTGACCAGCTTTGTATGGATAAGTAGTGAAGATCAGGTCAATGGCTTTTTTTATGGATTTCTCATTTCGTTCATCTTTTCTGCTTTGTGTCAAATCATAACTGCCCTGCCACACCAGTGTTTTCCCGTTATACATTTCAATAAGGATAACCGACTCATAAATGACTCTGGTATTCAGTACAGGATTGGGGTTATAAATTGGATTACTTCGATAATTGTTACTGCTCAGATCACTTCGTGTGTTGGAAACAAGCTCATATCTCACAATAAGATCTGGATCTATATTCGACGGAACATAACTGCGTTTTGTTTCCATCTGGCCTTTGATATATGTCTCAATTGAGCTCATTAATTTCGTTGCCTCCGGAGCAATTTGCCGTTTATTGATTTTTACATTGACAATACTGTAGCTGTCGAAGTTTTCAAACCGCGCCTTGTCATTGAGATAATTAACGACGTTAGCTTTGCATGAAGAAAGAAGTATCAACAGAATGAACAGCCCATTTTTCATTGACTGCTAAATTAACCTCTTAACTGTACATTGAAAATCGAATTTTATCAGTGGGTGATTTTCTTGCATGACTGAGGGAATTAAGAATCCTGTCAGCAATAATTCATAGAGCAACTCAAATCGATCTTTGTTGGCCTGTTTTTGTACAATTAAGGAATTCCTTGTAGCATCCTTTTTGATACTTAACAGTATCGGGATTATACCAAGTGAGCATACTTTTCAATGAGGGTTATTTCAATACAACTCAATTATATTGAAATAATTATAATAATTATTCGTAAAATTTAATTCGATAGCTTTTTTGTCAACCTGGAAATATCAGAACCATCAGGTAGACATTAAGACTACTTCTGCACGGAATTTGCAACCCGGTACCAATTGCATACTTTTGGTTTCAATGGTTAGAATTTTGGTTGTTGTTTTTTCATTGTTTTTGGTGACGACTGCTTCCTCACAGGAGGCGGAGGTCAGGAAAACAAACCTTGCCGGAGTTTATCAGGGGAAAACACTTTTTATCCAAAACTCATATAATCGTGAAAGAGGATCTTTTTGTGTAGAACAGATATTAATTAATAATGAACCTGTATTGCTTAATTATAAATTGAGTGCCTTAAAACTTGATTTTAAGGGATACGACCTTTATACACCCGTTAACATCACAATTGTACATGCGGATACAGTTTGCTCACCTATAGTTATTAACTCTGAAGCCATTTTGTTTCATACAATTTTTCGTTTCTCATCTATAAGTCTCTCGGATTCAGCGTTGGCATGGTCAACAAAAGGGGAGAAAGGATTAGGAAAATTTGAAGTTGAAAAATTGGAGGACGGAATTTGGATAAAGCAGGAAACTATTGAAGCAAGTGGAATTTATGAAGGAGCTGAGTATGAATTCCTGCCTGTTTTGGATGAAGCTGCCAATCAATACCGGGTTAAATATGTGTTTCCAGCCGGTATAAGAACACGGTATCTCTATTCACAGGAAGTTGATTATGATCATTATCCTGAACCTGTAGAATTCACTCCGCATTCAGCTAAAACACGACTTTATCTCTCAAGGCCTTCCCGCTATGAGATCTATGACGGGAACAGCAAGCTCGTCCTGACCGGTCAGGGTCAGG
This sequence comes from Cyclobacteriaceae bacterium, assembly GCA_040222475.1. GTDB lineage: Bacteria > Bacteroidota > Bacteroidia > Cytophagales > Cyclobacteriaceae > Ekhidna. Next base: position 22,139 of record JAVKDB010000019.1, on the reverse strand, counting down.
AGATTGATGTGACAGTCCTGCGTCAGGGTCAATACGTTATCTATTTTAGCGGGAAAGATCCCGGTACATTTATAAAAGAATAGTGGTCCTTGATTTTTTATCAGAAAATCTGAACTCCGAAGAATTTGAACATGACGGTAAGGACGAAGACTACTGCCAATACAATTGGAGCAAAATACCCAATTGCGAAATTGAGATACTTCTGAACGAACGATCCCTTGTAATTAGGTGATCCCTGTGCCAGTTCATCATCCAGATTATGTTTCTTCCACACATGAGCTGCAAAAAATGCGATGAGACATCCGCCCAAAGGCAAAATGGTGTCATTTGCTAAGGCAGCTACAAACGAAAGAAAGTCAGTATCTGTTCCTCCATCCTTAAAGGTTGTAAATTTTGTGCTGAAGAATTCAGAATATCCGTTACCAATTAATGATGGGATTCCTACAATAAAAATGAACAAACCGACCATCCATGCGGCTCTGTTTCTTTTCATTTTCCATTCATCTACAACATAGGAAATAGGAACCTCAAGTAGTGAGACCGTTGAGGTAAGTGCTGCAAAACAAAGCAGCACAAAGAACAAAGTTCCGGTAGCCATACCAAGTCCTCCGCCAATACTTCCGAAAATTTGGGGGAGAGTAACGAAAATAAGTCCCGGTCCTCTTCCGGCACCTTCCATAGTACCTCCACTCATAAATCCAATCAGCGGGAAGATCATCAGTCCGGCTATAAGCGCAATTCCGACATCAGCGAGGGTAATATAAGCTGCTGAAGTCACAATATTATCGGTTTTGCTCACATAACTACCGTAGGTAATCAACGCACCCATACCCAGGGATAATGAGAAAAATGCCTGCCCCATTGCATTGTAAACAACAGATGCAGAGAGCTTGCTAAAGTCAGGTATGAGGTAGAATTTCAAACCATCAATCGCATTTGGAAGGGTCATCGCATATGTTACAATGATCAGCATCATGATAATCAGTGTGGGCATTAAGAGTCTGGCGGCCCTTTCGATTCCTCCGGAAACTCCTTTTGAAACTACATAAGCTGTGACTCCCATGAAAATCAAACCATAAAGTCCGACCTTAAATACATCCTGAATATATGTTCCGAATTGATCCGCTATTGCAAAATTTCCCGTGACCATTTCAAAGATGTATCCAAACGCCCATCCTGCAATGACATTATAAAAAGATAGAATCAGCACTCCGCTGAAGAGGCCCAGTTTCCCCACAAAATTCCACTTTTTATACCCCAACGCATTGAATGCTCCTACCGGATTCTTCTGTGTTTTTCGCCCGATGGCTACTTCAGTAACCATAACAGGATAACATAAGATAAAGCAGAAAATAAGATAAACTACAACGAATGCTGCACCGCCACCCTGACCAACTTCGTAGGGGAATCCCCAGATATTACCAAGACCAACGGCTGATCCTGCAGCCGCTAAAATGAATCCCATTTTGCTTGAAAAATTACCTCGTGCACTCATGTATGTTATTTAATTTTCGGTTTGAAGATCGCCAAATATAGTAAAAGGGTTCAATGTGATGTAGCAAGCTCTGCTATGTGGTAACATCTATGTCTTCCTCATCCCTTTTCAATTCATACGGATAGTTGAAAAGGTGATTTTCTCTTATGGCTTCAGCCACCCTGTTTGGAACCATGCTTTCCCACTCGTCACTGCCGGATTCAATGAGTTCAAGAACCTGATCGGAAATAATATGAAGGTTCTCGGTTTTTGCATCGGGTATCGAAATTATTTTTCCGTTTTCCACGAAGAACCTGTACAGATTTTTTAGGTGTGGTGCCGGCTCGAAATCTTCATTTGTCAGGATTTTACCTCCTTTTAGTGCAGGATAAACCAACAGACGAACATCACTGCCAAACAAACGGGCAAAGGACTCCAGGATTCCTCCTTTCAGATTCTTATAATAAGATTCGTCAAAAATCTGTGCAAGATTTGTGAGGCCCAAAATGAGTCCCAGTGTTTTCTTTTTTATGAATTGAGATAAATAGCTTGCAAGCTTATAATGTTCCTGGTAGTTGGAAATCATTACGTTTTGTCCAAGTGAGCACAGCAGGTCTACCCGATCAAGGTAATCACTTTCGTCAAGCTCACCACTGAGCTGGAGATCTTTGAGTGTAATTTCTACTAGTTGAACGATATGGTTTCGGTCCACATTTGTCACCTTCTTAAACTCTCTGAGACCGGTCAGCATCATATCCACATTCACATGAGTAACGGGTCTGAATCTCCCTCTCAATACCACAACATTCTTATTGTAAAGGACTTCTGCAGGCAGCAATACGTTTTTATTTGGACCAAACATCGCTGCTTTTGTTAATCCGTTTTTGACAAGTCGGAGCGTCATCAATCGATTGTCAACATGGTGGAAGTCAGGACCACCGATACTGAACATATCAATTTCGAATCGATCCAGGCGTACATTGTCGGTCAGTGCCTCAATGATTTCTTCGGCTGTGCTGAAGTTATAGCAGGAATGAATCAGGTTCACTCCGATAATGCCCAACACCTGTTGCTGCCATTCTGCATCAGGATCTTTTAGCGAAACATGAATGATGCAATCATTCGGTTCGGCGCAGGGATGTTTCTGGAATCGAATGCCCATCCAACCATGACCGGCATTACTTCTGTCATAGTTAATGGTCTCAACCGTATTGGAATAGGCAAAGAATCGGCTCTTCTTGGCACGATGGGTCAATCGTTGATCAAGCAGCGAGTATTCCCGATCAAGCATGCTGTGGAGTCGCTCTTCACAAACATATCGATCACATTTTCCATAGATAGCATCACTAAATGTCATGTCGTAAGCGGACATGGTCTTTGCTATAGTACCTGAGGCAGCACCCGCTCTAAAAAAATAGGAGGCTACTTCCTGACCCCCTCCAATTTCTGCCACTGTACCATATATGGTTGTATCAAGATTGAGGTGCAGGGCCTTTTCTTTCGTGGTTAGCTTCTTGCTGAATTCTTTCATCACAGGGGCGGGATTCAATGTTTAGCTTAAAAGTATTTTGATTCTCAACTAAAACAAACGCTTTTAAACAAAAAACCTTCCATGGTTACATGGAAGGTTTAAATGAGACCGAATGGCGGTCTGATTAGTTGTAAAGTGAATATGGAAATTTGCCTTCCGTAATCATTACATCTGCGATAGCCTGTCGTAAATTTTTCGTATTGACAGGCTCCATTTTGGTGAACCTCTTCATACCCATTAACATCACTCTCAATTCATCTCCTTCAGCAAAGCAGGCTACTGCTTCATCTCCGGAATTTTTGATTTTTTGAACTGCTTCAAACAGATAAAGTTTAGCCATGTTCTGATACAACTGACTTCCCTCATCTCCGTAAACGCCAATCAATTTCTCGGTTCGTAAAAGAACAGACTCAGCGGCATATACTTCAATGAGCATATCAGCCAGATTCATAAGCACTTCCTGTTCCTTATCAAGTTTTGGACCGAAGGTTTCTGCTGCCTTACCTGCAGCCATTAATACGGCTTTCTTTAGATTTTTTATTACTTCTTTCTCTTTTGCCAGCGGTGCGGATAGATCAGGACTGTCAAAAGAGGGGACACTTGTCAGTTCTTTTGCAACGGCCATTGCAGGTCCCATCAGGTCAAGTTCGCCTTTCATGGCTTTTTTGAACATCATCCCGACCAATAGCATGCGATTGATCTCATTGGTGCCCTCATAAATTCTTGTGATCCGTGCATCTCTATATGCTCTGGCCATTGGCGCTTCTTCCGAAAAGCCCATTCCTCCATAAACCTGTACTCCTTCGTCGACGCAGTAGTCCAGAATTTCAGACCCATGAATCTTGATGATGGCACATTCTATGGCAAACTGCTCTACACCTTTCATCTTCGCATCACTCTGGCTCATTCCATCCTTCTCGTATTTTGCGATAAGGTCTTCGATATTTTTTCCGGCTCTATAAGAGGCTGACTCTGTTGCGTACGTACGTGTTGCCATGTTGGCCAGCTTCTGCTTGATGGCTCCAAAACTGGAAATGGGAACACCGAATTGTTTCCTTTCGTTGGCGTACCTGGTACAATTGGTGGCAACTTCTTTGCATCCATTGATACACCCGGCCCCTAATTTGATACGGCCTACATTGAGGACGTTTACTGCTATTTTGAAACCGTTTTCTCTTTCCGAAAGGAGATTCTCAACAGGTACCTTAAGGTCGTTGAAGAATACCTGACGCGTAGATGAACCCTTTATTCCCAGTTTCTTCTCCTCATCATTCATTGTAATACCATCCCAGGTCCTTTCCGCAATAAATGCAGAGAGTTTTTTGTCGTCTTCGATTTTAGCGAAAATGATCAGCAGGTCAGCAAAACCTGCATTCGAGATCCACATTTTCTGACCGTTGATCAGGTAGTGCTTGCCATCTGCTGAAAGCGTGGCTTTAGTCTTGCCTGAATTGGCATCTGAACCCGCATCCGGCTCTGTCAGGCAGTAGCAGGCTTTCCATTCACCTGAAGCAAGTTTTGGAAGGTATTGTTTCTTTTGATCTTCAGTTCCGTAATACAAAATAGGAAGTGTTCCGATTCCGGTATGTGCTCCGTAAGCAGTGGAGAATGAACCCGCAGCTGCCATTATATCGGCAATTAGCATTCCGGTGTTGAAACTCATTCCCAGTCCGCCGTATTCTTCAGGCACAGTGACTCCTAACAGCCCCAATTCACCCGCCTTATCCATAAGTCCGGGCATGACACCTTCTTCCATACTTTCAATTCTGTCCGTCAGGGGATTGATCTCCATATCAATGAAATCCTGGGTGGCTGCTGCCATCATTTTTTGCTCTTCTGAAAATTCCTCAGGGATGAATACCTCCTGAGCCTTTGATTCTTTTACAAGAAATTCTCCTCCTTTAATGTCAGACCGGGATTCTGCTACTGCTTCCATTTTGTTCTTAATTGTTCGTTATCCTTAATTTGAATGCGTAAAATACTCTGCATGCATAACAAATATACGTAAAAATACTCTGCATGCATAACAAAAATTCGGGAAAAGTTTGAGGTTTCGTTGCCCGGTCAGTGCCCTCAACAGGATAAATTACGGTTCAGTAGTTGATTTCTACAATTCGGTCTGTTTTATTCGCGTTTGAATTCAGGTCTTGAGACGTTTGAAGAAAAAATGAAAATGAAAAAAATAGTAACATTTCTAATACTGATAGTGAGTCTGAGCTCTTCAGCTCAGGACGCTTCTCATGATTTGATTGTCAAAATTGAAAATGTAAAGTCTTCCAGTGGAAAAATAAGAGTTGGACTTTATGATTGTGAAGAGAAGTTCCTCAAAGAGGCCATTCAGGGGAGTGATATACAGGCAGGTGAGGGGCTTCTAATTGTGACATTTAAGGGACTGAAGAGGGGAGAGTATGCTGTCTCGTTATTTCATGATGAAAATAAGAACGGGAAGCTTGATTCCAATTTTATAGGAATTCCAACAGAACCTTACGCTTTTTCCAATAACGCCAAAGGAATGTTTGGACCTCCTGATTTTAAAGAATGCAGGTTCGAAGTAAAAGAGGGGAACATAGAAATTACCATAAGACTGTGAGTATAGGAAGCAAACTTGACCTGAGTCTCAAAAAGGAATTAAAAGAGAGTGTATATATATTCCTTTTTGGTGGTGTATTCATGACATTATTGTGGTGCACAAGATGTTGGGATGACATGTATCTCATGACGATTAATATATCCTATAGCGGATTATTTTGGTTACTGCTCTGGAAAGGAAGTCAGTATATGGTGGCCTTCCTGGATTCTATCTATTCATGGCTCGAATATCCAATAAAAAGGACCATTTTAAGTGTTGCTTCCATTTGCGTATATACTGTTTTGGTTGTTTTCCTGCTGGATATTTCATTTGATATGCTGGTGCTGGGAAAAACGTTTGATCAGAGTATTACGAATGGTTTAAATGGCACTCCTTTAACAACCACCATATTAATAACGCTGGGGATCAATACATTTATGCATGGAAGGGGATTCCTGATTGAATGGAGGCAGATGTCCATTGATGTGGAAAAACTTAAAACCGAACAGGTTTCGACCCAATACGAAAGCCTTAGGAATCAGGTGAATCCACACTTTCTTTTCAACTCCCTGAATGCACTGACATCTCTGGTATATGATGATCAGGATAAGGCTGTTGAATTTATAAGAAAACTGTCTCAGGTGTACAGGTATGTCCTGGATAAAAAGGATGAAGAAGTGGTGCCAATCGAGGATGAGATCAATTTTATGGAGAACTTCATTTTTTTGCAAAAAATACGGTTTGGAGATAACCTTAAAATGGAAGTCAGGGTGGACAGGAAGGAAGGTTACCTTCCACCGCTTGCACTCCAGATTCTGGTGGAAAATGCAATCAAACACAATGTCATCAGTGAAAAAGACCCTTTGAAAATCAGGGTTGAGATTACACCAGAGTACTGCCTTGTTGAAAACAGTATTAAGGAGAAACTGGTTAAGGATTCTACCGGAATCGGATTGAACAACCTCAAAGCCAGATATAACTACCTCTCAAATGAGGAGATTGAGATAACTGCCAATGAAAAGGAATTTAAAGTCAAACTGCCAATATTGAAACTTGACCGATGAAATACGTAATCATTGAAGACGAAATACTCGCGGCAAGACGCCTGAGAGAGTTAATGGATGCCATCCGACCCAACTATGAGTTTGTTTCGAAGTTTGACTCTGTTGAAGGAGCGACCATTTCCCTTCCTGTACTTAAGTATGACCTGATCCTGATGGACATTCAACTTGCAGACGGTAATTCTTTTGATATTTTTGATCAGATCACACTTAAAACACCTGTCATTTTTACAACGGCTTATGATGAATATGCCATTAAAGCTTTCAAGACCAACAGCATCGATTACCTGCTTAAGCCGATTGATGAGAGCGAACTTCAGCGGGCTGTTGAGAAATTCGAAGAGAATCAGGTGGCTAAATCGGGTGCGGCTCAGCCTTCATTTGAAATTACAGACCTTATAAAAACATTGAGTCCCGGAGGAAAGGAGCGGTTTGTGGTAAAAATTGGGGATCATCTTAAAACGGTAGAGACACCAAATATTCAAATGGTATACAGTCAGGATAAAGGGACGTACCTTTTCACAAATGATGGGAAAAAGTTCCTGATTGATTATTCTCTTGACAAAGTGGAAGAATTGCTCAGTGCGAATCAGTTTTTCAGAATCAGTCGAAAGTTTATGGTGAATATTGGATTTATAAAAGACATCATCGCTTTTACCAATTCTCGTTTGGAAATCGTAATAGAACACTTTGGTGACGAACAAATTATTGTAGCAAGGGAGCGGGTAGCGGATTTCAAAGCCTGGCTTGATCGTTGATCAGAGCCCTACTCGTCGATTTTTGCTAGTCTCTCAAACAATTTCTGGCTACCTTTGTTCGAAAATTGTGTTACCACGGTTTTAACGTCAATCAATAGAAACCAGTTCTTATGTCAGTAGCTTCAATAAATCGGAAGGTCGTTCGCTTCAAAAACAACCTCCACGAGGAATTTAATAAAACACTAAATCAACGAGTCAATCAGTATTTCAAAAACAGTAAATATGGTCGGTATGGGAATGTTGAAATGGTGATCAAAACCATTTTTATGTTTTGCCTCTACTTCGTACCCTATTTTATGTTCTTGCTTGGAATCGTTGAAAACGTTTGGGTTTTCTATCTGATGGCCATTCTGATGGGGTTTGGAAAAGCAGGCATAGGTCTGTCAGTGATGCATGATGCAAATCATGGTGCCTATTCGAAAAAGAAATGGATAAATAAGCTAATTGGCTATTCTCTTAATGTGGTAGGGGCGAATGCTACAAACTGGAAGATCCAACACAATGTAAAACATCATACCTATACTAATGTGTCAGGAATGGATGAAGATATTTCACCCAAAGGGGGAATTTTAAGGTTTAATCCTCATTCCAAAATAAAGCCTCATCATAAGTGGCAATACATCTATGCATGGTTCTTCTATGGACTAATGACCATGAGCTGGATCATTGTAAAGGACTTCATTCAACTGGCAGAATACTCTAAAGACGGGCTGTTAAAAACCCAGGTGAAAAGCAAAGCCCTGGCCTGGATATGGCTGATCCTGACTAAAGTTTTTTATTACTCTTACATCCTTGCATTACCAATCTTATTTGCTTCAATTGGATGGGGACATATCATCGGGGGATTCTTTGTGATGCATTATGTCGCAGGATTTGTCCTTGCTGTGATCTTTCAGCCTGCACATGTGATTGAAGGAAATACCTTTGAAGATGCTACAGATAAGGATACGATTGAAGAAAACTGGGCTGTTCATCAGCTGAAAACTACCTGCAACTTTGCTCAAAAGAACAAGATTCTGTCGTGGTATGTTGGTGGATTGAATTATCAGGTGGAACACCACCTTTTCCCAAATATTTGTCACGTTCACTATCGAAAAATCTCTAAAATTGTGAGACGGACCGCTGAGGAATACAATATTCCCTACCACTCATATCCGACCTTTATGTCAGCACTTGTTTCTCACGGTCGGATGCTTTACGCACTTGGCAGATAGGTGGATTCCCTTCTTAAGGAAATAAGGGCCTGCTCGATATGTTCCGAATTCCTGCCGCATGGACCTAATCCGATTGTTGCCGGAAATGCTCGTTCCAGGATTTTGATTATTGGACAGGCGCCAGGCAGAAGAGTACATGAAAGCAGTGTTCCATGGGATGATCCAAGTGGAAATCATCTTAGGCAGTGGCTTGGTATTGATAAAAATACTTTTTACGATCCGGACAAAATTGCGTTGGTTCCCATGGGTTTTTGTTATCCCGGAACTGGAAAATCAGGTGATCTGCCTCCAAGACCAGAATGTGCAGAAGCCTGGCATGAAAAACTCATTGGGTCATTGCAGGGAGTTGTTCTTACACTGTTAATTGGTCAGTATGCCCAAAGATATTACCTGAAGAAACGTGCCAAATCCAACCTTACCGAAACGGTCAGGGCGTGGAAAGATTACATGCCTGATTTTCTCCCACTTCCACACCCTTCACCACGAAACAGAATCTGGATGAAAAAAAACGAATGGTTCTCAGAAGATGTATTGCCGACGCTAAGGACTGCAGTACGGGATCATTTACATTAAGCCCCTTTATTCTTCCCTAACAGGAAATTTTTTCATTGCCTTATTCACTCCATTCCAGATAGATTTTTTATCGTAGACAGGATTCATCTCCATATATTTAACAGCTGTTGATGTCCAGACAAGATCTGAGGATTTTCTGTCAATAATATCGATAACCAGGCTGCCTTTTAAAAAGCGCTGATACTCAGGATAAAAGGTTGGAAGCCATTCCCTGTTATCATTGTAGTCTTCCGTGTAAATCTCACTAATCTCGGCAGAATCTTCTTTCAGGATCATGTAGAAATTCAGAACAAGGTCAGATTGATCATCCCCCTGCAAATAGCCTTTGTCATGCATATTCCAGGCGATTGCATTGGAAACCTCATTGATCACCCGTTCATCATTATAATACTCCGGTCCCTGATAAACTATTTCACACCCCTGCATCCAACACCACGACTCATAGGCAGAAAGGTCCGCACCGGGGTTTTGGTATGTTTTGACCTGAACAGCGCACGAAGTGAAAATGAATGAAAGGAAGGTGATGTGTATTGATCTCATAAGCTTGCATCTTTTCCTCAAATGAAGAGGTTTTCCCGCCGTTTGATTATGAGTCTGGTCATAGGATTTTATGAGCTTGATCAATGCACATAAGAAGGTGATGTAAGGCAGTACCGTTGGTCGTGTAATTCTGTCCGGTCGTCTACAGAATTAGCTTTTGAGTAGAAAACATGTGATTGTGTACATACAATAGAGGCAAAAAACACGTTAATTACCCTAAAACATATTAAAAATACCCAAAAGTGGGTATTGACTTTATACACAGATGTCTTGAGCTTAGCTCCTACATTACTATGGAAAACAAGGAAGAAATTAATCAGAAGAAAATGAGCACAATAGATAAGCGGCATGTTTCTAAGGTTTTAGTAGAATTAGCTGAAGAGAACCTTAAGTGTCCGGAGAACAGACAGTATGTTTCAATGAGTGGAGTAATTAAAGTGAAAAGCAAAGTACAAACTCAATGGTAGTTGTGTGAAGTGCTAAAGAAATTATATACCCTGACTCTAATCACATGTTTAAATAAAAGCGGTTGTCTCAAAAGCCGTCATTTCGAACTAAAAGGAGAAATCCTATCCATGTAACAGCCTGACTGTCAAATCATGAGATTTCTCAATGCTTTCGAAATGACGTAATACTAGGGCTTTTGAGACAGCCTCTTTTTTTGTAACCTTTCGCGATTCATGGGGTATCCTTAATAAATACCGGTAATATGAAAAAAATATTCTACACAATACTTTCTCTGCTTATTTGTGCTTCAACTTTTGCTCAGGATGCGAAAAGCAAAAAAGACGGGCTTAAGAGAATTGGCGGAGGCGGTCAGGAAAATATCTCTGTCATTGTAAACGAAGCTGTTTTAAGCTCACTCAAAAGCCTGGAAAGCCTCGAGGAACTCTCTCAATTATCAGAACTTTCTCAACTGTCAGCTCTTAGCAGCCTCAGTTCGCTGGAAGTACTCGAGAACCTGGAAGTGATGGAAAATTTCAATTTCAATTTCAATCACGATTTTGACTTTGCTTTCGATTTTGATGAAGACTTTGATATAGATATCGATCTTGACGATCTGGACATTGATGTACACGCGATCATTGAGGATGCAATGAAGCATGTACATAAATCACGTCGAGATAAGGACGACAATTAAAGTGTTTGTTGGAACATGACGGAAGGCCGATCGGGAGATTGGCTTTTTTTTTTGTCAATTGACAGATATTAATACCCCAATTGAAAAGTTTGAATCCCAATCGAAAACGTAGGAGAAGGTCTTTTCTTCCCAGATCGAGCGATAAATATTGAAGCCGGATTGTTCCTGGTAGTTGTTGACTTCATAAGTATCAGGATGTTCAAGAATCGTGTACCTGCCAGACCTGTTGTTAGTTGAAGTTGCCAGCAGGAATGGTATTTTTCCGACCATAAAACAGATATTTCTGTTGTTTTCAGGGACTTTTGAAAGAGCTTCCTTAAATGCAAGTTGGGCAGTACTGTCTGAAATATTTTCCTGATAGTAAAGCGAACCGTATGTCTCGATTGAAACAATATCCTTTCCGTCCATCCAGGAAATTTTTGTATTTCCGGACCCGATATCAATCATGTAGGCATTCCTTCTCAACTCCGGAGGGATTGTTGCCATGAGTGCATAATTTCCTTCCTGAATGGGATCGACGGTGATTAATCCGATGTTCATACTTCTGAGTTCACGGGCAATCTCCTGCACCTTTTGATCCTGAATTGCACTTGAACTGGCGACCAGGTTGATATGATTTTCGCTGACTCCAAAATCAATCATCTCTTTTTTGAAGCTATCAATTTTCGAGAGTACGTACTCGAGAGTAATACGGCCTTTTGCCACGAGACTTTCATCGTAAACAGCTTTTTCAAGGGACCACCTGTTTTTCTCATCCATCTGTACAATGAATGAATTGAAGCCGGAATACCCAAGCTCGATTATGCCAAAAAGTGCTCCATTTTCCGGAGGTTCCGGGACATAGTCAAAAGAAGAAACGAACGTGTGCTCTTCTACCGGATCGGCAATAGTATTCCCTTCTGAATTATTGCCGGTACAGCCTGCAATCAGTATTACGGTGAGCAAAATACTTGCTGTTCTAGTGTCCAAAGGGTTATGCCAATTCTCTTAAATCTACAGGAATCACCTTAGATACACCCTGTTCCTGCATGGTAACCCCGTAAATCACATCCGTGCTGGACATGGTTCTTTTGTTATGGGTGACAATGATGAACTGAGATTCTTTGGAGAATTTCCGTATAATGTCATTAAACTTATCAATGTTCGCATCATCAAGAGGTGCATCGACCTCATCGAAAATACAGAACGGAGCTGGCTTTAATAAATATATAGAAAATAATAGTGAGGTTGCTGTTAAGGTTTTTTCTCCACCGGACAATTGATTGATTGTCAGTGGTCTTTTACCTTTTGGTTTTGCGATGATTTCGATAGAGCTCTCTAATGGATTTTCAGGATCGGTGAGGGTGAGATCACAATCATCTTCTTCGGTGAACAGAGTTCTGAAAACCTTAATGAAGTTCATTTTAATTTCTTCGAAAGCCTCCATGAAGGTCTCCTGTGCCACTTCATCGATTTCCGCAATGGTGGCAAGCAGAGATTCCTTTGCTTTCAACAAATCCTCTTTTTGCTCTGTAATGAAAGTATGTCGTTCTTTTATTTCGTCAAAAGCTTCCATTGCCATAGGGTTGATTGGTCCCATGTTTTCGATGCGATTTCTGAGCTTTTCAACTTTATTGCGAAGATCTTCTTCGCTGATTTTCTTATAATCGGCCACCTGCTCGTCATCTATCTTTTCCAGATCGATGTTGAATTCAACTGACAGTCGGTCTTTCACCGAATTCAGGCTCATTTTTGATTCGTTGAGCTTGTTTTGCCATTCCATCAACGCATGATCAATTCCCTCACGCTGGCGCTGGGTTTCGCGCAGATTTTTCTCTTCTTCATCGATAAGCGCACGTGCCTCATAGTAAGACTTCTCTGCCTCGTTCACTGCACTTTCCTGCGATTCTTTCTCTTCGTACATGCCAACAAGCTCGTCATCACTCTCTGTACTTTTGGTTACCAGTTCGTTAAGATTGTGGGTAGTGTTTTCCAGATCCTCGCGGTTACGATTGATTCGCAGGGTGGTGTTCTCAAAAGCTTCCTTTTTGTAGGAGATTTCCTGCTGAAGGCTGTTGACTTTGTTTTGCTTTTGGTGAAACAAAACATTTTGCTCATTGTAGATAGCCGATTTGGTATCAAGAAGCTCCTGGAGTGTGTTGGCTTCTTCACGATGGGAGATAACCTTTGATTCCATTTCGGCCAGTTCAAGCTTTTCCTTCTCAGCCAGTGGCCTGAGTTCTTCGAGTGCTTTCTCCAGCTCAACCACCTGCTCCTGAATGTCTTCTCTTCGGTTTTTGTTGGTGGACAGCAGCTCTGTGAATTGATCCTGCCTTGTTTGCAACGAGATTTGGGTCTCATTGATTCGGGTCAATTCTTCTTTTAACACTTCTAGTTTTTCTCCGCCAGAGGAGGCTTTCAGCTCATCCAGTTCTGTAGTGAATCCGGCAATTGATTGTTGTGCTTTTTCCTGATCTTTCTTTAGCTGACGAATCTCAGTTTCAAGTTTTTCAAGATTTTTTGCCCTTCCGATTCTTTTACCTTCGAATAATCCGACGGACCCGCCGGAAATACTGAATTTCCGTTTGGTAATCTTCCCCTGCTTATCCAGAAAAACCATATCCTTATCTGCATCGGGGAGTTCTGAATCGTAGATGAACACATTGGATAGCAGGAAGCTGATGAGTGAGGCATATTTTGCATCAAACTCGATAAGGTCCAATGCATGTTTCGCTCCGGCAAGGCTTTTGAGTTCCAGGCTTTCGAAAGCACTCAGCTGATCCAGAATGAAAAAATTGGCTTTTCCACGAGCAGCATCACCCAATATTTTAACCGCTTCTATTGCGTCAGAAGCTGTCTGCACAATATAGTAGTTCATGTAAGGCTCCAGGTAATTTTCAATCGTTACCCGATACTCCTCAGGACAGGAGATGATGTCGGAGAGAAGGGGAGCATTTTTAAACTGTGTGTGTTTCTTTAAGAACTTAATGGCTTCCGGAAAACCTTCGAGATTGTCAACCAGGGATTTAGTCAGATTGAATTCGTTTTGTTTTGCGTCCAGACTTCTGTTGATACTGGTCAATTCCTCTTTCAGTCCGGAAGTCTTCTCTTCAATTCCCTCAATCTTTTCACGAAGCTGTTCCTCTTTTCCTTTTAACGCATCAAACTCTTTCGTTTTTGCAGCTTTCTCCGATTCGATTTCCGCGAGTTTTTTTTGAAATTCCTGAATGTTGGCACTTTGTTGGGTAGAATCCTCGCTGGTCTTACTCAGTTCACCCATCATGGACTTAAGCTGAATATCTTTTATTTCAATATCCTTATTAATCTGGAAGTTGTGCTCCCTCTTTTCCGAGAAATATTGATTCAGCTGATCAAGCTTCTGCTGGGCATCTGCAGTAAGTGCCTTCTGCTTTTCGTAATCTGCTTGTAGTGTTTCTACCTGTTCTTTTACTGAATTGAAATCGGTTTCAGCTTCCTGGAGCTCACGGTTCAGTCCTTCAAGCGAGATGGCGGTTCGTTCACTGCTTTGTTTGTCTGTACTGATCTGCTCTTTTAAGTTTTCTATTTTGTCCTGGAGAAAATTCTGACGCTCATTTTTAATTTTTTTATCACTCTCATACTGTCTGATCTTGCTGACATGTTCATTGAGTGATTTTTGACGTGAGGACAGGAGCTTCTCTTTGTTAATCAGGTCGGATTTTGCCTGCTCTATCGCCGATTCTTTTTCATTAGCAAGCGTGTTTAGCGCCAGCTTCTTGTCATTCTCTTCCTGTATCTCTTTCTGTATACCGTCAAGAGTATCCTGCTGGTTAGCCATAGCCTTTTTAGCAAGGGCAATGCTGGAATTTTTGTACTCTTCTTTTACTTCATAATACTTCTTCGCCTGACTTGCCTGACGTTCAAGTGATTTGAGATTTTTTTCAATTTCAAAAAGCAAATCCTCAACCCGATCCAGGTCATCATCGGTATCGCTAAGTTTTTTCAGTGTTTCCTTCTTACGGATTTTAAATTTGGAAATACCGGCAGCCTCTTCAAATAATGTTCTCCGTGAGTTGTCTTTATCGTTCAGGATATCATCCACCATTTTCAGCTCGATGATGGCGTAGCTGTTGGTGCCAATTCCTGTGTCAAGAAACAGGTTCGTAATGTCTTTTAATCGGCAGGTGATGCCATTGAGCAGGTATTCACTTTCCCCGGACCGATAATATCGACGGGTAATTGTTACCTCAGAATATTCAGTGGGAATCAGGTTCTTGGTATTTCTGAAGGTCAATGAAACCTCTGCCATTTGGGTCTGCTTCCGGTTTTTGGTGCCATTGAAAATGACACTCTCCATTTTGTCTGATCGAAGTACCCTGGTTTTTTGTTCACCTAATACCCATCGTATGGAATCCACTACGTTGGATTTGCCACACCCGTTAGGACCCACAATTCCAGTAATCCCTTCATCAAAATTAATGACGACACGGTCTGCGAAGCTCTTGAATCCCTTAAGTTCCAGTTTAGTTAACTGCATGTAATTCCAGTGGGGCGAATCTGTGATTTAAAGCTGACAAAAATAGAAGATTCGGCGAGATGATTGAATGGAATTCAGGATTAATTCGATGTGTTTGTGAGGTGCTCTGTTGATTAAGTTCTTTTAGGCGTTTAAACGTATTTATCTGCTGATATTCTTACTGCTCAATCACCTGCCTCGATGCGAGGTAGCCCATATAGAAAGTTGGATTTGACCTTCGGAATCTCTTTAGCACCTTATCCAGCCGGCTGATGTACCGATCAGCTTCCGTGAATAGTTCATTGGTATTGGTGGAAGTGGATGAGTGGCTCACCTGATAGGTTCGGGTGTTTCCGCACTTCACCTGAAAGTCATTGAAGGTGAGTTTCGCATCGTCAATCTGGACCTGAGTCATGCCATAGGGTTTCATCCCTTCAACATTGGATTCCAAAAGTGAAATGATGGTTTTAACTTTTGATTCAAATGCATCATTGGATAAGCCGAAGTAGTCGGTGCTGGTATTGGCTGCTTTTCTTCTGAGGAATTCATCTTCAATGTCTTCCGCATAGGCTTCCATGGTGTCATCAAGTATGTCCATCTTGTCCGAGACACTTTTCTTCAGCATTCTCAATGAGCTTTCAAAAATGACCCTGTCCGAATCACCTGCTTTGTTGAGGTCTTTGATGGTCGCTATGAGCGAACTCAGTTCGTTTTTGTAGGCTCCGATGATCGGAATGCCGTTCCATACTTCAGTGTGGCTGTCCAGGTATTCGTTGGCAGACTGAAACATCTCCAGTCGATTGATTTGTGCTCTGTCCATTTTAACGTTTCGCTTAATGTTGCTGACAAGGTAGAATAGCACGTATGTAGATCGAAACGATAGGGGTTTACTAATTGTCTACAGTGGGTAGGAGTAGGGGATAAGTTGCAAGTAGTAAGTCATTATTCCTTTGAATGACAGCCTGGTTGTAAACAGTTATGTCATCCTGACCTGCCTGTTCGTTCAGGCAGGGGGACGAAGGATCTAATCAGCGGTGACCAGCATCAAGCCGTAAGTACTAATTGCTAATTCTCAAGAAAAATCTTAGTGACAAAGAATAGCCTCACCATTGACAGGCATCATGGGGATTATCCTGCATGATGTCGACTTTTAATGAGATGAACTAACGTACCCGGCTCATGAACAAACTCAAATCCTTTATTGCCTTATCCATCATCGTGTTAATTCCTTTTGGATTGATGATCTGGATTCGGGCCCACCAGTCGTCCGGGTTCGCCTCGACGGAACTAATCGTTTACCCCTTGCTATTTGGTGGTCTGAGCATTGTTGTACTCTGGCTCCTTAAGAAGTTTTTCCTGAAAGAAGAATTGAAGGATTTCAATTCCGGTAAAGGAACGTGGTTGAGTGATCTGGGATGGGGGCTGGTATTAACTCTGATCTACTTTGCACTCTTTTTCCTCGCACGCATGACACTGATGGGAGTCCTCGAATTTCGCTCGAACAGAGAATTGTTGGATTTGATGCTGGACATGCGTGAGAGTCCGTTACTGTTGATCCTCTGGTTTGGTCCGGTTCTCTGGATTGGTATCGCGCTATACGAGGAACTGATCAGAGTATTCATTCTTACCAGTTTGTGGAAGTGGTCCAGGAATGCTGCATGGATGATCGCTGTTATTGTGATTGCTTCGGTAATCATAGGTCTTGCCCATTGGAGTCAGGGCCCCTATGGTATTGTAACCATAGCCATTAAGGGTCTGGTGACCGGCACTTTCTTTTACAGAAAAAGACGACTTATGCCGCTTGTCTATTCCCATGTGCTATATGATGGCCTGCAGGTGGGGTTGTTATTGCTCACCTATCCCTGATAAGACTTTTTGATGATAAAACCAGAATGCGATGAATAAACTAAAAGCAAATGATCGATTCAACATTTACGAATTAAACGGAAAGCATATTTCGTATGGAAAAATGCTCGATGACAATCGACTTTCTGTTTTTGATTTAGATGGAGATGCAATTTCGTTTGGGGATTTTGTTCGGGATAACAGATTTAATATCTATGATATTGATTCAAATCGACTGATTTCTCATGGTGTATTTACCAGTGAAAACAGGTTTGAAATATATGACAATGACGGGAAGCATGTGGGGTATGGGAGCAAAACCTGAAGCTTTCATACTTTAATTCTATGGCTCATTTCCATGCGAAATGCCATCAGTGGTGATGACCGTCATCATTGTTTATCAACTCACTCAAATTGAGCTTTGCGGAGATGTAAACGCAACCGTTTATACAACTATTCGGCTGCCATTTTTTAACCATAAAATCACAAGCCATGAAACGATTTACACTGTCATTTTTATCACTCACATTTGCCTCATTGATGTTTGCTCAAACAGGGCACCTGATGCAGGGTGCTGGTGCAGTTAACATGTCCATGGGCGGAGCGGCAACAGGCCAGCCGCTGGACATCACAGGGGCCCTTCAATGGAACCCTGCAGCCATTTCGTCTTTTGACAACACGATATTGAAATTCGATGTTGGACTGTTTTTCTCCTCTCCGGAACTGAGTTCAACGGTTCCTGAATTTGACAACATGGGAGTACCGACCGGCAACTTCTTCAGTGGGACAACCAAAGACGATCGGGGTATTTCTCCCATGCCGGCATTGGCCATGGTTTGGGGAAATCCTGACAGTCGACACACGATTGGGGCTTCTGCCATCGGAATTGCAGGCTTTGGTGTCACTTTTCCGCAAAGCACGACCAACCCGATCACCATACCACAAAGTATGGGCGGTTTTGGTCGGGTAGAATCCGATTACCTCTTATTGCAAATTGGTGTAACCTGGGCGTACGAGCTTTCTGATCAATTTTCTGTTGGTCTTGCTCCGACTTTCAATTATGCCAGCCTGGAGCTGATGCCTAACCCGACAGCCAATCCGACGATGGCAGGTTATCCTTCTACAGGAGCGACCGCTGCTACAGGCTTTGGCGGTCAGTTGGGGCTCTTCTGGGATTCCGGTACCGGGCTTAAAGCAGGAGCTTCCTACAAAACCACCCAGCAATTCAGTGATTTCGAATTTGATAATACCTATCTGGATAATTCCACGGGTACCAGTACATTCAATATGGATTACCCTTCCATCTTTTCCTTTGGTGCCGGGTATTCAACTGATGCACTGGATCTGGCATTGGATTACCGCATGGTGGATTATGAAAACACGGATGGTTTTTCCGAGACCGGATGGACATCTACAGCTTCTGTAGTCGGATTTGGATGGGATAACATTTCCATTGTTTCTGCGGGGGTGCAATACAAAGGGATTGACAAACTTCCATTGCGAGCAGGCTACACGTACAGTACCAACCCGATTGGGAATGATGTGGCATTTTTTAATGTGCCTGCAACAGCGATTATCAAAAATGCCTTTCAGTTCGGCTTCAGCTACATAGCCAGTGATAAGCTGTCTCTCGATGCGGTGTATCACTATGCAACCAGTAGCGGAAGCACAGACGGGCCGTTGCTTAATCCGATGTTTATCGGACAGTTTCCACCCTATGGAGCAATCCCTGGCAGTGAGGTTGCCTATGACATGAAAACGGCTATGATTATGGTTGGATTTGGATACACGTTGAAATAAGAAAGTACGCTATAAAACTCATTAATCACGAAGAAAATGGAACATCTTGTATTGACAAACTGGACAGGCGAAATGAGCTTCAGGTCTGACGCAGATGACTATGAAATCATCATGGACGCCAGCGGAGATGCAGGTGGTGAATACAGAGGGCCAACCCCCGGACATTTATTACTGGCATCCGTTTCAGGCTGCACAGGCATGGACATTATTTCTCTCCTTCAAAAAATGCGGGTGAAAATAGCGAAAATGGAAATCAGTGTCACAGGAGAGATAACGACAGAACATCCTAAACACTACAGCGCCATACATCTGAAGTACGAGTTTAGCGGAAAGAAGCTGAGAAGGGAAAAAATTAAAAATGCCGTCATGCTGGCCCATAATGAATATTGCGGAGTGAGCAACATGCTTAGTCCGAAAATCCGGGTGAGCTATGAAATTGCCTATATAGAAGAACCTTCAGAATCGCTGCTGGAAATGTAGTGGATTCAAACGGTTAGTAATGTTGAAGCTGCCCCTGGAGTGATGCTTGAAAAAGATAATTGAGGTATAGAATCACTTTAAGGCGGCTTCTTTGTGTTTATTGAAACCAACTTTCTGCAACAGTCTTCAGTGCATCAGGTTCATCATGGTGGACAAATCTGTTGAGACCGGAATCATAGGAGTAGCCCTGACTCATTTCCTCTTTGTTTTCAACAATCTCACGAATAGCATCTGTGATGAAACGAACTTCTGTGTTGGTCATGGTTGGATGAATAGACATGCGTATCCAGCCGGGTTTTACCAGGTAATGTTCCTGTTCGAGTTCCCCAATGATTTCCTCAGATTTTTTCTTTGAAATGTGGAGTAAATAGTGACCGTACGTACCCGCGCAGGAGCATCCGCTTCTTGTCTGAATACCGTACCGATCATTAAGAATCTGACACACCAGGTCATGGTGCAGGTCATCAATAGTAAAAGAGATCACGCCTAATCGGTCTTCGATATGGTCAGCCAGGATGTGAAGTCCATCCCGATCCCGGAGCTGATCAAAGATCAGTTTCACCAGTTCCTCTTCACGGTGCTGAATTTTATCAACACCCATTTCTTCTTTGAGCTGTATTGCCAGTGCCACCTTTATGGTTTGCAGGAAAGCGGGAGTTCCACCGTCTTCCCTCGTTTCAATGTCATCAATGTACTCCCTGCCTCCCCACGGGTTGGTCCAGTTGACTGTTCCTCCACCAGGGTTGTCCGGTGTGGTATGGTGATACAACGCTGAGTTGAAAATAAGAACACCTGATGAACCCGGTCCGCCAAGGAATTTATGTGGGGAAAAGTAGATAGCATCCAAAGCCTCATCAGGATCTTCCGGGTGCATGTCGATTTTATCATAAGGAGCAGAGCAGGCAAAGTCCACAAAACAAAGACCGTTGTACTGGTGCATAAGCAGGGCCACCTCACGGTAACAGGTTCGGATGCCGGTTACATTCGAGCAGGCAGTAACAGAAGCAATTTTCAATTTTCGATCGTCATATTTAATGAGCAGATCTTCCAGGTTGTTCAGGTTGATACGACCGTTTCTATCCGGCAGAATGCATTCTACATCTGCGATTGTTTCCAGCCAGGAGGTATGATTCGAGTGGTGCTCCATGTGGGTGACAAAAACCACGGGTCGGTCTGCGTCTGAAATTTTAACCTGATGCTTAAACTCTTCCGGTATTCTCAGCCCGAGCATCCGTTGCAACTTGTTGACAGCTCCTGTCATGCCTGATCCACCCGTCAGGATAACATCTTTTTCAGAAGCACCCACATGGTTTTTGATGAGCTCATGCGCCTTGTGGTAGGCATGTGTCATGGCCGATCCTGTGAAGGTGATTCCTGTGTGCGTGTTTGCCACGAACGGACCAATTTGCCTGCTGATCGTATCTTCAATTGGACCATACAACCGTCCGCTGGCGGTCCAGTCGGCATAGGTAATTTTCTTCGGACCAAAGGGGCCGGTGAATTCAGCGTTTTGACCAATGATTTCTTTGCGAAAAGGAGTGAAGTGGGTTTCTAATGAGACTTCCGGTGGCAGAGTGTTGATGGACATGTCATATACATTTAAATTCGACCGATTGCACAACTCACATAGGATTTCGCTCGCTGCATGGCAGTGGTGGTCCCTTCTTCAGGGTAGCCGAGCTTCGCAAGCTTATCCACAAACAGCTCACGATTGAAATCCGCCTGATGCTCGATGAGCACACTGGATTTTTCCACATCAACTGCAGCAGCATCCACACCTTCCATTTTTTGTAATGCCGAAGTGATGGTATTCGCACAACCATGGCACTTTAAATTATCGACTTTGATCTCTGTTTTCATAGGCGTTGAGAAGGAATGGGTACCTTCTTTTTTGTTAAAATAAAATCAGAGTGAAGGTCTGATATTTCGTGTGGCTGGTCAATGATATTTATCAGAGGAGAAAGTGAATTTTTTTGGGCTGATAAGGGATAAGTTGCAAGCCATAAGGTATAGTCTATGCTTCAGGTGACATGTTGCTGTTGGCAGGGTCCTGATTATCAAATTTTAATTGTCAATTCTTAATTTTTAACACCTTCTGATTCCCGGTAATCGCGTCGATCATTTTGGTATAGCTGATCTTTTGCCCGGATTCCTTTGAGACATAGAAAAATTCGCGCCCTTCCAGTTCCACTGTGCATTGGCCAAGGTCATATCGGTGTGAGATCACCTCGTCACCTTCCAGAATGGGATGGCCGTCCATGTCCATTAATTCCGGAGGGAGCTTTTCTTTCGGTTTCTTTTTAAAGAAGTTGAGCATTCGATAGTTATGAAGGTGTTGCAATACTAATAAATAAGCTGCAAGCGATAAGTCATGAGTGACAAGCCATAAGGGATAAGCTGTAAGGGATGAGCTTCAGGAGAGCCCAATTCACCAATTCTCAATTCGTAATCCTACTGTCATCCTGATGGGAACAGATCCCCCCTTTGAAGACGGTTCGACGCTTCGAGAGGGCGATGTATGCGTAATGGGAGGGGATGTCAGATTCTTCGCTTCACTCAGGATGACAACTGAGTTTTATGCAGTCTTGTCATCCTGACTGCCTGTCCGTTCCGGCAGGTGCACGAAGGACTCCCCCTTTGAAGGGGGGTGCGATGGGATTGTGCAATGGGAGGGGGATT
>JAVKDB010000018.1:0-11171 GCA_040222475.1 Cyclobacteriaceae bacterium | reverse complement strand
CGTCCGCAAACTTGAGTGATGTTGTATGAGTCTTTCGAGGACATTCTCCAACTTATTAAATTCAAGATTTCCCTTTAATTGCATTACATGAGGCATGTTGTATGCAGATGAGGTCTTGTCGAACTCATGAAGAAAATACAGTTGTTTTTGAGCGGACGAAAGAGCAAAATATTCTTTCCCCTTAACTAAAGGGATTGGTTCATAACCAGTTTCGTGACTAAAGCGTCCATGGAATTCAAGAATTTCGTTTTTTCTGTATTTTATCTCATTAATGATCTCCTTTGTTAATAGCTCTCTATTTCCTCGGATTCTAACTTGTTCCTTCTCAACAGAGATCGAAATATTCTTCTTTTCAAGCTGCCCTATGAACTCTTCAATTCTCATATAGAAAATTCTTGCAAATCTGAATCATCAACATTTGTAGTTCCCATATGTCTTACAGCCTCAATGAGCATTGATTGATCTAGGATGGTCTGTTTTTTGAAGACTTCACCTAAGGGGATTTCAATACCAAATTCCTTAAAAATATTGTTGCACAACAACATAGCTTTAAGTGAATGACCTCCCAACTCAAAGAAATTGTCATTAATGCTAATTTCCTCCCCATCCAGCTGTAAAACTTTACTCCATATACCAACAAGTTTAAGTTCAGTCTTGGTATCTGGCGGAGTAAAGTCGCTACTTCTATAAAAAGCAGGCAAAGGCAAAGACTCCTTATCTATCTTTCCATTTAGAGTTAAAGGAATACTAGCTATTGGAATATAGGTCGAGGGAATCATATACTCAGGTAATTTCCTTGAGAGATAATTACGAAATATCTCTCTAACCTTACTTATTCCAGAAAACTTAACATCAACGGCCTCCTTTTCAATTTCTAATTGCTGTGAACCTCCCCTTTCCATAATCGCGTACAAGTCAAAAAGATTAGTATTCTTAAGCTCCTCATGTTGTTCAATTGAAACATGGTAGCCCTTATTTAATAATAATTCACTTACTTCATCTAGCCTCCCGTTAATGTCATGAACCTCAACTACTATTTGTTTTATTTTATACCAGTCTTCATCTTTTATCCCTTTTAATACATCTAATTCGGCATTTTCAACATCAACCTTAAGTAAATCAATTGTTGAAATATTATTATCTCTAATAACTGTTGATATAGTCGCTATAGGACATTCTATTTGCTCCACTTTCAGTCGTTGATCTAATAGGTATTCAAGTTCATTTTCACTTAGATCACTTCCTTCAGTATTCTTAACATATTGTTTAACATTTTCTCGTACCAAATTCAATTCATTACTGATACCTGATAACACTGTTGCGTTAGGATAATGGTCAAATTGGGTGCTCCCATCCCTATCAGATAGCCCTAGGTTAAAAAGCTCAATTTCTCCTTTATACAAAGCAGTATTAAGTTTGAGAAGCTCAAAAGTTGTAGGAATCGGTTCAAATGAATATATCTTCAATTCCTTTTCGAGAAGACTGGCATAAATGGAAAACATTCCTACATTGGCCCCAACATCAAATACACAACCTCCTGATGGAATAGATATGCCATTTTTTAGGTAGGAGTTATCCGTGAATATTTCCTTGTAGAGTAGTTCTGTTTCGGATTTGTTGTTAGTAAACAGCGTTAAGCCACTAGGCAATTCAAACAAGTCTCTTGTTCCTTGCGCAGATTTCTTTTCTAAGATCTTCTTGATTGTGTATCCTTCTGAGTCGTTAGGAACATAATAGGCAGCAAGAGTTTTGTCTTCATTCTCACCTAAGGTGACAACCACAGCATCACTAACCGCTTCATGGTCACTCAATTGATGTGCTATCTCCTCCAACTCTATTCGATAGCCTCTAATCTTGACTTGATCATCTATTCTTCCTGCAAATTCAAGATTTCCATCTGGAAGCCATCTCCCGATATCTCCAGTACGATAGATTCGAGTTTCTTCGTTATGAGGGTTAGAAACAAACTTGTTACTTGTTAGGATCTTGCTATTTACGTACCCATGGGCCAAACCAGTTCCTCCAATACAAATCTCGCCATGAACTCCAATCGGGCTTAATCTCAACATTTGATCTAAAACATAGACTTGAGTATTGTGAATCGGTTTACCAATAAGAATATTCTTTCTGTCATGGTTGGGGTCTGGACAAAACTTGTACACCACACTTCCAATCGTAGATTCAGTTGGGCCGTATTCATTATAAATTTGGAGATTTCCTTTTGCCTTTTCATATATCTCGGTCGCAAGATTTTTAGATAACTCCTCTCCGCCCACTATTAATGTTTCTATTTTGCCAAAATCTATATCTAAATTCCTGAGTAATCTTAAATGAGCTGGGGTTAATTTCAGAATTTTTACATTCTCATCCATTAAAATTTTACCAAGAAGTTTCTCAGGGTCTTCACGTCCATATATGCTCAAAGTACTTCCGGAGACAAATGGTAAGAATATTGAAGTAAGTGTTAAATCAAATGCTACAGAAGTAAAAAGTGCCATTGACCCTTCATTATTTCTTACATATTGCTCCTTAGAATAATTTATATAATTCGATAAGGAGATATGTGCTATTTGAACTCCCTTGGGTTTTCCGGTTGAACCAGATGTATAAATAATGTAAGCCAAATCTGTACCTCGAATTTCAAATTCAAGATCTTCAGCTGTGCTTTGAATTTCATCATCTAGCAAGAAGAAAGGGACAATGCATCTCATAGCAATATCTACATACTGACTTTGACAAGCAATAGCCACAAGGTTGCTGTCCTCTATGATCTCTTGCATTCTGTCTATCGGAGAATCCGGATCTATCGGCAAAAAAACACCACCAACCTTTAAAACCGCAAAGATCCAAATCATTTGTTTTTCACACCTATTCGATAGAATTCCAACGATATCACCTTTTTTAACTCCATTTGAAAGCAAATAATATGATGTACGATTCACTTGCTCACTGAACTCTTTATAACTCATCTCATTCCCTTCAAATATCAACGCCACATTATCCGGGGTCCTCTGAACCTGCTCCTCAAATAAATCTACTACCGTCTTATCCCGAGGGTACTCAACGGCTGTGTCATTGAACTCATTCAATAGCTCATCACGCTCTGATTCCGATAAAAGATCTAAATCCAATATCTTCTGCTCACTGTCTTCGGTAACTTGATCCACTATCCGACTGAAGTACTTAGCAAATTTTGATATCGTCGTTTCAGAGAAAAGTTGGGTCGAGTATTCAAAACTTAATTTTAATCTTCCATTCGATTCAGCAGCAGTTAAGGTTAAGTCAAATTTTGAAATACCATAGTTTTTGGTAATCGGGGTAAGCAGCAATCCTGGGAGCGTAATATCAGTGGTTTCAAAATTTTGAAAGACAAACAAGACATCAAACAATGGGTTGTGGCTTATATTCCTACTTAGATTCAGATCACTTACTAAATCTTCATATGAATAATCCTGATGATCAATACAAGACAAAAATCCGTCTTTCACTTTAACCAAGAAATTCCTAAAGCTTATATTCTCTTTTGGGGAATTTCTCATTGGAAGGGTATTCAGGAACATTCCGATCATTCTCTCAAGGTCCGCATGACTTCTACTACTAACAGGTGTTCCAATCACAATGTCTTCTTCATTGGTCAATTTGCTTAACAATACATAAAATATTGAAAGAAGGGACATGCTATATGTTGCACCATTCAAGTCTCCAAGTTCCTTAATCGCAGCCGTTGTTGGTCCATCGAGTTGAAAATCATATGAAGCCCCATCAAAGCTTTTCTCGCCTGGTCTTTGATAGTCTGTTGGCAGGTTAATTGTTTTAAGAGAAGAGTCAAAGATAGAAGTCCAAAATTTCCTGTTCTTAGTCAGTAATTCTTTATCAAGCTCATTTCTCCAAACCGAGTAGTCCTTAAACTGTAATGCATTTTCTGGTATTTCCCCACCCGAATAAAGTGTCACGAAATCTTGAATCAGAACTGTATGAGAGGTCCCGTCTGACACTATGTGATGGACATCTACTAACAGGTAATGCAATTGAGACGAAATCTCCAGGAGTCCTACTCTTATTTGGGGTCCCTTCCTTAAATCAAATGGGCAAATGAAATTGTTTACTATGGATTCCAACTCCGATTCGTCTCCTTCCAAACGTCTTATTTCAAAATCAAAACTCTGAACTTTTTGCATGACCTTACCCTTGCTCATCATGAAAATTGTTCTTAGACTTTCATGTTTGTCAACGAGTACAGCAAACGCCTTTTCAAGTTTATTCTTACCTACTCCGCCCTCTATCCGAATCACCTGTGGCATGTTGTAGGCTAAAGAACTTTTGTCAAATTCCTGAATAAAAAACAGTCGACGCTGAGCAGAGGTTGTGGGGTAAAATTCCTTTTCCTCGACTTTCTTTAGCTCTACACTTCCATTATCACCAGAGTTGGATAAATGCGAGCTTAGGAGTTTGATTGTTGGCTTCTCAAAAAAGTCAGTCAGGGAGAGCTCCGTCTTTAGGCTCTTATTGATTCGATAAATCAAAGTTGTTGCTTTTAGGGAATCGCCGCCCAACTCAAAAAAATCGTCGTTAATGCCCAGTTTTTCTACTCCAAAAAAACCGGACCATAATTCTGTAAGTGTTTTTTCAACTGATTTTGGAGAATCGACATTATCTCTCGATGGATCTGTTATTGGATGATCTTCGCTTTCGAACTTCGCCTCTATTTCTCGAAGATGAGCATTTGGGTTAGATTTTGAAACAAAGATCACCGAAGCATTTGAGCGTAGACACCTGAGAATGATCTCGTAACCCTCCCCGGGTGAAATACTGTCGCTATTAATAATGCCATTGCCTGAAGCGATCGCTCTGGCCGCCATTCCTACCTCACGCCATTGATTCCATCCAATGCCAAGCACCTTCGGACCATCAGGAATTTCGCAGCTCTGTGCAAAAAATTCCATGAATGTGTTTGCGGCCACATATCCGACCTGTCCGAATGGAGCAGCTAAAGAAGCCACGGAGGAAAACAGCACAAAAAAATCTAATTCATCATGTTTTAATGCATTGTACAGGAAGGTGGTTCCGTAGATTTTTGGAGCAAAGACTTCTTCACTATGATTCTTGCTTCGTCGATGAATAACACCCTCAAAATCTCCAATTCCAGCACAATGTAAAACTCCTTTTATTGGCCCGACACTTAATTCCGAAGCCTTGATTATCTTCTCTAATGCTTTTTTATCTTCCAGTTTTACTTTGAAATACAAAACATCACAGTCATTATCCTCTATTTCAATTAAGCTTTTTATTATTACAAATAAGGGATCATCTTCTCTGTGAGTCTCTAGCCACTTTCTCCAGGCTTTCTTTTCGGGCAACACTTTTCTGCCTAACAATACAAGTGTTATTCCCTTGCTACTTTGAGATATTCTTTTTGCAAGGTCAAGACCTATTCCTCCTGTTCCTCCTGTTATCAGATAAACTCCCGGTGATTGGAAAGGAATGTATCCATTCTTGAGGGGTGGAACATTGATTGATTTTACAACATTTGTAAACCTTGTCCCATTTCTGAATGAGATGAGTGTATTGTCGGATTTTGAGGTAATTTCTTTAAAAATACTATCTAAAAGAGTGTCGTTGATTTCAGACAAATGGATGTCGATATTTTTGCATTTCACATTGGAGTATTCTTTTGGAATTACTCTTATCGCTCCCAGAATCGGAGATATTTGAGGGTTTGTAGAATCCGATTTCAGAATACGGTGCAGCCCATTTGTTATGACGGAGATTTCTGTATCAACATTCTGTACAGCTCTTTCCAGAAACTTTAAGATATTCAGAAGGGCATAGTATCCTAAATCCAGGTTCCATCTGATATTCCTGATATCAATTTTTCCATTAACCTTCAGCAAACTCCAGGCAAAAACAATTCTTATGGAAGATTCTCCAAACCGGATTGAATCGAACAGTTCTTTGTAGTCACTTTCGTTCTTTGGGTTTAATTCGTAAGAATTACCGTTTTGAACATACCTGTCTGCCATATTGACGCAGTAAGTTTCTTCCCCATGTTGCTCAAATCTTCTAATCAATTCATCTCCGGCACCTTCTTCATCCAAAAAAAGAATATTTAAACACTTATTTCTTTTTTCATTCTCGCTGTAATAATTTGAAGTTTCCCATGAAGAAGCATAGAACTTGCTTGAGGTGTCTATCATTGACACATCAAAGGCTTTCTTTGACGATATCAGTTCATTTAGTTTTCTGGAGCTGGGGTATTTTGTTTTTTCAAATGAGTAGCCAGGAAGCGGAACTTTTGACCGTTCCTCCATTTCGTAAAATTCTTTCCATGCCGGATTTTTTCCATAGCTCCAGATTTCACCTAAACCTGCTAACAAGAAATAGTTATCACTTTTTGAGCTTTTTCCAACCCTTGTTAAGTTAACAATTTTGTGATCTTGACTTTTTGAAGTGTTATCTGCGACAAATGATCCTAACGTGTTGCCCCATCCAACTTCTATTAAAAGAATTTGCTTCCTTTTTAATATTGCTGAAACACCACTGGCGAACTGTGTCGTGTGCCTTAAGTGATTAACCCAATAGTCTGGTTGACCTATTTCCGAATCGCTGATGAATGAGCCTTTTAAATTGGACACTATTGGAATTTCCTGTTTCGAAAATGAAACCTCCCCAAGGACTGCTTTAAAGTCATCTAACATACCATCCATCATAGATGAGTGAAATGCATGTGATGTCTTCAATTTCCTGGAGGTGAATCCTTCCTCTATTATTTGATCGTGCAAACTATTTATGCTTGTATCTGGCCCGGATACCACGAAAGAGCGATCACTATTGACAGCAGCAATTGAAAGGTCTTCTTGTAATATGTATCTACTTGTGAAGTCATCAACGGGCAGAAGTATGCTCATCATACTTCCGCCTGGCACTTTTTGCATTAATTCGCCTCTTTTCATAACCAGTTTCAATGCGTCTTCAAATGAAAAGACTCCACTAATGCAAGCAGCAACGTATTCTCCCAGGCTATGGCCTATCACAACATTTGGTTTAACCCCCCAATGCATCACTAGCCGGGCTAATGCATATTCCAAAATGAAAAGAATAGGTTGTGCAAATTCGGTTTCATTAATGCGATCCTTGTCTTCTGAAAAAACTATGGACTTAAGGTCATTACCAGTTACTCTTTTAACCTTTTTAAAGCACCTGTCTATCTCATCCCGAAAAACCACCTCAGATTCATACAGGTCTTTGCCCATCTCAGCATACTGACTTCCCTGGCCCGGAAACATGAATACTATCTCTGCGTCATCTAAACGTGGTTTCTTCTCTTTGAGGCTCTCCACTTTCGCTGATATCAATTCAATCGCTTCATCCCTGTTTTTGCAAATCACTACTTCACGGTACTTATGGGAAGCCCGGGCCTTAAGTGAGTAAGCCACATCGGCTATCTCAATAGCCTTGTTTTTAATTATATACTCAAGTAAGTTTTCCAAATTCCTTCTTAATGCCTCCATTGTCTTTGCAGACACATTAAGTATTTGAAATAATCTACCGGAAGATATCGGGCTTCCTGATGGGGCTTCCTGAAGGAGTAAATGTGCATTAGTCCCGCCAATTCCAAATGAGCTAACCCCTGCCCTCAGAGGCCCATTATGGTTTTTCCATTTCTTTAGATTTGTGTTTATGTAAAAAGGCGAGGATGAGAAATCTATTTTCGGATTTGGCTTCAAAAAGTTTAAGGTAGGAGGTATCTGCTTATTTTTAATAGCCAATACTGCTTTGATGAATCCTGCTACTCCGGCTGCAGTATCAAGATGACCTATATTTGTTTTTACAGATCCAAGAGCGCAATACTTTGATTTACTCTTGCCAAAGGCCATATTCAGTGCTTCAACTTCAATAGGATCACCCAATACTGTTCCTGTCCCATGGGCCTCTACATACCCAATGCTCTCAGGCATTATCCTGGCCATTTTTCGTGCCCTGATTATTGCTTCTGCCTGACCATATACACTGGGAGCTGTAAATCCTACTTTATCATTTCCATCATTATTGATGGCACTTCCTATGATTACCCCATATATATTATCTCTATCCTCAATTGCTTTAGACAATTTTTTTAGGACAACTACACCAACGCCTTCACCACTAACAGTTCCGGACGCATTTTCATCAAATGCACGACAGTGTCCATCTTTCGACAATATCATTCCTTCCTTATATTCATATCCA
Source organism: Cyclobacteriaceae bacterium (assembly GCA_040222475.1). Lineage (GTDB taxonomy): Bacteria > Bacteroidota > Bacteroidia > Cytophagales > Cyclobacteriaceae > Ekhidna. The sequence continues at coordinate 2,945 of JAVKDB010000018.1, read as the reverse complement.
TCTTTTTCATCGTACATAACAGTAATGCCCCCGGCTACTGCTATATCGCATTCTGAAAAAAGGAGGCTACGACACGCCAGGTGTATATTCACCAGTGAAGTTGAACAGGCGGTATCATTGAATATTGCAGGGCCTTTGAGATTAAGAAGGTATGAGATTCGACCACTTACGAATCTTATATTAGCCAATTGATTTTCTGAGAAGCTATCAACAAGATTTGAATCATTAAGAAGATTTGAATAGAGTTCCCAACCTGCGTTTCCGGATCCACCCAAGAAAAGGCCGACGTTGTTATTTACATCTTCAAGATTAGTACCGGCATCTTCGATTGCATGCCAGACACATTCATGCATAATCCGCATTTGAGGGTCCATCAACCGTGCTTCTTCCGGCAGATAGCCAAAAAATGCAGAATCAAAACAATCTCTATCAGAGATATTTGCACTTGCATTTACATATCCGGAATTGTCATCATCAGCTTCTGCTATAGGCTCTCCATGCTTCACAGATTCAATTCCATTCTGCAAATTCTCCCAGAATTCACTTATATCCTTAGCTCCCGGGAACCTTCCGGAAACTCCAATTACGGCAATTTCAAAGCCTGTATATTCAGACATAAAAAAGCATTTATCTAATTATCAAATAGCTTTACTATTTCATCAAGTCTGGCGGAATCATCTGCTCTTTTATTTAAGGCATCCAATTTCGCGTCATCTCCGGATAGATATTCGCCTATGCCTTTGATCGTTGGAAACTTGAAAAAAGAAGCAACTTGAATATCACAATTGAATGTTTCATTGACCGCTTTGCTTAAGGCTACAATTTTTAGTGAATTTCCCCCTACATCAAAAAAATTCGCCGAAATGCTAATTTCACTTTTGTTCAAGCGTAAAATGTCACTCCAAATCTCCACCAGTTTCTCCTCTATCGAATTATGTGGTTGAATGTAGTCCTGATCTATTTGGACTTCCAGGTCAAGTAGGTACTGTTTATTGAGTTTTCCACTTGTAGTTAAAGGAATTTCATCTAAATGAATGAAATAGGATGGTATCATATAATGCGGCAGATTTTTTGCCAAAAAGGTATTAATATTTTTTGCATATAATGGCTTAGATGATGTGTAGAACGCGATCAGGAATTCCTCATTTTGATTTTCTTTTAACAGCACTACTGCCTCCTTTATTTGATTATGATTAAGAAGTTGATTTTCAATCTCACCCAGCTCTATCCTAAATCCCCGAATTTTGACCTGATCATCTATTCTACCCAAAAATTCAATTTCACCGCCATCCAACCATCGACCTAAATCTCCGGTTCTGTATATCCTGCCTTCATCCCTAAATGGATCCGGAATGAATTTTTCTGAGGTTAAGCCGTTATTTCTCAAATATCCTCTTCCAACTCCCTCCCCACCAATGTACATTTCGCCGGGCACACCGATCGGATTTAGTTTTCCATCTTGAGACAACACATATATCCGGGTTGTCGGAATTGGAGATCCAATATTGGATATGCCAGTTTCAATATCACTTGCAACAAGTTCTTTGTAGGTAGTATGAACAGTAGTTTCTGTAACGCCATACATATTTATCATTTGAATTTCGGGGTATTCTTCCAGCCAACTTTGAATCTTACCAGGCATTAATTTCTCTCCTCCAAATATTACCTGCTTTATGCTTAGCTGATCAAATTTCATTTCCATCACTTCATCCATCAAACTCCCAAATACTGTAGGTGTAAGGTTCAATACCGTTACTTTCTCTTGATTCAAAATTTTGAGAAACTTCCTGGGATCGCGAGATTCTTCCTTTGAGATTAATATTAATTTCCCTCCATTTAACAGGGCTCCATACATCTCCCAAACTGAAAAGTCAAAACTATAGGAATGAAACATGGTCCACACATCATCATCAAAACTGAACAAATTAGCGTCATTGAATAATAATCTAACTACGTTTTTATGTTCGATCATCACTCCTTTAGGAAGCCCTGTCGTACCTGATGTATAGATAATGTATGCCAAATCAGAACTACTTATATCTTTCGATTGATTATCACAGGAACACTTCTCTATCTCTTGATCAGAAAGATCTATACATTGTAGAGGAACCAATTCCTCCAGGGTCTCAGCTATATCATTTGTCGTTATTACAGTTCGGGTATTACTGTCTTTTAACATATGATTTATCCGATCAACAGGATAATCCGGATCAATGGGTAAGTAACATCCTCCTGCCTTCAGAATCCCAAAAATTCCTACTATCATATCGATGGAATCGTGTAACAAAACACTAATTATCTCTTCCTTTTCCAAACCTTCTTTGAGAAGATAGTTAGCCACCCTGTTTGCTCTTTCATTTAATTTGGAGTAAGTCAAATCTTCATCATGAAACCGCACGGCCACATAATCGGGAGTTTTAACTACCTGCTCCTCAAATAAATCTACTATCGTCTTATCCCGTGGATACTCAACAACTGTGTCATTGAACTCATACAATAGCTCATCACGCTCTGATTCCGATAAAAAATCTAAATCCAATATCTTCTGCTCACTGTCTTCGGTAACCTGATCCACTATCCGTAGCAAACGATCACGTAAACCCTCCATCAAACCGTCCTCATACTCTTCCGGATTGTAATCAAAACGCATCTGTATCTTCTCACCTGGTGCCACCAATATCGTCAGACCATAGTTCGTCTGCTCAAACAAAGACACATCTACAACCTCATAAGACCCTTCACCTCCATCACCCATGCCTGCTATCTCTTCTGCTATCGGATAATTCTCAAATACCATTATGTGGTCAAACAAGTTCATTCCCAGTGAACTCAAAGACTGCACATCCGATAGTGGACTGTAATGATGTGACTCACTCTCTAAGGCTCGCTCCTGAACCCGGACCAACACCTCTCCCAGGGTATCCTCCATCCCATAACTGATCCGT
>JAVKDB010000017.1:0-12757 GCA_040222475.1 Cyclobacteriaceae bacterium | reverse complement strand
ATCAACCATCACTAATTATGAAGGAAACGATTCCGTAGAAATTGATATTGACAAACTTGTTGTTAATGGCAAGGCCGTATCGAGTTACACCTTCAATAAGGACTATTATTTCATGATGGGTGACAACAGACACAACTCAGCAGATTCAAGATATTGGGGGTTTGTCTCTGAGGATTACATCGTGGGTGAAGCCTCTTTCATCTGGATGTCCTGGGATACCAATGGCAGTTTTCTCAACAAGATCAGGTGGGGCCGACTTTTCAATGGTATCGAATAAGATGTAATGTGGAATGGTCTAACTAAAAAAGAAGATCATCAGATGAACCAGTCCCATTGCTCCTAAAAAGAAAAGTGTCATAAAAAGGCAACCCTTAAACCAATTCTTCCTTTCGTTTCTGGTTTCGTAGAGATCAAAATGACTATCACTTCTCATCGACCTACAAACTAAAAAGAAAAATCTACTTCAAAGTCGTGTCAGGATCAATTTTTATCGGATCCAGCAAGCTTCTGTATAAAAACGGACGATATTCCTTAGAATCGTATACCCGCTCCATATTTAAACTAATTCTATTCGATATTCTTCCAGTACCGGAAATTATACTAAGAGCCTCCTGGAGCAGGGGTTCAGACTCACTACCCAACGGTTCAATCTCGCCAAGAAAATCAAGTTCACTAATTTCAACATCGGGTTCTATTCCATTATTATATTCAGTGAATCCCACAGAGTTTGCCAACTGACTAATGATCGGCTGTATAGCATACTTGTGGTTTGGGTTCAGGTCTTTTTTCTCGGTATACCTCTTCACGGAAGAATCATATAAGGTGACAGAACCAACATTCTTTCCTACAGTTGTCGTTCCTATGACCGTTACCGGAAGATAAGGTCTGAGTCCAACTAACAATAGTTCTGAAGCTGAAGCTGTTCCACTACTCGTTAAAATGAAAATCCTGGAAAGATTCAGCCTGTTTATCTCTTCAGAACCAACAGGAGAATTATTCATCCCATCGTATATGGGCAATTCATCGAGAAAATAGAAATTAGGATCGTTTCCATTGGCACTAAAAGCACTTGTCAATAAATCATTGAAAAAGTACTCTCCGAAAACAACATCCGAAGTTCCGTTACTGTATAGCATTGAACCCAGAGCCTGCGCTGTAGCTATTGATCCTCCCGGATTATATCTTAAATCCAGAATTAGCTCAGACACTCCTTCTGATTTTAGCAGTCCAATTGCTTCATTCAATTCACTGTGTCTCGTACGGACAAATTGGTTATAAACCAGGTATCCGGCCTTTACACCATTCAGATCAAAAGTTTTGGTGAGGTAAACCGGGTTTTCCGTAAGTTCAACAGCAGAAATGGAAATGGACGTACCATTTCTCTCAAGTCCTTCTTCCCTGCTCACAAACTCACCCATTGACAAGGTATAACTGTCCCGACCAAAGAGCAACTCCTCGAAATTGTCCTCTGTCAAATCAATTCCATCTACTGCATCAAACAGATCCCCTCTTTTTAATCCCACATTTTCAGCAGGAGATTCACTGATTACATATTGTACATAACCAAAAATTCTTTTGGACTCACCTATTTTGACCAGCCTAAATTCATAACCGAAGGAGTTTGATATTCCCTGCAAAGCATTATCAAGCTTGTTGTAATCATCTACTAAAAATGAAAATCGATCTTTTTCTACTTTGAAATCTGCAAATAGTGATTCAGGAGTACTGTATTCATTCAGAAAAGTGTGCAGCTCATCAAACGTTGTAAACCTGCCATCAGCCAGGTCAGGGACTTCCGAGACCCAGTAATAGTAAGTCCGCATTCCCTCCCAGATAAATTCATTGATCTCATTTTCCAATGGAATATTGATTCCATCATTCTTTTTACACCCTGAAATGGTGATTATCCCCAGGATTAAAAGCAAAACCAAATATCTTCCTAATTCCTTCATTTGTGTTAAGTGACTACCAATTTATCTCCTTAAGACCCTTTGATGCAAGGTATTGGTTGGTTTTAGAAAAATGTTTGCATCCAAAAAATCCATTATTTGCTGAAAAGGGTGATGGATGGGGTGATTTTAATATGAAATGTTTCAGACTGTCAATAAATGCTCCCTTTTTTTGAGCATATGCACCCCACAGAATAAAAACCACTTCCTGTTTTTCATCAGAAATTCTTCGCAATACTGCATCCGTAAATTCTTCCCAGCCTTTGTTCTGATGAGATCCTGCAGAAGAAGCTCTCACAGTAAGTGTAGCGTTTAATAACAATACACCCTGATCTGCCCACCTCTCCAGATTACCGGATTCCGGAAAAGGTAATCCTAAATCAGATTCAATTTCTTTGAATATGTTTTGGAGTGACGGAGGGATTCTCACACCGTCAGCCACTGAAAAACAAAGCCCATTTGCCTGACCGGCTCCATGATAGGGATCCTGTCCGACTATGACCACACGTACATCTTCGAATGAACAATGGTCAAATGCACTAAAAATAAGTGAACCAGGTGGATACACCCGGTTGTACTCGTATTCTTTTTTAACAAATCCAGTCAAAGACTGAAAGTAAGGCTTATCAAATTCCTCGAATAATTGTTCTTTCCAGCTGCTTTCAATACGTACATCCATTTTCTTGCCTACTTAATCGTAAATTATTGCAATTTATTTTCAATTTCTTTTAAATTGTCGGGAGTATATGATTACCGGAGTTACAAAAGGAATTAAGGTTTCAGTTGAAACAAATTATCAGCCAGAGCACTCGCAACCGGCCCATGAACACTTTGTATTCACCTACCGGATAACCATAGAAAATAACAGTAACAGTACCGTTCAACTCATATCCCGCCATTGGGACATTGCGGATGCAGCTTACCCAAAACATGAAGTAGATGGAGACGGAGTTGTCGGGAAACAGCCTGTTCTTGAGCCTGGTGAAATTCATCAGTACGTATCCGGATGCAATCTCCGATCTGGAATCGGGAAAATGGGCGGGTTTTATACCATGGAACGTATCGTTGATGGTAAGATTTTTGACGTGGAAATACCTGAATTTATCATGGTGGTTCCTTTCAAATTGAACTAGAAATTGGGTGGATCTCCCCTCTTTACCTTTCTAAGCTATTTATCATTTCTCAAGAAAGCGAAAGGACCTCATTCGCTTCATTCTCCATTTGTATTTACACTTTACAAAGAGGTCATTAAGCCATCCTCACACTTTCGACTCAAAAAGATTGAAGGGCTAAGAAGATCGCTTCGCAACAACCATCAATTGATTGATGCTATTGATTTCAAAACCAATACGAGCAAAAGGAAAACACTGAGTTCGATCGCCGGATCTTCACTTAGTTCAGCAAAATTTTCAGCTTTTCTGCACCTTCTAATAAATCACCTCCACTCAAATATAATTTTGGAGACGGGTACCTCATTGGGAATCAACACCCTTTATCTTGCGACAGCAGGCGGGACAAAAACAGTCACAATTGAAGGCTCAATCATTCTGGCAGAACTGGCAAAGAAACAATTTGAGAGGATGGGAGCTTCAGATATCCTTATTGAGTCAGGTGACGTAAACAAAATTTTTCAGTCAGTAGTTGTTCGCCATGAGCCTGACTTTGTATTCCTTGACGCAGATCACAGGGGAGCGACAATCCTTAACCAGGTTGAAATACTTCTTCAAAATGAGATGAAGCCCAGATGTATTGTCATTCACGATATTTACTGGTCCAAGGACATGAATGAAACCTGGAAAAGGCTGGTTAAGGACGAGCGCTTTAACCTGACAATAGACATCTTTCAGGCGGGACTTATTTTCTCAGGTAAGAATATGGAAAAACAACATTTTACGTTACGCTTCTAATAAAATATTCATTCGGGGTACTTTTGCAACCGAAAACGTAATCGATGGAAGAAAATCAAACAAATAATCAAACTCAAAATATTGAGCCTGCCGGTCGCAAAAACAGAACTCCGGTATTTATCATAATTACTGTGATTCTGCTTGGAATCGTTATTTTCTTTTTCATGCAGAACAAGAAGCTTGAAGAAGAACGCCAGAGACAGGAACAGGAAATATCAGAAACATACCTGAGGCTGGATTCGATATCAGGTGAGCTTGATCAACGAATCCGAACCATTGTTGAACTGGGGGGTGAAATCGATACGCTGCTGGTGCTAAAAGAACAATTGGAAAATGATAAGAAGTCATTGCTCACCCGTCAAAAAAATCAACGAGCACAAATATCACAGCTTAATGAAAGAGTATCGGGATACAAGGAACTCTTGTTGATTAAAGATGAAGAAATCAATCAACTGAAGATCATCAATGAGCAGTTAAGTGAAGAAAATACCACACTGAAAGTTGAGAAAAACGAACTAAGTGCATCCATTCAGCAACTCGAACAAAGTAAAGAAGAGCTGGCTGATAAAATAGAAAAAGCCTCCAAACTGGAAATAACCGGCTTAAAAGTATTTGCTGTAAGTGATAAGGGAAGAGAACGAGAAGATGAATTCAGGAATCGTCACATCAACTCACTAAAGATTCAATTCACCGTGCTTGACAATGAAATAGCTCCTATCGAAGGGAAAGACCTGCTTCTCAGAATAACCGCACCGGATGGCAATGTGCTGTTTGATGTGACCAGAGGATCTGGTTCATTTACTTTCGAAGGAAGGGATTTGTTTTACACCGCAACTCAGGAAATCCTATACGATCGTAATCGTCAGCTTGTCACATTTATGTATGACAAAGGAAGTGACTTCAGTGTCGGCCAGCACAAAGTGGAAGTATACACCGATCAATACCTGATGGGAACCGGAACATTCATGGTGAAATAAGCTTCAATTATTGGTTGAGAAGCAATAAGTAATTAAGTTTGCGCCTCATTTTCAAACAAGAAAAGTTCTTAATTTATTTAACATGAAAAAGAATTACGAAACGGTATTCATTTTAACTCCCGTTTTGTCTGAAGCTCAGATGAAGGATACTGTCGAAAAATTCAAAAAAGTTCTCAAAGATAATGGTGCTGAAATCGTTAACGATGAGAACTGGGGGCTTAGGAAACTAGCTTACCCGATCCAACACAAAACCACCGGGTTTTATCAGTTGGTTGAATTCAAGGCAGATCCAGACACAATCATTAAACTTGAGACGGAATACAGGAGAGACGAAGCAGTGATGAGATTTCTTACTACTGCACTTGACAAGCACGCAATTATTTACAATGAGCGTAGAAAAAAAGGAGCGTTTAATAAGAAAAAAGAAGAAAAGGAACCTGCAGCATGACATTACAAAACGAACCAATAAACAGGGAACAGAAGAAAGACAAATATTGTCGCTTCAAGAAAAACGGTATTAAGTATATCGATTATAAAGACCCTAACTTTTTGCTGAAATTTGTGAACGAACAGGGAAAGATTCTTCCTCGTCGGCTCACAGGCACCAGCCTTAAGTATCAAAGAAAAGTAGCTCAGGCTATCAAAAGATCAAGACACCTTGCTTTGATGCCTTATGTAGGAGATTCACTTAAATAATTACAGGAAAATGGAAGTTATATTAAGAGAAGACATTCAGGGCTTAGGTTATAAAAATGACACTGTAGCCGTAAAGCCTGGTTATGGGCGCAATTTTTTGATCCCAAGAGGAATGGCAATAATCGCCAGCAATTCCAACAGGAAAAGAATTGACGAAGAAATCAGGCAGGCATCTCACAAGGCTGAAAAAGCAATGAAAGATGCAACAGAAATTGCTGATAAAATTGGCGAATTGACTATTGAAATTCAGACTAAAGCAGGCGAGAGCGGAAAGATTTTTGGTGCCATCACCCCTATTCAGGTAGCTGAAGCACTTGCTGCAAAAGGTTTTGAAATCGACAGAAAGCGAATCACTTTTGAAACAAAAATCAAAGAACTTGGTGAATACAAAGCCATCATTGATTTACATAAAGAAGTACACCATCCTATCGGAGTTAAGGTGGTTAGCGAAAGCTAAGATTCTGTAATAATATTGAAAAGCCCTTTCTTTCAGGAAGGGCTTTTTTCATTTCTGGCCTAACTTTAATCTTCAGATCATTTTATGAAATCAGAGTAAGTGTTTAGCCTGAAATTTGAAATCCCGGATTCCCCTCTCAAAATCAGCACAGAAAGCAAAATCTGTCTGATTGGTTCCTGCTTCTCTGATGAAATTGGAAAGAAACTTCATACGTACAAGTTCAATTGTTTGTCAAATCCCTTCGGAACAGTCTACAATCCTGTTTCAATTCTAAAAAGCATCAGAAATGAAATTGAACCATCCAATCTTACAGAACAGGACGGAATTTTCTACCACCGGGATTGTCATGGGAAAATTTCCGGACTTAATTCGAAAGAAGCGGAAAAGAAAGTGACCGATGCAGTTCGGTCACTCAATGGATTCATCAGAAATGCAAATGTTCTTATATTGACTTTCGGAACCGCGTTCATTTATCGATTGAAATCAACAAATGAAATAGTCGGCAACTGTCACAAAATTCCGGCTGCCAGCTTTTCGAAAGAGCTTCTTTCAAAGGAAGAAATTATTGATGCTTTTCTTAAAACTCACAAACACATAAAAGATATTCATCCTGACCTTAATATCATTCTTACGGTTAGTCCGGTTCGTCATACCCGTGATGGTCTCATAGAAAGCAACCTTAGCAAAGCTGTTTTACTACAGGCCGTTCATGATTTAACCGAACAATTCTCCGACGTGCATTACTTCCCTTCCTATGAAATTATCATTGACGAGCTCAGAGATTACAGATTCTATGCAAAGGATATGATTCATCCTTCCGAAGAAGCCATCGATTATGTATGGGATAGATTCTGCGAGACGTATTTCGATACGGATACTCAGAAGTTTATTCCGGAGTGGCAGAGCATTCTCCAGGCTTTAAACCACAAACCATTTCATCCATCATCACGAGCTCATCAGCAGTTTTTAAAAAACACACTTGAGAAACTCGAGAATTATAATCGTTCAGTTGATGTTTCTAAAGAAATATCTGAACTACGGAATCAAATTCAATGAGGAAATCTCTACTTCTTCCGGCCTTTATCATTTATGCCTGTAGCTCACAGACCAAAGAAAACATGACCGATCACGAATACACCAACTCGCTTATCAACTCTACAAGCCCGTATCTTCTTCAACATGCACACAATCCTGTCAATTGGGAGGAATGGGGCAAAGAAGCATTGGAAAGAGCTCGAAAAGAGGACAAACCCATCATTGTAAGCATTGGCTATTCAAGTTGTCACTGGTGCCACGTCATGGAAAAGGAATCGTTTGAAGACACGGCGGTTGCAAACATCATGAACGAGCACTTTGTTACCATCAAAGTGGATCGGGAAGAGCGACCGGATGTCGATCAAATTTATATGGATGCCATTCAGGCCATGGGGTTGAATGGAGGCTGGCCCTTAAATGTATTTCTCACACCGGATCAAAAGCCTTTTTATGGAGGTACTTATTTCCCAAATGAGGGATGGAAGAATCTCTTGACCAGCGTTGCAGATGCTTATAAAAACAACCGGAAGAAACTGGATGAATCAGCAGAGGGGTTTACCCGAAATCTCAAGCTTAAGGAATCGGAAAAGTATAAGCTTTCAGGCGATGATTATAAACTCACGGATACTGAGATCGAAGAAGCTTATCAAAACCTGGCTCAAAAGTTCGATACCGTTGATGGAGGAGTGCAAAAATCGCCAAAATTCCCTATGCCTTCTGTATGGCAGTTTCTTGCCACTTACTACCATCAGTCTGGCAACCGGCAGGCCTTGAAACATCTTGAATTCACCCTTGAGAAAATTGCAGATGGAGGGATCTATGATCATGTAGGAGGTGGGTTTGCGCGATATAGCACGGATGCAGAATGGCATGTCCCACATTTTGAAAAAATGCTTTACGATAACGGGCAGCTTCTGAGCTTGTATGCAAATGGCTATAAGCTTACGAAAAATCAGAAATTCGAAAGAGTTATCCTCGAAACAGTAGAATGGCTCAGAAGGGAAATGCTTGACGATTCCGGTGGGTTCTATTCAGCTCTTGATGCAGATAGTGAGGGTGAGGAAGGGAAATTCTATGTGTGGGAAGAAAGAGAAATTCGGGAAATAGCCGGTGCGGATTTCGATTTGATTTCAGAATACCTGGATGTTCAGACCAATGGAAACTGGGAAGGAAAAAACGCACTCAGAATTGTTGTTGATGAAAAGCGATTATTGAAGAAATACGATCTGACCGAAAATGACTTCAGACAAAAACTAAGCAACTTCAAATCAAAAGCACTTGAAGTGCGTGAAAGGAGAATTCGTCCCGGACTTGACTACAAAATCATTGCCGGATGGAATGGGCTGACTTTATCCGGACTTTCTGAAGCCTACCAGGCAACCGGCTCAACATCCATCCTTGATCTTGCTGGTCAGAATGCAATTTTCATAAAAGATCAGCTCATTTCCGAAGGAATACTTCATCGTTTCCCTGATAAGAAAATGGAGGGATTCCTTGAAGATTATGCAGCCGTGATACAGGGGTTTATCAAATATTACGAAACAACATTTGATCGTCAATACCTGAAGTTGGCCAAAACGTTATTGACACGAGTGGAAGAAACATTCTTTGACGAATCAGAAAACCTCTACTTTTTCACAGGGGATGATTCAGAAAATCTGATCGCCCGAAAAAAAGAACTTTTTGACAATGTGATTCCCTCGTCAAACTCGATGATGACCTGGAACCTGATTCACCTGGGCACACACTATTATGATGAAGAACTGATCAAAAAGGGTAAAGACATTTTGGCACAGGTTTCTGATTTAATTATTCAGGAACCAGAATATATGTCCAACTGGGGAACGCTTGCGATTGAGCTTTCCAACTCTTTTGCCGAGGTGGTTATTGTGGGATCCGATTTCAAAAAAATCGGTCGTGAATTAAACGCCAATTTCATCCCAAATAAGATCATCACCGGATCATCTGAGTCAATCGATTCTCCCCTTTTCGAATACAAGGATGCCATAGACAACAAAACCACTGTGTACGTCTGTTATGACAAAACATGCAAAAGACCCGTAACAACCATCCAGGATGCACTAGAATTGCTTAAATAATGTATGCTGAAGTCATTCTGCCGGTTCCTCTTCATGGAACATTCACCTACCAGATTCCTAAGGAATTCGATGGAAGCATCAATATAGGAAGTCGGGTAGTTGTGCAGTTCGGCCCTAAGAAAATATATACAGGAATTGTTTTCAAAACACATTCGGAGCCTGTTCAAAATCATGTACCCAAAGAAATTCTGGATGTACTGGATGATCAGCCGGTCATCAATGAACATCAGCTTGACTTTTTCCAATGGATGGCCAACTATTACATGTGTTCCATTGGCGAAGTGGTAGGTGCTGCATTACCATCGGCTCTTAAACTGTCAAGCCAGACCTATATCAGTGTCAATCCGGAAATTGACACGGAGAGTCAGGAATTAAGCGACAGAGAGTGGTCACTTCTGAGTGCGCTGAAACAAAACGAGCTTTCGATTAACGATGTAAGTGACCATACTGGTCTAAAGCGTCCACAGCGATTCATTAAAGAGTTGTCTGAAAAAGGGTTCGTTGATCTTTATGAGAAAATAAAGGACCGATATCAACCGAAGAAGGAAAAGCGAATTCGGCTTTATAAAGACTACACCAGGGAGGATGCACTTGACACGTTACTTAACAGTCTGGAGAAAAAGCCTAAGCAAATTGAGGTGCTACTCTCCTACCTCAGACTTGTGCCTGTGGTTGAAGATGCTTCAACCAATGAACGTGGAATTGCGAAATCAGAAATCCTAAAAGAAGAAATTGGAGCATCTTCACTCAAAACACTCATTAAAAATCAGGTGTTCGAGGAATGGGAAGAAACCGTCTCCAGACTGGAAAAGACAGCATTGCATTCCCCAACTACTATCGAGCTGAGTCCTTCACAAGCAAAAACAATGGAGGAGGTTCACGCATTATTCGAGCATCACCTGGCGGTACTTCTTCATGGTTCCACCGGCAGTGGTAAAACTGAAATTTACATTTCCCTTATAGAAGAGCAGCTGAGTCGCGGACGCCAGGTACTGTATCTATTGCCGGAAATTGCACTCACCACTCAAATCATTGCTCGCCTTCATAAGGTTTTTGGAAATTCTTTTGGAGTATACCACTCCCGCTATTCGGAAAACGAACGAGTTGAAGTATGGCAAAAAGTATTGAAAGGAGAATATCAATTTGTCGTCGGAGTACGAAGTGCTGTTTTTCTCCCATTTCATAATCTGGGACTGATCATTGTAGATGAAGAACACGAACCCTCCTACAAACAATACGAGCCCGCTCCACGCTATCATGCAAGAGATTCAGCCACATTCCTTGCCACCCTTTACGACGCGAAAGTTTTGATGGGAACTGCTACACCTTCTCTTGAAACGTACAAAAATGTATTGGATGGAAAGTTTGGAATGACAGAGCTCTTTGAGCGCTATGGAGATGCAAATACCCCTGAGATCCAGTTTGCAGATACCAGGAAGGAACGCAAGCAAAAGAAAATGCGCGGCAACTTCAGCTCGACCCTGCTGAACGCAATAGAAGAATCGTTAAATCAAAAAGAGCAGGTTATTCTTTTCCAAAATCGAAGAGGGTATGCTTCCTACATTACCTGTGATGACTGTGGCACTATTCCCAAATGCACCAATTGTGCAGTCAGCCTGACCTATCATCAGTTCAATCATAAGCTGGTCTGCCACTACTGTGGCTTTAATCAACCCATGATTTCAGATTGCATGAGCTGCGGAAGCTCACAAATTCGAAACATTGGTTTTGGAACGGAAGAGCTGGAAGAAGAGATTAACATCCTGTTTCCTGAAGCCATCGTTCAGCGAATGGATCTGGACACCACCCGGAGTAAATATGGATATCAGCGCATTATTGAAGAATTTGAAGAAGGAAACATCGACATACTGGTAGGAACCCAGATGGTGAGCAAGGGGCTTGATTTTGATAAAGTTAATCTTGTGGGAATTTTTGATGCAGATCGGATGATTCATTTTCCTGATTTCAGATCACATGAACGTGCTTATGACCTCATTACGCAGGTAAGCGGTCGGGCGGGAAGGAAATCAAATAAAGGGAAAGTAATTATTCAGACCGGCGACCCGGGACAGCCTGTACTGGAAAGAGTGAGGAACGGAGAATACAAGAATTTCTATCAGTGGGAAGCCATGGAAAGAGAACGTTTTGGGTACCCACCTTTTACCAGACTTATTAACATCACTTTCAGGCACCGGGAAAAGCAGGTTTCACTTGAAAGCGCCAATTTTTTTGCACGAGAGCTTCGAAAGAACATTGGCTATCAACGAATGATCGGTCCGACTGAGCCTGTGATCGGGAAGATCCGCAATCTTTATCTTCATGAAATAACCCTTAAAATTGAAAAAAAGGGAGTTCGGATGTCAGCTGTTAAAGAATTTCTTCGGGCGTGTGAAGAAATGATGAGGCAGGCCCCGGCCTTTAAAAGTGTAGGCGTTGTTTTTGATGTTGACCCGGTGTAGTCGATTTGAAGGTTGATTGATTTGAAAATTGGATGATTAAACTTCATACCGTCATCAAGGGAGACCCAAAGGCGACCGTGGCAATCCGACATCATTGTCAACTTGTTGCTTTTGTTCCGGATTCCTTCCCTTTTTCTGAATCTTATTATTTTACCCTTTTATCTATTAATGGTAGCTATCAGGGTCTCTTTGCATGCTGACCAGGAGGGGCCAACTATTATTGTTCAGATTATTTGCTACCGTAATGTGAGGAGCACTCAATACAGTTCATGGCAGACAGGTGCATATGCCTGGCGACTACATCTTATGAACATTCACACTAAAAGTGACATTCTGATACATGAGGTCTGGATCAAAGCCATTTTAAGCGATTCTAAGCAATTTTACTCACCTCAACATACACAAACCTCATGCTATCTGCCTTCAAAAACACCCTTCTCGTATATGAAAAAGCCATAAGTGACATCCTGATACATGACCCAAAATTTCTCTTATCAAAGAGCGGCCAATATCTCTTCCTTTATGGTGGGGTAACGTGGTGTATCGGCCATCAGGATGTCGATAAAAGACATGACTTCCTTTTTGTCTCTTGATCTCAAATCCCAATGATAGAAGAAGCTTTTCAAATGTTTTGGCATCAACCAAAGGAAGTTTACTCATACTGCGATAGAGATTTGTTGTAATCCAACAAATTCTGAAATTTCTCCTAATTCATCAGGTGTCATTTCTTCTATACACAGTTCAACTACTTCTTGCAAATTTTTATGCAATTCATCTAAAGTTTTAGCTTGTGTATGGGCTCCTTGAAGATTAGGCACAATGCCATAGTAAAGACCGGTATCTTGATCTTTTCCGATATGTGCAGTAAACTGATAGTTCTTCATAATTACAAAATAACGATAAAACTCCTTCTTTAGATCAAATGAATCTCAAAATTCTACGAAACCTACAAAATCCTTCCACTCTCCCTGCATTGTTTCAAAGGTGGATTCTTTGGGTTCAGTTGGATTGTTAGGTAGCCCTTCGCTGGTGCCAGTTCAATGTCGTTAAGTTAAGGATATTCAAATCCCTTTAGAGTTAGTTATTTTATGCCTTCGCCTGGATGAGGTACATGATCTGGGGTAGGATCTTTGAGGTCTGATCATTTCTATTCTCTTTCTAAGTAGTTCTATAATTAA
>JAVKDB010000016.1:0-82142 GCA_040222475.1 Cyclobacteriaceae bacterium | reverse complement strand
AATTAAACCTGTATAATCGCCTAAACAAATAAATAAGATTAAGTCAGCCTTTTTTTCCTCATTCTGGTAACTTTCAGAAATGAACAAGCCGATTCGAATAGTTGGAATAGGAGGAGTCAGTCAGTCGGGTAAGAGTTCTTTCGCAAAGTCGCTTGCTGAGAATATTCAACGATCTGGGAAATGTGTCTCTGTCTTTGATATGGATGAATTCGTATTGCCTGAGGAGCAAGTGCCACAGATTAATGGAAGAACTGACTGGGAGCTGACTGAATCAATTGATTGGGACAGGTTAATACAAGATGTAGATCAATGCAAATCGGAGATCCTTATCGTTGAGGGCATATTTGTTTTCAGTGATGAAGCCCGCAGGATTCCTTACGATTATCTGATTCTGGTAGAAACAGACAGGGATACATTCCAGAAAAGGAGGGGGGGAAGTCATCGTTGGGGAAAAGAGCCGTCATGGTACCTTGATCATGTCTGGAAGTCGAATTTGGCCCTGATCCTCAATGCAACTCCTGATATAAGGATTGATGGAACCGGGGATATTAATTTTGAGGAGATTATTGATAAATTGGTATAATTAATTATCAGAATTTGAAATTAAAACAGGGGGAATTCGAACTCTATTTTTTTTATTGCCGTTTTAAGCTTTTAGATTGAACTTTATTATCGCACAGCCAGTAAATGAATGCCGCATAGATTTAGAAAGGACACAATAACAGATGCTCATTTAGAGGTTTACCGGGAAATGATTGAGGAAGCCCTGGCGAAAGCTGCCCTTTCGATGGGACAAATGCTTCGGATCAGGGTGGAGTATGATTTGATCGATTTTGGTCCCGGTCTTCTTGAAAAAATTGAAGAATTTGATGACCTGGGAAGGTTTAAGGTAAACGTTGTAAAAGTTGCATTTAACGGCGAAATTAAAGGGGCATTCTATTTTATCATCAATGTTCATGAAACGCAGCTGATCAATAAGGTCTGCCTCCCTGATGCGGTAAATACCACCAGAAATTCTGAAGCTTCGATGATGAAGCATGATTTCATGACTGAAATCGAAAACCTCATTGCTTCCATGTCGATCACCGAAATATCTGAGTTTTTAGGTGTTCAGTTATTAATGGAAGTTCCACAAATGCGAACAATGAAAGGTGAAGAGGTGAACGAATATCTTGATAATCAAAACGAAGTTAACCGGACACAATTCTTCGTTAAATCAACGCTGAATGGCGTTGCTGTAAATATTTCACCTTATTTCATCTGGATGATTGATGAGAATTTCATCAATATTTCAAGTCAGAATATCGTTATTTGATGCTATTCTTTTTTGAATTTCATGGCGGCTGAATTCATGCAATACCGCTGACCGGATGGTTCAGGTCCGTCTGGAAAAACATGTCCAAGGTGGCCCCCACAATTCGCGCATTTAACCTCAGTTCGGGTCATTCCAAACGTTTTATCTGTTTCAAATTCGACTGCCTCTTTTGAGATGGGATTAAAGAAACTTGGCCAGCCTGAACCAGATTCATATTTGGCTTCTGACTGGTACAAATCATTCCCGCAAGCTGCGCACTGATAAGTACCTTTTTCTTTGTTTTCCAGCAGGGCACCTGTCCATGGTTTTTCGGTTCCCTTTTCTCTTAGAACATGATATTCTTCCTCTGAAAGCTGATTTCTCCATTCCTCTTCGGACTTATCGATTTTTTTCATTGTGCGGTTTTTTTGTACTGAAAATGTAACAGTTTTAGCCCAAAGACTGTTCAAAATAGTTTTATCCCAATTTGGAGGAAGAAGCGCAAGTTCTTTGTATTACCAGCTACTAGCGGTAAAATGCAGTTCAGGCGTTCTTTTTTCCACTCATCACATAAAGACTGTTATCTGTAACAATCAACTGATTTTTCACATTAATAAGTCGGGACGCTAACCAAAATAAATCAATATGAAAAGGAAACTAATCATCATCGGGTCAGTCTTCGTGATTCTGGCTTTTTCTGTTGTTCTGGCAGGAATGTTTGCAGGACAAAAGGAGAAACCGAAAAATCAAAAACCGCCTGTTGTCAAGAAGGTCGTTGAAACACGGAAAGTTAATTATCAGGACCTTAAAACAAGTGTTGTAACCTATGGAAGAGTAGAGACTGCACAGTCCCTGGATTTACTTTCTGAAGTATCCGGACGAATGTTTCAGGGTAGCGTCAGGTTAAAGGAGGGAGAACGATTTGCTAAGGGCACCCTGCTTTTTTACATTGATGATGAAGAAGCATCACTTAACCTTAAATCACAAAAAAGTAATTTCCTGAGAGATCTGGCAGGTATTTTACCTGATCTAAAAGTAGATTTCAGTGATAATTTTGATGCCTGGCAGTCGTATTTCAACTCTTTGGATATCGATAAAAAATTTGCAGATCTGCCGAAATCAACGACTGAAAAGGAAAAGACCTTCCTTGCCACAAAAGGAATCTACTCTTCTTTTTATTCCATAAAGAGTGCTGAGGTCCGATTGGCCAAGCATCGGTATTATGCCCCATTTGCAGGCAGCATCATGGAAGTAAATATGCAGTCAGGCTCATTTATAAATCCGGGAACAAAGATTGGAAAAGTGTTAAGAGCGGGGGTTCATGAATTGAAGGTCTCTGTTGAAACAAAAGACATCCCATGGATACTTCCGGATGCGCCGGTTAAAATCTATTCGGATGAAACGCAGCAATACTGGGATGGTGCCGTGACCAGAATCAGTGATTATGTCAATCAGAATACACAGTCGGTTGATGTTTTCATATCCATCCGCACCAATGGACAGAAGATCTATGATGGCCAGTTCTTTCAGGCTGCCATTCCCGCTCGTACGGTTACGAATGGAATGATCATGCCCAGGAATGCCATTTATAATGGAGATGAGGTTTTTGTGGTGAAAGACACACTGCTAAAAATCCGCAGAGTAAATGTGGTCAGACTGACTGAGGAAAATGCCATTTTTAATGGATTAGATGAAGGTGAAGACCTGGTCGTTGAGCCATTAATCGGTGCATACAACAACATGGTAGTTGAAAAGAAAGAGAAGAAGGACATTGATATGGAGATCAAAGAAGATGACGAAAAGCAGCTATTGAATACAGAAGCTCAGGCAAAGGCCGGAAGCAGATAATATCAAAACCAGAAGACTATGACCTTTATTAAAAATCTTGTTGAGTATTTTGTAAAGTTTCCGATCCTTGCCAATATCCTAATTGCCCTTACACTTATAGGAGGTGTGGTTGCAATGGTTAATTCGAAGAAATCATTCTTCCCTACCCAAAAGGATCGAAATATCAATATTTCTGTTGCATATCCCGGTGCGTCTCCTGAGGAGATGGAAGAAGGGGTGACTCTAAAGATAGAGGAAGCGGTTAACTCGATTGCCGGTATTGATGAATTACTTTCAACATCCTCGGAGAATTCAGCCAGTATTACGATTGTTACCTTTGATAATTTCGATATAGATGATATCTACACTGAAGTTAAAAATGCCGTTGATGGGATTAATTCATTCCCGGCGGGTGCTGAAAAACCTATCGTATTTAAGCAGAAACAACGATCCACTGCGCAGTGGCTTGGTCTTACGGGAGATGTTGATCTCCGAACACTTAAAAGGTTTGCCGAGGAAATAGAAGATGAGCTTATTGCATTTGATGCTATTTCTCAGATCAATGTATCAGGGTTTCCTGCACTTGAGATTTCAATTGAAGTGACTGAACAGGACCTGTTGCGCTACAATCTGACCTTTGATCAGGTGGCAAATGCTGTCAGGCAGAACAACCGGGATATTTCTGCCGGCTCAGTTAAATCAACCAGTGAGGAAATTCTTATCAGGTCAAAGGCTAAAATGACAGATGCGAATCTGATTGCAGATATCGTGGTGAGAAGTAATCCGGATGGTAGTGAGATTCTGTTGAAGGATGTTGCAGTCATTAAGGAACAATTCGCTGACGTACCGTCAAAGGCATTATTAAGCGGAAAGGAAGCTGTTTTTATTGAGGTGAGGAAACTTGAGACGGAGGATCTGGAGGAAATATCAAAAGTGGTCAATGCTTATGTGGATGATTTCAACGCGAGAAATGATGCCGTCACTTTGCATATGACCTGGGATTTTATGTCCATGCTGGATCAGCGACTGGAGTTGCTAACCAATAATGGACTTCTTGGTTTGTTACTGGTCATGATTTCATTGGGGCTTTTCCTTAGTCTGCGTTTATCTTTTTGGGTGGCCTGGGGGATACCGTCATCATTTCTGGGGATGTTCATTCTTGGCTCATTCGTAGGACTCACCATTAATATGATCTCCCTTTTTGGAATGATTCTCGTGATTGGAATTCTGGTGGATGATGGTATTGTGATTGCGGAAAACATCTATGCCCATTTCGAAAAACACGGGAACCCAATCAAAGCGGCTGTTCAGGGAACTATTGAAGTATTACCCGCAGTGTTCACTTCAGTGACAACAACAATTGTTGCCTTCATGCCGCTGCTATTCTTAACAGGTGGATTTGAATTCCTGAAAGACATGGCGTTTGTGGTGTGTTTTAGTCTTGGCTTTTCCCTTCTGGAAGCCTTTTTTGTGCTGCCGGCTCACCTTGCAAGTAAGCGGGTTTTGAAAATTAAGAAGGAAGACACACGTAGTTACAAGATCAGAAAAGCACTGAATGGGGTGATCGATTACATGAGGTATCGATTGTATGGAAGAGCCTTGAAGTTCACGATGCAAAACCGATGGATTTCCTTGTCTATGCTCGCTGGATTCTTGATCATTATTATGGGCTTGCTTGCCGGAGGTCAGATAAAAGCGACTTTTTTCCCTCAGATTCCCTTCAATAGTTTCAATGTGAACATTGCATTCAAACCGGGGGAACGTGAGCAAAAAGTAGAGAACTATCTGGAGCGGTTTGAAGATGCCATCTGGAAGGTGAACAATGATCTGAAGGGTGAATTTGGAATTGAAGATGATATCATCAATAATACGTTTACCAATGTTGGGTTCTCTCAATGGGAATCCGGATCTCATGCAGGCTCAATCAACATATTCTATAAAGAGCTGGATGATTATGGTATTAATCAATTTGATCTCATTGCTAAGATCAGGAAAGAAATAGGTCAGGTCCCCGAAGCAGAAAAATTTGCAGTGGGTGGGGGGAACAGATTTGGTAAGCCGGTCTCCATGCGGCTGATGGGTAAGAATTATGAAGAACTTGGGGAAGCGAAGCAGTTTCTCAAAGACGAACTGGCAGGCATTGCAGACCTTAAGGAAATCGAAGACAATGTACCGGTCGGAAGGAGAGAGATGCTCTTCGATCTTCGACCTGAAGCATACTTCATGGGATTAAATCATAACGATATCACCAAGCAGATGCGTCAGGGATTCTTTGGAGAAGAAGTACAGCGGTTTATGAAAGGAAACGATGAGTTAAGAGTATGGGTGAGGTATCCCGACTCTGGTCGTAAAAGCATCAGCCAGTTGGAGGATATTAAAGTGAAGACGCCAACAGGGCAGGAGTTTCCGCTTACCCAGCTTGCAGAGTACAAGATCGAACGTGGAGTATCCGGGATCAAGCATTACAATACTTCGAGAGCGATCACCGTAGAAGCAGAGATGATAGATCCTTTTGGAGAAGTTCCTCCCATTCTTACTAAAATCCGTGAGGAGATTGTTCCGGCTTTAAAAGCAAAATACCCTTCGGTGGTTGTTGATTACGGAGGTCAATCACAACAAAGTGCCAGGGCGGGTCAGGAAATTGGGTTGTTCTTTGGTGGAGCATTTGTGTTGATCTTCTTCATACTGATGATCACTTTCAGATCTTTTTATCAGGCGGTGCTCATTATCATGATGATTCCGTTGGGTTGGTTTGGGGCCATACTTGGTCATGGGATAGAGGACTGGATTTCACCGGCAAAAGAACTACCGGTCTCGCTGCTCAGTGTATGGGGAATGGTAGCACTTTCAGGAGTAATCATTAACGATGCAGTAGTGTTCTTATCTAAGTTCAACACTATGGTCAAGGATGAAGGAATGACAGTTTATCAGGCAGCTTATAATGCCGGTATTTCAAGATTCAGACCGATTATGCTTACCTCGCTCACAACAGTGCTTGGTCTTTATCCATTGATCAAGGAAACGAGTTTCCAGGCGCAGTTTCTGATCCCAATGGCAATATCAGTTGCATATGGTGTATTGATTGGAACATTTATTATTCTCCTTTTCTTCCCTGTATTCATTGTGCTTTTTAATGATATCAGAAGAGCTGCCAAATGGCTGTGGACAGGTCAGAAACCGCAACGTGAAGATGTAGAGCGCGTGCTGATTGATCAGCGCAGAATGGAAGAGTACAAGGAGTCAGCCTAATCACTAAAGAATTTAATCATGAAGAAGTACTTTATACTTTTAACCGGAATATTATGTGCGATTGGGTCGGCAGATGCTCAGGAAACCCTTTCACTTTCTGATGCCATCCAGCTTGGGCTGCAGAGAAACTATGATGTGCGCATTGAACAGGGAAACATCGAAGTGGCCAGGAATAATAACGATTGGGGAGAGGCCGGACGATGGCCGACTATTTCTCTTAATCTGAACCAGAATAATAATCTGACTGATAATGTTAAGGTAGCATTCCCTACTGCCACACAGGGACAGACACTGTCCAATTCTTTCAATCCCGCTTTGAATCTTAACTGGACAATTTTCGACGGATTTATAGTGAATATGAGTAAGAAGAGGTTTGAGTTATTGCAGGCGGAGACAGAAGGAAATGCATCAATCGTTATTGCCAATACACTTCAAAGCATCATTTTAGGTTATTACCTGGCTGTTTTGGAACGTGAACGACTCAATGAGTTTGAAAAACAACTGACTCTCTCCAAAGACAAATTCGATTACGTTAAAGTTAAGTCAAATCTGGGGAGTGCTGTTAGTACCGATGTGCTGCTTGAAGAAGGAAACTACCTTACAGATTCTATTAATTATATCAATCAGCAGCTGGTTTTAAGGAATGCGATTCGTGACCTCAATGTATTGCTTGCTGAGGAAAATATCGCAAAGACCTATGCATTTACCGATTCTCTTGAAATTCCGTCTGAAGACTATTTAATTGAAGATCTTAGAGGCAAGATGTTGGGAGAAAATGTGGATTTGAAGAAGCAGTACATTACGCAATCGCTACTTGGGCAATCGACCAGATTGAGTTATGCAGACAGGTATCCATCACTGTCATTGAATGCCGGATTTTCTGAAAGTCAGAACAGTCTTGATTTATCCAAGGCAAGTTTTTTTAATGGAAGTGGTTTTAGCAACGGTCCGGATACACGACTAAAAAGTACGACAGATACTTATTCTGCCAATTTCACCCTTTCTTTCACTTTATTCAATGGAGGAAAAATCAAGCGTGCCATACGCAATGCCATTGTTAACGAGCGGGTCGGCCAGTTGAGAGTGGATGAACTTGAAAACTCGCTGGATAGAGATTTATTATCTGCATTGGACCGATACAACATCAGACGCCAGCTATATGCAATCAACTCCAGAAGAGTAGAGGCAGCTTCCATCAACCTGAACCTTTCACAGGAGAAGTACAGAAATGGGAGCATCAATTCCTTTGACTATCGGGATGTACAAAATAACTACCTGTCGTCATCCATTCTAAAATTGCAGGCTGCATACAACCTTATTAATTCTAAGATTGAGTTAATGAGATTAACCGGAGGGTTGATTCAGGATTATAATCAGTAGTTAATATTTGGTCATTGACGGGTCGATTTCATCGGCCCATGCGAGCACACCACCAACCAGGTTATACAGGTTTGAATATCCATGATTCTGCTCCAGGAAAGAAATGACATTAGCACTTCTTGCGCCACTTCTGCAATGCACAATTACCTGTTTGTCTTTTGAGAATTTGTCGACGTTAGCTGGTACTTCCCCCATAGGAATTAACTCTGCTTTAAGATTACAAATTTCAAATTCATGTGGTTCTCGCACATCGATCAATTGAAAATCGGCAGACTGATCCATAAGCGCTTTCAATTCCTTTACGTTGACTTCTTTCATCGGAAAATGTTTGTAAGTGAATAATTAATAGGTATCTCTAATGTTCTCAAGCAGTGACTGCATGGCAGTTTTTACCTCATCAGTTGTCACGGTATAGTGATTATTCATGAATGAAAATATCATCCACTTTCCAGAGCGGGTTTTCATAAAGCCACTCAGATTGTGATTGTTGCTGAGGGTTCCCGTTTTGGCATAAATGTAGGGCTCTTCCCCTCCATACCATTTTTTAATTGTTCCGGACTCTCCTCCAACAGCCATTATGTTTTTGATCCTTTCCAGCCCAAACTCCTCGTAAGACTTTTTAAGGAGACGCACCTGATCCACGGGAGCAATCAGATTATATCTGGAAAGCCCTGATCCGTCAACCCAGACGAAATCGTTTAATTCGCTAAGCCAGATCAGTCTGACATGTTTGATAAATGGCTCAATAGAACTATATCCATTTTTCCAGGCTGCTTGAATAAGCAATTGCTCGGCGATCAGGTTATCGCTGGCCTTCATCATCAGAGATAAAACAAGATCAATCGGGTGTGAGTATAGTGTATCCATTTTGAGCGGAAACCGATTAGAGAACAAAACCTGACTTTTCAACGTGTCCCTGAGAAGAATACTTAAAAGCTCCTGAGACATTTCAAAAGGAATGGTTGTTTCTACTCTGGCTGTATCTGCTGAAGCTATTTTGAAAAGGTTGTATTTTAGATCTCTATCTACATGTCCACCATATTTTTCATCAGGTGCGATATCTACAAATTCTTCGAAGAAAGCAGGGGATACCTTCAGTGAATCTCTCACTTTGGTTATACTTACTTTGTTGCCATACACCGGCCACCAGTTTCTTTGTGGCTGGTAATCATATTTATAATCATCCCATGCCCATCCTGATCCAAATGGAAGAAGATCATTTTCCGGCCAGATAATATAGATGGGTTTGTTTTGATTCAGGAAATCAAATACCGGCTGACTCTTGAATCGGGAGTCGAGAAATGTGGGATCACCCACCGGCTGAACCCAAAGTGAATCATTTTCTGACTGGTACAGTAAGCCGGGGATTGAATCTGTAAAACTCTTAAGTGTTGCGTACATCGTAAGAATTTTAAGGTTGGAAGCCGGAGTAAATCTTTTGGTGTCGTTGTATCCGGATATGAATTTGCCCTTCTCAATATCGTATAAACTGAATCCTGTGAATTGATTGCTAAAAAGCGAAGATTGATTGAATGTTCTTTCAATGTCTTTGTGGACAGCCAGGTTTTTAACAGATGAACAACCAGAAATGATCAGAACTAAAACCCAAAATATTCCAAAATTCTTCTTCATGCACCAGTTGATTGAAAGATAGTAAAAACAAGCATTACAGTGAACTGAGAGCAAGCATCGGCTAAATTCTATACAAATCAACAAAACTTCAGTTATTTTTTTTGTGATATTTTTCATGTATTTTGGCGCAAGCTAAAAACTTTACCAAGCCTGGTTATTAATCACCTATGAGTATACTCGACCTAATTACCCTTTTGATATTTCTGGCAGCCGGATTTACACTAATTAATATAACAGTTCTTAAACTTCCGTCAACCATTGGACTGATGATGATCGCATTGATTATGTCAGTAACCATCCTCACACTTGGCTATTTCTTTCCTTTCGTGACTGAAGGAGCAGAAAAACTGGTTGAAGGATTTGACTTCCAGGAAGTTTTGATGAATGTGATGTTGAATTTCCTCCTGTTTGCCGGAGCCTTATCCATTGATCTTAACAAATTAATGGAGGAGCGCATGCCGGTACTTGTGCTGGCAACACTTGGAACGGTGATGTCTACTTTTATAGTGGGATCGCTTGTTTTCTACATCTTCCCAATGGTGGGTTATGAAATTGACTTTATCTACTGTCTGCTTTTTGGAGCGCTTATTTCTCCCACAGATCCGATTGCAGTGCTGGCACTTGTTAAAAAAGCCGGCCTTTCAAAAAAACTGGAAATAAAAATTGCCGGAGAGTCTTTGTTCAATGATGGAGTGGGAGTTGTGGTTTTTCTCACGATTCTAAAAATTGCCATGGCTCAGGCAGGAGTACATGATGAAGGTGGTCATGGCGGAGGAGAAGTTACCGCTTTCGGAGTGGCTAAGCTTTTTGGAGTTGAGGTTTTTGGCGGGCTTATCCTTGGAGCTGTTTTTGGATTTTGTGGCTTTAAGCTGCTTGACTTCATTGATAATGATCATGTAGAACTGGAAGTCCTTGTCACGCTCACACTTGTGATGGTGGGAGGAAGGATTTCGGAGATGCTGCATGTGTCAGCACCTCTTGGTATGGTGGTGATGGGATTATTTATTGGGAATCAGGGAAGAGACGAACATCTGGCCAACGCAACAGGGGAGTATGTATACAAGTTCTGGCATCTGCTTGATGAAGCCTTGAACGCCATTCTCTTCATTTTGATTGGTCTTGAAATGATGGTGATTGCAGATTCTTTTGTTATCAGTAATCTTGTAATTGGAGGATTGGGTATTGTAATAGTACTTACTGCCAGGTTCCTTGGGGTTAGCATTCCTATTACGATTATGTCATTCTTCCGTGAGTTTGAACCCAAAACCATACAAATTCTGACCTGGGGAGGGTTGAGGGGAGGTATATCGGTAGCACTCGCTCTCTCGCTTTCAGATTTTGAATGGATTGATCAGGGTGTGAAAGAAACGATTTTATTCACGACCTATACAGTTGTGGTTTTCTCTATTTTAGTTCAGGGCCTCACAATTGGCGCTTTGATGAAAAAATAGGTAATCTCGTTTTCTAATAGATAAAATATTGTGAAATTCGCGTTTAATAAAATAATTGACTCGCTATGAAATTAAGTATTGCAGAAGGTTTTTATCTGATCGCCCTCGATGATGAGGAAGGTAGAATTCTGGCCGCTGCTGAAAAAACTGTTGTTCCTGGAGTATTGTCTGCATGTATTCTTGAATTGGCCCTCATGAAAAAAGTGAGCCTTTTGGGTGGAAATGTGACAGTTGTAGATACGGTAGGAACAGGAAACGGAATACTTGATAGTGTGCTTAATAAGCTTAAGTCAGGGGATTCGCTGACGAACCAGATCAGTTCCCTTAGTTCAAAATTTAAAGATATTCAGGAAGACCTTAATGCATTGCTGACACAGCGAGGGATTCTAAGGAAAGAGGAGACAAAACTTCTCTGGATTCCATTGTCTGACAGAATGGACAATGCAAACTATGCGTTTGAGCAGGAAATCAGAAATACACTGAAAGCAATTGTTTTTAAGAGTGCCAAACCATCACCTTCTTTTGTAATTCTTTTTTCACTTATCTACGACTGTAATATTCTGTCAGAGGTTTTTGGTGATAAAGATGAATTAATTGATGCGGAGAAAGTTGGAAAGGATATCATTGATTCTCCTTCAATCGGGCCTGATATGCAGGCTGCTTTGAAGCAGTTAAAGTCCTACTTCGGACACTAAAATTTCCCCTGATAATTGATTCAATTCTCTGACTCGTCGGAAGTCTGAGTCAGATCTTCCTTACCGAGTGATTCAAGTTCCTTCATTTCTTCTGTTAGGTAGATTTGAAAAAGCCGACCGTATATGGAATCACTTTCTGTAGTGCTAATGCCGAATATTCGTGCATACATTTGTGCTTGCATGTCAGCCTGTGCCTTCAGGTGAGCTAACAATGTATCCTGCTTGGACATCAATACATTAGCTCTGAATGCCATGAACCCAAAACCCTCGTGCGGGTTGTTATTGTCTCGTTCAAGCATCAGGTATTCGATTCCGTCTACCTTGACTTTGGAAAAGTTTACATTGTTGAAACTGTCATGCACTTCTCTGGGCCTGAACTCCTCACCTTCATTAATATCCCTGTTCTCACAGGAGAACAAAAATGTAAGCAAGAGTAGTGAAGCGATCTTTTTCATGACTCTTTCTTTTTCTTAACCATATAACCTTCTTCCACACCAAACACTTTTTTGAGCAGCTTAAATGCTTTACCATTCAAAATAACAATGATGTAGTCTCCCGGAGATATTTTCAGATCACCTAACGGGTTTTTGATTAGCTTCTTTTGTCCGAATTTATCCCGCTTCGTTATTCCAATCAATACGGAATTATATCGCTTCTTCAGGTCAAAGAAAACATCCTGGTAGGCTTTGCCAACATATGGATTTCTTGGAGTAATGAGCAACTGCTTCATATCATAATCACCATCTGACTTGGCGAAGGAAAGTATTGATTCACTGTAAACAGCAACATCGGGTTCGAACATATAAGAAGCCAGGAGTTTAGAGGAAATATCCTTGGTGGAAATGGTATTGGACACACCAGCGGCAAGGAAAGTGTTTTTCAGATCACCGTTTTCCAAAGTAACAACAAACTCAACATCAGGAAACGACTTCTTGAGATTCAGGACGTATACAAGTTTCTCAGTATCATCTTCGAGGTTGACAAACACGATGGCACTATCCTCAATACTGGCCTTCTTGAGAAGATCGGAATTGTTAAAATCACTAAAGAGAACAAATACCATTTTACTGCTGTATTTCTCTCTTATCAGATCCACATCATCTTTTTTGTTGGTGACAATGGCTATTTGTTTGCCTACTCCAACCAGTTGGTCGGCTACCTGCCACCCGAAATCATTCCACCCGATGATGATTGCGTGACCTGTAAAATTGGTGCCTGAGTACCCCAGTTTTTTTTCTTCTTTGATCGTTGACATAATGTTAGTTAATTGTCCAATTAATAATCCAAAAATCCCTATACTGGTCAGGATAAATATGTAAGCTATAATTCTTCCATATACAGTAGCCGGGAAAATGTCTCCATATCCTACTGTTGTAAGAGTAACCAGGGTATACCAGATTGCATTTGAATAGTTGGTGAGCGCAGACTGGTCACTGTCTTTTTCTACATAAATGAGCAGCGACACCAATGCGAAATAGATCACCAAAACCAAAACAACTTGTAATACTATCCGAAGGTGTAAGTTCTTTTTTAGGCTAGTGTTCATATAGGATAGGTAAAAGTCAAATATAATATAAAGAAGTCAGGTTGTTACAGGTAAAATAACCTGTTATTTACCCTGGAGGTAATTGGAAAGATCTGTAATGGATTCGATATGGAGTGAATCTGCCTGTTGAGTCCTCATCATAATTGCGAAAGTGTTGTTAAAACCAAGTGGTGCCAGCCAGTGCAAATCATGTTTGCCTTCAAACTCTTTTTTTACCTCCTGATAAATAACCTCCGGATTGGTAAAGTCTGAAACCTCCGAAGCATTTTTTTGAAGAAGCACTAAAAAACCTGTGCCTGTATATTCAGGGTAAACATCAATTTCGCCGAGCCGAAGTGCATCAAAGATCAACTTAGTGCCACCGAAACCAAGTTCCAGGCGGGTTTTAAGGTTTGCTCTGCTTTCGATGATTTGAGCAAAAATGTGAGCCAGCAGAAAATTTTCCGTGAATGCCTTTGATCCTATGATTATATCCGGGGAACGGGATGTTCCTGCATTTGGGTCAGCATAGATGTTCAATTCCTTTAAAAACTGATTTGCAACTGCAGACATCTCTTTTTTCTCACCATCCACCAGATAATTAAGCTCAGCCATTTTTTCATTGCTTAGTGTGCCTCCCAGTACTTCCAGAGCCTCTTTAATGGCCGGATATTTTCTCAAAGCCTCTCCGTTTACCAACGGGGCAGCAAAATAGGGAGGGAAGTAGTGTTTGTCGTCTTCCAGAGAGAGGAGGTTAAATTCTTTAACTCGGCCATCTGTTATGAAGCCATCAATCAGATCAACATCGCCATTGTAAAGCGATCTGTACATAAGCGAAATTTCCATTTCCTTTATTTCTACCGGTAAGTTGTAGGCAGAATCCAGTCCTTTGAAACCGTCGGCTCTTTCAATGAATTCTGAATTAAATCCGGCGATCAGTCTCGATTGATTATCCTTTGTTGAAACAGAAACGAATAACACCAGACTGAAAATAATTACTCCGGACAATGCCCATGCCTTTTTACTGCCGGAGTGTCTTTGTAAAAAACCGATGGAAAAATCCAGCACCAGTGCAAGCATGGAAGCAGGTATCGCACCTGCCAGGATCATGTTTTGATTGTTCAATGAAATGCCGCGAAAGATGAACTCACCGAGCCCGCCTGCAGCAATGAGTGCGCACAATGTGGCAATTCCCACATTGATTACAGTAGCCGTTCGGATTCCTGCCAAAATAACGGGAAGCGCTAAGGGAAGCTCAACGTATCTGAGTAACTGGATATTGGTCATTCCCATTCCGAGCGATGCGTCTCTGATGGCCGGGTCTATTTCTTTTATTCCTGTGTAGGTATTTCGAACAATGGGAAGCAATCCATAAAGGAATAAAGCAATAATCGCCGGCACGGTCCCGATTCCAAAAATGGGAAGCAGGAAACCCAGGAGCGCAAGACTTGGGATCGTCTGTATAATACCAACGAATCCCAAAACAATTCCGGATAACTTCTCTGTCCGATTCAGAACAATTCCCGTGGCAACACCTATAATTGATGCAATGCCCATGGAAAGAACAGTCAGAATAAGATGCTCAAGCGTCTGGCTTTTAATTTCATCAAGATGAGAGACAACAAATTCAAAAAAATCCTTCATTGGTAGTTCATTAGAAATTCCCTAAAAGCTGACTCCTTTTCCTTTATGTTGATACTGTTGTCATTTAAAATATGGAAGATCGAAACTCTGTTTATCAGCGAGGTTTTAAGGGACAGTACAAACTTGTCTTTTTCCAGAAAAGACGCTACCGTAGAATTGGAAGGCGTGTTCAATAATTCAACTGGTGTCCCGAATTGTTGGATTTTCCCTCCATCGATCAGTGCAATTTTGTCACCAAGTTTGAACGCTTCCTGTACATCGTGGGTAACAAGGATAATGGTCTTATTTTCAAGAAATTCCAGATTCAGGAAGTCGTCCTGCAATTGTGTGCGGGTAATGTTATCCAGCGCACTGAATGGCTCATCCATCAAAATAATTTCTGGATCTGTTGATAAAGCTCTGGCAATTCCTATTCGTTGCTGCTGTCCTCCGCTTAATTGTTGAGGTCGCAAATCCAGGACCTCCATATTCAGGCCAATGAGTCCAGGTAATTCTTCAATCTTCTTTCCGGAAATTTCCCGACCACTTATTCTCCCGGCCAGAGAAATGTTTTCCCTGACCGTCAAATGGGGAAGGAGCCCGGTATCCTGAATGACGTAACCAATGCCTCTTCTTAATTGCTCTTTAGACCACCCTGAAACCGGTTTGCCATCAATCAGGACGCCACCCTGATCTGGTTCTTCTAGACGATTGATGAGTCGAAGAAGTGTGGTTTTACCACAGCCACTTGGCCCGAGTAATACAACAGTTTCTGATTCATTAATCGAAAGGTTAATGCCTTTCAGAACCTCTTTAGCTCCGAAGGATTTAGCAATATGATCAAGTTTGATTTTTTCGATGTGTAGATCCATTCAGCGGATCATAAACTTACCGAATAATCAGTAAATTCTACTTGTTAAACCCTCTTAGTTTAATCTGTGTAAGCTTTCTCTTCGTATCGAGAGGGAAATCACCTTTCATGATCCAGTCATAGAAACTAGGTTCTTTTTCGAGGATTTCAGCGACAGGTTTGCCTCTGTGCTTACCAAAGTTGAAGACTTCCTGTCCGTCTTTAAAAACCATTCGGCCGGCCAGGTCAATCATTTTTGAAGTACTCAGTTTGTTTAGCGATTCCATATCATTGACCACATCAGTTATTTTGTTGCCCAGGTTATCTGTTGCTTCCTGTCCTTCATACCGTTCTACCTGAGCGAGTAAGACCTCATAGGTAGCTTTAGTATCAGCAAGTGCACTGTGTGCATCTGTCAGATCTTTATCGCAATAAAACTTATAGGCAGCTGTAAGATTTCTTTTTTCCATCATATGGAAAATCTTCTGCGCGTCAACAATTTTTCTGTTGTCAACTTCGAAATCAACATTTACACGCAGAAATTCTTCGACAAGCATCGGGACATCAAAGCCAACACAATTGAAACCGGATAAATCACATCCTTCCAGCCACTGTGCCAGTGATTTGGCAATCTGATTAAAAGTTGGTTCATCCTTCACATCTTCATCATAGATCCCGTGAATCAGGCTTGTTTCATGAGGTATAGGTATGGTCGGATTGATCCGACGGTGCTTTTCCTCTGTAGATCCATCAGGCATTATTTTTAAAAAAGCCATCTCTACAATCCGATCTCTTGAAATATTTGTACCTGTTGTCTCAAGGTCGAAAACAACAAGCGGGTTTTTCAGATTTAATTTAAACATGCAAAATGTTGATGTGCGTTTAGGTTTCGAACGTTGTTCATTTTTTAGCCCGTTCGAACTCAAATGATTTAGAAGAAGTTCAAATATAGTAATAGAGAAAAGATCGTTATGGATGTGGACAACATTCTTGATAACTTGATTATAATTAGCAAATGCAAAAGCCAAAAGTGGAACCTCAAGAAACTAAGTTTGTATGCCTAATCTAAACCTGCAAGAAACACTGAATGGACGGAGCAAAACAAACACCACTTTCAACTACTAAAAGCCGAAGAATTGGCTTATCCACTATCTCTGAAAGTTTAGGAAAACTTCCTCCACAGGCTGTAGAAATTGAAGAAGCAGTTCTGGGTGCGTTGATGCTGGAGCGTGATGCGCTATCCAACGTTATTGATATTCTTCATCCGGAAAGTTTTTATAAGGATGCCCATCAGGAAATTTATCAGGCAATCGTAGACCTGTTCAATGACAGCCAGCCAATTGATATAAAGACGGTTACCCACCAATTACGCAAGGTTGCCAAACTTGAAATTATTGGGGGTGCACATTATGTTGCAGAGCTAACAGCGAAGGTCAATTCAGCGGCAAACATTGAGTACCACGCCAGAATCATTGCGGAACAGTCGATTAAGCGTGAGCTTATTCGTATCTCCTCCGAAATTCAGCGAGATGCTTATGAAGACACCATTGATGTGTTCAAATTGCTGGACAGAGCGGAGCAATCACTTTTTGATGTTTCCGAGTCTCATATTCGAAAGAATTATGATAAAATGAGCGCACTGCTCCATCAGGCAATTGACGAGATCCAGGCGAAGAAAGACAAGAAAGATGGCCTGACCGGTGTTCCGAGTGGGTTTTCTGCGTTGGACAGGGTGACGTCCGGGTGGCAGCCATCAGATTTAGTCATTATTGCGGCAAGACCAGGTATGGGTAAAACAGCTTTTGTTGTTTCAGCACTTCGAAATGCAGCCATTGATTTTGCATCTCCGGTTGCGATATTCTCATTGGAGATGTCATCCGTACAACTGGTGAACAGGATGATTTCAGCAGAGGCTGAACTGGAAAGTGAAAAAATTAAAAGAGGTGATTTGGCAGATTATGAATGGGAGCAGATCATGCACAAAACAGACAAACTCTCACAGGCACCTATTTTTATCGATGATACACCTGCGCTGAGTATTCTGGAGCTACGGGCAAAAAGCCGAAGGCTGGTTGCGCAACACGGGGTGAAGCTGATCATTATTGATTACCTGCAATTGATGTCTGGGGATACCGGCGGAAAAGGTGGAGGAAACCGTGAGCAGGAAATCGCTTCCATATCAAGAGCATTGAAAGGAATTGCCAAGGAACTGAATGTTCCGGTAATTGCACTTTCTCAGTTGAGCCGGGCGGTTGAAACAAGAGGTGGAGATAAGCGTCCGTTGCTTTCTGACTTGAGAGAATCGGGATCAATCGAACAGGATGCTGATATGGTAATGTTTCTTTATAGACCTGAATACTATGGTCTGGATACAGATGAATCCGGGATGCCGCTTGCAGGTCTTGGGGAGGTCATTATTGCCAAGCACAGAAATGGACGAACGGATACGATCAACCTGAAATTTATTGGAAAGTATACCAAGTTCACAGACTGGGACGGCAATAGCGGGGGTGATGGTTTTGGTTCTTTCCCGACAAGCGGGTCAACAGATTCCAATTTCACTATCACGCTCCCAAGTAAGGCTAATGAACCTGGGGCAGCCGGGGATGAAGATGATCAGCCATTTTAATTATTGATAATTATCAATTCGTAATTTCTTGGAAGTGAAAGCAATTACAATAACTGATCAATCCGAACCTGTTCAATTGACAGAATTAGATCGGCCTTTTACTGTAGATGGTCAGTGTCTTGTCAGAGTAAAAGCCGCTGCATTAAACAGAAGAGATCAGTGGATCCGTGAAGGAATGTATCCTGGAATTCGATTCGGTTGTGTATTGGGTTCTGACGCCTGCGGAGTGGTTGAGGAAGGCCCTGAGGAATGGCGAGGGAAAGAAGTTATCATTAACCCGAATGTGAATTGGGGTAGTGATCCGGAGGTTCAGGGAACAGATTATTCAGTATTGGGAATGCCTACAGACGGGACCTTAGCAGAATTTATGGTGGTAGCAACGGATCGATTGCACTTAAAGCCAGAACACCTTTCTACTGAAGAAGCTGCGGCTTTGCCATTGGCAGGGCTGACAGCATACAGAGCAGCTATAAATAAAGGACAATCTGCAGAAGGCAGGAAAATATTGATTACAGGGGCAGGCGGTGGTGTTTCTCAATTGGCGATTGTATTTGCTCTGGCGTCCGGAGCGGAAACTTATGTAACCAGCGGAAGTGAACAGAAGATTGAAAAGTGTATTGCGATGGGGGTGAAGGCCGGATTCAATTATAAAGACGAAAGCTGGTTTAAGGAAGCAGGAAAAGCAGGCGGGTTTGATGCTATTATTGACAGTGCAGGCGGGAATCAGCTAAATAGTTATCTGAAAATAGTAAAACCCGCAGGTCGCATAGTTATGTATGGAAGCACTACCGGCTACCCGGAAAAACTGGATGTTTTCAGGTTGTTTTGGTCACAGGTGCAAATCATGGGATCAACCATGGGGAATGACAATGAATTTGCTGAAATGGTGCAGTTTGTAAACACTCACAAAATCAAACCGGCAATTGATCAGGTTTTTGAGTTGAATCAGTACCTGGATGCATTTGACCGGTTTAAGTCACCGGATCACTTTGGGAAGATTGTTTTAAGAATTAAGAATTAAGAATTAAGAATTAAGAATTAAGAATTAAGAATTAAGAATTAAGAATTAAGAATTAAGAATTAATCTCTTACAACTGCCTCATTTGTACTTATCATTCAAACCAACACCATCCTTAATCATAGGAATGATTTTATCCAGTCTTTTCACTCTGGTTTTTTCACGCTTTGCATCAGCAATGTATACAGCATATTCACGGCGCAACGTTAGATTCATCCGATCAAATGTTTCTGATAGCACGGCATCTGATGCCAGTGCTTCTTGCAATTCATCAGGAATAAGGAGTGGCTTTTTTTCCGGTTTAAGTTCTTTGCCGTCTTTTTGATTTTGAATGGCTTCTTCGAGGTACGGAATAATCTCATCCTTTTTTATTTCATCTATCGATTCAAACCTCCATTGACGCATTCCCTTTGTCTTTCCCTCCTGCGCATTGATCAGTACTCTTAAAGAGTCTTTAAGAAACATTCCATTGAAAAACCAAATGCCCGTGTATGATTTAAAGGCGCCAATTCCAACCACGTTTTTGTTGTTTATGGTGTAAGTTGGAATTCTCCACTTCATTGTTTCGGTCAATTCTGTAGATAGAAGAATCCCCCGTAGTTTTTCAAGGAGCGGTCTGTATTCACGATTAGAGTCGAAGTACTCTTCGACGGATTTTGCCATTTCCACAGGTTAAATTTACGAATGATTCGATTATTGATTTAGCGAATCAATAGATATACTAATCGTTTTCAAATTGAAAATTCTGGTACGCAGATTTAAGCTCAGATATGGCTTTAATATCTTTTTGTTTTTCTGCCAGATCAATGCCTTTTATGAAGACTTCATCTGCATCGTTCCATTTTTCAAAATCCCAGTACAAGTGTGCAAGTTTGAAATAGAGCGGAAGGTATTCTGAATATTCATTTCTCAATGCTTCAAGAATTTTAAGGGATTCATTCGGCGCTTCTTCGTAGTATTCCATTGCAAGCGCGTACTTATTAAAAGGATTTTGAGGCTCTTCTGAGATAAATTTTTGAAGCAGAATAATTCGTTCGTTGTTCATTTGGAGCGTGCAAATGGTAATTCCATTTTGCGAGAGACGTTCAGACTTTTCATATCTGTTAAAAGCGTACTTATTTCTTAGTAAATATAAATACTGTCTTTCTCAAAATGCCGGACATTGCATGGTAGTTATGCCGATGTACTATCTTTCTAAGAAAATAGCTGACCAAATGATAAGCAAGTATTATTCCAACAACCTGATTCGTTTTTCAACACCATTAGTTCTCCTGTGTATTTTGATTAGTTGTACCAGCCAAACCAAAGACACTGATGAAACCCCAAAACAAGATGTTGAATTCGTTACTGATTATGGATCCATTGTCATTCGGCTTTATGATGAAACTCCCCAGCATCGTGATAATTTTCTTAAGCTGGTTAACACTGGTTTTTATGACAGCATTCTTTTTCATCGAGTCATCGAAAATTTTATGATTCAGGCTGGAGATCCTGATAGCAGAAAATCAATGGTATCTGATACACTGGGAGATTCAGACCTTCCTTACACTGTGCCAGCTGAATTTAGCACTAATATCTTCCATAAAAGGGGGGCACTTGGAGCCGCACGAGATGGTAATCCCGCACGCGCTTCCAGTTCAACTCAGTTTTACATTGTACAGGGTCGGATCTATACGGACAGTCTTTTGATTGTTCAGGAAGAAAGGATCAATAAGTGGCTGGCAATGAACCGTGTTGTTAATGATTCTGCCAATCAAAAATTGATAGAAAGAAGAAAGGAACTTTACGAGAATGATATGGCTGATAGCGCCAGGCTAATCACAGAACAATTAGATGTTTTGGCTGAAATCGATCTTAAGAACAATGAAAGGTATGTTATACCGGAAGCCCACAGAGAGGTTTATAGAACTGTGGGAGGTGCCGCTCATCTGGATCAGAACTATACAGTCTTTGGAGAGGTTGTTAAAGGGATGGATGTTGTCGATAAAATTGCTGCTACAAATACGAATGATCTGGATCGTCCTCTTGAGGACATTAAAATTATCAGTGCAAGGTTGATAAAAAGAGGAGATGATTAATTATTGAAAATTTTAATTATCAATTGGTACATTGGATTTTATATTAGTGCCGCGATTCGTATTGTTAGATTAACCTGCTCCGCCGACCTGCATGGATAAATTTGTTGATGTCAGAAAACTCATTATAAGTAAAAACAAGAAGCTCATTAAATGGCTTCCTGGATTTTTTATAAGGTGGATCGAGCGGGTCATTCATCAGGATGAGGTGAATGCGTTCATGGCACAACACAAAGATGATGATTCACATACTTTTTGCCAGAACGTTGTAAAAAACTTTGGTCTGCAGCTTAATATTACCGGGATTGAACATGTTCCAAAGCCTCCGGATAATTGTATTTTCGCCGGCAATCATCCGCTTGGAGGA
Organism: Cyclobacteriaceae bacterium; assembly: GCA_040222475.1. Lineage (GTDB taxonomy): Bacteria > Bacteroidota > Bacteroidia > Cytophagales > Cyclobacteriaceae > Ekhidna. The sequence continues at coordinate 60,527 of JAVKDB010000016.1, read as the reverse complement.
CTGGATGCCATCGCGATTATTCATCTGTTCAGAGATGTAAGACCTGATATTAAGTTTGTCGTAAACGATCTGCTGATGAATGTCAAAACACTGAAAGACAGATTTGTTGGCGTAAACAAGGTGGGGAAAAATGCGGCGATCTCACTCCAGAAAGTGGAAGAACAGTTTGCATCAGACACTGCCACGTTCATTTTTCCGGCCGGATTGGTCAGCAGGAAAGCCAAAGGAAAGATTGAAGATCTCGAATGGAAGAAAACGTTTATTTCCAGGGCAAAAAAGTATAATAAACCGGTCATTCCTGTTCACATTGATGGAAGGTTGACGAATCGATTTTATCGGCTTGCTAACTTCAGAAAGTTTTTAGGCATTAAATTGAATATCGAAATGTTCTTTCTTGTGGATGAACTGTTTAAGCAGAAGGGAGTGAAGATTGATATTGTTATTGGTAAGCCTGTTCAGCCTGAAACTTTTACAAAGGAGCGAACGGATAAAGAATGGGCCAATCATGTTAAGGAAATAGTTTATCAGCTTAAGGTATGAATGAGAATATGGGAAAAGAAGAAGAGCAAAATATAATCAACCCGATTGAGCGAAAGCTCATTGAAGATGAATTAACGAGCAAGCGATTTGTTCGAGATACCAATAAAGGGGGTAACAAGATCTACATCGTGAATCATCACAATGCGCCAAATACCATGAGGGAAATCGGAAGATTGAGAGAAGTCTCCTTTCGATACGCAGGAGGAGGCACCGGACTGGAGCTGGATATTGATGAATACGACACCTGTGAGCGCTGCTATGAACAATTAATCGTTTACAGTCCGGAAGATCGGGAAATAATAGGAGGGTATCGATTCATTACAGGAAAGCGCGCTTATAATGCGGCAACCCATGATTTTGATTTATCAACTTCACACTATTTCAATTTTACGGATCGAATGAAAGATGAGTACCTGATTGACGCCATAGAACTGGGCAGGTCATGGGTACAGCCAAATTACCAACCCTCGATTAATCCGAGAAAAGGAGTTTTTGCTCTTGCAGGAATTTGGGACGGACTTGGTACACTTGTTATCAAGTATCCGGAGAATAAGTATTTTTTTGGAAAGGTGACCATGTATACCAACTATAATAAGGAAGCCCGTGATATCTTGCTTTCTTTCATGGCTCATTATTTTCCTAACAGACCCGACCTCTGCGAACCAAAAGCTGAGTTTTTTTCAGGTTTTGATCGCGCGTTGTTTGATGAATATTTTAGTACAAACCTTCCTTATGACGAAGGATTCAGACTTTTGCATAAGCTTTTGAAGGAGCGAGGGGAGTGGATTCCTCCTCTTATCAATATCTACATGAATTTATCTCCAACGATGATCACTTTTGGTACTGCGCTTAATCCGGACTTTGGTGATGTTGAAGAAACCGGATTACTTGTCACTATCTCTGATATTCATCCGGATATCAAGAGCCGACACATAGATTATTAGAATTTACTTAGTCATTCTTCGACATTTCTTTTCCTTTGGATATCATTGATTATCAATTCTGCATGGACAATTGAATTCTCTATGAACCATACGTTAGTCTTTAATCCTCCACAAATAACTCCGGCCAGGTAGATGCCATCCACATTGGATTCCATGGTTTCCTCATTGTATACAGGCGTTTGAAAATCATCTGTTCCAATAGCTATTCCCAGCTCCTTCATGAAAGTAAAATCCGGTTGATATCCTGTCATGGCCAAAACAAAATCATTAGGAATTTCTTTGACTCCTTCCGGCGTTTCGATTATGACATTATTCTCTCTGATTTCAATAATATTCGATTCGAACCACGCCTTAATTGACCCTTCTTTAATTCTGTTGTCGATATCAGGGCGTACCCAGTATTTCACTCTTTGACTGATTTCCTTTTCCCTGACTACCATGGTTACTGATTTGGCTCCCTTTCGATAGAGTTCAAGGGCGACATCAACCGCTGAGTTTGCTGCTCCAACAACAACTACATCCATGTCATAATAAGCATGGGGCTCATCATAATAGTGCTTTACCTTAGGAAGGTGTTCCCCTGGTACATTAAGCAGATAGGGAAGGTCGTAAAACCCTGTGGCCAGGATCAATTGAGCTGCCTGGTATTGATGCTTATTGGTCGATACGCTAAATACTCCGTCCAGCCTATCAACAGATTCAACTTTCTCGTACAGGTTTGTTTTCAACTTCCAGGAAGATGCCACTCTTCTGAAATATTCAAGAGCCTCAGACCGCACCGGCTTAGGATTGTGTGAAATGAAGGGTACACCCCCAATTTCCAGCTTATCTGAAGTGGAAAAGAAGGTCATATTTTTAGGGTAATTGTACAGGGAATTAACCAGACATCCTTTATCTATAAGGACGTAGGAGAGCCCGGCTTTTTCAGCTTCTATTCCACATGCAAGACCGATGGGTCCGGCACCGACAATTAAGACATCAACTTCACTCATAGGGCGAAGGTAATCTACATATCAAAAATTGAAGGTCAATGTGCTGGTTTCAGAATATCAACACCAGCTTATTCGTACTTCAGATAGAAAATTCCTCTGAGACGAGCCTCTTCCCATGGTCTTTGTGTTCCATTGCTGATTTCCTCAACTCGATTTCTGGTTTGCATGAAAACATCTTCTATTCGCTGAGGTACTTTCAATTGCTTTACTAATTCTCCGGTGTATAAACCATTCTCACCAGTACCATCAGAAGCCACATTGCCAGGGCTGGTAGAGTAGGCAATCAGAGTTCCAGATGGTGCGGACTCTTTTGCTAATCCTGCACCACCTCGTTTCCCGGTGGGAAAAGGGTTATTTCTACAGGCATCTAATATCAGCATGTTGAGGCCGTCATCATTGGCGTACCGAACAGTGTTGATTACACCGGTGAGCGGGACAGTATTTAATTTAACGTCTAGCGCGCTGTTAATTTCTGCATCAACCGGTACCAGATAATTTATGCCGTCAATTTCAAGACCATGTCCGGCGTAGAAAAATATTGACACGTCAACATCCTGAATATCAGATCCATATTTATAAATCGCACGTTTAATGTCTTCATAGGTTCCATTTAGGACAGTATTCACCTCAAAACCAAGCTCTTTTAAAGTCGAAGAAATGGCATTTGCATCGTTCACTGTATTGTTTAAAGCAGCCGCTTCTGAATAATCAGCATTGCCAATGACAAGAGCCACTCTTTTTTGAGTGTTGTAATTGGATGATTTTGGTTTTGCAGAACTGAAGTCAACTTCCCTTGTAATATAAAAGTCTTTAAATGATGTATTGGATTGATAATCTTCAGCAAGCACCCTTACCCTGTTTTTCCCTGGAATTAGCTCTACACTGGATTTGAATTTTCCATTTTGCAAAATTTCAGATTCAATGCCATTGATGGTTACCTTTTTAACTTTTGATCCGTCCGACAGGACACCTTCAATGTCAGCGGTTCCATTATTTATTAAAGTTTCAGAGTACCCTCTATTCAGAGAAGGTTTAATGATCTTGATTTGTGGAGCTGAATTAGGTAACAGCTCAAACAGGTGAATGGTGCCTTTTTTGTCTCCGGAAGCCAGATAGTTGTCATCATCAGAAATTTGAATTGCCTCAGGAAATTCGGATAAAGTAACCTGACTTGAAAGTTCACCTCTTGTCAGATCAATAAGAGATAATTCGAATCTTTTTTCTGTGTAGCAGACAATCTGAGAAGGACCCGGTCCCAATACAATTCTGTCAACTCGATTATTAACACGAATTTTTTTTACTTCCTGAGAAGAATCCCAATCATACGCGACAATGCTGTTTCGTCTCTCAGGCTGTCCGTCCTGAACTCCTCCTTTGGGTATGAATACCTCCTGTACACCTGTAACAAACAGATCGCTTCCTTTATTGGAGGCTCCGGCATGCATAACAGAAGCAGAGCCCGAAAACTCATCGCTTCGAAAAACAGTCTCTCGTATAACTTTCTGATTTACAGGATTACAAATAATGGTGTTTCCATTAAGTCCCATAACAGCAAGTTGCTGCCCAAAACGATCATAACCCAGATACATGGCATTCTGTATACGGTTATTGATGTCAATTGAAGCCTGCAGCATTTGAGCCTTAAGATTGAAAATTTTGAGAACGCCATCTTTGTTTACATAACTCAAAAATTGTTTTTCAGGATCCGTTGTTACAAGAACAGGTATATCGTCGAGCTTAATTTTTCTAATGTTCTGGTAATCTTTAGTATCCGCAAAAAGTAAATTTCCATTCTTATCAACGACTAAAATTTCCTCATCTTTTCTTAAGAAGTCGACAAACACAATTCCAGCAGATAAATTCCCGGTGGTCACAATTTTTGATGCGTTTAAATCCCAAACCTGAAATTTCCCTTTTTGATCGCTTGCAACCATCATCTCTGAATCGGATGAAAAGGCAATAGAACTTATTTTGCTTAAGTCAGATTCTAAGCGACCGACAGGAGAAATTGAGATTTTTTGAGCCTGTGAAAAATGAATATGGCAGAATAATGCAATAAGAATTAATAGCCTCATGATCACGTTCCTTTACGACCAATGATGTAGCCAAAACCCAAAGTAAATTGCGTCAATATCCCATCAGATTTACCATCATCAGATGCTGAAATTCCTAAAATATCTAATTCGATTTTTTCGTCTATTGTCGTACCAATTGTTAATTTATTGTCAACATTAAGCCTTTCGGTTATAAAAAATTTCATACCAAAAATGGCTGAAATTATGGTGCGTTTATAATTGGTTTCAATTTCAGATGAACCACCAAAAAAACCGAATATATCAAAGTCATCGTTACCATCAGTTAGTAAATCACCCAGGTCAAATTTTGATTTGGTGTTGTAAAATGTAACGGCTGCACCTGCATAGGGTAGTGTTTTTCCATTTTTTGAGAGAAAGGAGTAGTCAATAAACAGATTAATTGCATTGTCCTTAACGGAAGCTTGATTATTTAGTACTTTTGCTGAACTAAATCCCGGACTAATACCTATAGAGACATTGTCGGAAACGTAGTATTGAAAAGCCATACTCGCGTTTGAGTAGGAGTAGTTCAATATATCCGCTTCCCCGGTGTGCTTTATTAATCCAAAATTGGCTCCAATAGAAATATCTCCTTTTTGTACCTGACCGTATGATGTGAGTCCAATTAGAGATGCCATGATAATTGTAATCTTTCTCATTTCTAATTTCTCTTTCCTATTATGTAACCGACACCTACATTCACCTGTATTACAATACCATCGGTATCTAAATCAAGGGGAATTCCATTTCTTGTAAGCATCAGATTTTTTGGTATGACCTTTAATACACTGAAGTTGTTATCAACATTCAGTCTTTCTGTGATGAAGAATTTAATTCCAACATTGCCACCATAATTGTCAGTGGTTATCTCGTCTGTATCTTCTTCCTTCTGGATAAGCCGGGCAAACTGCAAACCAATGTAGGGTAGTGCGAATCCATCATTTGTCAAAAAGGAATAATTCAGAAACGCGTTGATTCCCTTTGACCCGGTTTTTGAGGTCTCGAGGATGAACTCATCAGTATCAGGATCGATTGTCTGCGAAGTGGATTTGGTCCATTCAATCCTTGGACCAAGACCCAATGATATTCTATTGGTGAGATAATAGGTGTAGGATAAATTAATGCTGGTGCTGCTTCCCGTACTTTCACCGCTTATTGACCTGAGATCAAACCCGAATCCAATGTTATGATCAGATTTTTGGACCTGTGCCGTAACATCTGTGGCTATGGAGGTAAGTAAACCTATGCCCATCAGACTTAGTATTCTGAATTGTTTCATACTTAAACATTATTCTGAACAAAAGATTGCAGTGAAATTTCCATTGACAAAATCATTGTCAAGTCGTGCATCTATTCTTCCTGTTATTTGTTCAGCTGTAATGGTCAAAATTTCAACAGCCCCATCAGATGCAACAATGTTAAGGAAGGTAGCCGGGTTGAAGAGTGTCACTGTTTGACCTTCTTCATCAATCGAGAAACTGGCTGTCAGTTCATAGAGTCCAACTTCTTTTGGGATACTGAAGAAAACATTAACAAATTCTCCTAATCCGAGGGCGTCACAAGGATCAGTAAAGGTTTCTGAATCATCGTAAAGTTTAATAAATAGTTCATTTTCGGCATTTGAATCACTTATTTTTCCAGATCCGAAGTTGAAATCATTTCCCTCTATACTTCCCTGCGCATTCTGATCAATGAAATCATAGGCAGCTTCTGCCTGCTCATCGTCACTCGAACAGGAAATGGTGAAAAGAAGTGATAGGGAAAGTAAGAACATGCCGGTGGTCTTCAAAGCACTTTTCATAGCTGTTTTTTCTTTAAATATAATTGCGACAACATTTATTGACAAAACGACACCCTTGAAAGGTGTTGTAAGATCAATCAGATCTCAGTGGGCAGCTTCATTCATTGTGTCATTTTTCCAGGCCTTTCGACTCAATCGATTCAAGAAAGATTTCAATGATAGGTTTTAACCACTTAAAAAGCTCAAATTTACCCTGTTGGCCGGTTTTGTTTAAAAGCAGTGAAATGACCAGGCCGTATTCGGGAAAGACAATAAGGAGAGATTGTGAGCCAACCGCCATCCCGCCATGATGGATCATTTCAACTTTTCTTTTTCCTCCAAAATATGAATCAGTTGTATTGTGTCTCCAGCCAAGTGCATAGAATTGATGATTGATTTCGCCATTGTTCAGTTTCTGAGGGCTTGTGAGTTGATTAATGGTTCTGGAACTTAGAAACCCATCATTCAACAGAGCATTACCTGCTCTAACCAGGTCCGAAGGAGTGGATAAAAATCCACCACCTGCCCATTTATTGCTTAAATCGACTTCAGAGGCTTCTTTGAATTTCCCTTCTTCAATATCATAAAAAACGGCTTTATTTAGCTGCCTGCCTCTGTTTTTGTAATCCGGCTGAGTGTGAAACATCCCGAGTGGTCGAAATACCTGATGACTCATTAATTCTGTGAACATCTCTCCAGATGCCTTTTCCATCGCCAGACTTAGGGCTGTAAAATTGTAGGAGCTATAAGAAAACTGATCCCCGGGTTGGAACAGCAGTTGGTCAGTTTCGAAATCAGCAATGCTTGCTTCCACACTTTCAAAAGATTTGTTTCTATAATATTCCCATACAGGAAGACAGAAGCACACACTATAATTTCGTATTCCGGACTGGTGGGAGGCCAGTTGACGAATTGTAATCTTTGGGTGATTTAAAAACCTTCCGGTATAGAACTGAAGGGAGGAATCAATATTAACATTTTCCTTTTCGATAAGTTTCCCAAGTGCCAATGAGGTCAATGCCTTTGAAGTACTTCCAATTCTGAATTGGGTAGTTGTATCAGCAACGATTTCATTTTTAATGTCCTGATACCCGACAGCTGCGGACCATACCAGCTTATTTTGAATGCTGACTGCTATTGATACAGCAGGAGCATTGCTGTTAAAATGTATTTCCTTTAATTCTTGTTCAGCTTTTTTGCTTTCGTTCATATAAAGTTGATCTTCAACACCGTCAGATTTTTTACTGAACGTAGCAGGCGGAACACGTTCCCAACCGAAATTCCAGTCGATAATATTCTGAAAAAGAAAATAGCAAACCAGTGAGCACCCGATAAGGCTCGCTGTACATATATATTGTTTCATGTGTTTTATTTCTGCAGTTCTTCGCGAATGAATTCGGATGCTTTGAAAAGTAGAATAATTTCAAGAATGGTAGAGGGAATCAGCATGATGTAACCTGCCCAAAAAAAGATAACCAGGAGAAAAAAGAACCCGGCAACAATTTCAATGATTCCTGCAGCTTTTGCCAGGATTCCCATGCTATCCTGCAGCCTGATCAGTCCAATGCCGAGAAGAATCCCTACAACACCCACCGACATGGATTCTCCAACACCTATAAATATAAGATTCTCATCACTGATGTCCATAAAGAGGCTGAAAATATCAAAGCCTGTAATCATGGTGAAAAAAGCAATCATCAGGTACCCGGCTATTTTTAGCAGATAGTTTTTGAAGAAATCTGAAAGCTTTGCCAGACCTATGATGAAAATTGTGTAAGTGGTAAAATACAATATTTTGAAAATGACATACACCATTTTCGGGGTATTATAGCCTCCGCTTTCAAAGCGAGAGTATTCGAATCCTGCATCAACGAATCCCAAAACAAAATAGATGATTCCGGCAATCCATGCGGCCTGTAGCCAGGCATCAATACTTCTCAATTCTTTCCTGGAAGTGCTGGGTTTAACTTCCGACTTGAACGTTTCAAAATCTGCTTCCAGGGCTGAAAGCAATATTTTGACAGTAGAAATTCGAGGAGATACTTCTCCGGACTCAATTCGCTGGATGGTACGCACACTTACATTGCACGCTTCAACCAGTTCTTCTTGCGTGAGGTTTTTTTGTTTTCTTAATTCTGAAAGTTTCAAACCTAATTCAGGCTGTTTCATGTCCAATTATTTTTGACAATGCTAACGCTCCTGCACAAATATGATCAATCCTTTTAATTGAAATTTACCCGTCATTTACCCGTCATTTCAATCAATGTTGCCTGATAGCATTTAATCGGCCATTATTTTAGATTTGGCTGAGAAAAGAAGTGTTATTCAGACTCATTGTTAATTTCCGAACCAATTTCTTAAGAATAGATTTACTTCAGGTATTTCCAAATCCATGACAATTACTAACTTCGTGGTTCGAAAAATCGGAGTGGAATCCGAACTGTTTTACCAATTCATTGTTCTCATAAAAAAATAGTTTTTATAGATGAAAATCTTAGTTTGTATTACGCACGTGCCGGACACAACTTCTCGCATTGCATTCACGGATGGAAACACCAAATTCGATAAATCAGGTGTTCAATTTATCATAGGCCCCTATGACGACTATGCACTGGCAAGAGCTGTTGAGCTTAAGGAGCAGTCAGGTGGGAGTATTACTGTTTTGAATGTCGGTGAGGCAGAAACTGAACCTACTATTCGGAAAGCACTGGCCATAGGAGCTGATGATGCAATTCGTGTTAATGCATTTCCTAAGGATGCTTTGTTTGTTGCAAAACAAATTGCTGCGATAGCAAAGGATGCCGGTTATGATTTAATCCTTATGGGAAGAGAGTCAATAGATTTTAATGGGGGTCAGGTTCATGGGATGGTTGGTGAATTGTTGGGAATCCCTTCTGTTTCACCGGTGATGACACTGGATGTTGAGGGTGGTAACGCTAAAATCTCCAGAGAAATTGAAGGCGGAAAAGAGTACATGGAGCTTCCATTGCCATTTGTAGCAGGATGTCAGGAACCCATTGCGGAATGGAAAATACCAAATATGCGAGGGATCATGAGTGCAAGAACCAAGCCATTGGAAGTAAGAGAGCCAACAGGTGATGCACCCAAAACCAATGTAAGCTCATTTGAGCTTCCCCCCGCAAAACAAGGCGTTAAGCTTGTCGATGCAGACAATATGGATGAATTAGTAAACCTCTTAAAAAACGAAGCGAAAGTAATTTGATATGGCAGCATTAGCATTTGTAGAAACTGACGAAAGAAGTGTAAAGAAATCATCACTCGAGGCTGTGAGCTATGCTCATGCCGTGTCGGGGGATGTAACAGCAATCGTATTTGGGGCTGTCTCTGACATGGATCTGATTGGAAAAGCAGGAGCCGGCAAGGTTTTGCATGTTCAGGATGAAAAACTGTCTGCACCGAATATTATGGCTTATTCCTCTGCCATAGCCGAAGCGTTGAGCCAGGAAGGGGCTGATTTGCTGGTATTGGCGAAAAGCTCACTTGGTGATCCGGTATCGGCGAGAGTTTCCATCAAAGTCGATGCTGCACTTGCTGCAAACGTGAGCGAATTGCCGGATACATCTTCCGGGTTTTCAGTTAAGAAAAGTATCTATACGGGTAAGGCATTCGCATTAACTTCTCTTGAAGGATCCAAAAAAATCATTTCCATAAAGAAGAATGCCATCGCCATTAAAGAAGATGGAGGTTCTGCCGAAGTTGTGAGTTTTTCACCTGCTGTTAACGATTCCGATTTTACTGTAAAAACAACTAAAACAGAAAAGGCGGAAGGAGATGTGTTACTTCCTGAAGCTGATATTGTAGTGTCAGGTGGAAGGGGATTAAAAGGCCCTGAAAATTGGGGAATGGTGGAAGATCTTGCAAAATCTCTTGGAGCAGCTACGGGTTGCAGCAAGCCTGTCTCAGATATGGACTGGAGGCCTCATCATGAACACGTAGGACAGACCGGGATTAAAGTGAGTCCATCTCTTTATATCGCCATTGGTATCTCTGGTGCTATTCAGCACCTTGCAGGAGTCAATTCTTCGAAGTATATTCTGGTCATAAACAAAGATGCTGAAGCACCTTTTTTCAAAGCAGCGGACTATGGAGTAGTTGGTGATGCCTTTGATGTGGTGCCAAAGTTGACTGAAGCGATCAAGAAGGCGCAGGGTTAATGGCCGATGATAAAATAAAATTAGAAATTCTGGGACTTTCCTCAAGTCAGTCCCAGTCAGGGTCCTTTGCTCTGGTTTTAGGAGAAGTTGGAGGCAATCGTCGACTGCCGATCATTATTGGCATGTTTGAAGCTCAGGCGATTGCAATTGAAATTGAAAAGATTGTCCCTAATCGACCAATGACTCATGATCTTTTCAAAGCTTTTTCACACAATTTCGATATCGATGTTAAAGAGGTCTACATCTCTAATTTGAAGGAAGGAGTATTTTTTGCTAAAATCATTGCAGAGCACAATGGAAAGACTTTTGAAATTGACTCAAGACCTTCGGACGCCATAGCGATCGGACTCAGGTTTTCAGTTGATTTTTATACCAATGAAAGTATTCTGACAGAAGCCGGGATTGTTCTGACTGATGAATATGAGGAAGAAATCACTCATCCGGTTGAGCATCCTGAAAAAGTGAATATAGAGGATATGCCCTCCCAGGAACTGGAGAAGTTACTCAACGAAGCACTCGAAAACGAAGACTATGAAAAAGCAGCTCGTATTCGTGATATGCTAAACAAACGCAACTAAATTTATGGATTATGTAAGAGGACTCATTGGGTTAGCGGGCCTTATTGCCATTGCCTGGGCGTTCTCCGGTAATCGAAAAAACGTTGACTTCAGATTAGTCGGAACCGGTATTCTTATCCAGGTGGTTATTGGGCTTCTGATTGCTAATGTCGGTTTCGTGAATCAATTGTTTTCCTGGGTTAGCGGCGGATTTGTGAGTTTTCTGAATTTCGGGCTTAAGGGAGCAGAATTTCTCTATGGAGACCTGGCTTACAACAGCGAAGCAATACCCAATGTCAATCACAACCTTGGGTTTCTGTTTGTATTCCAGGCCCTTCCAACGGTTATTTTCTTTTCCGCCGTGACAGCCGGACTTTACTATCTTGGTCTTCTTCAAAAAATTGTTTACGGGTTTGCCTGGATTATGGCGAAGACTATGCGACTTTCCGGGGCAGAAAGCCTTTCTGCAGCTGGTAATATTTTCCTTGGTCAGACAGAAGCACCGTTACTGGTCAGGCCATTCATTGGAAAAATGACCAACTCAGAACTCAACTGCCTGATGACTGGCGGAATGGCAACTATCGCAGGAAGTGTGCTGGGGGCCTATGTCTCATTCCTTGGTGGTGGAGATCCGGAGCAGCAACGAATTTTTGCCACTTACTTAATGAGTGCATCCATTATGAATGCGCCTGCAGCCATTGTAATGGCCAAGATTTTTTTACCGGAAAATGAGCCGGAAAAGATTGATTCAAGCTTGTCTGTCAATAAAGAAAGCATCGGTGTAAACCTGGTTGATGCGTTAGCCAGTGGAGCATCAGACGGAGTAAAACTGGCACTGAACATCGGGGGTATGTTGTTGGCATTTATTGCAATCATCTATTCTCTGAACTGGATTCTTGTAGATGGTATTGGTGAATTGTTCGGGTTGAATGAATTCGTAATAAGTTCAACTAATGGAGCTTTTGACGGTTTTTCGCTGCAATACATTCTGGGGCAGGTATTCAGGGTTTTTGCCTTCCTGATGGGGGTGGAATGGGCTGAAACCATCAAAGTGGGCAGCCTTTTGGGACAGAAAACGGTAATCAATGAATTTGTTGCTTACCTGAGCCTGGCCGAAATGAAAGCCTCTGGTTTGTTATCAGAGAAATCAATCATCATTTCAACTTATGCATTGTGTGGCTTTGCAAATTTCAGTTCCATTGCCATTCAAATCGGAGGAATAGGAGGGATGGCACCCAATCGACAGGCTGATTTGTCAAAATTGGGATTCAGAGCCCTTGTTGCTGCTACACTGGCAACCATGATGACCGCTACCATTGCGGGAGCATTGTTTGGGTGAAAATTCCCGGAAATACAATCCTGATTGACAAAACACAAACCGGGCTTAATCTTTCTTCTTCAAAGCCTTTTGAATGGCAAGTGATAATTGTTTCCCAACATTTGGAAATGCACCGGTTATGTGTTCGTAATAATTACCATTTTTGTCAATCACAATATTGGTCGGATAAGCACTTATATCAAATTTTTGGCATATTTTCATCGCGCTTGTGATCACCGGATATCTTAAAGGATATTTAACTAAAAAATTGCTCACCTTATCATCTTTTTCAAAAGTGATCGATGCAAATACAACATTTGAATTCTTTTGAAACTCCCTGTAAAGAGCATTCAGTTGAGGCAATTCTCCAATACACGGCATGCAGGTGGTAAACCAGAAATTAAGGACGACAACTTTCCCTCTCGTGTTATCGGAAGTTATGAGATTTCCCTTCATATCTTTCATTTTGAAGTCAGGTGCAGCTTTTCCGAGCAGGTCAGAATTTCGCGGTATTCGCAGGTTTGGTGCCAATTGCTGTTCTTTATCGGAAAGCCTTTTCAGTTGAAGGTACTGCAATGCTCCCGAAGAATCATTCACGGGCTGCACTGTCCATTCTCCTGAATTTATCATTTCCATAAATTTAGTCAAAGGCACAACGCCCCCGGACTCATCTTTAATGATGGTTTTGGAATTAACATGAATATCGCCTTCTGACGCCTGCTTCGCTATACCCTGTGCAAGAGAAAGGAACAGGAAAATGGCTGGTACTATTATTCTCTTCATACAAAGTTCCATATGCATTTGATGAGTTGAAGGTAGTGAAACTCACGAAAATGCTAAGCACTAAGCAGACTAAATGAATTACTATTATCAACTGGTTCTCAGGAGGGTACGGATTAGACTTCCTTATCCATCAAATCTGTAACCACATAATACCTTGGATCATCGATTGATGTCTCAATCACCTTTTCAAAAGTGGGATCGGCTTTCAAAAGCAATGTTTTGCACTCGGGACTTAAATGAGTTAGTGTTACTTTTTTTCCCAGATCCAAGTACTTCTTTGCAATGTTACTGACTGCCTCAATCCCTGAATGATCGCTTACTTTGGATTCAATGAAATCAATTTCGACTTCTTTAGGATCATCTTCATAGTCAAACTTGGCATTGAAATTCTGTACCGAACCGAAGAACAAGGGTCCCCATATTTCATAAACTTTGGTTCCATCCTCCTTTAATCGTTTTCGTGCACGAATCATGGTAGCATTTTTCCACGCAAAGACCAGAGCGGACATGATTACTCCTGCAATGACAGCAATTGCCAGATCCTGCCAGACGGTTATGGCTGAAACAGTAATCAGGACGATGGCATCAGATAGTGGTATTTTATTGATGATCCGGAAACTACTCCATGCAAAGGTTCCGATGACGACCATGAACATGACGCCAACCAGTGCAGCCAGTGGAATCTGCTCGATGAGTGATGCACCAAAAAGTATAAATATTAAAAGAGCAATCGATGCGGTAACTCCTGATAATCTTCCTCTGCCCCCTGAATTTACATTAATGATGGATTGCCCGATCATTGCACAACCACCCATTCCTCCAAAAAGACCATTGAGTATGTTAGCTCCACCCTGAGCCACACATTCTCTATTGCCACTTCCGCGGGAATTGGTGATTTCATCCACCAGGTTAAGCGTCATCAATGATTCAATGAGTCCTACAGCTGCCAGCAAGAATGCGGTCGAGATGATCAGTCCCCAATAGCCATCGATAGTGTCCAGCAGGCCAAAAATCTGAAATTGAAAAGAAGGTAGCGAGCCTTTTAGTCCGGTGCCTCCGCCATCACGAATGAATGACCCGACCGTATTGACATCCATACCGCCCAGAATGGTAATGCCTGCTACCACAACAATGGCAGTGAGAGCAGCAGGTACTTTTTTGGTGATTTTTGGAAGGAAATACATGATTCCCATCGTCAGACCAACAAGACCCAGCATAATGAACAGGTCAATTCCCTGCAACCATTGAAGGGTTCCATTTGAAGTTTCTTTGAAAAGCCCAAGCTGGGAAAGAAAAATAACAATGGCAAGCCCATTCACAAACCCCATCATAACCGGATGAGGGATAAGTCGTACAAATTTGCCGAGTCGGAATACTCCGGCCAGACCCTGAATTGCGCCAACAAAAAGCAGGGTGATAAAGAGCCATTGAAGTCCAAGGCTTTCAACTGGAGTTTCTAATGCAATTCCAACTTCATTCCCTTTTTGAATCATATGGACCATTACAACGGCCATTGCTCCGGTCGCACCTGAAATCATTCCCGGCCGGCCGCCAAAGAGTGCTGTAACCAACCCCATCATGAATGCTCCATACAGTCCAACCAGTGGATCCACTCCGGCCACAAAAGAGAAAGCAACGGCTTCAGGAACTAGTGCCAGCGCGACAGTCAACCCTGAAAGGATATCATTTTTAGGGTCGTGAGTAAAGTTGTGAAATAGTCGCTTCATGCTGCCTTCGTTTTTAAAAGGCGGCAAAGATAGAATTTTAACTGAGGGTGACTTGAGTCACTTCTTTTTTATTTCAATGAATCTGGTAAATGACAGAATAATTCCTGCAATACGCAACCTCATGTAGCAAAACTGCATCATTGGAGTATGAAAAAAATCCTTGTCACGCTCTCCTTTGCCATTCTTGCACATTCTTCCCTCTCTCAGCAAATATCCATTGACAGTCAGATCCTCGATCAAGATGGAAATGCCGTTCCATTTGCGGCAATTGGTATAGTAAATGAAAATTTTGGAGCCATCACATTTGAAGACGGCAGCTTTAGCCTGGATGTCGAGGAGAAGTACATGTCTGATTCGCTGGTTATTTCAGCGATAGGGTATGAGCGAACCAAAGTTGCATACTCAGAATTTGTCAGGAAGGCGCCTTCAACGATACAGGTGAAGCAGAGTATCCGGGAACTGGATGAAGTTCTTATTACTCCTGAAGGACTGGATTATCAACTTTTCGGAGAGAAGAAAAAAAGGTCAAACGGATCACTTGGCTTCTATGATCCCCAAAAAGGGGCGACGCTTGCCGTATTATTAAATGAAGAACGACAGTTTCTTCATATAAAGGAAATCAGGGTTTCTGTTGGAAGACAAAACCTTAAGGACTTTCAACTTAGAACCATGATTTTTTCTATGGGTGCTGACTCTCTTCCCGGGGAGCAGCTGCTGAAGGAGAATTTGATATTGGAATCCAAAATAAAAAAAGGGGTGGTCACATTTGAATTAACGAAAGATTTCTGGACAGATGAGCCGGTGTTTGTCGGGTTTGAATGGATTGTTTCAAGAAAGCAATTTGAAACCATTGAGATGGCGAAGGAAGCATTCCCGCTGGAGTTCATTGATGAAATTGACAAAGCACATCCTGACCTTAAATTCAGCATAAACGACAGCAAAGTGGTTAATCTCAGGAATGATGCCGGAGACATTGTGAAAAGTATTGAGCTGACAGAGGAACAACAAGAGCAGGTGAAAGAAAGGAGAAAATTAAAGCCCAGACTCTACTTCCAGACTCACACTAACGAATCAGGACTGAAAGCAGTCACCGGTTCACATATCACTTCCAAATGGCGGAGGTTACCATACTTTCCTCTGGTGTCAATTTGGGCGGGGACAGATCCGAAGTGAGTGTTATCAGGCAGTGTCATACTGCATGGCACAAACCAGGTTCTCTTCAGAATCCAAAAACTTGGTGATCCATCCAACTGTGGGGATAGAGGTTTTTGGAAGTACAATTTTGCCTCCGTTGGCTAATACCTTTTCAATGGTATTATCAATGTCTTCTACTGAAATGGTGCATTCAAACCCGATGACCTTTTCTTTAACATGAGCATAGCTTCTTGACTGTAGTGCGCCGATTAATTGAGAGTCTGACCTGATCTGAAAGAAATCAGGAGGACCAAAGGAGTTAAACTCCCAGCCGAATAATTCCTGATAGAACTTCTTAGCACGATCCATATTGTCGATATAGATGGCAAAATGTGATGGTTTATTTTTCATAATGAAGTATTCGAAGATCTGAAGTTACCTGTACCAGATCTCATTTTCATACTCCTCATTGCGTGCACTATCTTCTCTGTTTTTCATAATATACCTGTTCTTATCAAGCGTTTTGCTTCTGTAACCCATCAGGTGAAAGAATTGTTTAGCGAAGAAGATGGCAATTTTCCGATTGACAACCAGTGTTTTGCGGTCTTTGGCATACCAGTTTACTCCGGGAAGAAGTACAAACAGTCTGTCAATCCGAATTCTTCTCATGAAGCCGGAAAGGACAAGGAAGAATGGCAGAACTTTCCGAATAGCAAAAAAACCATCAACGCCCTGAGCCTGATACAACGGCATGAAGATTCGACCATCCTGTTTTGCTCTAATGACCTTGTTGCCGCTATCAGCTATTTCCTGATTGGCGCGTATGCGCTGAAAATTGAAAAAGCCCGGGCGCATTTTAAAGTCTTCATCTGGTTTGATCAAATACCTGAAATAGATCTCGTAGATTTTGCGAATGTCGCCGGTTGTTTTGGCCAGTATTTCATAGCACTTGTGGAATTCAATTTGTTCCTGGCATACAGCCCCGCAAAATAGCATTGATAAATAGATAAAAGCGACGTTGTTTTCAATAGAAGCCATTGTATCATGCTGCCCGGCTTCAAATCCGAATGCCACGTATCCCAATTCATTGATATAGCTAAGCAATGGCCCATCGAGATACTCTTCAATTCCAAGAATAATTGGCAAAGGATATTGCATGGTGAACTTTCGATTCTGCATGCTGTCATTCACTGTTAGAAAAGGCAGTGTTGCGCTTGAAGTGGTATGTAAATCGAAGAAGTAGAACGGCCCGCTTTCCTTAGTAAGTATAGAGTTAATTTCAGCCAGAATCTCCTTTTGCTGGTGGATGTCTTCATGCTCTTCTTTTTTGTATTGTCCGTTGAGTTCCATAATCCGACTCTTTGTCCAAACACGATTCAGATCTTCTTTGTGGAATCGTACACCTCGTTCCAATGCCCACAAGTTGCCGCTTATAGCATAGAAGTTGCCTTTGATCTTTATGCCCTGATTCTGAATATCCTGTACGACTTTCTTTAAAGCAAAAACTCCGGATGGTTCATTGCCATGGATTCCTCCGGTGAAAATCAGCGTAGGGCCCGGGGATAATCCTTTGATGTGGCCAATGATTCTCTCTACCTGTATGGATTGATCCAGTGCCTTACTGTGCACATTAGTCATTGTCAAATTCCATTAAATCCGCAATAGTGACAATCCCGACCAGGTGCTCATCCTGTTTTACAGGAAGGCATCCTATTTCATGTTTTTTCATGAATAAAATGGCCTCATCGATCGGTGTTTCGGGATCAGTAGTATGGACCTCTTTTGACATAATATCAAAAACTTTCATGTCCGGAGAAATGGCTCCCTTCTGACTGAAACGTTCGATGTGAGTAACAGTAAGAAGCCCTGAAAGATCACCTGCATCATTTTCTACCGGAAGGTGGTGGATGTTTTTCCACTTCATAATCTTAATGGCAAGTTCGGCCAGATCATTTTCATTGACTGTAAAAAGCTGTGTGGACATGATATGGCTGATCAGGTGTGCTGAATCATGAATGTGCGAGTAATCCTCCTCGACAGGCCATTCATGAACCGGATTTCCCACAAATTGGTGATTATACATTGATTGAGTGAGAGCCAGCAATGCATCATCCCTGCGTTTGAATTTCCTGAGGTTTCTATAGCTTCTGACAGTCCATTGTGATCCGGTGATCCTGGCTGTTCGTTCTTCAATTACTTTCAGCAATCGACTGATGTCCTTCTGATCTATCCCCGTTTTCTCAAGCCCGACCCAGGCAAGAGGAAGCAGTTCGTTGGTTATCAAATCCCTGACGGAGATTAATTCACCCTTCCAGAACATGACGGATTCTTTTCCAGTTCTTGCGGCTTTTAAAAAGTTGGATTTGGCGTCACGGAAATCCATAATAGCTGGCATGTCATCAAATTCCGGAGGTCTGGCCATCATTAGTCCTACCCAGAAAGCAAAGTTGGCCATTTCGTCCAGGATGGTGGGGCCTGATGGGATGTATCTGTTTTCAATTCTAAGATGGGGTTTTCCATTTCCGACACCATAACAGGGCCTGTTCCACCTGTAGATACTGCCATTGTGCGTAGAAAGGGCCGGTAGTTTTGGTATTCTGCCAGCTTCAAGTTCTTCAACAGAATTTGTTTCAATTTCCTTGGCGATAAGTACCCGATAACGGGCTATTTCGTTTTTGAAAAAATCTGTGGCATTCCCATAAGCCCAGGTATCACCGAAAGTAACTCTTGCCTGCTGGTCGGTTAAAGCGTAAGAGGAATTGCGGGTGTCAATGCTCTGTTGGAAAAGTGCAATTCGTGTTTCACTCCAGAGTTCTCTCCCCAACAACAGAGGTGAATTTGTTGAAATTCCTAACACCGGACCGGAAATCGCCTGAGCCCAATTGTAGGCGGAGATGAAATCATCTGCTTCAATTTGAAGGTGCATCTGAAAACTGGTGTTACATGCTTCAAAAAGTACAGAGTCATGTGTAATAGACAACTCATCAATGCCGGTAATGCTTAACTGGAAATCTGAACCCCGATGTTTTTTCAGCATTTCGTTAAGAGTCCAGTACCTCGGATTGGGTGTCATGTAATCAAACACAAGCTCACTTTTGGCAATAGTTGGAAGAATGCCCGTGAGCAATACTTTGCTTCCGTGTGCTTCAGAGATTTCAACGGCTTTGTTAAGAAGGGTACGTAAGTGTTCTTCAGTTTTGGTGAAAACATCACCCTTAAGTTCATAGGGGTCCAGATTAATTTCCAGGTTGTATCTGGCAATCTCGGTAGTGAAGTGTGGATCATCTATAGCCTTAAGTATATCCTCGGAATTTTTGGCCGGACGCCAGTTGTCATTGATCAGACAGAACTCCTGTTCTGCTCCAATTCTTGTAATCCCACTTTCAATCAACCCCTTTTCGTGCATAATTTCCAATGCTCTGATGTCGTTCAAAAGATGACTGATGAAGTGTGACTGAATATCCTCATCAACAGCCGTTATTCTGTGATCACCCATATTTTCGGATTTATATTGTTGCGACAAGATCAAAAGGAAGTGTCGGTTCAAATATGACCTGTAGCATACTTCTTCCTGAAATCTGTCAGTTATAATTTAAGCTATAAAAAGGTAAGGGTTGCTCAAAAACCAGGCAAAAGTTAACAGGGAATGAGGTTGTTTTCAGGAAGGTAATCGAGGTGATTGCGGAAAAAACAGATTTACCAAGGGGAACCTGTAAGATTAAATCCGGTTTAATGCGAGTTGTACATAAAACCCTAAAATAAATCATATAAATTAAAGTTTTAGTGTGGAATATTAAACATAAACTATCTGATTATTAACAGGTTAAATGAAAATTGTAGAAAAAAACTACAATTCTTATTTTGATAGGATAATCGGTCTTTTGAAGAGTTGAATTCATTGGATTTATTAGCAATACCCAAACCGTCACTTACCGGTAAAAAACCACAGCTTGCCGATTGCTGATGTGTGGTCAGATCTATCCTGCGTTTATTTGAACTACACTTTAACTTTAACTATTATGAGAGATCGAGAACAAAGAAATCGAGAACCTAAAAAAGGAGAGCAACGAAATCAAAAGACCTGGATAGGTATTGTTTTGGTTATCCTTGGCGCATTCTTTTTGTTAAGAAATCTGGACATGATTCCTTATTTCATCCCGTATTATTTTTTCGGATGGGAAATGATTTTAATATTGATTGGAGGAGCAATGCTCGCGACAGGAAGAAGGGAAGGGTTTGTTATGTTAATCATCGGTGGCTTCTTTTTGTTGCCTGAGATTTTTGACTTTTTGAACCTTCCAAGATTTAGAATTCGAGACTGGTGGCCGCTTGTTCTTATCATCATTGGTATATCCATTATGCTTCGGAGAAGGGGTTCCTTTGGCAAACGTTCCGGAGAAATAGATGATGACTTCCTCGATGATATCTCCATTTTTGGAGGGTCGGAGAAATCGTTTACTTCCCAAAATTTTAAGGGAGGGAAAGTGACGGCAGTTTTTGGTGGTTCCCAAATTGATTTTTCCTCAGCAAAGCTTACTGAAGAGCACGATGTGGTGTTGGATGTGTTTGTCTTGTTTGGCGGGAATGAATTTAGAATTCCGAATGACTGGACGGTTATAAATGACAGCTTTGTCATATTTGGTGGTTTCTCTGATAATAGAAAAAACAGTGCGGTTAGTCAGAACGATCCAAAGAAGGTATTGAGAATCAAGGGTTTTGTAATGTTTGGCGGAGCAGAGATAAAAGGAGCCTGAATCGATATAAGCTAAACTTCAGCAATAGACATTGATTTGAGCCAAATTTTAAAAATAGAATCACATCCAATACCTCCCTTGAGGGAGGTTAGATGGGTGTTTGGAAATATATTGCTTCATGTTGAACCAAAGACAATCTCATAGCCCTTTTAAAATAAGTTCATCGCGAGAATTTATAGGAACATTTGATCTCTTCATAGACAGAACTTAACCTGACCCAAAATGAAACACCCGGTACTCAGTGGCACTGGTTACAAATTCTATGCGCTGGTGTGGATCATAGTCATAAGTATTCATGCTTCGGTTTTGTACTTTTATTATGATTTCTCTCTGACTATTTCAGTAATAGAGAGTGTCGTTTTTAATTTTCTGTTTGCCGGAATAGTACCCGGATTGTGGTTCATTGTAACTTTTGCCGGCCTGAATAAGGATTACTTATCGCTGGCCGTAACTCATATAGGAACAGCACTGGTTATTTCTTTCACCTGGTCAGCGGTATCAGATTATTTTTTGAGTCTCATATTCAATGTTCGTTTCGAGTACATCAAATTCTTGTCTGATTCCTACATCTGGCGATTAATTATTGGTGTTTTGTATTACAGTATCACGGTCCTGATATTTTACCTTATTAAATACTATCAGGACATGCAAGAGCGTGTGAATAAGGAACTGGAACTTCAAACCCTCCTGAAGGATACAGAATTACGAATGTTAAAATCGCAGATCAATCCGCATTTTATTTTCAATAGCCTGAATTCGATTAGCTCTCTGACAATTTCCAAACCTGAGACCGCCAGGGAAATGGTGATTAAGCTGAGCGATTTCCTCAGATATTCACTGGGGAAGGACAATGTGGAAATGAATCCACTGGAGGAGGAAGTGAAGAATGTGTCGCTATATCTTGACATTGAGAAAATCCGGTTTGGAGACCGGCTTCATTTTGAAATGGAAATTTCTGAGGAATGTGGAAGAGTAGAGGTGCCGAATTTAATCCTGCAACCGCTCCTGGAAAATGCAATTAAGTATGGTGTGTATGATAGTCTTGAGGAGGTGACTGTTCGGCTGACCTGTAAACCGGTTGAAGGCACCCTTCATGTTTCCATAAACAATAATTTTGACGAAGATGCAGTAGTTTCAAAAGGAGAAGGTATCGGCCTTGAGAGTGTGAGGAAGAGACTAATGCTCATATATGAAAGATCTGACCTTTTGGAAATTGTACGTGATTCCAACCAGTTTACCGTAACCATCAAAATCCCTTTAACCTGACTGAAATGGATAAAATAAGAGCCCTGATCATCGATGATGAAAGCCTTGCAAGAGATTTAATTAAAACATTCCTGGACAAAGATCCTGAAATAGCATTACTTGGAGAGTGTTCAGATGGATTTGAGGGCTTTCGCCAAATCAATGAGCTAAAGCCTGATTTGGTTTTCCTGGACATTATGATGCCCAAACTCACCGGTTTTGAAATGCTGGAGTTACTGGAAGAAGCACCGATTATTGTATTTAGTACTGCATATGATGAATATGCGATTAAAGCTTTCGAAAAAAACGCAGTTGATTACCTTCTAAAACCATACTCTGAGGAACGGTTTTCTGAAGCCCTTAACAAAGCAAAAAGTAAAGTGGCTGCCGAAAAAGCAACGGATCATGTAAAAGGCACCACCGGATTGGCAGCAGTTCTGGAAGAGCATTATGAAAGAGTCGAACTTATCTCACGTATTGCCGTGAAGACGGGAAGCAAAATTCATATCATCTCCACTGACAATATCAGATATTTCGAAGCGATGGATGATTATGTCAAAATCTATACGACCACAGGTAATTTTCTGAAGCAGAACACCATGAAATACTATGAAACTCACCTGCCTCAGGATGATTTTCTAAGGATTCACCGCTCTTATATTGTGAGAATTAAGGAAATCGCGAGACTTGAATTGATGGGTAAGGATTCGCATGTTGTTTTGTTACATGATGATACACAGTTAAATGTCAGCAGGGCCGGATACAGTCGACTTAAAGAGGTATTAGACTTTTGATTGAAACATCAATTGGAGGTCACTTATTGATATACTGTCATGTTGTCCGGACAAGCAGCTTTCATTAAGTTTGTTGGAACCTAAACCTCTGTATAAAGGCAAAGCTGTTTATCGACAAATTTCTAAATATGAAGCATCATTTGAAATATACTGTTCACTTTGTAATTCTTATTTTCATTAGCCTTTCCTGTTCAGGCCCTGATCTGAATGAAGAACCGGTTAGACCTAAGAATATTATCCTGTTAATTGGTGATGGAATGGGACTATCGCAAATATCTTCCAGCTATTTCCAGAAGGAAACTGAACCTAATTTTAGTCGATTCAATCAAATTGGATTAATTAAAACCTCTTCGTCAAGTCATAA
Source organism: Cyclobacteriaceae bacterium (assembly GCA_040222475.1). Classification (GTDB taxonomy): domain Bacteria; phylum Bacteroidota; class Bacteroidia; order Cytophagales; family Cyclobacteriaceae; genus Ekhidna. The sequence continues at coordinate 37,345 of JAVKDB010000016.1, read as the reverse complement.
AATAACAGATTCAGCCGCCGGAGCAACCGCGTTTGCAAGTGGAAGGAAAACGTATAATGGTGCTATAGGAATGGATGCGGATACCACTTCCATTAAAACTATTCTTGAGTTAACGAAGAATCGTGATCTTGCAGCCGGAGTGATCTCTACTTCATCCATTACTCATGCTACTCCCGCCTGTTTTTATGCCCACGTTCCCTCCAGAAGCATGAATGAGGAAATCGCCAGACAATTGGCTGGCTCATCAGTTGATTTTTTTGCCGGAGCGGGATTAAAATATTTCAAGGACCGTGAAGACGGAGCTGACTATTACGATTCACTCATCTCGAAGAATTTTGTTGTAGATACTCTGGAGTTAGTTAATCCGGCTGAGATGTGCTCAGATTGTCGATACGCATATTTAGATACGGCTTCAGCCATGCCAAGAATGCTTGACGGGCGAGGGGATTTTCTTCCCAATGCAACAAGTCTGGGCCTGGAATTTCTTTCAAAAGATGAAGACGGATTCTTTTTAATGATAGAAGGATCTCAAATTGATTGGGGCGGCCATTCGAATGATGCAGATTACATCTATACAGAAGTACTTGATTTTGATAAAGTCATTGGATTGGCGCTTGATTTTGCAGAAAAGGATGGAAATACGCTTGTTATCGTAACTGCTGATCATGAAACCGGTGGCTTTACACTGGCCTCTACCCCAAGTGAAGACGGCAATTGGAGCGATTATGATAAAATAACCGGATCATTCTCCACAGGAGGACACAGCTCAACATTGATACCTGTTTTTGCCTATGGACCCGGATCCGAATTTTTCAACGGAATCTATGAGAACACAGAGATTTACCACAAAATGGTCAGAGCAAGGGGGTTCTGAAGTTATTAGTCTCCGCTTTCGAGTTGTTGCTGAACATTTTCAATTTGACTAATCACAGGCTTCAGAGTCTTTTTTACGGCTCGTTTGTTCATCCAGACAATTAAGGCATAGAATACAGCCACAAATCCCAGCGTTCTCCATTTTTCAACAAGTGTCATTGGTAAAAGCTGATCAACAATAGCGTTTGACCAGTTGTAATCCGCGGGATCTCCAAGACCCATGAAAAATATGATGTTCACAACAAATGGAGGTATGATATACCAGTAGAGTACAGTGCTCAATAATTTTTCCTGATCTTTCATGTGATCTCTCTGGCTTTTGAGCTGATCACTGAATGACTGAGACATGTCAACGTTAGCCTTTTTCTTCTGTACGTTACGCAATTTGTAAATGACGTACCCAAACCAAAAAACCGCAAGAATGCAGGCCAGTCGTGAGACAAGGAACGGAATTTCAATTGCAAGCCATATGTGAAGAATTATTCCGATGACAGATGCGCTGATTTCTCTTCGATCTCTTCTTCTTATTGAACGTTCAATGCTTTTCATTTTTGTATTCAATTCGGCATTAAGTGCTGAGACATCAAATTTGATGCTGTTTTGTGGAGAGGAATCCTTCCATATTTTTTTAAGCTCTTCTTCAATCATCTTACTTCACTTTACTGTTAATACAATCAAACAATACTTTTCTGATTCGTTTCATTTTGACAGCCACATGGTTAGCAGTCAGTCCTGTGATCGATGCGATTTCCTTATAAGGCAATTCCTCCAGATACAGTACAATGAGTGACCGATCTCCTTCATTCAATTGCGAAAGACAGGCCTGGAGTGCCTGGTATTTGTCAGAAACTCTCTCATCTTCGGAATGTCCCGGTTCGAATTGAATGGATTCCAGCCGGGTGGTTTTGTTGACCTCCCGCTCCAATTTCATTTTTGACCGGAGACACACGTTGAGCGCAATCCGATATACCCAGGTATTAATGGATGAATTTCCTTTAAACCCATCGAGGGATTTCCATATCTGAAACACAACTTCCTGAAAAAGGTCCTGAGGTTCTGTAGGGCCGGTAGCATATATCCTGCATATACGGTAGATCCGCTCCTTGTTTTCTTCTAAAATGTTTTCAAATTGTTGCTCCGACGGACGATTCTGCATGTTCTCTCTGGCTGTCTGGTAAGTTAGTGACAGGAAAATGCAAAATATGACAGAACAAATTTATGTTCAGGTAATATGTTGAGGAATGCTATTGAAGCCCGACTTTGTAGGTGTCCAGGGCTCTCTGTCTTGCTAACTTGTGATCAACAATAGGATCCGGGTAATCGTGACTGTTTAATTCCGGAATCCACTTTTTTATATATTCCAGCTTCGGGTCGAACCTATTTGTTTGGGAATAAGGATTGAAAATTCGAAAATACGGAGCGGCATCTACTCCGGTGCCGGCAGCCCATTGCCAGCCACCGTTATTAGATGCCAGATCAAAATCCAGCAGTTTTTCTGCAAAATATGCTTCTCCCCATCTCCAGTCAATCAGCAGGTGTTTGGTAAGAAAGCTGGCAACTATCATACGGACTCTATTGTGCATGAAACCTGTCGAATTGAGTTCACGCATTCCTGCATCCACAATCGGGTAGCCGGTCATACCCATACACCACCTGTTAAACTCTTCTTCATTATTCCGCCATTCAATCCGGTCATATTTCCTGCTGAAGTTGTTATCCATAACGTGAGGAAAATGCCAGAGGATTGCCTGGTAGAAGTCCCTCCAGATCAATTCGTTCAAATACTTTGCATTCAAATCCTTTGTAGACCTTGTCAAATGTCGGATGCTGATTGTCCCGAATCGAAGGTGCAGACTGAGTCGTGTCGTTCCTCTTTGAGCAGGAATGTCACGTGAATGATGATAGTCCTTTACGATCGGTTCGGGGATATTCCGATCCGGGAATTCTATCCCGACAGGATGAAAGCCAATTTCTTTTAAAGACGGTATAGCCTTAGGTTCAGTCGGATTCCAGTTATTAATCTTGCCGGAAGGGTAGGCTTTAAGGTAAAAGTCATTCAGCTTTTCCTTCCATATGCGACTATATGGTGTGTAAACAGTATAGGGGGTTCCGTCTTTTTTAAGGACCTCATCTTTCTCAAAAATTACCTGGTCTTTTTTCGTTGTAAAAGGAATTCCCTTTGATTCAAGGAATTGAGAGATAGCTTTATCTCTTTCTCTGGCGTAAGGTTCATAGTCTCGATTCGCATAGACATGCGAAGCATCGTAATCCTTTGTCAACTGCTTCCAGACGTCCAATGGCTTTCCAATTCGAACGTCAAGCGAAGAGCCCCTTTGTTTCAGTTCACTATTAAGTCGGGAAATTTCCTGGTGAATGAATTCTACACGTGCATCTTTTTTCTCCTGAAGCTTAGTAAGAATTTCTGTGTCAAAAATGAAGACACACTGTACCGGGTCGGGACCCTTCAGCGCATGATAGAGGGCTGCATTGTCTTCGATACGCAAATCGCGACGAAACCAGTGGATGGATACTTTCATCTTTGCGAAAAGTTTATGACATTCTTAGCCATTCCTTTAAAGATGAATCCATGCAAAGGGAGCACCATGTACCAGTACAATCTTCCCCAAAGACCAAGAGGGCGAAAGGTAGCTGTCTGTACAAGTTCATTCATGTCTCCGTCTTTACGAATTCTGAATTCCAGCCAGGCATCACCGGGAACCCTCATCTCAGCAAATAGAAGCAGTCGCTTATCTTCTTTATTGGCATAAAGCACACGCCAGAAGTCCAGTGCATCACCGCTTTTCAGGTCATCAGGGCTTCTTCTACCACGTCTTAATCCTACACCTCCGACCAGCTTATCCAGGAATCCTCGCACTTTCCATAGGAAGTTCCCGTAGTACCAGCCTCTCTCTCCGCCGATTTCCCAAATGTTCCGGACAACTTCTTCCGGATCTCGCCTGAATGCTATTTTTTGGGTATCCGTAAAACAACCATGTTTGGGTGCCTCCACCTGGTGCATGAATGAATCATTAAACGCAGGATCCGCAAACGAATCCTTCCAGCTTGAAATCACCTGTTTTTGACTGATCTTACTGAAAGTTCGCTGAAGGGATTCTTTATATGTTAATCTTTTGATTTTGACAATTTCGTCAATGGAATCATCCTTACATATCACTTCATTCTTCATGCTGTGGACCAAATTTTTAGCCAGTCGAAAGGAAGTGGAAGTGACGAGATATAACCAGAGGGAGGATAGGCGCAGGGTGAGTACCGGGATAGTAATTATGAACCGTTTTAAGCCTCTGACTTCTCCAAATTGAAGAAGCATGTCTTTATAGGTGAGAATGTCTTTTCCTCCAATATCGAAAGTCTGGTCATAGGCCTTTTCATTGTGCAAAACACCGGTGAGGTACTGTAATACATTGAAAACCCCAATTGGCTGGCATTTACTTAACAGCCATTTTGGAGCGATCATGACTGGTAGTTTTTCAACCAGATCCCGAATGATTTCGAACGATGCACCTCCTGAACCGATAATAATAGCTGAACGGAGCACCGTTAACGGCACACCTGATTGACGAAGAATTCCTTCCACATTCTGACGTGAAGAAAGGTGTTCAGACAAATTATCATCATTGGCAATTCCACCGAGATAAATGACTTGTTTTACGGAAGTCTTAGAAAGCCAGGAGGAGAAATTAGTTGCTGTTGTGGATTCAAGCTGGCCGAATTCTTTACTGTTGGAAGTCAATGAATGGATCAGATAATAGGCTGCATCAACTTTCACGGGAAGCTTTTTCAGACTCTCTGCATTCAGAAAATCCACCTCCACGACTTCAGCGGACTTAAGAAATTTCTCGTCAAAATCCTCAAAGTCAAACCTTCGCTTATCCCGAACCGGGCAAACAACATGGTGACCCAGCCCGACAAGTTCTGGAAGCAGGCGTCTTCCAATGTATCCGGTGGATCCTGTCAGCAGAATTTTCATAACATACGTAAGGTAGACATCCCGCCATCAACGGCGAGCACCTGGCCGGTGATCCATGTAGATTTTTTTGATAGCAGGAAATGTGCTGCATTAGCTATATCATCCGGGGAGCCAACTCGTTGTAATGGATGTCTCTTTCCTGAGGCTTCCTTTTTCTCATCGCTTGATAACAGCCGTTCAGCGAGTGGTGTATCAGTCACAGATGGAGCGATACAGTTTACCCGGACGAGCGGAGCTAACTCAGCAGCTAATGAGCGGGTCAAACCTTCAACTGCACCTTTGCTTGCTGCAACAGAACTGTGAAATCCCATTCCCTGCTGAACAGCTACGGTACTGAAGAATACCACTCCGGAATTATTCCCTTTTTTCAGTGCCGGTAATACCTGCTGAAGGATATGAACTCCACCCGGCACATTCACTTCAAAATCCTCCAGGAAATCTTCTCTTTTAAGTCGATGAAATGGCTTGAGATTGATGGTTCCCGGACCATAGACAAAGCCATCAAGCGTATCAGTATCTAAAGATAATGTCTCTTCCGACCTTACATCATAACCAATATGGGATACATTTTCAATACCCTCAAGCCCGCCGATTGTTCTTGAAATGACGGTAACGGAGTGTCCTTCTGCAGAAAGAGTTTTTACTAATTGAAAACCGATTCCGGAGCTTCCTCCAACGATTAGATAGTTTGCCATGGCATATTAACCATGAGAAGGGAAGAAGGTTTAGCTTTTTTAAAAATCTGAAATTGATATCTGTAAGAGCTGATATTAAAAATATTTCCTAGCTTTCAATTATGGATTGGTGGATCAATTATCCGTGGGTGGAATTGTTGTATGGGGCCGTAATGACAGGTGGTTTGATCACCCTTATATTGTTGACCATCAATAAATACCCATCCAGCAGGTCTTTGGCTCGACTCATAGGTTCCTGGCTGATATTCCTGATTTTGTTAACGACAGACTTCAGACCAACAGGACGGGGTATAGGTATTCTGTTGATTGCTATTTCTCTGTTCTTGTATGCTCATGCGTTTTTTGAGCAAAAAAGCAGGATTACATGGAGGCATCTGATTCCATTGGTTTTATTCTTCATACCTTCTGTCATTTCAATCATTCCACTGAACATAAACTATTATGGAGCGGTAGTGGCAGCTCTTTTCTATTTTGTAGTGACAGGCGCCTATTTAAGAAGGGAAGGCAGAACACGCGGTATATCGTGGTTTATTAATCCAGGATCCCGTCTTTCATGGTTCAGGAATTTTTACATTCTCAATGCACTTTTCTTTCTGTATCTGATCATCCGACCAGATCCGGCTGTTTATGAGGTGGCGATCGGAATATTGGTTGTGCTGTGTTTTATTCTGTTTCAGGTTTTTAAAGAGTCTGCATTTCTTTCACCCATTCCACTTGGCAACAAGTACAAAAAATCAACTCTGTCTCCGGCAATCAAGGCTTCCATTCTGGACAAGCTTGATTCGGTAATGACCGATCAGAAGTTCTATCTCAGAGACGATGCTTCGCTCAGTTCATTGGCTTCTGAACTGGGTGCCACCACGCATCACCTGTCGCAGGTCCTTAATGAATCGAAGGGAATCAGTTTTCAGGATTTGCTTGCACAGCATCGAATTCGTGAAGCTTGCCGGCTGTTGAAAGACCCTGCAGAGAGTCAGATTAAGATTGAGAATATCGCAGCTAAAGTGGGGTACAACTCAAAATCAGCGTTCAATACCGCCTTTAAGCGCAGAACCGGCGTAACTCCCTCCATGTACAAGGAACTAAAGGACGTTCGGACTTATCGGGAAGAACGTCTTCCCGAACGGAAGAACCCATCGAACGGTAAAGATTCCGGTGATTTGAATCATGTTTTTATACTTAAAATAGAAAGCGACATGATTACTAATTTCTTCAAAATATTTTTTCGCAACCTGAACAGAAACAGAGTTTTTTCAATGATTAACCTGTTTGGTCTGACGGTTGGTTTTGCGTGCAGCATTTTGATTTATCTGTTCATTTCTGATGAACGCTCATTTGACAAAGAAATACCGGATTATGAACGTATCCATCGCATCAGTTGGATCAGTGAAAATCCTCAAACACGAACACCGCATCCCATGGCGCAGGCAATGGTGCAGGACTTCCCGGAGATAGAATCGGCGGTAAGTATTTCACCATGGTATGGTCCCGGGTTGAGCAGGGAGCTCGTCAGGGTAAAAAATGTGAAGAAGAATATTCTGTTTGAAGAACCCAATTTCTTTTTCGTCGATTCAACCTTCTTTGATGTGTTCAACTTGGAAGTCATTGAAGGAGATGCTGATGCCTTGCGGAAACCATGGACACTTGTAATCACGGAAGAAATGGCCCAAAAGTACTTTGGAGATTCCAGTGCCATCAATCAGGAAATTCAAATGAATGACATGCCGATTGCAGTATCTGCTGTAGTTAGAGGGATGCCCGGGAATTCACACTTTCACTTCAATGCACTGATTTCATATGTCACCCTCAAACTTATTAATCCGGACGATGACTGGATGACATGGGCAGATTTTGGTCATTTCAACTATATAAAGACCAAACCGGGTGTGGATCGAAACAAACTGGAATCAGCTATTCCCGAATGGGTTTCAGGGTTTTTAGACTGGCCGGAGGAAAGTCTGGATGCCCTGAGAGAGGGGAATGTAAAGTTTGGATTACAGCCGATTGCGGATATCCACCTCAACTCTCAATTGAGATGGGAACTCGAGAAGAACGGAAATGTACTCTACGTATATATTCTGACAGTGACATTGGGATTCCTGTTGTTCATTGCCGCCATCAATTACGTGAATCTTACAACCGCTAAATCGATGGAACGTGCACGTGAGATTGGTGTGAGAAAAACACTGGGAGCTGTAAGTGCCAATTTGTCTGTCCAGTTTTACCTGGAATCCATTGCATTCTGTCTGATTGCTCTCCTGTTCGCATTTGGCGCAACATACCTGATGCTCAATGGATTTAACTCCCTGTCGGGAAAAAATTTCCTTTTAACAGATATTTTTAATCAAAGCTTCCTCCTTAAGGCAATTGGGTTTAGTATACTCATTGGGGTATTCGCAGGATTTTACCCTGCAATGTCGCTTTCATCGTTCAAACCTGCCGAAGTATTGAAAGGGAAACTTACTGCCTCTTCGAGAGGGATTCGGTTGCGCAGTATTCTTGTCGTTGCACAATTTGTCGTATCCGCGATCCTTATTGCAGGAAGCCTGATCGTCCTTCGTCAAATCGATTACATGAAAAACAAAGAACTTGGGTTTGATCAGGAAGCCGTGATTTCAGTTCGAATTCCATCCAGTATTGAGTTAGGTGGTATTGATTTGAACATGGTCAGGTCTATGCAGAACCGAATCGAAGCAATACCTGGTGTTAAAAAAACGACAACAGTTTCGAACCTTCCTGGTGGTCAGTTCAACCAGCATCCCATGTACGCCAAAAAGAACCCGGAGAACAGGGTGGATATTTCTGAAATGATGGTGAGTTTTGATAGTGAAGAAGTATTTGATTTTGAGATCGTCAAAGGCCGTGGGTTTGACAAAAGTTATACTTCAGATTCTTCAGGCATAAATTTCATATTGAATGAGTCGGCAGTCAATCAGTTAAATCTGGATGAGCCAATAGGCGAGAAGCTGGTGTGGATTGATAATGAAAATTTAATTGAAGGCACCATTGTGGGAGTAGTGAAGGATTTTCATTACCGATCGCTTCATGAGCGAATTCAACCGTTGCTATTGCAGGTTCAGGTGGATGATGTGAGTCAGTTGGTTGTTAAAATTGAAGGCACCAACTTCCAGGCCGTTCTTGAGGAGATTGAGTCCATCTACCTGTCAGCAGGAAGTGAATGGCCATTTGACTTTCAGTTCCTTGATCAACAGCTCTCCGACCTCTACCAGAGTGAAATGAAGACCCTGAGTATCTTTTCGATTTTTGGGATTATAGCATTGATACTGGCTTGTCTGGGCTTGCTCGGAATGGCCATCGCAATGATTAATCAACGAATAAAGGAAGTTGGAATGAGAAAAATTCTCGGAGCAAGCTCTTTACAGATTATGCAGATGATTTTTATGCAATTTGCAAAACTTGTAGTACTTGCACTCCTTATCGGGCTTCCTGTATCATTCCTTTTAATGCAAAACTGGATGAATGAATTCTCCTATCAGGTTCCATTTGGAGTGATGCCTTTCATCTGGTCCATATTGATTTTGATGTTCGTCGCATTAATTAGTGTCAGCTCTGCTGTAATGAAAATTGCGTTTTCCAATCCTGTGGATGCCTTGCGGTACGAGTAATTGAATTCTGAGGAAGTCAGGAATGCTGTTTCAGACTTCCTCTAGTATGTACCCTTTGCTATGTACATTATTTATTTTGAGAGAAGGGTCTTCACTCAGGTATTTTCTCAGTTTGGAAATGAAGACATCCATGCTGCGTCTGTTGAAGTAATTACTGCCGTTCCAGAGTATTTTGAGAATTTGATCGGTTTCTACCAGGTCACCCTTTGAGAGACAGAGGAGGTGCAGGATTTCGCTTTCTTTTTTTGTCAGCTTCTGTGTCGACCCAGCTGTTGCCAGCTGCTGTTTATTAGAATCAAATCTGAAAACCCCGATTTGAAATTCAGATTCACCGGAAAATGAGAATGAACTTCTTTTTAAAACAGCGCGAATTCTGGCAATGAGTTCTTCTTCATCGACTGGTTTAACAATGTAGTCATCACACCCCATTTTGAATCCCTTGAGTTTGTCAACCTTGAGTGATTTGGCAGTCAGGAAAATGAGCGGCATTTCCGGATTAATGGATTTAATTTCAGCTGCAAGGGTGAATCCGTCCTTTTTTGGCATCATCACATCAAGTATGCACAGGTCGAATTTTTTTATTTTGTAAATATCGGCTCCCTCAACACCGTCTTTGGTCCATTCTACTTCAAAATCATGCATTTGAAGATACTCTTTAAGGATATATCCTAAACTCTTATCATCCTCAACAAGCAATATCTTCTTCATTGTGCCTGAGGGATTAAGATCTTAAATTCACTTCCCTCTCCGGGATTACTTTTTAATGCGATACTGCCCTTGTGGAATTCGATAATTCGCTTAACATAACTCAAACCAAGACCGAATCCTTTAACCGTATGAATATCACCCTGTTCTGCACGATAAAATTGATCAAAAACGTATTTTTGAACCTTTTTGTCAATTCCGATTCCCTGATCCTTTACCGTTAAAAGTATAGCGTTTCGTTCCCCGTCTTCTGTCGTAATCTCAATAATGGGAGCACCGTCTGAGTATTTCTGCGCATTATCAACGAGGTTATATAAAATATTATTGATGTGTGTTTCATCTGCAATAATTTCATGTCCGGAGGCCTGAAGGTTCAACGAAATTTTTCCCGAACGCTCATTGACCATCATGGTAAAACTTTCCACCACAGTTCGTATGGACTCATGCAAGTCAAGCCTTTTCTTGTCCAGTGTGAGATTGCCAGAGTCCAAAAGCGCCATTTGCAGAATTTTGTCCACCTGGGTCTGAAGTCGTTTGGTCTCAGACCCAATCAGATCCACATAAGAACTCATTTTCCCGGAAGCTCGAACCGACTTCTTTTCTTTTAATGACTTTGCCGCAAGGGAAATGCTGAAAATAGGGGTTTTGAATTCATGAGTGAGGTTATTGATAAAATCACGTTTGAGGTCTGAAAGTTTCTTTTGCTTCCCGATCGTATAGATGGTGTAGCCAAATGCAGCGAGAATGATGAGTATCAACAGCAGACTTGTTCGTAAAATCTGAGCTGATTTTCCGATTGCCGCCTCTTCTTTGTTCGTGTAATTCAATGCAATATCCAGCGTATTATCCACCATCCGACAGAGGCAAAGATGGTTTTCAGCATTAAATACTTTTTGTGCCTTTGGCAATTCAGGACTATGGTTGATGTGAATCATGCAACCATACTGACTGGAAAGAAACCCATCCAGATTGTACGCTAGTTCCGGATAATTAAGCGAGAATACTTTGTCGAGCTCAGCCTTTAAAAAGAATTGCAAGGAGTCTGTCGGGTTGGAATTTTTTGAAAAATGAAAATCCTGTGTTCCTCTAAACGAATCAGTATGCTTTCTCCAGTCCGGGTTGAATCTCAGATTATTGTGGAGATCTGTGAGAATTCCGGGTAGCGCGAACTCCATCATACTTTGATTGTTCCTGATATCTTTTTCAACAATCCTAAATTGAATGTTCAGCAGGATGATCATCGCAGCTACTACGGTGACAAGCAGTGATACCAGAATGTACTTATTGAACTTCATTGAATGATAAAGTACGGAAAATGTGTACTCATATCCATGCTGAAGTTGAATTTAACCTTTTCTTAACGCTTTTAACATTCTGTTAGGGAAGCTTAACGTCTGCATAACGTACCTGCTTTCCGACTTAGCGTTAACTCTATAAAAAATAGTTATGCAGAAACCAATCCTACTCATTTTTACTACTTTCATAATGAAGCTGGCAATTGCCCAACAGCCGGTCATTGTAGATACTGACTGGCTCGCAGCACGAATTGAAAATGAAAAATTCACAATCCTTCATATTGGAAATCAGAAGGATTATGAAGAAGGTCATATTCCCGGAGCGCAGTTTGTTGAGCCTGATGCGTATATCTATACAAGTGGTATGGAGAACGATGATAAAGTGTACGACCTGCCCGAGTTAACTGTACTTGAAGAACTTTTGGAAAGTAGTGGCATTACCAGGGAGTCTAAAATTATTGTTTATCCCGGAGCTACTTCTCATCTGGCAGTTACCCGCCTGCTGTTTACACTGGACTACCTTGGGTTTAAAGGGCAGGTATCCATTCTAAGTGGAGGGAAGGCTGCATGGAAAGCGAAAGGACTTGATCTGACAAGTGAAGTACCGAAAGTGACTACATCAGACCTTAGTTTATCTCCTAATGAGCAAATGGTAGTTAGTAAACAGCAGGTAGCCCAGGCACTCAATACCCAGGTGAAAATTGTGGATTGTAGGGCATCAGTTTTCTATAATGGGATTGATGTAAATAAAATGCACGGAGGGCGAAAAGGACACATTCCAGGAGCAAAAACTATCCCTTTTATGAGTCTGTTTGAAAAGGCCGAAGGTGGATATTACCAGTTTATTTCAAAAGAATCATTGGCTGATATTTTCACAGAGCAGGGGCTGAAGAAAAATGATGAGATCATTCTTTACTGCCATATTGGTCTTCAATTAACCTCTGTTTACACCACTTCTCAGCTTTTGGGATATACCAATGTGAGGGTATTCGATGGCTCGTTTCATGAATACGGGCCTGATACCTCATTGCCGGTTGTCGTTGATTAAATGAAAAACCCGCAACCTTACTGGAATCCCTACCTGTGTGGAATTGGCCTGGGACTGGTCCTTTTAGCAGCTTTTTTAGTCATGGGGAGAGGGATTGGAGCTTCTGGCGCAATGACTTCTGTTGTTGCTGTTGGTGTTCATACGCTTGCAGAAGAACATTCACAGGCAAATGCTTTTTATGCCGGATATCTTGGTGACGGTGAGGTCCATCCATTGAAAGACTGGCTGGTATTTGAGGTATTGGGAGTGCTAATAGGCGGATTTATTTCAGGGAAACTGGCCCATCGGACAAAACTCAAAATAGAAAAAGGAACCCTGATTTCCACTAACCGCAGACTCATGTATGCGTTCATCGGCGGAATTATTATGGCATTTGGGACGAAGCTGGCAAGGGGATGTACCAGCGGACAGGCGCTGACCGGAGGTGCATTGATGAATGTAGGCAGCTGGCTTTTTATGATTTCATTGTTTGTTGGAGCTTATGCAATGGCAGGGACTGTAAAAAAACTTTGGATATGAATGGACCTTTTTACGACTATGGCTGGATAGGAGATGAAGCAAGCCTTGTATTTGCACTCATCGTTGGTGTTGCCTTTGGTTTCTTTCTGGAGCGTGCCGGATTGGGCAGTGCTAAAAAGCTTTCTGCGCAATTCTACCTCAAAGATCTGACAGTCTTCAAAATGATGTTCACCGCTATTATCACCGCAATGCTGGGCGTTTTCTGGCTGAACTGGTTTGGCCTTCTTCATGCAGATATGCTTTATCTCACTCCAACATTCGTATGGCCTCAGGTCATTGGAGGACTGGTTTTCGGTGCAGGGTTTATTGTAGGTGGGTATTGCCCGGGAACATCCTGTGTCGCTTCATCAACAGGCAGTATTGATGGTTTGGTGAATGTAATGGGGCTGTTTGCCGGAATTCTGCTTTTTGGAGAATTGTATCCATTTCTGGAAGGCTTCTATAATGCTTCTCCGATGGGGCAGATAACGATGGTCGAATACTTCAATATACCAGCAGGCGCACTTGTCTTTTTCCTGGTATCATTTGCATTGGGAGGATTTTGGTTGTCAGGAAAACTTGAAATTAAAATGAGAAAATGAAGAATTTTTCGCTAAATGAAAGACTGGCCATTTTGGCATTTACCATGGCATTTCTAAGCTTTCTTTTCGCATTTATTAATCCCGATGGCTTGAGTGGAGTGAATGAAAAGCCAAATTTTATTTCTGTGATTTCACTGGCTGAAAAAATTAAGAACCGGGAGGACTTGCAGGTTATTGATCTGAGGTCCGAAGACTCATATGGAGAATTTCATCTCCCGACTGCCGAGCACATTCCTTTGGAACAATTGCTTCAACTCACAGAATTATCTGGAGATACGATTGTTTTTTATTCCGGAGATGATTTTTTGTCAAGACGATTATGGACCTTAATGCCGGACTCCACTAAAAGGAAGTCCTATGTTTTATTCGGTGGTGTTCACGACTGGTATGAACGGCTGCTCTATCCTAAACTGCCGTCCAGGTTTGAAGGAAGAGATTCGGTTTTAAATACGGTGCATGATTTGAGTGTTTTCTATGGAGGGAAAGTGGAATTCACTGAAGGAGATGAATTAATGGAGTATTATCAACTTGATTTCACAGAAACATCATGGCCGGTTTCTAAACGACAAAACGGACTGGTCAGGAAAGGATGTTAACGGACGATTCTGTTAGGGAAGAAAGAAAGATCAGCGACCTGGAATCGTATTTTTCAGTTTTCAGAAATGGCATCATTGGAATACATGAAGTATTCAGCTCTTCTGAATATCCATCACTTCCCATGGTGTATGCTGACTGGACGGCAAGCGGTAAATGCTATGCACCAATTGAAGAGCGCATGATAAGCGAGTACATGCCACTAATTGCCAATACACATACGGAGGCCACTTACTGCAGTTCGTTTACTACCTCAGCGTATGAGGATGCGAGAAATCGGATTAAGCGCCATGTTAATGCGTTTGATGATGATATTTTGATTGCTTCGGGATCGGGAATGACCGACGTTGTGAATAAGCTGCAACGCATCCTTGGTTTGAGGATTCCTGAGCAGTTTAAAAACCTGGTCCAACAACCGGAGGAAGAACGGCCAATTGTCTTCGTGAGCCATATGGAGCACCATTCCAACCATACAAGCTGGCTGGAGACACTTTGTGAGGTGGTTGTTGTTCCACCTGATGAAGAAGGTAAAGTCTCAGTTGAGAATTTCAAAAAGGCAGTCGAATTAAGCGCAGTGGAAAGGCCGAAAATCGCATCAATTACGGCGTGCTCAAATGTCACAGGAATTATTAACCCTATACATGAGATCGCCAGGCTTATTCACCGATATGATGGGTACTGCTTTGTGGATTTCGCCTGTTCAGCACCCTATGTAGACATTAATATGCATCCCGAAAATCCCGAAGAAAGACTGGATGTGATATTTTTCTCCCCCCACAAATTTCTGGGTGGTCCTGGAGCATCCGGGGTTTTGATTTTCAATGCTTCATTGTACAGAAATGGTATACCCGATGTATCGGGAGGAGGCACAGTGGACTGGACCAATCCCTGGGGTGGACGTAAATACATTAGCGATATTGAGTCAAGAGAGGATGGGGGAACACCGCCGATTCTTCAAACAATTAAGGCAGCTCTGGCCATTGATCTCAAAGAGGAGATGGGAGTCTCAAATATTCGGATGAGAGACGAAGAATTAATGTCCATTCTGTGGAAGGGATTATTTGAATTACCTGGCCTGGAAATACTTGCGAAGGATCACAGGGATCGACTGGGTATTCTTTCTTTCTTGATTAATGGAATGCATTACAATGAGGTGGTGAAAAAGCTAAACGACAGGTACGGAATTCAGAGTCGTGGGGGATGCTCATGTGCCGGCACTTACGGTCACTTTCTGTTGGATGTAAGCCCGGTAAGATCTAAACAAATCACCGACCTGATTGATGAGGGAGATGATTCATTGAAGCCGGGATGGGTAAGAATTTCAGTACATCCAACCATGACAAATGATGAGGTGGAGTTCATTGTGGATGCGATACGAACCATAGCAGCAGAATAGGGTCTTTACTCATTCGCCTCTTCCATACTTTTAATATAAGCCTGGACGAGTCTGATTTCTCCGTATCCATAATCATTAGGCAGTTCGGCTTTCATTGCCCCGGAGCTGGTATGCCCCTGATTGTAAACAGCCGTGATTTTTTCAATTCGATCCTTTTTGATCAGGTCGTGCACATCAATGATCCCCTTCTCTACATAAGTTGCCAGATGTCCCTCAATGGTTCCGGTAACTAATTCACGCTCTTTCGCTATTTCTTCTATGCTTTTTCCTTTCAGGTAAAGCTCGTAAGTGATTTGAGTTGTGGGAGTTTTATCAGCTCTGGATTTTTTGTCTTTTTTAGCTGAATAGAATCCCGCATTTCGAAGGTCTTCTTTTGTGATCGTCCGATCCTCTGCAGCAGACGTTATGAGGACGCTGGCTTTAGCTATTGCTCGTTTTTTGTCGTTAAAATGAGATTCCAGATTGTCAAGTTCTTTTAAATAGGCCTTCACCTTGGTCTCTTTCTTTACTTCCTTTCTATGAACAGAAAGTTTGCCTGAAAGGCTTTCAAGTGCTTCTGTGAAATAGAGATGCGCTTTACTGACACGTTCTGAGAGCTGAGTCTGATAATCCGACTGTTGTGCAATTTGATCAATTTGACGCATGAATTGATCGCCTGTCTTTTTTAGTGCTGCAACCTCTGAAATGAAGCCATCCGTCCATGGCAAATACTGTTGTTTAATAGAGCGATTCTCTTCCTTGTTAAAGCTTCTTTTGTGGTAATTCAATTCATTCAGGAGCACGGTAAAGTTGAACGCTTCCCTGGAGAATTTTGTCAGGTAGGATTTCTTTTCTTCTTCCAGACCAGACTGTAATTCTTCTGTGTCTTTGAAAGAGGAAGAAAATTCCTTTAACGATTGATCCATATCCGGAGGATTCTCAGGCAGGGGAGAGGAAAGGACCAGATACTTTAGTGACGTGAGCCTGGAAAGCGCCACATAAAGCTGCCCGGGAGCAAAGGTGCCTGATAGATCCAGAATTGCTTTTTCAAAAGTTAATCCCTGACTTTTATGAATAGTAACAGCCCATGCAAGTTTCAATGGGAAATGTGAAAAGCTGCCCATGTGTTTTTCCTCGATTTCATTGGATGTTTTGTCCAGTGTGTATCGTTTGTTTTCCCATGTATAATTTTCGACAGAAAGCTCCACACCATCCTCATCTTTCACCCAGATGGAATCCTCTTCCAGACGGGAGACTCTTCCAATTTTTCCGTTGAAAAAACGACCCTGTCCACTGGGATCATTCTTGATAAACATAACCTGTGCCCCTTCCTTCAAAACCAATTTTTGATCGGTTGGAAACATGTTTTCGGGGAAGTCACCTTCAATGAACGCTTCGTAGGAGAATTCCTCATCTTCAAGTTGCTGTAATCGGGTGGCGTTGATTTGAAAAGCCCGGTGATTATGAGTAGTCAGGTGAATGTAACCGGTGGCAAGTACCTCATCAAAGTCTGGCTGGTAATGTTTGTTGAGTTGTTGGAGATCCTCAGCAGTTTGCTCATTATGGCGGAATCGGTTCAGCAGATCTATAAAGTCCTGATCTGTCTGACGAAATATTTTTCTGAGTTCAACAAGTACAGGCGGAGTTCCACTCAAAGCTCTGGCATTAAAGAAATACATGCCTGGATAAAACGAGCTCAGCATTTTCAGCTCTGTTTCCTTCACAACAGGAGGCAATTGCATCAGGTCACCTATAAAAAGGATTTGTAATCCTCCAAACGGTTCATTCTTTCGCTTTCTCAGATATCGCAGCGTGTGATCAATACAATCAAGCAGGTCTGCACGCAACATACTGACTTCATCAATGATCAACAGTTCTAATTCCTGAATAAGCTTTCTTTTGGAAGCATTGAATCTGGTTTCACGGAAAAGGGTCTGTGGTGTATTGATTCGGTCGCCGTTTGAAAAGGGAACATTTTCAGGAATGAAGGTTCCAAAGGGTAGTTGTAGCAGAGAATGAAGCGTGACTCCACCTGCATTGATAGCAGCGATACCCGTAGGAGCTGCAACCACAGTATTCTTATAGGTATGCTCAATGATGTATTTGAGAAAGGTGGTTTTTCCTGTTCCCGCTTTCCCGGTAAGAAAAATATGCCTGTCTGTGGTGTTGACGTATTTAGCTGCCAGCTCGGCAGCATCCTGTAGTTCAAACATCAGGGCTAAATTAATCCCAAACCATTACCATTACAGAATAATTGACCACTGATTGCTGCTAATAACTAAATGTAGATATCAGGATTCAACCAGGAAGTTCAATTTCTAACCAATCTTTATAAAAGCAATATTTTAAAACTGATAACTACTCGTACCTCAGTGCTTTGACAGGATTCATTTTAGCCGTTTTAATGGTTTGAAAACTCACAGTTGCAAAAGCAATGACGGCAGTCACAAAAAGTGTAACCAGAAAAATGACCGGATTGATGCTGGTGTGATAGGCAAAATCATTGAGCCATTGATTGCCATAATACCATACCAAAGGCACAGCGAAAATATTTCCAAGCAGCACCAGCAGGATAAACTCTTTTGAAAGGATAAAAGTGATTTGCCCGATGCTTGCGCCAAGTGTTTTTCTTATACCAACCTCCTTGGTTCGACTAAGGGAGACAAAGGAAATCAGCCCCAGCAAACCAATTGCTGATACGATGATGACAATCACGGCAAAAATGGAAAGTACTCGAGCCAGTTGATTTTCCTCTTTGTATTGTCGATCAAAGTCCTCATCGAGAAAGAAGTACTCAAGCGGGTAGCTGTCAAAAGTTGAATTCCAGGATTTTTCAATTCCCCTGATCAGGTCATAGGTTTGTTGGGCATTGTATCGGATTGCATAATATCTTCCATATTCATCACCGGTATAATCCATTGCTTTGGCCCAAATCTGACTTTGCAGTCCCAATCCGTGGTAATCTTTAACAACACCAATTACAATTCCTTCGGGAGTTCCGGAGGGTGAGACAATTCTCTTACCAATGGCATTTTCGGCGTTTTTCCAGCCCATTGCTTCCACGCATGACTCGTTAATAATGAGCCCGTCTTTCAATTCTGAGGTACGTTCAGGCTCAAAATTCCTCCCGGCAATCAGTTGAAGCCCCAGTGTTTCAATGTATTTTTCATCAATGGCCATGTACTCAGTTTCTACATAATCATCCCCTGTCTTCTCAGGATATGCCCATTGTCCCTGCCAGCCAGGACGCCCCGGCAATGCATTGGTATGGCTGATACTTTGCACTCCGGGAAGTGCAGCGAGCTCGTTCTTCAGAGCGAATCGTGCAGAAGTACGCGGAATATTCGTCGCATCTACGATGAGTAGTTGTTCTTTATTAAATCCAAGATGCTGATTGCGCATGTAGTTGATTTGATTTATCACCAGAAGTGTCGCAAGAACCAGCCCGGATGAGACGAAAAATTGAAACGTGATCAGTGCTTTCCTAAGGCTCAGTCCCTGGTAAGTTTTCTCCAGCTTTCCACTCAGTGCGGTCAATGGCTTTAGTCCGGAGATAATCAATGCAGGATAATAACCGGAAAGAACTGTCACGATTGCGATCAGGAGCCCCATGCTCAGCAGAATCTTTGGAGACATGAAAGAACTTAGCTGGTAGTCTTTTATCATCAACTCATTGAAAAATGGAAGGATGCTCAGAATAATGATAACTGCCAGGAAAAAGGCTACAAAGGTCAGCAAAAATGATTCGGTCATGAACTGTCCGATGATTCCGTTCCTCGAAGATCCTACGATCTTTTTCATGGCAACTTCTTTGGAGCGATAGGCCGCTCTGGCAGTGCTTAAATTGATGTAATTAATACAAGCCAGGATGATAAGGAAGATTGCGATAATGGTAACGGTCCTGACTCTTTTCATTGATCCGTTCGGTCCCATACCATTCCAGAATTTTTCTCCAAGGTAGATTTCGCCTAAAGGGATGAGTTCTGAAGTGAAACTTACCCCCATTTCTTCCAGCCAGTCACCAACATGCTGACTGTACAGGCCCCTGATTTTTTCCTTAAATTCTTCAATGTTTGACCCTTCTTTAAGGAGAATGTAATTTCTGACATCAAAATTTCCCCAGCCTTCGGTGTAGCTGAACCATCTGTGTTTTGGAAAAGTGGAGAATGACATCAGCATGTCAAACTGGATGTGGGAATTGCGTGGCGGATTGGCGACAACACCCGTTATTTTAAAATCCAGGGTATCTCGCAGAGTTAAGGTTTTACCGAGCGCATCCCCGTCAAAGTAAGTGTCTTCAATCGTCTCGGTGATTACGATGGAGTAGGGATCGATCAATGCCTTTTCCGGATTGCCGGAGAGCAGATCAAAGGAAAAGATGTCGAATAGTTCATTACCCGAGTAGAGTACTTTATGTTCATAACGTTTCTCTTTATGGTTGAGCTTCAGGGTGGAAGAGGCGTTACGAATGTAAAGAACGGATTCTGCCTCAGGGAAATCATTCCTTAAGTGATGGCCGATAGGATGTGCATTGGTTTCCATGCCTCCATCTGGTGAGGCTGTCACTACTTTGTAAATGCGCTCACTCTTTACATGAAAATTGTCAAAGGAAAGTTCATCGATTACATAAAGCAGGATCAATCCGCCGATTGCCAGACCGACGGAAAGCCCGATCAGGTTGATTGCTGAATGTGTTTTTGACTTTAGCAAAGTCCGCAAGGCTATTTTTAGATTATTAAGTGTCATGGCTATAAAATTTATTTTGAGTAACAGTTTTGACTTTTTTAGCAGAGAAGGACGGATGAGTTTCAATACATCCAGGAAAAAGAGCCGCCTGGCTTTCCGCAGAGAAAATTGCTCCAGGTTATCCATATAAACTTCTTCAATATCACCGTGTATCTCTTCCAGGTATTCAGGACGAATTATAAGCTTTAACAGCCTGAGTGACCACTTTGGTGTTTCAGGAGAATTGGAATTCATATGGTTTTCAGATTGTCAGCAGACAGTGAAATATTAGACCAGAATCCCTCTCTGATTTCCTTAATGTCCGTTAGCACCTGGTGAGCATAGGGAGTGGCAGTATAGATACGTTTACGTTTACCACCTCTTTTGTTGGTTGCTTCACCAAATTCAGACTCTAAAAATCCTTTCTCTTCCATTCGTTTCAAAGCAGATTGTATGGAGCCCACACTCAATCGTTCGCTAAGTCTGGTTTCGAGTTCCTTCTTGATCTCAACACCATATGCTTCTTCCTTTAGCACAATGACCGCCAGCAGCACCATTTCTTCGAATTCCCCGAGTTTTGTCTTTTTCATAGTTATATTATTCGTAATTGCAGTAAAAATAGTTACAATATTATTCGTGATTGCAGTTTTTATTATAAAATTCTGGTTGTTTTCAGCTTCTTTTATTGATTTGGTTTTAGACTTTTTGTAGACCCGCATCTGTAGGATGAATCCTTTACTGATCAATATTTTCGCTTTTAAATTGATAGTAATGAAACTTAAAAAGGGAAGTACTGCGCCGATGTTTACCCTTCCTTCAATAAACAATGGAGAGGTAACGCTTGAATCCTTCAAAGGAAAAAAGGTGCTGCTTGTGCTCAACCGTTGGGCCAATTGCCCATTTTGTTCGCTTACCCTGACAAGAATTGCCAACCAGTCGAAGGAATTCGAAAAGTTGGGGGTGGAGGTGCTTATGGTTTTCCCTTCTTCATTGGAGAAAATACGGACAAGCCTCCCTCAACTCGAATTGGGAAGGATACAGTTTCTCTCGGATGAAAAATTATCGGTTTACAGGAATTATGGAGCGGAAGCTTCATTTGCGGGAGAGATTAAAACAGTGCTTGATCTGCCCAACCTGATTGAGGCGCTGAAACATATGAAAGCAAGTGCAATATTTTATGATGGAAAATTTACTCAGCTTCCATGCAGTGTTCTGATTGATGAAGGGGGAATCATACATGACTTAAATTATGGAAGGACTTTTACCGACCTGATAGACCCTGAAGAGGTTATCAAATGGGCGTCAGGAGTAAGTAATTACAGATAAGCTCTTTTTATTCCGTGGTTGATATTATCATTTAGCATGAAATTCATTGTGAAATTTCACGATTTCAATAAAATTCTCTGGTTTTTTTACTTTCAACTTCTGATCCTTAGCCCATTGTTCCAAAACATCAGGTTGCCTGAACTCCCTTTGCAGAATATTCTTGTCAAGGAAAATAAGTTTGGGACGCCCTCCATTAAAGGCTATTAACCAGGAATCAGATTCCCTCACAAAAGTTGCCGGTCTGGGTGAATCGTACCCCGATTTTGGAGGTAATTCTTTTTGAAGCCTTACATCCATTTTTCTATAAACCGTGCAAGCTCCTTCCACCTCCCTGACAAGGTATCCTTTTTGAATAACTCCAGTAAGACCTAATTTGACGATGTAATCAGAGTATTCATAAATGAGATCTCCAAGCTCAATCTCACGTATATCAAACACGTTGGAAACAATCATCAATGTTGTTCCATCCAGGTATTCCATTTCGTCGGTATAAATATTATACCTTAAGTAAGTCTGAATTTCATTGCCAGCTCTAAATCGTATCGTTCCCTCTGTAAGGCTGGCAGATTCGTATGGACTTCCTGAGATTTTGCTGTAGTCAATCGCTCTGGAGACAGACTTGAAATCACCAAGGAATTGTTTCTCACCTTTGAAAACCTGGTGATCCTGCCCGCTGGCCACAAAGAAGAACGGTATCAGGCCTGTTGGTATCAAAAATCGAATCTTTTTCATCTGATACAACTAATTTAACTCCAAATACTTCGTCAATCGATTTGAAAGTACAAATTAACAATTAATAACATTATATGGTTTTTTGTACAACAAATAATTTTCATTTTTGATGACTTGTTATATCATTAATCAGTATCAAAATGAAATCATCAATGTTAGTTCTTTTCCTGACCATGGCTGTTGCGATGAATGCTCAGCAAAAAGGAATTCAGACACTTGCTCAAATGAAAGAGAGTCCGGCAGGATCCAAAATAATAGAATACATAAAAATGGTCAATGGAGAGGAAGCCCCCGCTGATCAATGGTTAAAAAAATTGTTTACTCCCAAACTTGTTGAATCAATGGGTGTAAAGAAGCTTCAGGGATTAATTTCAGAGACGAGAGAGATGGAAGGACAACTGCATTTGTACACCGCCAGAAGGACGGGAATGTTTAAGTATAAATTGCTTTTGAAGGGAGTGAAGTCCGGAGAGTGGCTGGCGATGGTGTTTACATTTGAAGAAGATGAACCATACCGTATTCTTGGAATCACCCTTGATTCAACGGAAGCAGAGCCTGACAGGGCCAAACCACTATATCCACAACTGAACCAGTGATCCTATTTGTCATCGTTATTAATTGTACAAATTAACAACTAATTATTATCTTGTTCGTTTGTACAACAAATAAATTATTTTATGAAAGGTGAGAATATAGGTGAGCTGGAGGAGTTGGTCTTATTGACTGTCGGATCATTATATAAGGAAGCATATGCTGTTGCTATTCTGAATGAAATCCTGAGGAACACGAATCGAAAGATGGACGTGACGGCCGTGCATTCCGTTCTGAGACGTTTGGAAAAAAAGGGATTCGTTAATTCGGAAATGGGAGGGGCGACCAATGAGCGGGGAGGTAGAAGAAAACGCTTCTTTCTCTTGACCCAGGCAGGAAGAAGAGTCCTCGAAGAAACCATGGAATTGAGAATGACCCTTTACAATAAGCTTCCAAAACTTGCTTTTTCAACAATTTCATGAGCAATCATCCTCCAAAATGGGCGAATTGGTTTTTAGAATGGTATTGCCATCCTGACCTGCTGGAGGACTTACAGGGTGATTTATATGAAATCTATGATCAGAAGATAGTAGAAGGAGGTAAAAGAAAAGCCAATCTGATTTTTGTCTGGCTGGTATTCAGGTCTTTCAGGCTTTCTGTATTTAAAAGAAAACAAAAGTTCAAAAACTCAATTTTAACGATGACTGGAAATAATTTCAAAATTGCGCTAAGAGTGCTTTGGAGGGACAAATTCAACAGTGCTATTAATTTGCTTGGCCTCACTATAGGAATTGCCTGCTTTCTGTTGCTTGGTCTTTATGTAAAGCAGGAACTAAGCTATGATCAATTTCACTCGAAAAAGGACAGGATTTATCGAACCTGGTTAAAGGAGGATTATGGAGAAGGCAGAATTTTCTTTAATTCTCAGACGCCATTACGATTTGAGGAAATGTTTGAAAATAATTTTCCCGAGGTAGAAAAAGTTGTTCAGTATATTGAAGGAACACGACTGGTTGGAAGAGGTGAGAATCGGCTGAGTGAAAAAATTGCTGTCATAAGTCCTGATTTCTTCGAAGTATTTGACTTTCAGCTTATCGATGGAAACCAACAACAACCTCTTCCGACAAAAGAAAGCCTTGTTATTTCTCAACAATACGCTAAAAAGTACTTTGGAGACAGTGATCCATTGGGAAAGTCGGTAGCAGTTGAGTTGGGAGAGCACATACAGGATTTTACGGTTACAGGAGTGTTTGTGGATATTCGAAAGGAATCAAGCATACAATTTGACCTTGCTATTTCAACGGAAAATGGCCGGGATCTTTTTGGAGACCGTAGCTATACTGCATGGTTTAACGTGGTGGCAGAAACCTACATTTTGCTAAATGAGCGTGCACAGATTAATACAATCGAAGCAAAAATTCAGGACATAGTACTTGGCCTGATGGGTGATGTTGGCTATGGAGATGGTCCGATGCAAAGAGATCAATACAATATTGGATTTCAGACATTGACGGATATTCATCTTAACCCGGACATTCCCCTTGGGTATGCTCCGGTAAGCAACCCGCAATATGTTTTCATACTAGCTGTGATTGGGATTCTGGTTTTAATTATTGCCTGTATTAACTATACCACTTTGTCGGCCGGACAATCATTAAAACGAGCAAAGGAAGTAGGAATGAGGAAAGTACTTGGTGCAGTAAGAGGTACGCTTATTTATCAGTATCTGAGTGAAAGTCTCCTTCTTGCACTTCTTGCCATGATTTTTGGCACTGTAATAACTATTTTGCTAATCCCTTCATTCAACATTTTAACCGGGACTGAAATATTCTTTCAGTTTGAATGGTGGCATATACTGATATACCTTGCTATCGGGCTGATTATTGGTTTTGTAGCTGGTTCTTATCCGGCGCTGGTGATATCAGGCTTTAAAACAATCAACATCCTCCGTGGGGGAAGTCAGTCGACAGGAAAACTCACCGCGAGAAAAGGTCTTGTTGTTTTGCAGTTTTTGGTTACTGTGTTTCTCATTAGCACTACGTTGATTATGAAGCAACAGGTCAATTACCTGCAGGATAAAGATCTGGGTTATGACTACAAAGCAGTGATATCGGCTAATCTCATGGCAGACCCTGCTCTTGGGCGTACCTCCGAAAGGATAAATTCAGGATTTGCGAATGGAGAGCTGCTTAAGTCCCGTTTGGAAAAGTATCCTGAGATAACAAAAATTGCCATGGGCTCACATATGTTTGGGACAAGTGGATGGGCCAACCTGGCGTATAATGACGACAAAGATATTTTCCGCAGGTTCAGGTTGCTGGTGGTAGATGCTGCTTACCTCGATGCTTTTGGAATCAAAATGAAAGAGGGCCGACCCTTTGAATTTGAAAATGGGCTGGATCAAAGACAATCGGTAATTCTTAATGAAACTGCTGCACGCTATTTTGGACTGGATGATCCAATTGGAGCAAAATTGCCCGGTACCGATTTTGGAGAACATCAGATCATTGGTGTAACAGAAGATTTTCATTTCACTTCTCTTCATTCTGAAGTGGAACCACTGGTTATTGTTCAAAACCCTGTGCCAATTTTCATGGGTATCTCAGACGGTGATTTTGGTGATAGTTTAATACCCAAGCTTGCATTCACTTACACCGGATCTAACCTTACTGAAGCAACTGAAATATTGAAAAGAGAATGGGAAGCTGCTTTTCCAAATGAAAGCTGGAACTACAACTTTATTGATGAGCGAATCAAATCGCAATATGAAAATGAGGCGAGAATGAACAAATTAATCAGTGTGGCAACAGTTCTTTCAATTGTCATTGCCAGTCTCGGACTTCTTGGACTAACGATGCTGGTTGTAAACAGTAAGGTAAAGGAAATAGGGGTTCGCAAAGTAATGGGGGCATCACCCTTGTCTATCTTCAGATTATTAGCCAGAGGATTTTCAATTCAACTTTTATTGGCTATCGTGTTATCCATACCAATTACCATCTGGCTAATGAACAAATGGCTGGCAAACTTTGCTTACCGCGTAGAAATTGGAGTCGGATTGTTCATTATTAGCGCGCTGCTTTCTGTGATTATTGCGTTTCTGGTAATCAGTTATCACACAATGAGAGCAACCCGAATCAATCCGATTGAGTCGTTAAGGGCAGAGTAAATTTTTAGAGAATCGTTACGAGAATCATCGAAGTGCCAATGATTGAAGCACTGATGAACATACTTTTAAGGAAAAATCTTCTCTGCTTGAGATCCATGTGAAATAGCATAACAGTTGGTGTTTTTTTGAATTATGATTCAAATAAGAAGGAGGAAAATTACAGCTGCAAAATATTTCGGTAAACACAGTAGTTTGCTTCGTTGAAATCATTGAATTTGTCGATTGTGAATATCTGTTTCTTCTCCCGAAATAGCAGTTGAGAATATGTGATTATTATCATATCTTTAATTGATGTCAACCGCTAAAAGCACTGCTTTGGAATTGCAAAAGCAGTATGAAAATATATTCGAATTCTC
The DNA here is from genome assembly GCA_040222475.1 of Cyclobacteriaceae bacterium. Taxonomy (GTDB): domain Bacteria; phylum Bacteroidota; class Bacteroidia; order Cytophagales; family Cyclobacteriaceae; genus Ekhidna. The sequence continues at coordinate 11,210 of JAVKDB010000016.1, read as the reverse complement.
TCCTTATGCCATTTTCGTCCATGATCTGAGGGAAATAACCAATGTAAACAATGCTTTTCTGAGAACGTATGGGTATGACAGCAAAGATGAAATTATCGGGCTCCATCCAATACGAACACTTGTTTTTCCTGAGGATATAACACTGATTCAAAAGGCAAGGAAAGCCGTAAAAGAAGGTGAGTCATTCCTTATTCCAAACGTACGTTTGCTTAAGAAAGATGGTTCCCATTTTACAGCTGAGTGTCATGTTTCAGTGGTTGGGCTGGGGGATAAAGTTCATCATCAGATTCATGCCATTGATGTAACAGAGGCTGTAAAATCACAGCAGTCACTGCTTGAGAGTGGAAAGAGATACAGAACACTTTTTGATAATTCCCTGGACGGAATTTATAAAAGTACACCTGATGGACGCTTCGTAGATGTAAATCAGGCGATGGTTGATATGCTGGGATATTCTTCAATTGATGAACTGTTGGCGATCGACATTAAGACGCAATTGTATTTTAAGATTGAAGACCGAAAGATAATGGCAGCACATGAAGAGGATCAGTATCCGCTGAAGAAAAAGAACGGGTCGCTGATCTGGGTGGAGGATCACAGCTATTATGAATATGACGATGAAGGAAATATTCTCTTTCATCACGGAGTGCTCAGAGATGTGACGGGAAAGCTTGAAAAGCAAAAAGAGCTTGAAGAATTGCTGAAACTGCTTGAAGATCAGAATGAACGATTACAGAGTTTTGCACATATTATTTCACATAATATCCGCTCACATAGTGCTAATTTGAGTTCTTTGGTTCATTTCATGGAAGAGAACAGAACCGAAGTGGAAAAGGCCAGCTTGTTTGAAATGTTGAAAACAAGCACTTCCAAGCTGGAGGAAACCATACAAAATCTTAATGAGATTATCACGGTAAACAGAAATCTGAATCAACCTCGTGAATTTAGATCCCTGTCCAAAGAGGTGGACAATACACTGAAGATTCTAAGTGGTGATATAATGGAAGCAGGAGCTGAGTTTTCCATCAAAATCCCATTAGAAATTGAAGTTCACGTTATACCCGCATACCTCGACAGTATTCTCCTTAATCTGATCAGTAATGCCATTAAATACAAATCTGAGTCAAGACCCTGCATGATTGAAATAAGTGCTCATGAAAATGAAAACGAAATAATTCTTGATGTTTCAGACAATGGAATTGGGATTGATCTTGAGAGGAATCATGATAAGCTTTTCAGGATGTATGAGACATTCAGTAATAATACAGACTCCAGGGGATTTGGGCTTTATATCACTAAAAATCAAATTGAATCTATGGATGGACAGGTAAAGGTTAAAAGTCAGTCTGATGTCGGGTCAACTTTCAGCATTCATTTCAATAAACCAGGCGCTGAATAATCTATTAGTCCTACCAGTCTTCTCCGATTTCTGAACGACCAGGAAATTGAATCACTTTGTCACCATATAAAGGATCATAGTAGTGACCACTTTCCTGATAATCCTCGTTCCAGGTTTTGCTTCCATCTTCGTTGAGACGATATAAGAAAGGCGAAACGAGCAGTCGTTCAAGGTGCCATCTGCCGTCTTCACCTGAAGGAATGTCTTCTCCATTTCCATAAAGCATAAGCCCGCCTTCAGCGAAAATTTCGTGTCCGGGATTGGTTGATTTGTATTCATGACTGACATTCATGGCCTTATGCCCGATTTCATGCGCAATCGTCCTTCGATATCTGTCTGCCCTTGTGAGGTTGGTAATGGTAATCACCCCCCGCAACTGGTCCGGCAATGTGCCGCAATATGAATAAGTCGGAAAGGAGAGCCCGCCCGTTCTTACAGTTTTCATCATCCAGTTACGACCTTCAGATACTTCAAGGAAAGGGTAGAAAACATCCTGCAAAGCAATCAGGTAAATGGTTCGTTGATTGTCCTCAGAAGGTTCAACAATACTTGACAATGCTTCTCTGGCTAAATCCGTTAATTCCGCCGGATGTCTTTTCATGTGTTCATACATGTTTACATATTCCGTTTGAGGAATTCCCGGTACATCATTCGCCTGGATCGAGAAATAGTTGGGGTTCACTTTCCCGGTTTTTACCCACAGTAAATTGATCTGAACACCTGTAGGTTCATAGATTTCTTTTGCTGCAGCAACACTTTCCAACATCCTTTTAAGAGTGACCTTGTTGAATGAAGGATCAAAATTGGAGGGAAAATAGATTCCGACATCCATTGTCATTTTTCCCGGAACAATGTCTATGTTGAAAGCAGTGATATCCAGAGAGTCGACCATTCTCCAGTTAACAGGTTGTATTTCAGATACGTACGTTTCAGCCTGCTGCGATTTTTCAGCACAGCTAAAAAAAAGAATGACGATAAAAGTGAGGTAATTGCATCTTCTCATATCATAAATGTAATCGAACTTTAAAATATATGGTTCTGGAGTTTTGATGGACCGTAAAGAGTTCAATTTGCTGATTTCTAGCTCTGAGTTCGTGAGAGCCCTTGCCGATTGCAGTATAGGATTAATTGAGGTTAAGTGAACCGGGTTTGCGAATGATGATCAGAAAAAATTAATTGTAGAAAAGCAAAAAGCCACTCAAAAGTGGCTTAATGTCGGGGTGGCAGGATTCGAACCTGCGACCCCCTGGTCCCAAACCAGGTACTCTAACCGGACTGAGCCACACCCCGAAATTCCCGATGAGAATCGGGACCCGTTCGAAACGGAACGCAAATGTAGAAATTCAGATTTAATATCTGACACTTCATCTGAAAAAATGTACAAGTTTTATGAATTTTTATCATCCATAAAAATGTGATCTCAATTCAGTCCTTCATATTTTAGTGATGAATAATACACATACTCATCCATGCGAAACACAACACCATCCAGATACCCGAGTCGGGCAACCGAAGATAAGAAGGAACTCTATGCAACCATCGATGCAGGATTGTACTGCACCATTGCCTTTATGAGAGACGGAACTGCCCATCAAATACCCACAGGATTTTGCAGAGTAGAAGACGAACTCTTCATTCATGCCTCTTCAAAAAGCGGATTCATGCATGCCATTATTGATCAGGAAGTAAGCTTCTCTGTAACGCACATGGATGCACTGGTTCTGGCACCAACAGCTTTTGATTCTTCCTTTAATTACCGGTCGGCCATTGGCTATGGCAAAGCTGAAGAAATTACCGATCCGGAGGAGAAACTGAAATTCTTCAAAATTTTTACGGATCGATACATACCTGGCAGAATCGCAGACATTGGTGATCCAACACCGGAGCAGGTAAGCATAACAAAGATTGTTCGAATTCCTCTCAACAATGCATCCGTCAAGCGCAGGAGTGGGGATGTGAATATGAAAATGAAGGGGGAAAGTAAATGGTGCGGAATTATTCCTGTTGAAACAAGCTATCAGGAGCCACAAAAAGACGAACAATTGCCTGATAGTTTAGTTACCCCATTGTACATCAGTAAACTTGTACATGGATCTTGATAAGGTAAAAACACGAATAAATCAGGAGGAACATCGATTTGAACTATCCATCGAAGGACAATTGGCAAAAATTGATTTTAAAGAAGGCAGGCAGGGTTGGTTTTATATGGTGCATACTGAAGTTCCCACAGGACTGGAAGGAAGAGGAGTCGGACACAAACTGGTAAGAGAATCATTGGACTGGATTGAAAAGAACCATCGAAAAATCATCCCATTATGTCCTTTTGTTCGATCATACGTGCTTGATAACCTGGAGGATTACAGGGAAATCATCGCAGAAGGTGCTAAATTGTAAAAAATGGAGAAAGAAGTAGTTAAGGAGTATGATAATGAGGATCTCACGGTTGTCTGGAAGCCAGGCACCTGCATTCACTCAGAAAAATGTTTTCATGGATTACCTGCTGTCTTCAATCCAAAAAACAGGCCATGGGTGACTATTGACGGGGCAGCATCTCTTGAAATCAAAAACCAGATTGACAAGTGTCCTTCTGGCGCACTTTCCTATAAACTAAAAAGCAAAGAACTAATGAGTACGGAAATACAGGATGAGCAAATTGTAGAAGTTGCCAAAGACGGACCTCTTATGGTGTATGGGAATATCAATGTGAAGAACCATGACGGGACTAGAACTTCTAAACACCGGGTGACAGCCTTTTGCAGATGTGGGGCTTCTGAAAATAAGCCATACTGTGACGGGAGTCATAAGAAAATTGATTTCAAAGGATAGTTACTCAAATCCATCTATCAATCATTAACAACTCCAATTAATTTGATAATTTAGGGATCAAATTGCACTTTGTGGAGAAACGAAAAATCAACTTTGGAGACCTTTTTGCCAACATACTGGCTGTTTGCGCACTTTTGGCAATTGGTCTTGGACTCTGGCTTAGCTATGTTTTCATAGGAAAAATTCAGACAATTGATGGTCCGATCTGGGAAGATCACAACCTGCTTGGAATGGCCGGTGAGTTTCTGGGTGGTACCGTTGGATCCATATGGGCCCTTGCAGGGGTGATTCTGTTCTTTTTGGCACTAATCTACCAAAAAAGAGAGCTCGTATTGCAACGAATGGAACTTCATGAGAGTAGAAAGATCATGGAATCTCAATCCAAAACAATCGCCATTCAGCAATTTGAAAATACCTTCTTTCAGTTACTTAATTTTCACATCAATGCAGCCAACCAGATTCGCTCTGTTTCAGTGAATGGCAGCAGGAAGTCAGTCAATTCATTCGACGGACTCTTCCTTGATTTCAAAAAAGAAACCAATGCACTCAAGAAACGAAGAAAATCTGATGCAGGAACCGCCAAGCCGTCCGATGAGTCCTTCGAGCATTGTTTTATTGCAGTCTACGAAGGATACAAGAATACCTTTCAGCATTATCTGGAAAACTACAAGACACTCCTGCTCTTCATACGAAGCAAGAGTGGGGACCCGGCCTTTTACTACAACATCCTGAAGTCACATTTCACAGAACAGGAGGTACTTATTCATTTCTACTATGTGTTGCTTGTAACTAAAAACCCGGACCTCAAAGAAATTGTAGAGAAGTATCACCTTTTTCAAAAGCTCAATCAACGAGCAGTATCTGAGATTGATCCTTATCACCTCCAAAAGCTGGATGATGAGGCTTTTCTCAGAGAATTCTAAATAACGCATCAGGGTTGTACACCCGTTTTAAGCTATTACTGAAATTCCTCCCCTCCGAAAAGAGACAGTTGATCGAGAAATTCAGTTCGTATAACGAACTAATCTGCCTTTGAGTATTATATAACGTTGTTTTGTAGATAAGATAACACGTCACAGAAATGATATCAAGGACTACAATTCTCTTCTTTGTTCTGCTCATTGGTAAGTCTGTTAACCTGCATGCACAATGCCCACCATCAGGTGGAGGCGACTTTAACGGAAGTATTACAATAACAGGCAACTGTGTAGTCACCGGAAATCTGGTATTGAAAAAAAATAACCTGACCATTACAAGTACGGGGAGTCTGACGGTAAATGGAAATTTCACCAATGATGGAAATGGAAATGTAAGTATTGATGGGGCTTTTACAGTAACCGGTTCATTTAACAATGCAGGGAATGGTGTTATCACAGTTGACAATGGAGGGGTTCTTGATGTGGGCACTGATTATGACAACAATGGAAATGGCACAACTAATTTTCTAGATGGAGATATAACAATTGGTGGCAATTACACCAACGATGGGAACGGGAACATAGCTGCTGATGGGGTAGTAAACATTGGAGGAGATTTTACCGTTAGCGGGAATGGAGTCAATACAGTGAGCGGGGGGCTTAACATAGGAGGTACAGCTGACCTTGGAAGCAATGGGATAGACATTACTGATGGAGGAGTATTACAGGCCAATGCAATTGTGACAGAGGGAGACATTGACATTGCAGCCGGAGGAACCATTAATGTAGAATCTGGTAGCATTACTGGAACAGGAACAGTAAATAATGACCCTTCTAATGCTGATCAGGATTGTACGAATAATTGCTGTGGAGCACTTTGTAATCCTACGGGAGATGATCTTGGTAGTGGAGGAGATGGAGTTTTACCTGTAGAATTGCTGTACTTTAACACAAAACAGGATGGAGCTTCTGTGGTTGCTCAATGGTCCACCGCAACAGAGTTGAATAATGATTACTTCACTCTAGAACGCTCGTTTGATGGTAAGGTATTCGAACTGGTAGATAGAATTAAGGGGGCCGGTAATTATACAGGAAGGCTTGATTACAGCCTGCAGGATGTTCCGGGTTATTTTGGATTGGTATACTACCGATTAACTCAAACAGACTTTGATGGCACCTCAGAGGTATTTCCTCTGGCAAATATTTTACTAAAAAATGAAAATGAAAATCACCTGATTTATCCGACACTTCTTAATACAGGACAGCAAATCACTATCGCAAATTTTTGGGGTGAGTTAAAGGGCGTAGATCTGGTGCTTTTAGATGTAAGCGGTAAATCCACTTACAAACCACAACTGGAGATAGGGTATCAGATTAAGATCAATACGGATGACCTTCCAAACGGTGTATTCCTTTTAAGAGGATCAATAAATGGATTGCATGTCAGTAGAAGAATCATTATCAACAGGTAAATAAGATCACTTTCTTTAAGTGAAATATTACCTTCACAATGGGTAATATCTGGTCATTATTACAATTAAATCAATCATATTTTATATATGGATTGGTTTTTTTTTAAGATATTGCCGTAAGTCTTGAGTTACGTGTTATTTGATACCTCAATACTTCTTTTAATTACAATGAAGAATTTATCAGCATTTATAATCCTGATTCTGATTTTGTTTTCCTGTAAGGTCAATGATCTTCAAAGCAGCGACTCGTCAGATCAAGAGCAATTCTATATCAACACCTTTATGAGCAAATGGGGTCAGTCTCCCATGAACTATCAGTTTTTGTTAAACGAAGACGGTTCGATGGTCCTTTGCGCTCGATTTTCCCGGGACAATATTCCGGTTTATGATTATTCAGTATATGATATAGAAAGCAAAAAAGAAATCTATTCAAGTGGATTTATTGGATCTGAAATTTCGTGGAAAAGCAGAAACGAACTGGAAATATCCGGTACATCACGAATGAATGCTGCGGAAACAATCATCATCAATGTGCTGACCAAAGAATCAGGAGTCGGCAATATCAAATCAATTAAAAACTAAATGAGTATGAAAATAAAGTATACGATTACCATAATTCTCGGGTTGACAATATGTGCAGCCTTTGGACAAAAAGGTTCGTCCGATTTTTCCATGACTATGCCTGGCAAATTCGTGGTGAAATTCAAAACGGTAAAGTCGTCTCCCAATTCAGTCTCAGCGATGCAGGACATCTCCTCAAATCGAACATTTGAAGTGAAATCCCATGAACCTGTATTTAAAAATATTAATACTCGAAAGAAGAGTAAATCTGGTATTGATTTCTCCACCTACCATTACATGTACACCGATAAATCCGTTGATCAGGCTAAGGTTCTGGAGGAAATTGGGTCACTTGATAATGTGGAATTTATCGAACCTGTCTATATAAGGAGGTCTCATTATGAACCCAATGATGCCAACCTTGTTCAACAAACGTATTTGCCGGTTATCGCAGCATTTGATGCATGGGACATTACCACCGGATCAGGAGATATAATAGTTGCTATCGTTGATTCCGGAGTGGATTATGAGCACCCCGACCTTGCAGCTAATCACTATATAAATGAAGACGAAATCCCGGATAATGGGATTGATGATGATAACGACGGTTACATCGATAACTATCTTGGATGGGATGTTGCCGGGGCAGATTTTGAAAATATTGTACCAGATAATGACCCGATAGCCAAAACATCAAATATCTTTCATGGCACCTCGGTTGCAGGCTGTGCAGCAGCCGCAACGGATAATAGTATAGGTGTGGCAGGTACAGGCTTTAATGCGAAATTTATGGCAATAAAAGCCAGTGCAGATAACGACACAAGAGCACCAGGTGGACTTGGCTATGTCCTGAATTCTAATGATGGGGTACTTTATGCTGCGGATAATGGAGCACATGTAATCAACATGTCATATGGTGGAACTTCATTTAGTCAGTTTGAGCAGGACCTTTTTACTTATGCGGCAGTGGAAAAGGATGTTGTACTTATTTCGTCTGCCGGCAATGGCGGTACAGATACTCCCCAATATCCTGGTAACTATGAACATGTCATCGCTGTTGCAGCAACTGATGATTCGGATGTTAAAGCTTCTTTTTCTGAACATGGAGATTGGATTGATATTGCCGCTCCTGGAGTAGGAACCAGAACAACGACTGTTTTTGATACCTATTCTAGTCCTAATGGTACCTCATTTTCTTCACCAATTGTAGCAGGTGCTGCAGCATTACTCCGAGCGTATTATCCTGATTACAATCAATTTCAAATAGGCCAGTTATTAATCCGAACAGCGGATGATATTTCAGCTACTGAGCCCAACTTTGAAATAGCGGGAAGACTAAATATGCATCGGATGTTGACTGAGTCAACTCCTGCTGTGCGACTGGCCGAAGCAACAATCGATGACGGAAGCGGAGAGCTTCCGGTTCCGTCTGGGAGTGGTTTTGTGAATCTGAAATTCATTAACGAATTAGCAGAAACTTCTGAAACAACAACTCTGTCCATTAATCAGATAAGCAGCCTGGATATCACCTTTACTTCTGAGAAAACAATGACCATTGGCGCATTGCTCACAGACCAGGAGGTTGATGCGTCCTTTGGGTTTGATTTAGGAGCGGAAATTCCTTTTAGTTCAAAACTTGAATTTGAAATAATCATCAATGATACAGGAACAGGTTTCAATGAAAGTTACTCGCTGGTTACGGTTATCAACCCTTTAGATGCCAGTGTGCTGAATCAGTCAGGAATCCCTTACACCCTTGCTGCGGGTGGAGACTTTGAGATTGATGATGGAGACTTTCTGCCCGAAAACATATCGGGAACCGGTTTTGAAAGAGGAATATCTTCAATAACAGGAAAGGATGGCACTGCATCAGGAGACAATGCCTGGGTTACAGGCCTTAATGTTGCGGCTTATCTGGACGATTCAGAAGCACGGCTCTACACACCATTGTTTGATTTTTCAACAGCAGTTGGAATAGGTTATCAGTTGGAGTTTAAGGCTAATTTTGATTTTGAAGTTGAATGGGATGGCTTCATTGTGGAATATTCAATTGATCAGGGCACTAACTGGGTGAAACTTAACGATATCGAAGAGGATGGCTGGTACCAGACCATTTCACATCCTGACGCAGTATTTGGTGCTGAAGTGCCAATTTTTAGTGGTAGTACAAATGGTCAGTTTGATACATTTTATACTGACATAAGTTTTCTGGCAGGTAATAGTCAGGTAGGGTTTCGGTTTTTATTTTTATCTGATGCGGCTGAGGTAAGACCAGGTCTGGCAATTGATGATTTCAAAATCATAGCACCGATTAACGGGCCGGCTGTTCCGGAATTTAGTGCATCTGTAGATGTAACGTGTATAGATTCTCCCGTCATCTATACCAACGAGAGTACGGGTAATTTTTCAGCAATAGAATGGGATTTTGGAGCGAATGCTACACCTGCGACTGCAGATGGGATCGGACCTCATGAAGTTTCGTATTCAGCAGCCGGAGATTACACAGTAAAACTTACTCTGGAGGGAATTGGAGATGGTACACACGTGGAGGAGAAGGTTGATTTTATAACAGTAAACTCACCAGAAACACCAATAATTTCTTCTTCTGAAGTAAGCACTACTGCTTATGAGCTTAGTTCCTCAGCAGGAGAATCATATCAATGGTATTTGAATGGGTTTCCGATTGCAGGGGCAACTGCGCAGGCTTATGAGGCAACCGTAAATGGAGTTTATGCAGTTGAAGTCCTGAACAACGCCTGTGTTGGTGTATCGGAAAATTTCGTTCTGGATCTGATCCTGTCTGTGGAAGATTTACTCGATGCTGGTATTAAGATCTATCCTAATCCAGTTAAAAATGGTAAACTGACCATCAATTTCCAAACCAGCCTGATTGAAGAAATAGAAATAAGTATCTATGATTTGAGTGGGGCAAAAGTTAAGACCGGCCCGTCAACCAGACTTGATAAAAACATAACATTTGACGTGTCAAAAATTGAATCGGGCGTTTATATTCTACATCTTAAATCGGAGGAGAGAGAATATCACCACAGAATAATTATAGAGTAGTCCTGGATATTTAGGCAAGGCAGATTTGAAGTCCTGAATTCAGGACGGTAAACAAATAACAGGCTCTTTTTAAAGAGCCTGTTTTGATATCGAAATCCATGCCTCGAGTTCTGGGCAGTCATCATTTAACGGAATTGAAAGACTCAGAAAATAAATCTCCTAAATTTGTGACCATCCTCATAAAATCTGTCTAAAGAGTAAATTTCGGTGCAGTTGGATCATGCATGGCTCAATTCTTTGGCAAAAAAAATGACACAATTTTCATAACTGTAGCAGCTTTGATCAGAGTACGTTTTTCAAGGCAACTACAAGATTGCTGACATTAATAATATTGATTGTCAGTTATTAATATAGCCCCATTTTCTTAAGTTTCTAACTTACATGTGTGTTGCAATCTCCGTTTTAACAAAAAAAACAGAAATGGCATCTAAAATAAATTTTGATTCTTATGATACTGCGGGCTTCTTGGATGAGATGATGGCGGAGGATCATTCGATACGTCCACATTACGAAATATTCAAAGAGCGTATCGATAGAATGGGATGGAAAAGGCTCAATTCTCTTCAACACTCGGCAGACAGAGCTCAATTATCGCTGGGCATGACATTCAATGTTTACAATGACAATCAGGGGGTAGAGCGAATTCTTCACCTTGATTTGATTCCAAGAATTATAGATGGGGAGGAATGGTCTTTTCTAGAGAGAGGGTTAAAGCAGCGAATAGAGGTACTCAATTTATTCATCAGCGATCTCTACAATGAACAGAAGATTTTGAAGGAAAAAATAAATGCGATTGCCGGTAGCCACCAGGGTTTCAAGAATTGAATAATACTTCTTACATATGCTCTTCCATTAGCAGACTTCAGTTGTTTTTCTCTTGCTATAGCGAGACCGACAGAATCAAGACGCTCCAGAAAAACGAGTTTCCATGGTCTGAACTTACTTGTATATCCTTTTGAAGCAAAGTAA
>JAVKDB010000015.1:0-243370 GCA_040222475.1 Cyclobacteriaceae bacterium | reverse complement strand
AATTGTTCGAGTTCATTGAAATCTGGTACAATCGAAAACGAAAACATTCATATCTGGGGTACAAGACACCAGAAGAATACGGAATTATTAATTATTCAAAATGCGCTTAACTATATGTCCAGTTTTTTGTTGCAAATCCAGAGTTACGGTTCGCATATGCTGTACAACTAGTTGATAACACGCACAATGCGTGTTATACACCTTTCAAATATACCTTATTGGCTTAAAACGGTGTTAAATGTCACTTTTCTCACATATCTGGTTGATGTTTATCCGTTTCATTAAACGTTTCATAAACGTATAATATACGTGTATAGACGTTTGTAACCGTTTGTTGTCAGTTGGGACTGTGTCCGACCACACCAAAACAGTACCTGATCAATTTTGCAATACCAGCACCATACATCAAAACCTTTCTTACCACTTTCAATAAAAATCTTTTCTTTACCCTGTAACCTTTCCGGCAATCCCGGTATATAGTCTCGAAAATGAAAATAACCTGCCTGCATGTCTGAAGAGTCGCTAATGATGGCCGTGAAACAAGGGGAATTGAAAAGAGCATCGGAACTCTTTGAGCAGTACCATCTGCAACTGTTCAACTTTTTCGCAAAGATCAGTTCGGATCGGGATCTCGCGCACGATCTCACCCAGAACGTCTTTTTGCGACTGATCAAATTCAGACATACCTACAGGGAAGACATGCGGTTTAAACCGTGGATCTATCAGATCGCAAGAAATGTTTTCGCAGATCACTACCGAAAGAATAAGGTGCAGAAAAACGAAAACATTGACATAGATACAGTAGGCGAGCAGTTGGAAGAGGTGGATGAGTCGATTGCAAAAAATGAACAGGAACGGATTTTATACCTGTCCCTGGATCGGCTAAAACCGGAGGACAAAGAAATTCTGGTGATGAGCAAATTTCAGAAAATGAAATACGAAGAAATATCAGAAGTGCTGGATACCTCGGTGGCAGCCATAAAGGTGAAAGTTCACCGGGCCATAAAAAGGCTTCAAAAACATTATTTCGAATTAGAAAAAATTTAGACATGGAGGAACGAAAGATGGAAGATTTAATGATCGATTACACAGAAGGCAACCTGAAAGGGGAGCTGAAGGAGCATGTCGAACGGACCATTGAGAAAAGTGAAAAATGGAAGGCCGAGTATGAGCGCCTGAAGAAAGTGCTGAATCTCATGGATTCCACCGAAGAACTACAGCCGGATGAATCCCTGAGAAGCGATTTCAACCAAATGCTGGAAAAAGAAATCAGCGAGATGGAGGGAGGCGCGAGAGTAGTGAAAATGGAAACTAGCAACAGACAATGGTTTATGCGAATCGCCGCTTCACTGATCTTTGTGATTCTCACTGCCACGATTGTGATTCTGATTAATCAGAACCAGCAAAATCAGCGGGAGATGATGGCCCTCAGAAATGAAATGGAACAGACCAAACGTCTGGTGATATCCTCCCTGCAAAATCAGAATTCAGCCAGCAGCCGACTCAATGGAGTGAATACCTCGATGGTGATGCAAAGCTCAGATGATGAAATCATCACAGCCCTGGTGAACACGATGAACACCGATGATAACACGAACGTGAGACTGGCAGCAGTCTCGGCACTGGCGAGATTTTCGGAAGAAGCCCAGGTACGCAGGGCGTTACTGGAGGCACTCGAAACGCAGAATGACCCGGTTGTCATGATCAACCTCATCAACCTCATGGTAAAACTCAAAGAAGAAGGAGCGATCCAGCCATTAAAGAATTTGATTGAAAAACAGGAAACACATGAAGCAGTGAAGGATGAAGCCCGACTGGGACTCTTCAAGCTTTCATAAGAACTTAAAAACTAAGGACAAATACGATTTATAACTCAAAATTCAGAAACAATGAAAAAGCAAAATATAGTACTATCAACACTCCTGATCCTTGCGGTGGCTTTTGCCTCCTACGGACAGGCAACAGAAGAACATAAATTCACGGCGAAGGGCAAGCTGGTTGTGAATGGTGTGAACAAGATCTCCTTTGAGGGATACGACGGAAACGAGGTGGTCATTTCCACTACGGTAAAATCATCTGGCAAATCGGAACGTGCCGAGGGGTTGAAACTGATCAACGGACTTGGACTGGATGACAACACCGGAATCGGACTTTCAGTAAGTGAATCAAATGGCAATACAATCGTGAACGAGATTTCCAAGCGGTCCAGCAGAAGATACACCGTTAAGGTGCCGAAGAATGTGACAGTGGTGTACGAGCATTCGACCGCTCATGGCAGCAAAGTCTCATTCAAAAAAATGAGCAGTGAGATTGAGGTGAAAACCAATCACAGTGGAATCGTGCTTGAGGATATGACCGGACCGATGACCATCAGTACAGTACATGGAAGAGTAGAAGGAAACTTCAGCTCATTAAACCAGAACGGACCGGTTTCCATTGCCTCGTCACACGGGCTGATTGATATCGCCTTGCCCGCGGGTACCAAAGCAAATTTAAAAATGGGCTCAGACTGGGGTGAAATCTATTCAGACTTTGATATCGCCATCGAAAAGAAAAATGGCAGCATGACAAGTTACAGTAGCAATGAGATCAAAGGAACACTAAACGGAGGCGGAGTTGATTTAAGCATCACTTCGAATCACGGCAACATCTACCTGAGAAAGAAATAAGAACCCGAGGCTGTCCGAAATGGCAAGAGATTAAAACCCCTCGATCAGATCCCCCTTTTAAAAAGGGGGACAGAGGGATTTAATTCTGAATAAACAAAGGTCATCGAGTCAACAGCCTCATTTCCCCAACTACCATGAAAAATTTAAGCTTTCTGATGGTATTGCTGATCGGTATTTCCATCGCCTGGGCACAGGCCCCTACCGAGCAAATCATTCCTGTAAAAGCAGGACAAAAAGTAGAAATGGATTTCAAATACCCGGAACTCATTTCCATCAGTACCTGGGATAAGAGTGAAATCAGAATTGTTTCAAAAGTCAGCATCAACAATGGTGCGAATGACGATGCATTTGAGCTGACATATGATGCTGGAGAGTCACTGAGAATCCGCTCAGGAATCCGTGATTATGATAACCTTCCAAGAAATATTGTCATCCGACACGGCGGAGAAGACTATTTTTTTAATACAGATGATCACCATGATCCTGCCATTCAAAAATTTAAGCAGGAAAAGGATGCAGGCGGAATTGAGTATATGCAGCACGGGGTGATTGTTGACATCACGCTGGAGATCACTGTCCCGAAGGACATTGTACTGGAAGTAGACGCAAAATTCGGATTGGTTGAAGTTGTTGGATTTACAAGAAACATGGAGATCGAATCCAAATTTGGTGGAATCGATGTGAGTTTTGATCCATCTCTAAGCGCCACTCTGGATGTGCGGACAAAATTCGGAGAAGTGTATTCCAACCTGGATACCCAATTCAGAGCCAGTGGAGATTACCAGATTGGAAGATGGACCACTTTGGAAGGCAAGGTCAACAGTGCCAGAAACACTCAATCGATGAAATCTGAGTTTGGCAATGTCTACCTGCGGAAAAGGTAATCGTCAGATTCTGCTTCCCACTTCTCGAATGACTTTGATCAGGTAATCAACGGTTCCCCTGTGCATTCGATGGTTGATCAGACAGGCGCGTATAACAAACTCACCATTTAATTTGGTGCTCGTAATGAATACGCGTCCGTCTTTCTCCAGTGCCGGAATCAGCTTCCTGTTCAACTGGTCAATTTCTTCCTGCGAAGTAAGACCTCTGGTGTATTTGAAACAGGTCACCGCAAGATGTGAAGTAGATTTCAACTCAAAATCATCAGACTGATCAATTTGTTCGGCGAGGTAATGCGTCAGGTCAATGTCCTTCTGGATCATTTCCTTAATGGCTCTGATGCCATAGGATTTGATACTCATCCATATTTTGAGTGCTTTGGAACATTTAGATAGCTGGAAACTGTGTTCATTGAAGTCAAGTCGTCCTTTATCCTCCAGTTCGGTATCGAGGTAGGAAGCCTGTTTGAAGTATGTTCTCTTCAGTTGATCCCAATTCTTGACCAACAGACAACCTGCTTCGAATGTCTGATATAGCCACTTATGAAAATCAACAGCAATCGAATCCGCCAGATCTATGCCTTTATAATGTTCTTTTATTGAATCCAGTGAACCAGCCAGTCCGCCATATGCTCCGTCAATGTGAAACCACAACTCATATTTTTGGGCAATAGCTGCTAATCCTTTAAGATCATCAATGGCACCTGTATTCACGGTTCCGGCATTTCCAATCACACAAAAAGGGGTAAGCCCATCTGCCAGATCTTTTTTAATGGATGTTTCCAGCTTTTCAAGGTTGATGGTGAAATCCTCATTGACCTCAATCTTTCTAAGATTATCCGTTCCGATACCCAGCTCGTCAATACTTTTATCTACACATCCATGAACTTCAGAGGAAGCATATGCCACAAAGGGAGCCAGTCCAAAAAGTCCTTTTTTTCGGATGCCCTGCTTTTCAAAGAAAATGTTTCGTGCTACTGTCAAGCCTACGAGGTTAGCAGCAGATCCGCCGCTTACCAATACTCCACCCGGTTCTTCATCAAATCCCATCAGCTGACCGGCCCACTGAATTACCCGACGTTCAATTTCATTCAGTGCCGGGCCAAGGTGCCACTTTCCCAGATTCTGATTGATTGCTGCCGCCAGTTTTTCCGCTACAATAGACATCTGCGTCCCGCCAGCCATAACATAGGCGTACATATAGGGTCCAACATTATTGGTGGCTGTATCAATTACTTTTTCTTTAACCAGATCAAGCAGCTCATAATCATCCATTCCCTCTTCAGGAATCGACTCTTCAAACCAGCTTTCTATTTCACTTTGTGGATAGAAATGATAGGCTTTCTGACCTTCCAGATTGGAATATTTGTCCAATACCAGTTGAGTGCTTTTATTGAGAAGGGCGGCAAATTCGCCCATAGGAAGATCTAACGATTTGTTACTCATCTTTTTTCAATTCATTTAAGGTTCGTTGCATGAAGTCACTTTGACTTAGCTGAATTTCCAGGGATTCAAGAAGGTCAAGAAAATGATTGTCATAGGCGAATAGTTTTTGAACACCAATGGTCCCGGCTTCCCAGATTTTCTCGAATTCGGGAATTTCTTTTATCGCACGATCGCTCAGGCTGAACAGGCGCTTGCGGGTATCCACTTTGTCCTGAATGGAGTGGAGGTATCCGTTTAACTCCATTTTATTGACCATTGTGATCACCGAAGGATGAGAAAAGTGCAATTTATTCGCCATCTCCGTGACAGAAAGCTGATCGTATTTCATCAGGAGTTTGAAAATGAGGAACCAGTTGGGTTCAATGTCCATTCCCAGTGATTTGTACATGTGTCGGCCGCTATGCACCATGGCCTCACTAATCCGCTTCAGTCGGGTGGCAAGTGCGAGGTATCCGAGCTCGTTGATAAAGTCATATTTCATAAAATATGTAGTTAACTACGTAAATATATTAAATTGATAATAAATATGTAGTTAACTACGTAAAATGATTAATATCCAATTATGAACTGTATTCACAGATTCGGCATGACCATTGAAAATATTTTAAAAACAGGATAGCATAAATGAAAAATTCACAATGAAATACCAGGGAATTTTTATTACCATCGTGGGATGGAAAATCAGATCACTTTCAAAAAAATTATGGTCGCCAACAGAGGCGAAATCGCGATTCGTGTATTGCGGGCGATTTCCGAACTGCATATTCGATCTGTAGCTGTATACACCCATGAAGATCGTTATTCACTGCATCGATACAAAGCAGATGAAGCCTATCAGATAGGGCCTGATGAGGAACCGCTCAAACCTTATCTTGATGTAGAAGAAATCATAAGAATTGCGAAAGAAAATAAAGTAGACGCCATTCACCCCGGATATGGTTTTCTTTCGGAAAATGTATCATTTGCTACACGCTGTGGTGAAGAAGGAATCAGTTTTATTGGCCCGCTTCCGGATGTCATGTCGCAACTGGGTGATAAGGTGATGGCAAAGAAGGTGGCCCGGGCAGCCGAAGTGCCTGTTATTGAGGATAATAAGGAGGCACTGACGAACGAAGCTGTTGCAATCAGCGAAGCAAAAAGGATCGGCTATCCAATCATTATTAAAGCAGCGTCCGGAGGAGGTGGAAGAGGAATGCGAATCGTGAGAAATGAGGCTGACCTGATCAAGTCTTTTAATGAAGCGAAATCAGAAGCCGAAAAAGCATTCGGTGACGATACCATTTTTCTGGAAAAGTATGTCGAAAATCCAAAGCATATTGAAATTCAGATTCTGGCTGATAATTCAGGAAACATTGTTCATCTGTATGAGCGCGACTGCTCTGTTCAGCGGCGTTTTCAAAAGGTGGTTGAAGTAGCACCAAGCACCGGACTTAAAGAAGAAACGCGAAATCAATTATATGACTATGCATTAAAGATTGCCCGTCAGGTGAACTACAATAATGCGGGTACAGTCGAATTTCTGGTTGACAAAGAAGAAAACATCTATTTCATAGAAGTAAATCCAAGAGTTCAGGTAGAGCATACCATCACAGAAGAGGTGACGGGTGTAGATATTGTCCGTTCGCAGATACTGATTGCTGCCGGGTGTAATCTGTCTGATCCACAGATCTTCATTAACTCTCAGGAAGACATCCAACTCCGGGGGTATGCCATTCAGTGTCGGATCACAACAGAGGATCCTGAAAATGGTTTTAAACCTGATTTTGGTACCATTATCGCCTACAGAAGTCCGGGCGGATTTGGAATTCGACTGGATGCTGGAAATGTATATGATGGCGTTCGAATTTCTCCATTTTTTGATTCACTGCTGGTTAAAGTGACAGCTAAGGGACGAACCCTTAAAGGGAGTGCCCAGCGGTTGCACCGTGCCCTTAGGGAATTCAGGGTCCGTGGAGTTAAAACGAACATTGGATTTCTGGAAAATGTCATTTACACACCCGATTTCTTCGAAGGCAGTGCCACGGTAGGGTTCATCGACAAGCATCCGGAATTATTTCAGATTAAAAAGAGCTTTGATCGAGGCACAAAAACACTTAATTACATCGGGGAAGTTTCGATAAATGGTAATCCTGATGTTAAATCTTTTGATCCGAATAAGAAGTTCAGAACTCCCAAAATACCAGCCTTTCAGAAAGGAGAAGCAGTACCTGATGGCACGAGAAATCTGCTTCAAAAACTTGGGCGTGAAAAGTTTGTGGAGCAAATCAAAAATGATCCGAAGATTCACTATACGGATACCACGTTGCGTGATGCCCATCAATCACTTTTTGCCACAAGGTTGAGAACCAAGGACATGCTTTCGGTCGCACGAACGTATGCCATACAAAACCCGGAAGTGTTTTCACTTGAAATGTGGGGAGGAGCCACATTTGATGTTTCGATGCGCTTCTTAAAAGAAAGTCCCTGGACACGTTTGAGGTTACTGAGAGAAGCAATACCCAACATCCTTTTCCAAATGCTTCTGAGAGGATCAAATGGAGTTGGATACACTTCGTATCCGGATAACCTCATTGAACGATTCATTGAAAAATCTGCTGAAAATGGAATGGACATTTTTCGAATTTTTGATTCGCTCAACTGGATAGAGAATATGAAAACGAGTATTCGGGCTGTTCGTGAGCGGACCGAGTCTCTGGCTGAAGCCTGCATTTGTTATACCGGTGAATTACGAGACGATGCACAGAAAAAGTTCACACTGCAATATTACCTTGATATGGCCCGTCAACTTGAGGATGCTGGTGCTCACTTAATTGCCGTTAAGGATATGGCGGGTCTGTTAAAACCTTATAGTGCGGAGCTGTTGATTTCTGAACTAAAGAAAGCAACCGATCTCCCGATTCATCTGCATACGCATGATACTTCGTCCATTCAGTCAGGTATGTACCTGAAAGCCATAGAAGCCGGGGTGGATATAGTAGATGTATCACTGGCATCCATGTCGGGACTGACTTCCCAGCCTAACTTTAACTCGTTGGCAGTATCACTGGCTTATCATGATCGCGGAAGAGAAATGAATGTAGCTTCGCTCAACCGTCATTCGACCTATTTTGAAGATGTCAGGGAGTTTTATTACCCATTTGAATCCGGGTTAAAGGCAGGAACTGCGGAAGTATATGAGCACGAAATCCCGGGGGGGCAGTATTCAAACCTTCGTCCACAGGCTGTTTCGCTGGGTTTGGAACATAAGTTTGAAACCATCAAGAAAAACTATTCAATCGTCAATAAGCTCTTTGGAGATATTGTCAAGGTAACCCCTTCTTCCAAAGTGGTTGGAGACATGGCGATGTACATGACAGCCAATGACCTTTCCGCTGAAGATATTTTTGAAAAGGGAGATGCACTTTCATTCCCGGAATCAGTCATCGGATTGTTCAGAGGGGACCTTGGGTTTCCTGAAGGAGGTTTTCCCAAAGAGTTAAGTCAACTGGTGTTGAAGAACCGAAAGCCACTAAAAGGTCGGGCGAATGATTCAATGAAACCGGTGGATTTTGACTCAGAATTTGCCGCCTTTCGAAAGGAATATCCGGATACCGATTTTGAAGATTTCCTTTCCTTCAGGTTGTATCCAAAAGTTTTTAAAGAGTACTATCAGCATATTCAGGATTTCGATCAGGTAAGTCAGCTGCCAACTCCCACATTCTTTTACGGAATGAAACCAGGAGAGGAAATTATGGTGGAGATCGCACATGGTAAAACGATCATTATTGAAATGATTGTGATCATGGAGCCGGACGATGAGGGGATGAGAATTGTTGCTTTCAGGCTCAATGGACAAACCCGAAGAATCAAAATACGCGATCGGAAGGTTGCAGTACAAAAAGTATCCAACAGAAAGGCAGAGGGCGGTAATGAAATTGGATCTCCGCTACAGGGGAAAATAGCAGAACTTCAGGTAAAAGAGGGAGATAAGGTGGCAAAGGATGATGTACTTTTTGTGATTGAAGCGATGAAAATGGAAACATCAGTTACGTCAATGGTGGCTGGTGTGGTTAAGAAAATTCATTTGGGAGCAGGCCAGATTGTTGAGCAGGATGATTTGGTGCTGGAGGTAGAGTAGAGAGGGAAAAAGATGTTATGGTGTATCCGAAAATATTTTCAGGTAGTCCGGCTTAAGACCCTTCACTGATACAGTATATGACCCTCAACGGCATCTTTCAATTCCCGATCTGTCATATAGAACTTGTCAATAAACTGAGCGCCGAATTTTTCATAGAGAGGTTTGCAGGAAGGGTCATTTCTGACATACCAGGCATACTGGTAAATCTGGCTGCCCAGCCCGTGGAAAACAGGCATTAGATCAGTACTGCGTTCATGGCTGGAGCGAAAGTCGTCACTAAACAGGTACATCAATCCCCATTTTCCAATTTGAAGCGTTGACAGGTTATGGTAGTAAGCCACGTGCCCCAGTTCATGTGCCAAAATTCCAACCTGAGCATCAAAAGGAAGTGAATAGAGCAAAATCTCATCGAAGGGAGTATTCTGTGCATCATTGAGGCAGATGATGTATTTCCTGTTTTTCTTTCGCCCGAAAAGCGTAGGAATGTTGAAATTAGATTCCATAGGTGCACCATATGGAACAAGTTGCATGTCAATTGCAACATCTCTAAGTTCCGGATAAGCAGCATATGCCAGCAATGCCGCAGTTTCAAACCCCTCAGGAAGCCCCTTGTTATCCCCAACAATTTGTTTCAGGCTGTCTGTATTGAAATTCAGGAGTACCAGCGAATCAGGGAAAACCATCACTTCCTGTTTCGGGTCGTGTTGGACAGGATCGACCTGCTGAATGAGTACCAAAAAGAGAAGAACCAGGAAACCGACGAAAAACCCAATCAGTACTTTTTTTATCATTACGTGGTTTATGCGTTATTTATTGACAACCACAACCAACATATCCCCATTTGGCGAAACAGTCAATCGGCTTATCCCTTCCAGTTCAAAATCAGCGAGATCCGCGAATTGCTTCCACTCACTTCCTGTGGCGCAGGAAAACAATTTTCCATCGGTTCCCATAATTATTTCTCCGGCTGGTGTCCAGCAGTAGTCCTCTGATTCCGGCAGTGTGTTGGTAAGCATATTGGTATTACCCTTTGCGTCCATTGTATTGATGGCCCATTGTGGTTTGGATTTATCCACATAGCTAAAGAGATCCTCGTTGGGGACCTTGTGAAGCGACCGGCCGATTTGTTCTGCCTCTACTCTTGCTTTATTGTTTTTTGTATTGATAACCTGCATGGTAGGTGGCTGACCGAGAACAAAAGAGACAATTTCCTTCTTATTAACCCAGGCATGATAGCCGATTTTCAATTCAGGGACGAGTACTTCAGCATTCCCATCCATGTCATAGGCGTACAGGAGTTGCAATCCGGTTGTATCCAGTCTGATGCTGGAGATTCTTCCGTCAGGCATTGGGGTAGGTGAATATTCACTTCCCTGACCGGTTCTGGTAATTATTTCTGTTTTAAGTGTTTCCAGAAAATAGCGCGCAATTTCCGTTTGACCACCAACCGTCCGGGCGTATAGAATGGATTTTCCATCAGGCCAGAAAGAGGGCTGATTGTCATATCCGTCATTTGCAGAAATGTTTCTTGGATTAGACAATGTGTAACTATCTCCTGATTTTTTAAGGTCAAAAAGATACACCTCTGTGCTCGGCTGAGCATGAGTAAAATAGCTGATTGTCAGCGCAATTAAGGATATAAGTCTCTTCATATATCATTAAATTTAGTAATTCATGATCTAATCAGGCATCCTGAGTTATGAAACAGTGTAATTTTATTCTCCTCTTGCATTGATTCAGGACATAACAGTACCTGCCGGTATTGTTCACGGATTACCTGCAGGAATGTCTATTTTTGGCGGCAAATATCAGGAGCCGGAACTGATTCGAATGGCCTGTGCTTTTGAGCAGGTAGCGAAAGTCAGAAAAGCACCAAGTTGCTCCCAACCCTTGATTTACCATGAAAAAAAAACTTATTCAGTTTTTCACCATTTCCCTTGTCATCATTGCAGCACTGGGTATCACTGTATTTGTCATCGTTGATAAGCCACTCCCCGCCGGAACATTGGGGCCCGAAGCTGAAGAGTTGGCAGACGAAATGTTAAAAGCTATTAACAAAGAAGGGTATGACACATTGAGCTATATCGAGTTTGTTTTTAGAAATTCTCACTATCATAAATGGGATAAAAAAAATAACGCTGTTGTGGTGAAATGGGAGGATCAGGAAATATATCTTGATCTGAACAGAAAAATGGAAACCTTCAACCTTCTGGAGCTTCAGGCATATGAGTACTTCATTAATGACTCTTTCTGGGTGGTAGCACCATATAAGGTAAGAGATCCGGGTGTCATCAGATCGACAGTTGAAGTAGATAATGGTCGAGGGTTACTGATTACCTATTCTACCGGCGGCCTCACGCCCGGAGACAGTTACCTGTGGATCCTTGATGAAAATGGATTTCCGAAAGCATGGAAGCTCTGGACATCCAATATTCCTGTCGGCGGACTTGAATTCAGTTGGGATGGCTGGGTAATCATGAATGATGTTTGGTTTTCAAACCTGCATGAAGGTTTATTTATCAATGTCCCGGTCGAAGTACTTTCAGTGAGGTGATATCTTAACCCCCGTCTTCTTTACTTCTTCCCAAAACCCCGGATAGGATTTTCTTACTACCCCGGGCTCCCTGATGATTACATTCATCTGTTGAGTAAGCGGAGCAAATGCCATTGCCATACGATGGTCTTCATACGTTTCCACCTCAATGGTATCGGGCAGCTCCTTAGCCGGGCGTAAATGCCAGACATTTTCTTCCTCAATCAGGTCAGCACCAATCTTATTTAACTCATTTTTCATGGCCTGAATTCGATCGGTTTCTTTGATTTTCAGGCTTTGCAGTCCGGTGAATTCAATCTGAACACCCAAACCTGCCGCCACCACCATGACCGTTTGTGCAAGGTCAGGACAATCCCTCATGTCCAGCCTAAGCTGTTTTGCTTCTATTTCTTTTTTTGAAAGTCTGATCTTTCCATTGATGAATTCGGTAACTACACCGAGCTTGAACATAATTTCAGAGATTCTTCGATCGCCCTGAGATGAATAGGTTCGAAGAGATGGCAGCAACAGACTGCTTTTTTCATCTGAAGAAAGGGCAACAAATGCATACCAGTAACTTGCGCCGGACCAGTCACCTTCAATGACATATTCACCCTCTGAATAGTCACCTTTTTTAACAGAGATCACATCCCCTTTCCATTTGACATCTGCTCCAAAAGCGCGCATGAGATCAAGTGTCATCTCAATGTAGGGTTTGCTAAACACTCCGGTAGTAAGGGTTATCTGAAGCCCTTTTGGGAGGCACGGTGCAATCATGAGTAATGCGCTGATGTACTGACTGCTAATATTCCCCGGAATGGAAATCTTACTGGTTTTTTGAGTCGTTATTTGATTGATCTTTAACGGCGGGTACCCTTCACTTTCAAGGTATTCGATTTCTGCGCCAATTTCTCTCAACGCATTGACCAGTGGACCGATGGGACGTTGTTTCATTCGATCCGAACCGGTAATAATCTTATTTCTTCCGGTTACTGCCAGCCAGGCGGTCAGGAACCTCATGGCTGTTCCGGCATCAATAACATCAGAAGTGATCCGATTTTTCTGAAGCAACATATTCATGGTCCGGGTATCCTGTGCGTCAGAAAGATTCCTGAGTTTGACATTCCTGCCAGACAATGCCTTAATCAAAAGGGCTCTGTTGCTCTCACTTTTAGAAGGGGAAAGTCGAATTTCTCCAACAAGTCTGGCACTACTCTTGTGTAATAAATAATCCAAGCGTTGTTACGGGTGATACGAATGAACAATATTCCAACTTTTTTCGTTAATAAGTAGTCTTTTATAAGAATTATGTCAAAGTCAAAAACTATAAGTACTATTTTCATTTCCCTTCTGGTGGGAGCATTAACTTTTTTTATAGCGGCACCAAAAAAGGTGGTTAAAAAGCGTGAAAAGTCTGTTTCTGAGCCAATAGATGAGAGTATGAATCAAAAAGAGGATTTGTTCATCTGAACAAACCGGAGGCAGAGAAAGTATTCTTTATCATTTCTTTTGTTACCTGCACATCGTATTCACAATGTCCGATCCCTTTTATCAGTGAAAAATTGATGCCCCGGTTATCATTTTTTTTATCCTGTAAAAGGGCACTCATGATGTCTTCTATTGCCGGGAGTTTTTCCGGAAGCATAAATACTCCCTGAATATGGTTACTAATTTCTTCAAATCCATTGGAATCGATCCATCCCTTTTGCAGGGAAAGATGGCTTTCCAGTATCATACCTATAGCAACAGCTTCACCATGAAGCAATTTGTCAGAAGTATGGAGAAAGAAACTTTCAATGGCATGGCCAAGGGTGTGTCCGAAATTAAGAATTTTTCTCAGACCGGTCTCGGTCGGATCTTCCTCCACTATTCTGCTTTTCAGGGCGATGGAATCCGGGATCAGTTTTTCCCAGGATAATTCTTCAAATCTGCTTTTGATCAGAATTTTCCATTGATCCGGACTGGCTATAAGTGAATGCTTAATTAATTCAGCATAACCCGATTTCAATTCCCGCTCAGGCAGAGTATCTAAAAATCCTGAATCAACTATGACATGATCAGGCTCCTGGAACAATCCAATGTGATTTTTTAATATTCCAAAATCGATTCCCAGTTTACCCCCAATGCTTGCATCTACCTGAGAAAGGAGCGTAGTTGGGATGTTGACAAATTTTATTCCCCTTTTGTATGTGGCAGCACAGAATCCACCCAAATCGCCGATCACTCCGCCTCCCAGATTGACCATCAGGGATTTTCTTGAACATTGATGCAGGGTTAATTCGTTCCATACATGCCGGCAGGTTTCAAGTTGCTTGTGTTCCTCTCCCGAAGGGATTTCAATGATAAAGCTTCCTGATATTCCATTTTTTGGCAGACAAAAATTCCTTGTGTTTTCATCAACCAGAATAGCAATCTGATCCGGATTCCATTTTTTTATGAGAGAATCCAGCAGCTGAAAAGGCTGGTCTGTAATGCTGATATAGGCGGGCAGTTGACTCAAAGTTTTAGATTAAATAGTGAGATGAATTAAAACTCTTTTTTGGATGATTGTGTTGGCTATCTTTGCCACCGATTTTCAAAAGTATGCAATCAGAAGCAATCAATTTTGATAACACGGAAGTAGCCTTTGCCTACAAATCCAATAAGCAGTTAAAAGCGACACATTTTGTGTTTTCTACCATGAACTATCCGTGGATGGTGAAGCTGGGCACGGTCATGATAAACTTTGCACTAAAAGCGAGACTTCCTGTAACAGGAATAATTAAGCGAACGCTCTTTAATCAGTTTTGTGGAGGGGAGTCAATAGCAGATTGTAAGGATACGATCCAATTGCTGGGCAGCTATAATGTTCAGACAATTTTAGACTATTCAGTGGAAGGGATTCAAAGTGAGGACGGTTATAATGAGGCAAGAGAAGAGGCTCTTCGAGTTGTTGATTATGCTGCCACATCTAACCACATTCCATTTTGTGTCCTAAAATTATCTGGTTTGGGGTCAACAGATCTGATGACCAAAGCACAGGATAAGGAGAAATTGACCGATCTCGAAAAAACCCGATTGATGTACTGTGAACGGAGGGTGACAGCCATTGCACAAAGGGTGTATGATAAAGGCTTAATGTTGATGATTGATGCGGAGGAATCATGGTTTCAGAATTTTGTAGACGGTGTTGCTCAGCGATTGATGGAAAAATTCAATAAAGAACGTCCGGTGGTTTTCAATACCTATCAGTTGTACAGGCATGAGTCGTTTGGCCGATTGAAATTTGCACTTGCCAAAGCAACAAATGAGGGTTATTTCCTCGGGGCAAAGCTGGTAAGGGGGGCTTACATGGAAAAGGAAAGAGAAAGAGCGGAGGAGCTAAATTATCAGTCACCAATCCATGAAACTAAAGAAGCTGCTGACAGGGATTACAATGAGGCACTGAAATTATGTGTGCAACATATTGACCGAATGGGACTGTGCGGAGGAACTCATAATGAAGAATCAGCGATGTACCTGGCCAGCCTGATGGAGGAGGCAGGTCTTTCCAAAAGCGACCCACGGATTTATTTCGCACAACTTTTGGGAATGAGTGACAATATTTCTTTTATTCTGGGAAGTGCCGGTTATAATGTAGCCAAATATGTTCCATATGGACCTGTAGAGAAAGTGCTTCCGTATCTGTTTAGAAGAGCTGAAGAAAACACATCCATTGCCGGTCATAGCAGCAGGGAGTACATGATGGTGAAGAAAGAGTTGAGAAGGAGAAACGCCCGGACTAAGTAATAGATTTTAGAACTGATTTAGATAAATAAATGCAATTAAGCGAGCAGGAGCGGGAGCGAAGAAAGTCAAGAGAAGAGTTGATGAAGATGGGGGTTGATCCCTATCCGGCGGCATCTTTTGATGTAAATGTAACAACCGCACATATTCTGAGAAATTTTGAAAGAAGACAGGACGACTACACCAATATTTCCATTGCTGGTCGACTAATGAGTCGGCGCATCATGGGTTCCGCATCATTTGCCGAAATTCAGGATGCTTCCGGAAGAATTCAGATTTACTTAAGGAGAGATGACATCTGCAAAGGGGAGGACAAAAGCCTTTACAATGAGGTCTTCAGAAAGAAAATGGATATTGGAGATATCATTGGAGTTAAAGGCTATGTTTTCAAGACGCAGGTAGGTGAGATTTCTATTCATGTGAATGAATTAACCTTATTGTCAAAATCACTCAGACCGCTTCCGATTGTTAAAGAGACTGAAGATGAAGAGGGGAATAAGAAAACCTACGATGCATTCAGTGACCCGGAACAAAGGTATCGTCAGCGATATGTGGATTTGATCGTCAATCCGGAAATCAGAGAAACCTTCATCCAACGAACAAGGCTGGTTAATTCGATACGTGAATTTTTGGCTGATATGGGATATCTGGAAGTGGAAACTCCCATTCTTCAGCCACTATATGGAGGAGCAGCAGCACGACCATTCAAGACGCATCACAACACACTCGACATGACACTCTACCTTCGGATTGCCAATGAGTTGTATCTAAAACGCCTGATTGTGGGCGGGTATGATGGCGTATTTGAATTTGCCAAAGACTTTAGAAATGAAGGAATGTCCCGATTCCATAATCCGGAATTCACTCAGGTTGAATTGTATGTAGCTTACAAGGATTACGAGTGGATGATGAATACCATGGAGGCAATGGTTGAAAAAGTGGCGATTGATTTACATGGGAAAACAGAAGTGCAGGTAGGAGAAAATCTGATAGACTTCAAGCGACCATGGAAGCGATTTACCATGTACGAAGCGATTGAGCACTTTGCCAACGTGGATATTTCAGAAATGGATGAAGCGCAACTTCGCAAAACAGCGAAAGAGCTTCATGTCCCATTGGATGATACCATGGCACGAGGTAAAATCATCGACGAAATTTTTGGAGAAAAGTGTGAGCCATTCCTGATTCAGCCGACATTCATAACGGACTACCCGATCGAGATGTCTCCGTTGACCAAAAAGCATCGATCTAAAGAAGGACTGGTTGAGCGTTTTGAAGCTATTTGCAACGGCAAGGAGATTATGAATGCTTATTCGGAGCTAAATGATCCGGTTGATCAGCGTGAGCGATTTGAGGAACAGCTGGAACTTGGAAAACGCGGAGATGAAGAAGCCATGACACTTGATGAGGACTTTCTTCGTGCACTGGAATATGGCATGCCACCGACGGCAGGTGTCGGACTGGGAATTGACCGGCTTTCCATGATCATGACCAATTCCAATTCGATTCAGGATGTCTTGTTCTTTCCACAAATGAGGCCGGAAAAAAAGACAAGATCCATTGAGCTCAATGAAGATGAAAA
This sequence comes from Cyclobacteriaceae bacterium, assembly GCA_040222475.1. Lineage (GTDB taxonomy): Bacteria > Bacteroidota > Bacteroidia > Cytophagales > Cyclobacteriaceae > Ekhidna. Next base: position 226,377 of record JAVKDB010000015.1, on the reverse strand, counting down.
AATGGTGTTTGGATTGATGAATGAAGATCGAATGGAGCTGAACGATCTAAAGTCCAAAGCCGGACTGTCAAATAAGAAATGGGACAAAGCGGTAAAAGGATTACGTGAGGCTGGTGTTTTGAATGTTGAAAAAACCGATGCTGGTTTGTTCGTTGAAAAACAATCCTGGCAAAAGGGTTTTTAGTTTTCACTTATCTTTTTCAACAAATCGTTGAGCATCCCATTGATATCCTTTTTGGTATAATCATCCACAGCCTTCTTTAGGTATTCAGGGATGGGTTCATTGTTATCCACTTTTGTCAATACATCCTTTAATAAGGACTGAAGTTCAGACAGGTCTGCATAGTTGACAGATGGTTCGGACGGAGTTGATGAAACAGACGTGTTCCTGATGCAATTGGAATTATAAGCTGTTACCACATCATTCAGATCCTTAAATCCGTATTTTTTTTCTGTAACGGCATCTGAGAGGTCATCACATTCTTCAATAAATTCGGCTAACGGTCTCCTAAATCCGATCGGAGAAATCGCCATACCTTCTCCTGTTGCCTTGTAGAGAAAGCTGGTGGAAAATTCATGTCCGTCTTCCGGCCTGAACTTGTAAAGCCCCAGATAGCCGGGAATAACCTCCTGCATAATGGTGTATTTGTTATTTTGTATAATGCTTTTATAAACATTGGCTTTTACCTGAATCCTGACAATTATGTTGGCGCTGACTTCCTGATTGCCGTCATCATTCTTTATTACTATTTTCTCTGAATATTTAGTGGGTCTCAGGAAGCTGACCTTTCCGTAAATAGAGTCTCCGGTATTCAATACAACCAGGTTATTCTGGGCGTTGGCCCCTGTCGCAATACAGACGAATAAAAGAAAAGAGAAATATTTCATAGCGTGAATTTATTAAACAAAACAAGTCTCATTTTACGATTACCTACTTTTAATGTAAAAATCAGAATGCTATGCTTAAAAAAATATTAATTGGTGCCGGTATTGTTGTCGTATTGCTGGTAGCAGCAGTCCTCTTTCTTGATAACCGGAACAGGACACTCAGTCCTTCGGGATCAACAACCCTTGAAAATGAAGGACTTTCAGTTACAGTGAATTATTCCAGACCATCTGTCAGAGATCGACTGATTTTTGGAGAAGAAGAGGAGGGAGCCCTTCAGCCTTATGGAGTTTACTGGAGATTGGGAGCCAATGAACCTACTGAAATTGAGGTCAGTAAAGACTTCTCATTTGGAGGCGAAAGAATCAAAGCAGGAAAGTATGTCATATACGCGATCCCAAGAAAGGGAGAAATGGAATTAAGACTTAATTCTGAGCTCCGGTTTTGGGGTGTCATGGAAGCGGACAATGAAAAAGATGTGGCTACAGCAATTGTTAGAATGGAACAAAACGAAAAGACAGAACAATTCACCATTCGAGCGGTGGCGGTTAAAAGAGGAGTCAATGTCATCTTCGAATGGGATGTTTATCAATGGACACTTCCGGTCTCTGAATTGTAGCATTTCATAAGAATCAAAGGTTGATCTGGATCATTTTGACTACAAACGATATACAGATCATCGGTTTTCGGGTTTCGTACTGTCTACAGATGGTTTCACCAGGGTATTATTAGAGGCTTGTGTTTTAACATTGAAGCCTCTTCATACTGCTGGCTTACTTGTTAGGCTGGACGTAAGTAAAGCAGCTTCAACGGAAGCTGCTTTTTTTAATTAAAAAAAGCCCTGCCGAAAGACAGGGCTACCCTAATCACCTACTTTACCAATCAACTCTTTATGAGGGATTTACTTACTATGGTTCCTTAAGAACTACCAGAAATAAGTAATTGTTTTAATGATTCAATTCTTTTGCCTCAAACCCTTTCATATTCACTAATCTCCGGACATCACTTAATGTAAGATCATCCGTTGAAACGACCTTTAGCACTTTTTCCCAATCGTGGAGATCAATGCTCCACCTGAGGATTGCTTCATGATCATCCAGAATTTCTGACACATCCATTACATCGTGTAGTGTGTTAATCGTAGTGCTCAGAATGTGAGCGCTGACCTGAATTTCGGTTTCTATTTGGGCTGTTGCTGTATTCATTTTTATTAAAATTGTATTCTGTACATGACATCAGGGAAGAAGCCAATTTGCTCAATCAGATTTATTTCATCTGTTACCTGATTGTAACGTCTGACAAATTCATTTTTTCTGTTTGACACATTCTGGAAGTCTACAAAAAACTGATGTGATACATTGTTCTTATTAAGCCGCACTCCAAATTTTACATCCCATCTGAAGTACTGTCCATACCGTTCGCTAAAAGCCTCTTCTTCTATTCGCACTTCTCTCCCTGCATTGGCACGAGTAGCGGTGAGATCAATGGGAGAATAGGGACGCCCGCCTGAAGTGGTCACTTTGGAATCAAATGTCCATGCGTGCTGTCCTGTCGGGCCAAATTTCCATTCCTTCCCAAACAGGACGTTAAGTACATAGTTATTATTGAAAGCGGTATTTCGTTGGATTCCGTCGCTTCCTTCATACTGCGATTCGAACAATGAAGTCGTCATTAACAGGTAGTAGTTGTTGCTGAAGAATTTTTCGAGTGTGGCTTCAATTCCATAATTGAACCCTGTACCCTCATTTACCAGTGACCCTTTTTCTTGAAAAATGAAATCAGAACCTTCATTGATAATGGAATAACTTGAGGCATTTCGTTCTACAGGAATGTCGAATACACTTTGATAATAGACTTCTGTCTTCAATCGCCAATCAGGCGCAAGGTTGCGATCATATCCCAATACAAAATGATGCGCTTTCATGAATCCAAGATGCTCATTTGTTGGTTCTGAAACCTGTGGAGATGTTTCCTCTCTAAAAAAAAGAATGGGTGCAGGTACGGCCTGACCATGTAGCCCGTACGCAATACTCCATCTTTGAACAGGTGTTTGCTTCCAGCTGATAGCAGCACGTGGTTCTACAATAAAGTCTTCAGTAAATCCATGGTATTGCGTATGGATGCCTCCTGTGACCGAAAGATTATCGCTGATGTTGTGATCAGCCTGAGCGAATGATTGAAACAATTGATAGGTCTCATCGAAATCCCTGTTCACGATAAAGTAATCAGGAATCGAGTCGTTATTGTTGTCTGGTATGCTCACGCGGTTGTCCCTATCTTTTCCAAACAGGTCCAGGTCGTAGGTTTCATTTATTACTCCGGCACGCAATGTCCATTTTGCATTGATCTTTGTATTTAAGGTCGAAGAAACCGTGTATCGGTTCTCTCGCGTTTCAGATTCTGTAGCCTGATACGTTTTGATCAACTGATCTGACTCGTTCAAAATTCGATTATCCTGCAGGTATTCGTTATAGTTAGTTGATCCTCCGAATGAGGTTTTCAGATACGTATTTTTCCCAAATCTTAAGGTGTGCGACAACCCCATCAATCCAATTTCGCTTTTCACAAAAGCGTCTACATTGGGATCTGCGAACAAGTCATTTTCATCTATTTCTGCACCTAAGAAATCGATGCTGCTCTTGCCGTAAATTCCGAAAAGTTCGAACCTTCCAATTTTTGTCTCACCCAGGTTCACTTTGTAGGAAATGTCCTGATAGAAAGGAGTGGCACTGGTTCCGGTTGCTGCCAGACTTGCTATTCCATAGCGGTAAGAGGTCAGGAAGGAGGAGTTATTCTTTTTACTGACAGGCCCCTCGGCCATTAACTCAAGACCGGTAAAGGCAGCCATTTGACCTGTGAATTCGAATTTATCTGTATTTCCATTTCGGAAGTTGATGTCAAATACTGCGGCATTGGCATTTCCATATTCCGCAGGGAAAGCACCGGTCAGGAAATCTGAAGTGCGAAGCATGTTAGTATTCAGGGCATTCACCGGACCTCCGGTGGTACCGAGCGTCGAAAAATGATTGGTGGTAGCGATGGGAATGCCTTCAATCCGCCACAATAATCCGGTTGGAGAATTGCCACGAACCACAATATCATTCCGGGCATCATTTGTAGAATTGACCCCTGCAAAAGAGGCAGCAAGCTTGGCCGGATCATTTCTGCCACCAGAGAAGCGTGTCACTTCCTCGATGCTAAACGTTCGGGCACTTACTTTTGCCAGATCATTAATGGGCAGATCCTTGTTGGAGTCTGCTGTTACGACAACTTCCTGCAATCGCTCGACGGATTCCTCCAGGAGCAGATTAAGCACAACTTCTTTTCCGGCTGTTACCAGCACATTCGGTATGGTTATCGATTTATATCCCACGTATTGTATGACGAATGACTGTCGACCAACGGGGACATCTTCAATACGGAAAAAACCATTGATATCGGTAATGGCACCTTTTGGCGGATCAGATCCGAGCAATATCACAGTTGCACCAATTAATTCGTAGGCTGCCTGTGCGTCCAGAATTTTACCTTTGACTACCTGAGTTTGTGAGAATACCGGGCCGGACACAAAAATGATCAGACCGATAAAGATGAGTTTGAGTGGATTAAGATTAGCATTCATAGTATTTGATTTAGAGCTAATCTATCGGGATACAAAACCTGCTGTTAATAAAACCGGAGTGGAATACAGAATACATGAGTTGAACCTGTTCTTTTTAAGATTGAAACCGAATTTTGACGTGCAGGGTCTGTTTTTCTGACTGAAAGGTTAATAAATGGGTTTCAGTTATCATTTTTTGGGCCTGAGTCGCAAACTGGTATCAGACACTCGCTCGATGTTCTATCTTTATTGTTGATGAAACTTAAAGAAATTCATTATCGCTGGCTGGGAATTTTCCTTGTTGCCGTCATCGCCATGATGGCAAATTCAGCGCACATGTCTGAAAATTCTCCGTGGTACGTCTATTTTGTTTCTCTGTGTTTCACTGCGGTATATTGGAATGGAGCCTGCCTGATCATTTTCTATTTCAGACGGAAATTCCCGGAGATAAGTAAGACGAAGAGGCGGCTGATCTTTACATCTCTGGCCATCATTATCTGGATGTCCATTGGCGGCCTCCCGCTTAAGTTGATTTTTCATCTCACCACTTTTCACGAACTTTTACAACCGAGTGAGCACACTGAATTTTTACCCTTCAATTTTGTCGCTGCGCTGGTCATCTCGCTTTCATACGAGGCGTTTTATTTTTTTGAAAAATGGAAGGAAGTATTTCGCCAGAATGAGGAATTGAAAAACAGACAAATCCGAACCCAATACGAGGTGCTTCAAAATCAGATGAGTCCGCATTTCTTATTCAATAGCCTGAACACATTAACGACCATCATAGCCGAGGATCAAAATTCAGCTATTTCGTTTACGGAAAAATTGTCTGATGTGTACCGATACATTCTTCAAAACAAAGAGCGTGAACTGGTTTCCCTTGAAGAAGAAGTTGACTTTGTTAAATCTTATTTGTTTCTGCTAAGAATGCGTTTTCCGGATAACCTGACCTTCAATTTCACGATAGATTCAACGTATCAAAAACTGAACATTCCGCCTTTAACATTGCAAATGCTCATTGAAAATGCCATCAAACACAATGTGATTTCAAAAACAAAACCACTACATATTGATGTTTATACAGAGAATGGAAAGTCAGCTGTGGTAAAGAACAACCTGCAAAAGAAGGAATCTCTTGAAAAGTCAACTCATACTGGTCTGGATAATATCAGAAAGCGTTATCATATTTTGGGAGGTCGGGAAATTGATATAATTACCACGGTTAACAATTATATGGTAGCAGTTCCATTAATTGATATTTTAGAAGAAAAGGATTTGAATTTCTCATGAGAGTATTGATAATAGAAGATGAGGCACCAGCCTTTCGAAGACTTGAAAAAATTTTACTGGAAATAGATCCGACCATTAAAATCATCGAAGTACTGGATAGTGTGGAAGACAGTGTGAAATGGATGAGAAATCACGACTGGCCTGATCTGGTCATGATGGATATTCAGATTAGTGACGGATTAAGCTTTCAGATTTTTGATGAAATTCAGGTACAATCTCCGGTCATCTTTACAACCGCATTCGATGAATACCTGTTGAAGGCTTTTAAGGTGAACAGTATTGATTACCTGCTGAAACCAATTAAGAAAGAAGATCTGAAGCAGTCACTTGATAAGTATAGAAACCTGACACAAAAGTCCAATAACCCGGACTTTGCAGCCCTGCTAAAACAGATCTCCTTATCAGAGACGAAATATAAATCACGTTTTCTGGTGAAACAGGGGGAAAAGATGCTGTCCATTAAATCGGAGGACATTATTTGTTTCCAAAGTAAGCATAGTGTGGTGCATATTGTTACCAGACATGAGAAGACTTATTTATCCGATTTTACGCTGGAGGATCTTTCAGGTCAACTCGATCCTCACATCTTTTATCGCGCCAATCGCCAATTTTTAATCAATGCGAACTATGTGCATGCGGTGCACCGGCATTTCAAAGGAAAGTTGTTGGTAGAAATGGACCGATATAATGGCGAGCAGATTTTGGTAAGCAGCGAGAAAGCAACTGCTTTCAAAGGGTGGCTGGATCAGTGAAAATGCAACCCTGTCAGGGTGGTACCCACCCTGACAGGGTATCTTCTGTTAACTCACTGAATGTAACGCTACCCTGTTCCCTTCGCAATCTTCAAAATGGGCGATAAATCCATAATCACCAATGCTCGTCTTAGGTACAATGGTTTTTCCTCCATTGTCACTTATTTTTCCCAGCGTCTCCTCAATGTCACCCACCGATAGATATACTACTGTTCCGTCGTAGGAAGGAGTATAACCTTCTGCTTTGATCAGTGTTCCGGTTGCGCCCTGATCTTCCGGACCACCGGGAAACCAGCCCATAAGACTTCCGCCCATTTCGTTGATGGCTAATTCTACACCTAAAATATTTTCGTAAAAGCCTTTCGCCCGATCCATGTCATTTACAGGAATTTCAAACCAGTTTACTGCATTCATAATTTTTAAAATTTAGTTAGTGAAAAGTATTTGATCAATGACGAACAGGATAGGAAAAATGCGACAAGCTGAATTTTATTTCCATCAAAAAAAGGAGTGACTCGCAATCACTCCTTTTCTGTCTTCTTATTTGTTCCCAAACGACTTGTCCGGGTAAGCTGGTGGAGGTGGAACTTCTCGCGGGTCCTCTTTTATTAATTTTTGTAAATAATCAATGGCAGCCTGAAGCTGTGCATCTTCCCCTTTAAACGTTGCATGTGGTGGATTATCTACAACAATATCAGGCTCAAAACCATGTCCTTCAATGATCCATTCTCCTTCGGGACTGTAGACCCCCATCATCGGAGCTCTGGCAAGTCCGCCATCGCTTAGTCTGTTGGCGCTGCTTAACCAGATTTCCCCACCCCAGGTTCTGGTGCCAATGGCAGTTCCCAATTCCAGTTTCTTAAACCCGTCGGCAAATGCTTCCCCATCAGAGGCGGTGTTTTCATTCACGAGTATCACAATGTGTCCTCTGTATGCATACTGCATGTTCCAGTAAGGTTTGCCTGAACGGGATTTCCAGTACATCCACGCTTTTCTTAGCAATTTTTCCAGAATGAAACTTTCAATGTTCCCACCACGATTGTGTCGCACATCGATGATCAGCCCGGACCGATCGAAGACAGGATAAAATTCTCTGTACCACTGGTTGATGTCATTGCTTCCCATAGCTCTGAGATGCACATATCCGATTTCATTGCTCGACCTGCTTTCTACTTCAAGTCTTCTGGTATACTCCCAGTCACGGTACTTTAAGTTGTAATCATTGTTGATTGGAGTTACAATGACGTTTCGCTTTGAAGTTCCTCTTTGCAATTCCAGTCTCACCTGTTTGCCTGCCTGATTCCTGATGAGTGCTCCAATATCAACCGCTGACAAAGAGGGCTTTCCATTCACGCTGGTGATCACATCTCCGTTCCAGATGTCCAGATAGGGGTCATCCAGCGGGGATCTTTCATCGGGATAATCAGGGTCGGCCTGATAGATGTAGTCGATTCTGAACCCTCCTGCTTTGTCATCCCTGCTGAACCGGGCCCCAAGACTGGCCACTGTGATATCTGAATCATCATCTCGGGTGTCACCCCCTCGTACACTCGTATGTAATGCGGACAACTCACCAACAAACCTTCCAATCAGGTCGGAGAGTTCATTTCGGGTGGTGACCCGATCTACCAGTGGGAAGTATTTTTCGTGCATGGCACCCCAGTCAACTCCATGCATGTTTTGATCATAGAAATAGTCACGCTCCATTCGCCAGGCGTCCGTAAAGAGCTGTTTCCAGTCTTCCTGAGGGGTAAGGGCAAATTTCCACCCGTTAAAATCAATTTTATTGTCATTGAGGTTTGCTTTACCTGTTCCGGCCTCAACCATGTAGTAATTGTTTCTCCTTCTCGCAAGGATTTTTTCTCCATTTCCGGACATTTGAAAGCTCCAGATGTCTTCAGCAACTGTGTTTAACTCAATTTTTTCATTACCAATCTTGATAGCCATTAAATGAGTCTTCGCATCTACTCCTGTTTCACTGGAAAGAAGGAAAATGGCTTTTTTGTTCACACCCAAACCCCGATAGTTACCAGCCTTAACAGGTACTTCGGCAATACGCCTTGTAATTCCATCTTCATCAATTTTCACCACAACATCGCCGTTATCCTTCTCCTCTTTTTCTTCAGGTTGTAGTTCATCCTTTTCTCTAAAGGGAGATCGGGTTCCTTTTTGCAGAGCAATATGATAGATCTTTTCACTGGCATCAAAGTAAGGTTCGGGTTGTCTGGGACCCCACGGTGCACCCACGAGTGTGGTAAAATTTCTGTCGGAAATGAAATAAATAAATTTCCCGTCCGGACTCCATTGAGGAGAAACACTGTTCGCCCTGTCCGTTGTGATTGGAAAGGAATTTCCAGATTCCACATTGTGGACATGGATCTGAGCCATCGTGTTGAATGCGACCTGTACAAAAGCAAGCCATTTACTGTCAGGAGACCATGAAAAGGTATAAATCCCTTCCTGATTGGAGGATATCTTCTGACTCTTTCCACTTGATATTTCGAGGAGGTACAGGTCGCTGTTGAGGTCATCGTAAGCGAGCCATTTCCCGTCAGGTGAGGGCACACCGGCATAACGCAACACTTCTCCATCTTTGGTTAATGTCTTACCGTATCCAATGCCATTTGCAGGAAGGCTTACAAATTCAAACTCACCGGTTTCATCTGAAAGGACATAGATACTTTTTCCATCCGGGGAGAAGGTGGCATCCCGATATCGTACATTGCTTTTATCGGTAAACTCCACCATTCGACCCGAATTGACAGGAGCTGTAAATACTCTTCCCCGGGCCGTTAATACTACACGATCACCTTCATTATCGGGATACGCCGAAGTGATATAGTTTGAAGGATTATCCTCCCATTTTTCTCTGAGCTGATCTAAGTCTGAGGCCAGTCGGATGTTGACTTTCTTTTGGGTATTTGCCTGAATGTCATAATGCCAGATGTCGGCACCCAGTTGATAGACAATGTTGCCATTCGAAAGGCCGGCATAACGTACGTCAAAATCAGAATGTTGGGTATGCTTGGTCAGATCATTTCCGTTTTCATCTATGGACCAGATGTTCATGATACCATCCCTGTCCGTAATGAAATACACCCTGTTATTCCACCACATCGGGTGGTGACTTTCCCCGGTATAGCCATTGGTAATTCGGACGGCTTCAGCACTTCCTTCTGTGAATTTCCAGATTTGACGGGCAGTCCCGCCCTTGTATCGTTTAGTCACATTTCGGTGATCCGCCGGGCGGACGAAATACACGGTTTTGCCGGTTGCGTCGAATGAAGCTTCACTGGCCTGACTTAATGGAATGCGTGTCTTGGCTTTTGTCTGAAGGTTGATAGACACCAGTTGTCTGTCTGGTAAAGTCGCAAAAGCCCTTGTATCGTAAATGATCTTTCCATCGGGGGTCCAGGTATTGACCATGGAAAAGTCCCGTTCGTATGTCCAGCGGGTTGGAAGTCCGCCATCTGAGGGCATGCTATAAACCTCCGTCGGACCTTCATAGCTGGCAGAAAAAGCGATGGTCTGACCATCCGGTGAAAAACGGGGAAAGCTTTCATCTTCCGCATGAGTGGTTAACCGTTGAGCCAGCCCTCCGGAAAGCGGTACCGTCCAGATATCTCCTTCGGCAGAGAAAATGATTTTGTTACCGTTGATATCCGGGTATTGGTAATACCCTTCAAATCCCTGTGCCTGAGAAAAAACGGGAATAAGGAAAGAAAGTGAAAGAAGCAGGGGCGAAAAAGTTTTTTTAAGGATCATATGAAGTAGGATTAAGTTGAGAGGATCAAACTAACTCATCTGTTGACTAATGCCAATCCATTATTTCATGAGTGGAAAATAGTGTGTGTGATTGATGTCTTTAGCCTGATTGGAGTTGACACATCCTGCCATAATTCTTATTTGGTCTCAGTGAGACGCTAAGATCAGTTGGAGTTCGACTATCGGAGTAAAAAGGGTTCGCATGGTTGTTCTGTTGTTCGAATATAGAATTTCTGCACCCGGTTGCTTTGTTAACTGTTGACTCTGGATTCTAATTCTTGAATTCTTTTCGTTAGAACTCCTTGAACCTGTCTACCCACAAGTGCCTCAATTAAGAACATTGCTACCGCACTCCAAAGAAATGTTTGAACCGGAATGACATGTGAAATTCTTGCAATTGCCAGTAGGACAAAGGCTGTGGCTCCTACTATTTCAAACACTTTATTAAAATTTATCCAGTTCATAGATATTTTGTTATAGTGATTTTCAATTTTTTATACGGTTGGCCAAGTGGCTCTTAATGGTTTGTGCAGTAGCGGGTTTTATGGTGTGAGAGGCGCACCGTGGGCTTATGGCTCACGGCCGTCTACTCGATTATATTTTGTTTAATACCTCTTCTTGTTGTTTATAAGCTTAAATGCAATTATAATTGTAAATAAGATGATTATAAATGTCTTATTTATCAAAATAACTACATTTTAAGATGTCTTTAAGATCGGTATCAGAAAAACAAATAGTTGACAGACTCAGGTTTGAAAATCCTTGGTGGGTTTCAAAGGAGATAGAAGAATTTTACAATGAAATGCCTCGGAGACTGTACTTTGATATATTCAAACCACTGGTTTATGAGACAGATATTAAGAGAGCCTTAATTCTAATGGGGCCAAGGAGAGTTGGTAAAACGGTCATGTTGTACCATACAGTCCAAGACTTAATTGATTCTGGAGTTTCACCGAATAGAATCATCTTCATCACTGTTGAAAGCCCTGTTTATCTCAATATTGGGTTAGACGAAATGTTGCAGTACGCAATGAAAGCAGCAGGTTTAGAAGAGGCGAACGAACTGTTCGTGTTTTATGATGAAATACAGTATTTGAAAAATTGGGAAGTACATCTTAAGTCTCTGGTTGACAGCTATAAAAAGTGTAAGTTCATTGCTTCAGGTTCGGCAGCAGCAGCTTTGAAATATAAAAGTCTGGAAAGCGGAGCAGGAAGGTTTACAGATTTTCTATTGCCGCCCTTAACTTTTAATGAATATGTGCATCTAAAGGATTTAGAATCGCTAATCAAACCATCAAAGGTAGACTGGGATGGATCCAACATTAATTTCTATTCAACAACTCACATAGAAGAATTGAATCGTCACTTTGTCGATTATCTTAACTTCGGAGGATATCCAGAAGTAATATTTTCTGAAAAGATTCAGGCAAACCCCGGACGGTTTATAAGACAAGATATCATCGATAAGGTGTTATTGAGAGATTTGCCAAGTTTATATGGAATTAGAGATGTTCAGGAGCTGAATTCATTGTTTACCACTATTGCTTACAATACAGGAAATGAGTTTTCACTTGAAACATTAAGTAAAGAATCTGGAGGGGTAAAAAAGCAAACAATTAAAACATATATTGAGTATCTGGAATCAGCTTTTCTAATAAAAACAGTTAGACGAGTTGGTCAAAATGCTAAGCGCTTTCAGCGTGATAACTTCTTTAAAATTTACTTAACCAACCCATCACTTAGGGCAGCATTGTTTTCACCAATCACATCTACAGATGATATGATTGGAAATATGGTTGAAACTGCAATCTATGCGCAATGGATGCACAGGGATTGGTTTACTCCCTGGTACGCAAGATGGCAGAACGGAGAAGTTGATATGGTTTGTTTGTCAGAATCAAACTTCGAAGTTCTTTGGGCATTAGAAGTGAAATGGTCAAACCGATATTTTGAAAAGCCAAGAAAATTAAAAAGCTTGTTAAAGTTTAGCTCTGAGAATGACTTATCTAATGTATTAGTAACTTCTATTGATAAAGAAGGAACTCAGAACATTGATGGAGTTAGCCTGCATTTTTTTCCGGCCTCAACCTATGCTTATACAGTTGGAAAGAACACTCTAAAGATGAAAGGAGCCTGAGTGGAATTGCTACATTTGACTGGACAGTCGTTATAGATAAGGGCAGCCGAACGGCTGCCCTTTTTAAATTTTCCAAAATGGTTAAAAGACTAATCGATATGTCCGTACTTTCTCGAGTAGCGCTCAAACAACTCCTGTTGTTTGTTGTACAGCGTTACCTGCTTGCCACTGATGAACGCATGGGACAGGATGTTCGTACGAAAATCCAGCGCATCACCTTCTGAAATGAACAGAGTGGCGTCCTTTCCGGATTCCAGTGTACCCGCACGATCATCAATGCCCAACAGTTTTGCCGTGTTGGAAGTGATCATTTTCAGCGCTTCTTCTTTGCCCAGTCCATAGGAGACGGCCGTGCCTGCGAAGAACGGAAGGTTCCGTGCATGTCCCAGCATCCCGTTATGGGAAAGGGAAACAGTCAGTCCGGCATCAACCAGCTGCTTCGGCAACTTGTAAGGTCCGTACACATCTTCATCCACCCGGTCCGGCATGCGGTGCGTAGGAGGGATGATCACTCCAATGTTATGATCCTTCAGAAAAGCTGCCACCATCAGGGCGGGTGTTCCTGCTATAACTACTATTTTTTTCACGCCTGCATCCTTCGCAAACAGGACAGATTCCACAATCTCTTTGGCACCATCGGCATGGATGAATAACGTCTTTTCACCAGTGAACAATCCCTGCATAGCATCCATTTTCAGGTTGGTCACTTTAGATGAAGCCGTCCCGTAAGCAATGGCATCTTTAAAATGTCCGTCCAACTCGGCAACCTGGCTGTTGTAATTTTTGTTGGGCTCCATTTTAGACGTAAACGTCGCAAAATCAAAGCTTCGGCTCATCTTGTCCGGCCAGTTCAGGTGCAAACCCATGTCGACCGTATGGGCTGCATCTTCCCAGTTCCAGCCTTCCATTTCCATGACAGAAGAGGTTCCTGAGATTCGTCCTCCGACAGGAGTCGTTTCTGCCAGCAAAATCCCATTATAGCGGAACGTTGCTATGAATTCAGAATCGGTATTGTACGAAATGACTGATCGAACATTGGGGTTCATATTCCCCTGTTCTGACATGTCACTCATGGCACGGACAGAACTTACTTCCTGGAGCCCCACCTGTGAATTAGGCAGTATGAATCCGGGATAGACGTGCTTACCACTCGCATCAATGACATCATATCCGGCAGGGTCAATTTTGGCCCGTGTGGCATCCACTACCTGGGTGATCTTTCCTTTGTCGAATGTGATGATTGAATTTTGAATCACCTGTCCGTTTCCGATATGAGCCACACCGCCGGTCACCATGATCGGCTTAGCCTGTGGTCCTGCCGGAACAGGTACCTGTGCCAGCGCAGTAGAAACTGCAAGCACGCTTACGATTAATTGATATATGATCTTTTTCATTTTTCTTCTGTTTTTAATACTTCGAATGAGTAATCGGCGTGATCTTCATCGCAATGATATTCCAGCAGCATTCTGGACCCGCCTCTTCGTGTCGCAGCGCCGTTCTTTTTGGCATCTTTCATTTTCTGAATGAGTCTTGCACGCTCGGTTTGCACGGCAGCTCTGGCCTGTGCATCCTTCTCGATATCGAAATAGACAACACCGTCCACGATGGTCTTCTCCACATTCGCATAAACCGATAGCGGATGGTTGGTCCATAGCACTACATCGGCATCTTTTCCCACTTTGATGCTTCCCATTCGATTGTCGAGATGCAACAGTTTTGCCGGATTGAGCGATACCATTTTCCAGGCATCTTCTTCCGACATGCCGCCATATTTAACTGACTTGGCTGCTTCCTGATTCAGTCGTCTTCCGCTGTTGGCATCATCGGAATTGATGGCAGTTACAACACCTTCATTGTGCATAATGGCAGCATTGTAAGGAATGGCGTATCGCACCTCCCATTTGTAGTTCCACCAGTCGGAGAAGGTGGATGCACCCACTCCATGTTCTTTCATTTTGTCAGCTACTTTGTAGCCTTCCAGAATGTGAGTGAACGTGTTGATAGTAAAATTGAATTGATCTGCCACTTTCATCAGCATATTGATTTCAGACTGCACGTAGGAGTGACAGGTGATGAAACGTTCATTGTTGATGATTTCCAGCATCGCTTCATCCACCAAATCACGGCGTGGTTTCGGTGCGGATGCTTTGGATTTATTGGGAAGCTTGTTGTAAGCATCCCACTCTTTCTTGTACTCAAGTGCGTTGGTAAATCCGTCTACGTAGACCTGTTCCACACCCATTCGGGTTTGCGGGAAGCGAATCGAATTGTCGCTTCTTGATCGCTTCACATTTTCTCCCAGCGCGAATTTGATGTACTCATCGGCACCTTTGATTTTCAGTGCTTCAGGGCCGGCACCCCATCGCAACTTTATTATGGCCGACTGACCACCAACCGGGTTAGCAGATCCATGTAGTACCTGTGCCGCAGTTACTCCACCGGCAAGTGATCGATAGATGTTGATGTCCTCCGAATTCACCTGATCTCCAATCCGTACCATGGAGGAATTGGTGGCCCGATCATTACCGCCACCGGCAATGTGGGTGTGCTCATCAATGATCCCGCTGGTCAGATGTTTTCCGGTTCCGTCCACGACTGTGGCAGCCGGATCACTCAGGTCTTTGCCGATTTGGGAAATTTTCCCTCCCTTCAACAGCACATCCGTACCCTCCAAAATACCGTCTGCTTCGTTAGTCCAGACCGTCGCATTTTTAATCAGGATTGTTTCCTGTTTGGGGAGTTCCTTGTTTCCATAAGCGAGGAACGGGAAAATCACGTCACCGAGTGTTTCGGCCTCTTCTTCTTTCTTCATTCGATCTCCTTTTTTGTCCTCTTTTTCTTCCAGGTCACCTGTTCGGCTGGCCGACCAGTCCATCCATTTCCCGTCGACCAGCTGTCCTTTCCCTTTCCATCCGTTATCTGTTTTCCATCCGGATAATCGTACGGTTTTTTCTGACTTCTTTTCCATCGGAAATGAAAGAGATGCCAGATTCGTTTCCATTGTGCCTTTCATGTCAATGGAAGTGGAATCGTTGATGATCAGTTTTGATTTTTGTGATCCCGGTTCACCGCTCACTTCCATTTTGTACGTGGTGCCGTCAATGACCAGGTCATATTTCCCGGCAAAATCAGCAACTTCAAGGGGCTTATACCTGTTCGGATTTCCCTGCACCCAGTTTTCATGAATGATGGTTTTTTCTTCAAACAATGCCCCTGAGGTGATGATGAAATTGGCCAGCATGCCCGGCTTCAGGCTCCCCACCTGATTGTTCATTCGCACGATCTGTGCAGGGGTGGCGGTCAATGCTTTTAATGCTGTTGTTTCCGAAAGCCCGTTTTCAATGGCTTTTCTCACATTTCCAAGCAGGTCTGATTTTTTCGAAAGACCGTCGCTGGTCAGCGCAAAGTTGATTCCCGCTGCTTCCAGCCTGCCCGGGTTGGTGGGCGCAAGCTCCCAGTGTTTCATGTCTTCAAGTGATACAGTCAGGGCATCAATGGGGTCTTCCACGTCAAATGCATCGGGATAGTTGACCGGAACAATCAGGGTTGCACGAGTGGCTTTTACCTCATTGATTCGCTGGTAGGCATCTCCGCCACTTTTAATCACATACTGTACACCGAATTCATCTCCAACTTTATCGGCACGCAGCACATTGAGCCAGCCACCTGCATCAAACATTTGCGGCAATTGCTGTGAGCCGATCCATGCTTCCAGCGACTGATCCTGGAATTTTCTCGGGTTAAATTGTCCGTACCATTCGGCATCCATGTAGGTCTGTCGCAGAAGTGCAATGTACCCCATCATGGAACCCGGATAGTTTTGCGTGGAGGTTCCTTTATTCAGCGAATAATGTGCTGCGGCACTCGCTGACAACAGGTCTTCGTTGGAGTTATTACCCAGGGTAACGAATGCTGAAGTACCACGGGCGATTCCATCTTCCCGAAAGGTCAGCAGGGATCCGAACCCGGCTTTTCTCCATTCATCTGCTGCTTTATCATCTGATGAATATTCTGCTCCGGCTTTGTAGTGTGATTTAATGGCTTCATTCGCATTATATGCACCCTCCGTTTTGGTCAGCATTTGTTCAGGCCCGCCGAAACCTCCCCCTCTGCTTCTTTCCACTTTTGGCAGCCCGAAGCTGGTGTGAAGGTCAATGAGCGAGGGATAAATGTATTTTCCTTTCAGATCGACGGTTGAATAACCTGCCGGTACAGCAATGCCTGCACCCGCCTGCACCACTTTGCCATCTTTGATGAGCAGTGTGGCATTTTCAATCTTCGTCTGATAATCCACCATGATGGTGGCGTTCGTAAAAGCGTATGCTCTGGCTCGTTCATCCTGAACGTCGTTAGGTGTGGTGGTTTCCTGTGCGGCAAGCCCCGGACTAACGAATACCAAAGCAACCATTAGCAGTTGTTTTAGTTTCATAGGTTAGATTTTTGATTCTCTTCTATGAATTTAGAAAGAATTAAACAGGAGTGTTAGACGCAGGTGAATTATTACGTGAGTGGTTTTAAACGGACGGGTAATTACTCAATTCTCATTCATACCCTTCCGGAGCCTTTCTTGTCATGGTTGTCTGTTCAAAAGCATACCCGAGTTGAAGGAGTTTGTCTTCTTCGAATGGTCTTGCAATGAACGTAAGTCCCATGGGTCTTCCGTTTTCCTGGTATCCCATCGGAACGGTCAGGCAGGGGTACCTGGCTGCTGCCGCCAGTCCGGCATTCCAGTTATTGATGGATAATACAACATCCAGTTGACTGGCTAGCATCGGAATTTCAAAAAAGCTGGTGGCTGCTTCGTTTAAGTTAATTCTTAATTGAGCCAGTTCTTCCTCATTGAGTTCTACCGGAATGATTCCTTCAAATCGTTCCTGACCGTACGGTATTCTTTTCAGTGTGTCCTCCAGATTGTAGCTGAGCACGTCAGCTACTGATGTAACTGTCACCTGATCCGAACCATGATCTTTCAGGTATTTGGGCAGGTCGATTTTCATATCCGCGCTGAGCAAATCTCCGAATCCTTTCAGGTTTATTTCTTCAGGTTCAAATTCGATGGCAATGCCGCCCTGAGCAACGATTTGATCAACAGCCAGCTGATACAATGAATCGCTCAGGAAGTTTGTATTCACTCCAAACCGAATGCCTTCAAGGGTGCCTTCTTTCAGATTCTCCCAATACTGTTTGTTCTTGGGGTTGTTTTTTGTGGCTTCATCCCCCGGATCTTCACCGGTCATGGCCGAAAGAAAAATGGCATTGTCCATTACATTTCTTGTCATGGGACCGGGTGTGTCCAGAGTACTTGATAGAGGTACGATTCCGCCACGGCTCAGTAATCCCACGGTTGGTTTCAGACCTGCAAGAGAGCTGGAACTGGAAGGAGAAAGAATAGAACCGGATGTTTCTGTTCCCACTGCTGCTGCTGCATAATTGGCTGCCATGGCGGCACCGCTTCCTGAGCTTGACCCTCCGGTATCGAGTATTTTCCGTCCGTATGCATTCAGTGTCTGACCACCCACTGCACTATAGCCATTGGGGCAGCCCCTACATAAGAAGTTAGCCCATTCACTCAGGTTGGTTTTCCCGAGGATGATCCCGCCTCGGGCTTTGATTCGTTGTGTGATAAAGGCATCTCGGGTTTGATTATTCAACAGGGCATGTGCTCCGGCCGTGGTGGGGACTGCTTCTGTATTGATGTTGTCTTTCAAAAGGACCGGCATTCCATAAATGGGATGGTCATCGGCTGACCTGTTTTTGTCTTTTTTCCGGGCTTCTTCGACGGCATTGGGATTAATGGAAATAATGGCATTCAGTGTCTTTTCACGATCATTCTCATATTTCACAATCCGGTAGATGTACCACTGCGTCAATGACTCATAGGTCAAAGCTCCGGATGCTACGTGAGACTGAATGGTTGGAATGTCCTGATTGTAAATGAGAGGAGAGAGTTTGTTATAGTCTTTCTCAGAAAAATATTTGATCTGTTCCGCCGCATTTTTCCAGATTTCGTTCTTGTCCAAATTTTTGGATTGAATGAGCTTGTACTGCATTCGTACAGATTCATGATCTGCATTGGCAGCCAGTTCTTCTGATTCATCATAAGGAACCCAGGCCGGGATGACCGTTTCAGGTTTTGGAGTGCAGGAAACGATTGACAGTAAAATGAGTGGTAGAATGTTTTTCATAGGGTCAAGCTTTGGGGAGTTTACCTAAAAATACAGGAATATAGTGAGACACAAACAGCGTGTGGTTTGTCTTCTTCTATGTCTCATTGGCTATCTGTTGAAGCTTTCATTCTTGTTTTTTCTTTTTCCCAGTCAAGCCCAAATCTCGAAATGTAATCCTGAATTGGTTCAAGATGCATTTTCTCACGTCGTAAATTGACACTGTCAGGATCTTCAAGATCATAAAGTATCCCATTACTTATTTGAGAGCCATAAATTTGCTTGTGACCATTATTCATGAGAAGGCGGTCCTCCATTAATGCGATTGAGCCCTTGCTTAGCTTCCCCTCTTCTGAAAACTGCTTTAGCTGTGGGTAGTAATAAGCCATTAACTCTGAAGGAGAATGTTGAAAAATAAGCCAGATGGTTTCTAAATGTGGTTCTGACCAGCCGCATTTTGAAATCGTCGAAATAACAATTTGTCTGTTTTTAGAATCTGTTTCATCCATATCTCCACCTTCTGTACGTACTTGTTGATCAGAAGCTCTAACTTCCTGAAAAATGGAATCCAGATTGTTGCAGTTTATATCTACAAACTCCACACTTGCAAGTGGATTATCTGAAGCGGCCCGCATTTGTATGTCGAAGAATTTGTCTGCCAGCACAGGTGATCGTACAATGACTTCTCTGATTATCCCTTCTCCATTTTCATAATAGTCTCTGGCCAGCTTCCCCTGATTAAGTAATGAACGTTCTTCAGGAGTTAATTCACCCCCTTTACGACCCTTGAAAAGGGCATAGGAGTAATCAAAGTCATTCGACCGAATACGATCAATAATTTCGTTTTGAGGAATCAGCCTTAAGGCCTCATCCTTTTTATTAATTCCCTGACAGGCACCTGCAAGAATGAGAATAAAAACCAGTTGTTCCTTCATTGTCACCATTTTTTGATTGCTACTGGCCGTTGAAAATTTACACCAATTAGTAGAAATGAAACAATCATTGGATTTAAAAATACCAGTTTCAGAGTTTACTCATATTACATTTTGAATAATTTTCAAGTGAAAATATGATTTGTATGAAATTAAAAATCCCACCTATCGTCATCGTTTTCTTCACTGGTTTGTTAATGTGGGGTGTGAATCACCTGACCAGGGAACACCTTTCTTTTATTTTCGATCAGCAACAATTGATGAGCAGGGTTTTGTTTGGTTTGTGCATCATTTGTGTGGCTGCAGGTTTGTATGCTTTTTACAAATTAAAAACCACAGTGGATCCCATGAATCCTGACCATGCCAGCAATCTGGTCACCATTGGTATCTATCACTTCACCAGAAACCCGATGTATCTGGGAATGTTCTGGATGCTGGCGGCATGGGGAGTGAAGCTGGGAAATCCGCTGAACTTTCTGTGGCTCATTTTCTTTGTTTCGTACATGACCCGTTTTCAGATCCGGCCGGAAGAGGAGGCACTTGGGGAAAAGTTCGGCACTTCTTACCAGGAGTATTGCAAGAAAGTCAGGCGCTGGATTTGACGAACTATTCCTGCTCTTCCTGCCATTCCAGAATATCTCCGGGCTGGCATTCCAGTACTTTGCAAATGGAATCCAATGTGGAAAATCGTACCGCTTTTGCTTTTCCTTTTTTCAGAATGGAGAGGTTGGCCATGGTAATACCCACTTTTTCGGATAGTTCTGTCAACGACATTTTCCGTCGTGCCAGCATCACATCAAGGTTAATAATAATAGCCATTAGATTGTGATTTTTTGGTTTTTCTTAAGATTCTTTCCCTTCACTAAAATAAGGAGGAGGAGTATCCCAAATACGACTGCAAGAAAATGTAATGAAAGGATGGTGATTGAAATCATGGAAGAATAGTTTTGAGGATCAACAGACTGTTTAGGTGAGAGATTTTCAATTTGCAGGGTATTGAATGTATGTGCCGCCGCAAAAATCAGGTATATGACAATTGCCATTATACTGTTAGTTTTTGTTCGTCTTCCAGTTCTTTTCCTTTTGAGAATATATGTGCCAGACCCCACAGTACCAGTGCAAGAATGATTGGCAATGAAGGAAAGGAAACAGTAAATGGGTGGTTGAAGTCCAGTAAATCGAAACGCTGTTTTATTAAAAAATAACCAATTGTTTCGGCAATGAATCCCAACACCTCCATAGCAAAAAATCCGACTGCTGCATTTCGAAGAAATTGAATGGTTGAGGCACTAAATGTATCACCATCAAGTACCCGGCTCATGAATTTTTTAAAATTGAATACGATATAAGCGACGCATGCAAGGGCAAGAATGGTTGAAGACAGCACAAACCAAATTATGTTATTACTAAGATGTCTAACCGGCACTTTGATTGAACCAGTTTCAAATTCAACCTCAACTTTTACAGGAGAATCCGGCAAATAGATGATCTCCCGGTTCAGTTTTAGTGAAGAAGGAATACCGAGCTTTACTTCTTGTGCTTTGCCGGTCATGATCACAATTCCGATGATCATGACAATTCCGATTAGTACCAGCGTCCCCCAAAAGAAAATCCTTGTAAGAAGGGACAGTAATCGTAAACTAAGATGTTTTTTCATTGCATTCGTATTTATTTAGCAATGATAATAAATTATTGATAAACAATAAATATTTATTGATAAATAACTTATTTTTTTGGAGTAGATAATGAGTGGGACATAAAAAAAAGCCTCATTTACGAGACCTTTCTTTCATGTTAATATTAGTTATTTCTCTCCCGGCAGCTTCTCTCTATCCGGACCATTGTCCAGCCAGTAGAAATCCGGAGCTTTCTTTTCTCGCGGATAAATCTCATCCAGAGTATCGGCATCATAGAGTCGGCCATTCTTTATGACATGGGAGATGGTATTCGTATTCCGGATATCATCCAATGGATTTTTATCCATGATGACAAGGTCAGCGAGTTTACCGGCTTCAATCGATCCGATATCCTTACTGAGCCCGATGGCTTTGGCACCCAGGATTGTCGCAACTTTTAATGCATCAATGTTTGGCATCCCTCCGGCCTGGATGGACCACAATTCCCAGTGGTACCCAAGTCCCTGCAACTGACCGTGTGAACCAACTCCGGCAAGTCCTCCGGCTTTTACCAGATCTCCTACAAATTCTCCGTGACGGGAGAAGATGTGCTCATCTTCTATGAACCACGCCCTTCTCCTTCTTGCTTTTTGATCGATTTCAATCTTGGGCGTGAAATAATTCAGCTTTGAATCTCCGACCACATTTTCAGTGGAATAGAAATATTCTTCGGCCCATGGCCCGCCGTAGGAAACCAGCAAAGTCGGAGTATAGGTCATCTGTGCTTTGCTCACCATTTGAGTGATATCACCATAGATCGGATAAATGGGAAATGCATGTTCATGTCCGGGATATCCGTCAATCAGCTGAGTAAGATTGAGCTTCATGTCCAGGGCACCTTCCGTGGTTGGCATCAGTTTTTGTTCTTTGGCTGCCTGAATGATCCACTGCCTGTGCTGACGGTTTCCCGTGATGTACATTTTAATGGTTTTGGTATTGAAGTACTCGGAGTACTGCTTTAATACATCCTGCGCATGTTCCAGGCTCTTTATTTTGTAAAACCAAAATCCGACACCCGGTCCGGTTGAGTAGACCCTTGGTCCAATCAGATCACCGGTTTCAACCATGTCTGAATAGGTGAGGACATCTGTTGTGGCTGTTTGCGGATCACGGGTGGTAGTTACACCATAAGCCAGGTTGGCCGCATACATCCACACCTGATTTTTCTGAATTCCCCAATTGGGCCACATGTGTGCGTGCGTATCCACAAATCCCGGAGTGATCGTTTTACCCTTCATGTCCATGGTTTTCACGTTGTTACCCACCTCGATAGAACCTGAGGGTCCAATCTGTTTGATTCTGGCATTTTCTATCAGAATATCTCCGTTTTCAATCACCTCATCACCTTTCATCGTGATGATTCTTGCACCCTTCAAAAGAATAGATCCTTCAGGAATATCCTTCTCAACCTTCACTTTTACTCTGATTTCATTTGCTTTGTATCCTTCATCCTCTTCCTTTTTGTCTCCCTCTTCGTCCTTCTCTTCTCCCTCATCCTCATCACTGTCTTCATCCTCTCCTTCATCTCCGTCCTCATCTTTTTCCTTTTCTTCTTCCTCTTTTTTCTTTTTCTCTTCTTCTTCCTTCTTTTTCTTTTCTGCCAGTTCCTCATTTACTCGTTTGGCTTCAGCCAGATCATAGGCGAAGTAGGCGTTACCAAGTGTAAAATTGACGGTATTTCCATCCTGATTCCAGTGGGCAAATTCACCTCCGAATGTAGTCAGTTTCCATGAAGGGAAGGAAGCATTGTCCGGATTGGAAACGGAGATGGTTACGGTTTCAGCTCCGACTGGCGGGACCGTAACGATATATACATCATTATTGATTTTGGCCATCGCTTTATCTCCTTTTGGAGCCATATAAATGTATGCTGCATTAGAAGGCGTTCGCTGCGGTTCTTTGTTCGCATCTTCAGTAAAGAGTGTATGATCATGGACCAGTGCAGGGTACGTCATGATACCGGTCACTTTTAAATGCTCTTTTTCATCTGTGCCATCCCAACGCATAGAGAGTAATCCTTTGCCGCCATGGTACATGTAGATACGGTCATTTCCGTCCACGAAATGTGGATTTCCTCGACCTCCCGATGATTTAATTTTCGTCACATTGCCGCCATCTGCACTAACCCATCCGATATCCACCTGTGCGCCAAAACTGAACGGGTCAACCGCATCTTCATAGGCCTGAGCAGGTCCGTAGGTAAACACAAGTCGATTGGTTTTCTTGTCCCAGTTTGGATTCATATAGACACCCGGCTGACTGGTGATTTTAACGGGACGTCCCCCGGAAGAGCGAACTTTGTAGAGATTCCCCTGGGTTCCTTCCCATGTAGTGTAAGCAATGTAAGAGCCATCGGGGGACCATGTTGGCATAGCTTCTGTGTAGTTGGATTTGGTCAATCGTTTGGGTTTCCCATCCGGATAATCCATAACGTACAGTCTGTTCAATGCGGTAAAAGCGATTTTTGAACCATCAGGAGAACGTTGTGCATCCCGAATCTGATTCACGATCATTTCTTTTTCGTCTGAGATTGGATAATCAAACTGGACCATTGGACCAAAGTCAATTTCTTCATCAATCTCGAATGGAATTTCTGTGGCATTTCCCCCGACGATCGGGATTCTCCAGATTTTACCACCATAGGAGGCTACCACCGACTGATTGTCCGGTGTGAATGACATGGCCGGGTAGACACCCAGTCTGGCACGAGATTCCTGGTCATCTCTGCGAACAGGAAATGCCAGCCAGTCTTCATCACCGGTCTGAAGATTTCTTTTGACAAGTCCGGTCTCCGTGTTGTATCTCGAACCGTACACCAGCCATTTTCCATCCGAGGATAGGGTAGGGGTAAAAGCTGATCCATACCGATCGGTTTGCGTGGATAATTCACCTGTTTCCCGGTCATAGGTCGCAATCTGATATTGAGGCATGGCAGCATTGTACTGCCATCCGCCATTTCTACTGGAAAACCAGATGTAGCGACTGTCAGCACCAAATGCCGGTTCAACTGTTTGCAGACCATCGGGTTTTTTAATGAGCTGGATTCCTCCGCCACCGTCCTTATGGAACATGTGTAATTTGAGGGTTCGAATTCCTTTGGAAACGATCAGGTAATCTCCATCCGGAGACCACTCAGCTGCCTGATAGTATTTGTCACTGTCCTTGGTGATTTGCTTCGGCTCAGCTTCATCATCTGTGAGATCAAGTGTCCAGATGTTTTCAGCCCCACTTTTATCAGAGGTAAAGGCCAGCGATCTTCCATCCGGACTGAATCGTGGATGTGTGTCAAATGCCATCCCGGTAGTGACCGGAGTGGCTTTTCCTCCGGCAATGGGAAGCAGATAAATATCTCCCATCATATCGAAGGCAATCTGGGTGCCATCAGGGCTCACGTCGAGCGAGATCCATGTTCCTTCACTTGTTTGCAGTCTGAATGTTCGTTCAGGTTCCAGAGGCAATTCTTTGGTTGCTTTCTTTTCTCTGGCAGTGTCTGCTTCTGAGGTCGATTCCTCCTGAGCATAGGTGGCAAAGCCAATTAAAATGAGCAGGGTAAGTACGTAGTTCTTCATGTCTTCCTTGGGTTAAGATTGATCCGGTTAATTTATTTCAAATTACCCGGAATGAGTGTGGAAGTTACATAAATAGAGAAAGATCAATGGTTTGAGAAAGGTGCACATACAGGTACTGCCAGGTGGGTAATATGCTTACCTTTTAATGTGCACCCCGCTTTGTAACATTAGTACCCCTCTTTTAAGATGGTCTGCCAGGTTCATGAGTTTGGGTTTAGTGGATTCACCCATCAAAATATTCAGGCCAATCTTCGGAGGCCCCTGTTCTTTCATTTTGGTAAACATTGTTTCAAAAAAATGAATTCCAGCATCTGTCTGATCAATGGCAGATGTCGCTGAAAGTCCGAATTTTGAGAGAATTTGATGCATTTCCTCCGTGGTGATAAGGAAGCTCATATCAGCCGAACCCGCCCAGGGCATAGGATATGTCACTTCTTCATCTGTTTTCCGGAAAATATCATAATACATGAAATGACCGCCTGATTTCAGCACCCTGCTGATTTCGGAATAAAGCCTGCTTTTATCCGGTATATTCATCTGTGCATGTTGGGTCCAGACAATATCGAAGGAGGCGTCATCAAATGGAAGCTTAGTAGCATCTCCCTGTATAAATGAGGTTTTGTCATCCAGTTTTACCAGCCGGGATATCGCAATGGCGGTCCGGATGTATTCGTTGCTGAGATCAATTCCGGTGGCTGTGCAATTGAATTCTTCGGCCAGCATTCTGCATGGTCCTCCAAGCCCACAACCTATATCAAGTACCTTTTTACCTGTAATGTTAATGGTCCCTGCTAATTCTATAGAGACGGCCGCTCCCCGAACATGGAATTCGTCTACTCCGGAAATGTCTGATCTGGTCACAGCGCTTTGATTAATTCCCTTTTCGATGAGTCGTTTAATGATTTCCTCGAATAGATCAGGTTTATTGTAGTGATTCTCTATGTCCTTATTTAAATTTTCCATGAGACTAAAGGTACTCCTGAGGTACGAAAAATCTTAGAGACAGAGGTTGAAATAAAAAGTAATATCGACATAATAAGGAGCTATCCAACCATCGTTTCTGATCTGGCTGTTGTCTTTTAAGGTTTGTTTGATTTTTGAGATGTGGTATTCCTAAAGTTGAATCATGTTTCTTGTTGATTGTATGCCTTAAACAGGAGATGTTTCAGCCTGCTTCCTGCAGGTATTCTCCCAAGCGGTCAAACACAGAGCCCCAACCGTTCATGAAGCCCATTTCTTCCTGCTGCTTGCAATAGGCTTCTGTCGGATGCACCACATTAAATGTTAAATGTGTCTGATCGCCCTTTTCCTCCAGCAGAACCTGCAATTCAACTCCCTCAGTCATTGGTTTGAAGTTCGCAGAGGTGACAAGTTTTTCCGGTTCGACAATTTCTGAATATACCCCGTCGGCGATAAATACGTTTCCATCCGGCATTTGCATGGAGTATTTCCATTCGCCACCAACTCTGAAATCGTGTTGAACTATTTTAGTTTCCATTCCTTTTGGGCCCCACCATTGTGCAATGTGCTCAGGTTGGGTCCAGGCTTCCCAAACAAGTTTGATGGGTGCATTCAACGTTCGTTCAATAGTTAGCGTGCGATTTTTTGCTTCACTCATTGTCTTTATTTTTTGATTGTAGTTTGATTAAATATTCCTCGAAAGTGTCCAGTTTTTCTTCCCAAAGCTTTCGGTATTTTCCGACCCAGTCTGCTATTTCAAACAGACTTTCCGGTTTGATCTGGCAGAAGCGTTCTCGTCCCTGCTGACTAATGATGATCAGGTCACATTCATTTAAAATTTTGATGTGTTTGGAGATGGCAGGTCTGCTTATTTCAAACTTCTCAGCAATCGCGTTGACGGTCAATTCATCCTCAACCAGCAGGTCGATTATGTCTCTTCGAACCGGATCGGCAATGGCCTGAAATACATCTCTTCTCATAATTATGTAACTGATCGGTTACAAGTATATATGTAATCATTTGGTTACGCAAATAAATTATAAGAAAATTTAGATTACATCGGGAGTGCTTTTTGGGACTGATTGGTCTACTTTTTGATTCGGGTAAGCTTTTCTCTGATCTCCGACAGTGCCAGAATATCATCACAGAATTCTTCGGCACTTTGAAAATACTGACAGGCTGATGAATTATTTTCCTGTTGGAGATAACAATCACCCAGTCTGTTGAGCAGTTTCCAGTCTTTGGGGTTAAAAGCAATCAGGAATTCGAGGAATGCAATTTGATCATCGGAATTCCCATCTGTTGTCATTTGATCCAATATGGCTGTACAGTTGATACGGGCTTTGGGAGATATTTTCTGGTATTTTTCGTAGAGGGTCTTAATGGAGTCAATCCCATGGTTTTGCCAGGTTTCAAGCAGGTTTTGTTTTGTTGGAAAAACAGCCGGTGCCTGACGTATGAATTGTATTTCCTTATTTCGGAGGCGGACTTCTGGGGACGCTTGCTTAAGTGTCTGGTTAAAAAATTCAGCAATGACAGGTACCAGTGAATAATAGGACCTGGTGTTTGTTTTTAATAGTGCAACTTCTTCTTCTGAATACATTTCCTCAACCAGCGGATATGTAAGAATTGCTTCTGACAGGAAGGAAGCGTGAAGCATCGGATATGAATAGCTGCCAAAATAAATGTCAGACTTAAATAGTCTTCTGACCAGATCATAGTCAGGAACCGACCCGTCATCCATTGATCCTGATATGTTGAGAATGGGTGCTTTGCAGTTTATATAGTCATCGGTCAGGCTTTTGAGAACTATCCCCCACGAAGTATTCGCATAAGGAGGAGATTCGATTGTTGCGATGGGTCTGTAATCAAATGTATTGTCAAGGCTGACAAATGCCCGGATTGTATTGTTTGGTCTGGTAATGTATGCGTACCCGGCCTGTGCACCGAAACTGTGTCCCAACAGTCCAATTTTTTCCATATCTGCATGGGGTATTTTTTCGGCAATGTTCTGAATAATGAAATCAATGTCCTCCAGTGAATTCTTCGTTTCCCCGCAATAAAATGAAGTGCTCCAGTCTGACTGATAATGAAAGGAGGAACTTATGACTATGAACCCCTGACTTGCAAGAAATTCAAACAGGATAATGTTTTCAATGATATTCCCGCCAAGACCCGGATGATAGATTAGGACAGGAAATTTCTCTGAGGCTGCAGGTTCCGCATTTGATGTTGCCCTGAATGTGGAATTCAACATTTTCATAAATGTATTCTCAGCCACCTCATTCCATTCATCAAAATGTAAGCCAACGGCCTGATCCTTAAGTGAGTTCAAACTGTAGGTTCTCAATTTTTCTCCAAATTCGGACAGCCCTGAATCGCCATCCTGGATCAATAAATGATCAAAATAGGACTGGTAGGTCAGCAAACTGCTCATTTGATTCTTTGCAGGATACCAGATAAATACGGGGACAGGCCTTTTTGAAATACCGTATTGATTTTTTGCAAATGACCTGGAATGGTCGTAATTCCACGAGACCCTGAATCCGACTGAATATTTGCTGTTTGAAAAAAGGCTGTCAACTTTTGACTGGCTGTGTCCACTGCTGACAAAGAGCAGGAACATCAAAAAGCAGGTATATGGTTTCATGTGACTTTGATTGGCCCGAATCACCTCATTGATCCGGGAAGTGAATTCCAAAGCTCTGAAAAAAGAACTTCGTCTGTAGAGGACACGCGTCTACAAATAGTCAACAGGTTAGAACTGGACATTGTATTGTGAAGGAAATTGTTCAGGAATGTCTGCATTTTTTTCTCCAAGATTTTGTCTCAGGTCAATTTCTATGCCCCGTGCAATAGTGGAAATTGGCACATCATTGGAGGTTCCTTCAAACGGATTCTCCCCTGTACGACCAATTCGCTCCATTGTATGAAAGATCCATGCCACGGCGGTATAGATGGGAACAGACAACCAGATAAAGAAATCTCCGAGGACAGGATGAGTGGAGGAAATTTCATTGCCAATGTCGGCAAATTGTGGGACTAGTGCAATCGGCAAAAGAAGCAACAATATCCACATGAAATTATGATTGAGTGTAGCAAATTGTCGTGGGTATGGAAAGTTTTTGATTCGTTCGCTTTTTCCCTGCAGGTTGAATAATTCCTGCAGGAGACCTTCCAGTTCAAGGAAACCAAATTCCCAGATCATCCCGCTTTCTTTTAGATTGCGCAGGTGATGCGATTGCTGATAGAGGAGGGCTGTTTGTTTATTGTCTTTGGCCATCGCATCTTCCAGATCCTGTGCGCTCAGATAGGGTTTGAGATCATCTACAAGGTTGCTGTCTCTTTCAGGCGGACGAATTCCCCATTCCTGATTCGTTTTTTGATTAAAGGTTGTTTCCCATTGTTTTTGCACACGCATGGCATGTCTGAGGGCGGTCATCCACCCGATGTGTCGGTATGTAAGTGTTTTTATTTCCTCCCGGATTTTCTCCTCGGGAAACTTCGATTTTGCGTATTCATTGGTAAGCATGTCCTGCACGTACATGCCCAGTGTTCTGGAGGTATTCACGATACCACCCCAAATTTTTCGTGCCTCCCATATTCGATCGTAGGCTGCATTATTCTGAAAACCAATGATAAAAGCCACCGCAGTACCAATCAATGCCAATGGTGTCCATGGGATTCGAAACCATTCTAAATCGAGAAAGTAGTAAACGGAAACGCATACCATTATGATCAGGAAAAACTTCAATGTTTCGAACCGCGTCCACATGGCCAGTTCTGTCGCTTTGTAGGTTCGTCGTGTGTACATGGGTTTAAGTTACTTGTTTTTATTCGTTGTGTTCAAATAGAAAAGATTGACTTCATCAGAATTTGATTCCACGATTTCCGGGTATCCGTCACCGTTCAGGTCTGCGAACCTGATGTCATACGTGTCGAAGGATTTGTTACTTAGCTCAAGCCTTTCGAATTGCATGCCATTGCCTTTATTAGTAAAGAGAATGTTTTGCTTTTTTGCATTTCCAATGATGATATCAATGTCTCCGTCCTTATCGTAATCCGCAACATCCACAGAAGAGGTATTGTTCTTTTGTTTGCTTAAAAAAATACTTTTTTGATAGTTCATTTCTTTGTCCCCAAAGAATATCTGATTTCTACCCTGAATGTTGCCCGTTAGAATGTCAGGAAAACCATCGCCATTAAAATCTGCAATCGCTATGGATCGGGTGTCATCATTTCCGTCACCAAATGGAATTTTTCTGTCAAACACCATTGCTTCATTGAGGTAAATGTAGTTCTGCTGCTTGTTTCGATTAGCCAGAATCAGATCATTGTCCCCATCATTATCAATATCAAGAATGAGGACGTTCAGCGTTGCATCATCTCGTTCACCAAAGAATCGAACATCATCGAAATTTCCTTTCCCATCATTCAGACACATTTCGTTTTCATGAAATCGGTTAATTACCAGTATGTCCGGATCGCCATCTTTGTCAATATCGCCCACTGTAATATTTCTGGTATTGGAGTCCTCTTTTCCGAAACCACCCTGCATGGTGAACCTTCCTTTCCCGTTACTAAACAACAGGCTGTTGGGTTTTTTATCATTGCCAACTGCAATGTCCGGATAACCGTCATTATTGAAGTCGGCAATTTCTGCGGCATAACTGGTTGATGGCACATCTCCTAAATCGTAACTAATACTGAATACAGTATTTCCATCATTCAGAAATACTTCATTCTGCCCCGGCCAGTGCCGGCCATTGGCAACTACAATGTCAGTATCCCCGTCATTGTCCAGGTCTGCAAAGCTGACCGATGCACTTTTTTTCTTTGAATCATCGAAGATAATCGGCTCGCTAAAGGGTTGTGCCTGCCCGGATACGGAAATAACACCGGGGATAAGAATTAGCAGTGCAGTCAGTCTTTTCATTGGTGGCAATTTCCCTACAAACTAAGCCAACAATGGTGATGCTGACAACAGCGACTCAAAGCAGTATAAATTTTCCAGCGTGAAAGGTTGGCGATTTTTAGCTGAAATATTCTGATAAATCAGATTTATCATGTTGTTATTGGAGTTTTTGGATTAATGTTTTGGTCAGCTCTTCCACCTCATTTTTCGCATGCGCGATTTCCTTTTCTAATTTTTCGTTGGGAGCAGGAGTCAGGTCGGATATGGATTCCAGTGTTTTCTGATACCAGTCATTCCAGGTTTCCAGAATCACCTTTTCTTCATCGAATGCGTTTCCATCTGTTATAGCTGCCTGACTTAATGCTGCTTCTGTATTCAGACGATCAGTTGCTGCCTTCACAATAGATACGATGAGTTGTCGAGCCGTTTCTTCGTTCGCATTAATGAGGGTGTATGCACTCACGAGCGCCCCCACACCTACATTGGTCATCGTTTCCTGGGAGACCTTGTCGATTCGGTCATTATCAGTGTGGTAAAACTGGTCTGTAAAATGCCAGAGCAATAAGCCGGGAATATTGGCTCTCAGGAAGGGGGTATGATCGCTTCCGCCTTCAAAAGGATTGGTATTGACCTCCCAGTCGGCATATTCGCCCTGTGCTTCAAAAACATCGATGATAAAGTCGTTGAGGTAATGCGGTTTCATGTCCTCAGGAGCGAGTTGAACACCACCCCATTCCGAGTGTTTGTCATTTCCCCTCGTCCAGATCGCACTGGGGTCCGGCATCTTTTCAATCAGGAACGAGCCTCCTGTTACAGCGGTGTTTTCGCCCACCATATCCAGACTTATTCCCCAGTTGATGTCAGATGTGCGTTTCTCTTCTTCTTTGATGTAGCGGTTCGTTGAAATGATCTCATCTCCCCATAGGAAGGTCAGTGTTCGCTTTGCCTCCAGTTTGTTGTTGGAAATCAGGTTAGCTGTGATCATGGCCATTTCGAGCTGCGTGCCAACTCCGGTGGCATTGTCATTAGCACCTGGCTCCTGAATATGCGCACTGAAAACCAGGCTTTCACCGGGAAGCTCAGCCCCTTGTACGTTGGCAACCACTGTCAGTTCTTCTGAAGGGTAAATCCTGGTTTTGATGTCTGCTTTCACTTTTACCGGACCTTCTGACATTGCGGCTTTAAGTTTTTCTTTAGCGGCATAAGAGAGTGCGATTCCCCATGCATTGATGTTTTCATCATAAGGGATACTTCTAAACTGGATGGATGTGGTATTTTTCTCCGGCTGCAAATAGGAGGGGTTGTCGTAGGTGATTATTCCCAATGCACCACCTTCAGCTATGGCAGGCCCGTATAGCTTGTAAGAACGCATTTCGGCAAAAATGATCTTGCCTTTTACGCTGGTTGTTTCAAAATCTTCGAGGCTTTTTATGTGAACGATCTCTGCGGTAACTCCGCCTTCCGGTGTTGAATTCGAGTTGAGGTAAACCATGTTTCGGTTAGAAGAGGAGTTCAACAGGTACTCATCTTCACCAGCGATAGTAAGACTTGCGCTCACCGGCTCCCAGGTTGGACGCTTCATGGGTCTTTTTTCGATTCGGTAAACAAGACGGTCTTCAGGCGAAGCATTTTCCTCTAAAACGTATCCTGCTTTCTCAAGCTTTGAAGCGATTCGATAAACACTTTCATTAAAGCCTGTATTCCCTGCAACTCTCCAAAATTGTTCCACAAAGGCAGTAGTCTCAAAGGCTACATCTCCGGTAAATTCAGGTCGGACCAGGTCAAAGTAGGCGGAAGTGACAGATGTAAGATCTGATGTTTGGGAGCAGGAGGGAAGTATGCAAATCAGGATGATGGATGTAAGGATGCTGAATTTCATTTTGTATCTGTTGAAATGCGAAAATTAAGGCTAATGTATTTAATATAAAGAGCGTTTTATTCTATTGTAACCTTATTGTATGGTTTTTTCACTCTCTTCAAAAACAATCTACAACAGAAATTACTGTTTACTCTCTGTCAATTTTTTGACCAACATGGCGGTAGTTCATCCAGGTAAAAATCCAATGATTATTCCTGCGGCATTGGAAAGGAAATCCAGCCATTCACCATACCTGTTTACGTAGCTAAATTCCATATGGGAAGCAACCAAATACTGAGGAAAGTAGTGATTACAGGCCATCTTTTTCCTGATTCATATGAGCGAAAGGCTGTAGCAGCGATGTAAATGCAAAAGAGAAACATGAGCAGGGATGCCAGTGTAAGCAAAACAGATAGCGATCACAATGAGAATGATTTTGACTGGTTTTTCATAAAAGGAAGATACGTAATTGAGAAACACAGGATGGGTTTGCTGCTGAATTTCTGATAATTTTTTTAAGTTTAATCATGACCAGACCAGAAGCAAAAGAAATTCTTACCTCCATGACTGAGAGTGAAAGCCTTCTTCGGCACGCACGAACAGTAGAATTAGTGATGGAGGCTTATGCCGAAAAATTAGGTGAAGACCCGGAAGAGTGGGCAGTGACGGGCATGTTGCATGATGCGGACTATGATAAATATCCGGAAGAACATCCCAATCGAATTGTTGCGTTGCTTAGAGAAAAGGGTGAGGAGAAGATTGCACATGCGATCTCTGCACATTATACCAAATGGAATGTGCCGTATGACACCCTCCTGGATAAGGCGCTGCTGGCCTGTGATGAGCTGACAGGCTTCACAGTCGCCTGTTGTCAGGTGCGTCCTGAAGGAATTGAAACGCTCACTGCCACGTCTGTAAAGAAGAAACTCAAACAGAAAAGTTTTGCCGCTAAGGTGGAACGTGAGGAAATTGAAAAAGGAGTTGAGCTGTTGGGTGTTGATATGACTGAACACATCAACCTGATCATTGAAGTCCTGAAAAAAAACAAGGAAGAGCTGGGAATTTGATCAAACTTCTAAAGTGAGGCTGTCAATCGCTTCCAAATCTCCTCCAGCCATTCTTCATGTTCCGGTTTCATCAGGCTGGAACGCAAACAGGTGAGATACTCTGAATTGATTTCAAAATCAGGATGATGAAGCTTGCTTGTCGGATATTTGTAAAGAGAAAGATACAGGTGATTTTCTTCTGCTTTCTTAAACAATACATTTGCCTTTTCACTCATTTCAGATGTAGTGCTTCCATTCATTCCCCAAACCACAATATCGGTTTCCGGTTTCATCAGAGGGAAGAATTCGGGACTTGCATTCAGCTTCTCGTAAAGTTTTAATGCCGCATTTCTCGATTTCCCCAAATCAGACGCGAATTGCCCTCCTTTCACAGGAGGTAATAATTGGTGAGTGGCCCATAAGCCAACTGCCGAGGCACCGGCGCGTGAACACTCCAGACTGATTTCTCCCAAATGCAATTCATCAGAAGTGAAATAGGTATAGGGCGAATCATGTAAATAATATTGAGCGACACCCGGATCTCTGAATAAAATACAACCACATCCATAAGGCTGGAGACCGTGCTTGTGAGGATCGATAACAATGCTGTCCACTTTATCCAGCAGGTCGTACTTAGCTGATGTTTCAGGAGCCAGATTTTCTATCAGGTTGAAATAGCCTCCATAAGCTGCATCGGCATGAATCCTGAAATCATAGGTTGACTGAAGTGCGATCAATTCAGGTAATGGGTCAACAGCACCAGTTCCTGTTGTTCCCATGGTCGCAACAACAGTTCCCACATTCCCGTTCTTTAGTTTTTCCTCCAGATGTGTCAGATCCATCCTTCCTTCAGCATCTGTTTTCACTTTTTCAAATGGGAGTTTTAGTGCCCCGGAAATCCGTTCATGAGTGTAATGCGACTGATCGGAGGCGATGATACTTTTATTCGGGTGAATTTGTCCGGCTACCCATAACCCTTCAAGATTAGCCATGGTTCCGCCACTGGTCAAATGACCAAGGTGTTGATCCATACCAAACATTCGTGACAGGTCACTCACGACCTCTTTTTCCATTGGCGAACTGGCTTTGCTGCCATCCATCGCGTGGTTGTTTGGATTAATGTACATCGCAAGCGAATAAGCAGCCCTGGCAATCGGGTGAGGCGGCTTGAGCATTTGCCCGGCAAAGAGCGGATGAAAATAGGGATAATTATTTTGCATCTTTTCCGCTACCTGATCGAGCACATTGGCTATGGCCTGTTGATCATAATTCATGGAAATAGCTGGAAGATTAAATCCATCCTCCAGTTTTTCCAGCGCTTTTACAAGTGTATTGAGTGTGTCTTTTTCAAGAAGCATAGGTCAAAATTTGGCTTATCGATGATTTCTCATGGTTATGCCCTGAAATTAGTCGTTTATCGAATGTTTTTTTCATCTGGATTAATTTTTCGTTACTTAGAAAATGAAAACAATCGCAGCTATGTATTCTCTGAATGAAGATCTCATCGATTTAGTAGAAGTGAAAAACCGAGTTAGTTCCTTAGAAAACGCCTCCCGCGAATACGATTCGATCCGAAGACTTTTCGAGAAAATGTCAGAGTATTTCAATGCAAAATACGGTGTAACCATGGAGCAAATCATGTTTGAAATCTACGATGAGTTATGTCCTGACGATGAGATTCAACCTATTGATAAATACCTGGCCAGCCACTACGACAAAAGAAGCGAAGAATATGATGCTCCACTCGACGAAGGGGTGGTTGTGCACCTGGACGATTTTTCTTTTAAAGAAGGTCGATTAATCCTGCTTCCAAATCCGGCAAGGATTGTTTTGCAAAATCCGGAAACTTCGCATCGGGAAATCTTATGGCAGGCCGCTTAAGATAAAACCCAACTCACCTTTTCTTCTACAGGTTTCTTCTTTACAATCCGATCATTCTGATCACAATACCCCAGATAGAAAAAACCGAGACATTTTTCATTTTCCTTAAGCTTCGTAAGTTCTCCCAGATAGTCGGCCAAATCCGGAGAGCTCCAGTACCCGCCCAAACCATATTGACTGCAGGACATCCACATATTCTGCACCGCACAGGCAACTGAAGCGGTCTCTTCCCAT
This sequence comes from Cyclobacteriaceae bacterium, assembly GCA_040222475.1. Classification (GTDB taxonomy): domain Bacteria; phylum Bacteroidota; class Bacteroidia; order Cytophagales; family Cyclobacteriaceae; genus Ekhidna. Next base: position 190,711 of record JAVKDB010000015.1, on the reverse strand, counting down.
TCCGGGATTCTTTCCTCGGGATCCCTGTGAAGAATAATAGCAATCACTGCACCGGCTTTCGTCGGATTTACTTTTATCTTTTCAAATTTTGCAGGTACAAACTCAGTAACCGTTTCCCGGTATTTCTCAGCAAGAAAATCTCCAAGTCTCTTTTTTCCTTCACCTAAAAAAACCTTAAAACGCCAGGGTTCCGTAAGTCTGTGAGTGGGCGCATGATTCGCATTTTCGAGGAGCTCCTCTATGATTTCCCTTGGTATTGGCTTATCTATGTATTGAGGAGGGTAGACGGACTTTCGGTTGCGGATTACCTGATTGATCTGGCTCACTGACTTAATGGGTTTAAAGAATGAATGAATCTAAAAATGTTTTAATAACAGGTGCTTCTACCGGTATCGGGTATGACCTGGCTAAGGTATTTATAAATAGTGGTTACAAAGTCTTTGGCAGTGTCAGAAAAAAGGAAGATGCCAATCGATTGGAGAATGAATTAGGAGAAGGTTTTGAGCCATTGCTGTTTGATGTAACTGATCACAAAGCAGTTGATGAAGCCGCTTCACTCCTTACAGAAAAAATTGGTGGTGAGGGTCTGGGAGGATTAATCAACAATGCCGGAGTAGCTGTAGGTGGCCCTTTCATGGATCTTGACATGGAAGAATTGAGGTATCAATTTGAGGTTAATGTAATTGGCCTGGTGAAAGTGACACAGGCTTTTCTCCCGTTGTTAGGAGCACGAGATAATCATCCGGTAAAACCCGGACGTATTTTACAGATATCATCTGTGGCAGGTAAACTTTCCATGCCTTTTTTATCACCCTACGCAGGATCCAAACATGCAGTAGAGGGAATTTCTCAAAGCCTGAGACGTGAGCTTCAATTGTTCGGAATTGATGTGACCATTATTGGTCCGGGTCCGATTAAAACGCCAATCTGGAATAAGGGCACGGGGCAGGAACAGGATACGAAATATGCGCACTCACCATTTTATAAATCCCTGAAAATCTTTCAGGATGTTTTTGTGGTGAAAGCAATTAAAAGGGGATGGTCTTCAGACAAAGCGGCCAAAATCATTCTCGGGATATATGAGAAGACCAACCCAAAGACCAGGTATTCCCTGGTTCCACAGCGGTTTAAGAACTGGACCCTTCCGAGGTTGCTGCCTGACCGAACTCTCGATAAATTTGTTAAGAAGAATCTGAAACTGTTTAAATAAGCTGTCATGAAATTTGGAGGAGTAGAAAACCCGGAACTGGTAGATTTTACATTATCTGCGGATCATCCGGATACCGCGAATGTTTTGAAAAAGGGAAAAGGACTGCAATCAGTTTTTATTGGATGTGCCAAATGGAATAAGCAGGACCTAAAGAAATTCTATCCAAGGGGAACCAAAGATGAATTGACTTATTACTCTACTCAGTTTAATTCAATTGAACTCAATGCTACTTTTTACAATCACTTCAGTGAAGATCAGATTGCGAAATGGGTAGAGAAGACACCTGATGATTTCAAATTTTTCCCCAAGGTTCATCAAATGGTGAGTCATATAAAACGACTCAATAATATCGAGGAGCCTGTTGAGCGATACACAATCAATATCAGAAATCTTGGCGATAAACTGGGGATGTGCTTTTTGCAATTGCATGATAATTTTAAGCCGGCAAACATGGAGCGACTTGTCACTTTTGTGGAATACTGGCCAAAGGATATTCCCCTGGCGATTGAACTTCGAAATACAGAATGGTTCAATGACGAAGCGGTGGCGAATGATGTCTATCAGCTTTTTGAACAACATAAAATTTCCAACATTGTTACGGATACGGCCGGCAGGAGGGATTTACTTCATATGAGACTTACCTCCCCGGACGTTTTTGTGCGTTACGTTGGGGCAAATCACGAAAGTGATTATTCCAGACTGGATGACTGGATGATCAGGATTAAGCAGTGGGCCGATGCGGGAATGGAGAATTTGTATTTCTTCGTGCATCAGAATCTGGAAAAAGAATCACCGGTCTTGTCGGCTTATATGACAAAAAAACTGAATGACGAGTTGGGGTTGAACCTGATCATTCCTGTAGGGTCGGAGGGAGAATTGTTTCCATAAAAAAGCCCTCCTCAAAACCGAGAAAGGGCCGATCACAAATTGAATTATGCTTATCAATTCCGACGCGAGTTCGGGATAACTTAATGACATATCCCTGAGGGTGTTAATTTTCGGATCGTTTTTCCATTCTCATTCTCCTCCTTTTTCTGACATTCTTCCGAATATCTGTTCTTCTTTTCATCCATGTACTTTGTCTTTGCCTGATATTTTCTCTTACCTCAGAACGAATGGATTTGAGTTCTGCCATTTGAGTGCCGGACAGAATTGTTGATAGTTCTTTCTCCTTTACTTCCTGTACATCGGCCAGTGCCCTTAGTTTTTCACTTCTGCTTTTGGAATCATCTTCCCTGATTGACTTTAGCTCCGGTCGCAGCTTTCCCCTCAATTCCTTCAATTGCTCTTCCTGCTCGCTGGTTAGCCCAAGTCTTGATTTAAAGTTTTTTCCCCGAGCTTCTTTCACAGTTAATGTGTCCTGAGCTGCCAGAATGTTAGCTGCCACAAGTACTCCCAATAATAGTATTACCTTTTTCATAGTCTGATGATTTGGAGATTGGACTATGAACTTCTTAGAAGGTTTAAAGAGGAGAAATGATTTATTCGAACTTCAGGTGCTTGACGGATTCTCCTGAATTGATTAATTCGGAAAGTGCATCGATACCGATTTGAAGGTGAGTTTCTACAAATTTTGAAGTCACCTTCTTATCACTGGCGGATGTTTTTACACCCTCAGGAATCATGGGATTGTCAGATACCAGCAGGAGAGCACCTCGTGGAATTTTATTGCTGAACCCTACAGTAAATAAAGTAGCCGTTTCCATATCAATGGCGGAAGCTCGAATGGATCGCAGATATTCTTTAAATTCTTCATCATGTTCCCAGACCCGGCGATTGGTTGTATAAACAGATCCGGTCCAGTAGTCGAGTCCTTTTGCTTTGATTACGTGTGAAATCGCACGTTGAAGTCGGAAAGAGGGTAAAGCAGGCACCTCAGAGGGTAAATAATCATCAGAAGTTCCTTCTCCTCTGATAGCAGCTATTGGCAGGATCAGGTCTCCCAAGCGGTTCACTTTTTTCAACCCTCCACATTTTCCGAGAAAAAGTACGGCCTTTGGAGAAATGGCTGCCAGCAAATCCATTATGGTTGCGGCGAGAGCGCTTCCCATACCAAAATTGATAATTGTAATTTCACCGGAAGTTGCAGTTTGCATACTGCCTCCTTTCCCTTTGATTTCCACGTCGAATTTCTCCGCAAACATTTCTACATAGTTGTGAAAATTTGTAAGCAATATATACTGTCCGAATTCATCCAGTTGGGTTCCTGTATATCTTGGCAACCAGTTTTTAACAATTTCTTTTTTGGTTTTCATGTCACAAAGTTAATTGAGATATCTGAATGCATGATTGATTCCACCACTCCTCAAATAGATTTACATCAGTTCCACTACCATTAATCAAAATGTGTTTCTGCTTTCAGTGATCCAGGGTGTAGATTAGAAGAAGAAAAAAAATATCACGTATGAAGAACCTATTGCGAATTGCACTTTTTAGTATGTGTCTTGGGGGAGTTTTGATCTCCACAGAGGCGCAGGAACTAAAGGAAGAAACATTTAGCGGACTAAAATTCCGGAACCTTGGTCCGTCGCTTACCTCAGGCAGGATAGCAGATATCGCTATCCACCCTGACAATGAAAATGTATGGTATGTGGCTGTTGGATCAGGAGGAGTCTGGAAAACGATCAACGCAGGAACGACATGGACACCCATTTTTGATGGGCAGTCTGTCTACTCGATTGGCTGTGTGACCATTGATCCCAATAACCCTGCTACGATCTGGGTTGGAACCGGAGAGAATGTTGGCGGACGACACATGGGCTTTGGTGACGGTATTTATGTCAGCTACGATGAGGGCAAGTCATGGAAAAACATGGGACTGAAGGATTCGGAGCATTTATCGAAGATTATCGTCCATCCGGAAAATCCAAATGTTATATGGGCTGCTTCTCAGGGCCCACTTTGGAGCAAAGGCGGTGAAAGAGGCTTGTATAAGTCAACAGATGGCGGCAACAGTTGGAAGAAGACGTTGGGAGACAATGAATGGACAGGTGTGACAGACATTGTTATGGATCCACGTGATCCGGATCTTATGTATGCTGCAACATGGCAAAGACACCGAACAGTGGCTGCTTATATGGGTGGCGGACCTGAGTCCGGATTACACCGAAGCAGAGACGGAGGTGAAACCTGGGAAAAGCTGACAAATGGAATACCCAAATCGAATCTGGGAAAAACAGGTCTGGCTATTTCACCATTTAATCCGGATGTGGTTTATGCTGTGTTGGAAACAGACCGAAAAACCGGAGGGGTCTTTATGACCAGCAATCAGGGTACTTCATGGACCAAACAGTCCAATACAGTGTCAGGAGGAACCGGACCTCATTACTATCAGGAACTCTATGCGTCTCCGCATCATGAAGGAAAATTGTTTCTCATGAACAATACCGTGAAAATTTCCGACGATCATGGGAAGACCTTCTACAACATGAACGAGGAAAAGAAACACGTGGATACACATGCGATGGCGTTCCGAAAGAGTGATCCAAACTACTTACTCTTCGGTACAGATGGCGGGCTTTATGAGACCTTTGATTTAACTAAAAGCTGGAAATTTATACCAAACCTCCCTCTTACTCAATACTATAAGGTGGCGGTCGATGACTCTGCTCCATTTTATAATGTATACGGAGGAACCCAGGACAATGGATCTCATGGTGGCCCGGTGCGAACTAAAAATGAGGCAGGGATTAGCAATGCGGATTTTTGGATCACACTTGGAGCAGACGGACATCAGTCGGCAGTGGAGCCGGGCAATCCGAAAATTACATATGGAGAATTTCAACAGGGCATGTTGTGGAGAATAGATCAGACTACAGGGGAGACTGTGCTTATTCAGCCTCAGGCTGGAGAAGGTGATCCTTACGAACGATTCAACTGGGATGCACCCATTCTGGTAAGCCCGCATAATCCCACACGACTATATTTTGCTTCACAGCGAGTCTGGCGATCTGAGAACCGGGGAGATGAGTGGACCGCTATTTCTACTGACCTGACAAGAAATCAGGAGCGAATCACACTTCCAATCATGGGGAGAACACAGAGTTGGGATAACCCATGGGACATTGGTGCCATGTCCAACTACAATACCATTACTTCTCTGGCAGAATCACCAAAGCAGGAGGGACTGATTTATGCAGGTACGGATGACGGCATCATTCAGGTAACAGAAGATGGTGGTGCTAACTGGAGAAAAATGGAACTGAGCAGCATCAAAGGCATTCCCTCGACTGCTTTTGTAAATGATGTACGAGCAGATTTATATGATGCCAATGTAGTGTATGCAGCCCTGGACAATCATAAATACGGTGATTACAAGCCGTATCTTTTGAAAAGTACGGACAAGGGGCGTTCATGGACACTCATCAATGGCGACCTGCCCACTAAGCTGATTACCTGGAGACTGGTACAGGATCATGTAAGGAAAGACTTGTTATTTGCCGCCACTGAGTTTGGTATTTATTTTACTCCTGACGGAGGTAAGAAATGGTTGAAACTGAAAGGTGGCTTACCGACAATTTCCTTCAGGGATATTACCATTCAGAGAAGAGAAAATGATCTGGTGGCTGCATCTTTTGGAAGAGGATTCTATGTGTTGGACGATATGACCCCAATTAGAGAATTCCAGCCATCCATGATCAACGCAGAAGCAACAATGTTCAAAACTAGACCTGCCTACTGGTATTCAGAAATTGAGGAAATATATGGTCAGGGGGATGCAACGTACTATGCAGAGAATCCGCCTTATGGAGCAGTATTCACTTATTACCTTTCTGATAAGCTGGAATCTTTGAAGGATGCAAGAAAAGCCAGAGAAAAAGATCTTGAGAAGCAGAAAGCAAATATCCCGTTTCCAGGATGGGAAGCACTGGAAGACGAAAAAAGACAGGTAGGACCTTCCATTATAATAACCATCAAAGACAGCAATGGAGAAGTTGTGAATACGGTAAAAGGTAAGAACATGAAGGGATTCAACAGAGTAAGCTGGAATTTGGGATACGCGAATCGCAGTGGAGAAAGACTGAGAAGTGGTGGAGGAGGACGCGGTTTTGGTGGTGGCGGAATAAAAGCCACTCCGGGAACTTACACAGCAACACTGGCCAAAATTGTTGACGGTAAAATGACACAGCTGGCAGAACCAATGAGTTTTGAAGTGATTCCATTGGAAGAAGGAGCATTGAAAGGTGCGAGTTATGCCGAGATCAACAATTTCCGCAAAGAGTACGAGGTTTTTCAGCAGGATATGACTGCTACCAATACTGTACTTTCCAGAAGTATTTCAAAAATTGAAGCAATGGGAAGAGCACATGAGAAAGCAACAAATCCATCTCCTGAATTGATGACCAGAATCTATCAGACGAGAGACGTATTGTTGGATATCAACCAGGAAATGAATGGAGATGAAACCAGGGGGGAAATTGGGGAACGTTCAGACCCGACACCTGGTAGTGGGAACTTTATGGGCAGAGTGGCACTTGGAACGACCTATGGCCCGACTCCAAATCATAAGGCTGCTTTTGATCGAGCCAGGAAACAGCTGGATCAAATCAAGACGAAGGTTAAAGATGTGGCCAATCAATTGACACAAATCGAAACCGATTTAAGGGCAACAGGTGCACCGTGGATTGAGGGACAGGGCCTGATTGATAATTAATTAAAGTTCAGCAAATAAAAGCCATCCCTGTATGAGGGATGGCTTTTTTGTTTTAGCATTTTTCTAGTTCAGGTCGATGACCATAGGAGTCATGGGAGGAACAGTTAAAGAACTCTCACGTCTTCCATATCCAACTAAGCCTTTTATAGTTTATTTTTACACCTGTAAACAAGATCTTTGTTTCACAAAAAAAAGGGGCAACGCCCCTTAATGTTTTTTAGTTGTTCTACATAGTTTGTCTTAAAAGATTCAAGAAGTTAAATAAAATATTTATTTAAGCTCCTATAATATCTCTATTCATTGCTTCTCTCGTTTGATAATCAAATTAACTTATTTCTAATGTATTCCCAAATCTAAACGCACCATTCTTTAATGTGTTGTTTGGTTTATAATATCTTTTCTTGACTGTCTTGCTAAAACCACTAAAAGCATGCTTTGCCTTGACTCTCAATTCTATATTGTCAGCATCAGTCCATTTCTGCTCCAAATCCTCAGTTGTTATAAACTGAAAAGCATATTCTGCATGAGTATCATTTTTGTCAATCTTGTTAAGTGACCAAGTTTTACTTTTCAATAACTCAAGAGGGTGTAGGAAAAGATTTTGACCTCTATCACTATTTACAAAATTTATTAGAATAAGCTGAGCTTCTATATCGTAAACACTACTCAGCCATGTTTTGTTTAACACCTTAAATCTATATGCGTTAAACACTTCACCATTTAGTGTTATTGGGTCTATGGCTATATATTCTGATATCACCATATTTGGTCTCATTTTAGTTAAAAACCAAAGGAATGATAAAGAAGAAACAAACCCTGTGCCAATTCCAACTATTATTGAGGTAGTTATTTCGGTAGTGAAAAAATCCATTATTCGGTGATGAATATTGTGTAAATATAACCGTTATAATAAAAATTATTAAATATCAAACTTATAGTATTGATTGTTTTTACAATATGAGCAAGAAAGTGAAGAAAGAACACTCAAATGAGTACGAAAAGAAACCTGTCATTACCAGACTTAGTTATTAAGGTCGATGACCATAGGAGTCATGGGAGGAACAGTTAATGAGCCCTTAAAGTTGATTTCATTACCTGTCAACACTTCAAATCCAGTCTCATCTCCCATAATCATTTCACTGAATCTTGATAAATCCAGAGTGATCTCATTCGAATTCTTGCTCAAAACAACCATCACTTTATCGTCATCAGTATATCTGAAGAGGACATATATTCCATCTTTAGGATTGTAATGCATCAGTTTACCATCGTGCACAGTTGTCTCACTTTTTCGCCAGTTGAGCAACTTCCTGAAAAAATCTTTTGCTTCCTTTTGCTGTTCTGTAAGTCCTTCTCCCGAAAAGGCATTGACTTCATCACCTTCCCATCCCCCTGGGAAATCGCTGCGAATGATTCCGTGATCTCCTGTTCCCGGATTCTTCATTAAAATTTCAGACCCATAATAAATCTGAGGAATTCCTCTTACAGTCAGGATGTAAGTCATTCCGAGTTTAAATAAATTGAAATCCTCGTTGACCTGTGTGAAGAAACGGCTCATGTCGTGGTTGTCCGGAAAAACCACAAGGTTTGAAGGATCCGGGTACATGAAATCCAGTGCCAGTGTAGTGTAGGTAGTCGACCACCCACTAAATCCGCCTTCCGGCTGGTTTAATCCTTCACTCAATTTAGCCTGAAGCGGAAAGTCCATGAGGCTGGGAAGACAGGAAGTATACCCATTGATATTATTTTTCCCCTGTTGCCAGAATGAAACGATTGACGGATCCTGATACCATTCTTCGCCGACCGTGATAAAGTCAGGGTATTCGTTTTTAACGGCACAGGTCCAGTCGGTCATGAAGTCCTTCTCCGGGTAAGGGTAGGTATCCATACGGATTCCATTGATCCCGGTATACTCAATCCACCAGATGGAATTCTGAATCAGATAAGTAGCCAGATGTGGATTGCGCTGATTCATGTCTGGCATGGATGGAACAAACCAGCCATCTGTGAACTCCTTCACATCAATTTGAGAAACGTATGGATCCTGAATGACCGTTTTTCTGTGAGACGTGTTTTGATACTTACCCTCCTCAATGTACTCCTTTTGATAGTTGAACCAGTTAGAGGAAGGCAGGTCTTTCATCCACCAGTGATTGGATCCGCAGTGGTTAAGGATCATGTCCATGATCACTTTTATTCCATTCTCGTTGGCTTTGCTGACCAGTTCTTTGTACTCCTCATTACTTCCAAACCGGGAATCAATCGAGTAGAAGTCTGTGGTGGAATAGCCGTGGTAGGAATATTCCTTCATGTCGTTTTCAAGCATCGGATTGACCCAGATTGCAGTGAACCCCAAATCTTTGATGTAGTCCAGCTGATCACTGATTCCCTGAATATCTCCCCCATGTCGCCCTCCCGGATTGGATCGATTTACATTTTCAAGCAAACCATCGACTGAATCATTTTCAGGATTCCCGTTTGCGAATCGGTCAGGAGTGATCAGGTAAAGTACGTCCGAAGGATTAAAACTGTTGGTGTAAGTGGCATTTTGATCTCGCTCTTTTAGTTCGTACGAATAGCTGATCACTTTCTTCTTTCCGTCTTTTAAAGTGAGATCAAAAGAGCCGGGTTTGGTATTATCCGCAATGGAAAGGTTAACGATCAGGTAATTTGAGTTCTCAGGTTTTTCAACATTCTTAATGCTGACCCCCTGATAGTCAAGTTCAGGTGTGAAATCAGCGATATCCTCTCCATGAAGCATGATTTGGAGATCGGGATTAACCATACCCGTCCACCAGAATGGAGGTTCGACATGTTGAAGTTCGGAATTTTGGGAATATGCACCGTGCATGATCAATGCAACCATCACTAAGAATAACTTAGTCCTCATAGCTAATTTTTTGTAAATCTGAATGAATTTGACGCTTCTTTATGTGACAACTTCAAGATGTAGGTTCCTGCTGAAATATCACTTATGGAAATTTCAATTTCTGCATGAGCATGTAATTCCCCCTGCTTAAGCATTTTGCCATTCAGCGTATAGATTGAATACGAGGAGTAGGTTTTTTCTCCTGACAATTTGATGAAATCCCTGGTAGGATTTGGGTAGAGCTGACCTGCTGAAGTAATATCAAGTCCCAGAACAAAATTTGAAGAAGTGGCATCAATAATTTCAGATCTTCGTTCCCCGATCAGATTATAGGATGCTACCTGATACTGGTAGCTGCTTTCAGGAAGTATGCCTTTGTCGAGGTATGACTCAATATCTCCGGTTGTATCCACCAACTCCCAATCTGTACCTGTCTCTTTCCGATAAATAAAATAGCCGGTATTAATCGTCGAACGATCTTCCCATGATAATAAAATACCGTCGGTTTCATCTGAAGCGGTAAGATTCAGTGGAGCAGTTGGCTTAAGGTTTTGCATTAATTCCGGAGTAGTTGCTTCCAGTTTCACATCCGTGTAGATTTTGAATTCTCCAGGCTGAAAAGTGTAGGTCATTGCTCCCGTACTTTCAATAGAATCTCCCTGATCGAAATAGTGGTACCACTTTCCGTCGTGAGGAAAGGTGACCTGTATGTCTCGAGCAGATATATCAAAATTTCCAACGACCACCGCATTCATTTCGGAAGGGTCTGTTGGTTGGGTAAGATCATTTTGAGTAATCCACATATGCCTGCCAAGACTGGTTCCATTAAAAAAGGAAACATCACCGGATTGAAAAAGCCCATAAGTGGTTTTTAGATGAATCAGCTCGGAAGTGACCTCAAGCAGGTGCTGATTTTCCTCGTTTTCAAGATAATCCCACGTGGTTGGCTTAATGGACAGCCTGCAATTATTGTCAATCGAACCATCTGTACATCTGTTGATGGAATAATCAAAACCTGTTTCACCGAACTGCCACAGCATTTTTGGTCCGGGAACAGTGTAGAAAAACGAGGAGGCAGCCATTACTCGTTCCAGCGCTGTATTGTAGTCCTGTGTTGAATAGTTGGAATTCTCGTTTCCAAATTCCACACATTTATACATCATTCGTTCCTCGTCATGACTTTCCATGTACCCCACCAGGTGATTGTCTGTCCATCCTTTTGTGGAAGCAGCGACCCCTGTGATGTTGCTTTCGGCAGAAAACCCCATCGCAAGCTGCGAATAGGCATGAGTAAGGTTGCCCCAGAGCATCATTCCGTAATCGGATAGTTCCTCTTCTTCCGAATTATCACCAAAATGTTCCAGAATAATATAGGTATCAGGGTTTTGGTCCCAGATCACATCGGCCATTCTTTTCAAAATGTCAATCCTGCCCTGATCATAAGCGCCCCAGTCATCAAATCCGGTGGTTTGCTTCTGAGTAAATCCTTTGGACAGGTCAAACCGAAACCCGTCCACTTTGTATTCCCTGAGCCAGTAACGATTGAGGCTGTCGAGGTAGTTTTGGGTATAGGTGCTTTCATGGTTGAAGTCATAAAAAAATCCAAGCACCTGATGGGGTGCTGATACATTGAACCACGGATTATCATTCGTCACGCTGTTTCCCTCAAAGTACATGGAAACATTTGGTGCTGAATTTTCATGATGGTTCATTACAATATCCAGAATTACTGCAATGCCTAATTTATGTGCCTCATCTATGAATTTCTTCAGGTCTTCTTTCGGTCCGTAAGCTTTATCCGGAGCAAACATGAACGTGTTGTCATACCCCCAACTTTCATTCTTTCTAAACTCGGTGATTGGCATAAGTTCAACGGCATTTACACCCAGCTCGCTTAAATAGCTTAAGGTATCAATCAGGTTTTGATAACTTCTCTGTCCAACTCCAAAGTAATCTCGAATGAGTATTTCATAGATAACCAGTTCATCTTTTGCCGGGTGCTCAAAATTTCCAGCTTCCCACTGATAGTCAGCCTGACCAGTCTGAAATACGGAAACCATACGCTGGTACCACAAGTCTCTAAAAGCCTCCTGTGGGTACTCTTTTAAATCAGGGTAAACTGTTGTAGGTATCCCAACATCGTCGGGATCCAATACCTTATCAGTATATGGATCTGCCACATAGATGTTTTGATCCACCAGATACTGAAACCCGTATTCAACATTTGGAGTCAGTCCGTCAATTTCCAGCCAGAAAAGGTCTCCGTCTTTGTTCATCAGGTAATCGGCACTGACCACCCAATTATTGAATTCCCCAACCACATAAACAGATGATTTTAAGGGGGCTTCCAGACATAGTGTCACTTTCGTTTCATCGACCTGATAGTTGATTCCCTTTATTATTCCGGGTGGAATGGTTGCCAGTGGTGAAACTTCCTTCACTGTATAAGTGATGGATACTTCATCAGATTCAGCGCCGTTTGTAGCACTTACTCTTAACTCAGTGGAACCAGTTGATTCACTGACGGTATGAGTATAGTTGTAAGTATCCGTTCCAGTCATCACATCCGTTGAAATATCATTGACAAATAGTTCAAAATCTGCATTCTCTGAGGCAGCAACGGAGATTTGAATTTCGTCATTCTGATCGACAAAAAATGAATTGGAAGATGGAGAGAGCAGGTTGAGTCCGAAACCACTTTGCAACAGATCTACGAAGATGTCGGAATTACTGTCGGATTTCCCTTCATCACTACCATCCGCATTTCGAAAAACCATTCCGATTCGATAGACAGGAGCAGACGGAACATTATAGTAGGTCCTCGGGTCAATGGTAATTTCCCATTTATCAGATTCTCCTGCAACTTTGGTCATTTCTCCAACACCATCATCTGAACCCCAGTTTCCAATTACATTCTGCCAGGATGTTCCGGTTTCAGAAGATAGAATAACACCGCTGTGCATGTAAACCTTCGTTGCGCCAACCAGTTCTGAAGTTCCCATTGTTGCATCATAAATTATTCGGATTGAACTCTCGGGTGTGGGTACAGCCGGTTCAGTTGTTACCTGACAAAAAAGACTGTGCCACATCGACACAGTCCCCAAAACGAAAATGATTCTTACGATTTTCATTTAACTAGCATCCTCCGCCTGCAGCAGCACAGCCAATTTCAAAAAAGGCATCTTCATCCACTCTGTCATCTGCAGAAAGCATATCTTTTTTTCTGGCAACAAACAGTAACTGATCAATTGGTGTTCCCGCCGGAACTCCGGTAAAGAAATCTTCAGGAACAATGGAAAAAACAAATTGTCCTTCACCAAGACTGGTCATTTGAAGATTCGGGTTGTTTCCAACTTCCCCCATTGTTGAAATGGGATATTCAACACCTCCGGCTATTGCAGCAGTATACACATAAACTTCAGTCAAATTTTGCATGGAGGTCTTTTGTTCCAGATTATTATCATAACGAAAAGAAAAAACATCATTTGAAAATACAGCCTTCGGTAAAGCAAATAATTTTTGACTGGTAAAAGGCGGTGCAACATCAAGATGGTAATCATCTGTCTTTAGCTCCTCACAACCACCATCAGTTCCTGCGTCATTTGCCTTCACAAGCAATGAAAATCCTGTTTCGTACACTTTATCAGCAGAAACACCATAGAATTCTGTAGGAATCATCGTGAAGCTCCAGACATTTGGAGATTCCTGAGTCATCTGAAGTGCTTCGTTGGAGTCTGTCCATTGGCCGTTACCACCTTCAACTGCCGGATCTGCAGGTTCCCATGTCCACATGTAGAGTGGGCCGTCATCACCGATAAGTTTTGTGCAGCTGCTTCCGGAAATATCAACTACAAGCTTTATTTCCTCACAGGGTAACCACTCTTCGGGTTCAATAGTTATTTGTGCCTGTGTCTTTACGAAGCACAAAACAGTTATCAGGGTTATCGTTATTTTCTTCATTTGATCTCTTATTTTCTGATAAATAGATACTCGTATGATGAGACTGTTTTTTCCTCACATTTTCGTTCAAACACTAAAATGAGCGAATCATTTGCACTTCTTGCAGGAGCACCCAGCCTGACCTGAGTACCTGAATTCAATATCATGTATTCCGGAAAATCTTCATCGTCAAACTCCCATGAACCTGAGGTATCAAGGAAGTTAGGCCCCGAGCTCTGAGTATAGGTAAAAGTGGACTCGTCAATAACTAATGAAGCTGCCGAAGCTGTGAAAAGTTCAGTCAGATCAGTATAGGGTTTGTTCAGATCAAGTTCATCAATATGATGAACTCTTCTGAGTTCCCAATCATCAATAACTGCCTCTTGTTGACTGAATGGTTCACCTATTTCAAGATCATCTACAGGATTCGTACAACCCAGCAGAAGAAACAGTACGTAATAAATTTTTTGCTTTTTCATCTTCAATATGTTTAACATCCTCCCTGATCATTAAAAACAAAGCCTGGAAATCCTTCAGTAGCGGGAAATTGCAATATGGATCCCGGGCAATCCCAATCAGCTCCACGTATTTGAATATCATCTCCCGAAGCTCCTTGTCTTTTAAGTTGTAATACTCTGTCTCCTTCGATAGACATTTCAATTCTTCGCTCATCGCGTATCGCCTGAATGATTTGAGCCTGTGTGCTTACCGGACTAATGCTTGTAAGCCCTGCTCTGTTTCTCACTTCATTCAAATCGCTCATAGCTTGTGGGAGGTCATTCCCTAAGATAGCATGTGACTCAGCTCTTGTCAACAACATATCAACCAAATGAATAATAGCTACATTTTGGAAGTTGTTGTTGAATTTGGTGGTCACATAGAATGTGCTTCCGTCTTCACGTGTTACTTCTTCAAACCAGGCTGCTCTGTCATCACTTGCATTAGCTGTTGCCAGATCGTAAAGTTCCTGAGTGACTTTTAGAAATGGTTCATTCACATCGCTTCGGAAGGAACCAATGAAGGTACTGGCTCTATTGTCAAACGAACCTGTACTTAACGAATAGAATATGTGTTCGGAGGTAATATTCTGAGTATACCTGGCGCTTACATTATTTGTCAGAGCAAACGGAGTTCCAGGGCCAATAACCTGACTTGTGTAGTATATAGCGGAATCATAATTCTGTTCCATGAAATAGACTTTGGCAAGAAAGCCCTGTGCAGCATAACTTGTTGCGTACACTCCATTGCTTTCTGGCAGACTGGCTTCTGCAAATCTTAAATCTTTGATGATGGCATCATAAGATTCATCAACGGTAAATCTGGTAATCGGCTCTGGTCCTGCGACTGTTCGGATGGCAATGCCAGGGTGAGAATTATCACTTGTGTAGCCTGGAGGATGTGCCATCAAATTGACAAGGTTAAAATGTGAGATAGCCCTTATGAATCGGGCTTCCGCAATGATCTGAGATCTCGATGCATCATTTAACTCAACCCTGTCAACGTTTTCAATGAGGGTATTGGCTCTGTGAATCGCGAAGTAGGGTTCTTTATAATAGTTCCCGACTTCAGAGTTGAAGAAGTTGGTATTTCTTGTATAGACCTCATTAAAAAATCCGGCTCCATCAGTGAAACCATCTGCAATGTTGTCAGACAAGAGCTCTGATAAGCGCTGTGACAACCCGTTATTATAGTTAGCCATCACATCATAAGCAGAATTTAAAATATCACGTAAATCCGCTTCCGTCTTAATGGCATCCTCTTCGAGTATTTCTGTTGTGGGAATATCAGTATCTAATATACTGCAACTTAAAAGTGAGAATGTAAATAGTATTGTTAATAGCTTTTTCATGATTCTTCTTAAAAGTTAATGTTTACACCAAGATTAAAGCTTCTCTCTTGCGGTGGAGTGAGGTAAGTAATATTGCTACTCATATTACGATCTGTAGCATCTTCAAAATCCCTTGCAATTTCAGGATCAAGCCCAACGAAATTGGTGAATGTCAGCAGGTTGGTCGCTGAGAAGGTAACACTGGCATTTTTCAGGAATCCTTCAGCTAATGGAATTTGATAGCTAAGACTTACATTTCTTAGCCTGATGTAAGAAGCATCATGGAGCCACAAGTCTGTGTTAATCCATGGTGTTCCTGAACCATATGTTTCAGTATCAAGTGTGAGCCTTGGATAAGTAGCCACATCACCTGGCTGTCTCCAACGATCGAAGAGGTCTTCTCGCATATTCCAGGTCGTAACAACACCCAATTGCCTTTTTGAAGATGAATCGTAAATGTTCCCGCCTTTTGTGAACACAAGAAGGAATGAAAAATTCCAATTTTTGTAGGTAAGCGTATTGGTCAATCCTCCGGTGAAATCAGGAAGTACCTTGCCTACTGCAATCCTGTCTTTTGGATCCCAATTGAACGTTTCATTACCATCAATATCCAGGTAGACAGGTCTTCCGGTTGCCGGATCAACATGTGAAAAACGAACGAGGAAGTTGGTTCCAACCGGTTTTCCAACGATTACCCTTGTATCGTTGGTTCCTCCGCTTACGGCTTCTTCTGAGAAATTGCCAATTGATTCAATTTTGTTTGAGTATCTGGAAATATTGAAATTGGTGCTCCACTTAAAATTTTCAGAACTGTAATTGATGGTTGACAGGGATAATTCAATTCCAGTATTTGAAACTTCACCCACATTTTCAAAGATGGAATTGTCAATTCCGTTTTGAGGTGGAAGGGCAATTTGAGCCAGTACATCTTTAGTGACTTTTCTGTAGTAGTCAAATTCTAAAATGATTTTATCATCAAGGAAGCCGGCCTCAAATCCAACATCAAAATTGCTGGTGGTTTCCCATTTCAAATCCGGATTTGCCAGTTTCGTAGGGAAAAGAATAGGATTAAAGGCATAGCCATTTTGATCAGGAGGTCCCTGCCTTAGATAAGTACCAATGTATTCGTTTGTTCCAAAGTCTGAATTCCCCGTGATTCCATAATTGATCTTAAACTTGAGTAAACTGATGACATCCACATTACTCATAAAATCTTCTTCATTGGCAAACCAGCTAAATCCAACTGTTGGAAAGAATCCGAACCTGTTATCCGGTCCGAATTTTGAAGATCCGTCAGTTCTAAGGGTGGCCTGAAAAAAGTATTTATTAGCAATGTTGTAATTGAACCTTGAGAAGAAGCTTATAAATTTGGTCACCTCGTCATTGATTGGTGTACCACCAAAACTTTCACTGTTTTCGCCAGGAGTCGGATCAAATCGTAATTGCTCTGTAACATCAGTTATTCCTTTTCCGGTCACAGCACTTCTTGTAGACTGCTGATATTCTGATCCTGCCAAAACTTTTAAGTCATTGCCATTAAGGTTAAACGTGTATTCCCCTGTTACTACTCCATTGTAATTATGTACTTCGGTGATGTTTGCAAAAGCCTGACCAACAATGTCATTTCTCCCGACCAATTCACCTGCTTCCCACTTGTCATCATTAGATTCAAAATAATCGTAGGAACCCATAACATTCAATGTGATTCCATTGTCCAGTGCATGATTTAGTGAAAGATTGCCAATAATTCTTGTATCAACGGTATTCCAGTCTGTCAACTCTCTTTGTCTTATGGAATTTGGCGCTCCTGTTTGATTCCAGAAGGTTCCATCATCATTGTAGATAGGATAGATGGGGAGAGCAGTTGACATAGCATCCCCAAGCCCGCCACTCCAGGCAGCATTTACCCGATTGTTATTTCCGCGGGTATACGATACTGAACTTGATAGCTTTGTGGCGCTTGAAATTTCATAATCCGTGTTGAGTCGTGCACTTGCCCTTTCAAAGCTGTTTCCAACCAGATAACTCTGATTATCTGAATAGGACAGGCCCATATAGGTTTTTAATTTTTTTGTTCCCTTTGTCCACGAGAAGTTATAGTCTTGCTTGAATCCGTCCTGAACGTTTTCGTCCCACCAGTCAGTATTGATATTTCTTCTTTCGATTTCATCCCATGTCATACCCCCGGGTAGTGTGGCTCTTCCTACATTTCCATCGTTTTCCCAGGCTTCCTGATAAAGCTGCAAATATTGATCTGCATTTAGCATTTTTGCTTTTGCAACAGGTGCAGAAGTTCCAAATTTCATCGAGAAATTGAAGTTGTCACCAAGAGTTGAACCCCTTTTTGTAGTGATTAGAATAACTCCATTAGAGCCTCTGGAACCATAAATACCAGCTGCAGCCGCATCCTTTAGAATTTCTATGGAGGCAATATCATTTGGATTCAATGTGGCAAGCGGGTTGGTATTCATCGCTCCACCATTTCTGCTGGCATTGGTGAATTGACTTTGCGTAATGGGAATTCCATCCACCACATAAAGCGGGTCGCCTCCGGCGGAAATAGATCCAATTCCCCTGATTCTTATCACCGAGCCAGATCCGGCCAGTCCACTTCCCTGAATTACCTGAACACCTGCAGCTCTTCCCTGAAGGGCTGCTTCAAATGAGGGAGTCTGAGTATTTAGGAGTGACTCCCCACCCAGCTTTGTAATGGAACCGGTGATTTCGCGCTTTTGAAGCGTTCCGTATCCAACAACCACCACTTCATCAAGTTCTTCCGCAGAGGATTCCAGTTGTATATCAAACACTGTCCGTGAATTAACAACCAATTCAAGATCATTGTAACCAATGTAAGAAAAGACAAGTACATCATCAGCCGAAACGCTGATTCTGAAATTCCCGTCCAGGTCTGTAGAAGTTCCGGTTGTAGTGCCTTTGATAAATACATTTACTCCGACAAGAGCACTGCCATCTGTTGCATCTACAATCTTCCCGCTGATCGTGCGTGATTGTGCTCCGGCTCCCAGACACAACAGCAGAAAGATGAAAAGAAATAAAATCTTAGTAAGTGTCCTCATATTGAAATTTTAGGTTCTGGTTCAGGAATTTGCAATGTTAGAGATAAAAAAGGGTGGCGAAAGCCACCCTTTTTTATCAATGTTTCTAATTAGTCAGGTGGATCCTGTCTCCAGCCATTGTAAAGGAAATTCAATTCATTTCCACTGCTTGCATCACTAATGCCATTGGCGGCAGTTCCTCCATCACCGGCAACTCTTGTTGCTGCTCCTCTCCACCAGTCAGCACCATGTGTTGCTTCCTCGTAAAAGAATTGAAGCTCATCACCAGCGGCCAGCACCAGGTCAATGTAGTAGCACCCTCCACTTAATTCGGTCATCAGATATGCCGGGTCAATTGTACCCCATACTCCAACACCATTTATGTTACCAGTTGCATACATATCCCTGCTTCCAAGATTATCAGGAACGCTGATAATAACTCGTGTCATAGTACCATCTACAGCTGTCTCACCACTTGCATCACAAGGAAATTCGGCGATCGTCAGTGTACGATCTTCTCTTCCCATATTGCCGTCAGCATCTTCTGCTGAAACCTGAATGGTGTAAACACCAAGACTATAGCCACTAATGTCAAGTGTTTCGCTAAATGCATCTCCGGTAAGTGTAAGTGTTCCTGAAGTCACTTCTGCATCGCTATCATCAATAACAGCATAAGAAACTGTTGATAGTGTTGAAGATGTTGTAGCAGCTGCTGTGACAGTCCCCTGAATCGTGTGCTCAGTTTCCAGCGGATCTCCATTGGAGTCGGTGAACACAGTCCCTGTTGAGTTATTGATCACATCCGGGTTATAATCTTTCCATGAGCCGATGGCGAATGAAGCTTTGTAATCTTCAGCTGCAGTTGAATTATTTGAGGCCAATTCTTGTCCGTTTGCCTGTTTTTCACCCATTCCCCAATCAAGACCTCTGACAAACTTAAACTCATAAGCTCCGGCAGTTTTCTGAATATAGTAAGTTGAAGCGCCTTCTGAATCTGTGTAAACGGTTAATGGATCAGACCCTGATTTTTCATCCCATTGGTTTTCCTGAAGGGTACCAACGGCATAAACTGTCTCGTTCGAGTAATCTGCAATCTGATCCGGAACAGTTGCCATAATGGTTACTGATCCATCAGTGTAGACAGGTAATGCTTCAACCGTTACAGTAGCCGAAGCGGTGTTGCCAGAAGCGTCTTCAACAGTTACTGTTACAGTATGTTCTCCAAGTACCACGTCAGCAGGAATCATCAGGTTATCACTAAATGAAAATGATGCTTCACCAATATCATCTTCAGACAGGTCAATAGCTGTTACGGTACCATTTCCAACTGTGATGGAAATTGAACTTATTTCAAGGTCATCGGAAAAAGAGATTGATGAAGCGACCTGACTTCCTGGAACAATAATTGATCCGTCAGCAGGGGCATTGATTGTGATAGTTGGATCCTCGGTGTCCACCACCGGATCTGTACTGTCATCACCACAGGATGTAGTAAAAATCAGTCCTCCGAGCAGTACAAACAGACTCAGAAATTTTGATGCATTTTTCATGATAATTTGGTTGTTAATTCAATGTAAAATTTTAAGTTAATTCTATGTCAAAACAGCGGGTTAAATGTGTTATATATGAAACAGCCGTTATCCGAATTTTATGAATTCCGAAATACCACGCAATAGTTTGTACAACTTTTTACAAGTATTTTTTTCTGCAAACGTTTGCGTTTCAGACATTTATGAAACCTTGGGACCAGAATTGACCGATTTACCTATATTTCTTGTATGAAAAGGCAGAACACAACCATCAAAGATATCGCCCGTGAACTGGGCATATCACCCTCAACGGTTTCGCGTGCTTTGAAGGACCACTTTGAAATCAGTACAGAGACTAAGGAAGCCGTTAAGCGTGTTGCTAAAGAATTAAACTATCAGCCGAACTCTCTGGCGCTCAGTTTAAGATATAGTAAATCTTTCACCATTGGTGTGATTATCCCGGAGATTGTGCACTTCTTTTTCTCAACTGTAATTAGCGGGATTGAAGACATTGCCCAAAGCAAAGGATATAACATTATTATCACCCAGTCGAACGAGTCTTATGAACGCGAGGTGCTCAATATCCAGACGCTTTTCAATAACCGTGTAGATGGCGTGCTGGTTTCTCTTTCAAAAGAATCAGAAGACATGTCACATTTTGAAGCGCTTTTACAAAAGGGGCTTCCGATTGTTTTCTTTGACAGGATAGCTGAAGGTGTGGTGAGTAGTCATGTTACCGTAGATGATTTCCTCGGTGGGTATCAGGCTACTGCCCATTTGATCGAGCAGGGATATCGAAGAATTGCACACTTGGCGGGCCCGTCGAATCTGGACATCACCATCGAGCGGTTCAACGGTTTTAAGAAAGCACATGAGGATGCTGGTATTGCCTGGATGGAAGAGTTGATCATGTACGACAAAGCTTCCAATGAGAGTGATTCTTATCAGGCTGTCTATGATTTATTGAAATCACACAATCCGGATGCTGTTTTTGCATCAAATGATCTGGCTGCCATGGGTGCGATCAAGGCAGCACAGAAATATGGAAAGAATGTTCCGCAGGACTTTGGTGTTGTTGGTTTCAGTAACTGGCAATTCACAGCTTTGACCAATCCTTCCATTACCACCATTGAACAACCGGGTTTTGAAATGGGGCAACATGCAGCAGAATTATTGATTAATGAAATTGATGCTAAGGAAGATGACTTTAAGCATGAATTTGTGAAGCTCCCGACAAGACTAATTATTCGGGAATCTTCCCAAAAATCGTAAGGTCTTTTTGCAAAATCTTAATTATCAGTGCTTTCGCAACCGTTTGCGTTATTTTTTTTGATTTTTTCCTGCCGATTGACGCAAGAATATTCATTATTTTGAGCACTACACACAACCACAATTATGTACTGAACTATGTTGGAAGCATTAAAAAGTGAGGGAGAATCACGGATTGAAATAGCAGGAAATTTGCAATCATATTCAACATGTGAGAATGGGATAGAGCTCAAAACAGAAGGACTTTCTTATCACATTATCTTTTACAGTCCTTCTATTGTTAGAGTCCATCAGTTCAATGGGAATATCGACCAAAACCCGTACTCGGTTGTTCAATCACCAACTGACACCAGCTTTACAATAGAAGATAATGAGACTAACCTTTTAATTGTTTCCGAAAAGCTTGATGTGGCTATCAACAAAGCCCCGATCCTTATCACTTTTCTTTCAAAGGATGGAAAGGTGATCAATCAGGATGAGAAAGGACTGGGAACAGAACGACAGGGAGAGCAGGTGACGGTTTACAAAACGCTTCAGAAAAACGAAAAATTTGTAGGTCTTGGAGAGAAAACCGGGGCGCTAAACAGAAGAGGAAAGGGGTATCAAAACTGGAATACCGATCATTTTGCTTATGGCATTGAGGCGGATCCTATTTATGCTTCTATTCCTTTCTATATAGGAATTCATGACGAGGCGAGTTACGGAATATTCGTAGATAATTCATACAAGAGTCATTTCAATTTTGGTGCTTCAAATAATCGTTTCTCAAGCTTTTCTGTGGATTCCGGGGATATGAACTACTATTTTTTTAGTGGATCAGTTGCTGAAATCATCGAATCCTATACCTGGCTGACAGGTAGAATGACCTTACCTCCATTGTGGAGTATTGGCTATCAGCAGTGCAGATACAGTTATTATCCGGATACAGAAGTGCTGGATGTCGCCAAGAAATTCCGGGATAAGAAAATACCGGCAGATGTAATCGTGCTCGATATTCATTACATGGATGAATACAAAATCTTCAGTTGGGATAAGGAGCGATTTCCTTATCCGGATCAGATGATTGAATTGTTAAAAGAGATGGGTTTTGAAGTGGTGGTAATTTGTGATCCCGGCATTAAAACCGAAAAAGGGTACAAACCCCACGAAACAGGATCGAAAGAAGATATTTTTCTGAAGTATCCTGACGGAGTACTTTATGAGGGTGAAGTATGGCCCGGGTGGTGCAATTTCCCTGATTTCACGAAAGAAAAAGCGAGAACATGGTGGGCTGAAATGCTCAAAATATATACAGATATTGGTATCAAAGGATTCTGGAATGATATGAACGAGATAGCCACCTGGGGACAAATGCTTCCTGAAAATATCGTTTTTGATTTTGATGGAGGTGGCGGAACTACAAGAAAAGGGCGTAATATTTATGGACTTCAAATGGCAAGAAGTGCGTTTGAAGGAGCAAAGGCAAATCTGGACAATCAACGACCTTTTAATCTGACCAGAGCAGCTTTTGCAGGAATCCAGCGGTATAGTGCACTTTGGACGGGGGACAATGTTGCCAATGATGATCACATGTTTCTTGGAGTCAGAATGGTCAACAGCCTGGGCTTATCCGGGGTGGCTTTCTCAGGATATGATGTGGGTGGTTTTGCAGGAAACGGACAAAGTAACCTCTTCGCAAGGTGGGTTCAGCTGGGTGCTTTTTCACCTTTCTTCAGAGGTCATTCAATGATCAACTCGCATGATTCAGAACCCTGGTCCTATGGGGAAGAAGTTGAAGAAATTTCCAACAACTACATTCGGCTGAGGTATAAACTCTTGCCATATATCTACAATTCTTTCCTTATAGCATCAGAAAAAGGATTGCCAATTGCAAGAAGTCTGAGCATAGACTATACCCATGATGACAGTATATATGAAACGGAATTTGAAAACCAGTATTTGTTTGGTTCTTCAATTCTGGTTGCGCCAATCAGAAGTACAGAGTCCTTCCTTAAAGTTTATCTGCCGGAAGGAGAGTGGTACGAATTCTTTACAGATGAACAGCTTGAAGGTGAAAATGAACTAATCCGAGAGTACACACTTGAACATTTGCCACTCTTCGTGAAATCATCATCAATTATACCAGTCTACGCAGATACAAAGGAGAATTCTAAAAATATTGGAGAGAAGCTTGAGATTCATATCTATAATGGAACGGACTCAAATGAGTTCGATTATTATGAAGACGATGGGCAGTCTTACGACCATCTTGAAGGTTGTTTCCATCGAAGAAAAATTCGATTTGACCCAGGGGAAAAGTGTTTAACCCTGCAGAAAACTGAGGGATCATACACTGGGAAGATGAAGCGATTGCGATTGATTTTCCATGGGTTCAATGCCGGTGAGCTTGAGGGACTGAAGACAAATAACTCATTGAAAGATGACTCCTACTCGTACGTAAATCCGATTTCCAATTTTGACCCATTTGAAAAAGGATACCGGGATAAACTAAAGATCGACAATGTTCAAACAATTGAAATTGAATACCATTCAGAAGAAATGGTTTTTTCGTGGTAGTCTGTTTTTACTGTTATTGAGTTCCTGTCAATCGAAGGAGAATAATATAAGTCAGCCAGAGAACCCCCTAATTATCGGAAGAGCAACACCGATTCAGCTAAATCAGGAGGAAACAATTCTTCCAATTGAAGACTATGTCATTCAGTATGATCGAATTGATTCAGTCACCTCCGACGGACCATTTTCCATTGAAATAATTGACAGTAATCTCGTCATTTCCGGGCAACCTGAAAAACCAGGCTATTCACTCACTTTTTGGGAAAAGGGAAATGGAGAAAGTGTGTTGCTAAAGCGGAATATTAAGACACCTTACTCTTTTTCTTATTCCGGTGATGAAGAGGATATCAAAATAAAAGGCGCATTCAATGCGTGGAATCCGAACAATACAATTCTCGAGAAGCAGGATAGTGAATACGCTGCACAGGTTCTTTTAAGCCCGGGAAGTTATGAGTATCTGTTTGTAGTGGATGGACGAGAAATAAGAGATCCTTCGAACAAAGATTCGGTTAGCAACGGGATGGGGGGCTGGAACTCAATCATTGAAATTCCCGGATCTGACAAAACAGCACTGCCAATTATTTCACCTGTTTCTTTTTCAGATAACAAGGTAAGCCTGAGTAGTTCAAATGAGGTTGACAGGGTTTATGTCTTTTGGGAAAACAAATTACTCTCCCGGGAATATGTAGAAATCGATGGCAATAACATTGATGTCATCCTGCCAAACAATGCGGTAACTACCGAAAGGACAGTATTGAGAGTCTGGGCTGCTAATGAGGAAGGAATGAGCAATGATGTTCTTATCCCTTTGCATTTCGGAAAAGTGCTGTCTTCTCCAACTCAGATATCCAGAAAGGATCGGGAAGCAATGATCATGTATTTCCTGATGGTAGACCGTTTTAACAATGGCAATTTCACTAATGATAAGCCGCTAAACATACCTGAGGTGCATCCACGTGTGGACTTTTTGGGAGGCGACCTTAAAGGAATAACTAAAAAAATTGAAGATGGTTATTTTCAATCCCTCGGTGTAAATACAATTTGGCTTTCTCCAATAACCCAAAATCCGGAGGGAGCTTTTGGTAAATACCCGGAACCCAAAACAAGCTTCTCAGCATATCATGGTTATTGGCCAATTTCAAGTGTAAACGTTGATTATCGGTTTGGAACTTCCGAAGAATTGAAGGAACTGATAAACAAAGCACATAACTCGGATATGAATGTTCTTCTGGATTATGTAGCTAATCATGTGCACGAACAACATCCGGTTTATCAGCAAAATCCTGACTGGACCACCGATCTGTACCTTCCCGACGGAACGCTAAATACAGAAAAGTGGGACGAACATCGTCTGACCACCTGGTTTGACACCTTTCTTCCAACCCTTGATCTTTCCAGAATGGAAACTGTTGATCCTTTGACTGACTCAGCACTTTTTTGGGTCAAAGAGTATGGAATTGATGGTTTTCGACACGATGCGACCAAACATATCCCGGAAATATTCTGGCGTGTACTGACTAAAAAAGTAAAACAGCAGGTCAGTTCAAACCCGGAATCGCCGATTTTCCAGATTGGAGAGACCTATGGAAGTCACGAGCTGATAAAAAGTTATATCAGCACAGGAATGCTGGATGCACAATTTGATTTCAACATGTATGACCGGGCGGTTTCAGCTTTTGCAGAAGAAGGAGGATCGCTAATCAACCTTGCAAATTCACTGATTGAAAGCCTGAAATACTATGGAGATCACAACCAAATGGGATATATCACCGGCAACCAGGATCGCCCACGGTTCATTTCCTATGCAGATGGCTCCCTTAAATTCGGAGAAGACACAAAATATGCAGGATGGAATCGCAGAATCACAATTCAGGATACACTGGCCTATCAGAAACTGTCTGCCCTCACTGCTTATATGATGGTAATCCCCGGAATTCCGTGCATTTATTATGGGGATGAGTATGGCTCCCCTGGCGGAAATGATCCGGATAATCGAAGGCCTATGCGATTTCATGAACTTGATAGATATCAGAAGAGTACGCTGCTTCGAACGAAGAAACTCATAGCCCTTAGAAAGAATAATCTTGCATTAATCTACGGTAATACAGAAATCATTCAGTCATCACAGAATAAGCTGGTTATTTCCAGAAAGTATTTTGGCAATCAGGTCATAGCTGTTTTCAATACTTCAGGACAGGAATTGGAGGAAAGTATCCCGGCTGGTGGCTCTGCTAATTTTTATGGACAAGTAAACGGCTCGAAGGTCTCATTACCTCCTTATTCATTTGACATTATTACATACAACTAACATGAAAAAATCCGGAATCTATCTAATAATCCTGGCCTTATTTTTTGGGTCTTGTACTTCAGAGAATCAGCGCTCAGAACCTGCTGAAGTTCCCTTTCCGGAACGGGCAAAGGATATGGTTATTTATGAGGTCAATGTGAGACAGTATACCCCGGAGGGTACGTTTGCAGCATTTTCTGATCATCTGCCGAGGCTTCAGCAAATGGGAGTTGATATGCTCTGGATTATGCCGGTCCAGCCAATCGGGAAAGAAAAGCGAAAAGGGGGATTGGGGAGCTACTATTCAATCAGGGATTATACTGCGGTGAATCCGGAATTTGGTACGATGGAGGACTTTCAGCAAATGGTGGATAAGGCACATGAACTGGATATGTTGGTGATTTTGGACTGGGTTGCCAATCATACGGCCTGGGATCATGAGTGGATCAATAAAGAAGGGTATCATACCACTGATTCTTTGGGAAATATCATCTCGCCTGTTCCTGACTGGTCCGATGTTGCTGACCTCAATTACGATAACCAGGACATGCAGGATGAAATGATTGAATCACTTCGTTTTTGGGTTCGGGAGACCGGGATAGATGGATACAGATGTGATGTAGCCGGGTTTGTTCCAATGGAATTCTGGGATCGGGCAAAAGATTCATTGGACGTTGATGATGATCTTTTTATGCTGGCAGAGTGGGACGAACCAAAAATGCATTCAGCATTTCACATGACCTATGGCTGGGGGATGCACCATCAGATGAATGAGATTTCAAAAGGTTATAAGACCGTAGACTCATTGATAGCTTTTGCAAAGAATGACCTTGTTAAATACGGACCTCAGGCATTCCGAATGAACTTCACCACCAATCACGATGAAAATTCCTGGAATGGGACCGTTTTTGAGCGATTCGGAGAAGGACACAAGGCTTTCGCTGTTTTAGCATTTACCATTCAGGGCATGCCACTAATCTATAGCGGACAGGAAGCCGGCCTTGACCGTCGCTTAGCTTTTTTTGAAAAGGACAGCATTGAATGGGGAGAGGTGATTTATCAGGATTTTTATTCGCAACTGATCGAATTAAAAAAGGCGAACGCAGCACTTTACAATGGTGAATTTGGAGGACAACCGGATTTTTTGTCTACCGGAAATTCGAAGGTCATTGCCTATGAAAGGAAAAAGGATGGAAATGAAGTGATTGTTTTGATCAATTTATCTGGTGAGGACCAACAAATTGAGTTGGGAAAATCCGTAGCATTCACTGATTATTTTTCCGGAGAGGTGATTGAAAATCCAACCTCTATCGGGTCCTTCAACTATTATGTGGGAACAAAAACCTCAGAAGAATGAGTGATATCTCGCTTACTTCTGACAAGCCGAAACTAAGTTTCTGGCAGATCTGGAACATGAGTTTTGGGTTTCTTGGAATCCAGTTTGGATTTGCGTTGCAAAATGCCAACACCAGCAGAATTTTTGAGACACTGGGTGCGGATACTAAAAACCTGGCCTTTTACTGGCTTGCAGCTCCGGTTACCGGACTCTTAATACAACCGATCATCGGTTATCTGAGTGACAGGACATGGCATCCAAGATGGGGCAGAAGAAGACCCTTTTTTGCCATTGGAGCGATTCTCTCAACTATTGCATTATGTATCATGCCAAATTCTCCGGTTTTGTGGATCGCTATTGGCACCTTGTGGATCATGGATGCTTCAATCAATATAAGTATGGAGCCGTTCCGTGCATTTGTTGGAGATATGCTTCCCCCGGAACAACGAACCAGAGGATTTGCCATGCAGAGTTTTTTCATTGGCGTTGGAGCTGTAGTCGCGTCTGCACTTCCCTGGATTTTCACAAACCTTATTGGTGTGAGTAATATTGCACCTGAGGGGCAGATTCCGGATTCTGTTAAATGGTCGTTTTATGTTGGTGCTTTTGCTTTCATCAGTGCAGTTATGTGGACGGTTTTTACAACGAAAGAGTATCCGCCTGAAAAGGGAACAGTCGAATCTGATTCAAAGAAAGAACCATTGACCATCAGCTATACTCCCAATCAATACCTGATAAGAGGGTTGTCTCTGCTTGGAATCGGTACCCTTTTTGCGCTCTGGTTTTATGTAAAAGAGTTGGACCCGCAGCTGTATGTTCTTTGCGGGATTTTTGCGCTGTTTGGTTTTTCCTATTCAATAGGTGCCGGACTCATGAAAAAGAACAAGTACCATAATGGATTTGTACAGATCGTCAGAGATTTTCAGAACATGCCCAAGACCATGGTGCAACTGGCATTTGTTCAATTCTTTTCATGGTTTGCCCTGTTCGCCATGTGGATTTATACTACCTCGGCTGTCACATCACATATTTACGGAACTTCAGATACCGGAAGTCAGGCATACAATGACGGAGCAGACTGGGTATCATTGCTTTTTGCCGGTTATAACGGAGTGGCGGCTCTGGCGGCATTGATTTTACCGGCTTTGGCAAAAAAGGTCAGTCGAAAAGTGACACACATGATTGCGCTTACATGCGGAGGTCTTGGGTTGCTGTCCTTTTATTTTATACAAAATCCTGTGTTGCTTATTATTTCGATGGTTGGAGTAGGTATTGCATGGGCCAGCATTCTTTCAGTTCCATATGCAATGCTTTCCGGATCCCTTCCTCCAAAGAAAATGGGCTACTACATGGGGATTTTTAACTTTTTCATTGTGATTCCCCAAATTGTGGCTGCAAGCATTTTAGGCTTTTTAGTAGCTACATTCTTTGATAGTGAGTTCATATTTGCAATTGTTTTAGGTGGAGCTTCAATGATTGTTGCCGGCTTACTTTGTCTGAAGGTTGATGATAAGGAGGAAGTGGTGATGAAACAGGGTGAAGCCTGATAATTAGAAGCGGTAAAGTAATATCTGAAGATGAAGAAAATTGCCATAGGCATTGACATTGGGGGGACCAATTCCAAGTTTGGTTTTGCCGATCGTGAAGGAAATATTCTCGCACAATCACGGATCAAAACACAGGACTATCCTGATTTCAGGAAGTTTATTGTTGAGCTAAAAGAGCAGCTTGATGAACTCAAACCTGACGGGGAAATACAGGGCATAGGAATCGGAGCACCTAATGCAAATTTTTATGACGGTACCATTGTCAATCCACCGAACCTGCCCTGGAAAGGGGTGTCTCACTTTGCACAAGAAGTTGAAAAGATTTTTGGAAAGAAGTGTGTTTTGACCAATGATGCAAATGCTGCTGCAATTGGGGAAATGGTATACGGCAAGGCAAAGAATATGAAGGATTTTGTGGTCCTGACTGTCGGAACCGGACTTGGAAGTGGTATTGTGATCAATGGGGAGCTGGTTTATGGAAAACATGGATTTGCCGGTGAATTGGGCCATACACTTGTGTCGGCTAATGGACGGGCATGTCAATGTGGAAAGAAGGGATGTCTTGAGACCTATGTAAGTGCGACGGGAATCCGAAGAACGGTCTATAAGCTACTGGCAGATTATAACGAAGACAGTGTGTTACGTTCCATCAGTTTTGATCAGTTGTCAACACGGACAATAACCGAAGCAGCTGCCAATGGAGACGCAATAGCCATCAAAGCTTTTGAATATACAGGCAGGATTTTAGGAATGAAGCTTTCAGATTTTGTAGTACATACAGATCCGGAAGCCATATTTTTGTTAGGTGGTTTATCAAAAGCAGGAGACCATATTTTTATCCCCGCTCAGGAAAACATGGAGAAATATCTGATGCCATTATTTCTTGATATGAAAATACAACTGCAACCCTCTGGTTTAAAAGACGATGATGCCCCGATATTGGGCGCATCAAGTATGGTATGGAAATACCTTGAAGGAAAGAAATAACTATGAAAAATATTGGAGTTTTCACTTCGGGTGGTGACGCACCCGGAATGAATGCATGTGTTCGTGCAGTGGTAAGGTCAGGACTTAGTCTTGGGTTGAATGTATATGGAATCCGCTATGGGTATAATGGAATGGTGCATGGAGATATTTCAGAAATGAAATCTCATTCAGTCAGCAATATTTTACAAAAGGGAGGAACCGTATTGAAATCGGCACGAAGCGAGGAGTTCAGAACGAAGGAGGGAAGAAAAAAGGCATATGACGAACTGCAATCACGGGGTATAGAAGGGCTTGTGGCTATTGGAGGAGATGGCACCTTCACGGGAGCAAATGTCTTCCATGAGGAGTTTGGAATACCAGTGGTTGGCGCACCAGGAACCATTGACAATGACCTGTATGGGTCGGACTACACCATCGGATTTGACACTGCGGTAAATACGGCACTTGATGCGATCGACAAGATAAGAGATACTGCCATATCCCACGATCGGGTATTTTTCATTGAGGTAATGGGCAGGCATTCCGGCCACATCGCGATTCATAGTGGAATAGGCGGAGGAGCGGAACTGGTAATGGTGCCGGAGACTTCTACGACCATTCAGGATGTAATTGATACGCTTAATCAGGGTAGGGACAAGGAAAAGACATCAGCAATAATTATCGTTGCAGAGGGAGATGAGCAGGGTAATGCTTCGGAAATTGCCGGGAAGGTGAAAGAAAAACTGCCGAATCTGGACATTAGGGTCTCGATGCTTGGCCACCTTCAGCGTGGCGGATCACCCACTTCTTTTGACAGAACACTGGCGGCACGACTTGGACTCGCGGCAGTTGAAGGTCTCGTCAATGGCAAAACCAATGTGATGGCCGGCATCATTGATAACAAGGTTGTTTATACCAGCCTGAAACTGGCAATTTCCAAATCCAAACCGATAGATCGTGAGTTGATGCGCCTGGTTGAAGTAATGAATACGTAGCTCAGTCAACAGGTATTCTTTATTCAAAAACGATCTGTTTCTTAGAAAAAACTTTCTTCCTGGAAATTCCTCCCTTGAGGAAGGATAGGAGGGTGTTTGCCGGGACTAAAATCCTTGTCTAAATCCAGCTAAGGTTAGTTAACCAGATCCAGAATGGATAGTGGAGAATTTATCCCTGGTAGGAATTCCTTAGTTCATATGCTAACCATCAGTACAGAAAAACTATAACCAAAAGCGAAATAGAAGAGGATCGTTAAAATACCGATGAGAAAATATTTAGTCAGCGCCCAAAAGGATTTTTTTTGATGAAAGGATACAGACACATAAAATAAATAGGAAAACAAGAAAACAAAGTTGATCCGTGGAGTAATCCAAAACACGTATACGCTAAACATGGCAACCAATAGCCCCAGAAGGATATAGATTCCTGAGACATAGAAACCGACGGTGATGTATTCCGCCAGGTTGTATTTCTTTCTGAAAAACATCTTTTGATTCAGACCCACCGAAAAGACAAGAAAAAACATGATGTTGTTGATATTAGCAACCATGAACCTGCCGGCTTCTACGAATACTTTTTGCTTTTCGGGAACATTGGCGATAGCTTCCTGTCCGTGGAACGGGTCGTAGTTAATCAATGCTCTGACAACAATGTATATAGCTGTAAGAACTATAAAGAAAGCAACCGGCTTATAATATCTCTTTCTTTTTCCTCCGATAAATTCCCTGAAGAGCTTTCCCGGGTTGACAATGAGCAAACGAAGGGTGTAAAGTAAGGGCCCCTCAAGGGCAAATGCGGAGCTGAAGAAATCATTGAATGTTTCCCTGAATGTTATCCGATGAGCCCTTGTGGATTGACCACAAGTTTGGCAGAAATTTCCATTTGTTTCAGATTCACAATTAAGGCAGACTGCCTTTTTCTGGTTGGTTTCCATGGTCTTCAGGTTCAGAAATCCTGAAGATAATTCTTATCATTGAAAAGAAGGGAATTGGACCCTAAATTGTTTCCTGCTCCACGAACCTGAAAGGGAGTTCAAAGAGATCACTGTAGTCTTCCCCAATTTCAAACATGTCTTTGTTGCTTGATTCATAATGCCAGTTGATGTTGACATTAGCGCCACTCTCCACTTTCAATCCGATCAGTTTGAAGACATCAAAGAGGCATTTTGCTGTTGATGTATCGATTTCCTTTAAGTCCACTTGTACAGCCAGATTTTTATGATTCCAGCTGGAATAGAGTCTGTTTTTTAATGAAGATTGTCCGGATCGGGTCGGCCGGCACAGATCTTTGATCTCTAAAATTTCAGTGTAGGAACTGTTTTTGATGTTCATGAGTGGTATTGTTTAAGAAGTGGTGTGACATGGGTGTTTTAAGCAGATTGCAGGTGTGGGTGATATTCTATGAATGAGAATGGAAGATTAAGTATGTCGCTGTAGTCTTCGCCGGCTTCAAGCATGTCCTCATCATATTCTTCATAGAACCATTTGATGTTCACATCTCTGCCGTTCTCTTTGATTGATTTCAATTGTCTGAAAATATCGAACAGAATTTTAGATGAGCTGGTATTGAAATACTCCAGGCAAATTTTCACGTCAAGATTTTCTACAGTCTGTGTGGATGCCAGTGCGGTTTTAAGACCACTGTAAAAAGCAGGAGTATTCTCCGGACTGGATCGACCTTTCATTTGAAAAATTCCTTTGGATGGGTTAAAATAAACAGCAGGTGTGCTGGCCGTGGAAGTTATACTAATGGTGTTCATATCTTTCCTCTTTTGAATGCAAATCAATTGCACTCAAAGTGGAAAAGTGAGAATTTTAGTCAAACGTCCTAAAAATTCAGGCAAACGAATTTATTTCCAGGTTGGTTAAATTCGGGATCAGTTGAAATAGGGGCTATTTAAGAAATAGCTCATCAAAAACTTCAGGATTCATAGCTCCTGATGGAAACAGGCCCTGATCATTTTGATACCTGATTAGTGCATTTTGGGTATCTGTTCCGAAAAGACCATCCAGTAAATGTGGATATCCTTTTGAAATAAGCTTTTCCTGCAGTTTCCAGACAAAGCGGTTTCGGTCTCCGATTCTGAGTACCTCCATTGTTGTCCGATCAATTTTCGATTCGATGAGGTCAGATGGAATACCTGATTCAGCTTTGATGATGTCATTGTTGGAGTAACCTTTTGATTTAAGTACAGCCGCATTTTGAAGCCTTACTTCCAGTTCCTTAGTTCTTGCAACTAGTTGATTGTAGTATTTTGCTGCGTTTACCTGAACAAGGTCGTTTTGATCCGGGAATCTGACATCAATTGATTCGTTGCTCCATTTTGACCGGGCAAATGCACCAATCTCTACAGCATTTCTGTAGTATTCTGACACCAGCGACTGATTGTGATAATTCACATCAATGTTGTCCGCAATCACATATTCTAATTGTGAAGGTGGATTAAACCGGGTGTATTTTTTGTATTGAAAATAAGCAATGAGGGGGAGTGTGATGATAATCACTACAAATAAAATTCGTTTCATGTCTTATTATATTTTCTCAAAGTGATGATGGATTTTTTCCGAAAGCCGCTTTTCGTCCAGTTCAGCAAGCTTTACGGTAATGTCTTTTACAAATTTTAATATCGTATCGTCCAGTCGCTTCTTAAATTCAGCATTCATTATTCCGGACATTGCAGCAGCGATATAGAATTTGTTAAAATTTTGAACGTAGATGGAAAATGAATCATACGAAATCATTTCCAGGTTCTGATCCTTCTTCCCGAAGGAGTCTTTCACAAAGGATTTGATGGCGGTCAACATGCCGGCAATCATGTCCTGGTCCATCGTTTTATTTCTAGAATAGCTGGCAAGAAGAATACCCGAGTGTTCTTCAATAATGAATATTTCTACAATCTGTGGTTCACTCGCCTTTTGAATGAGCAACTCACTGTAGCTGGTTCCGGAGAACAATGCTTTGAACCGAAGAAGAATATTTTCCATTGAAAAGATGGACTCAATCTGTCGGTCTATTTTTTCTGATAAGACAGACAGTTCCTGCGCAACATACTTTTTGATCATTTGACCGATGATCGGAAAAAGTGCCTGAACTACATCGTCTCTCGATTCTTTGATCTGAACCTTTAATGTATGAGTAATGGTTGGTCCCAGTTTTTCCGGCATGATCTGAACCATTTTCCCAACGATCTGGTCAATTTCTTCATCCGGGACTTTTCGATTATTGAGTGAGGCATCAATTCGATTATTAACATCCTTCAACTGTTCGCTCAGCTGAACATATTTTTCCTTCTCTTCTTCAAAAAGAAGGTCTTTTAATGTCGATAATCCTCCTGACGAGCTCATGTCAGCTTACGATTCTAATCGTGAAGCAATATCCTTTAACAGGGCAGCCAGGTTATTTCTGTCTACACTGGACCCGGCAAGAGTCTCTACTTTCTTTTCAATTTGAGCACTTCGTTCCTCAAACTGCTTACTCAGCTGATCAAGTTTCTGGAGAATTTCAACCTTGGTTGATTCTATGGATTGATTAGCCTCAGACCTGTTCTTATCCGTCAGATCCTTAACTTCCTGAATCTCTTCACGGTATTCCTTAACATTTTGACCAAAGAGCAATTCTCGCACGGCATCCAGTTTATCCTGCTCCGGCGAAGTGGTCTTTACCTGTGCGGATACTTCAGTAGTCTCTTCCTGTTCCTTCACTTCTTTTTTTTCTGATGTATTTTTCATGATCGGTGACTTAATTCTATTTTTTTTGGCGATCGTCAAAGTTGTTTCATTTGACTTAAAAGTTCTTGCTTGTATTGTTTCCCTATCGGCAGAATTTTTTCCGCCACATTCGCACTCAGTTGCTCGATATTTTTGATTTTATCTGCCTGTACGATATACGATCTGTGAATCCGGACGAACTTTCCTTTTGGTAATTGTTCTTCCAGATTTTTCATACGATTATGTATGATATACATTTTGGTTTCTGTATGAACCTTGATGTAGTCTCCATATGCTTCAAAATAATTTACGGTATTAAGGTCCACATTTACGAATTGATGATCGGATCGCAACAGAACATATTCAGATGATCCGGACTGACCCATTTGTTCGAATAAACGATTTATGACCTCATTTTCTTCCTGAATCTGTCTGTTTTCCCGTTCGAGTTTCTTTGATTCAATGTCTCTGAGATTGCGCTCCTGTTGCAGTTCAAATACCTTTTGATATTGTTCCGAAAAATCATAAATCAACAGGCAGAATTCTCCACTATGATTTTTTATCAAGAAGTCATAATGTGCCTCGCGACCCCTGATATTGATGTGGATGCAATTGAACTTCAGTTCTTCTCCTTTGCCCAGTTTTCTGACCAGATCTTCCATTCCCTGAAAGAGGGCTATCTCCTCATAAACATTCGCACTTCCGGCAGGTAATTCGAATAGCGTGTTGTCAGAATCTTTCACTTTACCGTTCTCATCAAAGACAATGGCTTGTGATCGTGTATCGAAAGGGCTGAGTTTTAAGTCTTTTAAATTCATAGCATTTCTTCTGCCAGTGTAATAAATGCGGTTTCAACATTTTCCCCTGACATTGCACTTGTAATTTTAAAACTGACAGAAATTTCTTTTCTCAGTTCTTCGATCAACGACTTATCAACCAGGTCAGACTTATTGCCGAGCACTATTGATTGTATGTTCGGATTGTCCTTGGTGATTTCAAACAGGTCGTCTGCTATGTTTCTGTACGTTTCCTCACGGGAGAGGTCAAACACATAAAGGAGACCGTGAGCTCCCATGAAATAATTTTTCGGAATCTTGCTGGCCGATTGTTCCCCCGCAATGTCCCATAAAATGAGGTTCATTTTTGTGCCTTTGACATCAACTACCTTTTTATCGATTTTTACGCCGATAGTAGTCAGGTATTGTTCTGAAAATTTTTCATGAACAAATCGTTTAATCAGTGAGGATTTACCTACACCGAAATGACCGGCAATGACAACTTTCTTTGATACTTCCAATGGTTAGGGTTTTAGCAAAAACAACTGCCAATATAGAAGAAAATGCGAAGCGGTAACTGAGATTTTCGGTGAGTAGGCGTTTATTTTGGACAGGAATATCTACATGTGTAATATTCAGGTACTGATGGCAGCACACTCCTGCGACCGGGTGTTTTTTAGTATGATCATACTGCCGTTTGTCGTTTATAAACTGCTATATGACGAGAGATGGAGATTATGAACAACACCAATGGTCAGTGTGCGTAAAATGTGGGACATAAACGTTAAAGTTCTCATTTGAGTGCTTTGAAGATTAATTGAATTACCCTTTCACTAAGAGTGAAAGGGTTTTTTGTGTTAGCATTTTAAGGTCCCTCAAGATATTTTTGACAAAATCCATTGAAGCAATGTAACTTGATTCTTCAATCAGGTTATGGAAGATGATTTATCCGTCCAATGAGTGAAACTACACCTTCGGCAAAGGCGAACTTCGGGACCCTTCCGGTGTTTATGACAACCATCTCCACTATTCTTGGAGCAATTCTTTTTTTAAGATTTGGTTATGCTGTTGGACACGTAGGTCTGCTGGGCACACTCGGTATCATCGTAATTGGACACATGGTCACTCTTCCAACTGCACTGGCAGTAGCAGAGATTGCAACAAATCAAAAAGTAGAGGGCGGTGGAGTTTACTACATTATTTCAAGATCTTTCGGAATAAATATCGGTGCTGCGATTGGTGTGACACTTTATCTTTCTCAGGCGATAAGTGTCGCTTTTTATATAATAGCGTGTGCTGAAGCATTTTCACCTCTCTTCGAATATGTTAATTCTACTTTTGGTCTGAGCCTGACTGATAAACGATTGGTAAGCCTGCCGCTGACGTTAGTCATTAGTGCATTGATGCTTACGCGGGGAGCGGATCTTGGCGTAAAAGCGCTATATGGAGTTGTAGTGGTTCTCTTTATTTCCCTGGCCATGTTCTTTTTTGGAACAACGGAATTCGAAGCTGAAAACACGGTCAACTTTATCAGCAAAATCCCTGATGGTGACAGTTTCTTTTATGTGTTTGCCATCATATTTCCGGCTTTTACAGGCATGGCGGCAGGTGTCGGCCTTTCCGGGGACCTGAAAGATCCCAAAAAATCCATCCCTTCCGGCACCATCTGGGCAACCGTTGCAGGGATGCTTATTTATGTGGTGGCAGCTTTCAAGCTAAATGTATCGGCCAGTCCCGAAGATCTGGCCAATGATCAGCTGATTATGTCAAAAATAGCTTTATGGGGACCTGCAATACTCGTAGGTCTGATTGCCGGTACATTATCATCTGCCATGGGATCCATCATGGTTGCTCCAAGGACCCTGCAGGCGCTGGCTAAAGATGGAGTGTTCGGACTTCCGGTTATTAGCCGATGGCTGGGAAAGGAATCAGGAAAAAATCACGAGCCGGTAAATGGTGTCATTATTACCAGTGTTCTGGCTCTCATTTTTGTTGGAATAGGAAATGTGAACTTTGTGGCGGAAATCATTTCCATGTTTTTCATGGTAACGTATGGTGCCATCTGCCTGATTTCATTTCTCCATCACTTTGCCGCTGATCCTTCCTATCGACCGGCCTTTAAATCAAAATGGTATTTCTCACTTATTGGAGCCGTGATGTGTTTTTACCTGATGTTCAAAATGAACGCCCCATATGCCATTGGCTCGCTGTTGATCATGGTTGTCATCTATGTTGTCATAACCAGGGTGAATGAAGACAAAAGAGGGTTGGCTAAAATTTTTCAGGGGGTGATTTTTCAGCTTTCAAGAAAAATTCAGATTTTCCTGCAAACCGCAGAAAAGGATGACGAAAACTGGCGACCGTCCATCATTTGTATTTCCCAGAATGCATTTAGAAGAACATCGGATTTTGACCTGATCCGCTGGATGTGCCATCGGTACGGATTCGGGACGTACATCCATTTCATCAAGGGATACTTATCAAAGGAGTCTAATCTTCAGGCTAAAGAGGATCTGGATGCGCTGATCAAAATGGCCGGTGAAGTAAGAAGCAATGTCTACCTGGATACGATGATTTCTCCTTCCTATACCACAGCAATTGCTCAGTCTCTGCAGTTGCCGAGTATATCGGGTAAGGAAGGGAATATGTTTTTGTTTGAGTATTCGAGAATCAATAATGAGGACACGAAGGATATTGTTGAAAACATGCCATTGGTGCGATCAGCAGATTTTGATATCTGTGTGCTCTCGACCTCTGAACGAGGATTTGGCTACAAACGGGAGATTCACATCTGGATCACACAGAGCGACTATGAAAATGCGAACCTGATGATTTTGATGGGCTACATTATTATGGGAGACCCTGAATGGAAGAAAGCCGAGATAAAGATCTTTGCCATTTTCCCTGAAGAAAGCATCGACGAGCAGCGATCAAAACTGTTGGAACTGGCCAAAGAAGGAAGGCTTCCCATTTCTTCCAATAACATCGAAGTAATAGCAAAAAAAGAAGAGAAGAATAATAAGGAGATTGTCAATGAAATGTCAGAGACTGCCGATTTGACCATTATTGGCTTTCGGAGTGAGGCAGTCAAACAACTGGGGGGAGAAACATTCGAAGGCTACAATGAAGCCGGCAATATCTTGTTTGTGAATGCGAGAGGGGAGAAAGAGATTAGTTAGGATCATACCTATTTAAGGGTAAGGCACAAAAACTTTATCAATGTTTTATTTCAGTTGTATTTTCGAAATGACAAACTCAGTCAATGACCAGAATTGAAAGAATCGACAAAGCCAGAGAATCAAAAATGAAGGAAAGTGGCATTATTCCGGAGGGTTGTCCATTGATTACTGACAGGCTAAGGGAGGTCTATTTTAAACATTACAATCTAAGTGGAGAAATCGTTAATGGGAGTGTTGTAGTATTTGATACCATTGCACCAGCAGTAGAGAATATCTTCCTCCAACTTTATGAATTAAGATTTGAAATAGATAAAGCTTTTCCCATTCTCAAATATCAGGGATCAGATTTGGACTCCATGAATGATAATAACTCTTCTGGTTTTAACGGCCGGAAAGTATTGGGTACGGATAAGTGGTCAAGTCATGCCTATGGTATGGCGATTGATATAAATCCTTTCCAAAATCCATATCTGACTAACGTGAATTCAGCAATTAAGATTTACCCTGAAAACAGCTTCGCCTATTTGAACAGAGAGGTATTAAAGCCCGGAATGATTACAAAAGAGGTCGTTGAAGTATTTAGGAGAAATCACTTCTCTGAATGGGGAGGCTATTGGAATGATCATCGAATTGATTATCACCATTTTCAAATTCCGTGGGACACCATTCATAAAATTGAAGAATTATCGATAAGTGAGGGATTGCAATACCTTGAGAATTCTAAGCAGTGAACCCAAAACCTTTTTGAAGAAGTTGATTCCTGTCAATCTTGAAGATTGAATCGTAGTTATCCTTCTCAAGGCTTATTTTGCTCAATTGATGATTCTCCACAGCTTTGATGGTGTTTTTTGTTGGCTTTGTAAAAACATGAACGTTGCTCTTTCGACACTTTTGCATGGCATTAGCCAACTGCTGTTGACATTTCATCGCGACAAGCGTTCTTCTTTCACCTGTTCCCCATTTTTTGTCAAAAGCGATTAAGTATGCGATGTAGTAACCGGCACAATCTTCGAAATTATTGGCTATATCCTTGTTTTCAATATCAGAACCACTTCTGTAGGTCTTATTGAGATACTTGTCTACGCATTTTTGATTGATGGGATAGATGATCGAATAGCCAATAAAAATATCATCGAGGTGATATTCATAGATAAAATGAACGGTCTTATTCCCCAGACGTTTTTCCAGGTTTTCTGTGGTTGGATGATCCCACGGGTACATTGTTTTTGTGATTGCTCTATTTTTGTCATTAGCGGAGATTTCCCGGGGAATAATCTTAATTCTTTGGAGCTTTGCTCGCTTTCTTCCAACGATTGCCAGCGTTCTTTTTTTGTCCTTTATTTTGGAATAAATGAAGTTTAGAAAGATGGCACTTATTTCCTCAACCACCGGTTCGATTAATTCAATCATTTGGATGCTCTGATTTTTATATAAAACATTGTATACAAATTAAATTTCTAAGATAATGATTCTGGAGGAATTCTGTTCTTCAGTTCTGATTGTCAGTTCATAGAAGAAGGCCAAATTGACCTTGTGGTATGAGATGATTCTACTGGTGACTTTTTCGAGATAGTAAGTCTAAATATGTAGTCTCGATACATGTATTGAGCAATAAGGTGATTAGGTGAACAAGCCTCCTTTCGGGAGGCTTTTCTTTTTCTGGTGCTATGAAAATATCCGTTTTACATTCATGGAAGATGATTTTGGGTAAATAACATAATATGGTATAAAGCCAAAAAACCCTCCAAAAAAAGTTGAAGGGTTTTAAGTAATTTGATTTGTTGAATGTGGAGTCGGAGGGACTAAAATAGCTTTTATCTTTCTTTTTTTCACTTTCTCTTATTTAGCTATAAATCGCATCATTATATGATATAATGTGCTTTTATTAGTAAAATATGATAAAGATAAGTTAAGGTAAAAAAAGAAAATGTTGGAACTATGTTGGAACTAGTAGACATTTGTGCTTATGGCAAATGTTAAGTTCCTCATTAAGAACCTTAGAAAAAATCCGTCTAATGTGCTGGTAAGGTTTGTAAATGGAAGAGCTTTCGACTTCAAGCGATCAACCGGGATTTTAATTGACCCAAAAGACTGGAATAATAATAAGGGTAAACTGAGGAGCACCGCTTCAGTAGAGGATATTGATAAGAAGAATAACGATCTTCAAAGGTTGAAAAGTCATATCCTAGATGAGTATGATGATGACTATAAGAAAGGCGTCAGAATTGATTCTGAGTGGTTAAAAAAAACGATCGATGATTATCACAATCAAAGTCCAAGCATTGATCTTGACTTCCTCACCTACTATGGTAAAAATTACATTGAAGAGCTACCATCTAAGATTAGCTATGCAAAAGGAGGATCAGTGGGTGCGAGTGAAGCTACCATCAAGAAGTATAATCGGGTCATTGGGTTGATCGAAGAATACGAAAAACACAAGCGAAAGAAATTAAAGCTTGAGGATATTGATCCTAAGTTTAAGAATGACTTTGCTACTTATCTTCGAAAGAAAGAGGGTTACTCTGAGAACTACATTGGTCGAGTTATCAAGTTTGTTAAGACTTTTTGCTTGGACGCAAGGGCTAATGGGAGAAGAGTGAGCGATCAGCTAGACAAGGTGAAGGGCTTTACTAAGAAAGCGAAGTTCATCACTTTTTCTGAGGTGGAGGTAAAGAAAATCGTTGAACATGACTTTAGCAATAATCTTGTTCTTGATAATGCTAGAGACTGGTTAGTCATTGGTATTTACACGGGTCAGCGGGTTAGTGACTTTATGCGGTTTACCAAGGACATGATAAAAGAGCAGGATGAGATTAAAACCCTAGTGTTTACCCAAGTTAAAACAGGAGCTCAAACAGTGGCCCCTATTAAGAAAGAGATTGAAGAAATACTTGAGAAGCGAGGAGGAGACTTCCCTAAGAAAATTGCTGAACAGAATTTTAATAACTATATCAAAGATGTCTGTGAAGAAGTAGAAATTGATGATGAGGTAGAGGGCTCATTAATGGATAAAAAGAGACGAAGGAAAGTTGAGGGAGTCTATCCAAAATACAAGCTGGTTTCCAGTCATATTTGTAGGAGAACTTTTGCTACCATGCACTATGGAAAAGTTCCAACTCCTGCGATTATGTCAGTTACAGGTCACACATCAGAGAAAGCATTTCTGCAATACATCGGTGAGACAAGGAAGGAGCATATTAACGCGTTTATAAATTATTGGTCATGAGTAATTCTAATCCATTCTCTGTTGGCGATAAAGCAGTATGTGTAGATGATAATTGGATTAAGAGAACAGTTGATTCGCTTTGGAGGCCAGGTGTTAATGATGCCCAAAGCTCGGTGAAATTATGCCGGATATGGCACTGAGGGGATTCTGGAGGTAAGTATGTATGGATCTGCCAAATTTTACCGCAGACCTTAACAAAGCCCGCCTACCAATTAACAAATTTGATAAGCGCAAAAATGACCTCTATGTGTTAAATGATGTCAATATTCAAAGTTTTAGTGATTCGAACTTTATTATAGATACCTGTTTATCTATATTCTTGATTTCATTTAAGTGCTACCCCACCTCATTTACTTCCTGAATAATCTTCTTGATCTTATCTGACTCTTCTTTGTCGAAGAGGCTAATAATGCTGCCCGAATCTATATCGGTAAATGGCGGCTCAAAGAGTTTCTCTGGATCAATGCTGCCGTTGACGGATAAGAAGTTAATGATGGTATCTATGAAGCGTATCTGTCTTGAGTTGAGGTGCCCCATTGACAGAAACTCTCCAAAGTATTTCTTTGCTGTATTGAATGTCTAATCCGATGATCCCTCTGATAAACTTTAGAAGTGGTTCACGTCCAGAAGGCATTCCATACTTTGTCTATTTGTGATTTGAGTTCTCCTGTGATCATGGGTTCAAAGATGATAAATTCCGTGAAACGGAGTTGGTTGGGCTTGGTAAATGTTCTAAGGTACTAATTAGAAGCTTGAAGGTCAATTAAGCGTAATAGATTACCCTATTTACAGTAGCAGTAGTCTCACAACGGATTAAAATAGAATCAAATCTATCAATATAACTGGATCGGGGTTAACTATTTTGATAAGTCGGGTAGTTAATTCTTATTAAAATTGTTAACCTTTTGGTTAATAGATTTGATAATTCAGAGTGCTTATAGATGCTTAATCATGCTAAAGTTAACATAAGGTAGATTTTCTATAGTCAAGATATTCAAATGCTGTAAAAAATTGATAATATGGATTTCGAAAGTCTACTTGAGGAACATAGAATTACTCTTTATAAATACTGGATTACACGTTATGAACAGAGCGAAGAAGAAGCTCAGGAAGAAAACAAAGAGGAGTTGAACGCTCAGTTTGGCAAACTAGTGGATCTTTCGTCCAAGAATAATATTTATTGGAGGCTATGTGAGTTTCCAGCTTTTGAAAAATATTACAATATTATCAGAGCCGCCCGGGAAATAGCTGTAGAATCACAAGACAATTTTGACTTTGACCTAGATAGAGAGATGCATGACATCATTGCCACTTTTAATGAAGGTCAGATAGTTCTATTTGATATTCCCCTCTTTTTTTTAGATGTTAGTCAAAGACTTACTGTTGTAGGTGATTTGAAGAGGAAAATAGATTTTTTGAGTGAATTTAAATACTCATCGCAAAACCCTTATCCATTAATATTTATGGATAGTGAAGCTTTTAGAAAGTTTGAATTTTTAAAGGATAACCTGGGGACTAAATCCGCTGACCTAAGTTATATTTTTCACCAAATGTGGAATGAAAGGGGTGATAGTGAGATAATCTGCAGTAGTACGGATTACATCAAATTCTTGAAAGAAAAATATGGAATCGAGCTATCAAAAGTCAAAACTCTGAACCAGGCTATAGAAACTATTGACAGGGAGAGAAAATATCGTTCTTTGATAAATGACTATAAATTCTCCTAGGACGAAAATTTGAACAAATCGGTCCCAAAATAGGACCAAACTGAGATTAAGGTTTACAAGCATAAGGAAAATCTTATGACAAATTTTAATCAAAGTAATAAGCAACTTCTGACAAGGTCTGAGGTTGCTGATCTTCTATCAATTTCTTACCCAACGATACTTGATTGGACGAAGAAAGGAATCTTAAAATCTTATCGACTTGGTCGCCGAATCTATTTCAAAGCAGATGAAATAGATGAGAGTCTAAATCCAACAAGATGAAATTTCATGGTTGACTTTGTGAAAATATACACATGGTCCAAGGGTATTAGACTAATAGAATGGCTGGACTTCACGACAGAAGTT
Organism: Cyclobacteriaceae bacterium; assembly: GCA_040222475.1. GTDB lineage: Bacteria > Bacteroidota > Bacteroidia > Cytophagales > Cyclobacteriaceae > Ekhidna. The sequence goes on along the minus strand of JAVKDB010000015.1, from coordinate 146,713 downwards.
TCCAGAAAAACTGGAGAAGCAAGTGAGTTTGAGATTGCCAAATGGAATAATCTCAACTTAAAAAGTTATGATAACGGGAGGCTTGAAATTACTGGAAGCCTACACAAGTTTGCTAATAGTGGGTTTCATAATCACGATCTATTCTCACAGCAGAGGGTGGTTTTAACAATTAATCATCTTTGCCAAGAACTTCGTCTAAATCCAGTAAAATGTAATCTGGTAAATATTGAGTTTGGGTTAAACCTAGGCTTTAACAATCCCAACGAGGTGTTAAGGAGTCTAATTTCTCATCGTAATGAACCATTTAATAGTCAACATCATGGTTATTATCGAGAGTGCGAAAAAGACGAGTACTACATAAAATGTTATAACAAATCTCAACAGTTTAATCTATCAAGAGGTATCTTGAGATTTGAGCTAAAATTTAAGAGGAGCAGGCAAATTAGTCGTTTCGGAATAAAAACATTGAGTGATCTAACATCAACTCATTGGGTGTCTCCAATTATTAATGAGTTGCACAAAGTGTGGTGTGAATTACTTTTCGTAGACCGCTCAGTTATCAAAAACAGTGATTTACACCTTACATCACAGGATTACTGGAGCCCTCTGCCAAAAAAGCAAAGGCAGCGTCAATATAGAAAATATAAGAAGCGGTACGGGGTTGATCTGCAATCAAAAGTAAGAGATAGGATCAGGGAAAGTCACCAATTCATACTTCAAGTATAGGCGGAGAAGGTGACAAAAAAAAGACGAGGAGAAAGAATATATGGTCGGTCAAGGTTTGAATGTAGTCCAGAATTAATTGTTAGTGGTGATCGAATTGCTTCTTTGCTCGAAAGAGGTGTTGGAAATGGATAGTACTTATGTCTGTGTAGTATTCCCTAATAATTAAGGTCAGCATTCAATAATGCAATTAATGTGGCAACTCTAATTGAACGGATTTTAAGGCTGAAGATTTTTGATCTCACGGAGGGGAGAGTACTTGTTCCAGGAGGTGCAAATGTTACGCTAATCTGGCAGAAACAGGGGCAAGATTTGCTGAGGATACAACTCATATCACACTGTAATCCTGATCCAAACTACATGGATTTGCGATATTTATTTAATGGGCAGATGGGAGAATATAGAGTTTATTTTGATTCAGTTTTATCAAATTTGGGAAAGGGGAAGATCTGGTATTTTATTTGTCCGAAAACCTCCAAAAGATGCAGACAGCTCTATTTTGTGAATGGTTATTTTGTTCACAGAGAGGCATTCAGCAATGTATTTTACACCTCTCAAGTCAGAAGTAAAAACAAGCGGAAATTCGATAAATTTTTTGCTCCCTATTATGAGTATGGTAAAATCAAACAGACCTTGAAAAAAAGGTATTTTAAGCAATTTTACTGTGGTCAAGAGACCAATAGATATAAAAGATTAACACTTAGATTACGTCAAATCGATGAGCATTTAACTTAAAATAAAGTGAACCAAGACTCTAAATCTTTGCAAAGAAAAATGATAAGAAAGGAACCAAGCCCAGATTATAATAGCTAACAATGGATATCCAGATAATTTACCAAAAAGCAGCATAATAGCAGAATTTGATGGTGATGGTACCAAAAATTTACCCTATGGCTTGATAGACGATATATAAATCAAAAGAGATTCTAGGAAAGGAAATAATGAATAATTACTAATTCAATCAAACCCTTCAGAAAAGAATTCATCTATAGAAACTCCCAATGCTTTTATAACTTTAATAAGGTTTGAATATTTGAGGTTTTCACCCTTTTCATATCGGCCATATTGAGCCCTGGGAAGCCCCTTTTCATAGGCGAATGTTTCATAAGAGGTATAGCCTGTCTTCTCTCTAAGCTGCCTCATTCTCTTGGCTAGCTTTTTCAGATCCTCTTTTTCCGAGATTTCCATTAAGCAAAAAACTCAGAATAGGATCATATATATTACCACACTGGAGTTACTACTTTAAAGTATAGTTTTAATGAACTCTTACTACCTTTCTGAAAAATTACTTTCTCCATCTATGGCAGGCTTAACATTGATTATTATAGGGCTGGTTTGTGTTATCAAATTCAATGAAACAAGGAAAGTTTATCTTAGAATTTGGTTGAAACTTTTTGGCTATTTCCTAATTATATCCATAATTACAGTTTTTGTAACATCATTTAATTCAAGGACTGTGTTGAGTTTGGAGGAGTTAACTATCGGAATCCTTATGTTTTCTGCACTCACTTCAGCAGTCTTTTCTCTTATCGCTCTCGTTTTTAGCAATAAGTAGGTAACATCTTTTAGGATTCGGTAATAACGAATAGAATCAGTTAATTCATTTCTATGAAAATCAAGAGAAATAAGTTTCAGAAGGAAAATACCAGGAAAGCATTAGAGAATCGTTCTAAGCAGCGCACGATTTCAACCGAAGAGGCGTTGAAGCAGCTCAGGGAGAACAGTAAGAAGTAGAATTCCACTCCTTTTATGTAGGATCGCTCCAAGTGAAGTTTCTTTTTTTTGTAGTGGGTAAATCTGTAATGACATTTTTCTTCGTTTTATGAGACTTTGTCAAAACTTCATCGCGATAACTATCGGGACGCAAATTAAGATTTCAGTCGCATGAAATATGGACCGAGAAGGAATCCGCCTAGTCGTGGAATCTTTTCAACTAAACATAATAAATTATTCAATAGTTGTTACATGTAAAAGTTATAACCAGATCCACCAGATCCTGAATCAATCCCCCAATCCGCATCTCTGAACCGATCCTCATTGCTATCTCTATTTTGATCTTTATCCCTCTGGTCATCTTCCAATTTCTTACTCACAGCTTCCCGCCTTTCCCGTGCTTTCAATATTTCCCAATCCCATATATCATCACTCGGATTGATTGAAAATATTTCATCGAAGGCTTTTCCAAAATTCCCTAGATGGCTTCCTACATTTAGCATAGAGCTATTGATGTATAGCTTTTTAGGAAACATTCCAAGTTTTAAAGAGCCTGCTATGAAATTCATTACTGCGGGTGATACCAGGGCTTCATCATTTTTCTGTTCCTTTGAAATCATTGAACCCAAACTTCTCTTGCCGAATCGATGCATCCTTAGTTAGTTTAAAGTAGCCAAATGAAAATATAATACAATGTCTCTTACATCGGTACTTGGTCTTCCATTATGTGAAGTTGAGTTAACTTGTAATTTCCATCTTCTGTTGGCATTGATATTAACAATGGAATCGTATCTACTCCATACAATTCCATTGGGATCAGCATTGCCATGAATATTTTTGAAGTGAATAGGATTGATTTTATAACTTTCCAACGAACTTTCTCCCAATGCATAACCATTGTTGTCATCTTGGATTTCGACATTCCACAATGCAGGATGAAACAATATTGACTCTCCCGCTCCTCTTGGGATTTCAACTGTAAACAAATCAACTACTCTGATTCCAATTCTTTTTATTCTTTGGTTGCTTAGCTGATTTAACTCCTCATAATCAGTTAGGTCAAACTCAAGCAACTTTCTGTTGAGACCAGAATTTAATGTTCTATCATCTCCTGGATCACCATGCCACTCACTGACAAGAAAAGGTCCAGCCTTTGATTTGGCTTGTTTCAGACTAATTGGTATGATGACTTCTTGATCTTTTTTTTCAATTTCTCTGAAAGCCTCCAATAAATTCCGGAGAGACTCACGTATTCTGTTGATTTCACCACGGGATGAATCTGCATCTATAGATTCTTCGGTTATGCCGAACAATAGTTTTGCACCCAGCTTTGCTGCTTTCGAAAATTCAACTAAGTCTATTATTTTTTTTGTATATCTGATGTTGATATTTTCTTCAAATTGCTCTATTTCAAGACCACCTAATATTTCCTTGTACTGATCATGATAAGCAGTTCCGGTAAGTTCATTCGCTTCCAGCATGGCCTCCATTTGATTAATATGCAGTTTGATTAACCCGAGCTCCAAAACTTCTTTTTTTGCTCTCTCAACTGCTTCTAAGGCATTAATTGCATCCTGCAGGTTATCTTCGAAATGTAATGGTCTTATCCATTCAGCTAAATTTGGACCAGTAAGTTCCATTTCAAAACCATTATACCCCGCTACCTGGGTCAGTTTGCTAAGAGCTGAATTAACATAGTTTATTAATGAATCAGGTATACCAACGATAGCTTCACGATTTGATTGAAGTGCTTTAATCAAACCACATATTTCACGTTCATCAAGTAATTTCATGCTTCCATTTTTTGTTTCAGATTTTTAATAATCTCACTAACGTAATGTATCCATAAATTCACAATGGCTTATCTTCTCACAACACCTGAAGATTCATCTAGGAATGAATGGACAAGGGGTTCGTTTTGTGAGACAGTCTAACTGTTAATAATTCCTTGTTTGATAGACGTAAATGTCATTATAGAGGCAACTATACCCCCTAGTACGACCAATGAAGTAAATACTAGTGAAACATCGAATCCACCCTTTTGAATAACCTTCACAATCAACATAATGTGCACTGCGGCTGGCAAAATGACCATGGAAAGAACAAACAACCATTTCGCTGCTCCGAACTCATAAATTCCAACCCAAGGAAAAAATTCATCCGTCTCCATTTTTTCCCTATTGAACCTCTGCTTGAATTGTTTGTAGTGAACAAGGAAATAGAATTGAAGAGATAGCAATATGAAAAGTCCCCAGGTACCTACTTTTTCACCAGGAATTTTAACTCCGAAAATCTCAAAAACTTCAGAAGTTCTCTGACGTTCAGAGTGCAATACTTTGGCCACGGTACTTAGCCTCTCATCTGAATAGTCTTGAGTTAGTCTCATAAGCTCGGGGAAGTTTTCATCGAGGGACAGGTAGGGCCATTTAGTTTCCATCTTTTTACTCAAAAGTTCCTTGGGTCTAAAAATTACTTTTGCAGCCTCAATAGGTAATGCTGCAAAATATGTGTCTTGTATGCCTAAACCTTCTCTGAATCTTACCTTCATTATAAACTCTGAGTCTACACTATCTTCTACCGCAGCAGGTTCAGCTCGTCCAATTATTCGATTTTCGCTGCTGAAAGCATCTGTTGATTGAATAGTATCTGATGATTGGATTGTAGAGAAAGAAAGGTCGAATTTGTATGCGTACCTTATAAATGCTGAAGGCTTTCTGCCGGGTCGAAAAAGTCGAACATCAAACTTCGCTTTCCTAGGTATTCCAGTCGGGTAAAGTGCATAAATTCTGTCTGGTAGTAACTTAAGTAAACTATCTAATTGCTCTAACGTTTCTGGTTTAGCGCCTAAGTCATCATCAGGAATTAGACTTCCCTTATGTGTTTGCCATAATGTGGGCCTAAAAGTGATCGTTCTCGAATAGCTATTCAATCCTTCAAATTGAATTTTTTGATGCTCACTTACAGCTGCTGGGTGAAATTTTCCTGTTTTTAGTAAAGAATCTGCACTTCTAAACGCTAATTTCTCATCCCACTTTTGAAGACCTCGTTGAATTTCAAGCAGTTGCTCATATGCAATATAAGCCTCACTCTTAGAGTTGAAGAATTGTGATATTAAAACACCGAAGGCTGTGACTCCGATAAAAAACTGAATACTTCGAAGATGCTTTTGAAGTTCGACCATCTAAGGGTTAGGCTCTGATTAAAGATAATGGTATTGTCCTTTAATCCAAAAGCAGAGCTCGCATTCCATTCATTTTATGAGACATAGTAGATCATTTATTTAAAAGTATAAACACTACTTGATACGCTTCACCGAGAACTCCAATGGAGGCTATCAATAAGCCTATAGATCCAAGAGCACTTCCACCAGTTAACTTGTCTAGTTTGGAAATGTAAAGACCAAACCAAAATACTATCGATATTGGGATTAATACAATCCGTATGAAATAGTTCATCACCTCGATTGAGATTCTATCGAAATTGCTAGGAACCAATTGAAATTTGTTTGCAAGCCAGAATGGATCAAATGAATAACTCACAATGCTAAAAACAATAATAGTAGTCAATAGAGAGTAAAACACTTTGCTAGCCAATTTAACCTTTCTCCTTCCATCCTTAATACTTCGCACCTCTGAATAGAAGAACCTGGCCATAGATGACAATACAAGATTAGTTGTCCATGATTCAATGGTACCGTGAAACAAATTCAATTTTTCCTCAATACTCTTAGCTAATTTCTTCCTGAATAACTCAATGAAGGCTAAGCTTAGACCTAACACCTCTAGAGGGGCTGATATAAGTTGAATTGAGTTGGCAGTTGATTCATTAAAAAAACTCATTTTAATAAATTCTTAGATTCGTTTTGTGAGACAAGATCAAGCCAATGAAGTTAAGACTTCTTGATAGTCTCGAAGTTGAATGTTTTTTGAAATGTCCATGTTCTAAAAAATAATAGAGAATCGAATTTGGCCTTAATTAATAGGAATTTAGCATCGTCTGGTATGATTGTAACGTGACTGAAATTCTGTGTAATTTTTGGATCAACATAAGCGGCATTCCACTTTGGAGGAAGTAACCGTCTCTTCGCAAAACGGTTGAATTCCAGTTGCTTATTAACCCTTGTATCTCCCAATTTTAACTCTTCGGATTCGTTCAAAGTCAAAATGCTGAAGAAAAAATTTCTAATCCATATTCTTACGGCTCCTTTGTTTGTCAAAGCTGCAGTCACTTCGACTACATGATTTCCTTCACTTTCTCCAATATATCTAAGTAACAAATCTGTCTCAAGCTGGGCACTGAATTGTCTGAATATTATGAACTTAAATATTGCCCAGACTCCCCCAATTCCAATGGCCAGTACAGTCAAGAGATCCTTTAAAATCTGAATTTCAAATCCAAAAAGTTCCATATTTTAATTCGTTTTGTGAGACTCTATTACCCAAAGTTTTCAGGTATTCGTTCAAGAATTGATTCACAGCTCTCCACTTCTTGAACATCCAAAATATGGACGTCAATTTCTAACCTTCGAAAACCTGTTGACAAATTAGTGGCTGCAAATTCAGAGGTTGTTGCTTGGATTAAGCATTTGCCATCCAAATTAAACCGTCGATATAGATCAATCGAGTCCAAGGCATAGAAAACTAAGTAATTTTTCATATTCGTTTTGTGAGACAGTTGGTTACTACGTAAGAACAAAAGGCTTGCACTTATCCAGTATCTCTTCCAATGAATTCAATACCTCGTTCAAGTCCAAAATTTCACCACGGAATACTAAGGTATTGTCAATTGAATTATACCCTCTGTTAACAGTTTGGCTCATAAGACTATTCTGACTTGGATTCATTGCCAGATCAGTATAGACAGCAGATGATTGCTTAATAAACCATTCCTCGATTCTCTCATCATAGTGTTCGAACTGATTACGAAACTTACGGCTTGAAAGAATATTATTGTCCTCGATTTTGAGCATCTTTCGAAGCTCCATCCCACGACTCTTACTCTCCTTCTTTGGAGGCCAAAGAATCTTAGAAACGTTTCCTGATGCAACTAGAATTGATTGAATCGAGCACCAAACTTCAACATCGTCTGTTTCATTCAGCCGATGAGCGGCTAGCTTCGCAATCTTTGCTTGCAAAACAATCTCGCTTAGAAGTACCATTTCTTGAAGTGGCTTCATTTCGTTTTATGAGACACCTTCCATTTTACTATCATAAATAAAGTCATTTCCATTGCTCCATATTCCAATCACTAAAAAATCGGAATTGAGTGCAAACTTGGGTGCAAACTTTTCTGAGTGGCTAAGTATCTCAGAAATTGACGATCCTTCAATAAACTTCTTCTTGTGGTCAGGATCTGAAGGAACAATTATGACTTTGAACTCCATCCCCTTCTTTTCATATTTATCAGGAAGAGATTTCGTTTTTGTAATTGCCGATTTTAAGTCCATATTTTTTCGTTTTGTGAGACTTTTGTAACTTATAATACAATTTCAAATCCGACAATGAATGCTGTTGTAATAAAAGTTGAAAATGATTCATCCATTACAAATCTTGGTTGGCATAAATTCAATTCACCTAAAGTCTTAGGTGATCAGATTACCATTAATAACCAAAGTTGGATAATCGTTCACGTTCTTCAAAATGCCATTCCGTTTGTAGATGAAACGAAGAACGTAGTTCGTCATTACCTAATTGAAGTAAGATAATTATTCGTTTTGTGAGACAGTCAATGGTCCTAGGAATTCTGCGCACTACTAGGATTTGCTCTTCTGAATGCCCCGGGGAGCCAAAGGTATGCCAACAAAAATCCTTGAATAAACCCTAAAAATAGATAGTGAATTACAATAGCTATTGCAATGATCTCTCCTGTATTACCTTCAGCAATCGCAGGTCCGGCTTTTTCTCCAATTCCTTCGACAGCGCTGGCTATCTCCTTTGCCTGTACAAGGCTAACTCCCACTATTATTTTAGTCAACCAGTCAGAAATTTGCTCGAGGTTCGTATTAGGGGTATATCGAGAATTTGACGTGCCTTGTTCATCAAGTCTCTTTCTTGGAACACCAAACAGGAAGCCAATAAACCCACCTGTCAGAGTTGATGCCCCAATTAAGAAAAACCCGACTGCAAAAACGTGCCATCCAGCAGCTGAGCCACCAGTCAGAAACTTTGCCTTGGCAGGAAAATATAAGCATGCTACTCCAATTAAGGAAAAGAAGAATAGTAGGCCCATTACCTTTAGAACATCGTTCTCAGGTCTTTCTAAAAAGTCTCTTAAGAATCCAAATGGTCTCTTGGAGGTTTTCTGATTTTCTTCCATAAACTAAGAATTTAGTCAATGTGATGAATAACGGCAAATTCTTTTGGTTTTATGGGATCCCAAGTCTTCGTTTTGTGAGACAACTTCGTAAGCCAATGTAGATTATCCATAAAGATTGTCCAAGTGCTTGTTCATAGCTGTTGCGATTTGGTCTTTGAAGGGTCTTGGATAGATTATTTCAGGGTCTTCCTTGAATTCATCATTCCTTTCAATGGTCACATCATTTTCAGTTATTTCTGACTGTCTACCACGTTGTTCCACTGAAATAGTAAAGAGTCCAAAACTACCTTTCCAAATATTCGGCCCATCTTGTTTGAAATCATTGCAAACATTCAGATAGAAGAAATCACTGTATTTGGAATGTGATTGGCCTTTTTTCAAATAGTACGTATCAATTTTACATCCTTCCATAAGTTTCGTTTTGTGAGACTATGTGATATTATTTTTAGTAAGCTTTATCAATAGCCTCGTCTATTTCTTTTAGAATTGAAATCTTTGCTTTATGTTTCTTAGCATATCCTATAAAGCGAATTAACATAATTCTAACGCCTCGCTGAAAAGCAACAAGGTCTTTGATATCGAATTTCTTGTTTTTCCCATGATGTACTGTTGCACTGCGAATAGCATACATATCAGTTAATACACGTTTTATAAGGGTTCGATCTTCGGGTTTCTTGGATATAATTTTTGGAAAGTACTTTGTTAATGAGCTTAATATTGGTTCGTTTTCATTTTTTATTAGACAAGACTCTACAATTATGAAAAGCTCAATAATTCTTCTATAAATGTCACCTGTTGACATAGCAAGTGCGTATATATGAATTCCTTTTCTCACCAATTCTCCAATTTCATTTTTTATCGGTTGGGCAACAAAACCTGAAATAACCTGAAACCCTTCCTCGAGCATCATATTATAATATTCCTTTGTCAACATGAAGTGATTGGGATTCCTTTGAATATGATCTACTAAGTCTTTAGGGTTGATTCCACTCCCCTCCATTTCCATTTCAATTTCCATGGATAAGAAATTCATGCTTGGGTTCAAACGTACTCTATATTCAATGTCAAAATCGGTGTAGATAGTTGGAAGATCAACAGTTTGGCAATACATTTTGACCGCATCAATTGCCAATCCGCATACCTTAAATGCTTCAATCTTTGCTTTGTCTCGGTCATAGAGACCTAGTGCAACAGAAGCCATTACTTGACCGGCAAACCTTTTTTTATAATACTCAATTTTTTCATTTTCCAATCCGATGGATTTTGCAAAAGAGTCAAAATCACTATCTCTAATAAAGTCAATGCTGACCTTTCCAGAATGGAAATTCTTTTCAATTTCAAGGAACATCACAGGAAAGAAGAACCAATATGTTTTACATTTTGCGTTCAATTCATTTAGTACATAACTAGTGAAGTTCAGTAGGTTTTCATCGTTGTAATTTCGAATCATCCAATCAAAGCAAGTCGATTCAACCAAATCATAAGAAATATGCTTCTGAACCTTATCTCTCTCGTAAAAAGACCTAACAAATTTTAGATATTTAGTCCTGGAATTCTGATCCAAAAACCCTGTTATTACACCATTTTTATCTGTTGCATAAGTTCCAAAGTGATCCTTCCACTCCATTCCATCAATGGCCTCAAATGTTAGGATTGGGTGTTTATGTGAAATTGAACTAGGTCGTTCCTTATTTTTAGGTCGCTCTTTAGTTGATTTGATGAGATTAACCAACTCCCTGCTTTTAGTGTTAAAATGTTCCTTAGCCTTTTCTGGTAAATCTATCATGGAGGGCGAGGTATAACTGCTAACATCCTAATATCAGCAGGTGGCCGATACTTTACTTATATCAATGTAAATCTAATGAGTTTTTAATGTGCCCTATCCAGTATACGTAACTTATTAGTAAACTGATCAGCATATTTCATCTTGAGAAATTCCCATACTCTTCGTTTTGTCATGCAATTTTTAATCAGTCGTCAAATAGGTAGTACTCTTCCGTATTGTATATATCCTCATCTCTCAATAATGCCGACCAATAATATTCAAGAATTTTGTTCTTTTTCTCTTCTGACCACTTACTCACAAAATCAGGCTTAAGATAGAAGTTTTCACAATTCCTTATTATCATTTTTGAAGTTTCATACTTCTGATAATGCTCATCACCCATGAAGCATCGATTCCAATATGATTTAGCTAATGTATACTCTCCTTCCGTGGATGAAAATAAAACCAAAGTTCTGACCTCATCAAGTGGTACTACGTTCAACATGATTCTGAGGATATCATCCCGATACTTAATCGAGTCAGCAGAGAATAGTTGACTACATGCCACCGAAGGCTGTGCAACGGAGGCAATAAAATATTCATGTTTCATGAAATCATAGTTTTGTTCCTTGAGCGCTAAATCAATCTCGTGTTTGAAAGCACCCATTTCAACTGTGTTTGCCGAAAGACGACTATATTCTATCTCTTTTTGGGGATCAGTCCTAGGGCGATAGCCCTGTTTTACTTCTTGCTGATAATATTTATCAAACCTTCCGAACACTTCTATAGTCGCGTGAAATTCTTTAAGAATTGATCGATATGCTAGTAGAAATAGTTGCTTCTGATTTGATAGGTCAATTGTTTCCTTATCTATGGGTTCAAAAAGGAGGTTATCATGTGTCTTACAAAGTCCGAGAAATGTTGATGCAAGATTTCTTCCTATCAGCTGAAGCTCTAGTTCAGGTTTAGAATTATTGTGGATTGTTCGAAATGAATAGAGGTGATTATTTGAATGCAACAAATCAAATGTTCCTGAGTTTTGAATTGAATGAGATTTGATTGCCTTGCGCTCACACCTCTCAAGCGGATAGAGGCATTCGCCATATTTGAAATTCTGAGACTTGAAATATTTGTCCAAGTTTTTCACCTTCATAGTATTATACTAACTATTTAACAAGAGGCCTCCTTCTCTTCGGTTTCTTCTCTAAATTATTACTGGCCCACTCCAAATACCGATAGAACGTAGCTCTACTTACCTTCAATTGCTTCAGTATATCTGAAATTGGCATCTCACCATTCTCATAAAGTTGATGCGCCGCCCAGGCTTTAGTTTTAGCTTCATCAGTCAATCCAGGCTTACGTCCTCCTACTCTACCCTGTTCTCGAGCGGATTTCAATCCTGCTTTTGTTCTTTCACTTATTAACTCTCTTTCAAACTCAGCAAACGAGGCGAAGATGTTGAAGATAAGTCTACCCTGAATTGTTGTTGTATCAATATTGTCATTGAGGCTAACAAAATCAACACCTTTCTCCTTGAATAATGCGACTAGATCAATTAGGTGTCGCAGGGATCTTCCCAGACGGTCAAGTTTCCAAACGACAACAGCGTCTCCTTTTCGCAAATGAGCCAGCAGCTTATCTAGTTGTGGTCTTTCCTTCACTGCACTTTTCTTCTCCCGAAAAACCTTCTCACATCCGTACTTTTCTAGTTCTGAAATCTGGAGTTCCAACTTTTGATCCTGAGTGGAAACCCTTGCATAACCTACCTTCATTTGAGTTTTATTAAACGTCTATTTGTGAAACTCATTCGTGAGACGAGTTTATGAGACAGAAGGTAGTAAGATTTGATGTTTTTAAAAGTGTTTCACTAAACCACCGTTCTTTGCTACCAATAATTTGAGGAGATATTTTCAAATTCTCCTTCCGTTATTTCTAAGGATTGCGAAAAGAAATTATCTTACAAGTAACATGACTCCAACCCCCCCTATGCGATTTCATCTGCCTGGTATTCCACACACGGTAACCAACAAACACTACCTGAGTTGTGCTTATACACAAAAGGTTTTTAAGCTATGTTCCATGCTCAGGCATTTGGGACACGATGTATATCACTATGGCTGTGAGGGAAGCAATCCGGATTGCACCGAAAATGTGGCCGTAATTACAGAGCAGTTAAGACACGAGTACTATCCGACGGACTTCCATAGGCAGCAGTTCAGCTTTGATCCGAATGATCAACTACATCTGACTTTTAATCAGAATTGCATTGAAGAAATAAAAAAGAGGAGTCAGCTGAAAGATTTTCTGCTCTGTGCCTGGGGTTGGGGACATAAACCCATCGCAGATCAATTTCAGTCAGACATGCTGGTTGTGGAATCAGGGGTAGGATACGAAGACATTTTCGCCAACTTTCGCGTGTTTGAATCCTATACCTGGATGTCCCATGTGTATGGGCTTAAAAACATCAAGAACGGCCAGGCCTATGATGCGGTAATCCCCAATTTCTTCGACCCATCAGATTTTGAATACTCCGACCAGAAAGAAGATTGGTTTCTCTATCTGGGAAGGATTGTTCAGCGAAAAGGTGTCGATGTTGCGGTACAGGTAACAAAAGAAATTGGTGCAAAGCTTGTGATTGCCGGTCAGGGCATGTTACAGAACGATTCAGAGTCTTTGAACATTTCTGATCCACACGTTGAGCACGTTGGCTTTGCTGATATAGAAAAGAGAAAAATGTTGCTTTCCAAAGCCAGAGCTGTCTTTATGCCCACCTACTATATCGAGCCATTTGGTGGAGTCTCCATTGAAGCTGCGATGAGCGGTACTCCCGTAATCTCAAGTGACTGGGGTGTATTTGGAGAAAACGTTATTCATGGGTCCACTGGGTTTCGTTGCAGAACCTTCGAACAGTATTGCTGGGCTGCCAAAAATGTGCAATCGATCGCTTCGCAAGACTGCCGGAATTGGGCCATGGCCAATTTTACTACGGACCGGGTGGCGCTGATGTACCAGGAGTACTTTGAAATGTTGTACGGCCTATGGGATAAGGGTTGGTACGAGAAAAAGTCTGATCGAGACAATTTGGACTGGTTGGTCAAAGATTATCCAGCACAGCCAACTCCGGCTGCTTCGAACCTGCAAGTTGACAGATCACCAGTTACCGGCTTTTTGGAGCCAAACATGAGCCGGCCGAAGGTAGCCATATGGTCGCACCTGGAATGGGCATTTGGCCATATCAGCGAGAATTTGCAAAAGCTGTTTGATCAAGATTACTCTGTACAGCTTTTCAGCTGGGAGGAAATTCACCTTCCCGAAACTTTTGATCACTTTGATCTCATCTACGTTCCCACCTGGCCTGCACGCCTTGATTTTTTGCATCTGTATCCTACCGTGTCTCCTGAACAGGTGATCTGCGGAATACATGGTGTTGCCGAGCTCTTTAACCAGCGCTTCGAACCGGGTGGTGGAAGAAAGTTCATATCAAAAGTTCAGCCTGACTTGATCGATTCATTTCAAATTCCAACGGAACTTGCGTCACATTTATCCTCCGTTCCGGCAATTGGTGTAGTCAATCGAACGCTTTATGAAAGGCTTAAAGCACACACCGGCCTTGAAAATCTTTTCCTTACTGAATGTGGTGTCGACGCTGAGCTATTCGAACCGGTTCCGGTCACCAGGTCAAGCCTGCAAGTAGCATATCCCCTGCAGACACCCGAGCATTTCGATGGCATACATGGCTATGATGTCAAGCGCTTTCATCTGATCAGAAAAATGGCGCAACAGTTAGAGAAAGATGTTCCAGGTGTGTACTTTATTCAGCCTGACAACCATATGCCCCATGGAAAAATGGCCAGGTGGTATCCGCTGGGAGACGTGCACATCTGCGTGTCACACTCAGAAGGAGGCCCGCTTGTCGCCCTGGAGTCCGCCGCCTGTGGTCTGGTGCAAATCGCTACGCCCGTTGGCGTTATTCCGGATATTGTAGATCATGGGGTATCCGGATTTCTTATCAATGGAACGACCGAAACCGAAATGTATGATGAAGTGTGTCACTCATTGAGAATACTTCAAAACGACAGGGAGTTGCTGCGGAATATGAAAATTAGAACGAGACAAGCGATTGAAAGCAACTGGACTTGGGCAGCTAAGAAAACGCAATGGAAGGACTTGTTTAATAAAGGTCTGGAGGCAATTCAAGCCACTCGATCCTACGCTTTGGAGCGAAAAAATAAAACTGGCCACTAACGATGACGAAACAGAAAAAAAGTGATTTAAAGGAAGAAAATACAGGACCGACTGGCCCTACCGGACCTGCAGGGCCAACTGGGCCTAAGGGAATTACCGGACCCACGGGTCCCCAAGGGCCTACCGGACCTACCGGGCCGATAGGCACCACGGGGCCAACAGGTCCTCCAGGTTGGACCACCTTATTGGTCAATGGCATCACGGGACCAACAGGTCCATCCGGACCTACCGGACCAGTAGGACCGACGGGGCCAATGGGCGCTACGGGGCCAGTAGGTGAGACGGGATCAACAGGTCCAATCGGTGCGACCGGACCAACTGGCTCAACAGGACCAGCAGGTGCGACAGGACCACTTGGACCCACGGGCCCTGCTGGTACCACTGACAACAGGACGGCAGTCTGGGGGACGCCGCAGGATATCCCGGATACTGAAGATTTTATACCAACGAATACCGGAATTACCTTGGGACCAGGATTGTACACCGTCTTCATCAGCATGACTATCCACGGCAAATACGACGGTCCCGGTGGCGCATATTTCTGGCTGTGCAGCACCTTTTCTGATAGCAAAGATTCCGGAATTCAAAGTGCTGATGTTGTCAATGAGGGATTAGCCAGCGGTAGCTTGAATCAAGGCGGAGATAGTTTCAGTGTGCTCAGTGGAACAGTACTGATCAATAATCAATCTGGCAAGGAAAAGACTTACTATTACATTGCTGGTAAGACCAACTACAGTGCCATCTACTATAAGATCCATGGCTTTGGAGGTGGGAAATGGCCAGAAGATAATATCGTTGCAATCAAGCTGTAAGTCATGGCCTCATTCGAACAATTCTCCACCTCCCATTTGTATCCGTCAACCGAACAAGATCCGGGGAGAGGGTATCTGGCTTACTATCTGATGGATCACAGTACACTTCCCACATCGATAAACTACACGGAGAGTTGGTCGAAATATATTGGTGCTTATTTATTCTTGAAATCCGCACCAGCCAGTGATCAGATGAGTGCATTTATAGAGTCACTTGCAGAAAAAATTCCAAAAGGCTTACTCAATCATGCGTCACTGGCCTGGCTCGACGTTGATGAAGCCGGGGAGATCACGAAAATCAAGTGGTTAAAGATTGGTTTGAAAACCAAAGAAGATACAACCTTCCTTGAAGATCAGTTTGATCATGAAATACTCCAGGCATCTTTTCTGCTGGCAAAAGAGAGTAATGTCGTTGTGCAAACCGATAGCGAAGAAAATGTAGATGGCCTTGTCGTAGAATATCCCCTATCCATTGAACATCGTCCAACACCCGTTCCATCTAAAAATGTGCACATACCACTCACGGGTCCACTTCGGGGTTGTTTGACAGGAGAGATAGCGTTGGTGGAATCTGGTGATGGATCGGAAGACATACCTGATCGCGGCTTTTATTTTTTCATCACAAAACCCGAAAAACCGGACGAGTACCTTCCACAGTATTACCCTTTGTTTTCCAAGAACCTTGAAAGTGAGCCTGGCCAGATCCATGCCGGTTATCAAATGTCCTTTGACCCATTAGCTCCATACAATCCCGATCGCACGTATTTCAACTCGCTTGGTTTTGCGTATGGACTCATTGAGATTCCGGAACCACCCCATCGCCAAATAGAACTCGTAACTGGTTCCGCTCTGGCCAAACAATCCGGCTACTCCTCCATTTTTGGAAAGCCGGTTAGCATCGCTCCTGTTACTGAAGGTCCTCATCCAGGAGGTTATGTTCTTTGCCAGCTACCTCCCGATTCGCCCAGCCCCTATTACATGGCGCCTCATGGAGATTTTGAAGTGGCAGGAGATTCCGGCACGGAAATATCTTTTGCATGCGGGCTTTCCGGCATGGAGTTTTTCAAGATCAAATCGGAGGACGGTGGTGCGACTAAAACGATTTTACGCTTCAGTTCGCATCAACCTGCCTGCATCAAGAAATTTCCATTTGAGTTGGCATCTCCGGTCGGACCTCCATCAAACCCCACGGAATCTCCATTTTCTGATGATTACAAAACCTCCTGGGCTACCATACTAACATCCGATTCGGAAAGCATTCCTTATATCTCCCAACCCAAAGGAGCGGCCCTGTACGGAAAAACAAATGCAATGCCCCTCGACAAAGGCTTGCTGGGACACGTAACCAATCCATTTCTGTTTACTTCTAACGAAAATGATTTTTTTCCAATGCTTCCCTACGCAGGTCTGGAAAAAAGTGCCACCGGAGATGTTATGTCCGATACGGACATGCAGACTCTGGAAGCCACCGTATTGAGCAAACAACGCCACGCAACTATCAGCATGCAGACCATACCCAAGGCTGTTTTATTGAAGAATTTGTCTGATACCGATGTTACGCACTATGCTACCACTCCCGCAGGATTGCTCGTCAAAAGCACACAAAGCACAGAAGGTTCGGTAGTACGTTGGGACCAATTCTTGTTGGCTAAAAACGGCAATGATGAACTGGCATTCAACGATCCGCCAGATGAAGTGATTTCCGCTATGCAGTCCAGCAACGTGTTTTTGGTGGTGAGCAATTCCAAACATCTGGAGGGTTTTTCGAATATAATGGGAATAGGCGACTGGAAATTGAAGGCTAATATTGGAGAAGATCAAACCTATGGTGATTACCGTAACCTGATGATCCTCAAGGGTCGAAAAGGTAAACTCTATGATTCGGAAGATGTTATCAGTTGCCTGGTGGCCAATCCAAAGAAATGGAACCAGACGGAAGATTTTTCCATCCCACAAACGAAGAGCAATGAAGACCCCGCACAATTGATCATTCTCTCAAACTGGTTGCAGGAATACTTCCAAAAAGCACACGATAAGGAAAGCGATGATTTCACTAAATTCAATACCATTGCCACTGATGAAAACTGGACAGGTATTTTATTCCTGCGTCTGGATATAGATCAAATGCCGAACAATCTCAGCGGTATTGTAGCAGGTGTTACTGATCACGGTGCTTTCAACGCACATCATCTCGGAATTGAAATAACCCCGATACAATTCAGCACCGACGGAATACCAGACCTGTCCAAACCTTCATCCTTGTTTGGTTTGATCAATTACCAGGATCCTGATTTTTCTGATAAGCAGCCCGTTGCCATTGCCCCTGCCAGCAATAACACGTACGATTTCAGGCTTCTGTCACTAAAGGTATTGTTTGAAAATACAGCCGTGAAAAGTTTTGAAAGTTACGCACAGCTCACTGTTAACCAACTCTTTGGATCGTCTGTTTCCAAAACGTATGACAAGGATAATGTGTATAAAAATGTACTGCTGGCCGGAAGCTTGCAGATCAATAACGGTCAACCCGTGTACAGCCTGAGCAGTCAGAAAGAAGATGCCTTTTACCTCGAAAGCAACATCATAAATAAAGTGGAGATCACAGAGGTCTATTTGTCTAACAGAAGTCTGGAGGGCGCTGCGGAGCAAAAAAGCTGGTTTGGACTGAGTGGATTTATTGATTTCAATGTGCTCGGGAGTGAAGAGATGCCCGTCTACGACCTGTTTTCTTTTGGTAACACAAAGGGAGAGGACAAACTGCGAAAAGGCCTCCATTTTTCCAATCTGGGTATTGGCCTGAGCTATCACAACGACGATCCTGGCCAAAATACATTGAGCTTCTCTACAGGTGAGGTCCGTTTTGATCCGTCTCCCAATGTGAGTACACCGAGACCGGAAAGTCTCTATCTCCATTTGGCGTTAACTCTGGAAAATATGGTGGTCGGGAATACCGGTCAGACACCAAAAGACAAAGGATACCTGGATGTAATCTCCGAGATGAAGCTAAATGGTCCCGGACAGGAAGGCTGGTACGGCCTGCGCTTTAAACTAAACATGGGATCACCGGGGGCATTGGAGGAAAATGCCAGTCTCAATGCGCATCTGCTCCTTTCCTGGTCGCCGTTCAGCCAGGGGAAAGAAAATTACCAGGCAGGGATTGGTATTGCGCTGCCCGGAAGTGGTGGCAATAGCCAGGTGCTCAGCTTGCAAAGTGTATTGAAATTATCGATCGGACAGATCCTGCTTCGACAGGTACCAGCGAATGGTGGGGATGAAAAATCTTTCATGCTGCTCTTTACGGAAATAGCCTTGAAGTTTATGGGGCTACTGAAGATTCCGCCGAGTGGCAACACCCTGTTTTACTTGTTTGGAAACCCGGAAGCTCAAGGCGATGCTTCTGCGCTGGGGTGGTATGCGATGTACAGGAAGGAAAAACCTGGACAAATCAAGTCGCTTTTATCAACTTCTGATTCTTCAATCCAGTAAAGATGGGATTTAAAGAACTCATAGATGGTTTACAGAGAGGAGCACAGGATTCTAGCTTGGAATTTCTAGTCGGATTGGCAGCTTTTAGAGCAAAAATTACTCAAGAAAACGTGATTCGTTTCTACGTAGATGGAACGCCCAATTTTGGACACCAGGCCACTACCGTTCATTTGATAAAGAGGTTTGTGGAAATATTTGACTACGGTAAAACTGTTGAGGTCCATTATGCAAAAGAGCCAAGAGGAGTTACACCCACAACAATACAAAAATTGGCACTTTTATTTACAGGGTTAGATCCTGTCACTATTCAACCGATCAGATACAACAATGCTACTATCCTATTTATTCAATATGATGATCAACGCCAACCAGATACAGAATATACATTTGGTTTTACAGGAGGAGCAGATAGTGCTGCGACTAATTTTGCACGCAATTTAAATGTGAAGTATTTCCTCCGTCTTCAACCATACAATTGGCGACCTGGGGGACGTAATGCGGATTTTATTCCAAACGGAATTGAATTCAAAGATGGACGTCAACCTGTAGGATTAACTCAGGTATCTCGTGTGTTTGGAGCCATTCCTTATGCGTACGATCCGGGAAAAGTTGCAAATGTCCCCAACGAGGTATGGACGTGGTATTCCGTAACGCAAACCTTTGACGCAGCATTGAAGCAACGCGTCCTCAATTGCAAAGCATTAGTTGATGCTTGTGTTGCGAAAGGTAATGTAAGAATCTGGCCAGCCTATGGCATGCATCATTTCGAAAACGGAAAAACAGCGCTGCTGAACACAGTGCTTGCTGGTATTTTGCACCAACGGAACGATCCAAATCACAGCCCAATTGTGTTAACATTGATCAACGATGGGCTTGATTTTCAATATATAAATGCTCTGCAACAAGGCAATATACCTGCGTTAACAGGCCTATTTGAAACGGAATTGAACGCCCCTCTAGCTACTAGTATTACCGCAGCTGCACAAAGACTTCGTGCTATTAAAACACGGGGGGGGCCAACCACTACTCAGCAAGCAGAAGCCCAAGAGCGGCTAGCAAGATCGTTACTTGAAGAAATTAACGGATACGAACAAAGTAAAATCGACAATTCCATCTCTATAAATCGATTTCGAGATACTCTATCGCACATTCTCAGAGGAATTAATTTTACTCAAGTTTTGAAAATAATTCCAACTGCAGTAATAAATCCTGCTGCTATTGGCGGTACAATTGGAGGTTTAAACCAGGGTGAAATCGCTGTAATTCCTGTGGGATCACAACCCCAGGAAATTTTCAATTACTTATATGGTGTGGCAAGGATGCCTTGCATTTTTGAAGGACAAGGCACTTCAAGCCTGGTCATTAGCTTGGGCAAGCCATACTTTCAGATGAACAAGCGCGGGAATGATAATGTCAACTACCCAGAAGTACCAGTTGTTGAACAACCTAGAGGAGGTTTAAATCAAGAAATTCAGGCAAGAAGTAATTTACTTCGAGACACATTGTATGGACGTATTGGGGTAGATCTAGATTATGTTGGTAAAATTCGAGCTATCGCTGAGATCATTGACGGCATCTATACAGCAAACTCTCCAGCACAAACATATTTTGCTAGATTAAGAGAAGCATTTCAGTTACCTACCAACGATAAATTCCAACTTGGACTGGTGGCACTAAATACCTTTGGGGTTCCTGTTGTTGGTTCATCTCCACCAAAGCTTGACCCCGACAAATCTTCACATGTTGGAGAACCATTGACGATTGATGGAATCTACGCTGCCTTAATAGCAAGTTGGTCCAATGGTCAAATTGATCTTTTTACCGCCTTGCCCGATTCCCGCCTTAAAGCTTACTATTCGACCATTGTCGGGGAAACCTTTGTGGTCAATGTTGCTAAAGAGGACATTGTAAAGGAAGCAGAGAAAGTCAGCATTCAAGATGCAACCACAGATTCCTTTCAATCAATTGTTCAAACAGGTTTCCAATTTCAGCTTGTTTTCAGCCTTGATCATGATGTGATCATTTCTGATATGAAATGTAAATGCGATACTACATGGAATATTGCTGATATCCCATGGCTTGAATTCTCAGATCCAGGTTTTGAAATGAAGGTCTTTGAATCGGCCTTTCCTGTCCAAGGTGGAGCATCTGGATTATTGAAATCTGCTGATCTCAAATTAAATTTTGACTATCCAGTCGAAAATGACACCTGGGTCCTTACGGGGACTTTTGAAAGTCCATTCCCTTCTATCGGCAAGTTTTATCAGATGGCGGGAGGTGTCAACCTGGTAGAGTCTCTTCCTGCTCCATTGAACTCCATAGCTGGATTTGGCTTGAAAAAAGCGCAGTTGGTATACAACACCGCAACAAACAAACTGGATTACATTCTTTTCGAAATGGGAACACCCGAACCCTGGACCATACTCGAAAATCCCAAGTTTGAAGTAACACCCTTTGTACAAGCAGTGATAAGCGATCCAGCCAGCCTTAAGAATCGGTCAGTATCCTTCACCATCGGCGGACAACTGGTTATTGGTGGTGGAACAATTAATGTTGCTGGCCGCTTCCCAAATTTTCAGGTACACACCGAGTTGATAGAGGGTGAAATTGATCTTGGAGAACTTTCCGAAAAGTTCGGACTTCCTGTTCTTTTCCAATCTTCCATTACAAGTTTCGATATGCTGGTTGTTCCAGAAGATCACTACTTCAAGCTAAATGCTGAAATCAAAGATCTGTTTACGATTAAGGTATTTGACATTGATTTCTCCATGACCAATTTACTTTTTGAGGTTGAAGGTAGCTCTGGTGATTTTTCTACGAAGATGGCAGGAAAGATTGCCATTTTACCTGAAACAGAAAACTACATTCTTGACATCATTCTAAGCTACAACAAATATCTTGACTGGACCTTTTCAGCAGCTCTGACAAGTGGCGAAGTTCAAATCGCATCTCTTCTTCAAGAGTATTTAGGCTGGGAAACGGGTCAAGAGTACGGTATTGACGGGTTGGCATTAACGCTGGCAATGAAACCCAGGTCTTTTGAGTTTAGCGGTAAAACGGCTGCTCCATGGCATATTGAGTTTCTTGATATGGACATTTCAGGAAGCATCAGGATTGGTTACCTATCCAAACCACCTGGTTCATCATCAACTCTACAGTCGTCGAATGTGCCAATTACGCTTCGTGCTCAGGAGACCAATTCCGGTGTTTATGGAGAAATAACAGCAGAAATCCAATGGCACGGAATCACAATCGATGTTTTCTACAACTTCAATCCTGACTACAAAGCATTTGGCATACAATGGGGGAACTTATTTGCGAAAATTGAACAAAAGGTAATAAAAGAAAAACCTTGTGAAGTTGCTTCCCTTCGCTTCACCGAACCCACCACCCTTGGCGACGTGGTAGCAACCATGATCGGCTGGGCAACAGGTTCCGATTTTGGATTGGGTGCCCCGTGGAACGTCCTGGATTCCATTCCGCTAAATGACCTGGAACTTGGATTCAATTTCACAGATAAAACTGTAAGCCTCGAAGTAGCTATCGGCCCGATTGAAATAGGCGTGTTGGGAATCAACGTGGCGGAGGTCACAGGAATAAGCCTGGACTACAGTTCTGAAGAAGGTGTTCAGGTAGGGCTCGAAGGCACGTTCCATTGGCAGGAGGATACCACTCAGAAACTTGGATGGGATGCGACCAAACCTGAATCCACTCCGGGGCCACCGGCCATGGGTAACAAGTACATCGACTTGCGGATGTTGGCCATGGGGCAACATGTAAAGGTGGAGGGCCTTCCGGAAGCTAAAAATATAAAGCAAGCCATCCAGGTAATGGAATCTCTGCCGGAACCGGAACCCGGCAAGACACCTCCTGTCACACTGGATTCCAACAGAGGATGGTTGCTGGGGCTCGACATGGGCTTGTTGCGCATTGGTGAGGATACCCCCCCTCAATCGCCAGTACACACTAGCCAAAGCCTGGAAGATCAGGCAGGTGAATATGTATTCAATCTGCAAGTCGTTTTTAATGATCCTGACTTGTATGGTCTGCGCATCAGCACGAAAGGAAAAGCGGCCAGAGTCTTTAAAGGACTCGAGTTCGAAGTGGCGTATCGCAAGGTTAGTGAATCTGTAGGTGTGTATCAGTCCGAGATTATTCTGCCTGATGCCATGCGTTACATGAAGATTGGGCAGTTCAACATTACTCTTCCTGTCTTTGGCATTGAGATTTACACGAATGGGGATTTCAAAGTAGACCTGGGCTTTCCGTGGAATGCAGATTTTTCCAGGTCGTTTACCTTCCAGACGATCCTGTTTGTGGGGGTTCCCATACCGGTGACAGGTGCCATCGGTATTTACTTTGGAAAGTTGTCCTCCGCTACGAGCACAAGCGTTCCTGCCACTGACAAGGGAATATTCAATCCAGTTGTTGTCTTTGGTGTGGGTATCCAGTTTGGGCTGGGTTACGATTTTAATGCAGGCATCCTCAGTGCGGGATTCCGGCTTACTGCTACCGCAATCATCGAAGGTGTAATCGCAAAATGGAATCCCTATCTGCCAGACCAGGCTGGAGGCAACGATGACCGACTCGAAGAAAGCTATTATTACTCCCTGCGTGGTACTATCGGGCTTATTGGTAAACTGTACGGTAGCGTGGATTTTGCCATTGTTAAAGCCAGCATCAATATTGACATACGGGTGTTGGTTCAACTTGTATTCGCTCCTTATGACCCTATCGAACTATCCATTGCCGCGAGTCTGACCGCTTCAGCCAGCCTGGAAATTGATCTTGGATTGTTCTCCATCAGTATTCACTTCAGTTTCGCAGTTGAGGTGCAGGAACATATCACATTGCCTGCTACAGGAAGTAATCCTCCATGGGGAGATGGTGTACATCAACCACTGGACAGATGGTACATGCTTCAACGAGTGGCACGACAGGAACGACTAATGCATCGACTCTTGTTTGCGAAAATGACTCCAGATTGGGATAACCTGGAAGCTTCCACAGCTCCTTCCGAACTGACAGCCTACCTCACTCTCGGATTGACAATGGCACAGGATGAAAATCAGGCCACTCCAACCCTTGAAGCACAGCAGGCCTGCTACACCGCCATGCTGATGATAGAATCAGTCCGTGCACCACAGCTAGACCAGGATTCATGTAAAATAAAGTCAGAAGATCCTGAGCAAGACAGTTCCTTTGAGAACCTGAGCAAGGAAATCTTCCGTTGGGCGGTAGCTGCTACCGGAACAGAAAAAGTGACCAGCGAAGACGTTGATCAGTCAACGGTTAGCTCTGAAGAGTTGGCTTCTCTGCTGGATTACCTGAGCGACCAGAGCAATCCTTTCCCGATTCCTTTAACAACAATCGAGCAGTTCATGGCAGGTCAATTTGTCCTGCAGGTTAATGCTCCCCCTGAAGCGGATGGGACTATTGATGCTACGTGCTTCCCGATGGTGCCTTCCCTTGCCTTTCATGTGCCCTCCTACGGTAGTGAGTACGCTGAACTTGGCTATGCTTATGCTGAGTACAACAGCATTTCTGACTCCTACATAAATGAGCTGCGAAAGTACTTTGATCAGCTGGCTGTAAAAGTAGAAGGCAAGGATTATGATGCTGTGAAACTCGCAGAGACGAAAGGGATTTCCATTGCCAGTTTTGTGTTTGCCGATTACTTCTCACTCATTGCTCGTCAGATGGTTCAAATGGCCATCAATTCGCTGAAAAACTACACCTACGCTATTAAACCTGATGATTCACCGGCACTCATTGTTAACTGGATCAATGAACAGGGACAGCTTGCTGGAGAACAGGCATTTACCATTGAACAATTATTTGAAAACAACAGCACACACCCTTTGAATGAAGGCAAATCCATTCAAGTAGACGGGGTGATCTATACCATCCTGGCTGGAGATACTTTCAAGAATATAGCGGAAAAAGGAATCTTTGGCTCTACCACGGCTGCAGAAGTTGCTAAATTCAATGAACAGGTCTCAGGCCTTCTTTGTGCGGGAGTTTCCATCACCTATCCGCAAAAGCCCGATCACATTACCCTGCCAGGAGAAAGCCTGGCTGACATTTCTATCGTTTTTAAAGTAGACATTGATCAATTACTAGCTGACAGCAACGTTCTCGAAGCAAGCGCACTGCTTGTTCCTGCAGCTTCACTCAATATTCCTTCATTTGCTCATCAGACAAACAAAGGAGATATGCTATCGGGTATTTCCTCACAATACGGGGTGTCTATCAAATCGTTGGCTGAAAATGAAGCCAACTCCGGCATTGTCGATTTATTCCAGAGTGGGGAATCAGAATACCTTAATGTGGTGCAGCTTGCGCAATTCAAGGTTGAAGAACTGATTAAGGAAATTCAGCGCACACAAGGGCTGCAACACCTGGCCGGCATGACCTCCCGATATTATATGGCAGGTCTTCGACTTCCAACAAAAGGTATAACTCCTGACTATTCGGGGATGTGGGTTACCGGAGAAGAAGGTGCTTACAAGCTCCCCGATATGGCAGGTTTATATGCGTTAACCGGACAGCAATTCCCGGTTCCTGAGCTGATCGAAAAAGAACCTTTCAATGTTCAATTCAGTAGTGATCAGGAATGGTTGCAATTAAAACCAACCCTGGAAGATTCAGCTAGCACCGAATCTACTGAATTATCCATCAAGATCATAGCTGAATCGATACAAGCCAAACAGATCAAGAGTCTGAAAGATTTTGCTACTAAAAACTATCTGGACACTGGTTTGACGAAAATTGGATCACAACCTTTGTTTAGTAGCCAACCTGCGACCTATACGTTTCACTCTGCGATACCCTGGGCTTCGCCTTCCATCGTATCCATGCCGTTTGCCAGTTCGGTCGATGGTCTGCAGGATCTCAGGGTGTGGAAGCTTCCGGATTCGCTGGCTAAACTTCCCAACCTGAGCAAGCACAAGATCAATCCTCAAATGAGCATAAAACTTGGGCGCTACGATCAGGCTACACAAACCCTGAAAAGTGAGGGCATGACCAGTTACGGGCTTGGATCAAGGATTGAATTTACCATAAAGAAAGTTGCCGAGGTTCCGGATAGTCCGGCTACCAAAACTACCTATGAAGTAATGGGAGCGGATGGTCAAAATGTAGCCATTTTAGAGGCAATGCTCTCCCGGTTGGGCACAAACAACGATGCCATTCAGGGCTTGCACCTTGCCTACACGCAATCAGACGATTCCAATGGCAATGTGTCCATTCAAACAGACGATGCAGAAAAATTAACCGTTGGTCTATCTCAAGTAAATCTCTCGACAGAAACACGACCTCCTGAAGGTAGCTCGATGGAGAATAACCTGAAACTACAGAAAGGAGTTTGGCTAAATGGCAGCATTGAGTTTATCAGGCTACTGTGGCAGGCTAGCATAACCAGAGCGGGAGGCTATTACCTCTATTACTACAATTCAGAAAGCAAAACAGGGTTTCCCGATCGGATCTTTAACAATGAGGGCGACGCCAAAATTTCAGTTGTGATTCTTTACAGTCCTGTGGTCAGTGAAATAACCAGCTACATGAACGCGTTGGTTACATCCAAGGCGGTCAACTTCTCTAATCATACACTTTTTGCAGAAAGTGTTCCTCAAAGCTGTCCACTGCCAACTGATAATACTATCGCCGACATTGTTCAACAATATTATGCGAATGTAAAGGACATAGCCGAAGTAACTCAGCATGCGATACTTCAAGCTGGATTAAAAATTACCATTTCCAACGGAGTTTATCAAGTCGGTATCAAGGAACCCAAGGGTGGCTTGCAAGGGATTGCTGCACATTTTGAGATATCATTAGATGATCTCAAAGCGGCAAATCCAAAGATCACGGAATGGTCAGATCCATTGCCACTATTTACAGCCATTTTTCTTCCAGATCTAACCGTCACCGTTGGAGAAAGTCCTGGTGGGATTACACTGGAATCAATTGCCTCATATTACGGTCTTTCGGTTGCCTTCCTGGCAGGCATAAACCAAAATCTTCAAGGTTTATTGACAAATGCCAAAGGCTTGACATTCTTGTCTGGTCCAACTCAAGTCAAAGCCAATGTAGCTCAAAATGTTTCTGCCATTGAAGCCTCCCGTCCGGTTCCGGCCAAAATGCCTGAAGATCCTGCTGCCGCAGGGTATGCGGAAATTTATCTAAAAAACAACTTCTCCCTTTTAGCTTGTCGAGTTGAAGACAATCCATTTTTCAAGAGCAGCACCTATGGATTGCCCATGACTCCAGGAACATCCAGACCTGTTACGAAACCGAATGGTCACGAGAAGTTCGGCTTGCCTCCCATTCTGGTAGAAGGTGATGATTGGGAGTTCAAAGTGACGTTACCGTACAATAAGTTCATCAAATCATTTGGGCAAACATCGGATGGACATTTGCCTGCTCCTCATGAGAGCCCTTATGTGGGCATTGGCAACCTTCTGCAAGCAAGTTTTGCATGGCAGGATGTGTATGGAAACCGACTTCTAAGTACACTGGAGCACCCTGATCAGTCTTCTCCCCTGAACAAACCACCGGTTTTAATGGAGTACACGGATCAGCTGATCAGCTTGAGTCAGTGGCCATCTGTTACCTCCTCCTGGATGGTAAATGAGGAAAGCGAAAAGGCACAGCTCCAAATCCTGTTAAATTTTGATTCCGGCATTTATGATGGATTGTGGTCGGCAAAGATCGACTCTGAATCCGGGCACCTCATTGTCGCTGAATTCACCACCAGGTTGGAGGCTACATCGGCAAACAATATTCAAAATTATCAACTGCCTGAGGGAATTGGAATAGAATCGGTAGAACTACAAGGCGACCAAAAAACAGTTCATATTACAGTTAAAGAAAGCTTGTCTGATGGCAACCTGACACTTCAGGTGAAGGGGATCATATCCACCGGAGAACAGGTATACAACGGCTCAGCGACTTTTAATCATGACGGACCTGTAACTTCAACACTGAAAAATGAAGTACTAGCCAGCTTATCAAAATATCGCGAATTGTGGTATCAACTCACGGATCCTGGCGGTGTTGATCTCGCTATTCAAACAACTCTTTTGACTAACCCGGATATACCTTTGAATTCCAATCAGGTTCAGGAACTGGTACATATCTGGTTGAGCTCCATATATCTGTTCCTGGATGACCGTTCAAAGGGAAAGCCATCAGCTCAGCCTCCAAGCCCTCTCTTTAAGCTGACATTTTTGCTGGAAGATTCTGAAATTATCGCGGATGACATTTTCAAGTTGGAAACTTGCTTCTTCATCACCAGAAAACGCAATGATCTTATAGGCAACTACGCCTATTCCAATGACTTATTATCCAGTCGTACGATCGTAGCTCCATCCACAGAGGTAAAAGATGGTACTCAAAGCTTGACTGGATTTGCTACAAATTTTGAAAATGCATTATCGACTGATGATTATCAACTCAGCATTGCCAATGGAGTAGATCGATCTGACCAACATTTGGGCGCGAATAGTGCTTTGTGGGGCATAAGATTGAAGAAAACAGGAAATACGGGAATTGGTTTTGATGTTAGTGCTTCGGAACCCTTCCTTTTTGCACCGAAGCCGGTATCCAATCAATTGATTAGCAGGACGGGAATTCCAATCAAGCTGTATAACTCAAAAACAGGTCTTGGTCCTGGTAGTACTTTGAGGGATTTTATTGATGTAGATCTTGACCTTTGGTGCAGGCAACTGTTTGAAGCAATAGATCATTTGTTGACACCTGCGTTCGTTTCTTCTATCCAATTGATTGACAAAACAAAAGATCAACAATACCTGAAGTCCTTGCAGCAAAACAAGGAGGATTTTGCTGAGATCATCAAATTCATGATGGTACCTGTATTCAAAGGGGAAACTGTTGATGGCTCTGTTATTCAGGATCAGTTCAAACAGAACCTGCTAGTGAGACTATCAAACGCATACAATGTTCAGGCAGGTATTCAGTATTCTGTTGATGTACAGACAAATATCAAATTGCCTTCACCAAGACTGTATGGGAATTTGAGTCAACGGTCGGGTATTGAGCAAGTTGGAGGCATAACTATGACTTCTCCTAAATTATCTATAGAAAATCAGAATAATATCCCGATGTCTTTTCTGCTGTCAAGCGCTGAGGTAGTAAGAGGTGAGGGAAAGGAAGTAGTATCTCATTTGTCGCTGGAGTTGGATTATCAAGGAACCAATTTCGAGCATCAAATTGATGAGCTTCCAGGTATTTCAGGGTACGAGGCATCCAGCTGGCTTAGATTTATTAACCCCGATTCAGCTGAGTTGTTAAAAGCTGAGTTGCCAACTACTACGGTTCCAGTTCCATTGAGGGCATTTCCGACCAGCCCCAGAATGGCACGTCAGAATGGTCATTTGGCTGATGATACCTCGGTCCAGAAACTACTCTTGTGGGACTATCGATTTGTCTACAGTCAAGCTTTTCATTACCCACAAGACCAACTGCACTTTGAGGTTAAAAGCAATCTTAAACCTGTTGGAAATTCTGGAGCTATCGAAAATACAGATCTTCAAAATCCTGATCTGAAAAATGCTTTTTCCCAAATTGCCCAATTCATTACAGTCTACCCTGAGCTTGAGCAAGGGCTTTTTAAGGTTGCTGAGATAGACGTAACCACTTCTACCACATCTGAAACATTTCAAGAAGCAGAAATCGCTCTTTCAGCGTTCAGTCAATTGTTATCTGATGTGTGTAATCATGCGAGAATTGGAAATTATGATAATATGGAAGGAGGGGAAGAGGGCGAATCGTATGCATTTACAATTCAGGAAGGAAGCACTACGATTGAGGAGACTGAACATGTTCTTCTGGTTTCTGTTGATGGCAAAACGCCAGAGGGTTATGGTTCACTAAACGTTCAAATTGCTGGTTATGAAACGCATACTTATGATCATCCTGAATCTGATTACAGTTTTTACTTTAGAAAATCTAACTCTGGCGAAGAAGCTCTTTTGCTAGCCGCTGAAGGACAACTAATTCCTGAGCGAACAATCATCCTGGCTGGTCTGAATGTTTTGGCCAGGCAAGATATTTCTACAACTGTTTCTATAGAAAGAAATCCGGAACTGGTGCCGGGAAGGTTAACAAATCCGGATTTTGTTTACAGTACTGGCAAGGTAGGTTTTGCAAATTATTATTTTCCGAGTTTCAGGCATGACCGTGATGTTAATATTGCCGCCCTTGCTACCGGCAAAGCGGTCAAGGCAACTTTGGAAATGCAATTCCAGCATTTGTTTGAGGCGCTACTAGCTGAAAACAAGCAAACCCTGCTAAGTTTCAGCCTGGTAACTGCTTATGAATATGCAGTTAATGCGCTTCAAAACACAATAGAATTGCCGATAATGATGCAATCCATCAAAAGCTTCGAATTAGATGATCCTCAGAAAGCTCCACTTGAAATGCTAGATCCCTGGGTGAAGGGTATCTATGACTGGTTGTCAGAAAATACTCCCCAAAAAACCGATGCAAAATTACTATTTGGGCTTACTATTTTTTCTAATCTAACTAAAGAGCCTAAGCCCCTGATTCAACTGAGTAATCTTTATCTAGATTTATCGGATATCGTATAAAGAGCCATTTTGGTAAATAGATCTATGTCTCTATTAATCCTGGTTTTATGAGATTCACGAATCCCGTACTTTAAGTTTCACTCTAACCTCTCGTTTAATATTTATAGGTAAGCTAAAAATCTCAGAAACAATAAGATGTTTGTAGGAGAAAAAAAAGAAGAAAAGATGTTATTGTCGGAACTTGGTCGGAACTATAAAAAATAATAAACCATCTAAATAACTAGTTATCAGCTATTTAGATGGTTATCATTGTGGAGTCGGAGGGATTCGAACCCTCGTCCAGCTAAGGAAACCATAAGCCGTCTACATGTTTAGTCACTCTTTTAATCTTACGGGTAAGCCGGCGAGTGACTACCTACTTATTCCGCCAGTTGCTTTATTTCACCCTGGATCCGCAACGCTATCCCGAGCTATTCCTAAATTTCGTCACCCTATACTCCCGCCTAAAGGACAGAGGCCTGGTAGGATGTGGCAGGGGGTCCGCTCTGGCGGACAACCCTGATTAATTTCTACTTTATTCGAAATTAAGCTGCCATAGCGTAGTTAGACTCGCCAATTACAATTTTGAGTGAATTGATCACGCGTGCTCACTCAACACCCGACATGCAAGCGTATAATTTTCACTTCCTGTCAATTCCGGTCGACCCCATGTTTTCAAAGAACAAAATCCAAAATCCAACTTTCACGATGAATTCAGGAAACGAAGCAAAGCTATTTCATTTATCCATCAAATGACAGACTTAAGATATCCCGAAGATATAATCAATTAACCTGCAAGAGAGTTCAGAAGATAGAAATTAAGATTTTATGAGGGAATTGATAATTTGGCTGACCGGATGCTGCGGAATTAAACTTCAAGAATCGGGGACTCATCGATAATGTGCATGCTGAATCATTTTTTCTTTCTAGTTTAGAAATTCAATCAACCTTGTAGCTCTTACTGAGATGCGACCTTTTATTCGAGAAGCGAAAAGTACAACACCCTACGTTGAAATAAACTACAACGACGGGCATATTCAGCTAAAAGGCGTCTCACATCCGGAGAATGTCTTCACTTTTTACAATCCGATATTTCAGGCAATCAAAGCCATGAAACATGAGCCGGTACAGGAAGTTGTAGTAGACTTTGTTCTTGAGTATTTCAATACCAGTTCGGCAAGATGTCTCTTCCTTATTCTTAAAGAAGTGAAAGAACTGGGTTTATCCGGAAAAAAACTGACCATCAACTGGCATTATGAAGAGGAAGATGAAGATATGCTCGAAACCGGGGAAGATTTTCAGGAGTTGATTGAATTACCTTTTGTTTTTGTTGAGATAGAAGAGAGTTAAATCCCCTTTGATTTCCTAAGAATTGCAGAGCACATTATCTTGCTCACCGAATGGAAAATTTTGTCGTATCGGCACGTAAGTATCGCCCGTTGGGTTTCGAGGAAGTAGTAGGTCAGGAGCATATTACTACCACACTGGAAAATGCGATTAAATCCAATCACCTTGGACAGGCACTGTTGTTTTGTGGCCCTCGTGGAGTGGGGAAAACCACCTGTGCGCGTATTCTGGCAAAGACCATCAATAATTTCGAAAACGAAGGTCCTGAAGGAACTTCCAACTTCAATATTTTCGAACTGGATGCTGCATCCAATAATTCGGTGGAGGATATTCGAAACCTTATTGATCAGGTCAGGTATCCACCTCAGCAGGGAAAATACAAAGTATACATCATTGATGAGGTTCATATGCTTTCCAATCAGGCCTTCAATGCTTTTTTAAAGACGCTGGAAGAACCGCCTGATTATGCTATTTTCATATTGGCCACTACTGAGAAACACAAAGTGATTCCGACGATTCTCTCAAGATGTCAAATTTATGATTTCAATCGAATAGAAGTTGATGACATTGTGAAGCAACTCCAGAAGATCGCAGCAAGCGAAGGAGTTGAAGCTGAGCATGATGCACTTCATCTGATTGGTCAGAAGGCAGACGGAGCACTTCGTGATGCACTATCTATCTTTGACCTGATCACCACTTTTTCTTCTGATGGGAAGGTGACATATGAAGATACGATCAAGAACCTCCATATCCTGGATTATGACTATTATTTCAGGCTCACAGATTTTCTTTTGGGAAGTAACATGTCTGATTCGTTGATGCTATTCGATGAGATCATTCGAAACGGATTTGACGGAAACAATTTCCTGATCGGGTTGCAACAACACTTTCGAAACCTGTTGGTATCAATGGATAACAAAACAGTGGGACTACTTGAGGTATCGGAGAATCTTAAAGTCAGATATTCAGAACAAGCGCATAATTGTAGTCAGTCCTTTCTACTCTCATCCCTGAATATTTGCAATCAGTTTGAACTGAATTATAAGATCAGCAAGAATCAAAGACTTCATGTTGAACTATGCCTCATGAAGCTGGCACATTTGCCGGATGTACTTTCTCTGACCCCCAACTCCACATCAGATGGAGTAAAAAAAAAACCACTAACTGATCCGGAAAAACCGAAAGAGGATGCTAAACCTGTTGCTCCTTCTGCAATTCTCAACGAAACTCCGGCAGCAGAACCAAAACCTGTTGATCCGATTTCGAATGAGAAAGTATCACAACCTCCGGCTGATGTACCACCACCTCCAACAGCAGAAGAGCCACCATCAATAGAAACACCACCGCCACCAACAGAAGAATTTCCACCCTCATCCACAAGTGAGCCGGTTGTAAAAAAAGTGAGTCCGGTAGTAATTAAGGAACCTTCAGCTTCTTCCGAACCAAGAGAAACTCCGAGTATTTTCAAAAAGAAAAAGGAAGAGATTAAAGAAGAACAAACAGTTTCGATTGTTGATAAAAAGGAAGAGGAGTATTCAGAAGAGGCACTTGCTGTGGCCTGGAAGAAATTTAGAGACGGACGAGAAAACCCGGGAGATACGGAAAAACTCATTTTGGGAAGAGAGGTAAAAAAAGGGGAAGAACACGAGGTATTAATCTTTTTGAGCAGCCAGTTGGAAGTCAGCTTTCTTGACAAATTCGAGACCGAGCTCATTCAGTTTCTCCGGACGGAATTGACCAACGATCACCTAACGATTAATAAGCAGGTGGCTCAGGTGGAAGAAACCAAAAAACTCTACACAAGCAAAGATATTTACGAACACATGCTCAAACAGAATCCGAAACTTCAGGAATTAAAAGATAAACTGGGACTGGATTTTGACTACTGACTCAGGCTTGCAGCTAACCATAAGGCTTGTCTCTATTCATCATCATACACTCTTAAAAGTTCTCCAACAGCCAGCCCTGTATGACTCATTTTGTTGAGCTCCATTAATTCATCGACTGACATATTGTATTTTCTGGAGATGCCATAAAGGGTGTCACCAGGCTCAACCCTGTAGGTGGAAAGTTTTTTATCTTCAACCACTTCCTCGACAGGGGCTTTTACCCGTACATTTTGCCCGATTCCCAGTGCGTCCGGGTTTTCCAGTTCGTTCCATCGAAGTAAATCTTCCATCAGTACATCATATTTTTGAGCAATCGCCCACAAGGATTCACCTGGAGCTACAGTGTGGATGCGTACTTTTTTTAATTCCTCGGAACTGTCCACGACAGGCACTTCAATCTGATCACTTTCGTTGTATTCCACCCGATCATCGGTATTTGCCGAAGCAACTGCAACATCCTGCGTTTGAGTTTCCTCTGTTCTGTGATAGGCAATCTCTGTATCAGAAGGACGTGTTTTCTTAAGCCAAAGCACACGACCTGTCTTAAGCTCGTCAATGATACTCATCCCATTCTTCCTTGCCAGTTTTGTTAACTGGATCCCATACTGTTGTGAAACATCCCATAATGTTTCACCTTTTTTAGTCACATGAAAACCAATTTTTGACTTTCCTTTCTTCTTTTTCACATAGTAGAACTCGCTGGGGATAATACCGTCTTCCGGCCCCATGTCATTGTACTTTCTAAATTTCGCTTCGCTAACTCCGGCTCTGGCAGAAAGTGAATGCACATCATCCAGTTCTTTTGACAGAATAGAGGGGATCCCATTCAGGGGGATGATCGTTGCTTTGTCAGTGCGGGTGATACCAGGTTTTATCTCCGTAGGATAGATTTTGGAAACTGGTTCTGAGATTCGTTTGGCAGGCTTTGAGTCTTCTGCTTTAGCAACCATTCGTTTTGGAGGCGCACCCTGCTTTGGAACAAGCACTGTGTATTGTTTGTCAGAAGGCACGGTACCACGCTTAAGCCATTTGTTATACTTTTTCAACTCATCCAGATCAACTTTATGTTTTCTGGCGATATCAGCCATCGTCTTTCCTTTTGCATCTTTCTCTTCATCAAGCCAGAGATTCTCAGAGTGAGGCAATCCGACTGAGGGAGAAAAAGCAATCACATGGGCCAGAAATTTTTTAACATACCAGTGCGTTTTGGCATCAATGGTCATTTTTTTAGCACCATACATGGTCTTATCTACATATTTCTCTGCCCCACCTCTTCCGGTGTTATAAGCCATCACTGCATAAATCCAGTTGTCATAGAAAAAGTTATTCGTGTTCAGGTATTTGGCAGAACCGTACGATGCTGAAGTAATGTTCAATCGTTCATCCACGCTACGGTCCACTTTCAGATCCACCTCGCGAGCTGTAAAATCTTTGAACTGCCAGAAACCTACAGCATTGGCCACAGAAACCGCATCTGAAATCAGAGCACTTTCCTGAATGGCCAGAAATTTGATTTCATCCGGGATGTTATTTTCCTTAAATGCGCGCTCAATGATCGGAAAGTAAAGATTCATACGATCCACAAGGATTCCATAATAGGTCTGACTCGCCGTGAGTCGATCTACATCTTTTTGGATTTGTCGTCTGGCACTTTCATTGATATGAAGTTGCATTCCTCCAAAGTCCATTTCCTTTGGCACAGTCTGTGCGAATGAAGTCGTTACGATTGTTAAAAAAAGTAACAGGTAAATGCTCAGGCTTCTTAACCTGAACTCCGTGGCTTGTAGCTTAAAGCTTGCAGCTTGTGACTTATAACTTGTGGCTACTACTCTCATTGTTTTCGTAAAATCATTAATCCATCCCGAATGGGAAATAAAACGTTCTGCACCCGGTTATCAGTATGCATTTTTTGGTTGAACTGTCTGATTGATTCAGTAGCCGGATCATTCTTTGAAGTATCAGATACTTTTCCACTCCAGAGCACATTGTCAGCTATTATAAACCCACCCTGCCTGGTTTGGTCAATTACCAGGTCGAAATAATTCGAATAGTTTTCTTTATCCGCATCAATGAAAACAATGTCCCAATGCATATCCAATTGTGGAATAATTTCCATGGCATTACCCACTTTCATTTCTATCTGATTTGAAAAGACTGATTGAGAAAAGTAGCCTCTGGTACGAACAGATAGTTCAGCATTGTTGTCGATCGTGATCAGTTTTCCACCGGTATCTAATCCTTCAGCCAGGCAAAGTGAAGCGTATCCGGTATAGGTGCCAATCTCAAGAATATAAGTCGGGTTGATCATGTGAGAAAGCATGGACAAAACTCGCCCCTGAAGATGACCGGAAAGCATCCGAGGCTTTAAAACGTGGAGGTGAGTTTCCCTGTTGATTTGCTGCAGCAAATCAGATTCTGACTCGGTGTGATCTTCGATGTATTGCTGAAGATCCTCAGGGAGAAATTCCATGTCTGTAAAGATAATTATTATTCAGGCAAATATGCCAACGAGCTCATGTCATCAACCGGAAGATAGTTTCTTGCCAGTTCCTGGATATCTGCAGGGGTAATTGCATCAATTTTTTTGAAAACCTGAGACAGGTCCGGCACTTTGTTAAGGTCGAGCTGACTCTTTGCCATCATGAGCATAATTGCATTCTTGTTTTCTTCGGAAAGGGCCATTTGTCCCTTAATCTGATTTTTCGCTTTGTGAAGCTGCAAACCACCCAGAGGATTTTTTTTGAAATTTTCAATTTCCCTAAGAATGATCCGTTGACTTTTTTTCAGATTCTTCGGATCAGTGGCAAAGTAGATACCGAAAGAACCGGTATCAAGATAAGGGGCGTAGCTTGCGTCAACACCATATACCAGTCCGTGTTTTTCTCGCAAACTCAGGTTCAATCGCGCATTCATGCTTGGACCGCCCAGTAAATTGACCAGGAAGAAAAAGGGAATTCTATTCTCATCTTTGATTGAAAGTGAAGGCATTCCAATAGCAAAATGAGCTTGTGAAATAGCTTTCTTTACTTCTTTTCTGGTTGGAAAATACCCCCTGAACCAATTTCGTTCCGGCGTGTGATTTTTATGCGGAATTGGCTTCAAATATTTTTCAGCAAGCCGTTTTATTTTAGTTGCCGGATAATTACCAATACTTGAAAGGATGATTCGCTCTGTGTTCAGGTTTCTATCCAGAAAACGATGAAAATCATTTTGATGAAAAGAATTGACTGCATCAACAGTTCCCAGAATGTTTTTCCCAAGCTGATGATTCGGAAAAATCTGCTCGTCAAAATCATCCTGAATCGCATCTTCGGGTGTGTCACTATACATCGACATTTCCTCCAAAATAACAGAACGCTCTTTTTGAATTTGCTTCTCAGGAAATATGGAGTTGAAGGTAATGTCAACAAGAAGTTCCACTGCTTTGTCAACATGTACGTCCAGCAGTGACGCATAAAAGCAAATCTTCTCTTTGGTGGTGTACGCATTTAGCTCACCTCCAAGAGACTCCAGTCGATTGATAATGTGATAGGATTTTCTCTTCTTCGTTCCTTTGAAAACCATATGTTCAAGAAAATGTGCCAGACCCTGTTCATTTGGAAGTTCATCCCGACTTCCAATGTCGAGCATGATTCCCACATTCGCGATTTTGGTGTGATTCACTTCTTTGTGAATAACCCGAATGCCGTTTGGCAGTTCAATCAACTCGTATTCCTTGCTCATAAAGAGCGCAAAGTTAGAGGTTAGTTGCGAGGAATGTATTACACGGTATAAGTTTGAAGAGAGGTTAATACTATTTACCCGAAAGCTCAGCCAGCTTTTTGTTCAGATAGTGGATTTCACGTTCATTTTTGGTAAGAGATATTGCCTTTTTAAGAGAAACCGCGGACTCTTCTATTTCTCCCAGGTTTTGAAGGATGCTGCCTTTAATTGCATAAAAAAGATAATAAGCATCAAAAAATCCGGTCTCTTCTAACTCCTCAAGTTCAGCATAAGCAAGCATTGAACCATGTACTTTTTCCATGGGAACAATACGATTAAGTCGGATGATCGGACTTGGGTTAATTTGAAGTTGCAGATCATAGAGTTTTAGAATATCAATCCAATTGGTTTCTTCAAAACTTGCTGCACCACAATGATACGAACTGATTGCAGCCTGAATGAGATAATCATTAATGTCGTCTGACTCTGAAGCCGTATGTAAATACCTTTGCCCAATCAGAATCAATTCCTGATTCCATTTTGAACGATCCTGATCTTCCAGTGAAACGATTTCTCCGGTTTCATCTACTCTCGCATCAAATCTGGAAGAGTGGAAGTGCATGAGAGCCATTAGTGCGTTGGCAGATGGTGTATTGCATAATTCAGAGTCAAGCAACACCCGGTTAAGCCGGACGGCTTCCGCACAGAGATCTTCCCGAATAAGCGTTTTACCTTCAGCACTTTTATACCCCTCATTGAAAAGCAGATAGATTATTTTAAGTACCATTTCCAGCCTTTTTTCTACTTCATTGGCTGGCGGAAGAAGGAGTTTTATTTCATCTTCTTTGAATTTCTTTTTCGCTCGCGTGTAAGCCTTTGCAACCGTTTCTTCCTTTTTTAGCAGAGATGTTGAGATTTCCCTAATGGAAAGACCACCAAGAATTTTTAGTGTAAGAATAATCTGATATTCTGCGCTTAATGTCGGGTGACAACAGGCGAACATCATTTTGATCATATCATCATTAATATCGTTCAGAGAAATATCATTCAACTCTTCGGAAGTTTCAGGAATAGAATCATTGGTTTGTTTTTGCCCCCTTCTCAACTGATCAATCATTTTGTTGCCGGCTACTCTCAATATCCATCCGGTAGGATTATCAGGAACCTGAGCGTATGGCCAGGTTTGCATGGCCTTAATGAGTGTATCCTGTACAGCATCTTCAGCAAGCTCAAGATTTCCTGATCCAAAACGATTGGTCAGATGCGAAACAGCCTTTCCGTATTCCGTTCGGAAGAAGTGATCAATGAGATTGTCAACTTTCATTTCTGTTTATATCAGAGGCTGCTTTAAAATTACCTGAGTGCCAAGCTTGAGCCTGTTGAAAGCTAATTCAATACAAGAGATTAACATTTCAACAAGCTCAATGTGACAGAATTAGTGAGCCCTGGTGGCATTTACATTTCAATGATTTCTCTTACTTCAACGGTTCCGCCGAATTCAAAAATGGGACACTCTTTCGACATCTCTACAGCATGATCCAGATCCTTTGCAGGGAGGGACACATAGCCGCCAACAATTTCTTTTCCTTCCGTGAAAGGTCCATCAGTGATTACATCACCTGCATTTTTCACCACTTTTCCTTCTGCCTGAAGCGGATGACCCACAGCAGAAATTTTTTGCATCCAGGTGCCCCATCGCTCCATATGCGCCTGCATTTCTTCCGGCGACTGTTCAGCGTATCCACGGTCGCCACCTCTAAATACGTATAAATACTGTTTCATTTTCTTTGTTGTTAAAGTTTATATTGTTGACGATTACCTTTCACTAAAATGGACAATCAAATCATAAATGGTAATTTAGCTTCAATACAAAAAATATGAAGTATCACCCAATTGATAGCAATCTTTTCATTCAAAACAGGGCCGGACTCGTCAAAAGACTGAAGCCACGTTCTGTGGCAGTGATCAAAGCGAATGACATTATGCCAACCAATGCGGATGGCACCATGCGGTTTAAACAAAACAGCAATTTGTTCTATCTGACCGGAGTAGATCAGGAGGAAACAATCATTCTTCTTGCTCCTGATTTTCCAGATGAGAAAATGCGCGAAATCCTGTTTTTAAGAGAGACCAACGACCAAATTGCTGTCTGGGAGGGACATAAGCTGACAAAGGAAGAAGGAACACAAGTTTCGGGAATCAGTAATGTAAAGTGGAACACAGAGTTTGATCGTATTTTTTCAACCATTCTTGCAGAGTGTGACACTATTTATCTGGAAAGTAATGAACACATTCGAAATTCCTCCATTGTTGAAACCAGCAATGCAAGGTTTATCAGAGATTGTTTTGAAAAGTTCCCATTATATAACTATGACAGACTGATCCCGCATCTTACGGATTTGAGATGCATAAAATCACAAATAGAAATCGATTTGTTGCAGACAGCCTGTGATATTACTGAGAAAGGGTTCAGAAGAATTCTGGATAAAGTGAGGCCAGGCTTTTATGAATATGAAGTGGAAGCTGAGTATTTACACGAATTCATACGCAACAGATCCAGTGGATTTGGTTACGAACCTATAATTGGCGGAGGTGCCAATTCCTGCGTACTGCACTACGTAGAAAATAACCAGGAGCTGAAGGATGGAGATGTCCTGTTGATGGATGTGGGAGCCGAGTATGCGAATTACAATGCGGACATGACCCGAACGATACCCGTGGCAGGACGATTTTCAAAAAGACAAAGAGAGGTGTATAATGCCGTGTTGAGGGTGAAGAATGGTGCAACTGAATTATTGAAGCCGGGTAATGCCATTCCGGAATATCATCGTGCCGTAGGAGAGTTGATGGAAAAGGAATTGTTGGACCTTGGTCTTATCGATAAAACTGACATCAAAAATGAAGACCCGGAGTGGCCGGCTTATAAAAAATATTTCATGCACGGAACTTCCCACCATTTAGGAATAGATGTGCATGATGTTGCATCCATCTATAAGAAATTTGAACCGGGTATGGTTTTTACAGTTGAACCTGGTATTTATATTCTCGAAGAAGGAATTGGTGTGCGACTGGAAGATGATATTGTAATAACTGAAGATGGTCATCACAATCTTATGAGAAACATTCCGATTGAAGCAGAGGAGATAGAAGAATTAATGAATACGTAATAAATGAGTTCAGAAAAAATAGAATCAGGAGAGGCACCTGAGCCGGTAGGATTGTATCCCCACGCCAGAAAAACGGGTAATCTTCTATTCCTCTCGGGAGTAGGTCCGAGAGAAAAGGGAACTAAAAAAATACCAGGTGTGGAACTGGATCAGAAGGGGG
This sequence comes from Cyclobacteriaceae bacterium, assembly GCA_040222475.1. Lineage (GTDB taxonomy): Bacteria > Bacteroidota > Bacteroidia > Cytophagales > Cyclobacteriaceae > Ekhidna. Next base: position 105,801 of record JAVKDB010000015.1, on the reverse strand, counting down.
AAATTATCAGCTATGACATAGGTGCGCAATGTCATTCAGTATTTAAAAACGTGAGGCTGATTCTTGAATCATCAGGAGCTAAATGGGAAGACCTGATTGATGTGACCGTTTTCCTTACCAATATGAAGGATGACTTTAAGATTTACAATGAAATCTATGCGGAATACTTCAAAGATGCTCAACCCTGCAGGACGACCGTCGAAGTAAAATCACTTCCCACTCCGATAGGCATAGAATTGAAGTGTATTGCTGTTGTTAACTGATTTCACCTGACTCACGCATGATTATTTGTTTTTTGAGCCATTAGTACTGGTTAAAAGGATTATTTTTGGGGTCTAATGAATATAAATGGAATATAATACAGCACGATCGCATCTTAAGTTGAGGGAATACGGCAGGAATGTGCAGAACCTTGTTGAGCATCTGAAAACGATTGAGAATAAGGAAGAAAGAAACAGAAAAGCTGCCATGCTGGTTGAGCTGATGAAAGCGATCAACCCTGATTTAAATAAAGACATAGAGGAATACGACCAGAAGGTGTGGGACGATCTTTACATCATTTCCAATTTTGAACTTGATTTCGAAGGACCATTCGAAAAGCCAAATGCAGAAATTCTGCACAGAAAGCCGGATCGCATGGCCTATTCTTCCAACGCAATAAAATTCAAGCATTATGGAAGAAGTGTGGAAATGCTTATTGAACAGGCAATTGCCATGGAAGATCCAAAGGAAAAAGAAGGAGCGGTTGTTGCCATTGGAAGGCTGATGAAATCTTTTTATCAGACGTGGAACAAGGATATGATCGAGGATGAGCAGGTGTTGAAAAATATCAAACAACTTTCTGATAATAAGCTCGATATCAATATAGAAACTGTGAAGGAGCTTGGGTTATTTGATTCAGAAAAGAAAGCTTCCGGCAGAAGCTATCGTAACAACAATAACAACAAAGGGAGCGGTCGTAGAAATAATCAGGGAAAGAGTGGTGGTCGAAGAAGTAACCAGGGCGGAAAAGGCGGTAACCAAAACCGAAGAAGGCACCACAATTAGTATTTGTGAATAGTTATTGGTCATAGGTTAATTAGTGATGAATTCAACTATTCAACTAACCGAACCAAATCATGGGATCTTTTAAAGTTGAGGGCAGACATAAGCTGAAAGGTGAGATTACGCCTCAGGGAGCAAAAAATGAAGCATTGCAGGTCATTGCTGCGGTTCTGCTTACTGATCAGGAAGTTACAATTAACAAAATCCCACAGATTAGAGATGTCCTGAAGCTTATAGACCTCCTTTCAGATCTGGGAGTTGAGACCAAAAGGATCGGTGAAGAGTCTTACTCCTTCAAAGCAACAAATGTTAACCTTGACTTTCTTAATACGGAGGATTTCAAAACCAAAGCCTCACAGCTGAGAGGATCCATTATGATTCTTGGTCCGCTGCTTGGAAGATTTGGCGTAGCAAAAATGCCAAAGCCCGGAGGGGATAAGATTGGAAGAAGACGAGTGGATACTCATTTTGTAGGTTTTGAAAAGCTGGGCGCAAAATTTAAATACGATTCATCTTCCTCCTTTTATACCGTTGACGGATCAAATCTTCAGGGGGCTTATATGCTGCTGGACGAAGCTTCAGTTACGGGAACGGCCAATATCATTATGGCCGCTGTTTTGGCAAAAGGAGCTACAACAATATACAATGCGGCATGCGAGCCTTACATTCAACAGCTGTGTAAAATGCTTTCCCGAATGGGAGCCAAAATTGAAGGTATAGGATCTAATCTGCTCAAAATCGAAGGTGTTTCCTCGCTTTCCGGAACAGACCATACCATGCTTCCTGATATGATTGAGATTGGCAGTTTCATCGGGCTTGCCGCCATGACCGGATCTGAAATTACGATCAAAAATGCTCAGATCAGTGAGTTGGGAATTATACCTGGCACATTCAAAAGACTGGGAATTAAAATGGATTTTAGAGGAGATGACATTCATATTCCTGCTCAGCCAAATTATGAGATTGAGACATTTATCGATGGATCGATTCTTACAATAGCTGATGCTATCTGGCCGGGACTTACACCGGATTTGCTCAGCGTTATTCTTGTAACCGCTACTCAGGCCAAAGGGACGGTACTTATTCATCAGAAAATGTTTGAAAGTCGACTGTTTTTTGTCGACAAGCTGATTGATATGGGTGCTCAGATTATTCTGTGTGATCCTCACCGAGCCACTGTCATTGGTTTGGATGGAGCCTATCCTCTACGAGGAATTACCATGACTTCTCCCGATATCAGAGCTGGGGTGTCACTTTTGATAGCTGCAATGTCAGCTGAGGGTGAAAGTATCATTCATAATGTTGATCAGATTGATCGAGGGTATCAGTTCATTGATCAACGATTGAATGCACTGGGGGCCAAAATTGAAAGGTTTGAGTGATTAGGTTGCTTAGATAGAAAACTGTCTGACAATTTTTTTGAGTTTTTCGGCCTGTTCCGACAGGTTTTGTGAAGATACGGTCATTCTCTGGGCAGAATCTGAATTAAGGCTGGAAATTCTGGATAGTTCCTGAATGGAAGTATTGGCCTGATTGATCCCCATTAGATTTTCTTCGTTTGAAATAACAATTTCAGATACAAACTCGGCACTTTTATTTACTTCTGGTACCAGGATTTGCAATTTCTCAGTTGCAAGCTGAGAAACCTCCCGACCGGTTCTTGATATTTCTGATATTTCCGCAGAAACAATATGTGCCCTCTCAGCGAGACCTCTGATTTCTGAAGCGACCACTGAAAAGCCTCTGCCGGCATCACCTGCACGAGCTGCCTCGACTGCTGCATTAAGTGCCAGTAAATTTGTGCGCCCTGCTATCTCTTCAATCTGGCTGGTTTTGTCATCAATAATTTTGATGGATTCAATGAGCTGAGTGAGAATTTCGTTGCTGTCATTCATTTCAGCTGATACTTTAAGAGAAATCTCACCGGTCTGTGAGGCTTTATCCGTGCTGGTATGAATGGCTGATGAAACCTCCTCCATAGAAGCAGATACTTCCTCTGCTTCTGCTGCCTGCTCATTAGCTCCTTCAGCTATTTCACGTGCAGAAGAGTTGAGTTGATGACTCGCTTCGAACAGTTCTTCTGAGGTTTTTCTAATGTCCTGCATTATAAACTGCAGCTTTTGGACCAAAATCTTTACTGATCTGGAAATTTCACCAAATTCATCATTTCGCTCAGCAAATTTTTCGTTGATATCCTGATTCAGATCCAGATCTGAAAGCATTGTTAGCTGCTTACTTAAGCTTTGAAGTACAAGAATGTCTTTTTTGAGAAACTTTACGCCTAAATAGATGATGACAAGCCCGAGGGGAGTGATATAGGTCAATACATGAAGTCCAAACGAAGAACAGGCAAACCCTCCAATTGACGCGTAAAAACCAACAATCAAAACTACATTTCCGATTTTTACAAGGAATGATTTCTTGAAAATCAACCTCATTAGTATCATTATACTTGGGGCGAGAATTGCAACAACGATCAAAAAATTGAGAAATTCCTTCATGTTAAGAGTGTTGGTTGGTTTTTTATATGGTTTTGGATGAGGGTCGGTGAGTGAACCCTGTTTAAATGACCATGATCAACCGAAGATTGTTGATCATGGTCCAGGTTTTGTTACAAATTGATAAGCACTCCGACATTAAGTCCAAAACCACTGTAAGGCACAGCGATCGTCCTGATTTCAGTCGGGGAACTGGAAGGACCTGTGGTTTCGACAATAGTAAGGGTAGTCTCTGTTGTTCCGGCCGGAGTAGTGGTAGTAATTTTCAATTCCTTTGGTTTATGCATTATACTGCTCAGTTCCAGCTCTGCGAAGAGTTCCATTTTATCGCTAATGGCTGTCTTACCTCCTAATGCGGCGTTGAATCCTAATGCAGAACCCTTTACAAATTCCTGAACGACAGTCGTTTCCAGGGCAGCTATCTCCACTTCTGCTTTTGAATTGAATCCAAAACCTATCTGTGGACCAAAACGAACAAATAGTGATTTGGAAGCCGAGTTATCTGTACTTACGGTGATGTTTGGAGAAACAAAAAACGCCTTCCCCGATACGGTTGTAACAGAAGTGACCCCTGGTGCAAGATATTGCTCAAAGTCACCCTTGGTTAATCCGGTTACCATCCTCGCATTTATACCAACAGCCACATTATTGTTGATCCATTTCCCTGCCCGCAGCTGCACAGTTAATCCAATGTCAAGTGAAGCTAAAAGAGCGGTGGTATCTCCTGCGGCATTGATCTCTTCAAAACCCGGTAATGTGCCACCTGCATTTGGAAGGTGAAACCCGACATCAAAACCCATATACGTCTGAGCGTTAGTTGTAGAAAAGCCAATTACGGCAAGCATGCAAATGATTAATTTCTTTTTCATAATTGTATTCGGTTGAAATTTTCTCTGTAAAGTATGTTTGGTCATTTGGCCTGCTTTGGAATGAAAGTCTACAATTCATCTACCGGAGATAATTCTGGAGATGTAGAAGGAGGAAGAGGAGAAAATTGGAAATGACTGAAGTGTATATGTTGTCATCTGCTTGTGTAGACTCAATCAGGGATGCAGGAAGGAATAATTGAATGCAAAACAGAATATTGATGCTATATTGTATACTCAGTCATGCATAAACTGAACTCACAGAAAATTGCTTCGTAACTTAACCTATGCGTTATTTAGTCTCTGTTCTTTTGGTCGTCATAATCTCTGCATTAATATTCATTCCGGAGAGGGAAGGAAAAATAAATGGAGCGAGTCTGGTGTCTCCGCCAAGAGAGATAGAGTCGGATCGATTAAAAGAATTGATGGCTATCAATGCAGGCTGGGTAGCAGTAATCCCTTATGGATTTTCAAGGGAGGGAGAACCATCTGTTTCATTTGATCATGAAAGGCAATGGTGGGGAGAGCGGACTGAAGGGACAATTGAATTAATCAAGTTAGCCAAGGCAAACGGACTGAAGGTCATGTTGAAACCTCATGTTTGGGTAAGAGGGCAGGGGTGGACAGGTGACTACACATTAGATAGTGAGGAGAAATGGCTGCAATGGGAAAATGACTTTAGCCGATACATTTTAAACCATGCAACCGTCGCAGATTCTCTTGATGTAGAAATGTTATGCATAGGCACCGAATATCGAACTCCGGCAGCAGAACGGCCAGATTTCTGGAAGAGGCTGATCAAAGAAGTGAAAGCTGTTTATGATGGAAAAATCACCTACGCTTCCAATTGGGATAATTATGAAAACATCACCTGGTGGGATGAGGCAGACTATATTGGAATTGACTCATACTTTCCACTTGCTGAAGGAGACAGTCCTTCAATTGAAGAAATGAAGAAGGGATGGATGCCACTAAAGGAGAATCTAAGAGCCTTTTCGAAGAAATGGAAAAAACCCATTCTATTCACAGAGTATGGTTTTCAAAGTGTCAAAGGTGGAGCGGGAAGACATTGGGAAGTAGATAAATCAATGGAAAATGCAGACATGGAAGTGCAGAAGAAAGCGTATGAAGCTACTTTTCAATCTGTATGGAATGAACCATGGTTTGCCGGAGGATTTTTATGGAAATGGCACCTGACTACACGTGGAGCAGAAAGAAATATGACCCGGTTTACACCACAGGGAAAACCTGCGGCCACTGTAATTGCAAAGTGGTATGGAAAAAGCCGTTAATTTGCGATTTGCCAACTAATCAACGACTATGAGTGACGACAAAGGAAAAGTAGAAGACATTCTTGCCGAGCTGGGTAGGAAAATTGATCAATTGATTTCCGAAACAAAAAAAGCAGGAAGCACTGTTTCTGATGAGGCTGAGAAGAAAATCCAGGATCTTAAGAAAAAGAAGGAAAAACTGGAGGAAGAATTCAAGGGCTATTCGTCCGGCAGTGGCGAGAAGTGGGAGCACGCAAAAATTCATTTGAACGAAGCAGCCACTGAGATAAGAAGAGCATTCGAAGCAATGTTCAAAAAGGGTTAAAACAAAAGTCTCAAAGACTTTTGTTTTTCTGTTTCGATTCCGTTTCAAGGATTCTGTTTTAGGGCTCCAGAATGATTTTATTGCTCAGATATAGATAGCGGGCATAGTTTTTCCAGTTATCCGGAGCGTTTTCGTATGCTTTTTGAAAATGTTCAACCACCTTTTCCTGGTTTCCTTCTTTGATGTAGTATTCGCCAAAAGTCAAATGAACAATCCAGTCATTAGGGTTTTTCTTGTGAAAGTCATTGAGAGCCTTGAATGCTTCTTTTTTCTCTCCCGCAAGCATGTAGCGGCTTAAGGAATAATAATAGATATCAAATCCTTTTGCACTGTCAAGCACGGTATTAATCAGATTTTCAGCTTCTTTTTTTCGACCTGTTTTGTTTAGCAGAAAACCCTTAAAAGCTCTATTTTGAAATCCCTCATTAAGTTCAATCGATTTTTCCACCCACTCAAGAGCGGTACTCAGCTGAGCAGAGTCCTGGTCAAGAGTTCGACTTGCGAGTGTCAGGTAATCACCGGCAGTCTTCTCCTCCTTCGCAAGAATATCTGACAGAATATTGGAAGCAACATCGACTTCAATTTTGAACGCCGATCGCTTTCTTTCCCAGGCCAGTTCCACCATAACTGATTCGGCTTTTCGCTCTTTAAAGTTGTAACTGAGCCAATCCTGGTACTCCATATCTTTTACTACTTTCGTCACTCTTAAAGCATCATCTGTTTTATCATATTGAAAGCTCCCCCAACTTGTTGAATTGTTGGAAAAAATGAACGTCCATTCATTCTCTGTGACAAATACATGCAGACCGTACGATCCGGAATCGAGTTTTTTGCCTTCAATGAGTACAGGGTGACTGAATTTTATCACCGTATTTTGGTTTGAACCGGCTCGCCACGGATACTCTTTTCCATCAACAGTGAAGTCATAGGGGACGATATTTCCAAATATTTTTCTCCCTCTCGCCAGAGGACTCGAATAAATGATTTCAATATCAGTTGTTCCAATTCTTTGAGAAATGGTTGCTTTCTGACTCATTCTTGTTGTCCCGGTGACATCCTGAGCACTTACCTTCGATGAAGCAAAGACGACAAGTAGCAGAATAATTGTGTTCCTGATTTTCATAAGTTTTTTGATTTTGATATCTGCAATAAGACGTAGGTTGCACCTTGGAGGCAGGTATATTCCAGAACATTCTCGTTCAATAAGATTCAGGACTTTAGAATGAGGTTGGCAGCCTTCAGAGAGCTATTTCATTATCGAACTGGTCCAGAACGGAATAGGATTCTACTTCACCGGCACCAAGAAACCTGAACCTTAACCCAACGAACCGACCCATGGTATCTTCATATTTTGCTTCAAAGACATCTACACCTTCTACAGAAACTGTCACAGTTTTCTTCTTCACCCTGATTTGAACATCAGTGAACTGTGAAAGGTCTGCTCCAAAGGCAGATAAGTCATGCTCCTTACCGTTAAGATAAAAATCGTTCAGCATTAGAGCGATATCCGAGCTGCACCCTTGTTTGGTAAATGGAATGATCATAGCCCCATCGGTTCCGAGAATGTAGATTCTGGTGGTTTGACAAACTGCCCATTTTTCCTTCCAGTTAACTTTTATGGTGGCTTTTAGTGTGAAGTTATCACCAGAGATATTCCCAAGATCATTGACATAATGAAAAGTGGTTACGATTGGTTTTTCTAATTCCTGAATTTCCGGGAGGAGCAATTCCGGATGGCCAATATTGTCCTTATTACCGATGATAGGATCGAAATACTTTGGGACCGGCTGGTAGTCCAGTGTACCAATCCATCCATCACTGCGAAGAAACAGATCATGTTCCTTAATCACCTCGCCTTCGATGACAAGCTTCGCTCTGAAATAACCAGGGAAGTAGTAAATCCCGGTTGCCTGTTTTTGGGTTCTGTTAATTTTCATCGTTTTAGTTGGATCCCAATACTGCTGAATAAACAGGCTGTCGGAGTTGACCCCTTTCAGGTCAAAATCGAAAACTACTGAGTTGGGATAGGTGTTCGTAACAGGCCTGCTTGAAAACGGAATAGCATTCAATACCTCAGGATCTCCTGCTCGTTTGCTTCCAATCAATGAAATCATGATCAGAGCTATGAAAAAGCCTGCCGTCACATAAAGCGTTTTTCTTGGAATATGTTTAGGAATAGGTCCTTTTCTTTTACCTGGAGAAGCAAGTTTGAAATCTCTCCAGTTTGCATAATCCATGAATTGAGAGAGCGCATCAAGTGTACTGGTGCTCGGGCTGCCCTCGTGGTTGACCACTCCGAAAAATCGTTTCAATGTGGCGGCACTTAACATCACCTGGCATTTTGAGAAAATCTTTTCGCTCAGCTCCGTAAACATGGAACTGTGCCACTCAGAAGCTTCACCCCAGCCAAGGTGCTGTTCTAACCGGCTTTTTAACCGGACAATATCTTTTTTTTCAGTAGCCATCTCCTATCAAAAGTGCTGATTTATAGACAATTGAACAATGTTGAACGAGTTTGAATCAACATGTCTGCCAATTGAAGGTCTTCCATATTGGTGTGTTCGTAAGTATGCAACACATTATTACCGGAACAGCCGGAACTAAAAACTAAAAGGATGAAAAAACAATTACTCTATTTTTTGATGACCAGTATGCTAACAGGTCTCTCAGCACAGGAGATTATTCCAATTGATACAAATACATGGACCATTAATTCAAACTCCTATGTGTTGGAAAATTTCAAGGGAAAAGATGCTATTTACATGAAGGCAGGGAACATGGTACTGAAGGGTGAGACTTTTCTAAACGGGACAATCGAATACGATATTTACCTGAAAAAAGAGCAATCATTCCCTGGTGTGTATTTCAGAGCGCAGGATTCCGGAGATGCAGAGCAATTCTACCTGAGACCTCATTTACCAGGTAAATCAGATGCCAATCAGGCAGTACCACTTACCAAAGGGATATCTCCATGGCAATTGTATTTTGGGCCCAGGTATTCATTTCCATATGAGTATAATTATGACGACTGGACACATGTTAAACTGGTAGTCAATGATGACAAAGCCCAGGTATTTCTTGATTACTCGGAAACGCCCAATTTATCATGGAATTTGTTTCACACGCCTAAGGAAGGCAGGGTTGCTTTGAGTGCCGGGAACCGATCTGGCATGCATCTGGCCAATATCAGGATTGATAAAAAAAGTACGGAGATCATAAATTTCAATCCGATTGAAAGAGAGCCAATTGAACGACTCGTTCAGGAATGGGAAATCTCAGACATGTTTGAAGAAAAAGACCTGAATGATCCAACTACCGTAAAGTCGGTTATAGAAAAAAGAACCTGGGAAGGAACGATTAAAGTTGAAGAGGGAACAGCGGCCAATATTTCAAGACATCAACAATTATATGATGGAAATCCAGGGAATACGGTTTTTGCCAAAATTGAGATTAATTCAGCCAAAGATCAGATCAAGTTGTTTGAATTTGGATACAGTGATCGTGTTGTGGCCATATTAAATGGGCAGCCTGTTTACCGTGGAAATAACAAATGGCGTTCACGAGACTATCGATACCTCGGAACCATCGGATTGTTTGACTCGATCTACCTCAATTTGAAAAAAGGGAAAAACACATTGTTGTTTGCAGTATCAGAAGATTTTGGCGGCTGGCTGATAACCGGAAGGTTTAAAAACAGCGATGGACTGAAATAGAAAGGTTAAATTTTTCACAGGCTGAAAGGGTGATGGACATAGTTTGTTGCCCTTTCTTTTTTTATATTTTACTGACAATTGTGAAACTTTAACTAAGCAAAAGGAGTATACTGTCAAATAGTAATACTTACAATAGTGTAGTTTATGGAAAATATTAAACTTGGAAACTTTGAAGAGCTGGTGCTTTTGCTTGTAGGAGTGCTTTATGACAATGCGTATTCTGTCAACATTGTTAATGAATATGAAAAGCAGACCGGGAGAAAAATTAATGTAAGCGCCATTCACACGGTGCTGTATCGGCTTGAGGAAAAAGGATTTCTGAAATCATTAATGAGTGAAGCAGTCTCTGAGCGGGGCGGAAAGCGAAAACGTCTCTTCTACCTGACACCATATGCCAGCCGGGCACTCGATGAACTGGCGACACTTCGCGAACAGTTGCGATTCAAAATTCCTGATCAGGCACTTAACTGGAAAGAAGGGTAACGTGGCGAATCAAGATAAACATCCGCCAAAACTTGCCATGCGTCTTTTTCGCTGGTATTGCCGCTCCGAGCGACTGGAGGAATTGGAAGGTGATCTGGAAGAATTTTTCTACCAACGCTTAAACAGGGGTGAAAAAATCTGGAAGGCCCGGTTCTTTTTCTGGTGGAATGTTTTCCGTTGCTACAAATCGTACTCCAAATCAAACTCAAAAACTCAAATGACTATGTTTCCTTTATTTAAATCTTATTCAAAACTCGCCCTGCGCCATTCCTGGAAAAATAAATGGTCCGTCCTTGTTAATGTCCTTGGACTTGGCATTGCACTCAGCATGTGCATTTTCATTTATACGCTATATGCCTATAATATCGAGTTCGACTCCACTTATGCAGACACGGAAGATATCTACCGACTCCACTCCATGACTTATGAAAATAATACTGAGCGCAGAAACGAAATATCACCGGCACCACTTGATGATAAGCTGCGCAATGAAATCAGCGGTATAAGCAGTGTGAGTAGTTACATAGTTCGAACAATGACGGTGAAAAAGGATCAGGATTTTTTCTCGGAAAGAATAAGTGTTGCCTCCCCGGATTTTGTAAAAATGTTTAATGTTCCTCTGTGGTATGGTTCTTTCAGTGAATTTGGGTCTAAGCCTGTTGTCTACCTAAGTAAACCTGCAGCCTCGAAATATTTTGGAAGTGAAGTGGCACTTGGAAAAGAATTGACCATTTATGTCACAACGGAGAAGAAAATTGACCTGATAGTAGGAGGTGTGTTTGAAGCTATTCAACTCAATTCAAGTTTTGAACTCAACATGCTTATGAGTGAAGAAGACTATTTCAATACGCTGGAGAAAGACAGGAACGACTGGTCAGCTATTCAGTATGTTAGTCATTACATCAGATCCACCCCGGAACAACTTAAGACTGTTGAAGAACAAATCAATCGATACATTCCTTTGCAAAACGAAGGACATAAAGACCTTAAGATGACACGGTTTGAATTGGTTCCGTTTATAACACCCCTGATCGCAGATCATATTCTATGGAGAAATAATATCAATGCACGCCTGAGACCTCAGGTTTATATCATATTTACTGTGCTTATTGCCATGGTTTTTCTCATTGCATGCTTTAATCTGGCCAATACTTCGATGGCCATGATGGCGAAGAGACTGAAGGAAATTGGCATTCGAAAGACACTTGGATCCGGTAGCAGGCAGATTCTCATTCAGTTCCTGTTCGAGATGGGGATTATCAGCTTTTTTGCTTTAATCGTGGCGCTCGCCGTTTCTAATTTTACTTCCAGGACCATTATGGGAATGTTTGGTGCCACATTCCTGATTAGTGATGTGGATCTGACCAGAGTTACTTTATTCATCATCCTGTTTCTGATTTTCACTACGTTGGTTGCCGGACTGTTACCTGCACTTTACGCATGGAAATTTCAACCAATAGCTATTATGAGAAAGGCTGTAAAGCTAAAAGGGGTCAACTGGTTAAATAAAACACTAACCATTGCCCAATATGGATTTTCAATAGCTGTGCTTTCAGCAGGAATCACTTTCACGCGTAATTCAGATTTTCTGAACAATCTTGATCTTGGCTATGACAATGAAGGAATCATTGATCTCAACCTTAGAAACAGTGACTACTATGGTCCCATGAAACAAAAGGTGGATCAAATTCCAGGAGTTATTACTGCGGGAACCAGAAACCATTTTGCCATTGCCGGCAGATATAGTCAGACAAAATCACTGGAAATTGATACCTCGACCTATAATATCAGCTTATATTCTGTTGGATCAGACTATCTGGACCTGATGGGAATTACGCTTTCAAGTGGCAGAAACTTTATCAATGGGAGTGAAGCAGACGCTGAAAACTCTATTTTGGTGAGTCAGGAATTTGCCAGAAGGTACTTTGACGGAAATGATGTCCTGAACGAAGTAGTAAAAATTGACGGGAAACGAAAAACAATTGTTGGAGTAGTGGTTAACATAGTTGATGATGTATATGAGGATTCCGAATTGACTCCCGTTGTTATAGCACTTGATGATAAGGAAGCTCTGCCACATTTGCTTGTGAAAGCTACTGATGCAAATCTGGAGGAAGTGGAGGCAGAGTTAAAAGCAATCTGGGGAGAGTTAATAGATCAACCATACAATGGTCAGTTACAAAAAGATCTTGCGCTTGGCCAGGCTGGCAGAGATACAAAAAATCTCCAGAAGATTTTTATGGCAATGGCTCTGCTGGGAGGGTTTTTGAGTGTTGTGGGAATTTTTTCCCTCGCTAAACTCAATGTGGCAAAACGCATCAAAGAAATAAGCATACGAAAGGTTTTGGGTGCAACACTTCGAGAGTTGCTGCTTGTCATCAACAGATCATTTTCCTTCGTTTTGATCATCGCTCTGATTGCGGGAAGTACTCTTGGATATTTTATATCCGACGCGGTTTTGGGAATGATTTACAGCAAATACATCAATGTGTCACCCTTTACAAGTTTGTTGAGCGGGGCATTCATTGTTATCGTATCAATAGCGATGATTACAAGTGCCGTATTTGTGCCTGCTAATTCAAATCCGGTATCCGGTCTTAGAGATGAATAAAGTTTTGTGAAGGTGTAACCTTGTTCGCAGGGTGTAGTATTCACGGAAACGTGAATACTTAAAAACAATTCTTATGCATAGCCAATCTTGTAAACTCATACTCTTTGTGATCTGGATGAATGCTGCTTTAGCCAATCAGGCTCAGCGACTGTCGGGAGTAGCAGAAGTATTTGAACCCGGTATCATTTCGGTTGATGGGGTTTGGGATGAATACATTTCTTTTTCACCGGATGGGACTCTGCTTTCATTCACCCGATCCGGAGAAGAATTGCCTCATCAGGATCGACGAATCTATTTTTCGGAGAAGAGAAACGGTAAATGGACAGATCCATACCCCGCCCCATTCTCGAGTGATTTTTATGATCGGGGATCTTCTTTTTCCCCAGATGGAAATACCCTGTTTTTTGGCTCAAACAGACCTGGGAACAGAGGTTTTGATAATGATTCAGATTTATGGTTTTCTTCCAGGAAATTTGATGGCACCTGGGGAGAAGCTACCCGAATGTCTGATGTAATTAATTCCAGTGAATACAATGAAGGTCATCCATCCCTTGCCAGAAATAATAATTTGTATTTTGTCAGATACAGAAGGGGAGAAGAAACGGATGTATATGTGAGTAAATGGATTGATGGCGAATATCAAATCCCTGTAAAATTGAATGCCTTTATTAACAGGGCTGGTCCGGATTCTCATTGCTACGTAGATCCTGATGAAAGATTCTTAATCTTCACACCGACAGACAAAGAGGGAGGTTATGGTGCCGGTGATATTTACATCAGTTATAATATTGATGGGGAGTGGAAGGAAGCGATCAATCTTGGTGAGGCAATAAACACTGATTTATATGAATACAGTGCCAAGCCCGGTCCTGACAGTCGATTATATTTTACCAGAGCAAAGTTTGGACGTTCAGATGGTGTTCCTGCTGATATTTATTCGGTGAAAATTGTGAATTTGTTAAGGGAGTAATCTTCCTTTTTGTTCTTAGATGAAAAGACGATATTAAATCACCGAATTATTCATGTCAAAAGCAAGGCCCAGATATTTATTACCGCTGAACTCAAATCGGTCAATAATCTCCCATCCGATTTTTTTGTGAGCCCTTGCAGAGATTTCGTTGACGGCATTGATGAACGTAATACTCAGAGGAAATTTTTTCACCCATTCTATTCTCATTTCTTCAAAGATTGAATTGAGAAGACCTTTTCCGCGATAGTTAATATCAATGCAAACAGGCCCATACTGGAACGTATTCTGAACGGAAATGTCAAAATCTTTGAAATTCAGGTCAGGAAAACGAGAAGTCATATAAGGAAAAATGGGCCACTGTTCAAAGTAGTTCCACGATCCTGCAAAAGCATATGCAACGATTTTGTTGTTGTCTTCTGAAACAAAAAGGCCGTTGTTACGAATCGCTTCCTCTATCTGCTCGAGTGTAAACGGTGTAGTCACAAAACCCCTCTTTCTCTCTTCCTCATTAAGTTCAGAAAAGAGGTTTTTCTTTTGGAGGTTGACCATCCCGTCAATATCAGATTCAAATGCTTTTCTACTTGTCATTTAGAAGAATAAATCAATTCAATATTAGTCATCAAATGGAGTAACTGCTGCATTTGGCTTCTGTAATTTCATAACATGATATAATAACCAGAAATCAGTCCTGCGTTGTATTTTTGGGCCATGTTGGAGAAGAATTCAGAATTGATTTACCAGAGCGACCTTATAAGTCGCGATTTGAGCTGGTTACAATTTAATCATCGTGTACTTGATCAGGCTGAGAAGGGGAATCGAAATCTTTTTGAGAAGCTTAAGTTTCTGTCTATTACATCAAATAATGCGGATGAGTTTTTTATGATCCGGGTTGGTAGTTTGTATAACTACCTGGACTATGGAAATGACCGGATTGATTATTCAGGATTGCATTCCATTCCCTTCAAAAATGAGTTGATGGCCAGAATGAAAGCTTTTGGAGAACGACAAAACACCACATTCCTGAATCTAAAAACAGACTTCAAAGACCATTCTTTTGACATCAGAGGGTACAAAGAATTAACCGAAAAACAGCAGTCTGCGGCAGGTAAATACTTTGAAAAAACCATTTTCCCAATGCTGACACCCATGGTGTTTGACATTTACCATTCCTTCCCAATCCTGATGAACAACATTTTGATTTTCGGGGTAGTGACTAAAGTTTCAAGATCAAAGGAGAAGAAAAAAATGTCATTCATCCAGTTGCCACAAAACCTTCCCAGGTTTTATGAAATTACGGATGGCGAGCGAATAATTTTTGTCCCGATTGAATCGATTGTACAGCAACATTTTGATCGTCTTTTCAAAAATGTTACGATTGTTTCCAGTTTATTATTCAGAGTCACAAGAAATGGAGACTTTACACTTGATGAATCAGAAGATGTAGAGGCAGATTTTCTGGAGGAAATGCGTCAAAAGCTCAAAACGCGTAAAACAGGACGTGTTGTTCGCCTGGAAGTTCAGGGGAGTTCAGACAACTGGCTGATCAAACAACTTAAGAAGCGATACGATATTGGAGAGGAAAATGTACGGGTCACTCCAAACGACGGATTACTGGATTACACCTGTCTTAGACAAATTGCGGGTCACGATGAATTTTCTCAGTACAAAACTGTTCGACCAAAAGCGGTCCCGCCAATAAGCATGTCGGATCTTGAGCATCAGGATATGTTTAAGATTTTGAAAGGGCGTGATATTATGCTTCACCATCCCTATAATACGATTGAGCCTCTGATTGACCTTTTAAGTCAGGCAGCAGATGATCCGTTTGTGCTTTCAATTAAACTCACCATCTATAGGCTGGCTCAAAATTCCAGAGTCGTTGAAGCATTGCTCAGGGCTGCAGAAAATGGAAAACACGTGTCGGTTCTATTTGAAGTAAAAGCACGTTTTGATGAAGAAAATAACATGAAGCAGGCCCTCAGACTTCAGAAAGCAGGCTGCTTCGTGATTTATGGAGTGGGCTCACTCAAAACACACACCAAGTTGATGCTGATTGTGAGAAAGGAAAAGGAACGAGTAACTCGCTATGTTCACATGTCAAGCGGGAATTACAATGAGACCACCTCCAAGCTATATACAGATATCAGTTTATTGAGTTCGGAAGAATCTTATGCAAATGATGTTCAGGAATTCTTTAATGTTATTACGGGCCACTCAATGCCAGAGGACTATGATAACCTGATCACAGCACCGACTGAGATGAGGACAAAGCTGATCTCCTTAATTGATCAGGAAAAAGAAAATGCAACAAAAGGCCTGGAAAGCGGGATTGTTATCAAAATAAATTCCCTGCAGGATAAAGAAGCGATAATGGCGCTTTATGAGGCATCTAAAGCAGGTGTGCCAATTAAGCTAATCGTTCGGGGCATATGCTGTCTTCGTCCGGGAAGACCCGGGTTAAGTGAGAATATTAGTGTCAGGTCAATTGTTGGTGAATACCTGGAGCATTCGCGGGTTTTTTATTTTCATAATGAAGGCTCACCTAAAATATACAGCGGGAGTGCTGATATGATGGTCAGGTCATTTGACAGCCGACTTGAATCTCTTTTTATCATCAAAGATGAATTGCTTCGTAAGCAGGCAATAAATATGCTTTGCTATAATCTTTTGGATAATGTGAATGCATACGAGATGAATGAGGATGGAACCTATACCCATTTGCATGCTAATGGAGACAAGCCTTTTGATATTCACAAAGAATTCTATAAGGTGAGGAGGGAAGTGGTCATGAAAGCAAAACTCTTTTAAAAAGGAAAACCTGCCGAAATAAGGCAGGTTTAATAATCAACTTTCTGCTATTTCTGAATAACAGAAAATTTCTGAAGTACTTTTAAGGTTATTCCTTCATCATTCCAGAAAGCATGAAAGCTGCACCTGCAAGTGCGGTATCTTTAAGAATCATAGGCATTGACATTTCGTTTCCTCCCATCAACCCCGGAAGATGTATGAAGAATACAAATACCAAAAGCATAAGACCCAATAGCGTCATTGCAAGCTTTGCTTTTTTATTCATTACGAAAGCCATAAATGATAATACAAGGGCAAGACCGGTAAGGTATACCCAGAAAATGCCGCCCGGCAGCCATGATGGTACCATTCCTTTCATGTCGTTGGCACCCATAAAATGAAACAGTCCAAAAACCAGCATAGGGACCATAAATAAATACTTTCCAATTGCTCCTAAGTTCATAATGTACGTTGTTTAGGTTAAGTAACTGAGTCCGGTTGGCTATCCTTTTATTAAGTTCAATGCATGCGCATTGCTCAATTTTGAAAATAGCACAGTATATAAATGTACGTACATTTAATTAGAAAAGAAAATCCAAAAGGACCGATGAAAAGGGGTTTGACTTATTTAAAGGCAATATCAGGAATTCCATTCCAGAAGGATTCTCGCTGTTCTTTCACCTCAATCAATGCCTTCTGACCAGATTTACTGACTCTGAAAAGGTGCTTGCGTCTGCCACCACGTTCGGGAGTACTCCCATCGTATCTGGAATCCATATAACCCTTCTTCTCAAGTCTTGCGAGAACTGCATGAACAGTACTTATGGAGATGGAACGATTGCATTTGGCTTTGATCTCTTTCTGAATGGCAATTCCATACGCATTATCAAAAAGCATAGCTGTTGCCAACAGGATCAGTTCTTCGAGTTCGCCGAGGTTTGTTCCTTTCATATTATTCGGAGTTTAGGTTTTTGGAGGGATTGGTATTGGCAGTTTTTAGGGAAAGTCCACTTACAATAATCAGGCTGATAACCAGTGTGATGCCACCTGAAACCATAAATGGAAGGCTATTCAGGCTGGTACTGTAAGCAAACTGTGTCAACCAGTCTGAAATGATGTACCATGATAGTGGAGCAGCCACTGAGAAACTTATAATGATGATGAGCAAAAACTGCTTGTTCATCATCGAAATGATACTTGAAACAGGGGCTCCAAGTACTTTTCTTATACTGATTTCCTTTGTTCGTTGCTGTAATAGCAATGCTGTCAGTCCGTAGAGTCCTAAACCACAAAGTATGATACTAATGATACTGTACATGGTGGAGATTTTTAGCAATTGACGCTCTTTTTTGTATTGTTCATTGAACCAGTCATCAACAAAGTAATAGTCAAAGGGGGTTCTTCCGGCGAGTTTGTCCCACTGATCATTGACATAGCTGATTGTTTCATCCATATTTCCGTTTCCTATTTTGACTGCAACAAACCATTGAGTAGTAGTATTTAAGTATAGGATCATGGGCTCGATGGCCGATGTGGCAAGCGAGTGGATATGAAAATCGTTAACTACTCCGATTACAGCTATAGGAGCACTTTCAGGTTGAAAACGAATATGCTTTCCAATGGGGTCATCCCATCCCATTAAATCAACCATCGCCTGATTGATAATCAGATTGTTTGAATCAGCTATCGATCCCTTGATGAAAGTTCTGCCAGCACGTGTGTCAATTCCATATGTTTCAAAAAATTCCTGATCCACTCCAAATATTCTTGCTCCAATTTCATCTTCAGCTCCCTCGGGGATGACGGTTGTAGTATAGGAACCATCACCGATTGTAGATCTGGACACAGAAACGGAAAGAATATTGGGGTGCTTCAAAAGTTCTGATTCAAGAACCTCAGCATGGTCCCCCACTTCATTTCCAATATCCAGAACCATCACCTGTTCCTTATCAAATCCAAGAGGTTTGTTTTCAAGAAAACTGGTTTGACGGATCACAACAATGGTGCATATGATTAGAAACATTGAAATGGTGTATTGAAGGGTGAGCAGGATTTTCCGAAACCAGCCGCCTGATCCAACAACTCCTGCGGATGATTTCAGAATGGATGAAACAGGTGGAGAGGAAAGAATCAGTGCGGGGTATACACCGACAATAAGGCTGATACCTAATATGAAGGAAATAAGCACACTTAATGAAGTCGGCTGAAACAGTGCGATGGTTGACAGGTCTTTCCCGCTGAGTTCATTGGCGGAAGGGAGAAATACCATAACAAGAATAAGGGCAATAATTGAAGCAGTACATGTGGTGATAAAGGTCTCACAGATAAATCGCTGCATCAATTGCCTGCGAGAGGATCCCATTACTTTTCTGACACCCACTTCGGTTCGGGTTTGAGTTACTCGTGAAAGGGTAATATTTATGTAGTTAACACTTGCAATTAGAAAAATGAGAAAAGCAGAGAATCCAAGCATATAGACAAAGGTTATGCTTCCTGATTTCAACCGTTCGGTCCCACGGATATCTTCACCGTATAGATGCATATCGGCCATTGGGATCAATTGTAAAAAGTACTGATCTGCTCGTTCTTCAAAATGAAGATTCATCATGTCCGGCAGTTTATCTACCAATGCCTGAGGAGAAGCATCCGGTGCCAGTTTAACAAAAGTATAGATAGCCTGGGCCAGCCAGTTGTTCATCCATTGCATGTTGAGAGGTCCTGTACCCGGGACGGTCGTACTCCATGAAATCAGTGCGTCTGGCTGAAGCGAGGATTGCCTGGGAGCATCTTCAAAGATTCCTGTAACAGTATACTCAAGATAATTGAGGCCAATCACTTGTTTTCCAACCGGATTTTCATCTCCGAAAATTTTCGCTGCGAGGGTTTTGCTCAGGACGATGGATGAGGGTGCTGTCAGGACTGTAGATTGGTTGCCAATTAACAGATTGAAGTCAAAAAAGTCAAAGAAGGCAGAATCAACAAAGTAAGTTCTTTCACTTGAGATATGAGTTTCATTGTGCGTAAGGATAGTACTGTGCCACCATGGAAGTATCCGCAACGATGCTTCTACTTCAGGATATTCTTCAGCCATGGTTGGTCCCATCATTCCGGATGTTTCATAGGTATTATGGTCAATGTTTTCCGGAACATTGATGTAGCGTTTGTATAGCCTGTATGTGCGATCAAGGTCTGAGTGTTGGGAATCAAACTGAAGCTCGTCATAGATGTATATGAAAGCGAACATTGAGCTCGATATAGCCATTATGAGCCCGATAAGATTGATAATAAAAAATGAACGTTGCTTTTTGATTGACCTGAAAGAGGTAAGGAAGTAATTGAGCCAGATGGATTTCATATTTGATAGTCGTTTTTCTTTTCTTTTGAAATTCAACCTTAGAAAACCGACGGATTGAATTGTGTAAATCAGCTTTGCTTTTCTAAGGCCCTTCGATTCGACATTCTCAAGAAATGACTCGGATAAATCACCACTGATTCCCTCCCATAAATACGGGTCACAGAACCGTTCAAGCAATTTGAATATCCACTTTGGTGGTAGCAACTCATTCTTCATCTCATACAGCTTAACTCATATCCCAAAGAGAAGTTACAACTTTCTTTCGTTTTTGTCGAAATTGAAGATGAAGGGTTTGAACGAGAAGAAAATCAATATGTTTCGTTTTTGTCGAAATTGATTATTTGAGGAGAGTCTCCAACTCTCTCGTGAGCCTTGTGCATTGTCTGCCAAGATAAGAAAATGAACTCCTGTTCTGATTCAAATTTTTCTTTGTCAGATAGATCAGCGATTCAATGTCCTTCAATTCGACCGGATACCTCTGATCCAGCCATGGAAAATTTTGAGGGTCGGCTTTTCCATCAATCAACAGTCTCCTTTTGAGTATCCAATAATCATTCAGTTCAGGCTGAGTCATAGCCATGCGGATCTGACTGTTATTTCTTTCTGCATATGTCCCCCATTTGTTGACCTGCCTGTAGTAGTCAATGATGTTTGATCGAAGCGTGTCATTGCTCAGGGAATACAATCGGCCGGTATTGATCATTTCGTCATATGTTATGGTATTAGGTTCAAGCAGGAAGAATTCGATGATTGGTATCAGTATAAGGTTTATTCGCTCTTGTCTGTTTGTGGAGGAGTTTAGAATCTGGAGTGCTGAATCGCAATATGCTATTCTCCTGATCAGAGATTCTTCCAAAAACTCATATCTATGCTGATCATTTTTCAGATCCTCGAACAATCTGGTAAGGGTGGTTTTTTCTACCTGATCAAGTTTTCTCTGCGTATTCCAGTTATTGATTTGCACTGCAAGCAGAATCCCGATTACCACAAGGAGAGTTTCTCCAAGTGCATATAGAATGATTTTTTTCATTTTTCCTCCCTCAATATTTTTTCTCCGAAACTTTTTAAGAAACCTTAGCATGTGGGTTCTAATTTGCAATGAAGATAATAAACAATAAAAAAAACCCCGATCTCGCCTTTACTCGAAACCAGGGTCGTAACTAACCAACCTGTATAGAGGGTCTTAAAAAATCTTAGCCATTGTGGTCATTGCCGCACTCCTCTTCCCAGTCTTCCCATTCAGCGCCCAAGTCAATTTCTTCTGTCACACCATTTTCTGTAACGAAAATGATATTGTCGCATGTGCCATCGCCATAATCAATAGAATAGCTGCCGGTCTGATCACCGTATGTATAGCTTCCTGACTCTACTCCTGATGTGTAGGTCCAAACATTGTCAGCTTCGCAGGTGTAATCATAGACCAGTGGGGAGTCGACACTGGAAGTAAATGCCTCATTGGTACTGGTTGAAACAGATACATTTCTGGATTGGACCACATATCCATCCTGGTCCATTGTTTCCTTACCATTTGCTACATAATCAACGGTTACAATTGTTTCTCCCGTAGATGCCTGAGTGCTGTCTTCCGGGTATCCGTAATCGGTGTATTGCTCTGTAAGATCAGCAGTGAACTCATAGGTGGCGTTGAAATTCCAATTAGTGGAATCTTCAGAATTTGAGTTGTCCTCCCAGGTTCCGCTGTAGGTGTAGGTACCATCTATCATCCAGTCGTTTCCTCCAAAATTTGTGTAGGTCACACTCGCATTGAAACTATTATCGGAATAAGATCCTGTTTCGACCAGCTTTCCTTTCAGGAACTCACCATAGTAGTCACACCCGTCTCCAAAATCAAGTGTGTAGGTGTAATTTCCATTGCCATCATCTTCCCAGCTCTCAGTCAGACAGTCAGGTATATTATTATCTGTTGAATCATTTACTGATTTTGTATGAGAGACCTCCTTCATCATGGAAAGGGGAGAAGCTGACCTTCCCTGAGCCCTTCCATAATTTCCAAATATGGCGCCCATCGGACCTCCGAATCCATTTCCTCTTACTCTGTTGAGGACTGAATTAGAACCAATCAAAATGTTATCAGTGATCGAAATTTCCTCCTGAATTTCAGGGGTAACTTCATTCTCACTGCAAGACCAAACCAGTGTTGCTGCGACAACCCAAACCACTGCGGTAATCAATTTTCTCGTTTTCATCATTGTAGTTTTTCTTATTTGAATATGATACATGACGTCAAAAATTTACCCTACCGAAAATTTAAATTTTCGTTGATTTTTTTGAGTTATACGGAGACTTAGAAGCGGAGATTAAAAAAGAAATTTGGCGTAAAACCCAGTAAATAGGTATCCAGGGCAACAATTCGTATTTCATCTGAACCAGTGGTATTTGTAGTATTTTCACTGAATACATATTGTTGCGAATAGCGGCGAGATTTGATATTTATTTTGTCAAAAACATTAAACAGTGTGATACCGGATTCACATTTGAAGGCGCCTATATCAAAGGAGTACTTTGCTGACAAATCCAGTCGACTGTAGTCCGGGAGACGTAATTCATTCACTCGTTCGAGATCGTAAGGAGATGAACCCAGCGGGTCACTATTAGGAGGCGTGAATGGCTTGCCTGACCCATAGAGTAAAATGGCTGAAAGTTCCCATTTCCCAAACTTTATGGTGTTTACAAAATTGATCTCATGGCGCTGATCGTATTCGGACGGGTACGGTGTGTTGTCATTCCGGTACCAGAATTGATTGTTAGATTCTCCAAGAGAGTAGCTGAGCCATGAGGTGAATGTACTTGTTCTATATTTTAAAAAAAGATCTAGTCCCTGAGCGTTATTTTCACCTGCGAGGCTCAGGTCCTCATCTTCAGTAATCCCGATTCCATCGGTTGAGAGTGTTAAGAATTGATTTTCAATGATCCCGGTAGTCAATTTCTTATAATATTCAACATCCAGTGTCCAGTTGCCAAAAGAATAATCCGTCCCTATGATAAAATGAGAAGCTTTTTGAATAGGAATGATTTCTTCATCTGCAAGCACCCAATAGAACTGATCGGTATTTTGAAAGAGTGAAAAGGATGTTTCATTAACGAACTGATGATGGTAGGAGGCTGCACCCTTTAATGACACATTTTCGCCAACTTTGAATCTAATATCAAAGCGTGGCTCAATGTATATTTTGCGAGTGGGTTCATAGTAATTTCCGCGGATGCCAATGTTTGAGCTAAGTCGCTCGCTACCAAACTGATAATTACCATAGAAACTTAAGATAGCGGCGGTAACGTCCAGTGTATCGCTTAAGACATTAGAAGTATTGAAGTCCTGGAAAAAAACCTGGTCGGAGCTATAGAATGTGCTAATTCGATTTAGCTCCACACCTGCTTTTAAGAAATTTTGATGATCTAACTGGATTTCATGAGAGGTACTTAATCTGATATCACTAACCGAGCTTTCAACCGTATAATCAAAAAAATCAATTTTGGAATTGGCGAAAATACTATCATTTCCAAATGAGACATCTTCAAAAATTGTCTGACTTACTTTAAGGCTTTCATCATCAGAATAGCTGCTTGCACTTAGTGTAAAATCCCCAAACCAGTTTGGTTGAAATTGTTTCCTTAGTCCAAGACTGAATCCTTTATTTGCCCAGTTGGCTTTGTCTGTGACATTATATCTGGCAAAATCGTCCTCATCTGAATAATCTCCACTGTAGGAATCCTCACTTAAGTAAAGGTTCACATCCAGAGAGGCTTTGCTGTTGAAGGTATGACGAAGCTTGGTATTGAAGTCATAAAAATGAAAGGAAGGGAGTAAATTGAGGCTTGCTACATTGGGGTCAACAGCGGTAAGAAAGCTTTTTCGGTTTGAGGTTAAAAAATTCTGATAAAGGTCTGAATTAATCAGATCAGTAAACGACCTTCGTCCTCCGACAAGCAGACTGGTTTTTTCCCCAATGGGAGTTTCAATGAATCCATTGATAGAAAGCATGTTAACACCCGCTCCTGCTGAGAACTTGTCATTTGAGCCTGCCTTTCCAGATACATCCACGACAGAAGAAACTCTTCCACCATACTCTGCCCCAAACCCCCCTTTGTAGATGCTTACATTATCAATAACATTTGGATTGAGTGTAGAAAATATTCCAAAGAAATGATCCAGGTGGTACAGCGTAAACCCGTCCATAAGGACCAGATTCTGTGAAGGAAGACTACCTCTAACTGAAAGTCCCGATGAAGTTTCATCTGTGGCACTGACACCCGGGAGAAGTTGAATGGACTTGAATACATCGGTTTCTCCCAATGTGGGGAGCGCATTAAATTTTTGAGGGTTAAGACTGAAGAAACCTGGTCTGCCCGCCAGGTCTCTAAAATGTGAAGTACTTAGTATTACCTCCTGGAGAACCAGAGGGTTTTGTTCAAGGTTTAAGTTAATTTCTTCCTGATTGGGGGGAACAGCCAGTAGAATATCTTTATAGCCAATGTAGCTGACCTGCAGGGTAATGGTATCTTCTCGTGGGGGAAGAATAAACCGTCCATCCTGGTTGCTTACAGTGCCTCTTTCTGATGATTGAACATGAGCGAAGGCAAGTGGTTTACCTGTACTTTTATCATAAACTTTGCCAGTCAGCGTAAACGACTTTTTTGGAATTTTTTGAGGTATGAGGAGATATACCCCATCAGATAATTGAATTTTGAATGGCATATCCTCAAACAACTTACTTATCAACTCAGCATCTGAGTTGGCGCGAATTTTTCGGTCAAGTGAATGTTGTTTTAGTGCCTTTGGGCTGTAAGAAAATTTGAATTTGTGTTTCTTCGAAAGCAATTCTACTGCTTCATATAGAGAGTTTCCGGTGAAATCAAACTCATACTGTTTTTGACCGACCAGAGTCAGTGTGGAGACAACAAAAATCAAAAGAAGTAGACTTCTCATAAGTATTTTTAGTGGCTGCTCTCACTTATTGTAAATTTGTTATCTCCGGTTCGTTGATATTCAAGGTTCATCACGACACAGACCGACTCAAGTGCCTGTTCGACATTTATGTCGTTTCGAAAATACCCTGAGAATTGGTCATTGTTTTCCAGATTGAATTCAATCTCAATGCTAAACTGCCTTTCAAATTCCTCAAATACTTTGCTCAATGGCTGACTTTCAAAACTAAATTCACCGGTTTTCCATTTCCCGATTGATTCCGGAACTCTGAAAACAACCTGAACAGTGTCTGTTTTTACCGTGATGGCCTGTCCCGGGATTAGATCTTCATCTACGAGTCTTTGAGGTACCATCACTTTTACTTTACCAGTTTTACAGGCTACTTCAAAGTCCCCGTCTCTTGCAAAGACATTGAAAGAGGTGCCCAGCACCTGAACATCCCCCAGTGGGGTTTTAACAATAAATTTTTCACCTTTTGATACCTCAAAAAATGCTTCACCCTTGAGTGAAATCTCTCTATTCCAATCATCAGAATAGGAAATTGAAGAAGAGGCATTGAGATTCACAACTGAGCCATCAGGTAAGGTTTTTGTTAAGTTCTCTCCTGATTGGGTGATGATCTGAATGGATTCAGGTGCACTATTATTATTCGAAAACAGAATGGCGAATGATACAATTATTGTAATAGCAGCGGCAATACCAGAGATTGTCCAAAATGAGAACCCAATGCTCTTACTCTTGTCTTCATCAATAGCAGACGATATCTTTCCCCAGATCGCATCCTTATTTCGGCTTTCCGGAATTTGAGCATCTGCTGATTTTTGGAGGAACTCAGCCAGTTCATCTTCAGGACCATCTGCATCATGATTTATCAAATCACTATATCTGTCTAAATCATCCATTAGATTTTTACTCCAAGTTCCTCTTTAATAATACTTATCGCTTTACTCATTCTTTTTTCGATTGCTTTCACACTTAATTCGAGCCTTTGAGCTATTTCATCGTATTTCAACTTTTCGATTCGGTTCATAAGAAACACTTCTTTGCAACCTTCCGGCATAGATGAAATAACATTGTTCAATTTCTCTTCAAATTCTTTTTCTTCCAAAACAAATTGCGGAGAAGCGATTTCCTTCCTGTTCTGAGCGATTACTTCTCCCTGATGATGCATCACAACCTGCTTATGTTTAAAGTGATTAATCATCATATTATTTGCCATAGTATAGAGCAGGCTTTTTACAGTCTCCTTCTTAATGTCATCACGTTTGTTCCACACTTTTATAAAAACCTCCTGCACCAGATCTTCTGCGAGATCAATATCACCAGTTTTGTAATACAGAAAGCTTCTCAGGCTTTCGAAATACTGATCATAGACCTCCTTCAGGTCATTTTTGGTAAAACTTCTCGCTGCTTCCATTGGGCAATGCCCAAAGATATAATCATCCACACTTATGTAGAGTACAATTTGGGCTTGTCTGACCCTACCACAATAACTTTACCAAATGATAAACAGTAAGTTCGATCACTTACCTGGATTCGTTCACAATGAATCAACACCGAACAATAATGAGAGATACAAAACAAGGACTGATTGATTTGTGCATGGAGATTGTCAAAGAGAAGCTTCAGACAATTGAGGATGAGTTGGCTACTCTGCAGAAATCAGCGAATGAGGAAACCAAAAGCAGTGCCGGAGATAAATATGAGACAGGAAGAGCCATGATTATGCTGGAAAAGGAAAAATTCATGACACAAAAGGATCAATTATTTTCACAATTGAAGGCGCTCAAAACAATTGATGTGAGCAGGGAAATGAATACTGTGGAATCAGGAGCAATTGTAACAACAACTGAATCTGATTATTTCATTGCGACAGGAATTGGTCAGGTGAAACTTGAAAAAGAGAATTACTTGGTCATTTCTGCCATGGCTCCAATTGCTCAGGCAATGTTGGGCAAAACTGTTGGGCAAAAAGTGAGTTTCAATAAAATGGAATTTACAATTACAGCAATTCATTAATATTAATCCATCACAATCTCAGGGTCAACCACTTCGAGTCCTTTACTCGTGAGCATGCCGGAGGGGATATTCTTCTGGATAGATTGGATCAATGAATCTGCAAATCTTTTTCTGGCATTATTCTTCCGGTTGATAATCCCGATTTCTCTCGCTTTTTTCCCAATAGGAGAGATATTTTCTTCCTGTTCGGATGATAGACTCAGTGTGGTCAGCTCCGGCAGAATGGTCATTCCACCTTTCACATCCACAATTCTGATCAGCGCATCGATAGAATTACTTCGGTAAATGAATCGTTTTCCTTTCCTGATTTTATTCAGGTCACAAAAATTATTAATCTGATCCCTGAAGCAGTTCCCCTCATTGAGTAACCAAAGCTGATCATAATCAAGATTTTTGATTAGAATTTCCTGATTGAAAGGGATAGGGGTGGAGGAATAAAAAAAGAATTTTTCATAAAATATGGCAGTTGATTCAATCCCATAAACGTTGACAGGAGTAGCAATCAAGCCTGTATCAAGCTCTCCTTTTCTCACTCCGTCAATTACATTATTTGTAGTCATCTCAAAAAAGTCCAGTTCAATTTGTGGATGTTCGTTTTGAAGGTGATCAATAAAAAGGGGGACAAGAAATGGAGCCAGAGTAGGTATTACACCAATTTTGAACTTCCCGGAAAAATCTGATTTGAGGTTGTTTGAATAGGATTTAAGATCTGAGGCGCCTGTAACAAGCTCTTCGGCCCTGATTAGAAATAATTTTCCTTCACTTGTTGTACTTACAGGCCCTGATGAGCGATCAAATAATGTTAATCCAATTTCTTCCTCCAGTTTTTGAATTTGGATGCTCAGAGCCGGCTGGGAGATGTTTAACTTCTGAGAAGCCAGTTTGAAGCTTGAATGATCCTGAAGTGCAAGTGCATATCTGAGTTGCTGTAAGGTCATAATAATTTATTATGAAAGTACAGAATCTATAACTAATTATAATGAACGATTAAAAAAAAGATCCCGCCAAAAGACGGGACCTGTGATTACCGATGAATAGTGACTGTAACTAGTACAGGTACTCCAATGCCACTACATCGAAGTTGCCAAACTCGCCATCTTCATTTGCTGAAAAGCATGACAGCATTACTGAGTTGGCATCAAACCCGGAAGGAGTGCCGGGAATAAGGATTGCTCCTACACCACCACTTCCTTCGTTTCCGCCAGTTCCGCAAGAGAGGGATCTGTTGAAATAATCAGTGTGACGAAGACCCAGGCAATGACCCATTTCATGAGTAATCACATGTTCTGTTGTGTTGGTTCCAAAACCACTTGTACCAGATTGAATTTGAATGAATTTGTATGGGTTTCCCCCAGAGGGGAATCCTGCAGATCCTCCACCTCCACCACTCACTCGGTACACGACCATGTCGTAGGCCGGGTAGTTAGTGCCAAAAGCAAGTGTAAAGTTTAGTCCAATGTTGAGCGCATTGTAGTTGTTGACCGCCCATTGAAGTGCTGTTCTCATGGTGTTATCCAGCGCATTTGAGCCACCGGTGTAACCGAGAACCGTGATTGTCTGGTTATTGCTAACCAGGTTGTTTGTGCGATACTGTTCGCCAACTACACCTGTGTGAAAAATTTCACTGTCTAACATGTCAGAAAGTTGCTGTTCAGGTACTTTAATGTCCCCTTCGAGTACATAGAATTTTTCACTTTCATTGGTTAGCGGATTCCGCTCATTGATGATATGAATATCATCCAGATTGAAACCCAGGTTCTCAAATTTTGCTAAAACATCATCGGTAATTTCATCTGGTGTTACTTCCGAAGATTCCGGAGCACAAGATGAGAAAATGACAGCTATGAGCGCAATAGCACTGACCCGCTGCAGGGTGATTCGTAAGTTTAACATAGTATATATGGTTAATTAATGTTTTAACAATATAAATACTTTTTTTAGCTATTAAATGGAAGATAATATTTTTTTATCCACATTATCAATTGTAAAACAGAATAATATTTTGTATAAAATATTAAATGCATTTAGTAAATATTGAATAATGTTGAATTGAAGAAATTATACTTATCATATATATTATACATGTAGTATAAAATTTAAAATCCAGGGTTTGTTCCAAATAATATAATTTGGGTAGAAATGTCAAAGTTGTTTATCAGGATATTCCTGCTTTTTTATTCTGTTAATTTATGTGCTCAGGATCCGGATCAAATTTGGGATCAGTACCTAAACCAGGTGCCTGAAAAAATATCATTCTATTTGGCAAAGGGGAAACCTGGAATTGATATGGAAGTTATTCGTCGGCTTGATGCTAATCATTCTATAGTAAGACTAAAAAATGGGGGAGTACGACTTACTGAAAATCTGATTCCAGTAAACAACAGCTGGAAATCAAACATTGACTGGTCAAAAGAGCCAAGTCTTTTTTTTGTGAAGACCATTGGAGCCATAGACTGGGATCAATATGTTGGGGTTGAATTGATCGGTAAGTATAAAGGTACGTGCCTGATTAAAACTTCACCACAACTGATTACAGAACTCATCAATAGCCCCAAAATTATTCACATATCAAATGAGTCGGTTGATCCATCCATAGAAGCACGGGTGATTGATATGAATCTTAATCCTAATAGAATCAATAAGATTCATCATTTTTTCCCGGAACTGGATGGTGCAGGGAGGACTATTTCGATTCAGGAGAATCAGTATGATAAAAATGACCTTGACCTCCTTGGACGAAACGTTGAGTCAACACTTGGATCAGAAATCATTGATATTCATTCTACAGAAATGGCAACCATTATAGCAGGGGCAGGAAACTCCTTCCTGACAGGAAGAGGAGTGGCTATGAGTGCAAACATTACTACTTCCGATTTTGTTACGGTGCTGCCTGACGCTGACGAAGATTATCAATCTCTTAATGTTCGCATTCAGAATCATTCGTATGGTACTGTTATCGAATCATTCTACGGAGCTCAGGCTGAAGCGTTTGATCAAAGTGCTCATGATAACCCCGAACTTCTTCATGTCTTTTCAAGTGGTAATCAGGGTACTGCCGTGTCAACAGACGGAAAGTATGCCGGAGTATCAGGCTTTGCGAATTTGACGGGGAATTTCAAGATGGCAAAAAATGTGTTAGTGGTCGGATCAGTGGACACAACCGGCAATGAGGTCGTCTTTTCTTCAAGAGGTCCTGCATATGACGGTAGAATAAAGCCTGAGCTGGCGGCCTACAGTGTAGTCGGGAGTTCGAATTCAGCTGCACTTGTGTCCGGAACAGCCGCTCTGCTCCAACAACAGTATCAAGTTATGAATGGTACAGAGATGCCTGCTTCACTTACCCGTGCACTTCTGATCAATTCTTCAGAAGATATCCACGCGACAGGACCGGATTATGTGACGGGTTATGGAAGCATTAATGCATACGAGAGCCTGCGATCTTTGCAAAATAATCAGATTTACTCTGGAGTCATTTCTGATGGTGAGGCAATTCAATTTGCACTGAGTGTGCCCGTCAATGCCCGAGATTTAAAAATCACATTAAGCTGGACAGATCCTCCATCGGATATCGGAAGTTTTAAAGCACTGGTCAATGATCTGGATATCAGGTTACTCAATTCATCCAATGAAGAAACATTGCCATGGATTCTTAGTACCACTGCCAATTCAGAAGATCTGGTTCAGGCTGCAACACGTGGAAAGGACAGACTTAATAATAACGAGCAGATTTCCATTGAAACAACGGATGATCTTAATTATACAATTGAGGTGATGGGATTTGATGTTACCGGATCACAAGAGTTCTTTGTTGTATATCAATATGATCAGGTAGAAACTTTTGAATGGGATTACCCGACAGGCAGTGACAATATGCCCTATAATGGAGAAAGTGGATCGTATTTTCGATGGAAAAGCACGTTGACTGAAACTGAAGGTGTCCTTGAATTCAGCGTTGATGATGGATTGACCTGGGAAGTACTCGATAGCAACGTGGATTTGTCAATGGGTTATTGGCGGTGGAATCAGATCCCTGATCTTACAACAACCGCATTGGCTCGAATAAGAACTGCTACCCAGTCTTTTGTTACCGAAGATTTCACAATATCAAGACCATTGGATGTTTCTGTTGGCTTTGTATGCTCTGATTCGGTAAGGTTGCAATGGCCTCAGGTGACCGGAGTGTCTAACTATGAGGTTTCAAACATGGGCTCAAAATTTCTGGAACCATTTCAAACGACCACTGATACTGCAATTGTTATTAAAAATGCCGGAGGAATTGCCGATTATCGATTCTCCGTATTACCCATTATGGAGACAAAACCATTGCTCCCATCAGCCACACTTGATTATACCCGTCAGGGTATCGAGTGTTTTGTTTTTTCATTTTTTCAGGAAGTTGCTTTGGATACAGGCATCTATCTGAATTTGCAGCTGGGAACCGTTTATGGTATTGAAAGAATAACGTTTAAGCGCGTATCTGCCAGCGGGAACCGGATCATTGATGTTATAGAGGCACCAGAGAACCCGGAAATTAGAATTTTGGATGATGCACCAAATCAGGGAAATAACATCCACAGCATGGTGATTGATTTTATTAATGGGGAGCAAATAGAGCAGCAGGTAACCAATACCTGGTATTTGACAGAAGTACCGATTCTTATTTTTCCTAATCCGGTGGTAAATACAAGCGAGCTAAACGTGTTTACGAAAGAACCTGAAACCATAAATCCGGTTTTTAGAATTTTTGATGCGAAAGGAATTGAGGTGGTAAGTGTTCCGGTTAAAAGTACGCAGAACAATATCCCGTTAAATGGACTTAGATCGGGTTTATATTTCTACAGATTTGAAGATGGTTCAGCAGGCTATTCAGGAAGGTTTGTTATCAAATGAAGCAGGATGATACGAAGAAAAGGCATCATCCTGCTGTTCTGGATTTATGAATCCTTCTTACCCATCATCAGGAGTTCATTGAGAACAATCTCGGTGATGTATTTTGTTGCACCATCTTTTTCATAAGATCGATTGATCAGTTTGCCTTCCATTGCAATTTCACTTCCCTTTTTGAGGTATTGTTCTACAACATCGACTTTCTTACCCCACACCACAATGTTATGCCATTGCGTATCTTCCACTTTTTCTCCATCGTTGTTGTAGTATGCATCGTTAGTAGCCAGAGAAAAACCGGCATTACGCTTCCCGCTTTCAAAAGTTCGAACTTCGGGATCATTTCCAAGACGTCCAATTAACCGGACACTGTTTTTTAAGCTGCTCATAATCATTAAAATTTTTGTTTATTAATCATTCCCTGTTTTAACAGATGAATGTGTCATTTGACCGGGGCAAAACTGGAAAGCAGCAGGTACCTGAATCGGTTGTTAATCATTTGTAGTCATTTAATAGTCGTTTGTAGTCATTTAAAAATGTTTTTTTGTCATTCACCTAATCTGATGATGATGAAAAATCGTAAGTGTGAAGAATGCGCAAATCTCATATTCGGACGTGCAGATAAAAAATTTTGTGATGATAACTGTCGCAACGCATTCAATAACAGAATAAATGCTCCGGCAACTAACTTTGTAAGAAATGTCAATAATACGCTTGGAAAAAATCGAAGAATTCTTGTCGACCTAAATCCACATGGAGAGGCAAAAATACATCGAGACAAACTGCTTAAGAAAGGATTTGATTTTGAGTATTATACAAGCAGCCATACCACAAAATCTGGTGATACTTACAGGTTTTGCTATGATCAGGGTTATCTGATTACAGAAGGAGGAACCGTTTTGCTTGTGACACATACTGATTGACTTTTTCTTTTTGACGGGAAAAAGAACGTGTCTGCAAGTCTATATAGAGACAGCTGTGATTTCTTCACGGCGAGAACGTTCGTCTCAAACGATCAGAAATGTGAGAAAAGTATTTTTTGGATTAGCGCTTTGTATTTTTTTTCAAGGATCCTCTCAGGAAGAGCGACCAATTGGTGTGAATCTTACAGATCTTTCACCCTTTGGCACAGTTTGGATCTATACCAATGCACTGAAGCAGTCTTCCGGATGGCTGGTGAGAAATGCCAACGATGAAGCTGACCCTGTCAACGGATCCTCTGAATTGCGCGCAGAACTATTTGAAGCCTTTGATTCGGTTGGTTATCCTCTGGAGGTTCCGTTTCAAAGCAATCATCCACAGACTATGGGAAAAACACTTGAAGTTAGTTGCCTTGTGCTAAACGGTCAACCGGCTCCCTACTTTTATCCTTCCGGGAATTATCTGCTTATCTATGAAGGCCAGGGGTCAATAGTGGTTCAGGGGGATATAGATGGTGGAGCGATGATTTTCAATGTTGGCGGAACATACGAGGTTCCGGTTTCAAATCCAACATCATTGGGTCTGGAATTGATTATAACCAGTTCATTGGAGGCTGATCCTGTTCGAAACGTGCAACTAATTTTTCCTGAATATGTCGATAATTATTCTTCCGAAAAATTTCGCAGCGACTTTATTGAGCTTGTTCAAAGTTTTGATGTGCTCAGGTTCATGAAGCCACTACGGGTGGAAAATAATACAGTTGTTGACTGGTCTGATCGAACCACCAGCTACAGTTTTTCTTATTACCTGGATGTAGAAAATCAGGTGCTTCCCGGGATGCCTTATTCTGAGATTATTGAGCTTAGCAACCTGACAGGGACTGATCCATGGATCTGTGTGCCACACATGGCTTCCGACGAATACGTTGACAGTCTTGCACTGTTATTTCATGATAACCTTGAGGAGGAGAGGAGGGTGTATGTCGAATATTCCAACGAAGCATGGAATCCTGCTTATCCTGAAAAATGGCAATACATGCTTGATCAGGGTGTTTTACTAAATCTTGCAACAAGTACTAATGAAGAGCTTGCTGAGCTTGAAGCAATTCACCGATTTTATACGAAGCGAAGTTTTGAAATCTTTCAGATTTTCAATGATACTTATTTAAATGCTGATCGTGTGGTACGGGTGCACGCCACTCAATCGGATCCATTTGTGGCGGATCTGATATTTGATGCATATAATCTTCCTTCTGTTAACCCAAACAACCTGATGCCTGACGCAGTGGCCATAGCGTCATACATAGGTGTATCCATGTTTGATGATTTTCAGGTACAAAATCTTGAGGTTTGTGACCATACTGCTCAGGAGTTGTTAGATACCCTTCGAATGCGTATAAACAATGAAATGATTGGATTACTTGAACGGTATGCCACTCTGTCGAATGAAAGAGGAATTGATTTGTTTGCCTATGAGGGAGGGCAGCATGTCACAGAGCTTAACTTTCAGCCGATGGAATCATGTGCCGAAGAACTGGTAGCGACAATGAATCGACTCCCTGAAATGGAAGACTTCTTTTGTGAGGTTTTTGAAACATGGTATGAAACGCTGGACGGTGAGCTGTTTATGATCTTCAATCTCGCAGAGAGGCCAGATCCTTTTGGATCTTTTGGAATTTTTGAGAGTCAGTTTCAGGAGGTGACAACATCCAACAAATGGAGCGGAGTAGAACGGTGCGGATTATTCTCTGTCCCATTGGCTGTTGATCCGGGTAAGGCTGATATTTTGTTATTTCCAAATCCTACAAATGGGATGATCTCTATTCGATTTCAACAAAGAGGAGAGGGTGAGATTCGATTGTTGAATTTGGCCGGACAGCTTATTTACAAAAGGAATGTAAAGGACGCTGAAGAAATTAGAATTAATCAACCTGAGCTGGTGCCAGGAATCTACCTGATCGAATGGAGAACAAAGGTTGATATTATACGGAGGAAAATAAAAGTTCAGAAGTAGACACTTCTCTTATTTTACTTCTACAGCAGGATTTCCAAAGACAGTCTTATTTTTTCCTACATCACCAACCACCACAGAACCGGCACCAATTCGCGCTTTTTTCCCGATGGTTACTCCTGATACAATGGTTACACCAGTTCCTATGAAGGCGCCTTCCTCAATGGTAACTCTCGAATTGATTGTGCTCCCCGCACCAATTTGAACAAAATCGGCTATCTCCGCTTCCTGTTCAATGACTACTCGTGAATTGATCACATTGTGCTGTCCAATCTTTGAATCATTAGAAAGTATTGCACCTGCGTTAATGAAATTTCCATGACCTATGCTACAGGATTTTGATACCTGCGCAGAATCATGTATCGCATTCATGGGCATTACTTTGCGATCTTCCATTAATTGTTCGACATATCTTTTCCGTAAAGAATTGTCATCGGTGGCAACAAAGGCTTCACATTTTTGTCCGATCAGCTTTAAAAAACCATGATCATCTGTGGATCCCAGAACAGTTACACTATTTATCTCTGTGTTATGAGTTTTTTTATCATCATCGAGAAAACCGTAAACAACGATTCCGTTACTGTTGAATATTTCGAGGGCGGCTTTTGCGATCCCGGTTGATCCAAAAATGATTACTGGCTTTTCCATTTTTCGTTATTGGCGGCAAAAGTAGTGATTATCCTTTCGTTTGAGAAGCAAAGTATTGAAATGGTAGTATTCCTGCAATCAGGAAGCTGAAAGGGACAATTGCATTCCTGTATCTGACCAGCGTGCCCAAATTGGGAGTTGACAAAGCAAGTAACGTTGCAAGCATGAAGATACAAAGCAGTGCAGGCGCAATAGTTAGCCAGTTAATTTCTGGTTTACTTCTTATAAGCAGCAAAATTGAAAGCATAGTCCATGTCAGCAGGAGCAGGTTTTCTGCTTTATGAATAATTCCAATAGCAGGAGTATTGTCGAAGAATGCAGGCCGAAACAATCCGGCAAAAAGAGATGCAGGGATTTCTTTAATCACTGAATGCCATGTTGGATCATTTATAACGATTCCAATTTGACTTTCTTCGCTGGTCTTCTCAGCGATAAGCTGATTGTTTTCATACAGTGTTTGTGGTAACCGTTGAATTTTCAGGTACGGATGAATGAGCTGACTGGATATGACAAAAAGAGCGAAGACTGAAATTGCGATTGGCCATTTGAACCTTCCATTTACTTTTCTGATGAAGTGGAGAGCAAAGATCAGTCCCATGAACAATAACAATATGATGAGCAGATAATGTCTGATGTTGAAAAGTGTCAACATTGAAAGGACGCCAAAAATCCATTCATATGCTGTTACTTTTTTTCCTTCTCTTATTTTAAGTACAATAAGAACAGCAACAAGGAGTGCCCAAAATGCCGGAGCGTCCTTCAGGATACCAGAAGACCAGAAGATTACAGAAGGAATAAACAGAAAGCTGAATTCTATGATATTTCTATGTGTGGGAAATATTTTGATAACTTCCCTGACGAAGTGCCAGGAAACGAGGAAACTGAGCAAAGCAAACTGAAGAGCAACAATCCAGAATGAGCCGCCAGACAGAAAGTGGAAAAAGGAAAGCAACTGGACGAAGAAGAGTACACGAGGCTGTCCGATAAGATTCTCCTTATCGAAATTTCCTGAAAGGATGGACCAGATGGAATGCTTATTCAACAGTGAATTGGCTGTATCAAAATAAACTGAGCTGTCACTAACAGGGAAATCAACAAAGAAGAACCAGGCTGAAACCAGTCCTCCGGTTGCTCTTAACAAGAACCCTGTTCCAAAAATGAACCTTGTTCGTCCAGGTTCAATGGTTCGCAGCACTATATACAAGAGTGCGCCTATTAGGAAGATGTTAAGAGTCCAGTAAATCACTTGCCAAGTATTTCAGCTCCAATATTACACTCCAGACATCTCTTTTTAATACAATAGTTTTTGAAAAGACCGATTAAGGCCTGAGAGTCAAATGCATTTTCAGGCTTCTTTCCTGCTCTTTTCCATTTTTCTGTGATTGAATTGGTTTCAGGACGAAGCTTTTCAAGAACAGCCAGTGCCCTTTCCATGTACACATAATCATCGACGTATTTGCTGTAAGCAGCAAGAAGTGGTGCAATTGTATTGATCAAAATATTTTCCCGAGAAGACCTTCCGATTGTTTTCTGCCTTTTCTTACGTTTTTTTCCAAAGTCATAATGATCCGCCCAGTACTCACTGGATTTGATCTGAAACAGGTGAATCAATGCTGATGTACTTTCCGTGGCAATAATCCTGGAAAAAAGGTGTTCATGTTCAGACATTAATGATGAAAACTGGGATAATCGAACGGAAGGAAAATTTGGAGGACGCATTCTTCCAAATTTCCATGAACTTCTGGTGAGTCTTTTTATAAGTTGGTGTTTGCGGGCCAGGTAGGTGTATTCTTTCCTGAGTTCTTTTTGATAATTGTCAGCCTCTTCATCAAGTAACCCTCCCTGACCAAAAATTAGCGCATCACATTCCTTCGGCCTGTTATGGTATTTTGAAATAACCTTATATGGGAGACTGTCGGCAAGATGGCTGAATGGTTCCTTGTTGAGAGAAAAACCAAAATTGGCCGCAAGGCTTAAATAAGTCACAACTTCCCAGTCATTATTCTCCTTTTCCAGGAGGTTCAAAACCGTGGTGGATTTTTGCTCCAGACGCTCTACGAGGGCTCTGTCAAGCATATTATTGAAGCTGAGATCAGTTATAGTTTTAAACTGATCCTCACAGAGGATTTCCCGCTCCTGACTTAAAAAAGTCTGGTATTCTGAGAATCGATTTCCATTGACAATATCTTTTAATTCTAGTGTCGGAACAAATTCGGATTGAATAAGGACATTCTGAGTGTTTTCCCAGACTACATGCAAAATGACATTGTCATAGGCTCTGTCATTGTGATGAAAATGTTTATTCCAGTCGGCTGAATCAATATGAATTTCTACGTTTCCGGCCCACTCAATGTCACCAATTTTAATCCGTGCTTCCTCAAAGTCAGGTCCGGAGTGGTGATTATGACTGCCCTGATTTAATACGACCACCCGCTGCCCGGAGGTTGTTCTTAATTCTGTTTTGCTAAACTTTTGAAATTTCCAGATGTAGTGAAGAAATCGCTCGTCCATTGATTTCTCCAATATAGAGGGTCTCTACATTTTTTGGAGCTGTTCGGCCATCTGTACCTGTAGCTTTTTTGACTCGTTTGCTGCAGTTTTCGCAAAATCTTTGGAATCGTCCGCATAAATGATTCCTCTTGACGAGTTGACAAGCAAACCACACTGTTTGTTCATGCCGAATTTGCAGACGGTAGCTAAATCACCTCCCTGTGCTCCAACACCCGGGATCAGGAGGAAATGATCAGGAATGAGCCTGCGAATATTGACCAGTGATTCGACCCTCGTGGCTCCTACAACATACATGGTGTTGTTCTTGTTTCCCCATTCTTTGCTTTTTCTGATTACCCGCTCGTGAAGGCTTTCGCTTCCGTCTTCTACAAGCAAATGCTGAAAATCAAAAGATCCTTCATTTGAGGTCGCAGCTAGAATGATGACCCATTTTCTGTCAAACTCGAAGAATGGCTTGATGGAATCTGCACCCATGTACGGGGAGACAGTGATGGAGTCGAAATTCATATTTTCGAAGAAAGCTCTGGCATACATGGTTGAGGTATTACCAATATCAGCTCGTTTGGCATCCGCTATGGTGAAAATATTATCTGGAATGTATTCTACTGTTTTAGCCAGCGATTCCCAGCCTTTGGATCCCAATGCTTCGTAAAAAGCGACATTTGGCTTATATGCAATTGCAGATTCATGTGTTGCGTCAATGATCTGCTTGTTGAAAGAGAAAACAGGATCTTCTTCCTTAAGTAGATGCTTGGGTATTTTCTTAATGTCTGTATCCAGACCTATACAAAGAAATGATTCCTTGTCCCGTATCTTATCAAAAAGTTGCAGGCGTGTCATAGGGATGGTTAAGATTTTGCCGTGAATTTAGCAATTTATTCGGCCTCAACCTATCGGAATATGAATCAGAAAATGGAGTGTTTGGCTTATTTAAGCTCAGGCAGTTTATCGTTGATGACTTTACCCTTTTTTACCTCACCGTAGAAGTGAATGTCATAAAGCTTTTCGTACTTCTTTATTGACTGATGCAACTCAGGAATGGTCTCACTTCTGAGTTTGATACCTTTTCTTTCTCCCTTGTGACGAAGTTCGATGTAGTATCCATCTTTTAATTTTACGGGTGTGGTTGCAGGTCTTGCCAAAGTAAGTAACGTTTAGTTCCGGACTGGAAAATTGAAATTAGAGTAAAAACAAAGCTCATGTGAAAATAATTCACATGAGCAATTTTATGTAACTGGATTTATTTCCTGTCGTTCGCTTTTTTTACGACGATAGTTCTTCCATCAAGCTCTGTTTCATTTAATTCATGAATTGCCTGGTTGCCTTCATCATCATTTGGCATCTCAACAAAACCGAATCCTTTTGATCGCTGTGTATCACGGTCCATAATAATTTTAGCGGAATCGACAGTGCCGAATTCCTCAAATGCGCTTCTCAATGCGTCTTCTGAAGTTGCATAATTAAGCTTAGCTACGAAAATGTTCATTAGTACTATTAAAAATAAATATTAAGCATTCAGTAAGTCTGAATGTTGCGCAAAGTTATCTTTTTTATTTGAATTTATCGCTTATCGGAAATCAATCACTTCTACATTGGGATATTTAGCTGTATCGAAGGTGAAAAATTTATCATCCACAGTCACCGCTTCAAACTCATTGATCGCATAAGTGTAGACGTTATTTGTACGTTCATATACAGTAAATGATTTCAGTTTGTCCGTTCGGTCTATGATCATGCGAATTTTGAAGTATGATTTGTCTCGGCTTTCCGGGTCCAGCTCAATCACCCGGTCTCCATTGTCCATTTTAGCAATGAGTGCATATTTAAAGCCTTCCTTGTACAGATCGTATACATTACCAAGAGTAATTTCTGCTTCCTCACTTTCATAAGTGCTTATAGTTACCTCGGCAAGTTCTGCACTATAGGTATAGACATCCGTGCCATTATTAAATATTTTCTGGTCGGCAACATCCAATACGAACATATCCCCTTTTACCGTGATTTTACCGGAGTTCGATTCATCGAGAGCAGCTTCCTTATTAACAAGCTTGACGGTAAAAGAGGCTTTGAAGGCATCAATTTTTTTGTATGTGGCGCTCATGGCATCTAATACGGCGAGTGCCTCAGGGTCATATTGGGCTGATACAAAGGTTGTGAAGCCAAGTACCAATAATGTTAAAATCGTCTTTTTCATTTTTTTAATTTCCTATTCCTCCAGCCAAACCTGCTGATTAATACTTATTTTCTAATTCAGTCAATAACTGTTCCAAACTATATTCGTCGGGGATTAATACTTCTCTTGCTTTACTGCCTTCAAAAGCCCCCACAATTCCGGCAGCCTCCAGTTGGTCAATTAATCGTCCGGCTCTGTTGTAACCTAATTTCATTTTTCGCTGAATAAGTGAGGTACTTCCCTGTTGATGCATGACGATCAAACGTGCAGCATCTGAAAAGAGTGCGTCTCTTTCTGATAAATCGACATCACCTATTCCGCCCTCATCGTCCCCTACAAATTCAGGAAGCATATAAGCTGTTGTGTATCCTTTTTGACTTCCTATGAATTCACAAATCTTTTCTACTTCAGGCGTATCTACAAACGCGCATTGCAGGCGTGTAATGTCTGAGCCTGTGGAAAGCAGCATATCACCCATACCCACCAGTTGATCTGCCCCACCAGTGTCGAGGATTGTTCTGGAGTCAATTTTTGAAGTAACCCGAAACGACAATCGTGCCGGGAAGTTAGCTTTGATCACTCCGGTAATCACATTGACAGAAGGTCTTTGGGTTGCA
Source organism: Cyclobacteriaceae bacterium (assembly GCA_040222475.1). Lineage (GTDB taxonomy): Bacteria > Bacteroidota > Bacteroidia > Cytophagales > Cyclobacteriaceae > Ekhidna. The sequence continues at coordinate 65,150 of JAVKDB010000015.1, read as the reverse complement.
ACAATCAAATGTATTCCGATGGCTCTGGCTAATTGAGCGAGCCTTGCAATTGGTGCCTCAATTTCTTTTCCGGCGGTCATCATCAAATCGGCCAGCTCATCAATGACCAGAACGATATAGGGCAGGTATCGATGACCCTTATTGGGGTTGAGCCTTCGTTCTACAAATTTCTTGTTGTATTCTTTGAGGTTTCGGCACCCGGCCAATTTCAACAGGTCGTAACGACTGTCCATTTCAATACAGAGGGAATTGAGTGTGTTCACGACCTTTTTTGTATCCGTTATGATGGCTTCTTCAGCATCCGGTAACATGGCAAGGAAGTGTCTCTCAATTTTATTGAAAAGGGTAAGTTCTACCTTTTTAGGATCAACCAGAACAAATTTTAACTGTGATGGGTGTTTCTTATATAGAAGGGAGGCCAGCATGATGTTTAAGCCTACAGATTTACCCTGTCCTGTTGCTCCGGCCATCAAAAGGTGTGGCATTTTGCTCAGGTCAGTTACATATACTTCATTGGAAATGGTTTTGCCGAGAACAACCGGTAATTCCATTTTGCTTTCCATGAATTTGCTGGTCGTAATCACCGATTTTGCATCAACCATCTCACGATTCTTATTCGGAACCTCAATACCAATGGTTCCCTTTCCCGGGATCGGAGCGATGATCCTGATACCGAGTGCAGCCAGACTCAGGGCGATATCGTCTTCCAGGTTTTTGATTTTGGAAATTTTCACTCCGGCTTCCGGAACTATTTCGTAAAGTGTAACCGTCGGACCGATGGTCGCTTTAATACTGGAAATTCCTATCTTAAAATTGACCAGTGTCTCAATGATTCGATCTTTGTTCTGTTCCAGTTCATCTTTAGATACCTGGACGTCTTTAACAGGGTAATCAGTTAAAAGGGCAGGGGTTGGAAATTTGTAGCCGGGAAGATCCAGTGTGGGATCGTAATTGACCTGCTCTACAGCTGTTTCTTCTTCAACTTTTTGCTCGACTTCAAAAGAGAAATCTTCAGGTTCTTCCTTAGGCTCAGCAACCGGCTCTGAAGGGGCCGTTTTCTCTATCACCTCAGCTATTGGTTCCGGCTCCTTTATTTTTGTGACAGGCGGAAGGTCAATGGTAAATTCGAGATCTGGTTTGTCTTTATTCTCCACATTCTTAGGTGGTACCTTCTTCACAATCCATGTCTCGGATTCATCTTTCGAATTATCTTCTTCTTCAACTTCAGTTTTTACCTGCTTCAGAACAGATTTGATATCAATTTCATCTTCTTTTTTCTCACTCTTTTTTGGAAGAGCGTTTTTGAGTCCCTGAAAAAAGGCAATGATGTAGTCAACAACCCCTGAAATGGCCGGCAGCCTGGTGATGTTAAAAAAGTACATATTGAAAACCAGAAACATAAAAGCGATAATGAGAAGAGCGCCCCATCCCATCAGGCTTTCCAGCACAATCGCTAATTCAAATCCAATACCTCCTGAAAGGAATCCCCAAAACGTTGTTACTTCCTGATTAATAAGGAAATAGCCCATGAGAAGGCTTATCCATATCAAATAGAAAATGGTAAAATTGAATGCTTTAGAAGGGGAAACAATCGTTTTTTGCCAGATAATTTTATAGCTCAGTACAAAGAGAAACGGAGGAATTAGAAGTGCAGCAATTCCAAACCAGAGGAAAACAAAATAGTGAGCTGAAACCGCTCCAAAGAGCCCGAAGGAGTTTTTAACTTCTCTGCCGGATTCTCTGATATTCGTATCAAGGAAAGCCTCAACAACACTTTGGTCGGATTGACCATTTTTCAAATAAGAAATAAACGATACCAGGAGAAAAATGGAAGAGAGGAGCAGGAAAAATCCAATAAAGAGGTGAAACTTTCGGTCCTTGAGAAAGGTGAAATTGATTGTCGGCCTGCTTTTAGCTTCTGATTTTTTCTTGTACGTGTTCCTGGACAAAGTCTTCGACTGTTATAAATTTTCAGCAGGGTCACATTTTGACCTTCTGCGGGTAAGTTTTCTAATGGCAGCCCCAAAAGTAATGGAGAACGAAGCTAGTTCAAACGACTGACAAGTGCTTTATTGATTCTTTTGATCAGTGTAGGTCCTTCATACACCAGACCGGTATAAATCTGAATCAGATTTGCTCCTGCATCTAATTTGTTCAGTGCATCCTCAGGAGACATAATACCTCCGACTGCAATAACAGGAACGTCGGAATTGTTCTTTCGAATATACTTAAGGACGTCATTTGATTTTTCCAGAACAGGAGCTCCACTTAAACCCCCGGCACCAATTTCCCTGAGAACTGCATCTGAAGTTTTCAATCCATTTCGATCTATGGTGGTATTGGAGACAATCAAACCATCCAGATTGAGTTCAGAAGTTAGTTCCAGAATGTCATCAAGTTGAGATGGCGTAAGATCCGGAGCAATTTTCAGCAGAATGGGTTTTTGCCGTTCTTTTTTCTCATTCTCAGAAATAAGTGTCTGTAGTAGGTTCCTGAGTGGCTCTTTTTCCTGTAATTCCCTCAACCCGGGAGTGTTTGGTGAACTGACATTGACGACAAAATAATCGACATGGTCGAACAGGGAGTTAAAGCAAATCAGGTAATCATCAACTGCGTTTTCATTTGAGGTAACCTTATTTTTTCCAATGTTGCCACCGATAATCAGAGTCGATTTTCTTTTCTTCAGACGTCCAACTGCTGCTTCTGCTCCTCCGTTGTTGAACCCCATTCGATTGATTAGAGCCCGATCTTTTTTTAATCTGAAAAGACGTGGTTGTTCATTTCCTGGCTGAGATTTAGGAGTTAGTGTCCCAATCTCAATGAATCCAAATCCGAGGTTTGAAAAATCATCTATGAGCTCGGCGTTTTTGTCAAAACCTGCAGCCAGCCCCACCGGGTTTTTGAAAGTAAGTCCGAATAGTTCTGTCCTAAGCTTTGGATGGTCAAAGTTGAATGCCTTGTTTATTAATACTTTCCCCAGAGGCATTTTCAGTGCAATACGAAGCATTCGTGTAGTGAAATGATGTGCCAGCTCAGGGCTGAACAGAAATAGCAGGTGTTTGAGGAGTTTATACATCAGCTTCTGGGGTGATATTGCCTGATCACTTGTTTCAAATAATCTCTGTCGAGGTGGGTGTAGATTTCTGTAGTAGTAATGGATTCATGTCCCAGCATTTCCTGCACTGCTCTGAGATCTGCGCCACCTTCAATTAGATGTGTGGCAAAGCTATGACGAAAAGTGTGTGGGCTGATATTTTTTTTGATACCAATTTGCTCACCCAGATTTTTTATGATGGTAAAAATCATGACCCGCGTCAGGCTTTTCCCTCTCCGGTTTAAGAAAAGATGATCTTCGAATCCTTTCTGAACAGGTACGTGTACTCTTACATGTTCTTTGTAAAGTGCGATGTGCTTAAGTGCCTCTCTTCCAATAGGCACCAGACGCTCTTTGCTTCCTTTACCGATTACACGGAGGAAACCAATATCTTCATGCACATTGCTGATTTTTAATTCTGTGAGCTCGGATACGCGCAGACCTGAACTATACAACGTTTCAAGGATGGCCCTGTTTCTGGTTCCTTCGGGTTTTGATAGATCAATAGCAGCAAGTAATTGCTCAATTTCAGGGAAATCAAGGGTGTCAGGTAATTTCCTCCCAAGTTTGGGTGCTTCCAATAATTCAGATGGATCCCGGTCAATAACCTCTTCATAAAGCAGGAATCGAAAAAAGGCTTTCAATCCTGAAACCATTCGTGCCTGTGAATAAGGAGACATTCCTATCTCTGTAATGAATTCAAGAAAATCGACAAGATCCTGTTGGACTATTTTTAGCGGGGAGACATCTCGGTTGTTGATTTCCAGAAACTCTCTAAATCTGTTCATGTCTGACAGATACGCCTGAACGGAATTGCCGGCGAGCGACCTTTCCAGTTTCAGATAGTTTTCAAATTGTTTCGTATAGGAATTCCAGGACATTTCTGGTTGAAAAGTTAACGAGTTGAATAGTAAAAGGGTGAAGTATTAGTTAAATGGTTGAATCGTGAATTTTTGAAATAGTAAATTCGCTTTTGTTGGTACTAAACTATTTAACTAATCAACCATTTAACTAAATCAAGTGAAATTCCTGATTCTAAACGGTCCAAATCTTAATCTGCTCGGAAAGCGGGAACCTGAAATCTATGGAAGTAAGTCTTTTGAGGAATTCTTTGAGGAGTTGAAAAAACAATTTTCGGCTCACGAGCTTGAATATTTTCAGTCGAATCATGAAGGTGCTTTGATTGACAAACTGCACGAGGTTGGATTTGAATATAATGGAGTGGTATTCAATCCCGGTGCTTATACGCACACCTCTATCGCGTTAAGAGATGCCATTTCAGCGATTACCACTCCGGTTTTTGAGGTACATATTTCCAAACTGGCTGAACGTGAGGATTTCAGGCAAACCAGCTACGTGAATGGGGTTTGTGTCGGGTCCATAAATGGAATGGGACTGGATGGGTATGTAATAGGAGTAGAGGAACTGTTAAAGAGGTAGCGTTTTCCATTTTTTCGGGTACTCTTCAAAAATCCCAAAGACGGTTGAGCCGGAGCCTGTCATGGAAGCATACAGAGCACCCTCATCATACATTTCTTTTTTCAGGCCAGCTATTTCCGGATGGTTTTTGAAGACAGAAGCTTCGAAATCGTTGATCAGTTTGTCTCTCCATACTGACACGTCACTCGAAATTATCTTACTTATTGGTTCCTGTGGAACCGTCGGTCTGATACCGGAATATGCTTCCTGTGTGGAGATGTGGATTCCAGGATTGTGAATGGCGAGGTAATAACCTGAAAGGTTCAGGTCAATCGATTCCAATAACTCACCTCTTCCTCTGGCCAGTACAGGTTTGTTTTCAATGAAGAACGGACAATCGCTCCCAAGTTCAAGTGCATATTCCTGCAATTTTTTTGTCGAAAGATTTAGCTCGAAAAACTCATTCAACATTTTTAATGTAAAAGCCCCGTCAGCAGACCCGCCACCCAGCCCGGCTCCCATAGGAATTGATTTAAGCAGATGTATTTCAATCGGATGAATATCATGATCTGCTTTTAGCAGCTCGAATGCTTTGACGCAAAGATTGGAGGCACTATTTCCGGGAATCTCCGGTCCATAAGAATGAAAGCTAAAAGTATCAGCCTCAATTATTTCCAGGGAATCGTTCCAGGGGATGGGGTAGAAACAACTTTCAATATCATGATACCCGTCTTCGCGCTTTTTCAGGATGTTTAGTCCAAGATTGATTTTAGCGTTGGGGAAGGTGATCATTTGATTTAAAAATCTTGTTTGTCATTCTGACGCAGGAAGAATCTCATTCGTTGTTGTCCAAAAGATCCTTCGTTGTGCTCAGGATGACAGTTTTAGAAAATCTGTCACTTCTTCAGCTCTGCAATGATTTCATCGGTGATCCCTGAAGTAGAGAATCCTCCGTCATGCATCAGATTTTGCATCGTTACCATTCTGGTCAGGTCAGAAAACATGGTCACACAGTAATCTGCACAACTCTCGGCATCTGCATTTCCAAGCGGTGACATTTTATCAGCATAGCTGAAAAATACATCAAAGCCGGGCACTCCGGAACCGGCAGTGGTCATGGTAGGAGATTGTGAAATCGTATTGACACGTACTTTCTTGTCACGCCCCATTCGGTACCCGTAACTTCTGGCAATGGATTCTAAAACTGCCTTGGCCTGCGCCATGTCAGAATAATCCGGGAAAGTTCGTTGTGCTGCGATATAGGAGAGTCCCAAGATTGATCCCCATTCGTTCATGGCATCCAGCTTTTCTGCGGTCTGCATCATTTTATGAAAGGAGAGGGCTGAAACATCCAGCGACTTTAAGAACCAGTCGTAGTTCAAATCCCCGTAATCTCTTCCTTTCCTGACGTTTGGACTCATGCCTATGGAGTGAAGGATAAAGTCAATTTTCCCGCCAAGTATATCAGTTGATTTATTGAAAAGGTTCTCTAAGTCTTCAATGGATGTAGCATCTGCAGGGATAATTTCCGCGCCGCATTGTTCCGCCAACTTGTTGATTTCACCCATGCGCATGGCAATGGGGGCATTGGTCAATGTGAAAGTGGCACCTTCTTCATGTGCTTTTTCAGCTACTTTCCATGCAATAGAACTTGCATCCAGTGCTCCTGAAATAATTCCTCTTTTGCCTTTTAATAAATCGTAAGCCATAATTTCTTGTGTCTTTGTTAGGTTCGATAGTTGTGCAATACCCCTGTGATCCTCTCAGAGAACAATCTCAGAAATAAAGCATCTTGCTTTTCTAAAGTGGCCAAAATTAGCCAATTTGTAGTAACTCTTTTGCGCTTTCCACCGCAGAGGAGGCGGGGTTTTCACCGCCAATCATTTTGGCGATTTCGATAATCCGATCTTCTTTTTCGAGTTTTTTGATTCGACTGACTGACCGGTCAGAGTTGTGATCTTTGTAAACGAAATAATGCGCATCCCCACCTGCGGCAAACTGCGGCAAATGACTGATACTGATGACCTGATGGTTTTTGGCCATTTCTTTCATCATTCTTATCATTTGCAACGCAACCTCTCCTGACACTCCTGTGTCGATTTCATCGAATATGATGGTCGGCAAAGAAGTCTTGTCCGCAATCAAATATTTAATGGCAAAAATCAGCCGGGAAAATTCCCCGCCGGAAGCCACTTCTTTCAGCTCCTGAGGTTTGATGCCTTTGTTGGCACTAAAAAGCATATCAACCAGATCCAGACCGGTACTTTCCGGCGTGTTCTCGACGATCCTGATTTCAATGGTTCCGTTTTCAATGCCAATTTTTTTAATAATCTTTTCAATTTCATCAGAGAAGTTGAGTGCGAACAGTTTCCTGGATTCTGAAAGTTTTTCACCTGCCGTTCGCATTGTTTTTTCGGCCTTTTCAAACGCAGCTTTTGCCTGACCAATTTCTTCATCGAGGTTGGCAATTCGTGACAAACTTTCAGACAGGTTGTCCCTGATTTCGATGAGTGCCGCAGAGGTTTGCACGTTGTGTTTACTTTGGAGTCGGTACAACAGATCAAGCTGTTCTTTCAATGAATGAATTTTTTCCGGATCGTGTTCAATCCGGTCCTGAACAGACTGAATTTCATGATAAATGTCCTGAAGTTCAATCGATGAACTTTCGATGCGTTCGCTGAGATTCGACAGTTCTCCTGAAAAAGAATGGACAGAAGCAAGGGCCTGCCGGACTTCTTTTAATTGTTGAAGTATGGCCACTTCTGACTCATCCATCAAATGAATGGCCTGAGAAAGTTTGAGTTTGATTTCTTCAGAATTCTCGAGTACCTGTAGTTCATTTTCAGCTTCTTCCTGATCCATTATATCAAGATTAGCCTGATTTAACTCCTCGTAAAGGAATTGCTTATAATCAGAATCTTCAGCTCCCTGTTTCGCAAGGCCAAGCAGCTGATCGTATGTTTTTCCTGCGGTCCGGAAAAGTTTGTAGGCTTCTTTGTAATTGGATATGAGTTCATAATGCCCGGCAAAGGCATCCAGAACATCTAACTGATAGCGATTACTTCCCAGACTCAATGATTCATGTTGGGAATGGACGTCCATCAGGTATTGACCAATTCGTTTCAGTGTAGTAAGTGTGGCAGGGGTATCGTTGATAAAAGCACGCGATTTACCCGAAGAATTGATTTCTCTGCGGATGACACATTCATCTTCATAATCAAGATCCTCTTCTTCAAAAATACGTTGCAGCTTGTAGGCGCTCAGGTCAAAGATGCCTTCCACAAAACATTTTTGATCTTCGTTCAAAAGAACTTTGGTGTCTGCCCGATTTCCTAATAAAAGCCCCACAGCACCCAGCATGATTGATTTACCTGCACCTGTCTCACCGGTTATGATATTGAGTTTTGGAGATGGGGTCATCTCCAGTTCCTCAATGAGGGCGTAGTTTTTTATGTGAAGGGATTTGATCATTCGGCACAAAGATATCGACTTGATCTATTCAATCAATACCCGGTATTCATCGGATCTTGCCGGATCAATATTATTGAGCAGGTTATAGGCCTGTCTCCGCTTTGCAAGACTGGATTCGCCAAATAGTTTTGTCAGTTCTCCGGTTTTAGCATCCATAAAAGTGATGGTCAGGATAGACCTGGGTCTGGCTCTGTTAGCTTTCTGAACATCAGATAATGCCGAGAGGATATTGCTTTCTGCCTGATCTTTATCTTCAGCCATAATATCCAGCCCGTTTCGGTGATAGGCGTAGAGGCATTTTCGTATCCCTTCTAATTGAGGATTTCTAAGATTTTCGATCAGCCAGTACCTGTTACGGATACTGTTGAATTGCTGCCACCCGTTAAAATTTGATTGCTGAGCATTGTTTACGATGTTAAAAGCTTTTTCATAATAAGGATCTCCTCCCAGCTCTGAAAAAGAATCATAATCCATTCCAATAATGACATTGGCATAAAAAGCAAGAAGCGAGGTGATGTTGCTGGTAAAAGTGTTTTCATTGAAGCGAAGTGGTTGAGACTGAATATACTCGAACGTCCAGTCACGGTCTGCGAAGTTGAGTATCACACTTTCGTAATCTGTGCCATAAACCGGCCTGCTGGACAGAATCTGAACGGTGGCTTCAAAGACACCAATGCTTGGCATTTCACTGATGTTGATCAGCAGGTTGCAGTTGATGACTTCCTCTTTATCAAAGGTGTCATTGGTCCAACGGGTATTGTTGAGAAATTGGGCAAATTCCGTTTCCATTTCTCTGAAAACCTCCCGCTCGGTTGTCTGAACCTGTTGTGCATTTACAATGACTCTTGCATTGAGTTCCTGTGCATTCAGATGCAGTGTGATACCGGACAATATGAAAATTAAAGCTGCTCTCATTTGACATGTTCGATCGTGTAATCTACAATATCCATTGCGACTTCCGATTTACTTTTCAACTCGAATTTTGTCTCTGTATTGTGCTTATCAAAGAAAGTGACCTTATTGGTATTTCCCTGAAAACCAGCTCCTGAATCATTCAGAGAATTGAGAACGATGAGATCAAAGTTCTTTTTTTGGAGTTTTTCTTTAGCGTTGACTGCTTCCGAATTTGTTTCCAGTGCGAACCCGATGTGAAACTGTTTTGCTTTTTTCTTCCCAAGTGTTAAAGCGATATCCGGATTTTTGGTCAGGTCAATCTGCAGTGTATCTTCTTTCTTTTTGATCTTTTCTGATTGAGGGTTAGCAGGTCTGTAATCCGCCACAGCGGCAGTGAAAACAACGATTTCTGCCGAATCGTGAAGTCCGGAAACTTCTTTTAGCATCTCTTCGGCAGATGTCACCTGGATGAGATTAACCCCTTTTGGAGTGTATTGTGCAGGTCCGGTAACAACCGTGACTTCTGCTCCTGCATTTCTAAAAGCATCGGCAATGGCAACTCCCATTTTTCCTGATGAATGATTGCCAATAAATCGGACAGGATCAATGGCTTCAAATGTGGGGCCGGATGTAATCAGGACTTTCTTTCCCTCAAGTGCCTGACTTCTTCTTAACTTTTTTTTTACGAGTTCAAGCAATTCTTCTGGTTCAGCCATTCTCCCCTGACCCATAAGTCCGCTGGCTAGTTCGCCATCAGTTGCATCGATAATTTCATTACCAAAGGACCTGATTTTTTCCAGATTTTCAATGGTAGAAGGATGTCGATACATGTCCAAATCCATTGCCGGTGCGACCATAACAGGACATTTAGCTGACAGGTAAGTAGCAAGGAGAAGGTTGTCACAAATCCCGTTTGCCATTTTCCCCAGGGTATTTGCACTCAGTGGAGCGATAATCATGAGGTCAGCCCACATGCCCAAATCAACATGGTTAGTCCATTCTCCGGATGTTTCGTCAAAATACTGTGAATAGACCGGGTTTTTTGAAAGGGTGGAAAGGGTGAGGGGTGTGATAAAATCTTTGGCACTTTCGGTCATTACGACTTTAACCAGAGCACCTTCTTTAATCAGTAAGCGCACAAAAAAAGCGGTCTTATAAGCCGCAATGGACCCACAGACCGCTAATAATATTTTTTTCCCCTCTAACATGGGAAATGTATTTTATAATTCTGATTCAGATTCTTCCTGGATCTCAGGTAACCTGAAGTTCAATTCTCCATTTAAGAATTCATCCGTAGCACTTGAAGAAGGCTTTGGCATTCTTTCGTAGAATTTAGAAATCTCAATCTGCTCTCTGTTTTCGAAGATTTCTTCCAGATTATCAACAGAAGAAGCGAATTCAGCAAGTTTGCCATTAAGCTCCTCTTTTTGGTTTGCGCTGATCTGTCTGGCTCTTTTTGAAATGATCGTCAGCGATTCGTAAATATTTCCTGTTGGCTCTGCAATGTCTTTATTGTCTCTGGTAATGAGGGCCGATGTGGAATGTGACATGTTTACTCCTTTTTAATTTGAACGTGCGAAGTTAGTTATTTCTTCAATGCTTTTGCTATAAATTTTTTCAGCAGCTTTTAAGAATTTGCTCCGTGGATATTTATCCACGAATTGCTGATAAAACTCGATGGTGCTTCTGAATCGTTCTTCCTGCTTAGACGGGATACTTACAGCAGCAAGATCATACGAAGTTTCAATGTTAAGAAAGGCAATTTCTTCATTGAAATCAGAATCAGGAAAGTCCTTTCTGAAATTTTCAAATGCAACCAGCGCAGACTTATATCTTCTCAATTTGTGATAGAGCTTCGCTGTATTGTAAGCCTTGGTTTCAAGCTTCACCTGCATTTCATCAATGATCCGGTCTGCATCAGGTGCATATTCGGAAGTGGGATACCTGTTGATAAAGTTCTGCATTGCGGCTACTGCCTCATATGTACTGGTCTGATCCAACTGGTACTCGGGGGATTGCAGGTAGAGTGAGTAAGCATTCATGTAGGATGCTTCCATCACTTTGTCGCTTCGGCCATATATGGTAACAAATTCCTGAAAATGATGGGCACTAAGGATGTATTGTTTCTGATAGAAATAGGAATAAGCCAGGTAGAAATTTCCCAGCTCGGCTTCTTTGGTTCCTCGGATAATTGGTAGAATTTCTTCAAGAAGCATCGTTGATCGATGATAATCCTCTTCTTCGTAATACTTGATTGCAGCTTCGTACTTTACTTTCCAGTCTCCACTTTTTTGGATCTTTCTAAACTTGCTGCATCCCGCGATGCTCAGTGCTGTAAAGAGTAAGATTATTGTTCGGATTCCCCGCATAGTTTTCAAAATCGGTCGCAAAATTACTTGTTTAACAATTAAACGGAAACAAAGCCTAAATCAATCTTGCTTTCTTTTAGACTTTTTTAACATTGTTCCTTTTCCCTCGGGGAGCCCTTCCATTTTTAATTTGACCGGCGGGGGCAGCGATGGCGTGGTTTGTTCCTCTGATTCTCCTTTTGGTATAGGACTTTCTTTATAGAGCACAATCTCAAGTGTCGGTCTTTCAGCGATTCTCCACTGAAAACCTTTGAGCCGTTGAACGTCCTGATTGAGTTCATGAGGCGGGATAAAACGAGCCTCCGGCTTTTTGTAGAAGCTGATGTTATTCAGTTCCTGATTTTTAAATCGTATGGTAAGATCGCTGCACAAAATCCTATTCATACCCATCAATTCGATGTTGGTTGAGTCTTTTTCATCAAGCACATAATAAATGGCTTCTCCGTTTCCGGAAACATCAATCCTTTGAATACGTGATTCTTCAAAATAGGCTTTCATGGTTCGCCCCTTCACCTGATTGTAATTGAACAGGGTGTCTTCTGACGAGAGGAAAGAGTTTTGAAGAAGGGTCATCGTCTTGATATCTTCTTCGCTGATCTCAACCTGGATGGTGTCACCTTCAATTTGATTCTTTTTACTCCAAATAACCGGATCCTTGTACATGAAGATCATCGAGTCTGAAAGAAAGTATGCAGCGGAATCAGCAACCCCCTGAATATCAAAACGCCACATCTTCACATTCGGATATGCAAGAATTCGTTCCAGGGAATCATATTCACTTTCGATTGAAACAAGCGTGTCAGCAGCAAGGTACAAGGTGTCATTTTGGAGCACTCTTTTCATCAATGCCTGTCCATATACCTTACTCAGGTTTTTTTCTTTATCCGTATACCCCTCATTTCCAATGATGACGATATTATCGTTCTTGGCCGTTAAGACCACATTGCCTTCCGCTTTGTAATACCTGTTGAGGTCGTCAAAAAACATTTCATCTCCCGCCAGAATGTAATCTTCGGTTTCAATATTACCATCCTTAAATTCAGACTGGTCATTCAGTGTTCTGAATTCACCCCCCTTAGCATAAAGTCTTGAGCCATCCTCATTTACTATTTCCGTATTTCCAGGTGTCACTGCAACTTTTGTTGTGGTGTTATATCGTAAGGTGTCCGAGTTTAAGGTGTAGTCGGGGGCTGTCAGACTTACCTTATTCCAGAACAGTGCGTAATCTTCCTTTGCATAGTAATAGCCAATTTTGCTGGTTAGTACATTAGTGGAATCCTTCAACCTGCCACCATTGAAATAATTGCCCACTTCAGTATCCATATTGTAATCAAGGAAGTCGGTGAACATTTGTCGTTCCCCTTTTGTATACACAACATTACCTCTCAGTTTGGCCGTTCTGTCTCCTCCGTCATAAATGAGCCTGTTCGAGGTGATCGTTACTGAATCATCAACGATCTTGACTCGTCCGAAAGCTTCCATGGTGTTAGTCCTGACATAATAAAGAGAGCTGTCACAATACATTGTAGTGGTCTTCTGCTTAAATATTACATTGCCAATCAGTTTTCTTATTTTTTGACCATTTTCTCGAAATTCATACAAATCATCAGCTTTGTACTGAATTCTTTCATTCTTTTGCCCCACCGTCAGAAGTGGAAGAGCAGCAAGGATGAATATGGTATACGATCGAATTTTGAGCATTTGATGCAAAAGTAACTATAAGACAGATGCACTCTTTACAAAAACAGTTCCATGATTATGTCGAAGAGCGTGATCTTTTAAGAAATAACGAAAAGATTCTTCTTGCTGTAAGCGGCGGACTGGATTCCATGGCCATGTGTCATCTGTTTTTGCATGCTCCCTGGACATTTTCCGTTGCTCACTGCAACTTCAATTTGCGTGGTGAAGAGTCGGAAGGAGATGAGTATTTTGTCAGGAAATGGGGAGAAAAGAATTCAATAGAGGTACATACTCAATCATTTGACCTGGGTGAGGGTTCAATTCAACAAAATGCCCGGAAGGCACGATACAAGTGGTTTGCAGAACTGTGTGATGAATTTGACTATACAAGAATTGTTACCGCTCATCACCTGAATGATTCACTGGAAACCACACTCATAAACCTGACACGCGGGACCGGTATCAAAGGAATTACAGGAATCCCTGTTCAATTAGGAAACATCATTCGGCCGTTACTTTTTGCTTCAAAGAAGCAATTGAGAGACTATGCAGAGGAAGAAGGAATCGAGTGGCGGGAAGATTCTACCAACGCCCGGACGGACTATGACCGAAATTTGATCAGGCATGAGGTGATTCCCAAACTATTGGAGCTTAATCCTTCACTGACTGACACTTTTTATCATACTTCAGAACGCCTCAATCTGACAAACAAAGTTTTTCAGGCCAGAGTTGATGAAATCAGGAAAGACAATCTGAGGGTGGAAGAAGCCTGTATTAAATTAAATCTGGACTGGATTTCCGGACATACTGACCTTGTGATCCTTGCTGAAATTTTGTCCGAATACGGATTCAACTATGCTACCGCAAGGGAGATTTTTGAAGCCGCTGGAAAATCCGGAAAGCAATTCCCTTTGGAATCAGTTACTGCTTCCATGGATCGGAACGCTTTGTTTATCAAAAAAAATGAGGAACAGAAGCACGAGGAGTTACTTGTTGAATCTGAAGGAACCTATGAATTCAGAAATCGGCAAATCAGGCTGAGCATGGAACCTAAAGGAGATGATCCTATTCCGAAAAATCCACTTGAAGAATGTTTCGATGCAGAAAAAATCCAATTTCCATTGACACTACGCAAATGGCGGGAAGGAGATCGATTCAGGCCACTGGGGATGAAAGGATCAAAGAAAATAAGTGATTATCTGATCGATAAAAAGGTGCCGCTTGCATTGAAGGATGATGTATTAGTACTTACCACTCAACATGAAATCATCTGGCTGGTCGGACACCAGATATCGGATGACTACAAAGTAACCACTTCTTCTAAGGAAATACTTAGCGTTAAGCTAGACTGAGGTCAGTTCCCCGGTTTTATCCTTAATGATTTCCAACAGGAGATCTATGTGATACAGGTGTGTTCGGAAAATCACAATGGCGGCACGAATCCAGAAGATCCCATCGATGGTAGTGGAGGAGAGAAAGATTCTTCCATCATCCTGAATCGCCCGGATCAGTTTTTCATTGAACGAATTGGCTTCTCCATCATCCGGTATAAACCGAAAAATGGCGACTGATAAATCCGGTTGAGGTCCTACACGAAATCCGGGTATTTTCTGAACTTCCTGATGGAAATAGGCCGCAAGCATCAGTTTTTCCTCTAAGGCAGCTCTGAATGGTTTTATCCCAAAGAGTTTCAGAGGCAGCCACATGCGAAACCCCCGAAAATGTTTAGTCAATTCAGGTGAAACGTCCGCCGGATTGATTTCTTCATCTGCATCTATCAGATCCTGCAGGTAATCTGCGGTGTAGCGATGCGCCTGATACAGGGCCGTCAGATTTTTGATAAGTACAGCTCCGGTCCCGAAAGGGAGGAACAAACTTTTATGCGGGTCCAGTGTCAGAGAGTCCGCCTTTTCAATGCCTTTGAATTGTGGTGCCATTCCAGGAACCAGTCTGAAGAATCCGCCATATGCGGCATCTACATGAAACCATAACTTGTGTTTTTTGGCAATTTCTGCCATTTCGTCAATGGGATCAATGGTTCCGGTATTGGTGGTACCCATCGATGCATTGACAAAGAAGGGTAGTAACCCATTTTTAAGATCTTCCTGAATGGCTTGTTCCAGGGAAGCCGGGTTGATGCGGAATTCTTCATTGAGTGGGAGATATCGCAGTTGTGCTTCACCAAGTCCTGCAATGCGCAGTGCTTTTTGAAGGGAGTGATGCGTCTGATCTGACAGGTAAATGACCATCCGATGAAAGTCCTTTGCCTTTACACCTGAAGCTTCGCGAGCTGTAACCACCGCGATCAGGTTGGAAATGGAGCCACCGGAAGTCAGGTTTCCTGCAGAATTTTCAGGAAAGCCCATTAGCCGGCACATCCATCGAATGAGCATGTTTTCCATTCTCACTGCTCCAGGTGCGGGATAAAAGATTCCGGCATATTTGTTACTGACAGCAGCCAGGTAATCACCCAGAGCAGACGGATAAAGTCCTCCTCCCGGAATGTATCCCAGGTGTCCCCCTGAAGCTGGATTGATGCCATCTTCTTCGACATTTTCCTGTATCCCTTTCAGCAGATCAGGAAGCAGTGCCGGTTCTTCCGATACCTCAAAATCAAGAATTCCGGCTCCTTTATCCTCGTTTTGATAGTAGGCATTCGCAGAATCCAACTGCTCTATGAATTGTTCTGAATGATTGAGGACCATCTTATTCCATTCAGATCTTTTTTCCCTTGAAGGGTCAAGTAACCGTGAAATTTCTTCCAGAGCTTTGATTTTTTCTCTCATGAAATTCAAAAATAACCGGAAGTTGTCCACCGACGGTAACATTCCATCTATTGGAGCGTCAACCTGATACTATGCGTAAAATCCTTCACACCTTTCAAATGGCATTCAGAGATGCCAGGAAGAACATCTTTCATACGTTACTGTCGGTCCTTGGTATGGTAATCGGCGTTGCAGCACTTGTGGGAATCCTCTCTTTAATTGACGGGATGGAAAAGTTTGCCCATGAACAAATCACCAGCACAACCTCACTGGAATCTATCCTCATCAATCCGGTCACAACAGAGCGGATCAATGGTGTGACACTGACAAAGGAAGACTATGCATTCCTGGATTATGAGCGCTTTCTGTCACTGAAAAGAGAAGTTGGAGACCGGGCTGACGGGTTTCTGAGATACAGGGAGTCCGGCTATCTGAATGCTGAAGATTCCTCAGCCAGAAGAGGTATCCTGTTTACAGGAGTGATAGAAACCTGGAGTGATCGCCTCGAATTACTTGCCGGCCGATACATCAGTGAAAAGGATCTTATTACCAAAGATTCGATTGTCGTGCTAAACCGATTGATTGCAGATGAACTAGCCGGTGAAGACAGCCTCTCCACGCTCATTAATGCTACTGTTACCTATAAAGGAGGCAGTTATCGTGTCATTGGCGTGATAGAAGAACCAGGAGATGGACTCGAAGTATTCGTGCCGATCACTTTGATTTCAGAGGAATCACTCAGAAACAAACCACCCTCCGGTATATTTATGGCGAAAAATGTTCAGGTTGTTCCTGAAATAAAGAAAGTGAGTGAAGCCTGGATAACTCAGAATTTTGAGGGACGTGAGAGTGATTTTTCCATTTTGACCAATGAGTTTCGGGTAGAGCAGGCAAATCAGGGATTTTTGATGTTTAGAATTGTGATGGGACTCATCGTTGGAATTTCGGTACTGGTTGGCGGAGTAGGCGTGATGAACGTGTTGCTTATTTCCGTAACCGAACGAACAGCTGAGATTGGAGTTCGTAAAGCCATGGGAGCAACACGAAAAGACATTATTGCTCAGTTTCTTTCTGAATCATTAACCATAAGTCTCCTTGGAGGACTGCTTGGGTTGATTTTGGGTGTATTATTCACAATGGCAGCTGTCCCGATTATCCGGCATTTTACGGAGATTCCTTTTCAGGCAGCTTACACAATAAACACGCTCCTTATCATTGGTCTGGTAGCTGTAATCGTGGGCATTGTCTTCGGCACCTACCCGGCAGTGAAAGCTTCCAAACTTGATCCTGTGGAGGCGATACGCAGAGAGTAACATCATATACCTGCAAGCGCGCTTTCGGCATTTTTCAGAATGGCTTGTCTTTCCGAATCCGAGAGTGACTGATCGGCATTATTTTCAATCAGTGCAATGGCTTTTGTATACCCCTTTTTCATAAGCTCCATATCATTGGTCTTCTCTCCGTAGTACCCGGCATAGAAATTTGTTGTAGCGGATTCAGGATAACATTCGAGACCAATCTCATAGAGTTTTTTCCTGTTCACATACTCCGGATCTTTTTTCCAGCTGAGCCAGTCTCGGAAGTCTGTGAAGAAGGGTTGTGAAAATGGCGTTGGGTTACCTGATTGTACCAATTCCCTGTATATGCTGTCAATTGCGGCAAAGCCCTTCTCTACAAATATTCCTTTTAAATCAGCCATGTTGGGTGGGGGAGGGAGAGCTTTATGAATGAAGGTGGTGTCAATGATTCCATCAGCGGCATTCATGAAATCATCACTAAATAATGCTTCATTTTCCCCTTTCAGTGTCTTGTTCAGGAAGCGGTGTACCAGTCGCACTGCTGTTTCAAATCCCTTTTGTGTGCCGCCTTCATGTTCACCAATGATGCCCGGGACTATTGAATCGAACATACCATAGTTCAGCATGGCGAATTCTGACATGTTTGGAAAATGTGCATAGTACCGCTCCGAATACTTCAAATGAAAGGTGTACTTCGGATCAATGGCAGGATGTGGAGCATAGATAAAAAGTGTGGGGGTTCTGAAATTTTCCGGAGCATAAAATACCGACTTGCTCAACAGTCGTTGTTCGAATGCACTTGGAAGTCCGCCTTCCAGACTTACAAGTGCTTTTATCCCTACATTTTTACAAACTGCAAGAGCACCGACAGAAGAAGAAATCGCATTTGCCACTATAGCAATTTGATTCAAGTCAACGAAGGGCAACTGACTCAGTTGGCCAAGTACGAATTCCAAATCATCCGCACCGGTTTCCAGCCCTATGGTTGAAATTTCCAGTCCGGAGGAGTACCTTCCTTTTGGTGAAAATCCTGCGACCACATAGCCTCGACCTGCCAGGTATTCCGCCAGGATGCTGTGGTTGGCTGCCGGGGTGCCTCCAGGAATAAGGACGATCGGGAAGGATCCATTTTGAGGTTTTGCGTTCAGCCGGGATACCACTTTCAATTGCATAAGCTTTTCGAGCTCGTTCCGGGTGAACAATTCATTGCCGGCCAGATCATTGGTATTGCTGATGTAAAGCTCTTCACCAAACCTTTGCTGCGCTTCAGACACTTCAAAGCTGGTATGCTGTCCATTGAGATGGATGTAGCTGGAAAAACTCATGGGCCGACCGGTGCCAGTTGCTGCAGGAAACCACAGGTTGATCTGGAACTGGCGACCTTTTTTCTTGTCATGATTTCTGTTAAGCCTGCCATCCCAGTCTGAAAACGGCACACCGGGGCGTGTTTTGTCGTAGACGAACAGTGTCTGATAACCAACTGTATGTTCACCCTGCATAAGATTCCCCATTATCCGGAGGTCTTCCTCCTGCCGTTTTTCCGGACTGCATCCAATAAGCAAAATCAGAAAACAAAGCGCTTTGTAGAATTTAATAACCTCCATACCTTATTGCTTAGTGGCCACATCGTTGAATATCTGCTTCCATTCTTTATCCTCGAGAAACACACTTGCCCAGCCATTCCAGACCAGCTGGTTTCGGTTTTTGTAGGAAATTGTTCCCCGGAAGAACCGATCTTCAATCACGTTTTTTGGAGAGATAGCAATGATTTGTTCGTTTTCCTTATCCAGAAACCATTTGTGCAGACCATGAAGCGGAAAGTCATTCGCGAAGCTGGTGGCCCAATAGCACTGCTCTTTTTTGTCATAATTAATGACATAGGAATAATGCCTTTTTCTATTCCTTTTTAAGTCGGTCGTGGCAGACTCACATTTGATGAAGGCTCCATTTAAATAGTATTCACAGGTGCGAGTACCTTTTTCCTGATATTCTTTTTCAGTACCGGGATAAATCGTTTCAACCACCTCCCATGTCCCTATCAGGAAATCAAGATCCAGAATGGATTGGGCATTGATGGTAGACAAAGAAAAAAATGTGAGCGAAATGACCAGTAGTTTTTTCATGTTCTTTCTATTTTTTGATTTTCTGTCAAATTAGAAAGGGCAAAACATGATGAGGTCTCACTAAAGGATTTGAGGTCTCAATTCCTGAAAAAGTTACGAGTTGGCCTCCTGCCAGGCTTTTGGTGACATTCCGGTAAATGCTTTGAATACCCGATTAAGGCTTGCTTTGGAATTGAACCCGGCATCCATTGCGAGACTTATGATTTTCAGGTGATTCAACGTCGGATCTTTCAACAGCCTTTTTAGTTCTTCCACCCGATATTCATTGATGAACTGGTAGAAGTTTTTTCCCAGTTCCTGATTGATGGCAGTAGAAATAGCACGCTCGGAAAGCCTTGCAGCTTTACTCAGATCCATCAGACTCAGTTCCGGATTTCGATAGAGCTTTTCCGTTTCAATAGCTGTACGTATGGAGTGAATGAGTTCCGATGGCTCTCCGGAATCGAATGTCATTGCCTCCAGATCAGGCAGCCGATAGGTTTGGGCCTGCCGATATCCACTGATACTTAACCAGTAAAGAATAGAAGAGTAGAGCAGCAGGGTGAAAGATCGGGCTTCATCCCACTGGTTGAGTCGGTACTTACCGCTCATTCCGGTGCTGACGATCAGGAAGAGCAAAATAATCAGAAATGATCCTGCAATGATCAGGATCATTTTTCGAATCCAGGTCAGGTTGATGCCTTCAATATTGGAGACATTTTGAAGCAATGATGTTTGGTAAGTATTGATCATTCGATAAGAAATGATCAGATAAATCACGATTGAAACAATCGCCATGGATTCCAGGTATTCAGAAAAATAGTGGAACCAGATCCACGGATTGGATTCCCCGGTCAGGCTGTGGTAAATGCTGTGGATGTAGTTCAGAACAACAGGTGAAAAGTGCCATAGGTCTTTTTTTCTTAGTTTGAAAACACTGGTGAGGGTTCGGATATAGAAATAGAAAGCAGGCCCAATCCAGTAAGTCAGAGAAAAAGGCATCCAGGCCAGCCAGCGATACGTGTGCCAGATGTTCGGGTCGAGCATGTACGGAGTAAAAGTCAGGCACATGCAGAAGATCATCAGTGACAGGAACCGATTGGCTTTTCGGTTCTCCTTTTTTTCCAAAAGCAGAAAGGAGAAGACAAATCCGTTTACGATGGCACAAATGGTGGCCAGCTGAACCGGAGAAAGCACAAATTGCATTTACAATGAAACGGAGAAGTTGAGCAAGGGATGTATTAGCGGATAGGAATCCAGACTTTTTCGGTCGCGTTGGGGTCGTCCGGCCGATAGTCTGCCGGTAGTATTTCGAAATGATCCCTGACATCCAGTTCAAAATCAGAGGCAGGCAGCCAGATTCCAAAGATGAATTGAAACGTCCGGGCAAAAGCAGTGGCGGGACCATGATGGGTAAAGACCGCATATTGTCCGCCGGCCAGCATGTATGCCTCCATTCCTTCTGGCACTTCCGAATGATCGGATACCTCTATGGCTGCCAGTCGCTCGAACTGAACGTTGGGAGTAAAGGCTTTCAGGTCAAAACCCTGAGGATAGTGCTGGAGAGAATAGAAGTCCGTCCCAATGCGGTTTTTGATTTCACTGATTCGCGGACGGAAGCCCTGCCATAGTTCACGGGTTTTGTTGTCTGCAATGGACATGCTGATTCGCATGGCGATCAGTTTCTTATCCGGAATTTGTATGATTTCGGGTGCTTCCATTGTCGATTTTTCGTGAAAATAATATGAAAGGGGCAGATCCTTTCTTCTCGCGTCCGAACGAACCAAAGGTCAGGATGACATACTAGTTATAATCGTACTGAAGGATACAAGAGTACATTCTATATTTTATCTGTACTGTCATGCTGCCTGCCTGTCCGTTTAGGCGGGAGGAACGAAGCATCTATGAATTTAATGACGGGCTTATTCGTGTGTGGTTTTTGCCACAGAATGAGACTGCTTTCCTGTGATCATGGATATTGAGCCATCCGGTTGAGCTGCCTGAATAACTTTGATTCCATTGTACTCTACCCTCCAGATATCATAACCCTTGTATTCTTCTCTGGCTTTAACGAACTCATTCCTGTTGTAAGGCAACACCAGCTTATACATTCCACCTATGTATACAATGTCCAGATTAAATGAGCTAAAAAATGCCAATCCTCTTTCCGCATCTCTCAGTTTGTTATATGCTGCAAACTGGATGTAGCTCCCATTTACCAGGTTAACATCCTTTGGACGGGTTGTGAAATTGACAGCAGAGGTCCACTTCAGTTTGTGCTGTGATTGCCGGTTGATCAGATATCCTTCTATCTTCATCAGGTTTTTTTTATTTGCCAGCACCTCAAACGAGTTGAGATGCAGGCTGTCAAAACCATTGACAAACGTTCCTGCCCGACCCGAAAGGAGCAGACTGTCTGTTTCAAATTGAAGGTCAAAAGTGGTTTCGCTTTTATCTGCAAGGTGTTTGAAGCTCACGAATGAGAGCTTTTGCCAATCAGTTGTTGGCTCAGATTGCGCAAATGATCGACCGGGCATAAGAATGGTGAGAGTAAGCCCGGCAAGGATCAGTGCACCCAATGTGTTGATTCGGTGACCCATAGCTGTAAATATTAAGACTTCAAATATAACTATTTAAATAAAAAATTATAATTATTTAATATTTAATATTCTTGGATCTGTTACCCCCCTGGTTGTAGTTAAAGGTGTACGATAGAGATCCTTCGCTGCGTCCCGCCTGAACAGGCAGGATGACAGTTATGAACATAAGCGAATGACCTGTCAGTCTGAGGCACTCGAAGACGACACAGGTCTGGATCAGGGAGGAGGTAAGGCACATGATGTGCTTACCATTCCTTTATCCCAAATCCAGAAAAAAGCGTTCCTTCATTTTTGAGTTGGCACCATACTCCCGATAGAATTTAATGGCGCGTGTGTTTGCTGTTGGTGTTTGCCACTGAATGAGACTGCAATTTTGTGATCGTGCGTATTGGGCCACCTTGTTGAGTAATTCCTTTCCGATTCCTTTTCCTCTGGTAGCTTTCTCCAGATATATGCAATCCATATAGACATAGAATGCAGCGTCCCAGGTAGAGAACTGCTTCATGAATGTCGCATATCCAACCAGCTGCTTGTCCATTTCCACCACCAGACATTCGAGAACCGGGCTTTTCGAAAACAAATGGTCGGACAGATCACTTACTTTGTTTGCTGTTGAATACCCACTTCCTTCAAATGCTGCATGGGCTTTGCATAATTCAACGAGTGTTTCAATGTCCTTTCTTTCAACTTTGCGAATGGTATGTTTCATTAGTCATTTCAATTTTCAGGACTTCAATCCTTCGAATACCGGTCGCATAAAACTTCGTTCGTAGCTGACGATGAATTTCTTCTTAGCTGCGTCTTCCATCGCTTTTTTGAATGCCGGATTGGTATCAAATTCCCCCCGATACCCTTCATAGTCTGCCAAAGAAGGAAAAGAAAATGAAGCATAGGCAATGTTGTTCGCCCCTTCGTGTGGCATCAGGTATCCGTGATGAGTGCCTCCGGATTCATTGACCAGATCGATCCATTGTTTACCGTACAGTTCAAATGCTTCGAGCTGATAGGGGTCGATGGTGTATTTCAAAAAGCAGGTGATCATGGTATTAGTGGTTAGTAATAAGTAGTTAGTAATCAGTAAATAGTAGCCAGCAAAAGTAGTTTTCACCTAGCAGGCGCATTGAATTCCGGTTCCTTCTACGGCTTCCAGTCCTTCGGTCGCATAGCCGTCCCGTTTCCACCAGTCGATTCCGCCGATCAGTTCACGGGTGTTGAACCCGAGTTGCGTCATTTTCAGCGAACCCCGGGTTGATCCATTACACCCGATTCCATCGCAGTAGCAAACGTACGTTTTTGACCGGTCCAGCTTACTGGTTGAGTGTTCATCCATCGTTCGATGCGGAAAGCTGATGGCACCCGGGATGTGCTCTTTTTCGTACGCAAATTCCTTTCGGGTATCGATGATTACAATGTCGGTTCGGGTTTCGAGGAATTCAAACAGGTCTGCTGAATCCCATTCGTATTCGAGTTTGTTCTGGTAGTGTCTGATTTGATCGTTCATGCGTTGAAGATTTTGTTTCAACAAATCACGAGCAATCCTTTCGCTTATTCAGAAAAAATGGATGAAGGTTTTGGGATGAATAGATGAAAATGATTCATGGAGATTTCGGTTGGTGTAATAGGTAAGGGTAGGTGTAGCCTACCATTGGGGAGGGTTTTTGATATAGACACGAGCAAAATGCTCGCGCCAGCGGAGGCGCAATCTATGCTCAAGGGGGCCGAACGAGGTGGATGAAAACGAAAGTTTTTCTGACACTCCCTAACCCTCTCTTCTTAAATAGAGGGAAAGATTCCTCCGGAATCAGGGTGAGTTAATATGTGTTGAAGTTTTACCGGTTCTGCTACGAAAAGACACTAGCAAAATGCTCGCGCCAGCGGAGGGACTTTCAGGAGAGCATCAATTTCTTTGAACTCCTTTGTGAAACTATCACCCGAATCTGCAAAGCCAAGCTTAATTAAAACCTCCTTGAAATTGTCTTTTGTAATCATTTTAAATTCTTTCTATCAATTCCTTTTTCAGCCATTCTAAAGCTGTTTCTTGATTGTATTCAATACCAGCTCTAAGTAATGCTTCCATATCACCCGAGAAATCAGAGTCATTTTCCTTTTCTTCCAGATTCATCAAAAACTCTTTTTGGCTTGGAGATCTTTTATCTGTAGAAAACTGTGTGTATTCTTTGAAGCATGTGACTATTTCTTCAAAGTTTAATTCATGATGCTGCCGAGCATAATCTAAATCAAATAAATCTCGCCCTTTACTTCTTTGATAAAGTGCCCTGAGTTTTGTGCCAAGCAATTCATTAAGGTTATAGGTTCGAATTTGAGCTTGTCCTGAAAACCAATCACTTTTTACTTCAAATGGAAAATCAACCCATTCCAGAATATTGAAATGCTCCTTGCTGTTGATTTCTAGTTTTAGTCTCAATCTTATTTCCTCGTATTCGGAGGTAAACCGGTAAAGTGCTTTGATGCCATGACCTCTATTTTGAGTTCTTCTGTCTTCCTCAAAAAAAGTAATCACTTCACCCAATCTTTCCATGATTGGCTTGATGGGGCCTGGCTTAATTTGAACTAAATCAATGTCTTCCGAATATCTAGGAGCCGGATTCAGATATAGTTTGTGAAGTGCTGTCCCACCTCTGAAAGCGAGATTTTCTCTAAGAAAATCGTCAGCAAATATTTCAACCAGCGCACGACTAATAATCAAATCTTGTTCTACCTGCGAAAATTGTTTCCAGGGTGCGAAATCTTGCCATTGTGCTATGTAAGGCTTTGGAATCATAAATCACTTTCGAGTTTGATGTTCACATCTACTTTCCAACGATTATCAACCGATCCGGCCTTCTGGTTTTTCTTTGGGGAAAGGAGTACAGGGAAATACTGTGCTGATTTTAGATAATTAGATATTGCACTGAGGTCAATGCCAGCTTGTTGTTCATCTAGAATAAAGGCCAGTCGTTGAATGGTGCTTCGATGTGGATACCATGTCAATAGGTCATTCAAATCTTCATTAGTGATTTCCTCTGTCAGTTCTTCAAGAATTGCCAACATTCTATTGAGGCCTCCAAGTTTGGTTTGATGATGTATCAAATCTGCAGCAGTCAAGGCAGGGCTGGAAATATTGAAATATCCAGCATCTGATTTCTTTTCAATAATGTTTTTGACTGGCCATTGGGAGGCAGTGATGAACTTAATGTCGAAATCGTTTTTTTTGATCTCGTTCAGTTTAGGTTTTTCAATCATCACATACTCTCTATGAGTTTGTTGATGGCTAGCTCCGTGGAATTTGGCTGCCGAATAGAAGCCTAAATAGTAGTTTCGATTTAAGCTTTGAAAAAGCTTGTGAATGTAAAGCTGAATTGGGATGTAACCTTGTTTTGAGTATCGGGGAGGTACTATAAGGTAGAAACCTTTTCTAAGGTTGGTAATTTCTTTTTTTTCAACTAATCTGGCGAGTTCAAATTTCAGGGATGTATCAGTCGAATCAGTTTGATTGCTGATTTCCTCAAGTGAGAATGAGTAGTTTTCTATAGATAGTAAATGTTTGATGTATTCCCTAGCTCTCACTTTAGTAAAATTTTCCTAAAAGTAGCAATAAAAACTACTTATCGGGAATTATTACTAAATAATTTTGGGTAGGGTGGACTGGGGATTTTAGCTCTTTTGGTTTTTTCAGGGTTGGAATTGCGATGGCAAAAACCAACATGTGCTAAAATGTGCGGTGGGTCTACGTCACGGCATGAATCCTAACTAGTCGATAACGCGCACTGTGCCCGTTATATACCTTTCAAATATAGAAAGAGTGCGTGTTATACCACTATGTCGGGTATATGATCCCAATAAGAAGATTAGCCTACGATTGGGGAGGGTTTTTGATATAGACACGAGCAAAATGCTCGCGCCAGCACAGGCTACTAGTTCGCATTGATCCTTCAAAGGACTCGGTCCGCATATTCATTTTAGTGTTTGTTGAGTGTCGTTACTTTTTCTTTTTCGCCTTTTTACCACCTTTATTAATTCTATCTAAGTAGTGCTGTCTCCTTTTTCCAAATTTTCCAATTTCCTTTTCCAATTGCTCCTGATTTTCTGTTTTCTCTTCAATAGTTTTTTCTAACTTTTCAAAAGTCTCAATGATCTTTTTTGTCTCTGGAACAAGTTCAAATCCTTTTGAGTTAATTGATTTAACGAAGTGATAGTAATTCTTTACTCCATCTTCTTCGGAGGCTTCCTCATCTGATTCATAATTCTCTTGTTGATCAAGGAAAGACTTGATTTCAGAACCTAAATCCCACCTTAACCTTACGATGTTTTTACTTTTTAATGAAATGCCTGCTTCAACCAAAGTCTTTATGTCATCCCAAGAATTGTTAACAACTTCAATCAGATATGGATTTTCAAATAAATTTATGATTTCCTCTGATGAGGCATGAAATTTTCCGATTCTCTCGAGTAGACTTATAATGATATTTGGTTTAGCTATAACATTATGATTGTATCCCAATTTTCTAGCACACTTTAATCCTCTGGTAGAGGAAGTAATTAAGTAATGCGTGCCGTTAAAAATATCCCCTGAATCTATTGCTGTAAGATTGTTCAAGTCATGTAGAACCAAATAGAGAAGGGCATCAGTCTTGGCAACCTCTCGATTCTCATCATTTGACCGATAACTACTTTTTAATGTCTTGTT
The DNA here is from genome assembly GCA_040222475.1 of Cyclobacteriaceae bacterium. Lineage (GTDB taxonomy): Bacteria > Bacteroidota > Bacteroidia > Cytophagales > Cyclobacteriaceae > Ekhidna. The sequence continues at coordinate 38,771 of JAVKDB010000015.1, read as the reverse complement.
GGTCTCCTTTAAAATGGCCTGGGTAAGTTCTTCAAGTTTATGCTGGTCAAGGGGGGTTGAAAGTAGTTTTGTGATTTCCAGAATTTCGACTTTGCCTTTAAAGGTTTGTTCAATCACATCCAAGAAAAAGTTATAAGGATCTTCTTTGTCGTAGAAATTATCCAAGTAATTCTTAAATCCTGTTTCTGATGAATCGACAATTCCATTCTGAATTGCCTGGTAATATCCCTTAACATAAATGTTACCTATTTTTTCCTCAATAACAGTATCATCGATAGTGTCAAAGGAATTTTTAAAATAGTGGTAGCTCCTAATTGAGAATTCGGCATGCTTTATTGCTTCGAAAACAATTGATTCCGGAACAATTACTCTACATCTCATCTTTACCAGTTCATCAACAACACGTAGATAAAGAGGACTTAGGTGATTATCTTTTACCAAACAATAGAGTAGGAAATCTGTGTCGATAACAAATGTTTTCTTAGCTAACTGCGTTGATTGAATATTTTTTAATTTGGGGTCTAATCCCATTATTTGAACGCCAAGATATGCCCTAGCCCAATTGGTCAATATCTCTGCTTGATCTTCCGAAGGCTTCTTTAAGATTTCACCAATGGAGTAAATAATTGCCTCAGAAAATTTTTGTGGCAAAGCCTTACGAATTAGCTGTATAAGGTCAGGGTTATCGCTGAATCCAAATTTCTTACCAACAGTATGAGCACTATCGGTATACTCTAAACCATAGAGAGAGAAATAAGCACTAAGAGATTTTTTGATATTATTTCTCCCTATTCCAAGAGTTTTTTTGTCTAGCTTCTCGCTTATTATTTCTTGCGCTTTTGATAAAATATCATCAACAAGGGCTTCAGAAGAGGCGTTGATTCTACTTAGAGTTCCTTCAAGCTTCTCCTTTGCTAGTTCTGTTGAGACTATGCTATCTCCAGAAAGGTCGACCAGCTTTTTCTTTGCCAGTCTTTCCAGTACGGCGTCCAATTCGCTACTATTCAACTTCCTTCCAAATTTTTCATTGAACTTGTCTATAAGTTCAGTTTTGGAGACTTCTTTATCCTCAGAAACAATTAGGGCGAGAAATGTATAATCAAATAAGTCCTTTCTGATTGGATCTGCAGAGGAGTTGAAGGTAAAAAGCAATGAACATTTTAGTAATGTGGATTCTAAAATATCTCTAGAATCATCTGATGAAAAAGCGGTATGGCCTTTAAGAAGTTGACTATTTAATTGCGCTTTAATGTTGGGGAAATACCTATGAAATAATCCGCTTTCTGTTTGAAGATGCTTAATAAAAACTCGTCTGTCATATATTTCAATGCTCTTCTTGTGGTCTTTTCTGGCTTTTGTTTTCAGTCCTCCAATATTGTTAACTTGATTTTTCGTGACAAATATTAAGTTCGAATATTCAATACTGTTTTCCTCAAGAGTAGAAATTGTATCTGATATCTTGCTTGAAATGTTTTCTTGAATTGTGTATTGAAAAACGGTTTTTTGGATTTCATCCTTGTAGTATTTTACAATCTCGGCATCAATACCTTCATCATCGACTCCACCGATTGGAATTATGTTAGTAAATCCTTCGAGGGTTAGGACTTGGGTTGCAATCGTTTCAAATTGTTTGAAATCGGTATATTTATCAAGTGCATATTCTATTAAATCAGCCATATCAAATTACATTTCGTACTCTTCGCAAACAATGACGCCCAACTAGTCGATAACGTGCACTGTGCCCGTTATATACCTTTCAAATATAGAAAGAGTGCGTGTTATACTACTATATCGGGTATATGCTCCCAATAAGAAGATCCTTCCTTCGTCAGGATGACATCTGAGTTGCGTGCTGACTAACTACTCATTCCGCAAAGATTCCACCGGGTTGACAGAAGCGGTTTTGGCAATCTGGAAAAAGGAAGTCATTCCTGCAACCAGCAGGGTAAGCACACCACCAGCCACAAACATCCAGACGGATAAATCAATACGATACACAAAGTCTTCCAGCCATTGATTCATGAGGTACCAGACGGCCGGAATGGCAAGTATGAAAGCAATCAGAATTAGCATGATGTATTCCTTTGAAAAAAACAGGAAAATGTTGGAAAAGGAAGCACCTAATACTTTCCGGATCCCAACTTCTTTGGTTTTTTGAAGAGTGATGAACGACATCAAGCCCAACAGTCCCAGGATGCCAATGAAGACGACAAGGACCGAGAAAATGGTGAAGCCGTTGAAGATGAGGGATTCCATGGCATATTCTCTGGCAATGGAATCATCCAGAAAATGGTGACTGTATACTTTGTCAGGAAACTGCTCGCTCCAGATTTGTTCTACTTCATAAAGCGCTAATGGGTTGGTAGCGGCCATTCTGATTGCTGTTTCATCCAACAGGAAAGTCCAGTTGATAAATATGACCGGACCAATCTGATGCTGCAGTGAATTGTTATGGAAATCCTTCACCACACCAACAATGGTTGCTTCTCCTTCATTGATTTGCAGCCGTTTACCAAGTGCTTCTTCAGCAGTCCAATTCATGGATTTCAGCAAGGTCTCATTGATGATGAATTCATCAAACGGGTGCTTATTTTGAACGAAATCTCTCCCGGTCACCAGTTCAAGTCCATAAAAGTCGAGGTAGTTGAGGTCGCTGACTTTCATCTCCGCCTGCAGTCCGTCTGCTTCAGCATTGTGTGGCAAACGGTAGGTTGTTCCCAACTGCATGCCTTCTACTGCCATGGGAGGACCGGACCCGACAGCTACATCTTTTACATTGGGGTTGGCGAGCAATGAGCTTTTCAAAACTTCTATTTTCTCTCCATCCATTACCGGGGTGGTAATGATCGCCTCGGATGTAAACCCCAATTCCTGATTCCTGAAATGATTGACCTGTATTCCGACGATTATGGCCGCAATGACAAAAAATTGAACAATGGTGAACTGAAAAACGGTCAGAGACTTTCTTAGTGAGAATCCACGAAACCTTCCGGCTGTTTTATTGAAAATCTGAATGGGTCGGAAAGAAGACAAGACGAAGGCCGGATAGGTGGTGGCCAGAAGAATCGTGACGATACCGATCAGTGAAATGAGTGCCGCATCATTCCAGGTCAGTTCGAGCTGAAGGTTGACAATTGCCATCAGATGGTTCAGTTGGTCCAACAGGAGGTGGGTCAATCCGATGGAAAAGAAAAGCGTGAACGCAATGAGAATGCCTTTTTCCAGTATAAACTGACGGACCAGCCCTGTTTTCGAAGCGCCCACCACTTTGCGTATCCCAACTTCTCTGGCGCGTGATCCTGCTTTGGCTGTTACCAGATTTACGAAATTGACAATTGCAATGGCCAGGATGAATACAGCAATGAAGATCGCAGTATTCAGGAATGTCGCAGGCATCTGGTAGCTTCCAATGGTACTTCCGTACAATGCTTCCGTATGAATTTCTTTGAGTGGTTGAAGGAAATAGTGAATCCTCTGATTGTCTTCCGGATCGAGGTATTTCCCTTTCCAGGACTCCAATCTGGATTCTATATTCGTCTCGTTTGCAGGGTCAGGCAATACAACAAAGGCGGTTCCACCATAATTTCCGCTCCAGTTGTTGGCGAAGTAGTTGTTATGAAATTTGAAAAATTCATAAGGAACGATCATGCTGTATCGCAAATTGGAGTTGCCCGGTGCATTCTTTACCACGCCTGTTACTTTGAGTTGGTCCTTTCCATTGAGCGAAATGATCCGACCAATAACCGACTGACTGGTCCCAAAAAAGCGAGCAGCCACTCGCTCACTTAAAACCACCGAATTCAGGTCACTCAATGCTGTTTTTTTATCACCTGCTATCCATTCCAGGTCAAATACCTGCGGATACCATTCATCAGCAAAGAGTACATGATCTTCTTCAAACAGGTTTATATCACCTGTCTCATCTTCCACACTGAACATCCGTTTAAAGGGCCCGGCGGTCTGTGTTACCAGCTCAACTTCTGAAAAGTCTTCACGGATAGCAGCCGCAAGGGGGTAGGCCGTGGTGTTCCAGAATACCTCTTCTTCCGGGAAATTAGTATGCTGGACCACCCTATAGGTACGATCGGCAAGTTGGTGAAATCCGTCAAATCCGGATTCGTATTTAATGAAGATGAAAAGGATGATGGCTGCTGTGGTACCGATGGTCAATCCGGCCACATTGATAAGAGAATGCACCTTGTCCCGCAGGATGTTTCGCCAGCCAATTTTCAACTGGTGCCGGATCATGCCATATTGGGTCAGTTTTTGATTGCCTGACAATCGTTTAACAAGTACCGGACGAAGCAGTTTGATCACCTCTGTTGTGTACATTCGTCCGGCTTTCACTGAGGTATGTGTTTCCAGCACGTCGTGATACACTTCTTCCAGATCTCCTTCAACTTCTTCCAGGTATTCGTCCTTCAGAAAGAACCGAAGGATTCGGAGTGGCCATTTGGGTGGTTGCTGGATGTTCTTCATACCGATTGAAAGTTAACGCCTGTTTTGGTGGAGTCCTCCCACAGACTGGTTTTTGCTTTTATTTCGTTCAGGATTCGGTTCGCATAGGAGGTGACGTCATACATTCGTTTCCTTCGTCCTCCTCTGCGGCTGGTGGGTTCCCCATATTTTGAAAGGAGCAGTCCTTTTGCTTCCAGTTGCTTCAGCGCCGACTGGATGGAACCAATGCTCAGCGAGGCATTCAGTTGTTGTTCCATGGCCTTCTTAATACTGACTCCATAGGCCTGTTCATTCAGGTCAGTGATGGTCAGGAGTACCAGTTCATCGAATGTTTTCAGTTCCATATTATGAGTCTTAAATTATATTATTCGTAATTGCAGTAAATATAGTTACATTATTTTATTCGTAATTGCAGATTTTATTAAAAAAGGAGGAAATAATCGAGAATTGGGAGTTAGTCAGAGGCTGATTCAGGTTTGATGTTGTTACCGAGACGAAGGGTGTGAGCTGCAGGAGATCAGATCCTCTGGAGGTTGTTTTTAGCGCTACTCTTCAAATTCCATAATATCTCCAGGCTGACAGTCCAGCGCCTTACAGATAGCCATCAATGTACTAAACCTGATACCTCTGGCCTTGCCGGTTTTAAGCAGGGACAAATTGGTCACAGAGATGCCTGTTTCCTCTGACAACTCCTTGAGTTTTTTCTTCCGTTTGGCAAGAACAACGTCCAGATTTATGATGATTTTCATATGATGGATCTGGATTCTTCCAGGAGATTTTTCCCTTCCTTAAACACTTCACTCATGACTAAACAAATTGAAGTATAAATCAACGGCCGAAAAGGAATAGTAAAGTTCCACATTGTTTCACCATCTGCAAAACCAAAATTGAAAGCGGCTATGACCGATACTACAAGGCCCAAAACCACCAGCTTTTTAAAAGCTTTTATGTTTCCATCGTAAAACGTTTCCAGGTCAATTATTGAATTAAAAATTTCAATCATGATTTTCACCGAATACATTCCCAACATTAAAATGATGGCCGTTCTGACTGTAAGCCAAATAATCATTGTTGACGACAATTGACCCAACGAGACACCAGATGCATTACGCCTGGCCGACACTTTTCTGGAAACAAGAGAATCGCGACATAATCAGTTGAAGGGCCAACAGATTGAACTTGCATCAGGAGATATGGGAGACTGTGAAACTGCTGAGGCATTTATGGAAATTGAAGAGGGAATTGCTGATTATGCCAGCTGGGTCAAAATGTTCGATATAGGGGTTATCAGCCTGGAAGATTTAATGAAGCGCTATCGAGCTAAGCAGGTAGCCAGATATTACCTGACAGGATGCATGCTATTGCATGCTACAGTACTCATGAATAATGGTGATGACAATGAAATTCTGTCAAGGATGGTCAATGCCAATTCCGTCGGTGAAGGAAATCTGCTTACAATATTTCGAGAGCAGCTGAATGTCTTTAAGAATCAGTAAAAGTCATAGTTCAATCCTTCCCTTGATAACATTCCACAACTAAGGAGATACCAAATTTAAGCAAGGAATGACCCTGTCAGTCAGAGGCACTCGAAGAGGACATTAGACAGTGAGTTGCTTTCTGGCATTCATCCTTCGAGAACCTCAAGATGACATTCAGAGGCTGTCATGCTGACCTGCCCATCCGTTCAGGCGGGCGCAGGAAGCATCTATAATGATTGTGAATGAGATCTGATCAATGAATCGCCCGATCCTCAAGAATGAACCCCTTACCATGGATATTGGTGATTCGAACGGTTGGGTCTTTTTTCAGGTATTGTCTCAGTTTATGAATGAAGACATCCATGCTTTTTCGGTTGAAGAAATCACTTTCTCCCCAGACTGTTTTTAGTGCTTTGTTGCGCTCCAGCACCTGATGTTTACTTTCACACAGCAACTGCAAAATCTTCGCTTCTTTCTCCGTCAGTCTTTGCATCTCTCCGTCAAAACTTAACGCATAATTGGAGTAGTCAAAGTGGTATCGGCCAATGTGCCAGGTCATCACTTTGTCACCCAAATCATGGTCTGCGGAGGCGCGCCTGATCAGTGCTTTCATTCGGGCAATCAGCAATTCTTCATCGATGGGTTTCACAATATAATCGTCACAGCCAAGACGGAAGCCTTTAAGCTTGTCGACCTTCAAAGCTTTAGCTGTCAGGAAAATAAAGGGAATGTCCTGATCTGCGTCTCTAATTTCTTTTGCAAGTGTGAACCCGTCTTTGAGAGGCATCATGACATCCAACAGACACAAGTCAAAGGAATTTCTTTCAAATGTTTTGAGTCCTTCTTCTCCATTTTTGGCCAGCGTGACATGGAAATCGTTGATCTCCAGGTACTCTTTCAGAATGTATCCAAAGCTTTCATCGTCTTCTACAAGTAAAATGTTACCCATAATCAACTGAATGGAAAATACAGGAGGAATTCACTGCCATGATCAGGTTTGCTGTTCAGGCCAATTCTTCCTTTGTGTTCTTCAATAATCTTTTTCACATAACTAAGTCCCAGACCAAATCCCTTAGCGTTTTGCACATTGCCTGTTTCGGCCCGATAGAACTTATCAAAAATGTATTTCTGAATTTCCTCTCCGATTCCAATGCCATTGTCCTTGATGGAGATTTCAATGCCTTCCGAATGATCATGTGTACTGATGGAAATGTGTGGTACTTCAATGGTGTATTTCAGCGCATTGTCGATCAGGTTGTAGATGATGTTGAGCAGGTGAGTGCCGTCCGCAACGACTTTTGAGTTGGTGGCGTTCAGGAATAAATCAATTTTCCCTTTACGCTTGCTGACAATGAGGTGCATGCTTTCCACTACTCGCCGGATCACTTCATGGACATCCAGTTCTTTCTTTTCCAGTGTGAAATTGCCGGAATCGACCATGGCGATTTGCAATACCTTGTCCACCTGTCCTTCCAGTCGCTTGCTTTCCAGTTCAATCAGGTTCAGGTAATTGTCTTTTTTATCCCTGCTCACTTTTGCTCCGCCTTTCAGAATACTGGTAGCCAGCGCAATGGACGCTATGGGAGTTTTGAATTCGTGGGTCAGGTTGTTGATGAAATCGTTTTTGATGGAGGAGAGTTTCTTCTGTTTTCTAATCACAATCAGGGTATAAGCAAAGCAGCCGACCAGTAAAGAGATGAAAACCACCGAAAGAATAAGTGCTCCCCTTGACTGGGCAAATACGTAGGCTTCCTGATCAGGGAAGAACAACGCCAGATGCATGCTTCCTCCAGCGGCACAGGTCAGGTTTGCCCAGCCGTGACCCCTCTCCTGAGGGTTGCTGCAATTGACCAGTTTAAAGTCCAAACTTGCACCATCATCACCCATAACGAAGCTGAATCCATCATCCTTTTCCTTATGAACATACACGGCATACTCATAAGGAATATCAATACCATGCTCCTCAAGAATGGGATTCATTGTGGATTTGATCAGCTGATCCATTTTTGGGTCATTTAACTGACCGGATTTCCTGACTCTTTTAGCTGCTGATTCTAATTGAAATAAATATGAATCCCCGGTTAAAAAAGTATCTGAAATTTTGGTGCATGCGAGATCTACCTTTTGTGAAAATATCTGCTTGTTGGTTATGAGTGAGTGTCGGAGATTTTGCACCTGAAGAGCAGATAGTCCGACCAGTGCAATGGTTGCAATCCCTGTTACGAAAATGATGGTCCGTTTTGATAATCTCATGGTTCCGGATTTTGCAGTAGTGAATTAACGAAAAGAATGCGATAAGGGTAAGCAGCAAGGTGGGTTTAACTCTTTTTTAACCAATTTAATCTTTCGTTAATTGAACTTAACTTCTCGTTATTCCATGTTCTTCCTGTTTGTTCGTAAAGTTGACCCAAAGAACAAACTATGCGAATCTTCTTCAATCTTGCCCTTCGCCATTTTCTAAAGTCAAAAGGACTAAACAGCCTCAATGTCATCGGACTTTCCATGGGTCTGATAGCTGCCACTTTGATCATCCTGTATGCAGATCATGAGTTCACTTACGACCGTTTTCATACGGATGCCGAAAATATTTACCGGATGGAAGCCAGGACTAATGGTGATAATTGGTTTTCAAATGTGGGAGTTGAACACAGTCGAGAGCTTTTGGCCGGTTCTTATCCGGAGGTGAAAAACATTGTGCTTTTGAATCCCGGCCAAAGTTCGTTTCTAAACTATAAAGGCAAGAAGTTCGCAGAGAAGAACATCCTGAGAACAAGTCCGGGTTCAGCCTTCTTTGAATTGTTTGATTTCAAAATACTCGAAGGAAATCCTGAAAATCTGCTGGAGGCACCTCATGCGGTGGTGTTGACGCAATCAGCTGCGGAACGGTATTTTGAAGGTAATCAGGCAATTGGTGAGACACTTGAACTTGACACGATACTGTTAAAAGTCACCGGTATAATCGAAGATCTGCCAACCAACTCTCACTTAAAATTTGAAGTACTGTTCACCAGTCCAGGCTTATACAGCAGAGACCACTTCCATTCACAGGGATACCTGCAGCTTGTCAAAGATGCCACACCGACACAACTGGAGCAAAAGATCCTGGATATGGAAGGAGTGGCCCGGGATGAGTTTCATGAGTTGTCAGAAGTAAGACTGATGCCACTGCCTGATATCTACCTGAAATCAGATACCGCTTTTGGATCCGGTGGCCAGGGCGATCAATTGCAGTTGATTGTATTTCTGGTGATTGGCGGGCTCATCCTGTTGATTTCCATTGCCAACTACATCAATCTCTCCTTTGCCATTTACCTGAGCAAAGGCCGTGAAATTGGCGTGCGGAAAGTATTCGGTGAAACCAAAAGCCAGATTATCCAGTCTTTTGCTTTCGAAGCATTCTTAACCACTTTTCTGACGGTTCCTTTGGTTTTGTCGGGGGTTTTCCTGATTCTTCCTGTCTTCAACGACCTGTTGGGTATCAGTCTGGAAAACAAGCTTGTCAGCTCACCAATTTATGCTGTATCTGCTTTTGGTCTGATCGTTCTGATCAGCATCATGACGGTGATCTATCCGGCGACAACACTCGCCAATGCTGAAACGGGCTTGCTGATGAAAAGCAAGTCGGTGATGAATGTAACAGGAGGGACCGGCTATAGAAATGTGCTCATCTTCGTTCAGTTTGTTCTGTTGTTTACTCTGGGAATTTCCTCGTGGTTCATGAACCGCCAGATTGGCTACCTCGACAGCAAAGACATGGGCTTTGATGTGACAGGGGTGATTAAGATCTCCAATGCCTGGGAAATCGGTGAATTTTCCAATTATGAATTGTTTAAAACCAAATTATTGTCTTATCCGCAAATTAGTGGAGTGGCGTTCGGGCCGATGATGGGAGACAACATGAACCCGTTGGCGTACAAGCCGGAGGGTCACGATGAGATTTATGAAAATCTGCTGTCCTATGGGGTAGACATTGACTACTTCGATGTGATGGGGATGGATCTGACTCATGGGGACTTTAAAAGTGCGTTGTTGGCGTCCGAGGCGGGTCAGATCGTTTCACTGGTCAATCACAGTTTCATTGAGCGTTATGGCTGGACAGATGATCCAATCGGGAAAAAGATTGTGCTGAGACCCGGAACAGAAAATGAACTCAACCGGAAGGTATCCGGAGTATTTAAGGACTTTCATTTTTTCACGTTGAAAGAAAAAATAACTCCGCAAATCATTTCGCTTCGTCCCGATCCTCAATTTGTCAATACCAACATTCTGATTCGTTCAACAAGTCCGGAGAACCTGGAGGAAACGATCTCTATTATTGAAAACCAGTGGTACGACATTCAGCCCAATGTGCCGCTTGAGTACGATCTGATGGGGGAGGCTGTGAAGGCTTTATATGAAAAAGAACGACAAACCAGTCAGATCAGCCTGACATTCTCCCTTTTGGCTATTGTGCTGTCTCTGCTTGGACTGATCGGATTTATGATCTACATCATTGGATTGAAATCAAAAGAAATCACCGTTCGAAAAGTGCTGGGAGCTACTCTGCTACAGATTATTGGCGTACTCAACAGGAAGCTTTTCATCAACATTCTGGTTGCTGCTGTTGCCGGAAGCGCGCTCAGCTATTGGCTGGTGAGCCGCTGGCTGCAGGACTATGCCTACACCATTTCGATTGAACCGATCGTGTTTGTTGCAGCGCTCGTTCTTGTATATGCAACCGTATTTATCATTACTACCGTAAGATCATTACAATGGGCAAGGACGAACCCCGTGACGACATTGAATAACGAATAAAGAAGACTGTCTGTTAAGAGCCATTCGCCAACGATTTTTGACATTTTTTGAGACGGTCTCCGAATGGATTGGCTAATTTTCCGCTCATTTTAAGACAGCACACATGAAATATTTGACTCACCTCGCTTTCGTAATGCTACTTTTCATTTCATGCTCCGGAGACGAGAATACGGAAGACATGATGGAAGAAAAGGAGGAAGAGGATCCGATTGTAAGTGTAACCGATGATTTTGCAGGGACCGGAGATTTGATTGATTACACCACAAACAATGCATCCGCTTTGCCGGAGGTTGGACGTGTGGACGGAAGGTACAGGGCAAACCTGACAGACAATACCAATAACATTACCTTGCATTATAATCAGGATCAGGGACGACTCGATGCAAAACTGATTGCTTTTCCGTTTGAATTCATTGCAAGAAACATTGGAATTGGCACGCAGGAGGATTCTCAGGTTGCTCCGACCAGTGCCAATGATCCCTACAATTTTTCGGGAGTGCAGGTGCATGTGACAGATCTGGCTTCTGCAAACTCCGCTCATGTTGTAGTAGGACACAGAGGCTCGACTGGTTTCACCATTGAGGGAAAAAACACCGTAGATGGCTCCTCTTCCGTGAATGATATTGGTGCCAATACAGTACCAGCTGCACGCGCGGATATCCGAATTGTTGGAAATGCGGATCGTACATTGACGGTTTACTGGCAGGTTCCAAATTCAGATTTTGGAACGACGGATGACAACTGGACCCTCTATAATGGAACCGGGGACTTACCTGGAACCGCTCCGGTTTTTGGTGAGAATGTCTACGTTGGATTGATCACGTACGCCTTTTATACGACAGGCGTACCTTTTGTGGGCACCTGCGATGCAATCGATATCATTAAGCCATGAAAAATATGAATCGTTTATTCCTTCTTCCTTTCCTGCTAATTATATCCTGTTCTTCTCCGGCCTCAAAGACCGATCCGATCGTGTTATTTACAGAAAATGGAGACGACTGGTCTACGGAGGGAACGGCTGCCTGGAGCTTCGAGAATGACGAACTGGTTGCCCGACTGGATAGCGGAGCAGGGTTCATCCGTTCAAAGGCTTCCTTTTCAGACTTTGAACTGACACTGGAATTCAATCCTGACAGCACCATTAACTCCGGTGTGTATGTGCGATGCAGCGGTCAGGAAACCACACCGAATGATTGCTATGAAATCAATATCTGGGATCTGCACCCCAATCAGGAATACCGAACCGGGGCAGTGGTATTGAAGGCTAACCCACTGGCACACGTTACTACTCTGAACAAATGGAATACTTACCGAATCCGGTGTGAGGCTGGTCGCATTCAGGCATGGGTCAACGGCGAACAAACGGCTGATCTGAAGGATGATACGTTCTCCGGAGGCTACATTGCATTACAGGCGGCTGAAAAAGGAGAGGTGAGATTCAGGAATATAAAGGTGGAAAATCTGGAATGAAATTCGTATCTCCCTTAGGTTCAAACGCTTTCTTCACTGCCTTCCAGTATCTGCTGCTCACCCGTAGTTTGAGGTCATTTTTCAGGTATAATTCTCCACCATAGCCCCGCTTTTCAATGTATCTGACCTGATCCATTCGAACAATAAACGATCGATGAATTCTTTGAAATACAGAAGGTAATTCTTCTTCAATCTTCCTGAGCGATTTGCGAATCAGGAATGTGCCCTTATTCGTATGCAGCCGTGAGTAGTAATCATAAGCTTCCACCCAGAGCAGCTGATCAAAATAAACAATGGTGATTTTCCCATATTCTCTGATAATAAATCGGTGCTGTTCAGATTCTGTAATGCTTTTGTTTTCCTTCTCCAGATCCTTTTGAGTGATATAAAATTGAAGGAGCTGTGCTATTTCCGAAAAAGTTCCAGGGAGTGAGTGTACGGCCTGAAAGCCTCGCACTTTGTCAAGCGCCTGTTCCAGTCGTTTGTTGGTATATGGTTTTAAGAGGTAATCGATGGCATTGACCTCAAATGCCCTGATGGCAAATTGGTCGTACGCAGTAATGAAAATAACATTTTTTGGTGCCTTCTCACCAAGGGTGTACAACACTTCAAATCCATTGGCACCTGGCATTTGTATATCAAGCAGCAGCAGGTCCGGTTGCAGGGATCGAATACCCTCAATTGCTTCAATGCCGTTTTTCGCCGACCCGATTACTTCAAACTCCGGTGTGTTGTTTATAAGAACCTCGAGTCCTTTTCGGGCATGTGGCTGATCTTCCGCGATGAAGGTTCGGATGTTCATTGCTGTACGGGTATAGAAATACTGACCACCACACCGAATTCAACATTGCCCATGTTCAGTTGAAAATCTCCGTAATATTGATTTTTCAATCTCGTAGCAACATTACTTAGCCCAATCCCCTTGTTGGTACGCCAGTCCCACGGCTGATCCAGAGAAGGCCCCGAATTTGTGATTTGAATTACAAGTCGTTGACTTTCTACTTTTGCACTTATTTTCAAAAACCCTTTTGAGGTAACATGCGACAACCCATGCTTAAACGCATTTTCGATGATGGGCTGAAGAATCAAATGCGGGACCAGAACAGGCTTTGCCCTGGGTTCAATGGAGATATCCACCTCAAGACTTTCATTGTACAGTTTTTCTTCCAGATCCAGGTATTTTTTCATCAATTCGATTTCTTCTCCCAATGGGACAAGGGCTCTTTTTTCATCATTCAGTGAATGCCTGAGGAGCTCTGATAAATCGGCGATCACTTCAACCGCTTTTTTGTTCTCATTACCTCGCACAAGCATACTTATGGCATTCATGGTGTTGAAAAGAAAGTGCGGGCGCAGTTGATAGACCAGTGATTCAAGTCTGGACTGACTGAGGGTATTCGATAATTCAAGATTTGTAATCTGTTCCTCTCTGAATCGATGAAAATAGTCAAATGCAAAGAGGGCAACAATGAACAACCAATAACTGATGCTGATGTTTAATACACTTATGGTCAGTATGAATACATTGGCTTTAGCGGCAATAAGCTGTGGTAAACCCAGCCCGCTGGTGGTGCCCAGCCATTTGGATAATAATGACTGAAGAATGGCATGAATAATACTTCCTGCAAAAAGCAGGAGAAAGAGTCGGATTCCTTTGTGCGCCTTAATTCGTAAAAAAAACAGCACAACAGCCATTCCTAAGAGTAAAAGACTGGCATACTTTGGAATTGTACTGTGAATAACATATTGCCAGTATTGCCGGATCACGATCGGGTCCCATTCATGAATGTCCATTGACCGGGCCACCTTCATGGTGACACCCGGAAAAAAGCCGATCCCCTCAAAAATGCCCAAAACTATCCAGTAAATGGCATTCAGGTAAATCAGAGATCGTAGTTGGCTATTCACTTCTTAATACGTTGGCAGGATTTTCACGTGAAGTTTTCCTGATTTGTAAAAATGTTAAGAATGCAGCAATTGTAAGAATAAGCAGTCCGATTCCAACATAAATCAGTGGGTTTTGTGAAGTTCTGGCATTGTATTGATTAAGCCATGATTCCAGATAAAGAAATGAAACAGGCCAGAAGATGAAGGAGGCGATAACCAGAAGTCTGCCGGTTTCTTTCATAAACAGGATCAAAATATCAGTTAGTTCACAACCCACAATTCTTCGCAGACTTATTTCCTTTAATCTCCTGGTGATATTTAACTGTGTCAGCCCGACCGTTCCAATGAGGGCGGTTAGTAAGGCGAAAAAGGAGGCGTAAGCAATGACCGATCTAAATCGTTTTTCTTCCGCATATTGTCTTTCCAGTTCCGCATCAAAAAACTGGTACTCAAAAGGAATGGTATTACCGGAGGTGACTTCCCATGTCTGCTTCAGGAACTCAAGTGCCTCCCTCGTATGATTGCCATCGATTCGGATAAGGATCGCCGTATTGGGAGATCCCGGTCGCAGGTTAAGGATCAATGGTCGAATCGGATTACGCAGGGAATTAAAACGAAAATTCTCAACCACACCAATAATTACCGGACTTACGCCACCCAGATTAATGGTGTTGCCAACGGGATTGTCAATTTCCAGTTGATCGATGAATGCCTGATTGACTATGATTCCTTCTGAGTCTGAAGGGCTGGCGGGAGAAAAATTCCGACCCTCTAACAGAGATATCTGCATCAGGGGTATAAAGTCATAGCCTATTTTAACAGACGGAACAGTTAGGGGTTCTCCCTTTCGCTCAATGGACCAGAGTGTCTCTGCTTCATTATCCATAAGACCACCTCGGGTTCCACTTACGCCAAGTACATGAGTTGATTTTAATGCTTCGGTGGCAAATCTTTCCACCTCCTGGTCAGAAGGTGAAAGGCTGTAATCGAATGTCTGATAGATCAGGTGCGCCTTGTTAAATCCCGGATCATAGTTGGAGATGAATATCAGTTGTGAACGCATAATCAGTGCGACAATAATTAACAGCATGGAAATGCCAAATTGAAAAGAAGTCATGCTATTTGGAAGCCATTTATACTGCAGTGAAATTTTTCCCTTTAGGGCATTCGAGGCTCGTTGTGAGGACAAAGCAAATGCCGGGTATGCTCCGGCGATCAGCGCTGTGGCAATTCCGGTGATCAGAATGAATGCTAAGAGTGTCGGTATTTCGCTGATGCTGACCGACAGGTCCTTATCCAGTAATTGGTTAAAACGGGAGAGTGACATGACTGACAAGAGGATGCTGATGGTCAGGCTCGTGAATACGGTTATCAGGCTTTCCAGTATGAACTGATGGCGAATGCTTTGTCTTGAAGACCCAAGGACTTTCCGGATTCCGGTTTCCTTTCCTCTGATGATTGCCAGACCAAGCGTAAGATTGGTAAAGTTTATGGCTGCTACCATTAGGATGAGGAATGCAACAGTGAGCAATACGTATAAGTAATTCTTGTTTCCCTTTTCTTTTAAAAAGGTGATGTCTGCTTTATTCTGAAAATGAACATCCACCAGCCGCATGAGAGGAAATTTTTCCTTTTGGTCCGTACTGTTCAGGCGTTCAGGAATGCCGTGACTTTCAGCTATTTGATTAAGTCCGGTAACAAGCGCTGACCTTTCAGCATTTTTGGCCGCTTTGATGAAGGTGACCACATTGCTTTTGAATGGAATCCAGTTGGCAACACTTCGTTCTCCCAAGAACAAATTCGCATTCTGATCAGAAATCAGCACGTCGAATGTGATGCTTGAATTTTCGGGAACATCAGCTGAAACAGCTCCAACCTGAAAGACCTTTTGCTGTGTTTCTGATAAGTGAACAGTGATGTTTTTTTGTATTGGATCTTCTTTTCCAAAAATACGGACAGCCAGTTGTTCACTGATGATTATTGAATTGGGGTCTTCCAGCGCATTTTTTCCGTCCCCTTTTTCCATTGGGAAATTGAATAGTTCTATAAAATTGGTGGCAACCAAATGAACATCCTCTGTTACCCTGACCGAGCCGGATTCCAGTTCAAGATTTTGTCTGTTCACCATGTGTGAGGCTGAAGTAATTTCCGGGACAGTCTCTTCCAGAGTTTTTGCCAGCAAAAAGGGTGTCCCTTCTGATACCATTCCTCCCCGAAAGCCAATGAATGTGTTGACACAATAAATGGACCCAGCATCTCTGTGAAAGCGGTCATAGCCCAGTTCGCTTTTTGCGAAAAGAAACACAAGGAAGCCAAAAGTAAAGGCAAGGGAAAGTCCGGTAATTTCAATCAGGAAAAATGAGAATTGCCGGCGGATTTTACGAATAAATATTTTTAGAAACATGAGACTGATCGTTAGACTTATGCCTAAACCTACAAGGTGTAACCTGACCAGGCTCAAAAGATGCAGTGAGCGTCAGAAAAGATGCAGTGAATACGGATTTCACCACTTACCAGAATTACTCACCTAAGGATTCTAATTGCCGGTTTATAAAAGAAATTCTTTCCCTTCACAACAAGAATAGTATTTACAACAATCAGGATAATATTGTAGCCATATAACAGGACCAGCCCTGAAATCAGCATACTCCAGGAGTGGAGCAAAAGCTTGCCAATGATCGTAACTCCAAAAAGAGTAAAAAATATCAGCATCCAGCTTATCTGAAAATTAAGAATTGCCCTACCCAGCTGATCTACTTTCTTTACTTTATCCTTTTTCATAATCCAGATGACCAACGGGATTAGAACACCTAACAGGGAAAGGCAAGAAATGATAATTGAGACAGGATCATGACCATCAAAACATTTTGATCGTTACTCGCCTGCCAGTCTATTAGTTCATCAGGAGACGTATGAAGTGCCTGTGCCAGCCTGCGAAGAGAATCACCCCTGGGAACCGTTTCACCATTTTCAATTCTTTGAATGGTTCTTAGGTTAAGACCTGAGTTCTGTGCAAGCTGTTCCTGGGAGAAACCATTGATTTTTCGATGCTGTTTTATTCTTTCTGCTAATACTTCGTTTTTCATAATTCCAAATTTTCCCAAAGGTATCGGGAGAACAAAAACAATGAATACATATGCATACGGCATGTTTGCGGCATTGCTATGACAATTGTGTCAAAGGCTTAGAAATGAACAAAATGCCTGCTTTTTAGATTATTTAGTTTGATCTCTTTATCGCTTCTTCAGCTCAAAAATATCCGTACGACGATCTTTAAGATTTCGAACACTTCCAAACTGATTAAGTTCTCTAAGCAGATCTATATCAACATCAGCAATCAATATCATTTCGGTATTGGTAGTTGCTTCAGCTTTAATTCCATTGGCAGGAAACGAAAAATCACAGGGTGTGAACACCATGGATTGTGCGAACTGGATGTCCATATTATGGACTTTAGGCAGATTCCCCACACTGCCGGCAATGGCTACATAGCATTCGTTTTCGATGGCCCTTGCCTGTGCGCAATGCCGCACACGCGAGTAGCCGTTTTGCGTGTCGGTAAGAAACGGGACAAACAGAATATCCATTCCTTCCTCAGCAAGGATCCTGCTGAGTTCGGGAAACTCAGAATCATAGCATATCAGTACACCAATTTTCCCACAGTCCGTATCAAATGTTTTAATTTCATTTCCTCCCTGCATTCCCCAGACTTTTGCTTCATCAGGTGTGACATGGAGCTTTTCATATCTCTCAGTTGCCCCGTCCCTCTTGCACAGATATCCAACATTGTACAGGTAACCGTCTTTTATTTCTGGCATGCTCCCGGTAATCACATTGATGTTGTAGGAAATGGCCAGCTCCGAAAATTTGGAAACGATTTCCGGAGTATGTTTTGCAAGTTCCCTTATGGCCTCTGGTTCAGACAAGTGATTATTGTCTGCCATTAAGGGCGCATTGAAGAACTCCGGAAATAGTGCAAAATCTGCACGATAAGCAGAAACTGCGTCAATGAAATACTCAGCCTGTTGCATTAATTCAGTCAAATCCTTGTACAGCCTCATTTGCCATTGCACCAGCCCCAGACGGACAATTGTTTTTTTGGTTGTCGCTTTCTTTGTCTGCTTCTCGTAATAAATATTATCCCATTCGAGCAAAACAGCGAATTCACTTGAATCAGCGTCACCTTCCAGGTATCCTTTTAATACCTTGGATGGGTGGAAATCGTTGGATATCTGAAAGTTGAGGACAGGATCATGTATTTCTTTCCTTCTGACCTTATCAATATATTCTTTTGGAGAAAGGCTGTCCGAAAATTTATGATAATTCGGTATTCTGCCTCCAAAGGCAATTAAACGCAGGTTTAGTTTTTCCGTGAGCTCTTTTCTGTAATCGTATAATCGGCGACCCAGTCGCAGGCCTCTGTATTCTGATTTGATAAACACATCTATTCCGTAAAGAACATCCCCGTAAGCATTGTGTGTATCAAACGTATAATTCCCGGTGATCTCTTTATAGGTATGATGCTCATCAAAATCTTCATAATCAATGATTATGGAAAGCGCACAACCCGCGAGTTCGTTATTGACTATGATCACAACCTGTCCTTCAGGGAATTTTTTGATCAGTGATTCGATGTGACTCTCCTTCCAGTAGGCATCAGGCATTGAGGAATAGGCGTCAATCATCACTTCTTTTAGCTCCTGATAATCCTCCAGTGTCAAAAATCGAAGTTCTATGTTTTCTATGTTCTGTATCATTCTTTTAGATAACCGGCAGTCCGACCGGCAATTCCTGTCAAATATAATCTGTGTGACTGGTTGAATGAGAAAAGTTCACAACCGGGTGATGCGAAACCAATTGTTTTTAAGAATTATAATTTTATTAAAATCCCTGATTCACCGATACTAACATTGATCAAAAAAAAGATGAAAAAGACCTTATGCATTTTAGTTGTATTCCTCACCGGGAGCTTTGTGTTTGCTCAGGGATATAAGCCCGATAAAGAAACGGAGAATCAGGTAAATGAACAGGTTTGGAAGCCTTTCAAAAAATCATGGGAGGAGCGTGATGCAAAAGCATTCAATGCCCTGCACACGGATGATGTGTTGCGAATAAGTAAATGGAGTGGAATTAAAGTCGGTAGTGAGTACAAGGATCAGATCACTGAAAATTATAAGCGAAAAGATGACACTAAAAGAACCATTGATTTTTGGCTGGAGCACCGCATTTATTCCAAAACTATCGGGTATGAAGTGGGTTATTTAAAGATTGTGTCACAGCGTCCGGGGGAAGATCCGAGATACTCCTATTCCCGCTTTCACGTCGTTTTGAGAAAGGAGAATGGAGTCTGGAAAATTGCCCAGGATTGGGATACCAATAATGTGAACGGAAATGAAGTGACCGCTGAAGAGTATGCAAAGGGAATCCCTTTGGATTTGTAGTACCTAAGCACCCTCACCCTGAAAAAAGGATTTATTGATTCTTTCGGAAATCGGCTCGAAAGGTGGAGGGTGTTTTTTTATGGACTTTTTTAAATAACGTATTAAGGGTCGGGACAGAATTGAACCCGCATTCATACGCCAGGGCGGAAATTTTGAGGTGATCATATTGAGGATCTTTCAGTCGTTTTTCGGCTTCTTTCAGTCTGAATGAGTTGATGTAATCGGCAAAGCTCCTGTTGAATTCCTGATTGATGACTCTTGACAAATGATGTGGCTGAGTTTTGATCAGAGCAGCCAGCATTTTCAGTGATAATTCAGGATTTAGGAAGGGCCGCTCCTTAACCATGCATTCTTCCAGATTCGCTTTTATTCTGACTGATTCGGTCGTGCTTAGAGAGGAAGTTTCATATTTTGTGCGAAAGAAGGAACCATTACCTTTACTTGTCAGCATGATATAACCTGTTGTCAGAATAGCTGCGGAATACAACAGCCCGCTACCTGCATAGCCGATGTAGTGGAATAGTGCAGGAGAATAAGCAACCATCAGTACGACTGATACCAAAAGCAATCCTCTGAGCCAGGTTGTGATACCCACATCAACCTCAGATTTTTTGTAATAGAAGTGCCGAAAAGCAAGAAGGAAGTAGATCAAAATGGACAGGTAGCAAAACCAAAGCCCGCCGTTCATCCAAAAGCCCCATTGGACCACAGGACTGATGGCAATGAAGACAAAGTAAGGAATGAAGTGCACGAGATATGCTGATTTCCATTTAAATTCTGAGCTTAGCCTGGACTGAAAATAAAGCAAAAACAGCGGTCCGATTGCCAGTTGATGGGAGATGCCCATGTAAACGGAAATGCGCCATAATTCGAATGAAGGAAATAATTCGGGATTTAGTTGCCGAAGATGTACAAAAACATTTTTGAAGATCCGAATACTGGTTACCAGGAGGAAGATCGAGAAAAGTTTGTTTGAGATGTTCTTGTTCTTTAGCCAGAAAATAGCAGCAAACACCAGTCCCTGACTGGTGCCGAATAGTGCCAATAAGGTGGTTGCATCAATTTTGAACATCCTGACTAAATTAACTGACTGAGTGTCCAAACGAGGATGAAAGTGGTCAAGGTCGGGATTTAGATATTAAACATTATGATTTTTAAGGTATGGCTCGATCTTGTATCCGGAGTGTAGACTTATAGTATATGCTATAGAACTGCAATCGAATATGGTAATTGATATCATTGATCAACAAAGACGACAACATGAAAATCAATGCAATATCTGACGCTTACTATATAAAAGGTACGGGTTATAAGAATTTGAAAAAGTACCTTGATACGAGGTATGAGCCCGGGCTGTTCGAGCATGCCGCAGGGGAGGTCGGAATTCAATTTAATGGAGGAATTTTGACCGTGACGAAATACCCCATTTTTAAATACATCCAACTTTGTCAATCCGTTGCTGAAAAGGTAAATAAGTCTCTGGAAGATTTGACCATTGATTCTTCCAGATTTGTGTTGGAGGAAGACCTGAATGGAATCTACAAATTCTTTATCCGAGTCGGGGGACCGGAAAGAACCATTCATTCATTTCCTCAGATAACTAAAACTTATTGCAATTTCGTCAGGTACCACATTGAAGATAACAAGTCCGGCAGCCTGATATTGCGAGGAGAAACAGTTGCCGAAATCAATGAATGGAACAAGGTAGCACTAAAGGGGGCCATGACCGGTATACTTAATGTGTGTAAACGACCAATAAAAACGTTCGAAGTTGCCAACATAGGAGAATTGGATGTAGATGGGGATCGCTTTATTATAACAAAGATCAAGATTAGTTACTAAGCGGATAAGATTCTCATTGAATTGAATTGTTGAAAAGCAACTGATATTTTTCAGGTGAATTCACTGCAAATTCCAGCTGCATTTTTGTAAATTGAGAGTATCTCAAATATGATGATTTGTCATAATCTGAGGTTATGGGTAAATAATATTTATAAATAAATATTATAGGAAATTTACCTGATCGTACACATTATCAACAATCAATCAAATGGAAAATATGGAACACTCTAAGAATGGTATGAACGGTGGCGGGTGCCCGTTTCATGGCGGGGAAGTAAAACAAAGTGCCGGAGGAGGCACATCCAATCGTGACTGGTGGCCGAACCAGTTGAACCTGAACATTCTGCGACAGCATTCATCAAAGTCTAACCCAATGGGGGAGGATTTCAACTATGCTGAAGAATTTAAGAAACTAGATCTAAAAGCTGTAAAAAAGGATCTCTATGATTTGATGACAGACTCACAGGATTGGTGGCCTGCTGATTATGGTCATTATGGCGGACTTTTCATTCGAATGGCATGGCACAGTGCCGGGACCTATCGTATCCAGGATGGACGAGGTGGTGCCGGAACCGGTACCCAGCGATTCGCACCCCTTAACAGCTGGCCGGATAACGGGAACCTGGACAAAGCAAGATTACTGCTGTGGCCAATAAAACAGAAATACGGAAAGAAACTTTCCTGGGCTGACCTGATGGTGCTTGCCGGAAACTGCGCACTGGAATCGATGGGTTTTGAAACGTTTGGTTTCGCCGGTGGGCGCGCGGATGTGTGGGAACCGGAAGAAGACATTTACTGGGGAGCAGAGACCGAATGGCTGGGAGACAAGCGATACACAGGTGATCGGGATTTAGAAAACCCACTGGGTGCTGTGCAGATGGGACTGATCTATGTGAATCCGGAAGGACCAAACGGAAATCCTGATCCGTTGAAATCTGCTATCGATATCCGTGAAACATTTGGTCGAATGGCCATGAATGATGAAGAGACTGTGGCACTGGTTGCAGGCGGTCACACCTTCGGAAAGGCACATGGAGCAGCAGACCCGGATAAGTACGTGGGAAGGGAGCCCGCAGGAGCAGGAATCGAAGAGCAAAGCATGGGCTGGAAAAATAGCTTTGGAACAGGACACGGGGATGACACCATTACAAGCGGAATCGAGGGAGCGTGGACACCCAATCCGACGAAGTGGGACAATGACTATTTTGATGTATTGTTTAGTTACGACTGGGAATTGACCAAAAGCCCTGCAGGTGCACATCAATGGACCCCAACTGCTGCCTCCAATGCGAGAATGGCACCAGCTGCCGGAGATTCTTCAAAGACACAGGCTCTTATGATGACAACTGCGGATATGGCTCTCAAAATGGATCCGATCTATGAGCCAATTTCCAGAAGATACTACGAAAACCCGGATGAGTTTGCCGATGCGTTTGCACGTGCATGGTATAAATTGACCCATCGTGACATGGGTCCACTAGCTCGTTACCTTGGCCCGGAAGTACCTTCCGAAGAATTGATCTGGCAGGACCCGATCCCTGCTGTTACGCATGAATTGATAAACGATCAGGATGTCGCGGTACTAAAAGAAAAACTGCTTGAATCCGGTTTGTCCGTGTCTCAACTGGTATCGACCGCATGGGCTTCTGCTTCGACTTTTAGAGGATCGGATATGAGAGGAGGCGCCAACGGAGGGCGTATTCGTCTGGCACCGCAGAAGGACTGGGAGGCGAATAACCCGACTCAACTGGCAGGAGTATTGCAGAAACTGGAAGGGGTTCAAAAAGATTTCAATTCCGGTGGTAAGTCTGTTTCGATGGCAGACCTGATTGTATTAGGTGGATGTGCAGGCATTGAGCAGGCAGCTAAGAATGCCGGACATGATCTGAGCGTACCATTCACACCAGGAAGGGCTGATGCTTCGGCTGAGCAAACCGATGTTGAATCATTCGGAGCACTGGAGCCAACTGCTGATGGATTCAGAAATTACTTTAATCCAAGGCATACTGCTTCAGCAGAGGAAATGCTCGTGGACAAAGCACAGTTACTGACATTGACTTCTCCTGAGATGACAGCACTGTTTGGAGGAATGCGGGTATTAAATACAAATTTCGATCAATCGCAACATGGAGTCTTCACCGATCGTCCCGATGCTTTAACCAATGACTTCTTTGCTAACCTCCTGGATTTAAGAACGACATGGTCGGCAACTTCAGATGCACAGGATGTATTCGAAGGACGTGATCGTTCAACAGGAAAAGTTAAATGGACAGGAACACGCGTTGACCTGATCTTTGGATCGAATACAGAACTCAGAGCGATTGCAGAGGTGTATGGATGTGAAGACGGTAAGGATAAATTTGTTCAGGATTTTGTTGCCGCATGGGACAAAGTCATGAATCTGGATCGATTCGATCTGGCCTGAAATTGGTACGTATGAAGAGTAAAGGGTGGTTCGGAAACGGGGCACCCTTTTTTTATTCGTTTCACTGACATAAGGAAGACTGAGTGCTATTGCTCATACTCCAATTCATAGGCGTGATTGCCACTGTCCTGAATGATGTTCATCGAGCCGGAAATACCTTCCAGTTCACCGCTACCGGAACCCTCCATAATGACAATGCTCAGCGATTGGGACTCCTTGTCCATGAAGCCATTATGCAAAAGTGTGAATCCACCGCTTTTGCCGCCAACAGTTCCGGAAAATTCTTCAATCGCAAAATATGCAGCAGCGCCGTTCTCAATTCTTTTGCTGATCATTTGACCTGCACCCGTTCCTTCCATATCGCCCAGATATACTTTGTCAAGCGTCATTCTTCCGGCTGGTGCTTTTTCATCTGTCTGAGGAACCATGTTGATTTCAAAATTTCCTTTTGCTGTTGCCATATTTTTTGTTACCGGGACAGGTTGCGGGTGTAAAGCAAGCTAACAAAATGGTGCACTAAATGCAATCAGACCGAAGGCTACAATAAGATTACATTACTCCTTCAACTGCCCGGACTTTAAAATCTTAACGGCCAGTTTCTGTTGTTCTTTACTTAGATCAACGGTCGACATTTGCAGTGAGATGTAATTTCCGAGTGAATTGGAACCTTCCAAATTCCGAATGTGAACTCCGGTGAAATCAATTCCCGGATCTTTCCCGATCACCAGTTGTTTTTCTACGGTTCCATCCTTTTCGTTTGTGACATCAAACCTGTCGGAGGACAGGTTTTCATAAGGCCTGGTGTAGACACCAAAATCAAAGATGAACGTGATACCGGAACCAACTACTTCTCCTACATAAGAATCAATGCCCTGTTTTTCAATGAGTTCGAAATGTGAAGGAAACTCGAAAACATAGTCACCGATTTCAACTTCCTTCAAATTGACGTATTCCAGATTTGGATCCTCATTTTCTGAGCAGCTGAAAGTCGAGATCAATACTGAAAATGTCAAAAAATTGAGCAGACTTTTCATGGGACCAGATTTTTGTTGCTTATCCATAACGAGGGACGGAGGGAAGAATTGTTTGGGATTGGATCACTTTCATTCCGGTATTATGGAGCGATGTTGTGAATGTTGGTCAGAGGTCGTACATCCCTTGATCTTATTCTTTAACCCACTCATTCTCCTGGTCTCTAAGTAGTAAGACGATGTATGGTTTTCCGTCCCTTTCTTTCCTCATCAGATTGGCCATTCTGCTGCCATTTCCAATACCATCTCGATACATGAGGAGGTTTTCATCAACAATGAGCAAGGCAATTTCTTCCCTGCCCGGATACGTAATAAAAAGACTTTTGCCTTTTTTCCTAATGCTGAAAGATTCACCGATTGCGTTACGATAAGACCCTGAATAGTTATCTTCCTCATCCTGCGATAACAATTTTGGTTGTGGAAATTCAAAGAGACTGTCGGGCATGTCAGGGTTTATTTCCAATGTACGAAGCAGATTGATGTTTACTTCTCGCGGTGGAAAATGTGATTCTGTTCGAAAAGGTAACATGATCTCTGACACCTTCCGATAGTCATGGAAGTAGCGTATGATTTCAGCGGGTCCCTGAGATGTCTCAATAACTCGTTTTGTTTTGCGAATTAACCATAGGTCATTAACAAAATACACCTGTTCAGTCGTGCCATCCTCATCTGAATAATCCAGACGATGTAACGTTTCTTCAGCTTCAAAAATGGTTCCAACATAGTCGACATTCACGTTCCTTTCCTCAAGTCCGAAAAAATAGGGATAATCTTCACCTTTTTTATTCTGATGCTCTTCAGGAGGCTGCATATAAGGAGCCAGGGCGCCATCGTTTTGTGTCCAGGAGTAGGATCCGTTACTCGAAAAAATAAGGCCTGATTGATACTTCCTGAGATATGCAGGTGACTGATAGAAAAATTTACCGCCTTCCTTTCTAAGACTGTAATATTGACTTGATCTAAACAGGCTGTCGTTGATGTATATCAAAGTTGTTCCCTGCTCTTTTCTTGAATTGATGGCGTTCAATTGCTCCGGACCACCATGGGCTTTGACAGCTTTCGCTATGATGGATGCAGGAGAAAATTCCTTGTTTTGCTCAGTGCATGAACTGAGCAGAACAAGGAGCCCGACTATGGTACATAATGGTTGTTTTCTCATTGGTCAATAAAATAAAATTTTTGTCTTGTGTCGTTTATTTATTTTGTACTATTCCTCTCATAATTCCTGATTTTCCCCGAATCATTTTGCCCAATTTGGGTTCGTTTGCTCACCTTTTGTTTCCACTAATTCTCGAAGGTTCTTGCCATCGGTATCAACGATGAATAGCTTCTGGAGTTCTCCCATCTTTTGGACAAAAACAATCTGCTTTCCATCAGGAGACCAGCTTGTGCCGTACATGTATGAAAGTTCGTCCACACTCTGAGCGGTTTGAATGAACTGATTCGATTCCCTTTTCTGATTGTTTGTGACGTTTTTTAGTCCCGATCCGTCCGGGTTCATCGTGTAGAGATTTAAATAGCCATCCCGAATTGACAGGAAAGCCAGCCGCTTTCCATCCGGTGACCAGGATGGACAGGATTCATGGCTCACATTTTTGGTAATGTTCTTTGGCTCTGAACCATCACTATTCATTACAAACACTTCATAATTGCCACCTTCTCTTGCTGAAACAAAAGCAATCTTCGAGCCGTCTGGTGAGAAAGCCGGGTAGTAATGGTGTTTGGAATTTTGTGTCAACCGGGTTTTTTCTGTTCCATCCACCCGGATTTTATAAATGTCCCGGTTGCCCATTCTTCCATTTTCGTGTTCATAGAATACAATCCATTGATTGTCCTGTGAGAAGGATGGAAATCCTGAGTAATTGGATGATTTGCTGACTTGCCTGATAGCGCTCCCGTCAATGGATGAAATGGCTGCTTTCCATCCGCCGAATTGATAGGTGTTGAATACAATCCATTTACCATCAGAAGAGACTGATGGTTTGTTTTCGCCGCGTGAGCTCTTTCCATTTTGGACTTTAAAATCCACCAGCTCTTTGCCGTCATAAGATACTACCCGTGCATTTTCATCTTCATTTTCACGCAGAGTGAAGTATATTTTGAAATCCTTATTGACCCTGGTCGATTGACCCTGTGATGGAAAACTGCTGATGATGGATAGGGTAATTCCCAATAATATCAGACGTATTTGATTTGATTGTTTCATATTGATTTATTTGTTGGTACAGACCCTTGTACCTGTCTGATTGCCTCTTGGTTTAGACATTTAGCCCTTAAAAGGTCTCATCGTATACGTTGATACTTTGTTGGTTGCGGATCAGCCTGTTGAATGCTCCTTTTGAAACTGACTGGGAGTGCTGCCGGTCAGTTTTTTAAAGGCCCGATAGAAGGTGGCCTTGGAACTAAAACCTGATTGTGTTCCGATATACTCCACCGTATATTGTTTTTGTTCTGGCTGTTTCAATAGTTGTTGAGCTTCTTGTACCCGATATTGATTGATGTAATCAAAGAAGTTGACACCTGACAGGTGATTGATCGCCAGCGACAGATTATGATCTCTTACTTCAATTAACCCAGCCAGCATCGGGAGTGTCAGATCAGGGTTAAGATAGACCTTTTCTGTACGCAATAATCCATTGGATTTATCAATGATTTCTTTGAGAAAGCCTTCATCAGGAATTGCTGCAGGTTTATTTTTTGATAATAGTTCGGTGGCATTCTGCTGACTGAATACTACAAATGAAATGAAGTAAACATGTATTGGAAGCAGCATGTAGCCAATGTTGTTTAATACCGACAGGTCATTGATAATGAATCCGGAAAAACGCTGTACAGGAATAATCAACCAGATAATCAGGTAACCATACAAGACGGTTTTCATCCATCTGATATTGGTTTTTTCCAGATTGGCATATTGATTCAGGATGTCTCTTTTGTAAGCAATAAAGAAATAGAACGCTACTGCCACATAAAAAATCTTATGCACGTCATATCGCAGCAAGCCTTCTAAGATGTCCATCGGATCGCGTACCTTAAAAAAATGCTTTGGATCTTTCTCAAGCGAGGAATAGTAGTAGGTAAGGAATGATAGTTTCTGTGCTTTCGTTTGTAGATAGGAGGGAATTTTAGAAAGATTGTAGAAAAGAAAGGGCAGAAAATGTAACAGGTATAAGGCTTTGAATTTGAAAGAAGTTCGAGTGAGCGATAGTACGTAGAGAAAGATCAGCGGTCCAATACAATAAGAAAAAAGATGACCCGTACTTAGCAGATCCGGTACCTCAAGAATCAACCTTGTTCTGACAAGAAAATCATGAAGTACTTCGAAGAGCAGAACAAACAATACAAGAAACAGAAGCCTGTAGGAAGATGATCGATGGTGCTTCATCGCAATGAAAAGCAACAGGAATATTCCCTGACCTAATGCGACCAGACCAAATAGCGAATAGAAGTCAAACGTGGGTTGCATAGTTGACACTCTTTACATGCCAAATTGGTCAAATTTTTACATCTTCTCAATTATTCCACAAAACTCCTGACAGGATTAAGGCGTTTCGAAATTGTTATGAAGCTCTCTGGCTGAAAAATCAATTCCCCATCAACGCTGCCCCTTTTTAAACCCATACAAATTTTGTCCAATGAAGTCCTTTGGAAATTTGTCATCACCTTTGAAACCAATCTCAACCGTGCCACTGTCTTCAGGGATGTAGTTTGTTTTAAATACATAATCCCATAAGGACAGGCTGATGCCATAGTTAACGCCATACTTTCCTTCGGGAAGCACGTAGGCATGATGGTATAAGTGCATCACCGGATTGTTAAATAAGTACTTGAGCGGCCCCCAGGTTATTTTGATGTTAGAATGATTCAAATGACCAATCGTTATGGCAATAAAATGTACGATATAGGCTTGTTCGGGCTCAAATCCACCCAATATCATCACACCAAAGGTTTTTAGTGGTTTGTATAAAATATTTTCCATCCAATGATACCTTAAATGGGCTGCAAACCCCATTTCTTTTACGCTATGGTGGACTTTGTGAAATTTCCATAAGAAGCCATATTTATGAAGGAGTACATGTGTGAACCATTGAACAAAATCCAAAATGATAAAGAAGATTAGCAATTGTCCCCACATTGGCAACTTCGAAATGTCGATCACCGCTAAGCTTTTAGCCGTGATGCCTATGTCAGAAAAGAATACTCCCAACATGTTATAGATGCCGCTAATAGCGATGGAGAAAAGGAAGAAATTGAAGAACATGTAAAATCCGTCCAGCCAAAAATCTTTTCTGATGATGGATTGTTCTTTTCTCCACGGAAATGCTATTTCCAATCCCCATACAATAAGTGAGATGGCAACTAACCCCCAAAAATAGTTCGTGTACCATGGTACTTCGAAAAGAATAGATCTCCAGGTCCAATTCACTGTGCCATTAAAGGCACTGATGAAAGCATCAATGTATTTCATAATTAATTTGTGATTGTAGTTAAACTGTTTTCAAATTTCAATTCATCAAAATGACTCCAAATTGCTCGAGGAGCTGCAATAATTTTTTGCATGGTATACCCTGACAACAGGACAGGGACGAATAAGTTAAGTATGGCTACTCTAATTTTCAAGATCATACCATTCAATATTAGCTAATTTCTCACGTCTTCCTTTGGACTCTGGAGGGTAATTGGTAACCAGATAATTAACTATCACCTCCTGATTCACCCCCAGATCCCAAAGGTTCTGAGTTTCCTGCATCCATTTGATGGTGGTATTCCATCGTTCTGCGTTCATTCTATTCTGTAGTATCAGTTTAGACGAATGACAATTAGTACAATTATTAACCACCATCATCAAACCCTCGGCTTCTATCAAACCCGTTTTCATATGTATGCCATTTTCAATCTCATCCTTGATAGTCGTATTGATTGAAATGCTTTCCGGCTTTGTTTTGAACATCATTAAGCCAGGATCAATTGTAGTGTAAATGACTAAAATGCTGACAAGCACTGAAATAACAAGTACCAGGTTCACCAGTTTAGATGCCAGTTGAATAAGTTTGTTGAGGTCTTCTTTTTTAGACATCTACGTAACCTTTACTGCAATTCTGTGACATGCGTTATTCAAATATCCTTTAGGATTCCATCCCGGAACCAGCATCGGCTGTGATACACCGCTGGAGTCAGTAGCCCTTGCCCATATTTCATAATAACCCTTTTTTGGAAAATCTACGCTTGCCTTAAAATGTTGCCATGCTAATCGATTAGCTGCATTTTTGATTGAACAAGTTTTCCAGGTTGCTCCAAAATCTATGGAGTACTCCATTTTAGCAACTTCCAGCTCACCTGCCCAGGCATGCCCTCGAATATTCAATACTGAACCTTCATTAATGACTGCTCCTGATTTAGGGTAGGTAATTAATGATTTTACTGGCATGGATTCAATGATGCACATGTCTTCATCCTTCACCTTTTCTCCTGGCGCCACTGTCTCGCAGGGTACCCGGTAAGCGGTTCCGGTCATTTTTGCACCATCATGAACGATATTTCTTATACTTATTCGATTTAACCACTTTCCTGAAACAGACGCAGGCCAGCCTCCTGCGACAAGTCGCAACGGGTATCCGTGAGCGAGTGGAATATCCTCCCCATTCATTTGGAAGGCGAGTATGGTTTCATCTTGAAGCGCTTTCTCCATTGGACAGCCTCGGGAGACAGGCTCCTTACTCCTATCACCGCTTAAATGGAGGTCAGCAGCATGGAATCCAATGTAGACCGCATCACCTTTTATTCCAGCGTCATTTAAAACATCTTTTAGGCGAACCCCCTTCCAGCTGGCACAATGTACCGCACCTGTCGTCCATTGATTCCCCTTGGCAGGTGGATCAAATTCACTTCTGCCATTCCCGCCACATTCCAATGTCAATTGATATGTATGGTGCTTAAACTTAGATTTTAATTCATCGAGTGTATACGTTTTTTTATTTTCAACGGATTCTCCATCGATGGTAAGCGTCCACTTTTCAACATCAATTTCTTTTGGTATTAATCCATTATTTCTAATGAACATACTGGAGTTTGGTGTAATGTTATCATCCAATAAATGTGCCTGAGCTTCTATATTCCAGGGTTTATCATTGAGCACAACCATGTCACTGTGCTTGTTGAACATTTTGAAGGGGTCGGTTTCCTGTAGCGCCAGGGGCTGATAACCTGCCGGCATATCAGAGCCAAAAACGATATCTGCTCCAATGAGTGTTACAAACGAGCTTAACGTTGTTTTCTTTATAAAATCGCGTCTTTCCAAAACAAAAGATGTTGGTCAAAATTTAGAATAAACAAGATACCGCATCTCTAAATCTCGCTATGTAACAATTGTTACTGACTTTGAATTTGGATCGAAATAGATTCGTCAGTTAAAAATTAATCTGAAAGAATGAAAAGGGATTTCGAAACAAACTTTACAGGCTGGTCATTCATTGTCGCAGCTATATTATTATGGGGGGGATGGGCCTTATCGTCGCATCACATTGGGGAGTATATTATAGCGTCAGATTTTGAGGCGATCGGGGAGGACGTGTGGTACTGGATATGGATGTACAGGTTCCATATTTTTGGATGGGTTACCATGGCAATAGCACTATTTGCACTGGTGTCCATCACGGCAAAGAAACCTTTTCGTGTGGTATTGATTCCGGGAGCAGGTATGACTATAGTGGGGACATTTACACTCGCAATAGCTGCAGCTTTTTACTACAACTTCGGAGCCTGGGGTGTTGGTGAAACCATGGGTAAGTCAGCTGAAGAGATTGAGGAGTTCATGAATGGTGTTTTGTTCACCAATCAATATGTCACCTGTTTTGTACGATTTGGAAGAATCTTCTCAGGAGTAGGTCTTGTATTGTTGGGATCAGGTTTTATTAAATGGAAAATTTTCCCTGTTTGGTTAGGCGGATTTACAGCGGCATTGGGTCTTACAGCAGTAAGCATCATTCTGTCGATTCCGGATAATTTTGAGATTTATAAGCCGGTATTTCATATCAAATCGGTGTGGTTGTTAGTGATGGGAATTACTTTATTGAAACAGGGAGTGAATCTGTCAAATGAAAATGCTTAACCTGAATTCGATGTAAGGGATTGGAGAAAAACATGCTGAATGACAGTTGTCAACTGCTGTTAGATTGGGTATCAGTGAAATAATAATAGTTTGCTTTGTACTTTTGCAGTCCTTTTTAGAATCAACTTAAATCTCAATAAAATATGAAAGTAACAGTAGTAGGGGCGGGTGCAGTAGGTGCCAGTTGTGCAGAGTACATCGCCATCAAAGATTTTGCTTCTGAAGTGGTATTGATCGACATCAAGGAAGGTTTTGCGGAAGGTAAAGCCATGGACCTGATGCAGACAGCTTCACTCAACAGCTTCGACACCAAAATTACCGGAACTACCAATGATTACAAAAAAACAGCCAATAGTGATGTGGCGGTAATCACTTCCGGAATTCCAAGAAAGCCGGGAATGACACGTGAGGAATTAATTTCTACGAATGCGGGAATCGTAAAGAATGTGGCAGAAAGCCTGATCAAACACTCTCCTGATGTGATCATTATTGTGGTATCTAATCCAATGGATACCATGACCTACCTTGCTCACAGAGCATTGGGTCTTCCTAAAAACAGAATTATCGGAATGGGGGGAGCACTGGATTCGGCGCGATTCAAGTACCGACTGGCCGAAGCGCTTGATTGTGCAGCTTCTGATGTTGACGGGATGGTGATAGGTGGTCACAGCGATACGGGCATGATCCCTTTAACAAGACTGGCGACAAGAAACAGCGTGCCTGTTTCTCAGTTTCTGAATGATGATCAGCTGAGCTATGTGCTGGAGGAAACGAAAGTAGGAGGGGCGACTTTGACAAAACTATTGGGTACTTCTGCATGGTATGCTCCCGGAGCAGCAGTATCGGCCATGGTTCAGGCGATTGCGTGTGACACCAGAAAAATGTTCCCATGTTCATCCATGCTGGACGGTGAGTATGGATTGAAAGACATCTGCATTGGTGTACCTGCCATTATTGGAAAGAACGGAATCGAAGAGCTTGTAGAGATCGATCTTGATGATGCAGAGAAAGCAAAACTGGAAGAAAGTGCAGCCGCCGTTCGTAAGACCAATGACACGCTGACTGAGATGAATTTGATTTAATTTCAGCCTAAATTGATTTAAAAAGCCGAAACGTACTCGTTTCGGCTTTTCTCATTTATAAAAGCGTTGTAATTAAAAAAATCGGTAAATCAATAAGTGTGGCAATCATTCATTTTCATGGTCTGATCTTCAGTTTGATCGATTTCATCGAGTGTGGAAGGGTCTGAAATGGATTTTATCGTATCTTAACACCTCAGTATTTTATTGGAAAACCAACCAGATACCACTCTCATGAAAAGTAGAATCGGAATAGCACTTACCTTTTTTGTTTTTGCCACTATTGCTTTGGCACAATCTGTCCATACAAAGAAGTTTTCTCATACTACAGGAAGTTACACTGATCCGAGAGACGGGACGGTTTATAAAACGGTTACTTTCACCAAAATTCAACATGGAGCTGAGATTACCCGAACATGGTTTGCAGAGAATGTGAAGTTCAAGGTAGAAGGATCCTACTGTTACAATGACACAGAAGAATTTTGCGATAAATACGGACGTCTGTACAACTACGAACAGGCAAATAAAGCATGTCCTGAAGGGTGGCACGTCCCCACCATTCATGAGTGGAGATACCTCTTTGGTTTTTTTGGAGGCTGGAATCATTCAGGCAAATTCCTTCATGAAGGACAGGAAAGTGATATGCAGATGCTATACGGAGGTTTTGGAGAGCCGGGACACTTATTCAGACAGTTGACAACCAGTGGAAACTGGTGGGATAATGAGCTCAAGGACAGCAATACTGCCGGAATAATCACTTTGAAAAAGAATGACGAAACGATCTATCATTCAAAGGTGGGTGATGAACACATGCTCAGCTGTAGATGTGTGAAGTATCACAACTAAATCTTTTTTCTAATCAGTGAACGAACCAGCCGGCTCATTCACCAGGTTTGACGCTTTTCGATCCGGGTTGTCAGCGATATAGTCTTTTACCATGTTGAATCCGATGGTATACCCTGCCCACCTTGGAACATTCGAGGAGCCAAAGAACCACTTTTGATGATCGTAAGAACTGTTATTCCACGAGGCTTTTGAAGCTTCTTTCCAGCTTGCTAATTGTTCCTCACTTAAGGCGACTGACCAGATGGGCGGATCTATACCGGCAATTTCTATAGCGAAACAGTCTGCCATACCTTCAGAAACCATTGCTTCAAGGAGGGTGGACCCGTAACCCACTTCTCTTCTCCGTTTTGCATGGTGCATTTCGTGAGCCAACAGCGGTTTGAGCTCTTTGAGTATGGAAGCAGAGATATCCGGGAATGAAGGATCAAAAGAAAGGATCACTTCGTTAGGGCCTGGATTAAATCCTCCCATACCAATTTCAGGAATGGCTCTTGAAGGAGCAACTTGTACTGTGATTCCTATATTATCAACCGGCATCACTGCATTCACCTCCATTACAGTTTCTTCAATAATGGTCAGGATCATGGCACGTTCATCGTCAAGTTCTCCAGCGTCAGTAAATACCAGGCAACTTCCGGATTCGAGAATGAACGCTGCATCTGAATCAC
This sequence comes from Cyclobacteriaceae bacterium, assembly GCA_040222475.1. Lineage (GTDB taxonomy): Bacteria > Bacteroidota > Bacteroidia > Cytophagales > Cyclobacteriaceae > Ekhidna. The sequence continues at coordinate 4,244 of JAVKDB010000015.1, read as the reverse complement.
AAATGAATGCCTGATTGTTTTTGGAGCATCCTAAAAAGATCGATGCAAAAGGCAGGAAAGAAAGTATAGTTAATCTTCTCATCTCGTTGTTTTTTTTGAAAGACGCTTTTTAAAGTGGTAAAGACACTAAAATCATCTTTTTGTGATGAGCTGCAAGATTTATGTTACCAAATGCAAATGAGGTTGCCGATGTAATTAAATCCTGCTCTGATAAGTAAACAACTCGTAGTATCGACCTTCTGCAGCAATGAGTTCATCATGAGTGCCACGCTCTACAATTGCTCCGTTTTCGATGATCAGGATCTGATCTGCCTGACGAATGGTACTGAGCCTGTGCGCGATGACAAATGTGGTACGATCCCGCATCAGACCTTCCAGACTCTTTTGAATGTATGTCTCACTTTCCGTGTCGAGGTTGGAAGTCGCTTCATCAAGAATAATAATCTTCGGATCAGCCAATAGAGCGCGCGCTATCGAGATTCGTTGACGCTGACCACCGGATAGTTTGACCCCTCGTTCACCAATGACTGTATCCAGCCCGTCCTCAAAGCGGTCTGTGAACTCATTCACATAAGCCCCTTTTACAGCCTCTTCCAGCTCTGCTTCCGTTGCATTTGGTCTTGGAAATAGAATGTTCTCCCGAATGGTCCCCTCAAACAGAAAGTCATCCTGTAAGACTACACCCAGGTGCTGACGATAGCTGGAAAGTTGTAGTTTGGTCAGGTCCTGTCCGTCGATAGTGATGGTTCCAGAATCCGGATTCAGGAAAGTAGCCGCCAGTCCCGCGATGGTGGATTTTCCAGAACCCGAGCTGCCAACCAGTGCCGTGACGCTTCCGGGAGGAGCCTTAAAGCTGATGTTTTTTAGCACTTCCTTGTCTTCTTCATAGCTGAAGGAAACATCGCTGAATTCAATGTCTCCATGAATAGTCTCCAGTGTGTCAGGTCGTAAATCCGCCTGATCTTCCGGGTCCATTTGCATGATTTCTTCTGTTCGGTCCAGTCCTGCAAATGCTTCTGTCATCTGGCTGCCAATGTTACTCATTTGCACGATAGGAGCGATCATAAAGGCCAGCAATGAGATGAAGGAAATCAGTTCTCCGGCCGTAAGGTCCTGCTGAATCATAAAGTAGCCGCCCATGGCCAGAATGCCTGCACTGGCAAATCCAATAAGGAATGTGCCGGAGCTGGTAACGAGTGCTGTGGCTGTCAGACTGGATTTTACATTTTCGAAAAGCCTTCGCGCTCCGGATTCGAAGGTTTTATTTTCAGATTCTTCCGCGTTAAACCCTTTGATCACCCGAACGCCGTTCAGGGTTTCGGTTAGTCGTCCGGTTACTTCAGCGTTCAGTTTACCCCGCTCACGGAAAATCGGCCGAATTCGTCCAAATGCTTTGAGTGCGATGAATGCAAAAAGTCCGACCGGAATGAGCGTGAATATGGTCATGGAAGGGCTGATATTGATGAGAAGAATCAAAGCAAGAACTGACGTGATGGTTCCTCCGACCAGTTGTACGAGTCCTGTTCCTACCAGATTTCGTACGCCTTCCACATCGGTCATGATCCGGGAGACCAGGGCTCCTGATTTGTTGTTATCAAAGAAATTGACCGGAAGTGATAAGATTTTTTTCTGGACTTTAACTCTTAACTCAGAAATGAGAAACTGAGCCTCCACACTCAGGATTCTGGTCAAAAGAAATGAACTTGCTGCCTGGATGGCCAACGAAATGACAATGACAATAACGATGAGCTTCAACATGGCCATGTCCTGGTTGGGGACCGCATCATCGAGCAGGTATTTGGTGGCAACTGGCAGAACAAGTCCAGCAGGTCGGCTAATAAAAATCAGGAGGAGGCCGATGAATAGTGTCTTTCGTCTTGGCCAGATGATGTTTTTCAACGCCCAGCCAAGGGTAACATTCTTTTTTTTCTTGCTCATGAATGCCAGTTGCACGATAACCGTACCTAAAAAGGAAAGTATGTCAAATAGGCAGGGTTGTGTGTTAGGCTTAAAGCTGCAGACGACAAGCTATAAGTACTAAGGATGAGTGTGATGGATTGGTGGCAGTCTTGATGTGGAGAAGTGATTGCATCTAACCATTTGTTGTGCAATTTGTTATTCCAGTATTCTGCTTTCTTTTAAAACTTCCTCTGGCGATATATCATAAATCCTTTTCCAGGATTCCTTCCCATTCCTCTTTACAAACTCTTCTACAATCCGGTATCCAATAAAGTACCCAATTGCTGCAGGAAAATTTTCTGAAAACCTGTAACTACGAGCAGCAAACATCCGGCTCAAATTTTCATCATTTGAACGATAGTTAGTTCTTAGAAGCTCCATAACCTCATTCTCATTTTCCACCGACATTATATATTCAGATTCTGAATACCCTAATTCTTCTGCTATTGTGGTTTCACCATTATGGAACAGATGACTTACATAGCAGGCAAACCCTTCATCCAGTATCCTGTGAAGGACAGCATTATCATTTCGGTCAGTTGTATTTGAATAGATTTGATGATTTATCTCATGCGGCAGGAAGATCGTTATATCTTCAAGGCTTTTATTTGATTCAAAGGCTAAATCAATAAACATTGTCCCATCTGCAAATCCACCTAAATTTGTCCATTTTGGCCCGAAAAAGATGTACCATTTTCCTTTCGAATTGTGTTTGGTAAATTCCTCCATTAAACTGGCCGTCTCAAAGAATTGACTGTTTAATTGCTGTAGATTAATTTTTTCAGCTTTCAAATTATATGAATCTAACTCAGCAAAAGCTACATTGCTAAGCCAATCGTTGAAGTCAGATTCATTTCCTAAATAGCCATTCCATAAATGCTGATTGGGCCTGAAAATTGAATCAATCAGAATTGAATTTCTGATTTCAAGTGGTTCGTTCACGAGTTTATTCATTAAGCGAATTTGGTTTTGAGAGAGATCAATAATTTCAATACCACTCTTCTTAGTTTTTTGTCCACAGTTTTGAAAGCCCAGACAACATATGATCAACATAAGGATTAGAAGTAATCTATTCATGTTTAATTTTTTGAAGATCAGTTAAGAAAGTGCTGACATTCCGATCATCACTTTTAACAAAGCTGATGCTATCTCTAATTGGATAAAAGAAAATCGTGGCTACATAAGGTTTACACCTTCAAGTAAAGATGATGATCTTTTCCTCCTCGTCCTCGTTTGCAACGAGGATGATTTAAAGTAGAGCATTTGCAATGCGGTTTAAGACGAATGATCTGTTCTTTTGCCAAATGTCAGGTGACAGGTACCTCATTGTTGATCCACAAGTTGGTTATTTTCTCACATTTACGGTGGTAGCTGGATCGATGTTTTTACTCGAAAGGAATACAAAATCGTGATCGTTGACTCATTAAACTATTGCATCAAAGAAAAGGGGCTGATTGTGTATGGCTGGTGTTTGATGAGCAATCATTTGCACTCCTCCTCGTCCTCGTTTGCAACGAGGATGATTTAAAGTAGAGCATTTTGCAATGCGGTTTAAGACGAATGATCTGTTCTTTTGCCAAATGTCAGGCGACAGGTATCTCATTGCTGATCAACAAGCTGTATATTTTCTCACATTCACGGTGGTAGGCTGGATCGATGTTTTTACCCGAAAGGAATACAAAATCGTGATCTCCTCCTCGTCCTCGTTTGCAACGAGGATGATTTAAAGTAGAGCATTTGCAATGCGGTTTAAGACGAATGATCTGTTCTTTTGCCAAATGTCAGGTGACAGGTACCTCATTGCTGATCAACAAGCTGTATATTTTCTCACATTCACAGTGGTAGGCTGGATCGATGTTTTTACCCGAAAGGAATACAAAATCGTGATCGTTGACTCATTAAACTATTGCATCAAAGAAAAGGGGCTGATGGTGTATGGATGGTGTTTGATGAGCAATCATTTGCACCTTGTTGTCAGGGCCCGTGATGGTCATAAAATTTCTGATATTATCAGGGATTTCAAAAAGTTCACGGCGAAGAAGATCATTTCAATGATCACGAATGAACCTGAAAGCAGAAGGGGTTGGATGTTGAATCAGTTTGAATATGCCGGAAGACGATTGAAGAGAATTAGCAGGTACAAGTTTTGGAAGGACGATAACCATGCAATTGAATTAGATACGGTCAAGCTGTTGTCCCAAAAGCTGGACTACATACACATGAATCCGATCGAATCAATGATTGTGGAAGAGCCGGAAGATTACCTTATGAGCTCGTCAATGGAT
>JAVKDB010000014.1:0-389113 GCA_040222475.1 Cyclobacteriaceae bacterium | reverse complement strand
TTACCCGACTGACTGACTCCTCCTATTCCAACTATTCGAATCGGCTTGTTCATTTCTGAAAGTTACCAGAATGAGGAAAAAAAGGCTGACTTAATCTTATTTATTTGTTTAGGCGATTATACAGGTTTAATTAAGAGCAATTTAATTATCGCTTGAGATTCTGTTCAGAAGGGTGAAAATTGACCATCCTCAAAGACTCATTTTCTCTGATATTTTTCATTTATAAGGTCAGAAAATCTTGTAACACAATCCCCATAGTATACGATTCTGATTTCCCATTAAAAACTTCATAGCACCATCCAAAAAAGGAGTCTCGTAAATTTTGTTTTGGATTCTTAACTTGGAATAGAAAACTATAACCTGATTTAACTATGAAGAAGATCCTGATAACAGCCCTGGCTATATTCTGTTTTGTCATTGATGGCGAAGCACAGAGGAACCGGGGAAAATCCTCTACTCCCTCAAAAAGCTACAGCAGTACATTATATGACGGAATGAATTGGCGTCTGGTTGGACCATTTCGCGGCGGGCGATCTGCAGCTGTTACCGGTGTTCCCGGAAAAGCCAACCTCTTTTATATGGGATCAACCGGCGGTGGTGTCTGGCGAACAAATGATGCAGGAAGCACCTGGGAAAATATTTCAGACGGATATTTCGGTGGCTCAATAGGAGCTGTTGCAGTAAGTGAATGGGATAATAACGTAATATATGTGGGTGGCGGAGAGAAAACGGTCAGGGGAAACGTCTCTTCCGGCTATGGTATGTGGAAATCCGTTGACGCAGGTACCACCTGGCAATCCATCGGATTACCCAACTCACGCCACATCCCCCGTATCAAAATTCACCCTAAAAATCCTGATTTAGTATATGCAGGCGTAATGGGAGATTTGTATAAATCATCAACAGAACGAGGAGTTTATCGCAGTAAGGACGGAGGGAAAAGCTGGGAAAAAGTCCTTTATGTCAATCCTGATGCAGGCGTTGTTGATCTGACCTTTGATCCCAATAATCCGAGAATATTATATGCCACTACCTGGAGAATAAGAAGAACTCCTTACAGCCTTGAGAGCGGAGGTGAAGGTTCAGCGCTATGGAAGAGTACAGATGGCGGTGATACATGGACCAATATTTCTAAAAACGAAGGCCTCCCTGGAGGAGTTTGGGGTATCTCAGGTGTCACCGTATCTCCGATGAATTCAAACAGAGTATGGCTGATTGTTGAAAATAAAGATGGAGGAGTATACCGATCTGATGATGCCGGGAAAACCTGGAGCCTTATAAATAAAGAACGGAAACTTCGTCAGCGTGCATGGTATTATACCAGAATCTATGCTGACACGCAGGATGAAAATGGTTTGTATGTATTGAACGTTCGATATCACCGATCGAAGGATGGTGGCAGAACCTACGAGACATATAATGCTCCACACGGAGATCATCATGATTTATGGATTGCGCCTGAAGACAATCAGCGTATGGTAATTGGAGATGATGGAGGTGCTCAGGTGTCTTTTGATGGCGGAGAAAACTGGTCAACTTATAACAACCAGCCGACTGCTCAATTTTATCGGGTGACTACTGACGATTCTTTCCCATACCGAATATATGGAGCACAACAGGACAATTCAACGGTAAGAATCCGACACAGAACTGATGGAAGATCAATCGGAGACAGTGACTGGGAATCTACTGCAGGAGGAGAAAGCGCACATATCGCACCTGACCCGTCAAATAATGAAATTGTATATGGCGGGAGTTACGACGGGTTTCTGACCCGTGTAAACCATGAAACCAGTGAAGTGCGAGCAGTAAATGTCTGGCCGGACAATCCAATGGGACATGGAGCTGAAGGATTCAAGTATCGATTCCAGTGGAATTTTCCAATCTTCTTTTCTCCTCACGGAAACAAACTGTATACAGCATCCAATCAGCTTCACATGAGTACAGATGAAGGACAATCATGGAAAATTATCAGCCCGGATCTGACGAGAAATGATCCGACTAAACTCGGTTCCTCAGGTGGGCCGATCACTCAGGATAATACAAGTGTTGAATACTATTGCACGATTTTCGCAGCAACCGAATCTTATCATGAGGAAGGTGTGATCTGGACAGGTTCTGACGATGGACTCATTCATGTTACAAAAGATGGAGGTGCCAGCTGGGAAAATGTAACACCTGCCGGAATGCCTGAATGGACGATGATCAACAGTGTTGAAATTGATCCTTTCAATAAAGGCGGACTATATGTCGCAGGAACACGGTATAAACTGGGGGATTTTGCGCCATATTTATATAAAACAGAAGATTATGGTAAAACATGGAAGAAAATAACCTCAGGAATAAGAGGTGAAGATTTTACACGTGTTCTTCGGGCTGATCCGGTTAGAAAGGGACTGCTCTATGCCGGAACAGAAGCCGGAATGTACATTTCGTTTGATGATGGTTCAAGCTGGAGTGCTTTCCAGATGAATTTACCCATTGTTCCAATTACCGATCTTGCCCTGAAAAAAAATAACCTGATCGCAGCAACTCAGGGTCGTAGTTTCTGGATGATTGACGACCTTACCCCATTGCATCAGTTGAATGATGCGATGGCAGCTAAGTCACATCATTTATTCAAACCGATGGATGCTTATCAAATGGGTGGCGGAAATGGAAGGGAGTCAAAAACTGCCGGCACAAATCATCCGGGTGGAGTTTTAATCAACTATTATGTGAAGGACACAGCCAAAACAGATACTATTTCCATTAGCTTTCATGAAGCAGATGGTGATTTGATCAAGACATTTTCCACCCATCCGGATAAAAAGGAAAATGAAGGTTCACTGGATGTCAAAAAAGGATTTAACACCATGAACTGGAACATGCGATACAATGGAGCTAAGACGTTCCCAGGAATGATTATGTGGTGGGCAACAACCAGTGGTCCAATGGCAGTGCCGGGAACCTACAAAGTCAAAATGAATGTAAATGGCAATGAGACTACAGAAGACTTTAATCTCCTGAAAGATCCAAGAATAAGCGCTACCCAGGCCGATATACAAGCTCAGTTTGATTTTCTGATTAAGGTACGGGATAAACTCACCGAAACTCATGAAGGGATCATCAACATCAGAAAGGCTAAAGCCCAGATCAATGATGTTCTTAAGAAGGTTGAGGACAATGAAGAGTTAAAAAAGCTTGGAAAATCTATTATCAGCGAAATGAGTACCATTGAAAAGGAACTTTATCAAACCAAGAATGAAAGTGGTCAGGATCCGCTTAATTTCCCGATCAGACTCAACAACAAACTGGGTCATCTTGCATCCCTTGCAGGAGTTGGTGTAAACAGACCCACTGATTCAACACTCGAATTTTATGATGAGGTAACCGGTAAGATTGATGAACAGCTTAAGGTGCTGAACGAAATCTTTGATACCAAAATAAGCGAGTTCAATCAGAAGGTGAAGGAAGCATCCATTGATGCCGTTAAGCTGGAAGATTAGGAATGAATTAACCTAAGTGTAAAAAACCCGATAGCAATATCGGGTTTTTTACTTTTGACATGTACATCAGACTGGCAATCCGCTCATCTGAAGACTTTTAGAAGAAAACCGTAAACCAATTTCATAAACAATTTTTGTCCGGCGATATTTGCTGTCGCTTGTAATCACAATATGTATAATGTAGTTATAATTGGAGGTGGCATTGTTGGTCTTGCCTCTGCCCTTCGCATTAAGGAAAAAAACCCTACCTATAAGGTCGCTCTTATTGAAAAAGAGCGAACCATTGCCCAGCATCAGACTGGTCACAACAGTGGTGTAATTCATTCCGGATTGTACTACAAACCAGGCAGCTATAAAGCAAAAAATTGTGTGGACGGCTATCACAGGCTACTCGATTTTTGCAACGAAGAAGAAATTCCATACGAATTGTGCGGGAAAGTAGTAGTCGCTACCAGTGAGTCACAACTTGGTGCTCTTCAGACACTCTCTGAAAGAGGTGAAGCTAACGGGCTTACAGGAATCAAACAACTTGGGGCAGAAGAACTAAAAGAATACGAACCTCATGTGGCCGGTATTAAAGGACTGTTCGTTCCACAGACAGGAATCATCGACTACAAACTGGTAGCAGACAAATATGCTGATAAATTCAAGCACTTTGGAGGGGAGATTCATTCTTCCAATAAGCTGATGAAATTCCAGGAGGAAAAAGGTTTTATTCATGTTCATACCCAGAATCAGCGACTGACCACTCGCCTGGTTGTCAATTGTTCCGGACTTTATTCAGATAAAATCGCAAAACTTTCAGGAGCTAAAATTGATTACAAGATTGTTCCTTTTAGAGGAGAATACTATAAAATAAAACCGGAGAAAGAACATCTGGTTAAGAATCTGATCTATCCCGTTCCTGACCCTGACTTTCCATTTTTGGGTGTACATTTTACCCGACACATAGATGGAGGGATTGAAGCCGGGCCCAATGCTGTACTGGCTTTTGCACGAGAGGGTTACAAGAAGTCACAGATTAATATGAAGGAGCTGCTCGGAACATTATTTTATCCTGGATTTCTTCGCGTTGCGTCTAAATACTGGAAAACAGGGATGGGAGAAATGTACAGGTCCTACTCAAAAGGTGCCTTTACAAAGGCCTTGCAGGAATTAATTCCTGAAATTGAAAAGAAGGACCTTATAAAAGGTGGAGCAGGCGTTCGTGCTCAGGCATGTGATCGTAAAGGGGGGTTGATTGATGATTTTCTGGTTGTCAGGCATGAAAAATTTATCAACATTGGTAATGCACCTTCACCAGCCGCTACTTCCTCGCTGGCTATCGGGGAACGTGTTTCCGAAATGGTTGTCGAACGATTAAAGTAGCAATGCAGTTGAACAGCATTTCAGTTTTTTGCGGATCAGGTAGCGGAACTAATATTATTTATCAGACAATCGCTTCCGATCTTGGAAAGGAACTGGCAAAACAGAAAATCAAACTGATTTATGGTGGGGCCAAAATTGGGCTGATGGGAAGTGTTGCAGAAGGTGCATTACAAAATAATGGAGAAGTCATTGGAATCATTCCTGATTTCTTAAAAACGAAAGAAGTAGTTCACGATCACCTTTCTGAACTCATTATTGTTAAAACCATGCATGAACGGAAAACCAAAATGAACGAGCTTTCCGATGGCGTTATCGCACTGCCAGGAGGATTTGGCACAATGGAAGAGTTTTTTGAAATTCTCACATGGGGTCAGCTTGGTCTTCATGAAAAACCCATGGGATTGCTAAATATCAATGGGTTTTACAATTCATTGATTGCAATGATGGATGGCATGGTTAAAGAAGGATTTCTTAAGGAGATCAATCGAAACATGGTGTTGGTTGGAGAGAATATCGGCGAGCTCATTTCAAAAATGAAGGGCTACACTCCGCCACCAATTGATAAATGGATTACCGCTGAGACAACCTGATCTGATCAAAAAATGGTCAACTGAATGACCATTGTATTATCCTTTCGAACTCTTCCGGGTATTATTTTCGTTATTTGTATCATGAGGAATCTAATCGCACTATCACTTATTGTCATTACCACTGCTTCGTGTGCTCAAAAGAAAAAAGAGGCCAAAGTTGAAGCTTCAACAAACATTGAAAAAATTGTGAAGTCTGAGGCAGAATGGAAGATAGAGTTGACGGAGTTTGAATACTACGTGCTCAGGGAAAAAGGAACCGAACGTGCATTTAGCGGTGAGTTGCTAAACATTAAAGAGGAAGGAACATACATTTGTGCGGCCTGTTCACTCCCACTTTTTGAGTCGGAAACCAAATTCAAGTCCGGGACAGGATGGCCATCTTTTTACCAGCCGATCAATGATGTGAATGTGGCTTCTGAAGAAGATGTTTCTTATGGAATGGTTCGGACTGAAGTACTGTGTGGCCGTTGTGATGGTCATTTGGGGCACGTTTTCCCGGACGGGCCTAAACCGACCGGACTCAGGTACTGTATAAATTCCGCTTCCCTGAAATTCAGGAAGAAGGAAGAATAACCTCGTTAATAAATTTCTCAGCCCTCAATTCTATGTAAGAATTTTTGTTACCCGGTATGGTAAAACCCACATGTCCACCGTACTTCGGATACTCGGCATAAAGGTGTTTATGCTTCCTGATCTCGTCGATCGGAAAACATTTTGCTCCAAGTAGTGGATCGTTCTTGGCGTTTAAGATAAATACCGGCTTTTTGATCTGATTGATGTAGTTAATACAAGAAGATTTAGTGTAAAAATCTTCTTTGCTGTCAAAACCAAACAGCTTCGTTGTAATCATTTCATGAAGTTCGTCAAACGAATTAATTCTACCAATATCTATTTGCTGCAGTTCGGCATGAATGATTGATTTTCTTTTATAAGTATCCTTAATCTTCTCAAGAAATCTTTTCCCGTAAAATCCTCCTAATCTTCTTTCAGCTTCTATCGATGTATCTTCAAGGTTGCAGGAAACTGAAACGGTGAAACCGCCCAACACCCGATGATCCGTCTGGTGATCTCCAAAATATTTAACAGTCTGACAACCTCCCATAGAAATTCCCAGAAGAACAATACCCTCATAATCTTCTTTGAGTCCTCTTTCAACCACCTCTGAGAGGTCCCTTGTTTCCCCGTGATGATAGGATCTGGCCAGTCGATTTAATTCCCCACTGCAACCCCGGTTGTTCCAGGCCAGTATATCCCAGTCTCGCCCATGAAAAAATTTGGCAGCTCGTTTCATATAATGACGATCAGTACTTCCATCCATCCCATGACTAATAATCATAAGCCTTTTGCTTCCTGCTTTCAACCAGTCAAGGTCAAGGAAATCACCATCGTCAAGTTCAAGTCGCTCCCGGCTATATTCAACTCCTTCCACCTTATTAAAAATGGAAGGTATAATGGTTTCAAAATGTGCATTTAAGAAATACCAGGGTCGTTTTAAGTACTCCGATTCCATTATTAGCGGCATAGATCAATATTAGCATATACCGCTCTCATTTACCAGCCTAAATGCATTCTTATTTTGAAAATTCCAAAACTCAGATCGTACAAAAGCATGCATAATCTATCTTTATCATTCATGTTTTCATTTCTGATCATTCTGCTCCTGAATTTACCTCAGCCTGATACGTTGAAGGTGATGGCAGCTCCAGGCTCTTCTGACGCTTTTCCGGAAGTCTTTAAACCTGTTGATTCGCTTCACTTTGATAATCCAAATCAGTCATACTGGGTGAAAATTGATGTGAATATGTCGAATGGCAGGTACATTCTCCAGGGTGGCAACTGGTATATGCAAAGCATTCAATTCTTCGACAGTAAAATGAAAAAACTTGGCAATGGAAATCACATTACTATTTCACTTGAAGACTCCTCCACAACTTTCTACCTCTTCTATCCTTTTCATGACACCAAGGATCCGGATAATTTCACGATTTCCCTGTTCGAAGTGGAAGAGTTTCTGAAAAAAAAATTCACAAAAGATGTCTTTCAAATGGGATTTCATTCCATTCTGATCTTTGTTTTATTTGTAACTGTTTTTTTTATTATCAGAAGTAAGGATGTTGTTTACCGGCATTACGCTTATTACATTGGTTCGATCCTGATCTTTTTCTCATACCAGTACGGATTACTTGGAAACGTTAATTCATTTATCCGTCTCATTTCTCCCTCCTGGATGTGGATTTTTTCTGCTTCACTATCTTATGCGTACACATTATTCGCCAGGTCGTTTCTGGATATGAAAGAAAAGGATCCATTCAATTACAAATGGAGTGGATACGCACTTAGGTATATCATCATTATCGTATGTATTGAATCAGTATCCGTTGTGTTTGACTATGACATTCTGCATAAGGTATGGTACAAAGTTCTTTTGATCATTTTTGAACTTGGACTAATGTCAGTCTTCTTATATCGTATTGTAAAAATGAATACCCCAATCAGCAATATTTTTATGATAGGATCCTTTGTGTTGCTGCTTACAACAATGACCGGTCAGGTGGCTTCCACCTTCAAGGTTGCATACGAAACCAACACGTTTGTTCAAATTGGATTATTACTTGATATTTTTATCCTCTCAATCGGAATTGCCGTACGGGTTAACATCATTCAAAAATCAAGAAGAGAAGCACAGGAAAAACTGATTGAACAATTGCAGCTGAATGAGAAATTTCAACAAGATTACCTGGATAAACTGGAAGTAGATGTAAGCAGCAGGACGGCTGATCTTGCCCAAAGGAATCTTGAGAATGTGACACTTCTGAAGGAGGTGCATCATCGGGTAAAAAATAATCTTCAAATGATTACCAGTATGCTCAATATGCAGCAAAGGAGGCTTAAAACGAAAGAAGCAAAAGAAGCACTGGGTCTGACGAAAAACAGAGTCAAATCTATCGGACTCATCCATGAGCATTTATACAGGCATGATGACTTCTCTAAAATTGACCTGAACGAATATGTCTCTGAACTCACTGATATGCTGATCCATTCTCTCCACAAGGGGTCTGAAGTTAATGTATCGGTGAATATAAAGGCGCCTAAAGTTGGTATTGAGCCCGCCATTTCAATTGGACTCATCCTCAACGAACTTATAACGAACAGCATAAAATATGCTTTTGAAAATGAGAAGAATCCGACGCTCAGAATAGAAATATTCGAAGAGAGTCAGACTCTCAACATCCATGTAATTGACAATGGGCCAGGCATCAACGAAGAGAAAAATCAAACCGGATTTGGACATTCGATCATAAATACTTTACTTGATAGCATGTCCGGGAGCATTGAGTACAAAAACCTTCCCGGAGGTTTTCATACACTAATTAAAATTGAGGAATACCAGTTATAACCAGCAGTGAAAATTAAAGTACTCATAGTAGAAGATAATCCTCTAACAGCCCAGGATCTGAGTGAAGTAATCACGGAGCAGGGAATGACTGTTTGCGCAATGGCAAAAAACAGGCAGGAGGCGATAGATGGGTACGAAAAATGTGATCCTGATATCCTTTTAGTAGATATTAATCTTAAGGACGGAGATGATGGAGTTGAATTCATTAAAGAGCTGGCTCCAAAACTGAAAATACCTGTTGTTTATCTGACAGCAAATTCCGATAAAGAAACAGTGAATAGGGCTTTTTCGACCAAACCAGCTTCATTTCTAACTAAGCCATATGATGACAAAGATGTAATCATTGCACTGGAACTTGCATTCAACAACCATTGCAATGATGTAATCATTAACAACTTTCCTTCTACTTCTTTTATTTTCTTAAAGAATGGAACGCGCTTCGAAAAAGTAAACATTGAGAGTATCAACTATCTGCAGGCTGAGGGTAGTTACAGCAAATTCGTTACAAGCACTAAGGAATATTTCCTGTCGGGTAATCTTCATACCATCTCTGGCAAACTCAAAAATCCTGCTTTCCTCAGAGTCCACCGATCATATGTGGTAAACATTGATAACATTACAGGGCTTGATTCTGATTATGTTTTCATTGGAGAAAAGAACATTCCAATTAGCCGCAGCTATAAGGAAGGAGTTAATAAGGTTCTTAGAAAAATTTCATGAAAAAAGCGATCCCCTTGGGATCGCTTAAAGCACAGCTGTCTTAGCTTATGCTGCCTTAGTATCATAAATCCGGTCCGATATCAGGATATAGGCATTTAGAAAGCACACCGCCGAAGCGGGTGCTCTCAGGCTACTTCTGATCTCTAAAGCTGAACGAATAGCCCATAGCTCGTTGATGTTCTTTTTTATAGTAGAGAAAGGACTGACTGCTCAATTAGTCTGATCAAAAAGGTTTGCCCTCTACAGAAATATAATGTGAGATATTCACCTTCAGCTTTAGTGTTTGAAATAAGTACCTCTAAAGAAGGTCAACCATAGTTGATATAACAGTATGGTTTTACGGACGAAACCAGTGTTTTGTGAATGACCAATATTATTTGTGAATGCCTGATCGGTACGGGTTACATTTGAATTCCAATCACATCCCGAATGAAGCTGTCAGCAGCATACTCCATGTAGCTGTATTCATCGCCAGGTTTGGTAAATCCGACATGCCCTCCTTTATCAGGCATCTCAAGATGGATTAACTGGCTTTTCCTGGCAAGTTCTATCGGATAACATTTCTCCCCCAGCATTGGGTCATTTTTTGCATTAACAATCAGCAATGGGACAGTGATCTTATCCAGGTATTGATCGCTTGTGATCTTCGAATAGAAATCATCTGTATCTCTAAATCCGGGAAAAAGCTTAAGAGTGAATTTCTCATCGAACTGTCTGAAAGTTTTAACCCGCTCAATCCCCTCAATATCAATATCCATTTCCATTATCCTTGATTTCTCCAGAATTTTTCCTGTCAGACGCCTGATAAACTTCTTCTCATAGATACGATTGATTCCTATTCTGAGCTGTTCGGCACTATCCTTGACATTGCATGGTACGGAGAATGAAATGGCCCCTTTTATCCGTGAATCCGTATCCCGTTCGCCTAAGTACTTTTGTTGCATTCCCCCTCCCATGGAATAGCCCATTAAAACTACCTCATCATAACCATGACCCAGACCTTCATCAATTACCCGGGCAATGTCCTCAGTAGCCCCATGATGATAGAAACGAGGAAGCCGATTCATTTCTCCACTGCAACTTCGATTATTCCATGCCAGAATGTCCCAGCCTTTTTGAGAAAAAAACTTTGCTGGTCGCTGAATGTAGTGGCGTGTTGAATTCCCTTCAAGGCCATGGCTCAAGACCAGAAGTCGTTTATTTCCATTTTTCAACCAATCAATATCAAGAAAGTCCCCATCGTCCAGCTCAAGCCTTTCTCTTTCATAAAAGACTCCTTTTACCTGATAGAAAAGTGAAGGAATAATAGTCTCAAAATGTGAGTTGAAAAGATGACCCGGTCTTTTCTTATAAGTAGATTTTCGTAATGGCACTATCGGCTTAATTTTTGCTTACAAAATGCATTATCATTGCGACCAATTTAAGTTACCGAATGAAATTAAGGACTACATTCATCTTACTTATTTTCACGTTTTTTACTTCCACAGCTCAGACCATTTCCGTAACTGATGATGCTACCGGCAAGCCCGTAGAAGATGTCTTTATCTATCATGAAAATAAGACAAGCGTTTCGTATACAAATCAAAGGGGTAGAGCGGACATTACAAATTTCCCCAGGGGTTTGATTTTCGTTCAGCATCCCTCCTATTATGAAAAATCAATTGCCTATCTGGGCTCAGATCTCCTCATATCCATTACTGAAAAAATCATCACATTTAATGAAGTGGTGATCTCTGCCAACAAATGGGAACAGGAAGAAGAGAGTGTTTCTCAAAAAATCATGTCTGTAAATAAGAAAACGATTGAATTTCAAAATCCACAGACTTCTGCTGACTTATTAGCCGGTACAGGTCAGGTCTTTGTTCAAAAAAGCCAATTAGGTGGAGGGAGCCCAAAACTTAGAGGGTTTGCCGCCAACTCTGTCCTTATCGTTGTTGATGGCGTTCGAATGAACAATGCCATATTCAGGGGTGGCAACCTTCAGAATGTTATCAATATCGACGCAAATGCACTGGAAAGTTCAGAAGTAATTTTTGGTCCAGGCTCCGTCATTTATGGAAGTGATGCATTGGGTGGGGTAATGGATTTTCATACGCTAACCCCCAGATGGTCATCGGAAAACACTACTTCTACCACAGCCAATCTGATGACAAGATATTCATCGGCTTCTAATGAGCAAACTGGACATGTTGATGTCTCCGTTTCAAAACCCAGGTTCACTTTTCTTCATTCAACAACCTATACTTCCTTCGATGATTTGAAAGCAGGAAAAAACAGATCAGGAGGTTATGAAGGTGCATTCGAACGAAAATTTTATGCCTGGAGAATAAATGGTGAGGATCAGTTAATTACCAATAATGATATCAACAGGCAACTGTTTTCAGGGTACGACCTGTTCAATTCTGTGTCAAAAATCAAAGTGCGTACCGGAAAAAATTCAGATCTTGGATATGGCTTCTATTACGGTACCACCTCTGATATTCCGAGGTATGATAACCTGACTGAGACGATCAATGGTACTGATTCGCTTGTTTCTGCCGAGTGGTACTACGGACCTCAAAAATGGCAAATGCATAACATACGTTTCAATTACTATGGAGCTACACGCTTGTTTGATCAGGCGCGCATCACAGCAGCTTTACAAAAATTTGAAGAAAGCAGAAATGATCGTGCCTTTGGTGACGACAGGCTCCGGACAAGAACGGAAAAAGTCGATATGTACTCACTCTCCATCGACCTTGAAAAAGAATTCAAAAAAGGCGATTTTTACTATGGTATTGATTTTTTCTACAATGAGGTGGCTTCTGACGGATTTAGAAAAAATCTGGAAACCGGAGAAGTGACCAACACGAGTAGCAGATACCCCGATGGCGGAAGTGATTATGCATCTGTGGCCTTGTACGGAAGCTACGTCCATGAACTATCGCCCCTATTCATTATGAATACAGGTGTTAGATTCAATACAATCTCTCTAAATGGAACTACCAAAGATCCGGAAGCACTCGCGCTTGGAACTGAAAAGATCGATATATCAAATTCATCCCTCAATGGTGCGATAGGGCTTGTTTACAACCCTACAGAGAATGATAAATTCAGTTATAACATTTCCACAGGATTTAGAGCACCCAATGTCGATGACGTTGGTAAGATTTTCGAACTGAATGATGATATCACCATTGTTCCAAATGCTGAATTAAAACCAGAGCATACCATTAGCAATGAACTTGCGTATCAGAAAAAGAATGAAAAATTCATGTTCAATGCAGTGGTTTTCTACAGCAGATTATTTGATGCCATAGTAAGAGGACCATTCACCATAAATGGATCAACTACTCTTCCAAATGGTTCTCAGGTCAGAGCACAAGTAAATACCGATGAAGCTGAAATTTACGGCGGAAGCCTTATCCTTCAGACTGAATTGAGTGAAAACCTTGCCCTCTTCAATTCCATCACGTATACAGATGGCAAGGATCTTAGCAATAATCAGCCGCTAAGGCATACCACGCCAATTTTTGGTAAAATATCTGTCATCTTCAAAAAGAATAAATTTAAATCTGATGCCTATATTGAATTCAATGGCGATCGACCAGCGGCTGATATTCCATCTTCCGAAATTGATGACAAACCCTATCTGTTCACTCAAAATGGTTCACCGGGATGGGTTACTTTGAATTTAAAGACGAGCTATCAGATTAATCAGTCACTGAAAGTAAATGCAGGAGTTGAGAATCTTCTCGATAAGCATTATCGGCCCTACTCTTCAGGTATCAGTGCTCCTGGAAGGAACGTAATCCTGACTTTCAGAGCAAATATTTAATTACCAGGTTTTAAGTCGAACACTCTTGAGATATTGAACCCAAAGTGGATATCTCCATCGAAAAAATCATCCCTGGTCTCACCGATAAACCCACGCTCATTCATTTGCTCTGCATTTGTCAGATGAAGTTGAAAAACATGGCCACCCGTTTCAATGTCTACCCCAATTGCAAATGAATTGGTCAGGCTTTCATTGAAGTCTGTCAACTGCGGATAGTATTCAGCAAGTATTGCTACTCTGTTTGACACCTTGTATCTTCCTCCCATTCCCAACGCCATAAGAAGGTTGTCATCCTGAAATGTAGGCACAGAATTACGTTGAATAACCGTAGGCATTAATTGTAAGCTAACATTGGAGTTGAATTTTCTGGCAACAAGAATCTGAATGGTATGTGCATAACGATCCGCACCTTCCAAACCACCCTCCGGGATACTCTCTCTGGCAGTGCTTCCAAAAAGCGTGACCGTCATTGGTGATGAATTAGATTGTCTGATCGCTCTGTACTTTAGAAAACCGTCATAAACTTTTCCGAAGGAAGCTCTCCCTAATCCAATATTCAGGTTATCAGTCAATCCATATTCTAATCCAAGTCTTATACTCGATTGATCAAGCCCCCACAATTCACTTCCTCCCTGGTTTATCCTCCCGAAACGATGACCAATAATAAATTCCAGCACGCCTCTTGTTCTCATTTCCACTGATTGACCATTCACAAGTCGTGTACTCTTAAATGTTGCATACACATATTGTTTATCGTCTGAATCACCTTCAAGTAATTCAAGCAATTCATCCTGTGCGGAAGCAGACAGGGAAACCATAAGACCAATAATCAGACTAATTTTTCTCATAAGGCAGGTATTCAAACTTAACAGTGACTTCTACTTCTTCAGCAATTTTGTAAAAAACTGCCTTAGGAATCTTTATTTTATAATCTTCTAGTCGAATGGGGAAAACTGCTGTAATTGTGACTCCACCAGCTGATTTATTCACTTCACCAGATATTTCCACCTGGTTTTTTACACCATGAATTTCTAATTCTCCTTTTGCCGTAGCGCTATTCGCTCCATCCGAGCCATTCCACTGCTCAATTTTACCCTTAAAAATTGCCTTTGGATATTTATCTGATTCCAGATAATTTTCATTGAAATGTTCCTGCATAAGCTTTTTTGGAAATTCAAATGAGGCAATGGGAATGACAAAAACAATGGACGAGCTTCCCAGGTCAATGATACTTGTTGAAGCTTCATTAACCGCTTCAATGTCTTCCATTGGGGCATCAGAATAAAACCTAATGTAGGAATTAGAGGATTTGAACTTTTGCGCACTTGCTCCAAGCGCGCAAATCAAAAGGAGTATACTCCCTGTTTTCTTAATATTCATTTTAATTAATTATTCTGAGCGCCATCATCTACCCAGCATGCAATAAGAGCAATTTGATTATCCGTTAAGGTAATACCTGATCCGACCTGAGGCATGGACTTGTTTCCGGTCCTTGTCTTAATGTTTTCAGCATTGGTCTGAACATTTGAAAACACTGTCCAGTTTCTGCTTTGACCGTTATCTCCGTTATGGCATCCACTCACAGCACAATTGGCATTAATAATTGGCATGATATCATTGGCCCAGCTTGTGCCTGAATTTACAATTTCATCTACTGAAGCGGTACATCCACTAGCATCTGAAACAGAAATGGTATGACTTCCGCTGGACACATTAGAAAAAGAACCTGAAGCCTGTGGTGTTCCGCCATCAAGTGTATACATGTAATTTCCGTCTCCTCCAATTGCTGACGCGGTTATGGTGCCAGTTGCACTCAGACAATCCGAATCAATGGCCAGAACGGAAAGTTCTATTGCACCTCCTGCTGCATCAAGGGTTGTACTCCCTGTGAAAGTACATTCATTCGCATCTTTAATTGTAATGCTATATAAAGCAGCTGAAAGGTCTTCAAAGACATTAGATGTCTGAAAATTTGCACCATTGAGGCTGAATACATAAGGAGCTGTCCCTCCGGAACCAGATAACTCAATGCTTCCCTGTGTAACACAATCAGGGGATATTTTCTCTGTTACGGTAAAGGTGAGATCAGAAAGTGAACAGTCAATTCCCGGAATTTCCGTGTTGTTGGAACAACGGACAAACGTGGCTAAAAAAACCACAGCTAATAATAGTAAAGGAGAATTCTTCATATCTAACTTTTTTTTATAGAACCAAATTAAAAAACAATACCCTCAATTGTCAGGAGCACCATCATCCACCCAACACGCAATTTTATCAATATCTGACTGATTCAGAGGATTTCTGTCTGCTGGAGGCATCCGGTTTGAAGTGGAAGAAGTTCGACTTCTGATTCCAAATGCACTTGCTCTGACCGCCGATGATGTTCTCAGGTCAGGAGAACGGGAACCATTATGACAGCCGGTAATCGCACAATTAGCTGAAATAATTGGCATGATATCAGAAGAAAGGCTGATTCCGGAACTTACAACCACCTTCGCACTTATTTCACAACCATCGCTATCGAGTACAGTAACGGTATTAGAACCATTTGCAATATTCACAAACTGATTTGATGATTGAGAGCTGCCATTATTCAGTGAAAAAGCATAAGGTTGTACACCGCCTGTTGCAACAGCGGTAATCGATCCTGTAGCAGATCCACAAATTGAATTTGTTGACTCCAGAGATAAGGTAACTGCGCCTGGTTCGGCCATAAGCGTGGTAGCTGTTTCAGCAGTGCACCCATCAGAATCTCTGACTATCAGTGTATAATTACCGGCAAACAGCCCGCTGAGAGTGGAAGAAGCCTGAAAACTTCCACCATTTGTGCTGAAAAGATACGACCCGGTTCCACCTGAAGCAGAAACTGTAATACTTCCAGCCTCTCCACAATCGGAATTCACCTGACCTGCAACTGTAATAGACAGATCTGACAAACTACAATCAACTACCGGCTCCTCAACACTACTTCCGCATCTTACCCAGAATAAACCTGAAGCAATTAATTGCATTAAAATGAGTGATTTAATTTTCATCTACTTATTAATCCTGAAAAATAATTAAACTCTTAACGCCGGTTGAATAAGAAAGACTACCATACTCTTAGATGACGATCTTAATCTATGGTTACAAATCAAATGAGGTTCGCATGTTAATTCAATTTTAATCAGTAGACATAACGTAGACGACCCAAAAAAACCATTATTTAAGACAATTGACAAATGGTAGACAATTCGAGAAAAACAGGCCAACAAAGTAAATCTTAATAGTTGAATGACACTTCATTAGCCTTAACGATTTCCCAGGTGTGATCTGACAAAAGCCTGACTTCAGCTTCAAATGATTCATAAGGAAAGCTTTTCCCCCATTCATCAGGACTTACCATGGAAAGAAGATCACTGCCATTTCCCTTTTTGTACAGAAAGTAAATCTTACCAATGACAGGCTGAAAAGGAAGGTGTGTCTCATAAATTCGCTCAGAGACCTCCACACGTTTCTTAAGGTACTTTGCCTGCTCAATCAATGTTTGCATTTGCTCGTAAATCTGGCGAAACTGGCGATCTGTCTGATCTTGCATAGCCGCAACAGCAGTTCCTTTAATTCTTCCCTTATCCTCAGGTTTTATGATTGCACTTCCGGCATGGTGCGCATATTCTATAAGACCAGGTAAGTCGGTTATCTTCTCCTTTTCCTTTTCAAGGTCAATTTTTGAAATATCAATTTTGCTCATTTCTCCTGCTCAACGTTTTCTTTACTTCCTGGCCATGTGGTTCTTCGGCTAAAATCTATAGCGATAAGGATAATAATCACTAAAAATATAATTGAAGCAACTAAAAAATTTCTTTTTGATGTTGTCATACCCTAATCTTGAACAACAAATTTGTAGAATAGTTTAAACAAAGTCCATGAACATTGACGGCAAAATTTTTGAGAAGTTTGAAACCCAGGAAATAAAGGAAACTTTCAGGAAGAGAGAATTCATTCTTGAATATGCTGAAAATCCTCAATACCCGGAGTTTGTAAAATTCGAATTAATTCAGGCTAACTGCGAACAACTGGATGGAGTCGAGCCCGGAGACGAGGTTGCTGTAAGTTTTAATTTGAAAGGCAGGAAATGGACTGATCCTAAAGGTGAAGTAAAGTACTTCAACAGTCTTCAGGCATGGAGAATAGAAAAGAAATCTTCATCGCAGGGAGAACAACCCGCCAACAATGAATGGATGAAGGAAGATTTTTCTCAGGATGATGATTTACCGTTCTAGCGCTTCTTTCTAAAGGTAATTGGAATGTAATGATCTGTCGGAAGACCTAAATGAGCCAGGTCCCAGCTTTGATCATATCCATTGACCATCTGACGAATACATTCGACCCGATCTTCCGTTGGATATGGACAATCATCCCAGTGAAATATCTCTACCCTGTAATGATATTGCTTCTTGATTCCATTGACTCTTACTTCTACTTCTATGTCCTGCTCTTCATTTAGTTGAGGTATTTCTATGCCAATAATTCCCATATTGCTATATATTTTTAATATTAGCCTGACAAATAGTGTACCCAAACTTGTAACCAACTATTTTTCAATACGTTAGGATAAACCTTGATGAAAACAATAACCCGATTTCGGACACTTTGCTGTTCAGATTTAGCTATTTATTACATAATTGCATGCTTAGTATTAGTTGGAACAGGATGCTCTCAATCACCGGAAAAAAGACCCTCACCTATTCGGCTGGATAGTGGACAGGTGGGTTCCGCTCAATTGAAAATTGAATACAGTAGTCCTCGTGTGAGGGGAAGGAAGATATTCGGATTGGGCGATAGTTACCTTGTGCAGTACAGTGAAATTTGGAGAACAGGAGCGAATGAAGCCACTATTCTATCCTCTTCGGAAGACATCAGACTCGATACTTTTCTGTTGCCTAAGGGTAAATATTCACTCTTTACCATTCCTGGACCAAAGTCTTGGGAAGTAATTATTAATAAAGAATGGGATCAGTGGGGAGCCTACTACAGAAAAGATTCACTGGATATCATAAGGCTTATAGTTCCGGCCGAAACACAAACGAGCAATGAAGAAAACATGGAATTCAATTTTGACAACAACGCCCTCAATTTTAAATGGGAAAAAGTAAGTTGGTCAATTCCAATCAACTCGATCTGATTACTGTATTTGCCAGCTTCACCATCATCCTGGCTAAATCTTCCAAAACTTCATCACAACCCTGTAGCAGGAATCGTTTCGACATAAGTTTTGGGTCAACAAATCCAATGTACACATCCTGATTTTCCTCCCATACCAGCATTTTAAGTGGCATTTCAAGCGCAGTGGTCTGATTACATTTGATTAATCTTGTTGTCAGGTCGGGATCTTCGAAAAGCACCACCCTGGTTGGTGGCAGTTCGAAATTCCGATCCTTTGCAATCTCATCGTGAATCACTGTTTCAAAATAAACGAGATTTTGCTCATTTATCACGTTAACAAGTTTCTCAGTGGTTTCCTCAACAGACATACTACTTCGATAGATTGTGAGGTTTTGAGCATTTACAGTAAAAACCAGGGTCAGTAAGAGCCCTGAAATTATGTACTTAGGCGATAACATAATTAGTAGCAATTAAGAGTGATCACGCGAAGATAATCTATGAAACTGTAAATGGTTCTGAATTATTCCTTGATTGGTTATTGATATATAGTTTGAAAAAACTAATTTGGTAACAATATCTTTGCCATTCAAACAGGCGATTTAAACAATGAATATATACGCGAAGCTCACACTACTTTGTCTCTCACTAGTTCTATTCTCAGCCGCTGTACTTTCATTTTTCGCCGATCGCCAGGTTGAACAAACACTTCGTGAAGGTATCGTTTCAAGCATAACCCAACAGGCAGAAGAGGTCAGTACAGATATTGGCAGGTTTATTTCCTCCAGGTTGAATGATATAAGAATGTCCGCTAAGAACCCATTCTTTACCATTACTGATATAGATGCAGAAGAAAACATTGTCAGGTTGCAGGAACTTGAAAATCTTAGTGATCTGTATTATTCTTTTTCGCTATTCGACAACAACAGGGTCAGGAAGGCAGACAGTAAGCGCCTTTCGATTGGGAAACAACACAGCCCCTCGATTTATTGGGAAGGGTTGATGAATGGAGAGGAGTATGTAATGGACATTTCTACCTCAGAATCTGTTGGTCGGGTGGTTATGCACTTTGCATCTAAGGTCAGGGATATCAATTCAAATCAGGAAGTAGGAGTTCTCGTGGGAAGAATCCTTGTTAATGAACTCTTTGACGTAGTTGGTGATTTCTCCCTGAGTGCAGACAGTTCAAGAAGGCTTGACATCCATTTGATTAGTGATGACGGGACTGTTTTGTACTCAAATACCAATCCTCAGGCAATGCTGGTCGAAAAGTATGAGAAATATGACCTGATCAGCAATCTTACTGCTCCGGGAGTTAACAGAGTAGAAGATGATGGAACCTTATACTTTGTGTCAAACAGAACCAAATCCTCTACCACATTTGGTAATAACTGGACATTAGTTCTCAGTATTTCCAATGAAAAAGCCTTTGCTCCTTTGGCGAAAATTCGGGAACAGATTATTTGGGCCGTCCTGCCAGTTATCGGATTGTCTATCATATTTGCATTGATTGCTGCTAATGTATTTGTTCGACCAATTGTAAGGTTAAGTAACGCAGCAAAAGAAATAGGAAAAGGAAACCTGACTGTTGAGATCCCTCAGGGATCTAAAGATGAGGTCGGTACACTTGCTAAGCAACTTTCAGAAACTTCGCAGATTCTCATCAAGAGAATTGAACAGCAAAAGATGATGAACAGTAAGCTTCAGGATCAAAAGGGAAGAATCGAAAAACAGAATTCTCAACTTGAGCATGTTACCAAACAAATCACTGACAGTATCAGCTATGCAGAACGAATTCAACGATCTACACTCCCTCCACTCTCTACCATACAAAAGGTATTTCCCGAAGCATTTGTCATGTATAAGCCTAAAGATATTATCGGGGGAGATTTCTACTGGTTTGAAAGTGTAAGAAGAGGTAATAACGAATACATGATCGTTGCCTGCGCTGATTGTACCGGTCATGGTGTTCCGGGCGCCATTATGTCAATTATGGGAAGTAATCAGTTGACCAATATCATTTACTACCAAAACTATCTGGATCCTAAGAAAATTGTTTCACGGCTTGATAAAGTAATAAAATTCGAATTGCAAAGTGAGCATGACGACAGCACCAGTCGTGATGGGATGGAAATAGGTGTATGCGTGATTGATTTGGACTCACTTAGAATGGAATTTGCGGGAGCCGGTATTCCTCTGCGTCTGTTGAAGAAAGGTGAAAAAGAAATGACAATCTATAAGAGTCCGCGACTAATGGTGGGTGGAATTGAAGGCGATGAACAGGAAGTGAATACTAAATTGAAAAAGGAAGTGATTCAGCTTGAACCCGGTGATAAGATTTACATGTCATCTGATGGTTATCAGGATCAGTTTGGTGGAGAGAATGATAAGAAATTCATGAGTAAAAATTTCAAAAAGCTCTTAGAAGACAGTTCTGAGGGCTCAATGCTTGATCAAAAGCGAACCATTGAAAGAACATTTGCCAAATGGACCAGGAACACTTCTCAGACAGATGATATCTGTGTTCTTGGATTTGAGATCAAATAAATTTAATAAGCCGGTTGGCTAAATAGAAAGCAGGCTTTGCTCAACTTTGGTTTCGTAGAGCTCATCCAATGCTTTGTTAAGTGCATTTAACAGCTCCGTGTCAAGATCGATATCAGTTGTGAGGTCTTCCATTTCCTTCAATGTATATCCCTTTTTTCTCACATCATCCACACACTTAAGACAAATCCTTGTCCATGATTGAGGACTAATATTTTCTGTGCACCAATTTTTAAAGTTACTTGCCTTAACTGCCATTCAGTCTAAAGTTTAAAACCGATGATAGAAATATCATCGTTCAGGCTATTTCCTGACTTCCAGTTTTCCATCGTACTTTCAAGAAAACCTTTTTGCTCAGCCATACCCAACCCCTGAACAGATTTCAACATTTCTTCAAATTTGGCAACAGAAAATTTAACTCCATCCTCGTTTTCCTGATTGTAAAAACCATTCGAAAACATATAATAAGATGCTCCTGGATAGATATCCACCTTTTCTGCCATCAAATCTTCATACGAATCTGTTTTATCTCCCTTCAATACGATCATTTCAGGTCCGTTGAAAATGATCATATCCTGATTAACGCCACTGAACTGAATCTTATTTGTATTGTGATCAAACAGAGCTACTGATACCTTCAGATCACATTTAAGTTCATTGGATCCGGCCGCATCCAGTTCATATTTTAATTCGCTGATGATTTCACCAGTGTGGAAAATCTTGCGATCGTGCGTCAGGTAGTTCAATACAGAATCAGCTATCAGAGTTTTTAGAGCCCCAACAATTCCTTTTCCGTCAAATTCTATTAAGGAGACAACTGTATAGTCTTCCGTTCTAAAATTCAGTCGGGTAGTCCAGACAAATTCCTCGCTAAAAAGGTACTTTGTTTCGAACATCACAAAATGGTCTGAAAACTGACGACTTAGGTACCTTTCATTTGGCAGCATAGACTGCTGTAGTAGTCCTGCATACCGGATACTGTCAATGAGTCTTTTGTTGATTTTGTTCAACTCCTCAGTTCTTTCGTTCACTCGATTCTCCAGTTCAATATTGGACTCTTCAAGGTCCTTGATATGGTCATCACTATCTAAAGCGAGTTGATATGACTCAAGCCCTCTTTCAAGGACACCCTTCATTTCTTCGAAGTTCCAGGGCTTGGTTATGTACTTATAGATGCCACATCTGTTGATCCCGTCTTTGATGGCTTCAATATCAGTAAATCCGGTCAGGATGATCTTTATCATATCCGGATGATCAGGCAGGATTTTCTCTAAAAGCTCAGTACCGGTCATTTGTGGCATTCGCTGATCTGTAACGATCACCTGAATCTCATTCTCCGCAAGGATATCAATCGCCTCAAGAGGATTAGTTGTCGTAAACACATTGAAGTATTTCCTAAAATTGGATTTAAATACCCTTAAGTTGGTAGCTTCATCATCTACATACAACAAAGAGTATTTTTTTTCCTTCGGGGTTCTTGTTATCTCCTGCCTTTCTTCTAATTCTTCCATTTAAATTGGCTATTTCTGGATTGACGATTCGTGCAAATTTAACTAGTTACTCTCAGCAACCTCTTCTCTGTTTTCTTTATTTTTTATCGTGATTCTTTTTGGGAGTGTAATGGCAAACTCAGTTCCTTTTCCTACCTCACTTGTAAGTTCAATCTTACCACCATGTTTTTCAATAATACCATAGGTAATCGACATACCCAGCCCCGTTCCTACTCCTACCTCCTTCGTTGTAAAGAAAGGTTCCCAAATTCTGTTTTTGATTTCTTCAGGTATTCCTACACCATTATCTTTCAACCTGATCACTACTTCATTTTCGGACTCTTCTGTATAAATAGTGATTTCAGCATCTTTTTTGTTATCCGGCATTGCCTGAACCGCATTATTAAGAATATTCATGAATACCTGGTTGAGCTGCCCGGGGTAGCACTCTATATCCTTCATGCTTTCATCATAGTGTTTGGTAATGGTAATCTTGTCTTTCGTCTTGTTTCTCAAAAGAGTCAGAGTTGCATCGATATTTTCATTGATGTTGGCATTCTTCGCTTCTTCTTCATCAAGCCTTGAGAATACTCTCAAACCTTTCACAATTTCAATCGTTCTGCTAACTCCATAATTTACATCCTTAATTAAATCATCCAACTCATCAACAATTTCTTCGTACTCATGCTCTTCTTTGAGTTCTTTCACACTTTCAATAACTTCTTCCACATCATCTCCTTCTTCAATTCTTGTGTACTCATCCGCAATTTCCCTTAATGACTCAATGGACATTTTAAGCGAAACCATACCACTCGAGATGAAATTTATCGGATTGTTAATTTCATGGGCAATACCTGCCGTAAGCTGACCAAGAGATGCCATCTTCTCTGAATGTACCAATTGAGATTGTGCACTCTTTAATGACTCAATTGCCTTACTTAATTCTTCTTTAGATTCCTGCTCTTTTTCAAGTGTGGCCTGTAGTTTTTTCTCAGCAAGGAATAGTTTCTCATTATCCTGAAGTTGCTTATCCGCCAGTTCTCTAATCTCCACTTCTGAATCCTGAAGCTTACGATATGCAGCATTCAGTTCATCTTGTGCACCAATCAGTTTTTCGTTAATTCTAATTTGTTCTTCTGATGACTTCAATAATTTCTCCTCTGATTCAACAAGTTTAGTGTTCTTTTCTTCCAGTTGTTGTCTGGACAGATAAAGCTTCTTGTTAATGATTTTCTGCTTCTGGAAATTAATTTTCAATTGTTGCTCAGATTTCTTCAGACGAACGAAGGCCTTGTTTGCTGACAGGTAATTGTCTCCGGCGAGTTTAACAAGTGGCCTGAAAACAAATATCCCCTGTACAATTATGATTAACAAAAGCGTTCCGAAACCAACATATTCAGATAGCGACAAACTTGTATTTCTTCCCTGAGCATTAGCTACAAAATAATCAGCAATATCCTGACTTGCCCTTGTGTAGTCCCGGATCGTGTTCATCATTATTCCAATTGCCCTCTTGAGAGAGAGGGCGTTTACATCCGTTTTGTTCTCGGTATAAATAACATCCAATAAATCTGAAGCTGTCCCATTTATCTCAATCTGACTGAATCTTACTGCTTCAAGCAACGCAACATAGCTATCCGACTGGTTCGGCTTGGCTATTCCAAGATCCGGGTCGCCATTTAATAAAGCATTATGTCCTTTCTGCCATTCCGGATAAATACGGGCCAGTTCATTCTTAAAAAAATCAAAATTCCCCTGAGTGGTGGCATACCCCATTCCAATGGCAGCCTTGGCCATTTGCTCACCCAGTCTGACCTGGTCTGTAGCTACCTGAATGATTTTTGGATCCTGATTGAACGAACCTGTCACTTCTTTTTGCAATACAAAAACATAGTAAGCAACAGAGGCTGCAATTACCAGTGCAGTCAGGATGTATGCATTGGCATATAAATCCTTCTTTAACATAAGCTTAGTTGTTGGTTAAAACTTCCTCAAAATGACTTCAGATTCATGCTTTTTTCAATTGTCTGAAACCACTATACACGAGACAGCATAATGACTAAAATACAATTCCTGATTTTAATATCAGGGATTTAATTATCAAATTGTCTCACCCTTTCATCTCTAAATTAGAAAAACACAATTTATTAATCGTCATTTTACCCTCATTAATCGTCATTTAGTCTCATTAAATGAAAAAAGTCAGATAAAATTCTACTTTTGCGGGGTATTCAGAGTGAAATTCATATTCCAAATGACGTTTAATTGATTAAGGCTCAATGATTAAGTTTTGAGAGTTAAACATTTGGTTTAATCCGATTTAAGCTTTTACTTTCCAATTATAATTACCATAGTGTGTAAATGGATTATCTAAGAAGTTATAAAAATATTTATGATCAAAACATCATCCTGATGTTCAAGGGAGAATTGACGTTTGACCTTGTTACAGCGATGATTGGATCTCTTGAGGAGAGGCTTGAGGAGATTGAGGAGAACAGGAAGGTTAAGAAGAAGTTTTATAACGTTTCTACAGAGTGTATCCAAAACCTTTATTATCATCTTGACGAGATCAATTCTGATGACAAGCTTGTCAGTAGTTTCGATTCTCATTCCGCACTTATAATGATTGCGGCAAGAAAAAGATTTTACAGTCTTCAGACCGGCAATTACATACCTACTGAAAAAGTAGCCGAGATACAAAAGCGACTAGATGATATTAATGCAGTTTCAGCAGATGAATTGAGGGCACTATATAAGAAGGTACTTGCCGAGCAGGAATTTTCAGATAAAGGTACAGGGGGACTTGGGTTTATAGATATTGCAAGAAAGACCAGTGGTCAGAAATTGCGTTACAAATTTCAGCCGGTTACAAGCAAAGTGAGTTATTTCACTTTTCAGGTAAGATTACCCAGAGTAGAAGAAGATATTTAAATTAATTGATCAGCTAAAAAAGGATAATATATAGTCGTGGCAAACATGGAAAAAGTATTCATTGAACCTACACGCACAACTCCGCTAATTAATTTTGATCCGGATGAAGGAATTCTGGAGATGAAGGGCAGATCAAGTCCCGAAAACTCCATTCAATTCTATCAGAAGGTTATAGATAACCTGGATGAGTACGCTTTTTCGGGTGGCGATCAATTAACCGCTAATATTGCCTTTGAGTATTTCAATACCAGTTCATCAAAGTGTCTCTTTGACGTTTTCAAGCGATTAAGTAAAATTGAAGATTCTGGGAAAACCATTACTATCAACTGGTTTTATGAAGAAGGTGATGATGATATGATGGAGGCAGGGGAAGACTACAGCGACTTATTAGATTTAGACTTCAATTTTAGAGAGATAGAAGACTAGATGAGATTCAGATAAGTTGAATGGAGAAGAACCAGGAACTTTACTACGATGAGATAACCAATCTCAGAAAATTCAGGTCAAAAATTGACACCCACGCTGTATATAAGGAAGATCTTGACGAATTTTCAAATGAATATGAAGAACTCATCGCTCAGGCAAAAGTTATCACCAGAGTTTCTGATCGACTTCAGAAAAAACTCGACACTGCCAACCTTCAGATAAGGGAACAAAATGATGAAATCAAGTTCAAGAATATTGAGCTGAAGAATACTGTTGATCAACTGGCTCAGGCAAGGGTTGGAAAGAAAGCATCTACTATTATGCTATCTGTGGCACTCGTCCTTTTTATTGCAGAACAGGTATTCCTGGAACCAATCATTGATAAAAACATTGACATTCCGTTTGTCGGTCTGGGGATTCTTGGTGTCCTTTTTTTCATTGTTAAAATACTGGAGTCCTCATTGGAAAAATACTTTCTGAACAAAGAGAAGACCAAGATTCTGGAAAAAGAAGGTAAGGAAGAGCAGGAATCCGCATGGAACTAAATGCCCGGCAAACCAAACTCATTTCCAGAATAAAGAAGGGTTCCCTCTTCGCATTGTACCTCTTCAAAAGTCTGCCTATGGGCTGGATCGCGGGGCTCCGAATCAGAGAGCTGACATCCGAACAATGTATTACCTCAGTGCCTTTTAAAAGACTCAATAAGAACCCTTTCAAATCCATTTATTTCGCTGTTCAAAGTATGGCTGCCGAGTTATCAACAGCTTCGGGTTGTTTGCTGGCTGTTGAAGGACAAAAGCCTTCTATTGCATTCATTATAGTGGACATGAAAGCAACATTTTTGAAAAAGGCAACTGATCGTGTTTACTTCACCTGCAATGATTGTTCCAGTGCATTTGAGGCCGTTCAAAGGTGTATTGAAAGTGGAGAGTCCGAAACCACTACATTCAAAACTGTAGGGAGTATGAAAGATGGAACAGTGGTTGCTGAATTTGAATTTACCTGGTCATTTAAACAGCGAAAATCATAAGTCTTTTAGCAACTTATTAGCTGATGATTCTTTCCACTTCGTTTCGATTTCGTCCAGGGAGTTCTGAATAGACTCAAATACCTCACTTCTCTTCGAATCAAATTCTCCCATCCCTTCAGACTCATACATATCAAGCACTCTGTAAATATCCATTTGATTAATATCAAATGCAGGCTGATAAGCTGGAAGATCTGATTCTACTTTAGTTAGAAGATTGGACTTTTCAAGATCATGGCAGATATCTGTCACATACTTTCTTGGAATGTTTACAGAACCTGCAAGTTCTGATAAAGACATTGGGCCCTGCTTATTTTCAAATTTCTTAACCACACGATACAACAAAAGCAGCGTAAGTTTCTTCTTGTGACTCAGACTTAATTTTAGCTCATCCGTATTCATTGCCCACTCACTTACGTATTGAGCACCATATGCTATCTCAGCACCAAATAAAACGATAAGCCAGCTTAATTGTAACCAGATCAGGAAGAGGGGTAAAAATGCAATACTTCCATAAATCGCATCGTAGCGGGCAAAAGCAAACTGTAAGGAAATAAATGCCTGCTGATTCAGCTGATAAAGTGTTCCGGCAATAATGCCTGCCAGCAATGCGGGGAAAAGCTTCACTCTCGTATTAGGGAAAATCAGGTAAAGCCCAAAAAGAAGGAACCAAAGTATAGTATATGGCAGCAGTTTGAAAAGAAAGAGAATTCCTGACTTAATTGAGCCCAAAATTTCGAGACCCGAAAGAAAAGACTGAACCTGTCCTGTTACGAAAACAGTGGCACTGCTTGCGACAATCAGGAGCACCGGACCAAGTAATATAACAGCCACGTAATCCGATATTTTCCTTTCCCATCTTCTGCTGTTTTTAATGTCCCACATGTCATTAAAAGCATCTTCAATGTTTGTTAGTAGTCGAATGACGGTATAAATAAGGAACACCAGAGACACTCCTGTAACTACTCCCCCACTGGATGTATTCAACATGTTTTCTGCAAACGGAAGAACTTGTTCCAACACTTCTTCCTGCCCGCTAAAGTATCTGGCCAGCTCTTTTTTCATCAATCCCTGAATACCAAATCCTTTTGCAATGGCAAAGAGCATCGCCAGAACCGGAACCAGAGAAAGCATGGAGAAATAAGTAAGTGCTGAAGCTTTTTCTGTACACTTATCGTTGATGAACTCCTTGATCGCTATGATCCAGATTCGAAAGAATGCGAAAAGCCAGCGCTTCCTTTTTGGAAGTGATTTCAGCTTCAGTCTCCACAGATCAACCTCAATAAATTTCCTGACCTGATTAAGTTTTTTCGTCATACCGGGCCGAAAGATAAAAAGAAAAAGGGGCTGTTGCCCCTTTTCACCTAATCACCTGTAAAAAATCACCTATCAACCTATGACATGAAGATAATTACCTGTATAACAGTTGATTTTTATAATCCCTTATGTCAAACTGATTTTAATTCTAAAACCGTAATCTCCGGAAGTATTCCGATCCTTCCTGGATAACCGATAAATCCATAGCCTCTGTTCACGTACAAGTATTGATTATCCTTTTGGTACAGATCAGCCCATTGTTTGTACTTATATTGAACCGGACTCCATCTGAAATTTCCAATTTCTACTCCAAATTGAAAGCCATGTGTATGACCTGCAAGCATGAGGTCTATATCGGAGTAGTCGGGTCTGATTTGTGCATCCCAATGACTCGGATCATGTGAGAGTAAAATTTTGAAAGGATGTTCTTCTACTCCTTTTATCGTTTGCTCCATATTTCCATACTTGGAAAACCGTCCGGCACCCCAATTTTCGCAACCAAGAATCGCCAGGTCTTCTCCATCAACTTTGAGAATTCTGTTCTCATTAAGTAATAGATCCCAATGCATGTATTTGTGCATGCCATGAAGATTTTGTATATCTTTTTGTTTTGCGTGAACTGACGGCCAGCTTGAATAGTCACCGTAATCGTGATTACCCATAATAGAATAAACCCCCAATGGGGCTTTTACCTTTTTGAAAATATCGAGATAATCCACTGCTTCATCACTTCTGTTGTTGACCAGATCACCAGTAAAAAATGCTAAATCCGGCTTCTCAGCATTAAGCATATCAATCCCACCACTTACTGCAGTCTTGTTGAAGAAACTACCTGTATGGATATCTGAAATTTGAACCACTCTCAGCCCGTCAAATGCTTTGGGTAGATTTGGAAAGTTTACCGTCCTTCTCTTTACACGATAGTCATATGCTCCTGATAGTACTCCGAAACTCATTGCTGCGACAGGAACTGTTCCAGCAACGAGAGCCGACTTTGAGATAAAATCAGATCTTGATTTCGAATATTTTTCTTCAATAAACGGGAACAGATTCACAAGCCATGTCACTCCCCTTCTGATATCATCTGCCAATAAAAAAACAGTTGTGAAAAGCTTACCCATAAGGAGCACAAAAAAGAAAGTAGTCACATACAATCGGAGGTTCCGGTAGACTTTAGGATCAATGCTTGTGTACATCATTACTCCTGCGAGTGCAAGCGCACTAATTCCCCAGTAGGTAATGAAGACCGTTCTCCTTAACCAAAGTGAAGATTCCTCCATCATGGATCGAATGACCATGAAGATGTAGATGTCTATTACGAAATAAACCGAAACAAAAAATATAAAAAAATAGATTCTGCTCATAACTAAAAAACTCTCCCGTAAAGGGAGAGTTGCTTTATTAACTTAAACCTAACCGACGATTAACTCTTGCTGAACACAAGTCCATAACCGATATCATAACTAACGTGAAGAAGATATCAAGGTTTGAGACTGATCGGTTTTTCTTTTTCATAATTAATTTTTCTAAGCCGCCTGATCCAATTGTTGGACCTCAAGACTTTTATCAGCAAAAAGTCGATACTTAATTCTGTAGACGATGGTAAACAATACAGGCACAATAATCAACGTAAGGAATGTTGCTACAATCAGTCCAAAGATCACCGTCCACGCCAATGGTCCCCAAAAGATTACATTATCACCACCTATATAGATGTTTGGATCAAAGTTGGTAAACAAAGAGAAAAAATCAATGTTAAGACCAATTGCAAGAGGTATAAGTCCTAAAACCGTTGTTACGGCTGTAAGGATTACCGGTCTCAAACGTGCTTTACCACTCTTAATTGTTAACCTCATCACCTCATCTTTCTCCAGGAAGTCAGTTTCGTCCAGCCCCAGTTCATTTTTCCTTCTGTCAATCAGAATTTGAGTGTAGTCCAGCAAAACCACTCCATTATTAACAACAATTCCTGCAAGGGAAATAATTCCCATCATTGTCATCATGATCACAAATGGCCAACCTGTCAACATCAATCCGCCGAACACCCCGATGAGACTGAGGAAAATAGCTATCATAATGATAATCGGTTTAGATATACCGCCAAATTGGAAAACCAATAGCAATGCGATCAGCCCAAGGCCGGCAAAGAAGGCACCCATAAGGAAAGCCATTTGCTTATTCTGTTCCTCGATCTGGCCTGTGTAGTCGATGCTTACTCCCCTTGGCAGGTCTGTAAAGCTTTCCATCGCCTCTTCAATTTGTGTCACAATTGCAGCCGGGTCGGTAAACCCAGGCCTGAGTCCGGAATAAACCGTCACAACACGTTTTGCGTCTCTGTGTTTGATAGCGCTAAACCCTGATGTGTTTCGTTGAGATGCTACAGCTGATACTGGTATTTCCTTAATCTTACCAGAAGACTGATCCCTGAAAGTTATATTTTGATTAAAAAGCGCACTTGTGTTGTACCTCAAATCTTCAATAAATCTGACATTAATGTCATAATCCTCACCACCTTTCTTATACACACCCGCTTTTTCACCAAATAACGCTCTTCGCAATTGATTTCCAACCTGACCAACAGCAACCCCCAGTTCTCCGGCCTTCTTTCTGTCAACCGCTACCTGCATAGTAGGCTTGTCTTTGTTTACATCAATTTTAAGCTCCTCTATTCCGGCAATGTTTCTGCTATTGATGAAGTTTCTCATTCTCTCAGCTGTAAGGATCAGCTCATCATAATCTCTTCCTTCCAATTCAATATTAATCGGGTAACCTGCAGGAGGACCTACCGGATCTTTTTCAACGGAGACAGAGACGCCTGGATAGATTCCTGTCAATGCTTTCTGCACTTTACCTCTCAGCTCCTCAGAATCTAATCCCTGCCTATATTTAAACTCTCTCATAGAAGCTGTAATCTTTCCTCTGTGTGGCATTTCCGCTGATGATCCACCATCTGTGAAAGGGTTACCTGCACCCTCTCCAACCTGAGATACAGCAGATTGTACCAGAATGTTTCGCCCGTCTACCTCATACATTTCGCTCCTTATGATATTGTAAACTCTATTCTCTATCTCCTTTGTTATCCTGTTCGTCTTCTCAATTGCCGTACCCTCCGGGTATTCGATGTAGACAATGATCTGATTAGGCGTATTGTCTGGAAAGAATTCAACTTTAGTCCTCCCTGAGGCCAGAGATCCTCCAAAAATCATGAAGGTTAAAATTAACATCCCGAAAGTCACACCAAAAAACCAGTAGACATTTCTTCCTCTAATCGCGTGAGTTACTCTTCTCTCATAAAAATCCTCCACTTTAACCAAAAACTTCCGCTGAAAGCCAAGTGCCAGTTTTTTTATCACGTACTTGTACAGCCAGAACAAAATATTGGTGAATATCATTAGAGTCCCCAGCCCTCGAAGCGGGCCTCCCAGTACCATAATGAGTATTCCAATTCCAGACAGAATAAAAGTAAGTCTCCATAGTGTTTTGCTCGACAGCTCCTTTTCACTCGTTTCCATGAATTGAGAAACCAGCATGGAATTCATGAAAATAGCAACAAATAAAGATGAGCCAAGAACTATCGATAATGTAATGGGGAAGTACTTCATAAACTCACCCATCACACCTGGCCACATACCGAGTGGTACGAATGCTGCTACCGTTGTAGCGGTAGAAATCATAATTGGATATGCGATTTCCGCTATTCCTTTTTTTGCAGCCTGAAGTCTTGTTAATCCCTCTTCATCCATCAGGCGAAAGACATTTTCTACCACCACAATCCCATTATCAACGAGCATTCCCAACCCCATGATCAATCCGAAAAGGATCATGGTATTCATGGTGTATCCCAGCGCATTGATGATCATGAATGACATGAACATCGACATGGGAATGGCGAATCCAACGAATAATGCATTCCTGAAACCCAGGAAAAACATAAGAACTGTAACTACCAGTATAATACCAAAAATGATGTTATTGATCAGATCACTCACCTGGTTCAACGTTCTTTCAGATGAATCATTTGAAATCGATATTTGAAGATCAGATGGAAAATACTCCTGCTCCGCTGTTGCGATAATTTCCTTTATCTGCCTTACTGCTTCAATCATATTGCTTCCTGATCGCTTCTTGACATCAAGCATTACAACGCTTGACCCAAACTCTCTTGCAAACGTAGTATTGTCCTCAGGCCGAAAACTGATGGTCGCAACATCCTTTAGATAAACAGGATCACCGTTTTCCGATTTGACCACAAAATCTTTCAGCTCATCCGGCTCTTCAACTTCACCAAGTATTCTGATTGTCCTCCGCTGACCACTTGCCTTCAGGTTTCCTGCAGACATAGTCATATTTCCATTTCTAATGGAGTTGATGACATCATCAAAGCTTACTTTTGCAGCCATCATTTTATAAATATCGACGGCAATTTCAACTTCCTTTTCCTGGGCACCTCTTATATCCGCAGCTTTGATTTCAGCCAAATCTTCAATCTCGTCCTGAAGAAATTCAGCATACTCTTTCAATTTTTCAACAGGGAAGTCTCCTGTAATATTGATATTCATTATTGGAAATTCCTCTGAAAGCTTCAGGTCAAAGACATTGGGTTCGACCTTGGCACCATTGAATAAGGGCCAGTCTTCGCCGGACGTCTCGGCATCAACCTCGTCCTTTACTCTCTGCTTCGCTGCTTCCACAGTAACATTCTCATTAAACTCTACTGTTATGATAGCATAGTCCTCCTGAGAAGTGGATAGAATTTCAACAACATCACTAACATTCTTAAGCTTATCCTCCAATGGGTCAACGATAAGCCTTTCAATGTCTTCTGCCGTATTCCCGGGAAATGGAGTACTTATATAAATCTTTGTTTCTTTGATCTCAGGAAAATCCTCACGAGGCATAGCAAAATACGCCGACAATCCGATGATCAGGAAAAGACCAATTATCAAATAGATAACTGAGGGATTTCGAATCGCCCATGAAGATGGCTTAAAATCTTTGTCTACATTGTTTACAGCCATAATTCTAGTTGTTTAAGATTTTAACCTCTTGTCCGTCCTTAACACTCCTTGCACCTTCGATAATAATGCTTTGTCCACTTTGAATACCGGAAAGTACCTCAATCACATCTCCCTGTGTTTTACCCGTAGAAATAATTGTTTTCTTTGCCACGGCCGTGTTTCCTTCTGAAATATTGGTAACTAAATAAGCATATTGCTCACCGTCTGCATTTTCGGATATGGCATTTTGCGGAATCAGGAGTGCCTGTTCATTGATATAGTCATTAATCTGAACACGAGCAGTCAAATTGGGCTTTACATTTCCGCTTTTATTTGGAACAGGAATTTCAGCTATAAATGACCTGTTGTTCGGATTGATGTAGTTACCTGTCTCCTTAACATATGAGTCCATGTTTTCATTAAGTATTGGGAAATAAACCTTCACTTTCTTCCCTGATTTTATTGTGGCAATGTAAGTTTCCGGTACAGGAACCTCCAGGAACATATTTGATAAATTGATGATCCTGAATACCTCACTGCCTTGTCCCCCTGGGGCAACTACTGTTCCCTGTTCCTTTATTACATCATCCACTATTCCTGTAAATGGTGCTCTGATTGAGAATTTCTGAAGTTGCTCTTCCATCTGCTGCACTGCAGCTTTTTGTGCTTCATAATTTGTCTGAGTCTGGAGGTACTGAATTTCAGAACCAATTTGCTGATCCCACAATCGCTTTTGACGCTCATAGGTGGTCCTGGCCAGCGAAAGCTGCGCTTTCATCTGAATCAACTGACTATTCATTCCTCCATTGTCTATGGTTGCAAGAAGCTGCCCTTTTTTCACATTGTCTCCTTCCTTCACATGAACCCGTACCATTGTCCCTGCAACTTCAGGATATACCAGAACATTCTGACGGGTTGTAACATCACCCTGCAATTCAATGTAGTGGATGAATTTATCCTCTTGAACCTTTAATGCCGTTACCAGTGGCAGGTTGGCATTATCCTCATTTGCCTCGATTACGGAATCTAAAACAGCAATGTCCTGCGTAATCAGCTTTTGCTGATCCGTTAGTTCCTTCTTTTTTGCTATAACCTGTTTCATGTCTCCGCCAGCTACAATTTCATTAATTGAAGTTGCTTTCTCTCCACAGCTAATTAAGATGGCAGCTATGATGGACAGACTAATGATTTGATTTATTTTGTTAGTGATCTTTCTCATGATCTTAGTTTTTGTAAAGAGTTCCAAGTGCTTTTTTAAGTTCGATTTGTGCTGTTGCTGCCTCATATAAGGCATTCAAATAGTTAGTTTGTGCTTCTTTAAATTCAGTATTTGCCTGAATTACTTCAAAGTTTGACCCTAATCCCTCCTGGTACTTGATTTTGCTTACATCATAGACCTCTTCAGCAAGTCTCACATTTTCATTCTGAGATTCCACATTTCGGATCGCATTGTTCACATTGATCCTTGCTGTGGAGACTTCACGCTCAACATTATTTTTGAACTGATCAATGCTTTGATCAACCTGCAGAATTTGGATTTTATTTCGCTGAATGATACTTCGCTTTGATAACCCGTCAAAAATCGGAATCGAAAGATTGATTCCCAGATTGCTATACTTAAACCATGTATCGTTATTGAAATTAGTCATGTCTCCAAAAGTTCTTGTTCCTGATGTCCAGCCATAATTGAAATTTGCGTAGATATTTGGTACATACTGTGATTTGTAGTTTTGAATATTTAGGTCAAGCAAATCTCTATTGGTCTGAAGTACTGCAAATTCTGGTCTGTTTTCCAAAGCGTTTTCACTTCCTGTTTCAACAGCAGTCAGATTAATGTCTGATAGATTTCCGCTAAGTGAGACAGGTGTTTCAACAGGCATTCCCATTTGAAACTTCAACAAGTAGAGTGAAGTGATTAATAAGTCCGTATTGTTCTTAAGACTTGCAAGTAGATTATTATGCTGAATTTTTATTCGCGAAACATCTATTTTCTCCGCAAAACCACTTTCGTACATAGCTGTAGTCTCCCTTAAAAGGGTATCAATTGTAGCAAAATTTCTACCCAGAAATTCGAGGTTTTCTGTTGTAACCAACACGAGGTAGTAAGCCTTCGATACATTTTCTACAATGTCAACTTCAGTTCTCTTCTGCTCTCGTTGACTAAGCAATTTCACTGTACGAGCAGCTTTCAACCCTACAAAGTAGGACCCGTCAAAGATCAACTGTCTGGCATTGAGTCCGGCCTGTCCTGAATAATCAGTTCCAAAACCGGCATTGATATTTCCAAATTCCCGGTCAACAACCGGAACAAGATTCTCTTCTTCCAGTACCCGATAGACCACAGGTGACAGAAAATCCGGAAATGGATTTACCTGAACATCGAAATTGCGAACAACTCCAACTGATCCATTAACCTGAGGCAAACCTCTGGCAAGTGTTTCATTTATATGAGTAGTCGCAATATCATTTTCAAGTCTTGCAATCTCAAGATTTTCATTATTATCCAGCGCATAGGTGATACAATCATCCAGTGAAAGACTCCTGCTTTCCTGGGCTCCTGCAAAATGCAGTGATATAGTTAGTGATATAAAAAGTAGTACTCGCATTATTTGAGTGAGTGATTTAGTGTTTCTGATTGTAAATGTTCTTTGTATTTTTCTCTACCGACTTCTGTAAGTAAACCATGAATAAAATGGTTAAGTATTTGAAGTTGTACTCCGGCAAAATCAAATTCATCCTGAGGAAAAATCTTGGTATTGAAAGCCAGTTGAACCTGCTCGACACGAAGGATTGAAAGTACTCTGGGATCAATTTCAGATCGAAAATAACCTTCATCAATTCCCCTCGATATATTACGCTCTATGTTTCCTCTGACCGTCGTGTTCTTAAATTCAAGGTAATGCCCCCATGCTTCCGCATGATACTTCTGCATATCATATAACAGCGATGGGTTCATTTTGAACACATGCTTACGAAGGCACATGGTCACGAGAAAAATCTCATGAATGGCATCTTGTGATATGTCAGCTATTTCCTCAAATTCCTTCTTCTCTTTCTCAAGGTGACTTAGCGCAACCTCTGAAACCAGTTTATCCTTATTATCGAAATACTGATACAGTGTTTTCTTGGACATAGAAACTTCTCTCGCCACATCATCCATTGTTACACTTCGCACACCGTACCTGACAAACAGGTCCTCTGCATCCTGCAATATTTTCTCTCTTACTTCCAATTGTTAATATTTAGATAACACCAGGGAAACTTTTGACATACCGATAGTTTCCTCGGTGCAAATCAACGAAGCTTTTTATATTTTGTTCGACTTATTTTGATTTTTTTTTGTTGATAAACCAAAATTTCAATCTGTGAATGATCCAAATGTGAGTGAAAATCTCGTGTACGAACGATTTGGTAAAGGCGAAAAAGTACTTTTCGCCTTTCATGGATTTGGTCAGGATAGGAGCATCTTCCGATCATGGGAAAGAAAACTGGGTAAAATTTACACCCTGTATGCATTCGATCTTTTCAATCACGGTGAAAGCTCTGATTCCCGACAAAACCTTTCCAAACGGACCTGGAAACTACAT
Source organism: Cyclobacteriaceae bacterium (assembly GCA_040222475.1). Lineage (GTDB taxonomy): Bacteria > Bacteroidota > Bacteroidia > Cytophagales > Cyclobacteriaceae > Ekhidna. The sequence continues at coordinate 352,272 of JAVKDB010000014.1, read as the reverse complement.
ATTGACCAGGTACTTAAGAAAAATGGAATTGATAAATTTTCTGTACTGGGCTACAGTCTGGGTGGACGTTTTGCCCTTTCCACGGCGCTTTCATTTCCAAAACAGATAGAAGAAATTATCCTTATCGCTCCTGATGGAATCTTCCTGACCTTATGGTTTAAACTCGCAACCACTCCTGGTATCAGATTTGTCTTCAAATACATGATGGAAAATCCTGACCGTCTTGAAAAGTGGATTCAGTACAACGATAAAGTGAAAATTGTCAATAAATACGTTTCCGATTTTATTCGAAAAGAACTCAATTCAAAGGAAAACCGAAGCAGAGTCTACATATCATGGAATCACTTCAAAACGCTAGGATATAAGCGAAGGATACTGATCAAAAAATTCCAGGAACTAACGTTTAAAAAAAGCATCATCCTGGGCTCCAAAGATCATATCATAAGACCCGTGGATATACTTCCTATTGTTGATCAGATGGGCGGCTTTGAAATTAATGTTCTTAAAAAGAAACACCATCAACTACTGGATCGTGATGTAGCAGAACTCATTGCAGAAAAAAGTATCTTAGAAAAATGAAACAGACTCTTTGCCTGATTTTGTTGACGCTTACAGTTGCAGCTTTTGCCCAACAGCCCACCCCTGAACAGATCAAACAGGTTGAAGACGCTCGAAAGGAAGTTAAGCGTATGAAGGGGGAAAAGTTCCCGGAGTTCGAACTCACTACAATAAATGGAAAAACATACAATAGTGAAGATTTACGCGGCAAGATCGTTTTGCTAAATTTCTGGTTTACAGGGTGCAGGCCCTGCATTGAAGAGCTTCCAGACATTAATGCCCTTGCTGATGAATTCAAAAGTGAGAAGATTGTATTTCTTGCCCCCACCTTCGATAACAAAGCCAAAGTTGATAAATTCCTCAATCGCTTCAGTTTCAATTATGAAGTTGTGGCTGATGTAAAAGATTTTGTCATTGGAAACAACATCCGTTCCTTTCCTACCCATTTCGTAATTGACAGAGAAGGTTACATAGAAAAAGTTGTGATTGGTTATTCCGTTATGACCGACAACATGCTCAGAAAAGCGGTTAACAAATTATTGAAATAGCGCTCATAATAAAGCTGTTGAAAACGTTACTTTTGCGCCGTAATCAGAAGGCACAATCAGATTTAAAAAAACTACGTTTTCATGATCCACTTTTTTCAAAAATCATCTGTAGAAATTATTGCCGTTGGAACAAGTGGCACACTTGAAAGCACTGACTTTGAAAAGCTTAGCTGGCTTTTTTCGGGCGCACAGCTAATCAAAGAAATTAATATTCCAGGCAGGTTTATTGGCCCCCGCAAAGAGATGATCACTCCCTGGAGTACCAATGCTACCGATATTTCCAAAAATGCAGGAATCAACAACGTTACCCGAATAGAATCTTTCGTTGAAGTGTCATCTGCCGGTGAATTTGATGCCATGCTCCAGCAAAAATATGATGGCCTTGATCAGACACTTTTTACACTTAAAATTCAGCCTGCAGACATTCTTCACATTGAAGACATTCAAGCCTATAATCAGCAGGAGGGGCTGGCATTAAGTGATGAAGAAATTGGGTATCTGGAAAACGTGGCAAAGGAAATCGGTCGTCCATTGACAGATACAGAAGTCTTCGGCTTTTCACAAATCAACTCCGAGCACTGCCGACATAAGATTTTTAACGGAACCTTCATCATTGACGGAAAAGAACAGGAGTTCTCCCTTTTCCAATGGATCAAAAAGACATCCATAGAAAACCCTAACCATCTGGTTTCTGCCTACAAAGACAATGTCGCTTTTGTTGAAGGACCAGTTGTAGAGCAATTCGCTCCGGCCACACAGGACAAACCTGACTGGTTCGAACCTAAAGACTTTGAATCTGTGCTTTCACTGAAAGCAGAAACACATAATTTCCCTACAACCGTAGAGCCATTCAATGGTGCTGCCACCGGATCCGGAGGTGAAATCAGAGATCGAATGGCCGGTGGTCAGGGGAGCATTCCACTTGCGGGTACGGCGGTATACATGACCTCATACTCCAGACTGGAAGATGGAAGAAATTGGGAGAAATCGCCACGAAAATGGCTCTATCAGACTCCACAGGAAATTCTGACCAAAGCATCCAATGGGGCGAGTGATTATGGAAATAAATTTGGTCAGCCCTTAATCTGTGGAAGTGTTCTCACCTTTGAGCATGAAGAGAATGGTAAGAAATACGGGTATGATAAGGTAATCATGCAGGCCGGAGGTATCGGGTATGGAAAAAAGAAAGATGCCTTAAAAAAGCAGGTAAAAGCCGGAGAGAAGATCGTTGTGATGGGTGGAGATAATTACCGTATCGGAATGGGTGGTGGTGCTGTGTCATCAGTGGATACGGGTGCATTTGATCAATCCCTTGAATTGAACGCCGTACAACGATCCAATCCGGAAATGCAGAAACGTGTGGCAAATGCAGTACGTGCCATGGTGGAGCTGGATGAAAACACGATAACCTCCATTCATGATCATGGCGCAGGGGGGCACTTAAACTGTCTCTCCGAACTGGTAGAAGAAACAGGCGGAACCATTGATCTCAGGAAACTTCCTTTAGGTGATGATACACTTTCAGGAAAGGAAATTCTTGGTAATGAATCGCAGGAACGAATGGGCCTGGTCATTGGAAAACAAGATGCTCCCTACCTGCAAAGAGTAGCAGAAAGAGAACGTGCGCCCTATTATGAAGTTGGGGTGGCAGGCGACAACAATGAGTTAAAATTCGAAAACAATGGTAAGCCCTCACCATTCGATTTGAAACTACATCACCTTTTTGGCTCTTCTCCAAAAACCATACTGGAGGACAAAACAGATCAAACAGGTTTTAAAGATTTACTATACGACGAAAGTAAAATTGATGAGTACCTGAAAAGTGTACTTCAACTTGAGGCAGTGGCATGCAAGGACTGGCTGACCAACAAAGTGGACAGGTGTGTGACCGGCAGGGTCGGTACTCAACAAACCTGTGGGGAGCTTCAGCTCCCACTCAACAATGTTTCTGTCATGGCTCTGGATTTTAAATCAAATAAAGGAGTGGCCACTTCAATAGGTCATGCACCCATTCCGGGGCTGATTGATGCCGGTGCCGGTTCCAGACTTGCAATCACAGAAGCTCTGGCAAATCTTGTCTGGGCTCCATTGTCCAAACGGCTAAATGGCGTATCGCTCAGTGCCAACTGGATGTGGCCAGCCAAAAATCCCGGTGAGAATGCAAGGTTGTATGCCGGAGTAAGAGCAATTAGTGACTTTGCATGCGCTCTGGGTATTAATGTGCCGACAGGAAAAGATTCCATGTCTATGACACAGAAGTACCCCGATGGAGAAAAAGTTTTTTCTCCCGGTACGGTCATCATCAGCACGGTTGGTGAGGTTTCAGATATTAATAAAACGATCAGTCCGGTCCTTGACTATGAAAAGACTGGTTCCAAAATTCTATATGTAGATTTTTCTGGTGGCAGTTTTGAAATCGGAGGATCTTCGTTAGCTCAGGTTCTTTCCAAATTGGGAACAAAAACACCTGAAGCAGACCCCACAACTGTGGTCAGTGCATTCAATGCAGTCCAGGAACTGATTGAAAAAGGATTGGTTCTGGCAGGACATGATGTTTCTGCCGGTGGCCTGATTACCGCACTGCTTGAAATGAATTTCCCAAATACAAAAGGAGGACTTGCAATCAATCTGGATTCACTTCAGGATAAGGATTTGATCAGGGTTCTTTTTTCAGAAAAGCCTGCACTTCTTCTTCAGACAGAAAGTGATGAAGTTGCAAATGTTTTGAATGACCATGGTGTTACTTTTTATGAAATCGGTGGCCTTGTTTCAGAAAGATCAGTTACTGTAACCAAAGGAAACCAATCCCATACATTTGATATTGAAACTTCAAGGGATGAATGGTTTAAAACCTCTGCCTTGCTCGACCAGAAGCAAACCGTGTCAGAAGTTTCGAATAAACGAACCTTCAACAGGTTCAACCAGCCCCTCTCCTACATGTTCCCCAAGAGGTTTGATGGATCATTGGCCGCTCTCAACCTGGACTTCAACAGGAAAGGCAAGTCAGGTGTAAAAGCTGCAATCATCAGAGAGCAGGGTGTGAATAGCGATCGGGAAATGGCTTATGCATTATGGCTTGCAGGATTTGATGTAAAAGATGTACACATGACTGATTTGATCACCGGGCGTGAAGATCTGATTGATGTCAACATGATCGTTTTTGTTGGGGGCTTTTCTAATTCAGACGTACTTGGTTCTGCGAAAGGATGGGCAGGATCGTTTCTCTTCAATGAGAAAGCAAAACTTGCACTCGACAATTTTTATAAAAGGACAGATACTCTAAGCCTTGGGGTTTGCAATGGTTGTCAGCTCATGATGGAACTGGGTCTCATTTACCCGGATATGGGTGACAATCATCCAAAAATGCATCATAACATTTCAGAAAAATTTGAATGTGCCTTCATTGATGTAACGATTGGGGAAAACAATTCAATCATGCTTCAATCAATGACTGGTTCAAGGTTGGGAATCTGGCTGGCACATGGTGAAGGCAGATTCATGCTCCCCGGCAGTGAAACCGACTATGCAATTCCCGTGAAGTATACTAATTCAGAATTCCCGGGAAATACCAACGGGAGTGATTTTGCTACTGCCGCATTGTCATCAAAAGATGGTCGGCATCTCGCAATCATGCCACACCTTGAGCGGTCTCTGTTCCAATGGAACTGGCCCTATAAGAAAGGGCTTGAAACTGCAGAAGTATCCCCATGGATGGAACCTTTTGCAAACGCTTTTGAATGGGTGAAGGAAAGAGTTTAACGATCAGTTTTCATTTCCAACCTTCTTTAGAATTTTCTTCTCCGTTGCATCTGGAACCATATAGTTGAAGCTGTTCCAGTATGTTTCATCATTATTGAAATCCCGAAAGTAGAATTCTTCCCTTCTGCCAAATGGAACTCCATCTTCTGTGAATTCATTTCCCATAGCGTAATCGGTGGTGTAATAGAATGACCTGGTTTGAAATTTCCGGTTCTTGTTGATTCCAATCCAGTAAAAGACGCTTCTTTTCTTAATCCAGTCACCAATGTAAATACTTGAATTAAGCAGCCATTTACCATTTTCATCTTCCATATATTGCTCAATCCACGTATGGGCTGTCCATTTCCAATTGTCAAACGGGCTTCCATCCCCATGCGTTTTTGTTCCCTCCATTCTGACAAAAGCATAAGATTCAAGGTCGATTATAAGTTTACCATAGATGGGTTTGCTTTTTGCATCTGTGAAGGAGATAATTACAACCTGCTTACCATTAAAAATGGTGTAGCCTTCTATCAAATAGGTATAATTCTCAAAATGTGAAGGATAGACCGGATTTATTGGATCATTTATGGAATTCTTCAAACAACGATAAGCACCTCCGGTCCTGTAATTAATCCCCCACTTGTCCGGGTCGACTAAATCTCTCTTCCGGTCAGCCAGATGAATGATCTTTATCCTGCCATCTGCATCTGATCCTGCTCCAGGAATCTTTGCCTGAATGATAGCCTCAGCGATGTAAACAGGCTCTCCATCCGTAACTTCTGACTCCGTAAAATATCCGGTTAACATGTGTTCATCCAGCCAATAGTTTTGTGAAATTCTTGAATAGGCTTCAGCTATAATTTCCTGAGGAGTTGCCCGCTTACTTTTAACCGATACATCGTCCAGTTCTATAATTGCAGGATTCAGCTCAATTATCAGGTCAGTGGAGTTATTGTCAATGCTCCAGTCAACAGTATCAGTTTCATAACCAATGGATGATACCTTTAGTCTCATCTCCTTTGCTGAGATACTTTTTAGCACAAACGCCCCATCCATGTTTGTCACCGTTCCCTTGTTTGTATCTAAAATAGAAATATGAGCAAAGGCAACAGGATTGCGGCTTTCCTTATCAATCAATGTGCCCTGAACAGACTGAGCCTGAACGAGGAATTGAATAAAACTCAATAAGAGTACAAGAATTACTTTCATGTTATCGATTAATATTTGAACTATTAGACCTCCTTTAGTAATTAAGAAGTTCAAAGCTATTAATCCGGCTTTCTGATCAGTCGTGACATGTACAGGTAAACAATGAACTGATATAAAGATTGTTCCGAAGTGACATTTGAACCCCGGGCCATTTTAAATTCAGCCTGTGATATATTGGAGGAAGAGGTAGATTATTATCCTTTTAAACGTCTTTGAGTGGTTGATGTCAGAAGATAGTAATATCAGGCCAAAGACTATCTCTCCATTCTACTCAACCAAAAATCTCTTGAGTAATGTGTAGCTACTCAGCTCATTTAACTTAATACTAAAAATATCACCCTGACCATCCAAATAGCGTGTGAAGTACAACGTTTTTTCGTCATGTGACAGAACGGGATTGTAATCCCAATCAGTTGTATTGACAATCCCGGTCGTATCGACAGGTATTGGTTTTTGCCACCTTTCATTTTCTTTCCACGAAAAGAAGATATCTGAATTTCCAATAGACTCATGACCCCCACTCATAAATAGCATGGCATTCCCCTCTCCAAATAGAAATACTTCTCCATCTACTTTATCTGAGCTTATTGAAAGCTTCTCCGCCACATTCGATCCAATGATCGATTGATATATATCAACATAGTTGAGACCCCTTCCTCCTCTATCCGAATGAAAGTAAATGAGGTCATCTATTCCAAACCCACCACTATCAATGCCATGTGTACTAAACGATCCTTCCAGGTGAATTGGATTACTCCATTTAGTGTCAATTAAACGGGTATACCATATATCATTTTGCATTAGAGGCAAAGATGTTTTTGGTCTTGGACGCTTTGAAGAAAAGTACAGTCTATTCGTGACAGGATCAAATGACGGATACTCATCCCCATATTCACTGTTAAAAGAAACTAATACCGGCTCACTCCAAAGATCACTCATACGTTTAGTAAAGTAAATCTTCTTATCTCTGGTAAATAATACAAAATCATTATTGACGAACGTCATCCCGTACTCATCACGACTGGAATTGATGCGATCCAAAAGGGTCTGTCCCAAGAGATTATTAAAACTAAGAGGTATAAGCAAAATTAAAATCCATCTCATAGATTCTTTAAAATTTTAGTTAGCCATTCTTTCTTGTCCTGCAAAAAGAGTGGATGAATATTTCCATTTTCAAGTGTCATATTGTGATCCGCATTTTTGTAGTTTTTGATTTTGAAATTCTCTTTTTGGTCAATTAATGACAATGACTTTAGAGGATCAACACGCCCATCTCTTTCACCAAACTGAAACAGGACAGGACACTTAATCTGATTCACTTTTTCTTCTGTAGAAAAATGGATGTCCTGGGGAAGAGGTCTGGATGGCAATTCGGTTGTATTCCCTGGCAGATATCTCAAATCAGGGGCCTTCAATCTAAGGATATTTACCCTGTCTGTTGTTTGCTGAGAAATCTTTCCTTTTCCAATTTCATCGAAATAATCATTCCAGACACTCAATGCTTCGACGATGATCGGGAAATCAAAATTCTGTGAATGTAGATGATGGTAAATCGCATAAAGTTGATTGTCTTTGAAAGAAGCAATCGGGCCAGAGACTGAATTTACAAAAGCGAGCTTTTCAGGATATTCAATAGCCAGATTTAAGGCAAGACGACCTCCTTCGCTCATTCCATGAACTCCAATACTTTCGGTATCTGTTTTTGGATGTTTTGCCAGCCAGTCCAATAGCTCAGCATATTCTGCGGTCTTCTCAACAAATGTTTGTTCTTCCCAGCTTTTGGCCGTCCTGGACAATCCTGAACCGGACTTATCACATACAAGTGAAACCATCCCATTGCGGGCGAAAAATTTGGGCTCAAAGGTGTAGTTCGACAGACCCACGTCTCCACCACCCTGCAGACACAAAATGGCAGGCACTTTCCCCGTCAGGTTTTCCGGGCTGAAAAGGATACCGAAAATAATTCCGTTCGAAGTTTCTATCCGAACAGAATCACTAACAATTTTATTTGATTCCTGGGCTGTTCCATAAAAACCAGCAGAGATGAGCATTACAAAAAGCACAAATAACTTTCTTATTGATGGGTGATTTTTTTTCATTCTTCAATTATTTGGACCTTCCCACAGCACCTGCTCAATAAGCCAATTGTCATTGCTTTGTCTGGAAAGAAGTAAGTAATCAATGCCCCACCAGGCTGTAACTTTTGCGGATGCAATCGACTGGCCTATATCCAGGACCTCCACCTTTTTTGGTGCGCTTTCAGGAATAAACCTGTTCGAATTTAACACCTGTCTCGAATAATCAAGAGCTGCTTCGAAGGTCATAAAACCATCATTTTCATATAAACCTGTTTCCTTATTTTTCCAAAAGCCGAATTTGTGCATCGTCGGACTTAAACTTTGTATTATTTTCAGTGTATCCCCCTTGTAAAACCCGTCTAAATAATTTGTACAGGCTTCAATTACTTTCTGTTTGGTCACATCACTTTGCGCGAAAGTTGGAAAACAGGAAAGGGTCAGAAGAACAATCATTGTCTTTTTCATTATTCAATTAGTTAAGTCCTTTAAAAACCTGAAAGCAACTTCCAGACTGGCTTCCTTTGCCTGCTCATCATAATTTGCACCGCCATTGAACAATTTCTGAGCAAAGGCGTGCCGCGCACCTGGATAAATAAATAAACGGGCAGTGCCTGAAGCTTCATTCACATTGTTGAAAAAACCAATTGCTCCGGCAGGATTGTCCTTCGCACCCATGACCATTAGCGCAGGAAAGGTGATTTTAGCTATCTGCTCCCTGTCTTGGGTGACATTGCCATAAAAAAGGATTAAGCCATCCACGAGCTCATTGTTCTTGATAGCAGTTTGAGAGGCCGGAAGTGTTCCCAGGCTAAAGCCCCAAATGAATATTTTATCATATTTCTTACCTGTTTCACTAAGTACCTGATCAATATACTCCCACATATTCGCCTGATCTATGGAATTCATTAGCGCCCCTGCTTCCTGATTGGTCTTAGCAGATTTTCCTTTGTACAAATCCATAATTATCACGTCCATTCCTGCTCCCTGTAAACGATCAGCCATTTCAAGACTCAGGTCTGAAACTCCAAACCAATCATGAAAGAGTATTACCACTGATTCTGATTTTACAGGTGACGAGTAATAGTAGAAAGATGTATTACCTGTTTTTAATTCCGACTTTTTAAGATCATTGTCCTGAGCAAAAGTTTGCGAACATGGCACCAGCATACTTAAAAAAATCAAACACTTCATTTGATTAATCATTGAATTTTTTAGTTTTTGACAGCTGCTAAAAACGTCAATCTGATGAGTGACAGATGATAAAAATCACGAAAATTCTACCTGAATTGTAATGCTGGCAAAAATCATTGTGATAAATACAGCCAATAAACGGCCAATTTCAAATGCCTCCAGACTCCCTGATCAGCGAGATCACCTTTTCTGATCCCTCCTCTTCAGCCATCGATAGCGGAGTTCTTCCATCTTCCATTTTTGCATTGACATCCGCTCCGTGTTTGATAAGGAGATCAGATATCTCAAATTGTCCATTATGAGCAGCAGAGTGCAGGGGAGTAACCCCTGACATTTGTCTGGCATTGACATCCGCTCCATGTTTGAGTAAAATATCAGCAATTTCATAATTAGATATTGCACAGGCGGAATGTAAAGGAGTCACCCTGAACTGATTGTTCGCCGAAATGTTTGGATCTGCACCTTTTTGTATCAATATTTCTACCAGAGATAAGTGACCAAAGAATGTAGCCAGTCCCAAAATCGTAAAACCATCTGTTGAAAAAGAGTTTAGAAGATTTTTATCAGTCTCAAGTAATTGATAAACAGTCGTATCTTCGCCAAGACTGGCAGCTTCAAAAATGTCAAGTTCCTGTTTATGTTTTCGAATGGCATTAACTGCCTCTTCATTTCGACAATAAGCGGCAAATTGTAAGAGAGAGACCCCATGGCTGCTCGACCCATCCGCAAGTGACGGATTCTTATCAAGTTTCTTTATTAGTGCTTGGCTATTGCCCGTTTGTATCAATTCAGTAAGCTCTTCCATAATCATTTGGTTAAATCAGGATGTTCCATTTGACTCCCCGCATACTCATGTTCTTTAAAAATACATTAAATGCAGTTTCTGGGAACCTGATCATAAGAAAGTTGGCTATGATTGAATTCGTTTTTTGAACTCACTTGGTGTTTCCCTTGCATTTTTCTTAAATGATGCATTGAAATTTGAAACGGAGTTGAATCCTGCCATTTCTGCAATGGCTTCAAGCGTAAGGTGGTTTAATGATTCGTCAGCAAGTAACTTTTTGGCTTCCTTCACACGCATGGAATTAACAATGTCTTTAAATTTTCTGCCGTACAAACTGTTTATTGCCTGCGAAACATAATTATGATGAACACCAAGCTTATTGGCCACATCATTTAGAATTAATCTGGGGTTTTTGAACAATTCCTCTCTAATAATCAGATCATTAGCCTGCAAAGCGATTGCTTCTATTTTTGAGCCCTGAATACCAGATGTTGCATATTTTTTTCTTCTATCATGCTGAAAGCCCAGTTCGAACAGAATTAGCAGCGGCAGAAATGAAATGAAGTAAAGCCATACAAACATTGATGAATTACCAATTTCCAGGAAGTTCCTGATAAAACTAATGCCCCATATCAGAATAAATGAAGCAGCCATAAAAACAACCAATTTGTCAGCTTTTTTCCATTTAAGAACTAGCGCCGTAACGATGGCCATTGCATAAATGTGCTGTTGAATACTGTAAATCAACTCTGTAGGAAAACTATCTACCCGGCTACCATTCAGCCATTTAGCATATAGGTCCAGTTTACCCTCAGCAGAAAGAACGTAAAATGGAATTAACGAGGCAAAAATAAGAATCGCAGGTGCGAGATGTAATGCATCATAGGTACGAAATTTTTCTATACCATAAAGTCTTGTAAAAACGTAGAAAAAAAATGATGGAGCAAACAAAAAAATAAACGGACTATTTACTCTCATCAAATGAGGCGTCATCTTAATATAGCTGGTGCTAAACATCCACATGACTAAAAGTTCGATGGCAATAATCAGGAGCATCACCCGATAAGCGATCTCATCAGCTTTAAAAGACCTCTTTCCTATTGATATGAATGCCGTATAGATGATTGCCAAAATCGATACATACAAAAGAACTCCTTCCATATTTTACAAACAGATGAAACTCATTTTATCCGCATCCTATATTAAATAATTTTGCTCAATCACAATTCAGACGATTCATTTTATTTTTTACATTTTTAATCTACTTTTGCCGTCCGTTTAAGCGGGAGTGAGGGATGACACTTTAAAATAGTTCGGTATTGGCCTATGGTGTAACTGGCAACACGTCTGGTTTTGGTCCAGAAGAGTCTAGGTTCGAGCCCTAGTAGGCCAACGATTAACTTTATTAGTGTTCTTGCGGGCTAGAAGCCTGTCCCGACGAAAGTCGGGGAGCTCTGGTAGCCAAAAAATTCAATCCCGCCTAAAAGGCGGGATTATTTAAAAAAGATGTCATCAGTAAAAATATTTTCAGGGTCCGCAACGCAACAATTAGCCGATGATATCGCTCACAACTACGGCAATCCATTAGGTAAAAGCGAACGACAGACTTTTAGTGATGGTGAAATGGGGATTTACCTCACTGAGTCTGTAAGAGGTTGTGATGTTTTCCTGATTCAGTCGACTTTCCCTCCTTCTGATAATATCCTTGAACTACTTCTCATGATTGATGCTGCCAAACGGGCAAGCGCCAAAAATGTAACAGTTGTTGTTCCTTATTTTGGATATGCCAGACAGGATCGAAAAGATAAACCCAGAGTTTCGATTGCTGCCAAGCTGATGGCGAACCTGTTCACTTCAGCAGGAGCAGGAAGGATTTTGACCTGCGACCTGCACGCACAGCAGATTCAGGGGTTTTTCGATATCCCGGTTGATCATTTGGATGGTTCTGCCATTTTCGTTCCTTACCTGAAAAAACTTAAGCTGGATAACCTGATTTTTGCCTCACCGGATGTCGGGGGAACTGCCAGAGCAAGAGCATACGCAAAGATGTTTGAGGTGGATATGGTTGTTTGTGACAAACATCGAAAAAGAGCCAATGAAATTGCTTCGATGCAGGTAATTGGTGATGTGAAGGGAAAGGATGTGGTTTTAGTTGATGATATGGTGGATACCGCCGGCACAATTAGTAAAGCTTCAACAATTATTAAAGAAAAGGGTGCAAATTCTGTAAGAGCCATTGCCACTCACGGCGTATTATCAGGAAACGCCTTCAAAAACATTGAAGAATCCGCTCTCGAGGAATTGATCATAACAGATACAATCCCTCAAAAAGGAGGTTCCGACAAAATCAAAGTATTGACCGTATCAGATCTTTTCGCGAAAGCCATCAGAAAGATCCACGATCACGAGTCAATCAGTTCATTGTTTATCAAGTAATTATTTAAACCAATATATTTTTTATGAAAACTGTTGAGATTATAGGGTATAAAAGAGCAAATCTTGGCAAGACCGAAGCAAAGCGCTTAAGGGAAGAAGGAATGGTTCCATGTGTTGTCTATGGCGGAGAACACCAGATTCATTTCTACGCACCGGCGATCTTGTTTAGAGATCTTGTTTATACCGACGAAGCGCACTTTGCCATGCTTACCATCGAAGGTGAGCCGGAACCATTTGAAGCAATCATGCAGGACATCCAGTTTCACCCTGTGAGTGAAACCATTATGCATATTGATTTTCTTCAATTATTTAGAGGAACTCCAATTAAAATGGATATTCCTACTCATCCGGTAGGAAATGCTCCAGGTATCACCTCAGGAGGAAAGCTAATTAAGAAGGTGAAATTCCTTACAGTTAAAGCCTTACCTAAAAATATGCCTGAATTCATTGAGGTAGACGTCTCTGAGCTGGAACTTGGTAAGTCCATCAAAGTAGGAGACCTGCCAAAAGGAGATTACGAAATTCTTACAAACCCACTGGTAACTATTACCGGTATCGAAGTTCCAAGAGCACTTAAAGGAAAAGATGCTGAAGAAGAGGAGGGTGAAGAAGAGGAAGTTGAAGGAGCAGAAGCAACTGATGGAGCTGCACCTTCTGCTGAGACCCCTGAGTCTTAAAAAGAATTCATTATTAATTTTAACCCTGACTCAACAGTCAGGGTTTTTTTATGTCAAAAATTACATTCAAAGAAGCTTCCATCGAAGATCTAAGTGTTTCACTGGAAATAATCCCTGACTTCTACCAGATTGACAATTATCCATTCGACCGGATAAGAGCTGAGCGAAACTTCCGTGAAATAATTGATTCAGAAAATCTTGGAAAGTTTTGGCTCCTTAAGCGTGATGAAACGACTGTCGGCTATTTGATTCTTACCTTTGGATACAGCTTTGAATATGGGGGACGGGATGCGTTTATTGATGAATTGTATCTGAAGAAAGAATTTAGGGGGAAGGGTTATGGGAAACAGGTGATGGAAATACTGGACGGGAAAGCAGTAGAACTTGAAGTACGAGCCATTCATCTCGAAGTGGAAACAGCCAATAAAAGAGGAAACAGACTATATATAAAGAGCGGTTACACAGGTAACCACAGGTCTCTGTTAACAAAGATTTTAATCAAATGAAATACCTGATCGCCGGACTTGGAAATATAGGAGCTGAATATGAACTCACCCGGCATAACATTGGATTTCTGATCCTTGATCGCCTGGCAGACGCTAACGGGGCAGCTTTCAAAATGGACAAACTGGCATTCACCGCAGAGATAAAACACAGGGGCAGGACCTTACACCTGATTAAGCCAACCACATATATGAATCTGAGTGGAAAGGCAGTGAATCATTACCTGCAATTTCATAAAATTCCCAAAGAAAATTTGCTGGTAATAACTGATGACATAGCCCTCCCCTATGGCAAAATCCGATTAAAACCGAAAGGATCAGCCGGCGGGCATAACGGGTTAAAGAATATCGAACAGATGACCGGAGGACAGAACTACTCCAGACTCAGATTTGGAGTTGGTGATGCCTTCTACAAAGGCAATCAGGTGGATTATGTCCTGAGTCCTTTTACTCAAAAAGAATTCGATGAACTTGTTCTCAATATGGATCTGGCAATCGATGCATTACTTTCTTTCTGCTCCTTTGGAATTGAACAGACAATGAACCGGTTTAACTGACAATCTTATGAAGATATATATGTAACCTCTCAAAGTTTTCGAAGTATCTATTGCATGCAGATGCAACCAAAGGTTTAATGATCTGTCCTTATTCTACCTTAAACCCAACTTGTTAATGATCAGATACTTCCTCAAAACCACATTACGAAACTTTCTCAGACACAAAGTTTCATCACTCATTAATCTCATCGGCCTGACCACAGGTCTTTGCTGTGCATTTTTTATCTACCTGTGGGTACAGGATGAATTCACCATTAACAAGTTTCATAAAGAGGACGATCGGCTTTATCGTGTTATGGAGTTTCAGACGTACTCAAATGAAACGTTTGCCACTAATTCAACACCCGGAATACTTGGAGAAAACCTGAAACTGGATTTTCCCGATATTAAGTATGCAGCCACAACCACCTGGATAGGAAAATCTCTGCTCTCTCATGAAAACGTATTTTTTAAAGAAAACGGATACCATGTTGGTGAAGACTTCTTCAATATTTTCACGTACCCTTTGCTGGTCGGAAATCCCGATAACGTACTCAAAGACAAATCATCTATTTGCATTTCGCGAAATGTTGCCAATAAGTTTTTTGGAAGCATTGAAAATGCTGTTGGTAAAACTCTTCGGTACGAAGATGACCGGAACTTCATTGTGTCAGGAGTTTTTGAAAACATCAATCCAAAGTCTACCTATATATTTGATTTCGTGCTGCCCTTCGAAGATTTCAAAGACGATAACGAATGGGTCTTGAGCTGGGGTAATAACGGCCCTCATACATATGTCAGGTTACAAGATGGGGTCAGTCCGGAGGATGTAACCCAAAAAATATCCGGCTATATCAAATTAAAGAATGAGGAAGACGAAAGCAACGTTGATTTGTTCCTCAAAAGATATTCTGAGCAGTACTTGTATGGAAAATACACAAACGGGGTTCCGGATGGGGGACGCATTGAATATGTACGCCTTTTCTCTATTATAGCAATTTTCATCCTGGTCATTGCCTGCATCAATTTTATGAATCTTTCAACAGCCCGTGCCTCCAAACGGGCACATGAGGTCGGTGTAAGGAAGGCGATTGGTGCTGACAGGGCAACCCTCATTCGTCAATACATTGGCGAGGCTATTTTGATTGCCCTGCTCTCAATGATTCTGGCCATTCTTATTGTCTTATTATTTCTGCCTCAATTCAACATTATTACAGACAAAAACATAACCATGGATTTCACTCCTGAGTTAATTGTTGTCTCAATTTCAACGGTGTTATTAACCGGAATAATGGCAGGCAGCTATCCGGCACTTTATCTCACTCATTTCAATCCGGTACAGGTGCTGAAGGGAGAAATAAAAAGTTCTGTCGGAGAACTATGGGCCAGAAAGGGGCTGGTTATTTTTCAATTTACCATAACGATCATTTTGATCGTTGGTGTCATCGTGATCAACCGGCAAACCCAATATGCCTTCAATAAAAATTTGGGATACAGCCAGGATAACGTCGTGATGTTCCATCAGGATGGGTCTATTCAGGACAAAAGAGAGGCATTTTTCACTGAGTTGAGGAAAATTCCAGGTGTATCAGTGGCTGGAGCAACAAGTCACTCCATGACTAGTCAGAATAATAATACAAGTGGCCTCCAGTGGAGAGACAAGTCACCGGAAACCCGCATCTTATTTGAAAACTTTGGAGTGGATTACGACTTTCAAAAAACTATGGGTTTTGAGCTTGTTCAGGGCCGATGGTTTGACAGAAAATTCGGCAATGACAGTTCCGGGATGGTGCTAAACGAAGCTGCTGCCCGGGCGATGGGATTTACGGCTGAAGAAGCTATTGGGGAACGTATCAAACTTTGGGAAGAATACGACATGGAAATTATCGGTGTAGTGAATGATTTCCATTATCAATCCATTCACAGGGAAGTGAATCCGGCATTCTTCAGGCTGGGCTTTACATGGACCGTCGCTGTGAAACTGGAGCAGGGTAAAGAAGTAGTTGCCATGGATAACGTTCACGAGCTCTATGAGACATTCTGTCCAGGCTTCATCTTCGAGTATGAATTTCTGGATAAGAACTATCAGGAGCTTTACAATTCAGAACGAAGAATCGGCACGCTCTCCTCCTACTTTGCCGGATTTGCAATTTTGATTTCTTCCCTGGGGCTTTTCGGACTTGCAGCTTTCACCGCAGAGCGACGAATTAAAGAAATTGGTGTTAGAAAAGTGTTGGGTGCTACTACGACAAACATTGTCATGATGTTGTCAAAAGACTTCACCCGGCTGGTTGGAATATCGATTGTGTTCGCGCTTCCCGTATCTTACTATTTCATGAGTATCTGGCTGGAGAGTTTCGCCTATAAAATCGATCTGAGTATCTGGATTTTTGTTGGAGCAGCTGTCGCTTCACTCGTCATTGCATGGCTGACGGTAAGTTCACAGGCATTAAGAGCCGCAAATATCAACCCGGCCAGATGTCTGAAAGACGAGTAGTATTTAATCCAAAATACCTCTGAAATCATTCAAATGATGATAATTATACTTCTTTAAATAATTCAAAAAGTTCATGTAATAATTCTATTAGTGTTTGGGAGATATGTGTTAGCCGACAAGCAATATCCTTCGTTATTTCGGCCTTTTATTCATTCAAATACATTAAAAATTATTTCACTATGAACAAATTATTCATCCTAATTATTGCAGTACTTGTCTTAGCATGTGATTCATCACAAGAAGACTTAATTGAGCCACAGGCTAATTTCGCACCGAACCCCGGAGGGGATAGAGAAAAACCTCAAAATCCCATTCGTCCCATCCTGGACGATTGTGTTATTGCGTATTATCCTTTTACCGGAAATGCAGCGGATCACAGCGGACTCAACAATCATGGAGTTGTAACAGGAGCAACGCTAACAGGTGACAGGCATGGCAATAGCAACCAGGCTTATTTTTTCGACGGCATAGATGATGTGATCAATGTGCCCTATCATCCTCAACTTGACCTACAGGGGGCATTCACTTTATCTGCATGGATAAGCCCGGGTAGTATTAAAACTCAAATGATTTTGACAAGAGGAGGATCTCCCAATCCATCATATAAGCTAAGCCTGACAGGAACGAACGAAATTTCCTTTTCCGCTAAAGCAATTGGAGGGGTCCGTGCAGAAGGTTATGAAATCAATGAATGGTATCTGTTAACTGCGGTTTACAACAATGGGGTAATGACCTTATATGTTAATGATAAACAGGTAGCACAGGAAACGTATGCACCTGGCACAATCGATTATAGCCAGATCTCCAATTTACAAATTGGTCGAAGAATCAGTTATAATGATAGTTTCTTCGGTAAGATAGATGAGGTAAAAATCTATTGCAGAGCACTTGGCAGTCGGGATGTATATCATCTTTATCATAGCACTAAATAAATTTGCTCATTCAATGAAAAAGGCCACCCCTGTGTGGCCTTTTTTTTTCGAGAACGTCATCCTGGTTATTTGCTCTTTCATCATCTTAAAGATGCGACATCAAATAGTCGTGATAGTGTTGTCTGAGTTTAAGAGTTTGTTCACCAGGTTTCCCGTTACCAATCTGGTGATCTTCGATTCTGACAATAGGCATGATTTGCTTTAGTGTACTGCTGATGAAAACTTCATCGGCAGCAAGCAATTCATCAAGGCTAATATCACAGATCCTAATTTTAAGGGGCTGCTCATTCATTTTAAGAATATGCTTTCTGTTTATCCCATGAAGAATATTGTGTTCAGGAGTCAGTAAAATGCCATCCTTTATCATAAAAACATTACTCCTTGACGTTTCGCTTATGATGTTGTTCTTATAGTACAACACATCAACTGCTCCTGTTTTTCTTTTTCTTTCATGAAGATGGTAGCTGGTCAGATAGTTGACTGTTTTAATTTCAGGATATTCGCGTATGTACTCCCGGGACAGGAGAATGCCGCTTTCAGGTTGGGGCTCTGTTGATTCCGGAATGTTCACAATGTAAAAGAAAGGGTGTAGCAATTCGTCTGTGTCTTTTCCGTCACCTAACAGCATCAGCTTGAATGCAGAATTCCCAAACCTGTTTCTTTTTTCAAGTTCCGCAATAGCTTCAAGCACTTCTTCTTTCTCAATATTTCGATTTAGATTCAGAAATTTCTGTGATCGATCAAATCGTTCCAGGTAATCATCAATAAAAGTTGGAATCGCATTTCTGCTTCGAAAAAAATCAAAAATTCCAAAACCACGCTGAATGCCGAGTGTATGAATCGGGATGTGGGCATTTTCCTCCTCGAGAAACTCCCCATTAATGTAACAGAACGCCATAGTTTTATTCTTATATCTAAATTAATCAGAAATGTATGAAGCCGTACTTTTGTCTTTCATTTAACTCACACTTTTGAAAATAGTAGTTATTGGTGGTGGTGCTGCAGGCTTTTTTACAGCGATTAACATCGCAGAAAAAAATTCTGATTGCACGCTTACTATTCTGGAAAAAACCGGCAAGCTCCTGAGCAAAGTCAAAGTATCCGGAGGTGGACGATGTAATGTTACAAACGCCAGACATAAACCGGCTGAACTGGTCCATTTTTATCCGAGAGGACATAAAAAACTGCACAATCTTTTCAAGACCTTCTCAACAAATGACATGGTTCAATGGCTTGGAACTCATGGTGTACAAACCAAATCTGAACCAGACCTCCGTATGTTCCCGATCACCGATTCTTCACAGACCATCATCGATTGTTTCACGGGACTGGCTGCAAAACATGGTGTCGAGGTAAGAAAAAATACTGCCATGAACAGCCTGATCCAAAAGAATGGAGAATGGCTGATAGAAACCAATCAGGAAACCATGGAGGCTGACATAGTGATCGTTGCAACCGGCGCCTCTCCTCTTCTATGGTCCCAAATGGAGAAATTAGGACTTGAAGTCACTCCCCCGGTCCCCTCACTTTTCACGTTTAACATCTCTGATCCACGAATCAAAAACCTACAGGGTGTCTCATTCGAAAATGCATCTGTAAAAATCAGCGGCACAAAACTGGAAGATTACGGCCCATTGCTCCTTACACATTGGGGAATGAGCGGCCCGGCAATACTCAAACTCTCCGCCTGGGGGGCCAGGGAATTGAATAAGATGAATTATAAATTCAGCATTCGAGTGAATTTTACAGGTGACAAAAAGCCTGAAGAAATTCATAGTCATCTGAAAAGCTACCGGGAAGCCCACCCAAAGCGAACCGTGTCAAACTACCCGTTATTTGATTTACCCCGCAGATTTTGGGAAATTATTACACACTGTTGCGGTATTGACGAGCGCCTGATCTTTTCTGAATTATCGAAGAAGCACATCAACAAACTGATCGAGGAGCTGACACAGGGCCTTTACGGAGTAAATGGTAAGAGTACATTCAAGGAGGAGTTCGTAACCAGCGGAGGAGTAAAGTTGAGTGAAATAGATCTCACAACCTTCGAGAGCAGGAAATTCAAAAACCTGTATTTAGCCGGAGAGGTGTTGGATATTGATGCTTTGACCGGAGGGTTTAACTTTCAGGCATGCTGGTCAGCGGGCTGGGCCATTTCTGAAGCGGTTAGTAGGAAATAATCACCACCGTATTAAGTGTATTGCCTGTTTCTATCCAGGCTCCAAAGCTCGTCCTTCTTTCAAATGTTCTGAGTTGCTCAGTCTTTTCACTTTTTCCGGTTTCCACCATTAAACCCGAAAAGGGCGGAAGTAAATCCCAACCAGGCCAGTTCATCATATTTCCGTGATACTTATAATAGGTGCTTTTTGTTGAAAGAGAATCTTTGGCGCCTCTCCGATCTTTATTTGACCATGATTCCATTTCAATCAATTCGACCTTTTCATTTCCCTTTCGATACTCCTCTTCCTTCCACCTGTTCCAGTCCCTCAGGCCGGCAATCATTTGATTTCTGGTTTTACGATCATCAAGCCATTCAAATCCCACGAAAAAATTCTTTTCTCCAATTCTGATCTCTTCCTGACGAAGATCAAACCGCAACCAGCCAAACCTGCGCTGTTCCCTGAGGATTACTTCTTTTTCAAGCAATTCAACTCCAGGACAATCACACACCGAGTCATAAGCAAAAAAATGCAACCTGAACTGAAGTGTATCTTTGGAATTGTACATTAAACGTACCTGTACCTTGTCCACATAAAATGGTACTTCAGGCGCCGAGAGTAACATGGCAATGGCACCCCCACCCTGAATGGTATCGAAAGGAAGTGACCCGTCACGGCCCTTCATATATCCCAGCCTCCCTGTTCGAAAGTTCTTCTTCTCGCTGACTACAACTTCATCCAGAACGACTGCTTCAGACTGAAGAATGATCTCCGACGACTCAATTAAATCATTAATCGCCATGATCTGTTTGGTGTACCCAATTGAAGAAAATTGGATGGAGTCGTTGAGGTTCAGGCCCGGAATTTGGATTTCAAAAGTCCCGTCAGGATCGGATATCGTACCAATATCCATCCTTTCGAATCCAATACTTACAAAAGGAAGTGGTGAATCTTCTTCATCCAAAACGATTCCTTGCAATACAACACCTTCATTTTCAGAAGATTTACATTCTCCTTTAAATACAGGGTTGGCCGCCAAAGAGTCTAGTACGTACAGACAGTTTCCTCTTTCGAAGAAGGTGTTGAGATTTATTTCAATCGGATGATCAAAATCTCTCTTATTATAGGTAGTGATCGTTCTATTACCCAAATCATAAATATTGGAATAGACAGTCAGGTCTTCCTGATGCGTTAATTCGAGGATGCTCTTCATACCCTCCTTTCCAACTTCCTGATGGCTTGTCAGCCATAATTCCGCAGACTGATACCTCTTGCATACAGGCTCTTCACTCAACTCAGGCTGCCATGGATTAAAATTGGTCTGGAGCAGGTAATTCCCATCTTTATTCTTTTCGGTCACCCGCCCATTTTCCACGCCCAGAAGCACCGCTGTGCCACCAGCATCTGCCAGCATAATGTGTGATTCTTCCAGGTCCGGCAGTTGATATTTTTTGAGAAAAATCAGTGCTTCCTCCACGTTTTTACATCGATCGAGCATCGTCTGCCAAATATCGCCAACAAACAGCTTCGTATGAGTATCAAAAAATACTTCCTGAAAAGGCGTATAGGCTCCATCAAAAAATAATCCCTGGTCATTCATCCCTCCCTGTGCCCATCCTTCACTCATAAACGTGAAGACAACTGAACCATACCTGTCATCTGTGGGAGGAATAACGTGCACAGCAGCGTCCTTTGAAAACCAATCTTCGTGGTTACCTACCAGCGTTTGATTACCGTTATGATAAAACAGGATAAGACAGGCGTGACCAAAAAAACTACCTGACAATGACAGAAGAAAAAAGAATGATCTCAAAAAACTCTTTATTCCATAATACATTATCGATTAGATGCACAGAATTCCTAAATCGTTGCCTCAGGAAATTAGAAAATGGAGGACACACGCAGCACATGCTCCTGCCAGTGGAGCCAGGACCGGGATCCATGCGTAACTCCAGTTGCTGTCTCGTTTTCCCTTTATTGGTAAAATGGCATGCATCATTCGTGGAGCGAGATCTCTGGCCGGATTAATGGCGTATCCGGTCAATCCTCCAAATCCCATACCAATTACCATAACCAAAAAAGCAACAGGAAGTGCTCCAATTGATCCCAATCCAACGATTATCTCTGTTGTCCCGGCAGCCTCAACATCCGGTCCCGTGATATACAGGATCACAAACATCAAAAAGAACGTACCAATCATCTCGGAAAGAAAATTGTCAGGATAGCTTTTAATCGCCGGACCTGTAGCAAATACACCCAGTTTGGCATCCGGGTTTTCCTCCAGGTTGAAATGGTTTCTGAAAGCCACCCACACCAATCCGGCTCCTAAAGCTGCTCCAAGCATTTGTGCTCCCATAAAAGGTAAAACATCCGCCCAGGCGAAGGCACCGGCCATCGCCAGTCCCAACGTTACTGCCGGATTGATATGTGCGCCACTGTAAGGTGCCGCAACCGTCACTCCACAAAAAACCGCCAGACCCCACCCGATGGTTATTACGATCCATCCGGAACCTTTTCCATAGGTCCCTTTCAGGGAAACGTTTGCATTGATTGAATGTCCCAATCCAATCAGGACAAATGTTCCTACTACTTCAGCGATAAACGGACTCATGTTTTTTTGTTCTATCGTAAAAATACAATGGATGAACGAAACCAAATTTTCATTCTGCTATTTTTGAGTTATGCCCAACACCTACTTTCAATTCAAACAATTCAGAATTGACCAGAAAAAATCAGGGATGAAGGTGACTACAGATGCCTGTCTTTTTGGTGCATGGATCGCACAACAAATCAATGAAAGGGAAAATGAGCCTTCCCATATCCTGGATATTGGTACCGGTACAGGGCTTCTCACACTGATGCTTGGACAGGTCACTAAGCAATCCAGGCTTGATGCAGTTGAAATGAACCTTGAGGCGTTCCAGGAGGCGTCTCAAAACTTTAAGGACTCAAAATGGTCTGATCGCCTGCATTGCTTCCATTCACCCGTTCAGGAATTCAAGACCGACCATAAATATGATCTGATCATTTGCAACCCGCCGTTTTTTGGTAAGAATCAAAAAGGTGATCAATCAAAAAAGAATCTCGCCCTGCATAGTGATGCTCTTTCAATGGAAGAACTAAGTAACGCAATAGCTCATCATATAACTAATACCGGAATGGCTTATGTTCTGTATCCCGAGTGGGAAATGAAGGCTTTTGTTAAATGGATGGAAAAACAAGGGTTATCAGTTAATCATAGCATGTCTATCAGGAACAAAGAAGGGTCGGCGGTTTTTAGACAGATGTGTCAATTCTCAAGAAATAATTCATCCTTTCAAGAAACCGAACTATTTATCAGAGATTCGGACGGTCACTATTCCGATGAATTCAATCAGATCCTCAAATACTATTACCTGGAATATTGAGAAGTTGAATGAAGCACTAAATGTTTTAAGAAACGAACACATTGAAGTTCCATTTCTCCCCGTAGTTTTGAATCAATGGAATTATTCCCTGAGATAGTCGATCCACAGAAAAACCTTTTACCACAAGGTGGGATTGTTAATTATCACGGGCAAATTATGTTACCTGAAGAAGCCGATCACTATTTCAAATGCCTGATGGAAACGATTCAATGGGAAAATGACAAAGCTGTGATCTTCGGCAAACTGATTGTAACCAAAAGAAAAGTAGCCTGGTATGGAGACGTGGAATTCAGCTATACCTACTCCAACACAACGAAACATGCATTAAAGTGGAACAAGGAATTACTGGCCTTAAAAAAAATGGCAGAGGAGCAATCGAAAGAAACTTACAATTCCTGCCTGCTCAATCTGTATCATTCAGGTGACGAAGGTATGGCCTGGCACAGCGATGGAGAAAGGGATCTTAAAGAAAACGGAGCAATCGCGTCAATCAGTCTTGGTGCTGAAAGGAAATTCAGTTTCAAACACAAACAATCAAAAGAAAGAATCGATATGTTCCTGGAACATGGCAGCATGATGGTGATGAAAGGAACGACACAGACACACTGGATGCATCGACTCCCTCCAACAAAGAAAGTGCGTTCTCCCAGAATTAACCTGACCTTCAGGACTATTGATCTTCACTCTGATCAGATTAGATAACCTTCACCTCCTCCTCACCAAACATCACTTCGTCATCCTTTCTCAGCTTTTTCCGCCTTCTGGTCTCCACCTCTCCGTTCACTTTTACCAGTCCCTCATCAATGACACGCTTCGCATCACCTCCTGAATTTACCCAGCTAAGAATTTTTAGCAGCTTGTTGAGTTCGATGAAGTCATCTCCATCCAGTTTAAATTGTTCCATTGACCTGTAAGGATTTACAGGTTGAATATACCCATTTTGACCTGAGTCAAAACAACAAGTCTCCTTAACTCAACGTTAATTTTCTGAATCAGCTATGAAACGAATCACATTCTCTATTGCTGTCTGCCTTTTAGCTCTGCAGACATTCTCTCAACAATTTTCCGAAAAACTCAGCAATGCGGCCATTGAACTCACGAGTGATCGGGTAATCTATGACCCCTCCTATTTTTCCATTCCCTACCCCAACGGAGATGTCCCAGCTGATAAGGGTGTATGTACAGATGTGGTGATCAGGGCGTACAGGAAACTGGACATTGACCTCCAGAAAGAGGTTCATGAAGACATGAAGGCCAACTTCAATGTTTACCCAAAAATATGGGGACTCTCAAAAACTGACCGAAACATTGATCATCGCAGAGTCCCAAACCTGATGACTTTCTTTGAAAGAAATGGAACCGTTAAAACACTTTCACTAAATGCACAAGACTACCTTCCAGGGGATATTGTCTGCTGGAATTTAGGTGGAGCAGTGACACATATAGGTCTGGTTGTCAATAAAAAATCAAAAGACGGAAAACGCTATATGGTCGTGCATAACATCGGTGGCGGTCAGGTACTCGAAGACTGTCTCTTTAATTATAAAATTATTGGTCATTACACCTTTCAACAATGACTATTGCTGGAGACTGATCCTTATATTTGCGGCAAATATTGAAATCAATGCTTCAGTTTATCAAGAGTCTTCTTATTAAGGACACCACACCAGGAATCAGGGAAATGCTGGAAAATGGAGCTGTGGTTATTGATGTCCGATCAGAAGGTGAATACAACAGTGGACATCTGAGCAATTCTGTGAACATTCCTTTGAACAAACTGGCAGGTAAAATTGATGAATTTGACAAAAGGAAGCCCATTATTACCTGCTGTGCTTCAGGAATCAGAAGTTCTTCAGCAAAGAAAATGTTTAAATCAAAGGGATTTGAGACTGTCAGGAATGGTGGAGGCTGGGTGAGTCTGAAAAAATACGGAGTTTAATTACAATTAATACCGCATCACGACGTATTTGTACCAGTCAACCAGGATTGCCTGATGTCCCATAAAGTACAAACAATCTTTATTTACATTTCAAAAAATTGAAACATCCCCCAATACCATCCTCTTTGTGAGAGATAAAAACAGATGCGCATTGTTCCCCTCCTTTTACTGATCATCGCAGGCACGTTCCACGCTATTGCACAAAAAACCATCGTGTCAGGGAAAGTGACAGATGTAATTACCGGAGCTCCCGTTCCTTTCGCAACGGTTGTTTTTACCGGTACGACGGAAGGAGCCATTACAGATTTTGACGGAAATTTTAAGACAGAAACACTGCTTAATGTTGACTCCATTGAAGTGAGCTACATCGGATACATAAAACGGGTAAAGCCTCTCTTAAGAGGACAGCAACAAACCATAAACTTTCAATTGGATGAGGATGTCATTTCCCTAAATGAAGTGATCATTCTGCCAGGGGAAAATCCGGCATTTGCCATTTTGGAAAAGGTCATGGAAAACAAGAAAAAACATGACAAAAGAAACCTTGAAGCCTATGAGTACGAAAGCTACACCCGAACAGAGTTTGATGTTGACAATATCTCTGATAAACTAAAAAATCGTAAAATCATGTCGAAAATCACCAACGTGATGGACAGCATAGAGCAGATAGCCGGAGAAGACGGGAAGCCTATTTTACCTGTCCTGATATCGGAAGCCATTTCCCGGTATCATTACCGAAAGAATCCGGTAGCCCGACATGAGCGAATGATTAGAACGAGGGTAAACGGAGTGGGCATCACGGACGGCACGTTGACCTCACAGGTCATCGGAAGCTCGTTTCAGGAATACAATTTTTACCAGAACTGGATGAACATTATAAGTAAAGAATTCGCCAGCCCGATAGCGGATGGATGGAAATTACTTTACGAATACGACCTGACCGACAGCCTCCAGGTCGAAGACAAATTCTGCTATCAGCTGGAATTCTTCCCCAAGCAGGAACAGGACCTTGCCTTTAGTGGTACGATGTGGATCACAAAGGATGAATATGCACTTAAAAGAATTGATGCTCAGGTTTCAAAAACTGCAAATGTCAATTTCATAGAAAAGTTACGTATCCAGCAGGACCTCCGACAAACGACAGCAGATGCATGGCTTCCTGCAAAAACACGCGTCATCATTGATGTGAAGCAGTTAACCAAAAACACCGCAGGACTTCTGGCTAAATTCTATGTATCAAATAAGGATTTCGTTATCAATCAACCGAAGGATAATGATTTCTATCTCAACACCGTTTCAATGGACCCGCTTGTGAGGGATACCGATGATCTGTACTGGCACAATGCGAGACATGATTCTTTGACCAAAACCGAAGAGAATGTGTTCACGATGATTGATTCGCTCAAAAATATAAGGGAAGTGAAATTCATGACCAGCATGGCGAGGTTTGGAGCAACAGGTTATCTAAAAGCAGGAAAATTCGATCTGGGACCTTACCCGACTTTTATTGGAAACAATGATATTGAAGGTTTAAGAATTGGAATGGGCGCAAGAACCAACATTAATTTCAGCAAAAACTGGGTGTACGGCGGGTATATCGGTTACGGATTTGATGATGAACGCTATAAGTACAATGCATACATCAAGACCATTCTTAACAGACGTCCATGGACTGCTTTACAGTACGAGCAACAACGGGAGGTTGAACAAGTCTGGCTCCTCAATCAGGATATTGGTGCAAATAGTCTATTTTATGCGCTCAGCAGATTTGGTACGCTAACACAACCGTTCCTGAGAGAAAAATACAAGTTGAGTTTTACACGTCAAATGGGCAAAGGGCTAAATACCGAATGGTCCATCAGAAGAGAGTCACTCGATCCCTTGTTCGACTTTAACTACTATACTGATGATTCAAGAACTGAAACTCAATCCGGGTATCAGTTGACTGAGGTTTCTACAAACATCAGGTATGGAAAAGATGAAGTGTATGTCATCAATGACAATGATCGTTTAAGTCTCGGAACCATTAGGTCTCCCCTCTTTAACTTGAAATATGCCTATGGTCTGGATGATGTTGCCGGAAGTGATTTTACTTATCATAAACTTCAACTCTCCATGCGAAAAAGACAGAAAATGGGAGTTCTTGGAGTATCAGATATTCTGGTGGCAAGTGGATATTTCTTTGGCGAAGCACCGTATTCACTCTTGTTCAACCCCATTGGAAATGAGAGTCCTTTTTATGCGGAATTCGCTTATAGCCTGATGGATTACTTCGAGTTCAGTGCCGATCGATTTGTTGAGATTCGATACAATCATTCATTTGAAGGATTTTTACTTAATAGAATTCCTCTGATGAGAAAACTGAAATGGCGGTCCATCATTAGTGCTAATATTCTTTGGGGTGACATACGAGAGGAAAACATTGCCATCTCTCAATTCCAGACAGATGGTACGGGAAACCCCATCCTTCCTTTTAGAAAGTGGGATTCAGCTCCATACGCAGAGGTAAGCTATGGTGTCAGCAACATTCTCAGAGTATTATCCATTCAGGCCTTTCATCGTCTGACCTATAATGATGATACGACCAATAAGTTTGGTATGAAATTCAACGTGGACCTGAGTTTTTAGAAATTTTTCATTGTCCCTGCATGATTGAACAAAGCTCATCATCTGGTATTATTTTTGCCGAATCAGGTTAGGGGTTCAATGAGCTCTGATTTACTCACCTAAGTAACACGATAAAAAAGACCGTCAAATTTTTATGAACGACAAAAATTCAAGTACTCGCCTTTTGCCATTTTCATGGCCCTGGAGAGGCGTAGACAATTCTAAGGTCTCACTGAGACAGGCTCTTTTAAGCAGAAAGTTTTCCATCTTATACTTACTTGTTATTTGGGGGATTGTCGGCGCGCTTGATTTCGCATCAACGAGAAACTGTACGGGAACATGGCAGCTGGCATTGCAATGTGAATATGCCTTCTGGGTTTCTAATCTGACAAATGCTCCCTTCCTCTTTCTTAGAAATGTGTTTACCTGTATGTTACTTCATAATGGTCTGGATCACATACTTTTCGTTACAATTCTCGGATTTCTTGTTATTGTTCAATCCTACGAAGTACGTTTTGGGTTTAAGGAAACGGCCCTGATGTTCCTGTTGGCTTACTTTGTAGTTGGCTTTATTTTTGGTGTATTCTATCAGGGAGGTTTATCCATCTGGCCGGAAAATGAGTTCTTCCAGTTTGCATATGAACGAAGTTGGATGGGAGGTTCTTTGGGATTCTTCTTCATTCTGGGTGCGATTTCAAATAGCAGTAGAAAACCTTACGTAATGCTGTCCTTTCCATTCATTTTCGAAGGCTTCAATTTTTTTGTATTAGATATTGATTTTCATATTTCATTGATGCATCTGGTAAGTGCAACTTGTGGATTTTTTATCAAAAGGAATTTGGTTTCGAGGTATTACCGAACATTATCAACTCAATAAAAAGTGATGAACAAATACGAACAACATTCAGAAAAGTCAATTCACCTGACACTGGTGACTCTTCTGTTCTTTTTGTTCATTAGTCACTCTTCATTTACACAGCATAAATCACACCCTTTCAAAAAGGGGGAAAAACTCACTTATTCCATGCATTTTGGCTGGTTTGAAGTTGGAAAAGCAGAAATATCGATCGATCCGGAATTGGAATATGTCGATGGAAAAGCACACTATTCCGTTCAATGCAGCATCTATACTGCACCCTGGGTGAAATTTTTCAGAAACTTTAATGCCTGCTATGAATCTCTGGTAAATGCGCAAACATTAAAACCACTTGTTTCCTACAGAGATTTGAAATCTGGCAGAGAAATAGACATTCGAACCGACAAATTCTACTACGGAGATTCAGTTAAAGTGCATGCTTATGTGGAAGACCTTGATGAAAACAGGTATCATACTTTTGGGAAAAAGGACGTCCCTATTTTAGATTTTCTAAGCACCTATCTGCATGTAAGGAATGTTAATTTCGAAAAGAGCGATGAACCCGTAGAAGTAAGAACCTTTTATTCAAATACCCTGTATGAATTTCAAATGTTCCCCCAAGCGCACCAGACTTACAATTTGAAATCCAGAAAAGTAAAGGCCAGAGAACTCAAACTGGAATTTCCTGAAAATGAAATGTTCAAAAAAGGGAAGCACGGAAGCCTCATTATTTCAGAGGATAAGGAAAAACTTCCGCTTCGTGTAGATATCAATATTATTCTGGGAAGTTTTATTCTAAAGCTTCAGGAGGATAAATAGTCACTCTTTGATTAGAAATTAGATCTGAAAGAAAACATTACCTTATTAACCCACCCCTACCCCTCCAGTGGAGGGGAGTAGAAGCGGTTCTTTAGGCACTTAGTCTCAACTGAAATTTGATCCACAAAAAAAAGCCCCTCGGTCTGCCTCGCAAACGTTAAATAACGGATGCTGCCTTAGTTCCTATTTTGCAAATACTCTATGACGGAAAACCTCTCCTGCTTCATTTATGATTTCCAGAATATAAATACCCTCGCTATGTGATGTGAAATCAATCGCCGTTTTGTTTGCTCCAATGAATTTTTCTTTGATCGAAATCAATTTCCCATTTATTGAATAGAGCGGCCGTCAACAGATAAGCAGAGTAGGATTCCCTTTAAATATCATCTAATTTAACGCCTGATCTAACATCACCAGGCACCAGCTTTGATTAAGTATTTCTACCCCCTTTTAGTACTCATTAGTTTTCCACTGTTCGCTCAACAGGTTCGCGAAAAGCCCAGACATTCTATGGATACCGTTTTTGTTAAGGGAAATCATTTCATTTTCATTAACGACGATGCGTATTATGTGCGAAATGATTCTACACTGCTATTGTCAGATACCGTTGAGTTTTATGTGAGGAAAAACAACATGGAGCGTACGGAAGCATTCTATAAAAACCTTGAAGGCAGTATGTCAAAGGGTAAGATCTCCAGTTTGATTTACGAACAACTTTTTAAGAACAAGAATGGAATCAAGCCTCATGATGAGGAATCCAGTGGTCAGCGATTCATTGCTTATGAAAACGATACAATCAAACATATAAAATACAAATATCTCAAGGTGTTTGGATCTGATATCAATGACACAACCATAAATAACCCAAACAGGTGGACATCTATTCTCAATAAATCACATATTCATACGCGGAAATGGGTGGTTAGAAAAAACCTCCTTTTCAAAGTCGACGACACCATTGATCCTGATGCATTGGTGAACAGTGAGCGACTGCTTCGGCGGCTGGATTATGTAAAGGATGCCCGAATATTTGTAGACCAGCAATCATCAGAAAATGGAGCGCGCCTGATCGTGGCAACAAAGGATGTATTTCCCTACAATTTTCTCCTTAATCCCAACAATGACAACAATGCAAAGTTTGGAATTAGTAATATTAATATTGTCGGCACTGGTCACGAGCTCGAATACAATTACATTGAAGATGGCGGATCAGAGTTTTACTATCGGATAAGAAACATTGAAGGAACCTTCATTGACAGTGAAATAAACTACGCCGATCATTTCAGGAAATCAGGATTAGGGATATTTCTGACCAGGGAGTTTGTAACACCGGAAACGAAATATGCAGGCGGACTCTCTGTAAGCAGTTATGAGTTTGGAGAATTCGACTTTAATCCAAACACAGATGTTACCTCGACTTTTACATATAAATTAAACTACAGAGACCTGTGGGCAGGACGCGCATTTACAACCCCATTGGTTTCCAACATCCTTGGACTGAAAGAAAACACAAAAGCTGTTGCTGCCATTCGGATTGAGGGTTCAGATTTTTCAGACCGATCGATCGTAAATGCCGATACGAATTTTAGATATCATGATCGAACTAATTTCCTTTTTAGCCTGGGACTTACTTCCAGAAGTTATCATAAGGACAGATTCATACTGGAATATGGAAGAACGGAAGATATACCAACGGGTACCGCATTGGGGATTGTGGTTGGCAGACAAATAAGAGAATTCGACACGAGGGCCTACATGGGTGTGAACTATGCAAGAGGCGGGTACATTAATAAAATTGGCTACCTGAATTCAATCATATCACTTGGCGGGTACATGAACAATGGTTTTCACGATGGTGTTTTCAAAATTGGAGCTGATTACTATACCCGTCTTTTTACCCTCAATCAGTACAAACTGCGTCAATTTTTATTCTTCAGTCTGGCACATGCCATTGAACCCGACGAGGAAGTTATTCTGAGTACACAAGTTGATATAGGAATTAGAGGGGTGACAGAATACTACCATCGATCAACTTCAAAAATTAACCTCAGGGCCGTCTCTCTTCTTTTTACCCCATCCAATGTAATGGGATTCCGAGTGGCACTCTTTAGTTTTTTCGATTTCACAGCGACTACCAATAGCAGAAATGACTTCTTTGGAAAAGATGCTTTTATCGGGCTTGGAGGTGGAATTAGTCTGAAGAATGATAACCTGGCTGTTTCCACCATTCGCCTAAGGTTTGGTTACTATCCAAACACTCCCATCAATGCATCAACAAATGCTTTTGATATTGCCACCTCCTCAGACTTTAGGATTCGGGATTTTGACTTCAAGGCACCGGAAATTGTGCCGTTTAGATAAAGTGGTAACCACGGAAAAATTAGATCAAACCCAGTGTAACTCTGTTCTCAGTAGTGTCATGATGTACACGCCATTCGTACACCTTACCATCTTTGATAGTTCCTGACCATAATGCAGGACCCTGCATTCGCTTATTTGAGCAGGTTGAATACCCTCTCACACTAACCGTTTCACCATTCACGACTATCTCCTCAAACTCACTTTGATAATCCGGAAACAGTCTGCAGAACGTTCTCCATGCCTCTATGCAAGCTTTTTTTCCCATTATCGAATGATTTGAAGAGCCTGTAAAAGTCACGTTATCCATTAGCATAACAGAAAGAGCTGAGAAATCTCTCTGATTGAGACAGTCGTTGAGCGTGTAAGCGATTGATTTAGCATCCATGGGTCAGAAGCTTCAGTAGTTAAACTGAATAAACGCAAAATTATTTGATTTTGAAGAGTGACCTCTTCAATTGATTGAAATCGTATCGTTTTCCTTAAAAAGTAACATTCTTACTTCTACCCGGAAGTTATCTACATCAGACGAGCTTCCAAAAACTGTTTTTCATAACTTAAAACTCGTTGATCTACATATCAAAAGGCCAATTGATTTTAAATCAATTGGCCTTTATTTTCGGAATCACCTATTGTTTCTCGAGTGATAAAGTCATTTCAAATACCGCTCCATCATCAATCCATTTGCCAAAAGCCGTTAATTCCGCCGATGAGCTATTAAACCCGACAACATGCACCAACGTCTCGTCACCTTCAGGTGAGACAACAACGAAATTGCTTTCATCAAGCAAAAACCAACTTCCGGGATCAGGGTCTCCTAATGCCGCCGAGCCGTCCGCATTGAAAGACAAGACAAAATCAAGAGGAGGTGTATATGAATCCTGGGGATCAACATCAACACCATCTTTTATTTCTGTTTTCGCAGTGACTTTCCATTGTCCTATTAATTCTGTTTCTGTAATGGTCGGCTCTGACCCGTCATTTCTGATAAGTTTTGTTCTATACTCAATCTTCACCTGCTCCCCATTTTCTTCGCCGAATACAACCGAGATCGTTTCGATGTTGTTATCATCTAAATTGTTGTCGATGAGTAAGAATAGCTGCGGGCCTCCCTGTTCTTCAATAATCTTATACGATGAATAAGGTCTGATTTCAACCATAGAGTAATAATTCTGATATACCCCTTCTTCCCAATTGTCAATATAGAGCGAAAGCTGACTTCCCGGAATTGGGAAGAACGTTTTGAAATTATAAGGAATATCAGTGACTGTTTCGGTTGACAAAATGCTGGTGTATTCATCGTCTTCTGGCGAGTACGTGAATTTTGTTGTTGTTTCTTCAAGGATACTCCACTTATTACCTGCGAAATCAAGAAGTGAATGCCTCGGAAATTCGCCTTGTCCATAATATTGTGCACCATTTTTACGAAGAGTGGCTTTAATATGAATGATTTCTCCCGATTCTTCCATATCAATTTCAGCTAATATCTCTTCATCATCAATGTAGGTGATTAAAATTTCAACTGGTGTAAAATCGTCCACACCACTTGTTGGAGTTTGGGTAATTACATCTTTGTCGATTGTATAGGTTCCCCCTTCAAGTTCAATCCAGTCAAAGCTCACTCGTTGATATACACCGGAAGAACTATAATCCAATGTCTCCCAATTCATGGGGCTTTCCCTAATTATTGGTGTGGAGGATCCCGGAGGAGTTATCTCTTGTCTGACAACACTCCAAATACCATCCAACAACTCTTCCGTTACGGTTAAAGAACCAACCACAATATCCTCAGACATTTGAGCTGTTCCTCCTTCTCCGGATGCCGTTAATTGCACGGTATATGTTCCTTCTTTCGTATATGTAATCACAGGATCTCTGCCGAAAAATGTCTCGCCATTTCCAAAATCCCAATTGTAATCCACGTCAATCTGAATTTCATTACTAAAACTCACCGTTGTGGGAGCATTCTGGTTGTTCGTTGCTGTGAATGTAAAACTTGCGATCGGAACCGGACCAGAATCATCATCATTGCTACATCCAATAAACTGGACGCCCATAAGTAAAACTGAGAGTACAAGAAGCACCCTCAAAATCAAGTTATTTTTCATAGCCTTTGTATTTTGATTGTTCGTTTTTAAAGTCAATCTTTTTCCTGAAAAAAACTATGATTTGTGTTAAGCAACCCGTTGTTCTTTATCATGAAAATCTATCTCTGGAGCAAAGGGCCATCTTGTAATGATTTGTATTTTAGATGACAGTTATCATGAAATTGGAAGCATCTAAATTTTTGTGATGTAGTGCCAGCTAATCATTATCAGTTGACAATATTTTTATACTTTTGCCACGTGTTTCAAATTCTTGCCACAAGCAGGATTTCACGCATCAGCCAGCCGCTTATTTTGTGAGTGTTCTAATAGTCAGGTATTACATTAAAATGAAAAAGCGACTGCTATATTCTATTCTTATCATTATTTCTTTTCAGGGACTGGCACAGGATGAAAAATATCAGGCCTTATTCCTATACAAATTCATTCAAAATCTGGAATTTCCCGAGGGCAAAATTGTTGACGACTACAAAGTAGGCATCACCGGCAATAATGAATTGCGTGATCAGTTGATAACATTGACAGAAGGAAGAAAAATTAATGGCAGAGGCATTTCAATTACTGAATACACTCCCGGTGATCCTATCTCTGAATTTTGCATCCTCTTTCTTTCAAATCAGGACAATGATTTGGTGGAAGCGTTGAAAGAAGAGGCCCTCACCAATTCGGTGGTTCTGGTCGGAGAAACACCCGGTCTGGCCAAAAAAGGTGCCTCATTAAACTTTTCCCGCGCACAGGGCAGACTTGGTTTTGAAATGAATGCTACAAGACTGGAATCATCCAATGTCAAATCAAGCAGTTCACTCAAAATGATGGCGACTCAGGTGGACTAACAGCTTACCCTCCTGCAAGACTGAATGCTCCCCGGACCAGTACCTGTTTTCCGCTTAATGCTTCAGGTGCTTCAATTTCAACCCATTCCCTGGTTTTCCCCAATGACTTCACTTCCTGTTGAGTGAAGAAATAAGCATCTTCCTCTTCTCTCACTTTCACCAGTACGTACTCCCGTTCTTCTTCAGCAACTACTGCATCCAAAGGCAGGCATGTTGCCGGATTGGCGCTGATCTCAATTTCAGCTTCCACAAACATTCCCGGAATGAACTTACCCTCATCCTCTTCAGCAATATGACCATGAACTTCTACTGTTCTTTGTTCGGCATCTACTGACTTTGACACCAGATGCACTTCACCTGTGAATGATTCGCTTCCTGATTCAGGTACAGAAAAAACAATTGATTGATGCTCCTTCACATTGATCACATCTTTTTCATAGACCTGAAGTTCCAGATGAATGTGTTCAATATTTACAATTTCAAGTGCGACTTCTGAAGCGTCAATAAAAGCGCTGCGCACGGCCATTACTTTCGTGATGGATCCGCTTAGCGGTGCATAAACAGGAATAATACTGGTCAATTGTCCCTTTTCCAGTCGTTCGATAGAGACATTCATTAACTGCAACCGTTCCTTCAATCCACTGTATTTTGCAAGCATGACCCGGTACAAAGACTCTGCCTTTTTGGAGCTTTTCTGAGATGCAATTTTCTCTTCTGCCAGCGTTTTCTGACGCTCGTAATCCGCTTCAAGCCATATCAATTGTTCCTTCGTCTCCAGGTACTCCTGCTGCAACTTCAAATAGTCAGGGTTCTGAAGGGTGAACAGTAATTCTCCTTTTTTCATTTGCTGACCTGGCAATACATTAATTTCCTTAACATACCCGCCATAATAAGGACTGACTGCTGACCTCCCGGAAGGAGGAACATCAATGTATCCACGGGTAGCTACGGTCCTTCTGAGAACCTGTTCGGAGAGTATCCCAAGTTGCATCTCACCTATTTCAAATTGCTTTTTAGAAATTCGGATCTCCTCCGGGTTTTGTGTCACTTCACCGGCTGCCGCCTCCTCCTCCGGACTGTTGCAGGATATAGCGGTTAAAATAAGTGTGAATGAGAAAATTATGATGGATTGAAAGTTTTTCATTTTCAATGGATTAATTCATTAAGTAATTGATTTCCAGAGCAGTTTCGTTGTACAGGTTCATGGTCCTGAGGTAGTCAGTTTTCATCCTGACTCCCCGATCCATTGACTGGATGTACTGAAAAAAGTCGATCTCCCCACTCTGAAAGGATCGATTAGCAGTGTTAAATAATGCTTCTGATAACGTGCTCCCTGACTGATCCCATGTAGTGAGTGCATCTTCATATTTAGCCAATTCAATCAGTAATTGTTGAAGCCGTGTTTGAAGCGCAATTCTATAATTCTCAGCCTCCATTTGCATTCGTTCCTGTTCAATCCCTGCAGCTTTGATTTTGGCTCGCTGGTTTCCAAAGAGAATTGGAATACCTACTCCTACCTGGAACCCGTCAAATCGCTGCCTTCCTGTCCCGTCATTCGTTCCTCTGAAATACTCCAGTTGCAGGTCAGGCAACAGTTGATTTTTTTCCAATTTCGAATACTGTCCTGCAGAACGGATCGCTTCCTGATAGTATTTCAAACCGGCATGAACCGATGTATCCGGAATTTGTAACCGGACCTTTTCCGCTATCCCTTCCTCAATCAGAAACGACTCATTTGACTGAATCCATCTTTGTAGTTCTGCATAGGCTGACTCACGATCCTTCCGTACTTTTTCCAGCTCCAGTTGCACTTCATTACGCTTGCTTTCGGCAGTCAGCTTCTCCAGATAATCTGTCTCTCCAAGTTCAAACCTTCGTCCGGCTGCTGTGGCAAATCGTGAATAAATACTGTCAAGCAACTGATACTGACGCTCAAGGCTTTGGATGTAGAGAATTCGATAATACGCCTGTGATACCTGTTTTTCCAGTAATTGACGTTCAATCTCAAACTGATTTTCACTCAGTCGAACCTGACTTTGAAGCAACTTCTTTCGTCCTCCATACACCGTCGGGAAACTAAAATTCTGTTGCAACCCCCATACCTTAAGCGGGCTGTTATTTGGAGCCAGATTGTTTTCGTCGTAGTTGTAGAACACATTCGTTTTCTCGAAATCAAAGGACGTTCCAATCAGTGACTCACTTTTCTCTACGGATAAAGCAGATGATTTCAATCCGACATTATTCTTATTTGCCAGACTCAGGGCTTCTTCGAGAGATAACGATTTGGTCTGACTAAATGATAGTGCCGGAAGCAGGAAAAGAATCATAGTCAGTAGTTTAGGACTGACATTGACACGTATTTTCTTATCATCCAGCATGTAATACAGCACAGGCAAAACCACCAGCGTCAGTAAAGTTGCGGTAATCAATCCGCCGATAACTACTGTGGCAAGTGGTCGTTGAACTTCAGCACCTGCAGAGGTGGAAATGGCCATGGGAAGAAAACCAAGTGCCGCTGCAGAAGCGGTGAGCAGAACTGGTCGCAACCGCTGAGTGGTCCCTGAAATGATCATTTCTTTCAAATCGGAAATTCCCTTCTTTTTCAATTCTTTGAAATGCTCAATTAGCACAATACCATTCAAAACAGCTATACCAAAGAGTGCAATAAATCCCACGCCCGCAGAAATGCTAAAGGGAAGGTCTCTCAACCAGAGGAACAAAACACCACCTACAGCACTCAAAGGAATGGCACTGTAAACCATCAATGCTTCTTTAACAGATTTAAAAGCAAAATGGAGCAGGATGAAAATCAGAATCAGTGCGACCGGAACTGCATAAGCCAGTCTTTCTTTCGCACTTTTCAGGTTTTCAAACTGACCACCATAACTCACTTCATAGCCGGGAGGTAGTGATACATGCTCATCTATGAGTGCTCGAGCGTCCTCAACCACCGACTCCAGGTCCCTGTTCCGCACGTTGATGCTGATTACAATTCTTCGCCTGGTATCGTCTCGAGAAATCTGAGCCGGCCCGGTCGTATAGCGAATGTCTGCCAGTTCACTGAGCGGAATCTGCCCTCCTGCAGGAATGGACACTGAGGCATTCATCAGGTGGCTGATGTCTTTTCTGAAATCCTGCTCATACCGAACAACCAGATCGAACCGCCGCTCTCCTTCAAAAACACTTCCCGCTGATTTCCCCGCAAAACCCATACTGATCACTTCATTGACATCCTCTACATTCAGTCCGTAACGCGCAATCTTGCTTCTGTCATACGTCACACTCATCTGAGGCAGGCCGTCTACTTTTTCAACGGAGATATCAGAGGCACCTTCTACATTCTCGATGAGCTGTTCAACCTCCAACGCTTTAGCTGCGAGAATCTCCAGGTCTTCACCAAAAATCTTAATGGCGACATCCGCACGTACGCCGGTAATCAGTTCATTGAATCGCATTTCAATAGGCTGGGTAAATTCATAATCTACTCCTGGAATGGATTCAAGCAGTGCTGTTTTGATCAGATCAGCCAGCTCATCCTTACTGTTGGCGGATGTCCACTCGGATTTATCTTTCAACTTAATCATCACATCAGGTTCTTCCATCGACATGGGGTCCGTTGGCACCTCGGCTGCTCCGATCCTTGAAGCGACCATTTCAACTTCAGGAAAGCTCGCAATGATTTTTTCCATTTCTGTGCAAAGCTCAACCGTCCGACTCAGTGATGTACCTGTCTTTATGATTGGCTGGATCACGAAATCTCCCTCATCGAGTGTTGGGACAAATTCACCGCCCATTGTCGAGAACAGGTATCCAGTTGCTGCAAGGATTGCCAGTGCTAATCCAAGAACGACTTTTCGTTTTTCCAATGCCCAAACCAAAACTGGTCGGTATTTCCTTTGAAGAAAAGAAATCAGCCGGGAAGAAATATTCGTTTTTTCATTTTTTGAAGGCTTCAAAAAGAGGCTTGAAACAACCGGAACGTAGGTAAAGCAAAACAGCATTGCACCGATCAGGGCAAAACAGAAAGTCAGTGCCATTGGCTTAAACATCTTTCCTTCCACATTGGCAAGCGAAAGGATTGGAATGAATACGATAATAATGATCAACTGACCAAACACGGCAGATCGCATCATCTTCGTTGCTCCTTCGTACGTGATCGTGTCAATAAGCGACTGTCGGCCTGCTCCGGCCTGAAGGATTTCAGATTTTCTGGAGGTGACCTGATAAGCAGTAAACTCAACAATGATGACCGCTCCATCGATGATAATCCCAAAGTCTATTGCACCAAGGCTCATCAGGTTGGCATCCACACCAAAAATGTACATCAATGAAATGGCGAATAGCAGACACAGTGGAATAATGGAAGCGACAACCAGTCCCGTTCGTAGATTTCCCAAAAGGAGTACCACCACAAAAACCACAATCAGACACCCCAATATGAGGTTTTCTGTAATCGTGAAAGTGGTCTTTGCGATTAATTCGCTTCGTTCCACAACCGGACGGATGCTTATCCCCGGTGGAAGATTCCCCTGAATTTCAGCCACTCGCTGCTTTACTGCTTCTATCACTGCATTGGAGTTTGCATCCTTGAGCATCATCACCTGGCCCATTACTTTTTCTCCCTCCCCATTTCCTGTAATTGCTCCAAATCGCGTAGCATAACCAAAACCAACAGTCGCGACATCTTTTATGTACAGCGGGATTCCACCTCGCTGATCTACTACAATGGTTTCAATATCCTGAATCGTTCTTGCCAGACCTTCCCCGCGAATGAAATATGCCTGCTCCGATTTCTCAATGTATCCACCTCCTGTCACATTGTTGTTCTTTTCAAGCGCCATGAAAACATCAGCAGGTGACAGCTCCATGGATCGAAGCTTTTCCGGATTGATCGCCACCTCATATTGTTTGAGAAACCCACCCCAGGTATTTACTTCTACTACTCCGGGGATTCCTGAAAGCTGTCGCTTCACAATCCAGTCCTGAATGGTCCGCAAATCCATCGTGGTGTACTTTGATCGATACTCAGGAGACACATCAATGATGTACTGATAGATTTCACCCAGTCCTGTCGTTATTGGTCCCATTTCCGGAGTGCCAAATTCAGGCGGAATGCTTTCAGAAGCACTCCTGAGTTTCTCAGAGATCAACTGCCGGGGCAGGTACGTACCCATATTATCCTCAAATACAATGGTGACCACTGAAAGTCCAAACTTTGTGATCGACCGAATTTCCTTTACCCCTGGAAGGTTTGCCATTTCCAGTTCAACCGGATAGGTGATGAACTGCTCCACATCCTGCGTTGAAAGGTTGCGAGAGGTGGTAATCACCTGCACCTGATTATTTGTGATGTCCGGAACGGCCCCAATTGGAATGTTCACCAATGAATAGGTTCCGAACGCTATAACAGATAAAGTAAAAAGAATGATGATCAGCTTGTTATTCAGGCTGAATCGAATGATGTTTTCCAGCATACGTTTTAAGATTTATAAAATTCCTCAAGAGGCGCGAATGCGCCAGGCAAATCAGGAAAGTTGAGGCGGACCTCTAAACCTTAAAGTCTGGTGTTTGAAACGTGTTTTGAAATTAAACTGATAAGCAGGGAGCACAATTACGCGCTCTTCCATAAGCTCCGGAACAGCTTCATAAACAAATTCAACCGGCATGTTTAGCACAAGCGGAGCCTGAATTTGCTTGGAAACCTGAAATTCCTCGAGGTGGTTTTGTCCCGGATCTAAATGAAAAGCCAGTTTGATATAATCCAACAATGAAGAAGCTGTCTCGTGATCTTCCACATGCTGGTTCTCATCCAGCTCACTATGATGCTCATGGGGTAAAATAGAATGCATCAACAGGATTGCTCCCGCCAGCATGATTAATATTTTCCCTGAGATTTTCATTTAACCCAAAAATACGAAGAATCCCTGTTACCGTAATCCTGAAACCCTGGCATTGCATTCATCGCTCACTATTCTTGTTTGTTCCGACCATTCTAATCACCAGCAGGCTCACCAGATACACCCATGGTGCACCATGAAGCAGTAAATCGAAATAATCCATCCCTTTCATACCGACTCCTCCTCCAAGCGCCCATTGAACCTTACCGAAAAGGTGCGGCTGTGGAAAAAAGGGTGCGAGCCCTAAAGTGAGTGAGAGCACCAGAGCGATCCCTATTTTTTGATTTGAAGGTTTTTCCATATTCAAAGTTGGTTCAGTATTCCGATTATCCGACAATTTCACAAAAAAAGGGCTGCCCTCCGACAGCCCCTATCAAAAACTAATCACACTATATCGTTTTTCTGGCCAGATAGAAATCTACCAGCTCAATACTTTCATCCGCCAGCCGTTCTTCCATTTCTTTCAGTGTCTTTGGAGGTGGAACGATGACCTTATCACCTTTCTTCCAGTCCAGAGGCATGGCTACTTTATATTTATCTGAGGTTTGCAGCGCTTCAAGCGCTCTTAAGATTTCGTTCATATTCCTGCCAACGTTCAGAGGGTAATACATGATTAACCTCACCTTTTTCACCGGGTCTATGATGAAGACCGCACGCACTGCAGCAGTTTCACTTTCATTGGGCTGGAGCATTCCGTACAGTCTTGATACTTTCATATCCAGATCCGCGATAATTGGAAAATCGAAATACACGCCCGTGTTTTTTCTGACATTGTCCACCCAGCCCAAATGAGCATGGATGCTGTCTATACTTAATCCCAGGAGTTCCGCATTTAGTGCTTCAAACTCAGCCTTACGTTGTGCGAACCCACTCATTTCTGTCGTGCAAACCGGCGTAAAGTCTGCAGGATGTGAAAACATCACCACCCACTTATCCTTTGCGAACTCACTAAATTTTATGGGACCTTTCGTTGTGACTGCCTCAAAGTCCGGTGCCTGATCGCCAATTCTTGGCATTGAGCTTCCTGCTAATTCTATTTCTTCCATGATTAGGTTTTTTATGTTCTAATCATTTTTACGCGTTTCTTTCCGGCTCTGACGTAACAATTGTTACACACAGTATTGGCGCAGGAAATGAAAAATTTCAGGATAGGAAGCGGTTAAAGAATCTCTATCAAATTGCGATGCTGTTCAATTTTTTCTTCCCGTTCCAGCTGCTTTAGCAAGCGGGAGATGACCACTCTTGACGTATTCAATTCGTGGGCTATCTGCTCATGGGTTTTATGAATTTCAAAGGAACCGGTTGCCTGCTTGGTATCAAGCAGGTACTTGTACAATCGCTCATCCATTTTATGAAAAACAACACTGTCTATGGTCGTTAGTAACTCATCAAAACGTGTTTGATAGGCTCCAAAAACAAACTTTCTGAACGATCGATATTTTGCCACCCATCTGTCCATATAGGTCATAGGCACCATCCATAAAATGGAATCTTTTTCAGCTGTCACTATAAAAGATGATGTTTTTCCTTCAATGCAACAGGTAATGGACATGGCACAGGTCTCCCCTCCTTCAAGGAAATAAAGAAAGACTTCCTTACCGTCAGGATCTTTTCGGGTCACTTTCAGCAATCCCTCTAAAACAATTGGCATTTCACTCATTGAACCATCAGGGCTCATCACCATTCCGCCCTCGCTTACTTTTTTCAATCTGCCAATGTTGAGCAATTCCTCTACAAGAGCGGGCTCCATACCAGAGGCATTTAATATCCGATTTACCAGTTTTTCCATACTAATCTGTATCTGACAACTAAGTTAAGAATCTTATGGCTGGTATGTAACATTTGTTACGAACTGACGACCTCTAAAAACGTCTCAGTTAACAGGGATATTCCCTTCATCTAAACTCTAAAACATGAAACTAATCATCTCACACATGCTATTAATTCTGCTCGCTTTATCCGCCTGCTCTCAGGCGGATTCACAGGCGAGCGACAAACAACCCGAACAAAATGCCGTGCTAAATAATCCCGACTATGTATTGTTAAAAAACAACTGTTTTGCC
Organism: Cyclobacteriaceae bacterium; assembly: GCA_040222475.1. Taxonomy (GTDB): domain Bacteria; phylum Bacteroidota; class Bacteroidia; order Cytophagales; family Cyclobacteriaceae; genus Ekhidna. The sequence goes on along the minus strand of JAVKDB010000014.1, from coordinate 309,539 downwards.
TGCCATAATCCGAACTCGAATTCTCACGATGAAATGCTTGCTCCTCCCCTTGCCGGAATAAAAATGCGATACATGAAGGACTATGGCAACAGGCAGGAATTCATTGATGCAATGGCAGGTTTTGCATCAAATCCTACGAAGGAAGCAGCAAAAATGCAGGGACCGGTCCGTCGATTTGGGCTGATGCCAAAACCCGTAGTTGAAAAAGAAGAGCTAATGAAAATAGTCGCATTTATATATGATAATGAACTGGAAAAACCGGATTGGTTTGACGAGCATCATGAAAAAATGGGGAAAAATTGAGGGATCACGTTGCAGGATCAAATTAATGCATGACGGTGGTCATTGGTTATGTTAAAAATTTAATCGATCTAGAGTACTAGTAGTGAATTATAATAATTAAAGGAATTATGAAAGGAACAGTTTTTTTGATGGTTCTGATTCTGGGAATCGGAACATCATTTAGTCAGGCTCAGACTCAAAAAAAAGAGCAACAACGCACACAGCTGCAGGAACACTTTATGTACCAGGATGGTCAGATGTTGAGAATACGGGAAGGTGAGCAAATGCAGCTTCGGGAGAAAATGCAGTTAAAGAATGGAATCACCATCAATCCGGACGGCACCTACCAATTGAAAAATGGTAAGCAAAAACAGTTCAAAGCAGGAGAATGCATGGGTCTGGATGGAAAGCGATTCAAGAATCAAAATGCATTCAGGACTCAACAGAACAAAATGATGCAAAAGCAAATGAAAAATCCTGCAGGACAAAAGGGGAAAAAGAGCAGTGGAAAAAAAGGCGGAAAGGGTAATTGACTTTGTGAAATTGGCAGCAGAGGCTGTCACTTAAAGGGGTTATCTCCGAACTGGTAAGTCAGATAATGTTACTCAATACAATCAAAAACACCCTCCTAACCTCCCTCAAGGGAGGAATTATCCCCTTGACGGGATTATAGGGGTGTTGTACAACAGTACGCAGCTATGAAATGACTCATCGTTTTTCGTTCAGATTTCAAAAAAACCTTTTTAGGACAGCCTCTTTCCACTATAATCAACAGCTAAAATGAAATCGTTCTTCTATTTAAGTTTCCTTATCGGTATGTGCTCATTTAATGCGTACGACATGACAGCACAGAGAACCAGTAGCAGCGATTCGTTAACTGCTTTGGATGAGAAATCATATTTATTCGTCGATATCGGGTACAGCAATGACTGGATCTATATGGGGCGAAAGGACTCTCTGCCCAATCCATACCTGACCGCAGGTTTGTCCTGGTATGATCGGTCCGGTTTTTTTATCACTTCTTCCCTTTTCTATCTGACCAGATCAGCATCCTCGCGAATCGACCTCTTCACAATCGGTCTTGGATATGATTATGAAACATATCGCCTGAGCACAGGAATTGCGGCATCAGGATATTTTTATAATCCTTCCAGCTACAATGTTCAATCAGAAATGAGTGCTTATCTCAATGGTTACATAACGTATGATTTCAATCTGATTCAGGCAAATGTTGCCTCAGGAATCGGTTTCAGCTCTGAAGTTGATGGTTTTGTCAGTGCCGGTATTTTCAGGGATATCTATCTCACCAAAAATTTTGAATTGCAACCATCCTTTCTGGCTGCCTGGGGAACACAGAACTATTACGACCAGTACTATCAAAATCGCAGCTCATCTTATGGGAGCGGTAAAGGAAAAGGAAAAATGCAGGGTGGATCAACCCCGACGGCATCCGTATTAGAAGACTCAAAATTTGAGTTACTCAACTATGAGTTCGCCCTGAATCTTGCATATACCTTATCAAGGGTTCGATTCAATGCCGCAGGAACCTATGCGCTCCCGCAAAACCCGGCAGAACTATTGATAGAAGATGTGATAGTTCCGGAGGATATTGAGCCATCCGTTTATTGGTCAGTTGGTGTTACTTATATATTGTTGGAAAATGATTAAAATGAGTAATGGAGATGAATTACTAAAAAAATAAATTAACTAAAGAATTATGAGCTACTATTTTAACAAAGTATTAAAAGGGAAAAATTTTGATGAAGCCATCGAACAGGTCACTGCGGAACTGAAAAAGGAAGGGTTTGGCGTGCTCACAGAAATCGATGTGAAAGAAACATTAAAAAAGAAAATTGACGTGGACTTCAAAGAATACAAAATTCTTGGTGCCTGCAATCCTCATTTCGCACATCAGGCGTTACTAAACGAAGATAAGATCGGTGTTTTTCTTCCCTGTAATGTGATCGTAGAGAAACATGAAAACGGGGACGTTGAAGTTTCCGCGGTTGATCCCATCGCATCCATGGGTGCAGTTGAAAACGAAGCATTGGGAGGAATCGCCGGTGAGGTTCGGGATAAGCTGATCAGGGTTGTTGAGAGCCTGAATTAACGTGAATTAGGATAACTCTTTTAATCCCCTCAAACTGAGGGGTTAATAAAGGATTGTTTCCGTCTGGTCACCTTTTAATCAAAATGATTGTTCCTTTCTTTACCCACCTCTTCCTCCTCCCAAGAGGAGACGATTTACATCATTCTGAATAAAACGTGACCGTCTTATCCTGAACTCAAGTTGATTTAATGCAGTTACCTCCAGTTCAACGTACCATCCACCACACAGGAAGCTTTTGGTGCTTTGTATTCATTTGCCACAAAGGATTCTACCAGATCAAAGAAGCACGGATTAAAGATGGTATGTCCATCATTCGGGAATTCGGCCAGCGAAGCATTGGGCAGATACTCCAGTACCTTTCGCGCATTCTCCATCGGAGTGATCGGATCAAACATCCCGTTTACAATGAGAATGGGTGTTGCTGTAAGCACTGCTTCATTCTCTATTTCCGATGATCTGAATTCATGCCAGTTGTCAAGTATTTGCTGATCATTGATAAAAAATGCCGGACCAGGCATGAGATGATTAAACGCAGGAAGTTGCTTCTGAATGATGTTTGCTTCATTGAACTGCACTTCTTCATTTGCCTGTACGGACCAGTAAGTAGCCGCATTGATGAATGCAAACGTCTGTTCCGTTCGATTGATGGAAGAAGTGATTACGCTCCCTTTCTTTCCATCCTTTAATGCTGTGATAAAGGACGGTACCTCCTGAATCGTCTGACGCTGGTACAGCATCTGATGAATCAGCAGCAATGCATCCTGGGGATTAATAACAAATTCACTGCTTTTGTATCGAACGCTCAGGGGCTTCTCTTTCAGGTTGTCCATCATTGCATGGAAAGAAGTTTCCAGATCCGGGTATTTCTCCTTACAGTCCGGGTCATTCAGGCAGGAAGCAAACAAGTGTTCCAGTGCGCCGTTGAGCCCGGAAAGGAATCCTTCGTAGATATTGATTTCAGGTGGAAAGAGTCCCATGAAAATAGCTGCTTCGGCAGCATCCTCATACTCTCGTAAATACGTCAACCCAAGGCGCGTACCATACGAACCGCCAAACAAGACCCATTTATCAACCTTGAGGTGTTCACGCAACGCTTCCAGGTCAGCTGCATTTTCCAGGCTGTTATAACCTGCCAGGTCTGCTTCTGTCTCCGCGATTTCCTCCTTACATGCCTCACAAATGGCTAACGTCTCCTGATATTCCTCTTCAACTGACAGGTCTTTCGCCATCAGTCTGATGAAATCACCTCCGGCCTCTTCGCAAAAGGCTCCGGATCTCCCGGTACCACGTGCATCGAACAGAATGACATCCTGCTTTTCACTGAGCGGGTTGTTTTCAAAAAATGAAACCATGGCGAGGGAGCTGCCACCGGGACCACCCTGAATGAAGACAATCGGCGGTCTGTCCGAACGTATTTTGGCTCGAACCACCGCATAGGAGAGCCTGATCAATCTGGAACTTGGGTCATTTCGGTTTTCAGGAACAGACAGGGAACCATACTTCGTGGCAGTGTCCGTTTCATTTGCAGCAGATGTGCACGACCCGAGCAGCGTGATCAGGATAAGAGTTATCAGTATATGCTTCATACAGTTTTGTCTAAATGATGTAATACGATAACACCCGCAGATGGTTAATCCTTCATCCATGACTGACAAAAAATGCAGCCAATTGCAGGTTTTGTTGATACAGTAATGTAGAAAGAAGTTGTTTTCTTTAGAAATACATGAATGCGGTATATTTGATATGGGTACAATGCGGATATAGCACATAAAGTGTGCTATATCCGGGTGTTATATTCAATTTTCCCAGATCATAAATTCGACCAAAATGAACAAAATCAAAATTCTAGTTATCCTCTTGTCATGCTCCCAGATGTCATGGAGTCAAAACAGCTTCCCACTTTTGTCAAGCGGACAATATACAGGTGGAGGCGGTGATCACACTACGATCGGATCGCCACAACTTAAGTTAGTGGGCACAACAACCTATCCACGTATTGTACATTTAAGTGTCACAAGTGGTGTTTCGGCAGTTTACAATTTTGAGACAGGGAAAAATGCGTACTGGGGAGAGCCCAGTGATATAGGTCAGTATTTTTTCAGAGGTCGAAACTTAATTGTTGAACAAGGTTCACTTGGAATTGGTATTACAAATCCTGAATTTAAGTTATCACTTCCAGGTCTAAATGAAAATATTTCAATTGGGAATAATACTTTTATTAACGGTGAGGGTTCTACAGGAAGAATTACAAACAATGCTTACAGAAAAAATGGATGGAAAATATATGACAGTGCTGCCAAAGCAAGTACCATTGAATTAAGAGACAATGGCGTGATTGACATGTATGGAACGGTTACAAATGGTCTTACAGACTGGAAGCTAATGTTTGGTTTGGATGCTCCAAGTAACAAGGTATACTTTCCAAATGGAAACGTAGGAATAGGAACAACCAACCCTCAATCCAAGTTGGCAGTTGAAGGTCAAATTCGAGCGACTGAAGTCAAGGTTCTTGCTGATATAAGTGTACCTGACTATGTTTTCGAAGCAGATTACGAACTGCGAACTCTTAAAGAGACAAAAGAATTTGTAACTGAAAACAAGCACCTTCCTGAAATTCCATCGGCTGCTGAAATCGGAGAAAATGGAATTGACTTAGGTGACATGAACATGAGACTTTTGAAGAAGATCGAGGAACTAACACTTTATCAGATCGACCTCATGGAGAAACTGGAAGAACAACAAAAAAGAATAGAGAAGCTCGAAAACAAATAAAGAATATAATCGAGTAGACGGCCGTGAGCCATAAGCCCACGGTGCGCCTCTCACACCACTCAGCGTACGGGTCTCGTACTGAGCGGTTCATTAAGTAATGGAGATACTTTTTACTACCCCTCAGAGTCACTCTTGCGAGGGCTTAGTTTGGCGAGGACTCTGAGATGAGAGTTCGATAATCCATAATACTTACAGTACCTCTCTCTAAGCGTAGTTGACAATTACGCTTTCTTATAAATTAAAGGGTTCCTCAGAGTCCACCCACTCACGACCTTTCCCTAAGGCGACTCTTACACCCCTCAGAGTCACTCATGCGAGGGCTTAGTTTGGCGAGGACCCTGATGGCGCGAGCATGCTGCTCGTGTCCTGTATACCAGAAAAGCATCACTGGATACTGCTCTTACCCGATTTATCTCAATCCCTAATCCCAAAAGGCTTTGGCTGAAAGTCTGAAGACTGTTCCTCCTGTTTTTGAGCCTGAGGCACTGGCTGGGCAGGTCTGTCCAGAACATCTCTGTAAAAAGGTATCGTGGCAAAAGGATTGCTGTAGAACTTCTCAGGACCACTTATGGTCAGCTCATGCGTTCCTTCTTCCAGTGCACCAATATTGATATAGGTCAGGAATCCTCGCTGGTTGGTATGGGTTTTATAGTGGAAACGCCATTTCAAATCATCAAGGAAAGTGTCATTTAATTTCACTTTAAGAAATTCTGTTACTACCATATTTTTAAGTGCCACAGCTAAGGTGTCCGGATATACTTCTCTTAAAGAATCCAGTGGAGTATGTTCTTCCATCATCTCCTCATACCGGATATTCGCAACCACAAACAGGCGCAGGACATTTCCATTGATGATATCAGAAGGGATGTGTGCACGGGTCGATGGCTTTTCTGCGTTTTGATCATCATAGTAACCGGAAAAAGAAGAATACCCCTGTGAATTGTCCCAGTTCGTTAGTCGTGAATAGGCATCTCCTGGAAAAAGGGTGTTAGCGATTGTTCCTGCTCCCGCAATACTGATAAATGCAAAAGCCAGCAGAAGAATGAAGAACGCCCACTTGTTAAAATTGGTGACCATCCCATAATAAACAGGCCGGTAAAATCGTGAAAGAGTCAGCGAGCTTACCAACCGATGAAGAGGCCAGTAGAGCTTCGCTACCCACTTAAACTTCCGGAAATATCCAAGGGTGACAAAATCAATTAACCCCAGTACTCCTATTGTCAATACCAACATTACCCAAATCTGAAATGCATCGAACCCCGGACCAGAATAACCCATTTCAAAATACAGAATAGCGATCGTAAACGGAGCAATCACCAGAATAAGGAAGTATAGATAACCACCTATCAGGCTCATGAAAAGCATAAAAGAGACACTGAACAAGGCACTGCTGATTTTTTCCAGACGGATAACAATTTGCTCATAGGCCGGGATGTTTTGAACCTTCCCGGAAAACGGTTCCTTATAGTTGACTTTATTCAGTCGGATGCCTTTCGGAAAAGTATAACTCAGTCCAACCATTCCAATCCAGATTCCCCGACAGATCAGGTGTAAAATCAATCCGGAGATCAGCCAGTAGATGCCCATTTTAAACAGGGCAACCAGATTATCAATGTCCTGAGAGTTTCCAAAAATGTTGAGCTTAAAAAATGCGAGAAATCCATCCAGGAGGTCCGGGACTTTAAACATCCCATACAGCACGATCCCTGAAAGCAGGATCTCAGGTTCCCAGCTTCTCTGCTGCAGGTCATCCAGCCATTTATTCACGGGTGTCTCTTTTTCCTCGTTCATAGGCTATAAAACTAATGCGTTTTGTGAATAGTACCGGGATTTCTCAGTCCTTCCCCCTTCGAAATGACGGAAACAGAGATAATTGATGTATAATGGTCATTCTCGAAGAAGGTTCCACTTTTCGTTAGTGCGCTCTGTAGTATAATTTTAGAAGCCGATATTAACTATCATGAATCAATTTCAAATCATCTCCCTCTACAGGCTATTTGCCATCATGACTTTGGTCATTGGCACTGCTATTATCATTATCCCAGGGGAACTTCATTTAACAGATAAACTGTGGATTGCACTTTCATTAAACCTTAGCTTTCATATTGTATATCAATTCATTAGCAGAGCACCAATAGGACTTCTTGAACAAATTCAAAATGACAAGCCGGCAATAAAGAAAGTAGCCCATAAGCTTTTGAAGGGATTCTCAATCCTTTTCATACTTGCTCCAATACCAGCATCAATTTTACTTTTAATTTCAATCGTCTCTGAAGATGAGTATGAAAGTCTAGTCGTGTTGTTGATCTTTTTTGCCTTGTTTCTTGGTGGCTATCAATCTAAATTGAAATTGGATGAAAATAAATAGCTTTCAAATGAAGTTAGCTCATGAAAAAACCCAGAATCTGGATCTGCCTATTTATCATTCTTGCCGCATACAAGATTGGAACTTATTTTTTTCTAAAAGAACTCATGGTGGAAACTTCTGCAATGGAAATTCGATACGAAAAACTTACAACAAAGGCTGCCTGGCTAACCTCCTTCGAAGATTCACTCATGTATAATCAAGAATTTCGTAATCGAATTCTTGGTAAAATCACAACAATAGAAGAACTAGATAAGGCAATCGCTTTAAATAAAATTGAAATAGAAAAAACACTACCAGAACTTGAGGAACTCATGCATGACAGAAAACAACTTGGTAACAGTTTCAATTTGTACAAAGGAGTCAACTCCATGATAAACTTCTTAATTATGGGGACCCTAATTCTGGCTTGCTATTTATGGATCAAGAAGGAATAAGCCTACTCAAAAGCTTTATTCACTTAGATTTCTCAGTAGTTCGAACTTGTTACTTGTCTCTAAGAACTTGAAACTCACCTACGCTATCACCGCTCCGTTCTCTGCATCCTGCCCGGGATTAACAGCAACCAGTTTGCCGTCAGCGTTCTCTGCAAACAATAACATCCCCTGAGATTCGGTCCCCATCATTTTTCGTGGAGCGAGATTCGCCATGACCACCACTTTCTTTCCAATCATTTCATCCGTTGTGAAGTGTTTGGAAACACCACTCAGAATGGTGCGTGTCTCCAGTCCCATATCCACGGTGAACTTCAGCAGCTTGTTGGATTTCTCCACTGATTCAGCGGTTTTGATCTCCCCTACTCGTAAATCCATTTTCATGAAATCATCGAATACGATCTCCTCTTTCAAAGGAGTCAGTTCCGGAGTATTATTTTCCTGTTCGTTCATTTTCTTCGTTTCCAATAGTTTGTTTACCTGCTTCTCCACCACCCCATCCTCAATCTTCTCAAATAACAGCGATGCTTCATTCAATTGATGTCTGCCTTCCAGTAAATCTGCGCTTCCGGCATCAGCCCATTTTCGTTCCGGTGTATTTAAGATTTTGTTCAGACGTTCTGCTGTAAACGGCAGGAAGGGCTCGCACAGAATCGACAGATTTGAAGCGATCTGCAGGGCTATATTAAGAATAGTCTGCACTCTCGTTTCATCTTCTTTGATAAGCTTCCATGGCTCGGTATCGGCCAGGTATTTATTTCCGTTTCTGGCCAGTTCCATCATTAAGGTTAGTGCTTCACGGAATTTGAACTGATCCAGGGCCGTTTCAATTTTGGAAGGCATAGCTGCTACATCTGCAATCACCTGCTCGTCAATCGGGTACAACTCTCCCCGCTCAGGAACTTTTCCATCAAAGTATTTATGGGTCAGTACCACCGCCCTGTTGACGAAGTTGCCAAAAATAGCTACCAGTTCATTGTTATTTCTGGCCTGAAAATCCTTCCAGGTAAAATCATTGTCTTTGGTTTCAGGCGCATTGGCTGTCAATGTATAGCGCAACACATCCTGCTTGTTCGGGAATTCTTCCAGGTACTCGTGCAGCCAGACGGCCCAGTTTCGTGACGTGGAAATTTTATTATTCTCCAGGTTCAAAAATTCGTTCGCAGGAACATTATCAGGCAGGATGTAAGAGCCTTCCGCCTTCAACAGCGCCGGAAAGATGACACAATGAAAAACGATGTTATCCTTTCCTATAAAGTGGAGTAATCGTGTATCCTCCGATTTCCAGTAATCTTCCCAGTTTTTTCCTTCCTGCTTCGCCCATTCTTTGGTGGCAGAAATGTATCCAATCGGCGCATCAAACCAGACGTATAATACTTTCCCTTCCCCTCCTTCCACGGGAACCGGAATTCCCCATGATAAATCGCGGGTCATGGGTCGGGGTTTCAATCCATTATCGATCCAGCTTTTGCACTGACCATACACGTTGGCTTTCCATTCTTTGTGATCCTCCAGTATCCATTTTTTCAGCCAGGATTCATATTGATCAAGGGGGAAATACCAGTGCTTCGTTTCCTTCATCACCGGAGCCTCTCCACTGAGCATTGATTTCGGATTGATCAATTCAGACGGGCTTAAAGTGGAACCACAATTCTCACACTGATCCCCGTAAGCTTCCGAAAAGCTACAGGTCGGGCATGTTCCTTTTATGTAGCGGTCCGCCAAAAACTGTCCCTCTTTTTGATCATAAAACTGTTCTGAGGTTGTTTCTGTAAATTTTTTATCCGCACTTAGCTTCCTGAAGAATTCGGATGCCGTTTCGTGATGAAGTTTGGAAGAAGTCCGATGGTAGATATTAAAGCTGATTCCAAATTTCTTAAATGAGTCTTTGATTTGCGCATGATAGAAGTCTACCACCTCCTGTGGTGTTTTTCCTTCTTTTCTGGCTCGCAATTCAATAGCCACACCGTGCTCATCTGAACCACAAACAAAGGCTACATCCTCTCCCTTGCTTCTGAGGTATCTGACATAGATGTCGGAAGGCACATAAACTCCGGCCAGGTGACCAATGTGTACGGGACCATTGGCATAAGGAAGTGCCGCAGTAATGGTGTGTCTTTTGTATTTTTTTGCCATCTATTCTTGCAGAAATTTTATCAGTAGCCGCATTATTCGATCAATATCTCAATCGGGCTGCAAATATAGTTTTTGTATTTACGACAAATGCTGATTTAGCAAATACTTCTTCGTACTTTTGCGCCCGAATTCAAACACATGCAGGAAATAAGAAATATCGCCATTATCGCCCACGTTGATCATGGCAAAACTACGCTCGTAGATAAAATCATTTACGCGACTCAGGAATTTCGTGAGAATCAGGAAAAGGGGGAATTGATTCTCGATAGCAACGATCTGGAACGTGAAAGAGGAATCACTATTCTTTCAAAGAATGTATCAGCGGATTACAAAGGCGTTAAAATTAACATCATCGATACTCCCGGTCACTCCGATTTTGGAGGTGAAGTAGAACGGGTATTGAAAATGGCAGACGGAGTAATCCTTCTCGTGGACGCATTTGAAGGTCCAATGCCACAAACACGATTCGTGTTGGGGAAGGCACTCGATTTAGGACTTAAGCCGATTGTTGTCATCAACAAGGTGGATAAAGAAAACTGCCGACCGGATGAGGTGCATGAGCAGGTGTTTGATTTGATGTTCTCACTTGATGCAAGCGAGGACCAACTGGACTTTGAAACATTGTATGGTTCGAGTAAGCACGGCTGGATGAGTGACGACTGGCAAAAACCAACGGACACCATTACTCCATTGCTGGATAAAATTATTGAGGTTATCCCTGCTCCTGTATTTAAAGAAGGAGTTCCGGCCATGAGAATCACCTCGCTTGATTACTCTTCATTTACCGGACGAATTGCCATCGGACGAGTATGGCAGGGGACTCTGAAAGAAGGTGCTTCTTTAGGCATCAGCAAGAAAGACGGCTCCATGAAAAAAGTAAAAATCAAGGAATTACATATTTTCGAAGGGCTCGGAAGAAAGAAGGTAGCAGAAGTAAGAGCCGGTGATATCTGTGCGGTAACCGGAATTGAAGGATTCGAAATCGGTGATACACTGACAGATTTTGAGAATCCGGAAATCCTCCCACGAATTGCCATTGACGAGCCAACCATGAGTATGCTCTTCACAATTAATGATTCTCCGTTCTTCGGTAAAGAAGGAAAATTTGTTACCTCAAGGCATTTGAGAGATCGTCTGATGAAGGAATTGGAGAAGAACCTGGCACTAAGGGTTCAGGAAACCGAGACAGAAGATAAATTCCTTGTCTTTGGAAGAGGTGTACTTCATTTATCTGTGTTGATTGAAACCATGAGACGGGAAGGCTATGAACTTCAGGTTGGACAACCTCAGGTTTTGTTCAAAGAAATTGACGGACAGAGGCATGAACCCATTGAGTTGATGGTAATTGATGTCCCTGAGGAGTATTCAGGAAAAGCCATTGAAATGGTTACCCAGCGAAAAGGTGAATTGAAAGTGATGGAGCCAAAAGGCAACATTCAACATCTTGAATTTGAAGTACCGTCCAGAGGACTAATTGGCTTAAGAAACAACATGCTGACAGCAACAGCGGGAGAAGCTGTGATGACACACAGACTGAAAGATTATCAGCCTTACAAAGGAGATATCGCGGGAAGAAACAATGGTTCATTAATCTCCATTGAAAACGGACCAGGTACCGCTTACTCCATCGACAAGCTACAGGACAGGGGTTCATTCTTCGTAGATCCCGGTGTTGAAGTATACATCGGTCAGGTAATCGGTGAACATTCCAGAGGAAATGACATCACAGTGAACATCCAGAAGGGGAAAAAACTGACCAACATGCGTACTTCCGGAACGGACAACAACGCGAAGATTATCCCGGCCAAAAAATTCAGTCTGGAAGAAGCACTGGAATATATCCAGAAGGACGAATATGTGGAAGTGACTCCCAAGTCTATCCGGATGCGAAAGATCTACCTGGACGAAAACCAGCGAAAACGCATGTCGAACGCTGAAGGATAACCATCAGCAGTTCTATATATCATAAATGCAATAGTATTGCATTTATGATATATTTGCTGCCATGAACATTGAGGAGCGAAAAGTCATTCTTAAGAATCACAAGTTAAGAATCACGAATTCCAGGCTGGATGTCATTGATCATTTCCTGACAATGAATAAGGCATTATCACTGGGTGACCTTGAACATACCTTCACAGAATACGATCGGGTAACCCTGTATCGTACACTGGGCAGTTTCCTTGAGTCCGGAATTTTGCACAAAATCCCGAATGAAGAAGGTTCGGCTACTTACGGACTTTGCCATGAGACCTGCTCTCCCGAAGATCATACGCATAATCATGTGCACTTTAAATGCAATCAGTGTGGTGAAATAGCATGCCTCGACGGAAGTTCAGTCCCGGCGGTCAGTCTTCCTGAAGGGTATCAGGTCAGTACAGTGAATATGATTGTGGACGGACTTTGTAAGAACTGTTCATGATGAGAATTTTTTTTGCGCCTCTTCTTTTTCTTCTGACCTTTCATTCAACACTCGCTCAAAACCCATGCAACCGAACGCTGACTGGCATTGTTCTGGACATTGAAACGAAAGAACCACTCCCATTTGCCACCATCCGGATTTCAGGTACAGAACTGGGAGCAGTTGCCAACGAACATGGCGAATTCAGAATTGACAACATCTGTAAGGGTGAGATTCACCTGATTGTGGATTTTCTTGGATACAAACAGGCGATTCACCACCATGACTTCTACCACAAATCTCCGGTTATTTACCTGGCTCCTGACGCGATCTCTCTTGAAAGCGTGGTGATTGAGGAAGATCGAAGCAGCGTGAACATTCAGTCATTGACAGTTGAAAGCAAACAAGTCGACCTTTCCGATAAACTTGGTTCATCTGCCGGAGAAATTCTGGAATCACTTTCAGGGGTTTCCTCTTTACGAACAGGAAGCAACATCGCCAAGCCCATGGTTCACGGGTTGCATTCTAACAGGGTGTTACTGATCAACAATGGTGTCCGTCATTCCTATCAGGGTTGGGGCGCCGAACACGCACCGGAAATTGATCCTTCACAAATAGACAGGTTGTCATTGGTGAAAGGAGCTGCTACCGTGAGATACGGGCCGGAAGCGTTGGGTGGTGTGATTTTATTCAGTCCCCAACAGCCTCAATTTGATCAGTCACTTTCCGGAGAAATCGGGACCGGATTCGAAACCAACGGCAGAGCATATACAGGTAATGTGTCACTCAATCAGGGATTTCATCGCCTGGCATGGAATGGCGGGATCTATTATACCCGACAAGGTGATCTCCGATCACCGAATTACTTTCTGACCAACACCGGAAAAGAAGAAACAGGATATAATCTTGGACTGAAACTTCACCGATCTATTTATGATCTGGATTTTTACGTAAGCAGTTTCAGTCAGACACTGGGAATCCTGAGAGGATCTGTTGTTGGCAGTCTGGAAGATCTGGCTCAGGCAATTGGTCAGGAGCCACCGGAAGGAACTGCTGATTTTTCCTACGACATTGGCAATCCAAGTCAGGAAACAAGTCACAATTTGTACAAATTGAAAGGCTCAGTTTATCTGGGTGAGCATATTATCGAAGCACAATACGCATTTCAGCGTAACCTGAGAAAAGAGTTTGATGTAAGAAGAGGTTCTAACAATCTTCGTCCATCCATTGATCTTGAATTGATCACACATTCCCTGGATCTGGACTGGAAATATCCGGATCAGGGGCACCTGAAAGGGTCGGCCGGTCTGCAATATTTCTATCAGGACAACAACAATCGGCCAGGAACTAACACCATCCCGTTTGTTCCTGATTACAACGTCACCAACATTGGACTTTTCACTGTTCAAACGATGAAAAAAGATAATTCCACTTTCGAAGCAGGTGCACGGTTTGATTATCAGTACCTCAACGCAAGAGGAAGAGATCAAAACAATAATATCTACCGCAACAGTCTCTCTTACAACAACCTCACCTTCACACTGGGTTATAATCTTCAAATCAATGAACACACAACCTTCAGAACTAATCTTGGTTCAGCGTGGAGACCTCCAAAGGTTGGTGAGCTCTACAGTTTTGGAAAACATCAATTTGCACTTCAGTATGGCATCTGGAGGTATGAATTATTTCCGGTAAATGACAGTATTTCAACGACCGGCGTGCTCAACAATGATCAGAAAAAAGTTGAGAGTGAGAAAGGACTGAAATGGATTGCAGCGATTGAAATAGAAAAACAAAAACTCCAGTTTGAGATCGTACCTTATGTGAACTACATCAGGGATTATTTCTTCCAGCGTCCTTATGGTATTGCCAACACCATTCGGGGACCTTTCCCCTACTTCATTTTTGATCAGACAAATGCACTATTCACCGGAGCAGACCTGAGCCTCCGGTTCAGACACACGGAGTTACTTACCTCTGAATTCAAAGGTGCTTATGTATATGCACGGGATGTGAAAAACGATCAGTTTTTCGCCGAAATACCAGCACTCAACCTCAATTATTCCATTGAAAAGAAAATAAAGGAATTTGCCATTCAGCTCAGCGGAGAATATGCGGCCACTCAGTGGAATGCTCCGGGGGTCATTCCCATCGCACTTTTCCTGAATGATCAGGCGGAAATTGACCGGTCAGGAACCTTCGATTTTATCCCGGCAACCGAAGGGTATTTTTTATTCCACTCAAAAGTTTCTTATCAAAAGAATCAGCTTACAGCAACAATTCAAATTCAAAACATAATGAATTCAGAATATCGATACTATACTGATCGCATCAGATACTTTGCTGATAATGTCGGGAGGAATTTATCCATCACGGCAGCTTACCGCTTGTCAAAATAAATACAACAATGTTGCAAGTATGACCTGTCTTTATATATTTGCAATATTGTTGCATATAAAAAATAATCTATGAAATCACAGAGTCTTCTTTCCTTATTGGTTCTATCATTTCTTTTCATTGTAAGCTGTAGTGATGACAGCATTCCTCCAGAGGAAAATGAAGAAGAGGTGATTGACCGTGTGGCACTTACTTTTACACCGATGCTTGGTGGAAACGCTGTACTTGCCGAAGCTATCGACCCGGATGGTGATGGTCCTCAGGGATTTACGATCGATGAAGTCAATCTTCAGGCCAATACCGACTATACTCTTGGTATTACGCTTGAAAACACGGCCGCTAATGAAGAATTAAATGAAGAAATAAACAATGAGGCTGACGAGCATCAATTCTTTTTTGCCTTCACCAACGATCTGTTCAGCGATCCGGCCGGAGACGGTAACGTTGACAATCGTTCGGATGCCATAAATTATGCTGATGAAGATGATGACGGTCTGCCACTTGGCTTGTTTACAAACTGGACCACTGCATCCACACCCTCATCCGGTAATGAATTCAGGGTAGTTCTCAAACATCAACCAGGGATCAAGTCTGCCACTTCTACTTCAGAGGATGGAGAGACTGACGTAGATCTGACCTGGGCAGTTACAATTAGTCAATAGTTAATTAGATGACTCCATAAACAGTCTTGCGATCCGACTTTCAGCTCCCTTATAGGAAATGGGGCTGCAGTTGGAGACCAGCGCAACAATTACTTCTTCCTCCGGATAGATTTTGAACTGGGTGATTCCTCCAACACTCCCGCCACTGTGACCAACATAGAATTTTTCGTCATCTTCTCCGCTTCTCCATCCCATCCCATAGTTTGTGCTCTCACCGTTGTTCAGGGTTTGTGGTTTCTGAACTGCATCCAGTGATTCCTGTTTTAAAAACCCGGAACGAACATGCGAATGACCAAATATAATCAGGTCTTCAGCAGAGGCAATAAAGCCCCCTCCTGCCCACTTGTAGCTGTTATCGACATAGGGTGCTACAACCACTCCGGTATCTGAACGCACATAAAACTTCGTACGATTTTCCATTTCATCTGAAGCAATGTCTGCCTTTGTATTTTTCATTTCCAAAGGGTTGAAAACCCTGCGTTGCATGTAGGTCAAAAACTCCTCACCTGAGGCACCTTCAATCACCGCGCTGATTAAGTTCCATCCATAACTGGAATAGCTGTAGTCTGTGCCCGGTTCGAACAACAACGAATCATCTTTAAAGATCTCCAGTCCTTCATTGACGGTCGGATAATACACATCACTCCACATTTCTCTGCCACGGTAGTGCCTGATTCCCGCGATATGCCCCCCGGTTTGCTTAACTGTAATCGGGTATTTTTTCTCAGGAAAACCCGGAACATAGGTCTGAACAGGCTGGTCCACATCCAGTTTTCCTTCTTCAATCAGAAGTGCTATTGCCGAGGCAGTTAAGGTCTTGGAAACACTGCCAATTCTAAATAAGGTGACAGCAGGGTCAACCTTTTTTTGATTCTCTACATCAGAAAACCCAAAACCCTCAGACCAGACCAGTTCTCCTTTAACAGAAACAGCTACTGCCATTCCGGGCGTCTCGTTTTCCTCCATGACTTCAGCCATGATCGCCCTGGCCTTGAAAATGGCATCTTCATATTTAGCATCCGTCTGTTCCGCTTTTGGCTGACAGGCAAAAACAAGCAGAAATAAAAGCAGGGTTTTGGTCAAAATCCTCATAATAGTAGTTTCAGGTTAGGTTTAGCCCGATCAATTTAACAGAAAAAATCCATTGAAGGACAATATGTCAGGCACTTGTCGGTTACTACCCGAAGGTCAAAGACATAAAATGCCACTCATATAAATTAACTGACCTTAACAAACAATGCATAGTCTTTGCTAGTAAACTTGCAATACAATTCTTTATAAATACATATATGAAAAAATTACTCGTTGTTGCCATTCTGGCAATTTCCTCTATTTCACATGCTCAGGAGAGCTATAAAGTTCAAATCGATCTGACAAAAGCACAGGATGACAAAGTACCTGTAGAAGTAATGGTTCCCGCCATCACAGCAGACCAGGTGGAATATCACATGGCCAAAATTGTCCCCGGAACTTATAGTATATCAGATTTTGGACGGTTTGTTGACGGCTTCAAAGCACTTGATGCAGATGGCAATGAGCTTGAAACGGAGAAAACGAGTACAAACAGATGGACGGTAAAGAATGCTTCAAAGTTGAAAAAAATTACTTATTGGGTTGAAGATTCCTTTGATGAGTTTGAGGGATATGGAAGCAACAAGATTTTCGAGCCAGGAGGAACAGGAATAGATGCCGATCGCAATGTGTATGTCATGAACACTTTCGGATTTGTTGGCTACATAGACGGGCTGAAATTCAATCCTTATGAAGTCTCAATCAAACATGATCAAACGGTTTACGGAGCTACGTCATTGAAACGTGCCTCATCCGATAAAACTTCGGATACATTCACTGCGGAAAATTTCAATTTCCTGGCTGATGCCCCTATCATGTACAGTGAACCGGATACGATTTCAAAGCAAATAGCCGGCGCTAATATTCTGGTTTCCGTCTATTCTCCCAATGCCAAGCTGTCTGCAAAGGATGTCATGGATAATATTGATGAACTAATGGAAGCCCAGGCGAAGTACCTTGGAGGTAAACTGCCGGTTGACCGGTATGCTTACCTGATCTATTTGTTTGACGGACCTACCATTTCAAATGCATGGGGCGCATTAGAGCATTCGTACTCTTCACTCTACACTCTTCCTGAAATGGAACCTTCAAGGATAAGTCAGACGGTCAAAGATGTTGCCGCCCATGAATTTTTCCATATTGTCACTCCGTTAAATATTCACTCCGAACAGATTCATGACTTCAACTACATCGAACCGGAAATGAGTCAGCACTTATGGTTGTATGAGGGCGTTACCGAGTATTCCTCACATCATGTTCAGGTTAAATATGGCTTGTATGATCTGGAAGCTTTTCTCAATGAAATGCAAAACAAAATGAATTCCCAGGAGCGATATAACATTACCGTACCTTATACAGAATTCAGTGCCGGAATCCTTGAACCTGCCAACGAGGTAAAGTATGGAGATGTTTACAGTGGTGGTGCACTTATCGCCATGTGCCTCGATCTCACAATTATTAAATCAACCGATGGACAGAAAGATCTACAAGCCGTCCTCCGGGAAATGTCTAAAAAATATGGCCCTTTCAAGGCATTTAAAGACGAAGAATTGTTCTCTGAGCTTGAAAAGATTACTAATAAGGAAGTAGGAGATTTTCTCAGGAAGCATGTAGGTGGTACAGAGCCTCTTCCATTCATGGAAGTGTTGGGATGGGCAGGCATAAATTATACCCCTGAGCGTAAGAAAATGGTGGCAACCACCGGCAAGTTTAGTCTGGGAGTGAATGAGTCGCAGGAAGTATTCATCCGAGACCTGTCTCAGGTCAACGAATTTGGAAAGAACATGGGTTTTGAAGTTGGGGATGTATTTGTATCATGGGCCGGTGAGGATGTAACCCTTGAGACGATCAACAGTATATTCGATAAGCACTATGAAGCAAAAGACAATTCCAAAATTAAGGTGGTAGTTAAACGGGAAATAGATGGAGAGGTAAAAGAAGTGAAATTGAAGGCAAAAGCCATTTTAGTTGAAAGCAGTGAAAAACATGTGATTGAGGTTGATGAAACCCCTGATGCAGATCAAACAAAAATCAGAGAAGCATGGTTATCAGCTAAATAAATAAAGCAGAATGAAACTTTTTCGTATCAATCGGTCATCTAGTGAATGACAGCTTTCGAAATTGATTCATTCTACAACTTAATCTGATAAAACGAGTAGTACTATAATAACTAACGCATTTACAACCTGATCTAATACGAAAGAAGATGAGTAAAAAAACATTATTAATCGGTTCCGGGGCAGCAATTCTGATCATTCTATTTCTGGTTTTCTCGGGTAATTCCTCAGAAAATGAGAGTAGTATTCTTGTTACTGCAGAAGAAGGTGAATTCATTGTTGACATCACCACCTCCGGCGCACTTGAAGCTAAAAATTCGGTTGAAATATCCGGGCCTACCGGTTTAAGAAATTACCGAATCTGGAATGTAACTATTCAGGACATCATTGATGAAGGCACCTATGTGAAGAAAGGGCAGTATGTAGCACGTCTTGATCCTTCAGAACTGACAGGAAAAATCAAGGACTCTCAACTGGAAGTGGACCAGCAACAATCACAGTTTACTCAGACGAGGCTGGACACGGCACTGACTATGAGAGAAGCACGCGACAATCTCATCAATCTTGATTATACAGTAAGGGAGAAGCAACTGACACTTGATCAGTCGCAGTTTGAGCCTCCTGCCACCATCCAAAAAGCAGAAATCGACCTTGAAAAAGCAAAGCGGTCATTGCAGCAGGCAAAAGAGAACTACGACATTAAACGTCAGCAAAACATTGCGAAGATGCAGGAAGTTTCTGCTAATCTTCGAAAAGAGACCAACGACCTGGAAGGTTTACAGTCGCTTGCCCGAGAATTTACCATTCTTGCTCCGGATGACGGAATGCTCATTTATAAAAAGAGCTGGGATGGAAAACCTGTGAAAGAGGGGTCACAAATCGGAGCATGGGATCCGGTAGTTGCCACACTTCCCGATCTTTCCAAAATGCTTTCCAAGACTTACGTAAATGAAGTGGATATCCGGAAAGTGAAGCCTGGACAAAAGGTAGAGATTGGATTTGATGCCTTCCCTGATAAACAACTTACAGGTCAGGTGTTGAAAGTAGCCAACGTTGGTGAGCAGAGGCCTAATTCAGATGCAAAAGTTTTCGCAGTAGAAATCGAAGTATTTGGCTCGGATGACCTTTTGAAACCCGGAATGACTACAGGCAATCGAATTGTAACAAAAACAGTCGAAAACGGGCTTTACATACCGCTTGAGTGTTTGCATAGTAAGAATGACTCCATTACGTATGTTTTCAAGAAAGCGGGTTTGAATACCATTAAGCAAGAGGTCATGATTGGAGACTCCAATGCTGATAACGTCCTGATTTTGGGAGGTCTTGAGAAAGGTGATAAGCTTTATCTCTCAGCTGTCAGCGGAATGGATGGTGAGTCAGTAGCACTACTTGAGGAGATGAACGGACTAAGAAACAAAAAAGAAGAAGCACCAGAACCACCAGCTCAACCACAATTTGGAGGTCGCGGAAGAGGAGGATCCAATTAAACAACAATGATAAAGGACAGACTTCTTGCCAACCTCTACATCGCCATGGAAGCGGTTGTAGCCAACAGGGTTAGGTCCATATTAACCGCCCTTGGAATCATTTTTGGAGTAGCCGCAGTGATTGCAATGCTTGCAATTGGTAACGGAGCTCAACAGGAAATCCTGGAGCAAATTAAGCTGGTGGGTGTGAATAACATCATTATCAAACCAATCGTAGAGCAAACTGAAGAAGACCTGAGTGAAAGCGATGATCAAAAAGATCAAAAGAAATTTTCTCCCGGCCTGACTCTCGCAAATAAGAATTCAATTTCACGGACCATTCCAGGTATTACCTCGATTAGCCCTGAAATTCTTATTGATACCTATATCATCAAAAATGGCATCAGACGTTCGGCTAAACTTGTGGGAGTAGAACCGGCTTATTTTGATATTTTCAATTTCAATCTCTCAGAAGGTTCCATGTTCAATGAGAGTCAGCTCGAAAACGGAGAGGCGGTCTGTATTATTGGAAAATCAATTAAAACCAAATTTTTTCCATCTGAAAATCCTATTGGAAAATCCATCAAATGCGGATCTAAATGGTTAAGGGTAGTCGGAGTGCTGGAAGAGCGATATATCAGCGACAACAGCATCACAAAACTGGGCATTCGTGATTACAATATGGATGTTTATACTCCCCTTCAAACCGTCCTGATACGATACAAGAACAGAGCCATGCTGACGGAAGAAATGATTCGTTCATCAAACCGCGGCTCTTCAGGAAATTTCATCATTATTGGTGGTGGCGGTGGTGGCGGTGGTGATGATGATTCGAGCGGCCCTCAAAAAAACTATCACCAGCTGGACCGTCTTGTCATTCAGGTTGGCGAAACCTCCAAACTGTCTTCTACGGCAGAAATTATTGCGAGGCTGCTTGAAAGAACACATTACGACGTAATTGATTACGAAATAGAAATACCTGAACTTCTGCTGAAACAACAGCAACGTACGAATGATATTTTCAGATATGTTTTGGGAGCGATTGCAGGAATTTCACTGATTGTCGGCGGCATTGGCATCATGAATATTATGTTGGCTTCTGTTTTGGAAAGAATTAAAGAGATCGGACTGAGGTTATCAATCGGTGCAAAAAAATCCGATATCGTGAACCAGTTTATGTTCGAGTCGATCATGATCAGTATCACTGGCGGGTTCATCGGGATTATTTTGGGAGTCGTTATGGCACTTGCTGTGAGCAGTTTCGCTGACATTCCCACTGTCATCACCTTTAGTTCAATTATGATTTCATTCGTTGTGGCTACTTCAATCGGATTAATATTTGGTATTGCTCCGGCCAGAAAAGCTGCACTTCAAGATCCTATTACCTGTCTGAGATATGAATAAATTTTTTATTACACTGGTAGTTCTGACAATTGGTTTCACCTCCTATTCTCAGAATTTATATACACTTGATAACATTATCGACCTGGCTAAAAGTCAGTCTCCTGTAGCCAAGCAGGCAGAAACAAGAAAAGAAAACAGATTTTGGCAATACAAGCTGTTTCGATCCAACTATAACCCTCAATTAGCACTATTCGGAAGTGTCCCCGGCTACAATAGAAATTTTGTGGAAAATCGGCAAAATGATGGTTCCATTCTCTTCTCCGCAAGGGAAGAAGTTAATTCTGCTCTAAACCTTGGATTATCTCAGCCTGTGGCTCTTACCGGTGGTGACATCTCCATAAATTCCAGACTCAGACAGTATGAAAATCTGAGTACAGATTTTACCCAATGGAATTCAACGATTGTTGACATAAGTCTGAATCAGCCCATTTTCGCCTTTAACCAACTTGCCTGGGATAAACGAACTGAACCTCTGCGATATGAAGAATCAAAACGCGGGTATGTAGAAGAAGTGGAATTCATCTCCAGAACAGCGGTCCAACGATTTTTTGACTTCCTGGATGCTCAGGTGAATTTGCAAATTGCACAGTTTAACCTCGCGAATAATGACACCATTTATAACATAGAAAAGGGACGCTACAACATTGGAACCACCTCAGAAGACAAGCTTCTTCAGGTTGAGCTTCAACTCCTCAGATCAAGACAGGATGTAGCTCAGGCAGATCTGGACCTTCAAACTTCACGACTTGGGCTCCGAACTTATATTGGATTAAATGAAGATGAAAATTTTAGTCTTTCACTTCCTGAAGAAATCCCTCCTTTCCTTGTTGATGAACAAATCGCACTCCAATATGCAAGCGACAACCGTGCAGATTTCATTGCCTTTGAACGAAGACGACTTGAGGCCGACCGACAGGTGGCCCAGGCGAAGGGCCAACGTTTTCAAATGAATTTAAATGCCTCATTTGGGTTGAATAGTCGGGGAACTACATTTGACGAATCCTACGTGGATGCTACAAGTCAACAGGTTGCCAATATCACGTTAAATGTTCCGATTGTAAATTGGGGAAGAAATGAGGCCCGATTAAAAACTGCCCTGGCCAACAAACAATTAATTGACTACACCATTGCCCAGGAAGAGCAGAATTTTGAGCAGGAAATTCTGACCCAGGTTCGACAGCTTGACGTGCTCAGACTTCAGATTGAAATCTCAAAGAAATCCGATGAAGTAGCACAGAAGCGTTATGAAGTAGCTCAGAATCGGTACCTGATTGGTAAAATTGATATCACCAACCTGAATATCGCGCTTACAGAGAAGGACAATGCCAAGCGAAGTTATACCAATGCCCTTCGGACCTTCTGGATCGCCTATTATGATCTTAGAAGGCTAACACTGTATGATTTTGTGAATAACCAGCTGTTGTATACGCCGGAGTAGTTCAATATCTGACTATTACTTGTTTTGAGAAAAAATGCTGATTTTCTATATTGATGAGGTATGTCCCGGTATTGAGTCTCTCAATAATTTGTATTGCTTCTGTAATGGTAGTGACCTGATCAGAAATTCTTTGACCAGTTAAATCAAAAATCTTCATCGAAAAATTTTCCACAGGAGAATCAATCTGAATGCTTGCTGTTGAAGGGTTAGGAAAGACAATGAACGGTCTTTTCTCTGCTTTTAAAAGGAAGAGGACTTTGCCTGTAATTGAGGTTCCATCAAAGTCAATTTGCTTTAACCGGTAATAGGAAGATTGATAGAATTGCTCATCAATAAATGAATAGCTTCTAAGAAAGTTTGAATTCCCATGCCCTTCAACAAATCCAACCTGATGGAAGGTTAAACCATCCATTGATTTCTCCATCACAAAGCCAAGGTTATTTACTTCGATTGCTGTTTGCCAGTTGATAACCGAATTTCCATTCTCCTCCCTCACACTTAAAGACAACAATTCAACCGGAAGTGGCTGATCGTAAGCCCCGGCAAGCGGACTGCCTGTATCACCACCCAGAGTCACTGCCTGAGAATCTAAAGTGGCTGAGTTGGCCTGATATCCATCCGTCCCTGAAACATCTGTCGCAGAACGATCAATTCCCGGACTGGCCTGAGAACCATAAACATTGGGATTTGAGTCTTCATTATAACCAAGAAAAGTAGCAAAACCCGTTGATGCATCATCACCATACGCCAGGCTCCACACTAAATTACCTCCGTCATCTGATAATATAATTTCATCCGCAGTGTTCGTCAGCGTAAACGAAATTTCAAGTACTCTGGAGTCCGGAATTCCTCCAAGCCATCTGCTTTCGAAATCAGTTTTGGATGCTGCCAGAATAAGGTACCCTCCGGCTGAGATTGATGCAACACCAATCGTTGCATTGTCGGTATCCTCATCTGTCAAAGTCCAGCCGGTCAGATCAACACTATTGTCACCATAGTTATACAACTCGATCCATTCATAATTTGAATCTGTTCCAACAGGATCAACGATGAATTCAGTAATGGCTACTACGTCAGGACTTGTTAAATAACCAGCTGTCGAAAAAGGTGAAACAGACTCTGAGTTTGTCGTTTCACCATCCAGCGCGTTGATGCCGCTATATTTCCAGTGTGACAAAGTGAAAGTTGAACCATCCGGGCCTGTGCCATTTCTTCGGTATGCCCATCCATCCAGATAAGCCCATGGCTGTCCCGTCCCATCCAGGTTAATATCTCCAAAAACATCAATAACAATTTCTGCCCCGCCAAAGGTGCCTCCTGCATCATAAAATAGTTCTATTGCATCATCACCATTTACAGAAGCAAACCCACTGATGAAATCCGGTGAAAATCCGAAGAAATTGTTAAACTCAGTCGACTCGGTAGCGACATAGATAAAGTCTCCCATTGTTGCTGTGCCTGACAGAACAAACTCCGGTCCGTCAGTACCTCCCCCATCATTCGCGACTCCAAACGCATACTGACTGAGATCTGAAATATTTGCTGTTGCATAAAACTCAATTGCCTTTGGAACCCCTCCTGTTATTGGGCCATCAATCACTCCTGTCAGAATAAGATCCTGACCAGAACCATAAAAACTAATAAGTGGTGTTAGAAGAAAAAATAGAAATCGACACATAGCTGAAAACAGTTAATGTTAATTTCAATTTTATCCAATCCCGGATTAAAAATTGCCCGAGCCCATTAAATGTAGATTCGTTCATTTCTTACCCGACGAATGAATTCAAACAAAAAAGGGGTGGAATCTCTCCACCCCTGCTACCATTCTCCTCGAGAATAGAGCTGCCTTAGTTACTTCAGTTTTACCAACCTTCGAATCTCCGTCGAATCTCCTGATTTTAAATGAAGGAAAAACATTCCCTCAGGAAGTTCATCAGCCGGAATAGAGATTGGCTCGTTCGGATTGATTTCGTTAATAGTCATTACTTCAACTCCTGATAGGGTGAAGACACTAATTCTGTCATATTTCACATCATGGGAATCAAAACGAATAACAAGTCTGTCTACAATCGGATTGGGATAAATACTCACATCAAAAGCATCATCTACGCCCAGCACTTTGACGATCTCTCCTGTAATCGGGAAATCAAATACAGGAATCGTAGCATCATCACTTGATATAGTCAGGGTTGCGTCAAAAACACCCTCTGCATCTCCACTCAGACTAACAAGAAATGTTGCCGATCCGGTTGAAGGCACTATATCCGGTATTTCACCAATTGAATATGAAGCATTGTCGACTTCAATATCGGTAATGGTCAGAGGTCCCTGACCATTGTTTTGAATGGTAAATTCCAGTTCAATACCTGAACCTTCATTCGAGGTACCAAAATCCACTGGTGTAGATTGTCCATCCTCTATCTGATTCTGATTTGAATCCACAACATTGATTACTGAACAATTGATGAGCTGATCCCCGCTAATGGTCCAGCCATGTGTTGCGATCAGCGTGTTGCGATCTGTTGCCGATGTGCAATAGGTAAGTCCCTGCGCACCCAGCGTCACATTTGATTGAAGTCCGGAATTGGCAGCCCATCCTGATAGCGTCTGGTCATAATTGGTGGTAGACAGAGCGGAATTGTCAAGCATTTCGGTCATGGAAGTCACATTACTTATGTCCCAGCTTCCCAGGTCCTGATCAAAAGAGGAGGCACCTCTAAACATCAAATCCATACTGGTCACATTGCTCACATCCCACGTAGAAACATCCTGATTAAAAGCAGTGGCATTGTTGAACATCACTGACATGTTTGTAACACCGGAAAAATCCCAGTTACTCAGGTCCTGATTAAAAGGGGTCCCTTCGAACATAAAAGCCATTGTTGTAACATTGGTTACATCCCATGCTGAGATGTCCTGATTAAAAGAGTCTGCATTCCCGAACATGGCAGACATGGAGGTTACATTCCCGACATTCCAATTGCTAATGTCCTGATCAAAAGCATCTGCCTGGCTAAACATCCCCGTCATATTGGTGACACTACTGACATCCCAATTACTTATGTCCTGATTGAATGCAGTAGCAAGGAAAAACATGTTATCTATTTTGGTAACACTACTTACGTCCCATCCTCCAATGTCCTGATTAAATACCGTTGCATTTCCAAACATGCCTGACATATCGGTCACATTACTCACGTCCCAATTTCCAATATCTCCGTCAAAGAGTTGAGCACTATAAAACATTCTATTCATGGATGTCACGTTACTCAGGTCAGGAATGTCGGTTGCATTGTAAACCAGGTTGGAACATCCGAAAAAAGCACGTTCCATGCTCTCCCAGACCTGACTGCCCCATTCATCAATGGATTGTATCTTCTCATTATCGCTGACATCAGCAAAATAGATGGCCGGAAAATTGCCGGTAATTATCACAGTGTATGTCCCGGGAGTTGAATAGGTATGAGATGCATCCCCGGTGTATGTGGTCATGTCCGTACTTCCATCGCCCCAATCTACATCGTATGAATAACCTGATATTCCAGGATTCCTGGCAATGGTGATCGATTCATTATTGGTTGTAGTCATCCACGTCGTAATAAACTCAGAAACCACACACATCTGGTCTCCGGTTATAATCCAGCCATTGGTATTGACAAGTGTGTTACGATCTGCTGCTGCATCACAGTAGATCAGTCCGGTAGCACCCAGAGGTACACCCGATTGCAATCCTGCCTGTCCTGACCATCCGGTTAACGTTGCATCATAGTTAGCGACAGACAATCCACTGTTGACCAGCATATTGGTCATAACTGTAACATTACTCACATCCCAACCACCAATATTCTGATTAAAATCCTGAGCTCCCTGAAACATAAAGCTCATGTCTGTCACACTGGATGTATTCCATCCACTGATGTCCTGATTGAATAGTGTATCATTAGCAAACATCTGCCAGGTACTTGTGACCCCCGACACATCCCAGTTACTAATGTCCTGGTTAAAAATATAGGCATTAGCGAACATCCCCCGCATATCAATCACATTGCTGACATCCCAGCCTCCAATGTCAGCATTAAAAACTTCTGCAGAGCGGAACATGTCATTGGTTTTCGCAACACCGCTTACATCCCAGCCACTAAGGTCCTGGTCAAAGGAAGTCGCACCCCAAAACATCGATGACATTATCTGCACATTACTGACATCCCAGCTACTGATGTCAGAATTAAACGTGGCTGCATTATTGAAGGTCCCCGTCATCCCTGTGATTGCACTTACATCCCAGCTACTTAAATCGCCATCAAAAAGAGTTGCGCCACTGAATGTATTGTTCAGTGCCTGAACACCACTAAGGTCAGGGGCATCCGTAGCATTGCTCGTTAGATTCGAACAGCCATAAAAAGCATTATCCATACTTACCCATTGAATATTACCCCATTGTTCGATGGTGAGTATTTTATCTTTATCACCAGTATTGTTAAAATAGAAGGATGGGAAACTCCCGGTAATTTCCACGGTATAGGTACCCGGAGTAGCGTAAGTATGGGTTGCGTCGGTGGAATAAACCGTGTTGTCGGTGCTTCCATCACCCCAATTCACATTATAGGCATAAACCCAACTAGGAACGGTTGACTTGGTGGGTATAGTAATAGATTCATCAGCACTGGTGATCTCCCATGTAGACACAAAACCCTGTCCGACAGAAGATGCACTAAAGAACAGCAACAATATTGTCATGCAACTATGCAAAATCCCCGGTGTTAGAAATTTTCTTAAAAGGGGAAACCAGCTAATAAAATTTCCTTTAGTAAAGAGTGCGTTTAAACAAAAAAAGTCATACAGGTATATGCCCCTTTTTGCTTTAAATAAAGCTTTTGATGTTTTCATTATTTTCCATTTAGTAAGAATGTCGTACTTAGAATATTCCATTTTTATATTAAAATATCCATATCACAAAACTAGATTTCAGACACTCCTGTCAGAAACACACATATCCCAAATGGTCACATATATGTAACAATACCTGTGAAATAACTACCATAGCTTTATGCGCCGGCATCAAATCAATGTTTGGAACGAGGCACAAAAAAAGCGGACATTTCTGACCGCTTATTGTCACCCTTCTAAAGAGTAGACTGCCTTAGTATCGATAGCTGGTTCTTCGGGGATCTAACATCCAAAAAAAAACAGTTACGGGTCTTCACTTAACCACTAATAGTAAAAGATGTCCGGCACCTTTGCTCCATTACCACCTGGAACAATTAATCACCATTATCATTTTCAGGAAGACCCGGTAACTGTTCGCCACTCTTATTAAATCTCTCTTTAGAGATTCAATAATGCTAAAGTAGAATCGACAGGAATGAAACATAAACACCCATATCCCAAAGAGTATGAATTATGTAACAGGGGAAAGAAATATTGAATAAAAAGAATGAAAAATATCTATTCTACGCTTGTATGAAGCTTTTTTGAATAATCCGATGGAGAAACCTTGTATTCTTCTTTGAAACATTTTGCGAAATATGACAGATTGTTAAACCCTGACTTGTAGGCAGCTTCAGAAACGTTTACGCCTTCCGTTTCTAATATCTGTGCAGCTCTTTTTAGCCTTTGAATTCTGATAAACTCAGAAGCAGAACAGGAAGTGAGTGCTTTAAGTTTACGATGAAGTTGCATTCTGCTCATTGCCATTTCCCGCTGAAACAAATCAACCGTGAACTCAAAGTCTGAAATGTGTTCATCAACAACAGTCATTGCTTTATTAAGGAATGCTTCATCCGGGGGAGTGATTTGAATCCTTTTCGGCTCAAGTGTTACTTTTCTTCCGAAATGTTCCTTAAGCCTGAGTCGTTGGGTGATCAGATTCTTTACTCGTATCAAAAGTTCCTTTTCACTGAAAGGTTTGATCAGATAATCATCAGCTCCGGTATCCAGTCCCTCAAGCTTACTTGACTCATCCGCTTTTGCTGTCAGCATAATGATAGGAATGTGACTCGTTTTTTCATCGTTTTTGAGTTGCTCACACAATTCAAGGCCATCCACTTTCGGCATCATCAGATCAGAAATGATGAGATCAGGAATGTTTTGAATTGCTAGCTCAATTCCTTCCGCCCCATCTTTTGCTTCAATTACCTGATAAGAATCGGCTAAAATGGACGAAACATAAGCTCTCACATCATCACTGTCTTCAACGACCAGAACATACTGACCGTCGAGGTTCATTTCAGATTCTTTCACCGATACATTTTGGTTCACCTCAGAAACAACAGTTTTTATCTCCTGATTATCTGTAGTTACTCTCCTATCCCCTTCATATGAACTGTCGTGAACAGGGAAATCAACAGTGAAGACCGTTCCTTTATTGAGAGTGCTTGCAACCGAAATTTCACCGTGATGCAAAAGCACCAATTCCTTAACCAGTGCCAGGCCAATTCCTGTTCCCTGTTGGTGGTGTTTTGAATCATCGAGTTGATGAAATCGTTTGAAAATATTTCCCAGCTCATCTTCAGGTATACCCCTTCCGGTATCTTCAACTTTTACACTTACTTTTTTATCTGATTGTGTTACACGTAACAAAATTTTTCCTCCTTCTGAAGTAAACTTGAATGCATTTGAAAGCAGATTATAGAAAATCTGCTGACACTTTTCGGTATCCAGCATCATCATCAGTGGTTCATCAGGAATATCTACTTCCAGTTGAATCTTTTTTTGTGCTGCCAGGGACTCAAAAGATGAAATGGTGGTACGCAGGAAAGAGTGGAAATCTCCTTCTGAGACATGGAGGTTCAATCTTCCGGCTTCCAGCTTTGAAAGGTCAAGAAGCTGATTAATTAATTCAAGTAATCGGTCCGCATTTCGCTTTATCAGCAACAGTTGCTCACGCTCATCATCGGAAGTAACCGATGACAGTTTGTTTTCAACCGGTCCAAGAATCAGGGTTAATGGTGTGCGAAACTCATGGGAGATGTTTGTAAAAAAACGGGATTTCATCTCATCCAGCTCTCTTAATTTTTGATTCGCTCTTGTTCGAATTTTGTATCGGTTGAATAATACAAAAATCAAAATCACAAATACAATAACTGTCGCAATCAGAATGTTGCGCTGGCTTTCCCTGCGTGAAAGTTTTAGTTCATTGATCTCGTTTTCTGCATTTAATAATTCAATTTCCTTTTCCTTTTGGAACGTCTCGTAGCTGGCTTCCAGTTCGGCCACCTGTTCGCTTCTTGTCTCATTGAAAATGCTGTCATTAAGGAGGATAAATGATTGCTGATACTGATAAGCCTCCTGAAAACGACCGATGCGATTATATAGATCTCCCAACGCACCATAGGCATCTCTTCGAAGGCCATTGTCTTTCAATCCAATAGATAAAGCAAGTAATTCTTCAAGTGCTGACTTAGCTTTCGAAAATCTTGAAAGTTCAATATTGCATCTGCCAATTCCTGAAAGGCTATGTGCTTTAGAGTATTCGTCACCAATACTCACTGAGCTGCTAAGGCTGCTTTCATAGTGTGTCAAAGACTTTTCAAAATCGCCCATATCATAGTAAACCCCTCCAATATTGGTTGCTACTCTGGCTGACTCCCTGATGTTTTTCAATCGCTCATATCTGATCAATGCTTCATTAAACCCGCGAAGTGATTCCGTGTAATTTTTGAGCATTCTGTTCACCATTCCAAGCTGCTTATAATTATAAGCTTCAATATACGGATCATCCTGAAGCCCGGCCAGTCTTGTCCCCTCTTCAAAATATTCAATGGATTTACTCAGGTCCTCCAACTGAAGGTGTACCATCCCTATGTTGGTGACTGCAATAGCCTTTGTTCGATTCTCATCCGGCAATAGTTTAGCGCTTTTTTGATACTCCTCAAGAGCCTGTTCGAACTTGTTCTGATCCAGATAGACATTACCCAAATTGTTGTGTGCATCAGCAAGCCACGGAATCATTTCATTTTCGGAAGTCAGACGAATTGCTTCTTTATACATAGCAATTGCTTCTTCAAAATTTCTGAGCAGCCAGTGTGCACTTCCGCTTCCGGTTACACCATCGACAGCACCTTTTACATAGGAAATCTCCTTTGCCAATTCATATCCTTTATAGTAGTAGTAAAGTGACTGTTGTCCGTTTCCCTGCAGTTCGTAGGCATACCCCAAATCGGTCAAAGCATCTACTTCCATCGTTTTTAATCCGGCTTCTGAGGCGAGTTCAATTGCTTTTAATCCGTAAGAAACCGTGAGTTCAGGTTCTGAAAATTTGTGCCCTCTTGCCAGTTGGCTGTAAATAACAACTTTGGCCGAATCAGATTCTACAGCATTCAGCATTGTAACAATGGAATCTGGTGGTGTAAAAGTCGGGTTTTGGGAATATGCTGATCCACCCAACAGCATGACAAAAGCAAATGCTTTCATTTTCATAAGCGACTATTTAACTATAGACAGCAGGAGGTGGAATCTCACTCTGACAATCTCCGTGGTTTGAAAAGAAGGTCAGACATCTGTCCGGTATTATCATTTGACAAGTAAAAATACGTATTAATGATGATCCAACTAAATTTTGTTGATTAAGGGATCTACTCAGAGTTTTAGTTTTCTCATTCCTTTGAAATACAACCACATCATTTTCAATTTTGAGCTTCCCTTTTTTCGGCCCATTTCCATCGCGTCCCAAAGTTCCTCAGGAATCGCTTCCAGTTGATTGAATTCACCTGCACCTTTCAGCCATTCACCTCCATCAATTGTGATCACTTCGCCGTTAACATAAGCGGAATAATCAGATACCAGGTATGCAGCAAGATTTGCCAGCTCCTGATGATCTCCTACCCTTCCCAATGGGACCTTCTTTGCAGGATCGTACTTCTTTTTCAAATCCCCTGGCAGTAATCTGTCCCAGGCTCCCTCAGTTGGGAAAGGACCGGGAGCAATGGCATTGCATCTAATTCCATATTTGGCCCACTCAACTGCCAAAGATCGGGTCATGGCGAGTACTCCTGCCTTTGCACATGCGGATGGAACGACATATCCTGAACCGGTCCATGCATAGGTTGTTGTAATACTTAATACATTTCCATTGTGCTTATTTTCAATCCAGTCCTTACCCAGTGCCAGTGTGAAATTGTAGGTTCCTTTTAAAACAATATCAACGACAGTATCAAAGGCCCGATTCGAAAGTCGTTCAGTCGGACTAATAAAATTTCCTGCTGCATTGTTTAACAAGACATCAATGTTTCCAAATCGGTCTTTTGATTCTTTAATTACCCGCTCTACCTGATCGTACTCTCGAACATCACATGCCACACACTGCACCGGATTCCCGGTCTTTTCTGTTATTTCCTTAGCTGTTGCTTCCAGTACATCTATTTTCCGGCTCGTGATAATCAGGTTTGCACCCAACTCAGAAAAATAACTGCCCATGGATTTTCCCAACCCGGTGCCTCCTCCGGTTACGAGTATGGTTTTTCCTTTTAGCGAGTCAGGACTCAGCATTCCTTGTGTATGGCTCATAAGATGAATAGTTTTTAGCAAGATATACTCTTGAAGGTAAGGACAAAAAGAGAGATCGACATTTTTGTGCCGACCTCTACATTGTGGTGAATAGAGCGGTGACAGCTCTCATTCAAAAGTAGAGGCATAAATCAAAAGGAACAATACCCTCTTTAGGGTATTTTATGCTTTCTTCCAGAGTTTTAGAATGATATAAACAGAAACCCCAAATATTACCGTGAGCAACAGAAAAAGTGAATAATTCCCATAAATCAGGTTGCCAATTGCGAATAGAGCAGAGTATACTCCGAAAGAGCCAACTAAAACACTGATGAGATTAGACCCAAAAGTTCCGGACCGCTCACCGCCAAACTTCTTCCAGCCGATTCCGGGTTTTATTTTTTTAACAAAATTATTGAGGACTTTCTCCTCTTCGGGTTTGGTCGCAAGTGTGGTGATCACCCATACGGCGGTGGTGATCAATGTTGCAAGGAGAAGCTTTGTTGTAAAATCATCTACAACATCATTGGCAAGCGCACCTTCAGGTACCGCGAGAACCAAAACAAATGCATTGATCATTGCCACAATCATGGCTACTACCTCGGTCCACGCATTTATCCGCCACCAAAACCATCTCAACAGGAATATCGCGCCGGTTCCTGCACCTGATAACAATAAAATATTGAATGCCTGAGTGGCATTCTCCAGAAAAGTCAGCGCCATTGCACCGGCAATAACCATAAGTAAAACAGTAGAGACTCTTCCAACAAGTACCTGTTCTTTATCAGATGCTTCAGGTTTTAAGAACCTAACATAAAAGTCATTGACCACATAGGAGGCACCCCAGTTCAAATGCGTGCTGATGGTCGACATAAATGCTGCGATCAGTGATGCCAATACGATTCCAAGCCATCCTGGAGATAATAAAGTAAGCATGACCGGATAGGCAATGTCTTCACCAAGGTATTGTTCCTTAATGTTTGGAAATTGGGCTTTGATTGAAGCAAGGTCAGGAAAAAGTATTAATGAGGCAAGGCCCACCAATATCCACGGCCATGGACGTAAGGCATAGTGCGCAAAATTGAAAAAGAGGGTTGCACCAATCGCGTGCTTCTCATCTCTTGCGGCCAGCATTCGCTGTGCAATGTAGCCGCCTCCTCCTGGTTCCGCTCCCGGGTACCACACTGACCACCATTGAACGGCGATTGGAATGATAAACATAGAGACCAGTACCGATGTATTTCCAACATCCGGGAAAATATTAAGCTTATCACTCAGGGAAGGATGATTGATCAACTCCTGAAGCCCTCCGATCTCAGGTTGAGAAACCGCCACATACGCCGCATAGACTGCCCCGGTCATGGCAATGATGAACTGGAAAAAGTCAGTCCAGATCACACCTTTTATTCCACCCAGGACTGAATATATAACCACCACCACTGACCCAATCAAAACAGTCTGAAAAGGTGTAATACCAAAGAGAATAGTCGATATCTTGATTGCAGCCAGTGTTACCGATCCCATGATGAGGCAATTGAAAAACACCCCGAGATAGAGCGCCCGAAACCCCCGAAGAAAAGATGCCGCTTTTCCTCCGTATCTGAGTTCATAAAACTCCAGATCAGTCATCAGCCCGGATCGCCTCCATAGTTTGGCGTAGATGAAGACGGTTACCATTCCCGTAATTAAGAAAGACCACCATGCCCAATTCTTAGCTACTCCATCTTCGCGAACAAAGCCTGTTACGAGGTTGGGTGTATCAGCGGAAAAAGTGGTAGCCACCATGGAAACACCCAACAACCACCAGGGCATGGATTTTCCTGCAAGAAAGAATTCGGCACTACTTTTTCCCGCAGTTTTTGACGCCATCCATCCGATCGCAAGAACTATGATGAAAAAAGCGACAATTATCAGCCAGTCAATAGAGGTTAAGATCATAAAGTATTCTGTAGGTGAATAATCTGACGAGTATAGTCAGAAACTCAGAATTATTCAATGTCTTCATGCATGAAGACTTCCGGACAAAATACCTGCTATCCTTTTACAATTTTGTATATCCCATAAACAGCCAGCACAATACCTGCGATTAAACTGATATAATAAGAGGTTTCACTCATGGTGTATGAACCTGATAACTCATTACCAACGATCTGACCAGGTTTTGCTTTCGGCGAATGTGTTTGCGCCCAATAAATTACAAAAGCGCCAATTAGTGCCAGAATTGTTCCTGTTTGTTTATTCTTTTTCATTTTATCACACAGATGATTAGTGCTTCAATGTATCAATAAGACTTCATCTTACAAAATATCAAGATTTCTATCACCTGTCCTGTTTTGCAGACCCTGTCAAAGAAGTTGTGTCCATTTCGGCTTCCAGAACAGTAATCAAAAATGCCAGCTTAATCGCTCGTGCCCCTGCTTTATTGGCCCACCATTCATCCAGTGAATGCGCATTTCCTCCTCTGCCACCACGTCCGATTGTAACTGCAGGAATATCCATAGAGATGGGGATGCTGCTATTGGTTGATCCTGTGGTAGGTCGTGGGGAAACACCAAATTCCTGCGTAGCTGCCATAGCACGCTGAATCAAAGGAATGTCAGTTGACAGCTTACCTGATGGTCGGTCTCCTATTTGTATCAGTTTTAACGTCACTTCATCATCAACACCTGAAGCGTTGTAATCAACTACTGCCTGATTGACCGTGGACTTAAAGATGCTGTCTATTGTCATTAAGCGATTTCGATCCAGTGATCTCATGTCAACTTCAAACCAGGATTCGAACGGAATCGAGTTAACAGAAGTACCTCCTCCAATTCTACCGATGTTATAAGAGGTTTTTATTCCTTCAGAGGTGTAGTCAAAGGCAGCCCGTGAAAAATAATCAATGGCCTTCGCCAGCGCATGATGGGGATTGGCCAGTCCAAAAGCACCCCATGAATGTCCTCCCGGGCCTTCGAAGACAGCTTTGTACCTTAAGGATCCAAGCGCGCCATTGTTAATTCTTCCAATATCGCCCCCATCTATTGATATCCAGGAATCAATTTTCAGGGCAGATTCTTCCCTGAATAAATGCTTTACTCCACGCAGATCACCCAACCCTTCTTCTCCCACGGTTCCTACAAACAATACATCCGCTGTTGTTTTAATCTCTGCTGCATTCATGGCACGCAGAACAGCTAATACCATAGAGAGTCCACGCGTGTCATCACCAATTCCTGGTGCTATCAGTGTATCTCCTTTCTTCTTTACTTTAACATCGGTTTCCATTGGAAAAACGGTATCCAGATGTGCATCGAGGACCACAGTTCGGGAACCATCTGTTCCTTTGCGCAGCGCAATCACGTTTCCGACTTCATCGACCCACACTTTGTCTGCTCCCGCTTCTGATAACATGTCCCGGAATTTTGCGGCACGTTTATCTTCCTGAAATGGAGGTGCAGGAATTTCAGTCAGAAGAATTAAATCTTCCACAGTCTGTGAATCAAGCTCATCTATTTTTTCAAATGCTTTGGTAATCTTTGAATCTTTCACCACCATTTTCACCTCCTTCATGTATTTCTTTGAAACAGGTGACTTCTCCTGAGCAGAAACATCCCTAAAAGGTCCGATACACAGGCAGGTTATTAGTAAAGAATATTTGATGACTGTTTTCATTCTCAGGTTCATAGGTTTCAATTTTTTGAAATTTAACTTAAAAATGTCTTCTCTCAGTACTAATCGAGAGTCTCAACATCCTTCTTTTCACTTAATAACAACGTAACCTTTTACAAAATCGACAGTACTCTCTAATGAATCATTGATTTTATATCAATGCAACCATCAAACCTCTTCATTGTCTATACTCTGTAAAACCTTAAAGATCATGCTCAGAAATTTTCTCCTCATAGCCATTCGAAATCTTCGGAAAAACAGCCTCTATTCATCGATCAACATTGCCGGACTTTCTGTGGGCATTGTTTGTAGCACACTCATTTTCTTATGGGTTGCAGATGAAATCTCTTTTGACAAATTTATCCCAAAGTCCGACCGCTTGTATCAGGTCTGGATGAGCTCGGATTTCGACAATAAAATCAATAACTGGCGGTCAGTACCACTTCCCGTATATGAAGCTGTAAAGGCAGCCGATGGAAACATCGTTAATTCAGTAGTAGCCGGATGGGGCGGCGACCGATTGTTGGCCTATAAGGATATTCGAATAATGAAAAGAGGCTACTATGTTAGCGAAGAGTTTCTGGACATGTTCGAGTTCCCAATGATCTCGGGTTCCCGTGATATTGCTTTAGATGATCCCATGTCGATTGTACTTTCTGAATCGCTTGCGAAAATCCTGTTTGGAGATGACGATCCCATGGGGAAAATGGTTAAGCTGGAGGACGAAGGCACATTACAGGTTACCGGAATTGTGAAAGACGTTCCTCAGAATTCAACGTTCCAGTTTGATTATCTGGCTACATGGAAATATCGTGAATCTGTCAATGAATGGGTCGTTCAAAATAAGACCAATTGGGGTAATTCATCTTTTCAGGTGTTTGTCGAACTGAATGATCCCAATAGTGAATTAGATGTGGAAAGTAGCATTGAAACTATGATTACCGATAATACAGACGAAGATCATTTCCCTACATCGCTCTTCCTTTACCCGATGGAACGATGGAGGCTGTATTCCAATTTTAATGATCGCGGGAAAGAAAGTGGGGGACGAAGCGACTTTGTACAACTTTTCTCAGTTATTGCGATTTTCATACTCATCATTGCCTGTATCAACTTTATGAATCTTGCCACAGCCAGGTCAGAAAAGAGGGCTAAAGAAGTCGGGATCAGAAAAAGTATGGGATCAAAACGTGTTGAGCTTATTGCTCAGTTTCTTGGGGAGTCTGTCTTTATTGCATTGATCGCTTTTCTAATTGCTGTCTTAATAACAGAAGTGACATTGCCTTTTTATAACCAACTGGTCGACAAAGAACTTAGCATTAGTTACATGTCTCCGCTTTTCTGGATCATTTCATTGGGTGGTGTTTTAGTAATCGGCGCAATTGCAGGAAGCTATCCTGCCTTTTATCTGTCATCATTCCAGCCCGTAAAGATTTTAAAGGGGTCCATTAAAGCAGGAAAAGGAGCGACTACCCCAAGAAAAGTACTTGTAGTGCTGCAATTCGTGGTTTCAATTTTATTGCTCGTTAGTACCCTCGTAATTGTTCAACAAATCGATCTGGTAAAAAACAGAGAATTGGGTTACGATCAGGAAAACCTCATTTCTATAGAACGAACTGAGGATCTCGCTGACAATTACGATGTATTAAAACAGGATCTGCTACAGTCAGGAGCGGTAGAATCAGTCACTCGTTCCAATAGCCAGATCACACAAATCAATTCGAATAATTTCCTTGGATGGCCTGGTAAACCCGAGGAACAACGAGTGATATTCACGACCATCACTTCGGAGTATGATTATGCAAAGACCATGGGAATTGATGTATTGATGGGTAGGGATTTCTCGAAAGAATTTGCAAGTGATTCTGATGCCATTGTAATAAATAAAGCTGCCCTTGACCTGATGAATCTTGATAACCCCATTGGAACTAACCTTGATCTGTGGGGCGAAAAAAGGAACCTGGTTGGGGTGGTTGATAATGTGCTGATGGGATCACCTTATGATCCTGTGAAACCCATGTTTGTCATTCTCGACGATTGGGGTGGGTACATTTCGGTCAGGTTAAGAAAGACCAATGATTTGCAGGCAAGTCTTGAGCAGGTTCAGGCCATTTTTGAAAAACACAACCCGGCATATCCCTTTGAATATAATTTCGCTGATGTGGAATTTCAAAGAAAGTTTACTACCATCTCTCTGACCAGAAAACTTGCCAGTCTTTTTGCCGTATTGGCTTTCATCATCACAGGCCTTGGACTATTCGGTCTTGCTTCCTTTACAGCTGAGCAACGGATAAAGGAAATAGGTATACGAAAGGTGCTTGGTGCATCAATTAGAAGTCTCATTGGTTTGATGTCTAAGGAGTTTACCATTCTTGTTATTGTTTCATTTCTGATTGCGACTCCCCTGGCCTGGTTTGGCCTGAACAGTTACCTCGACAGATATGCCGTTCGCATTGATATTCAATGGTGGGTTTTCCCAATCGTCGGACTGATTGTCATGGGGTTTGCACTCGCCATTGTTTCCAATCAGGCAGGGAGAGCAGCCAAAGCAAACCCTGTTGAGTCGTTGAGAAATGAATAAAATCTGATTCAATTAGTTTATGTTGAAGAGAGCCGGCTTGTCCGGCTTTTTTCATTGGTAAAACCTGACAATAATTGGATCTAAATGTTATTCACTTCGTAATCGTTCAGCCGGATTAGCCATCGATCCTTTGATTGCCTGAAAACCTACCGTCAACAAAGTAAGAATAATCATTGCCACTGCAACGGGAATGAAGATGCCCGGGCCTATGTCAATTCGATAGGCAAAATTATCAAGCCATGTATCTGCCAGCAGGTAGGCCATAGGAAAAGCAATGGCCAGGCTAAACAGCACAAGCCAGATGTACCTGATGATGAGCAATCGAATCAGTTTGCCTGTGCCTGCACCCAGAACCTTACGGATACTTATCTCTTTTGCTCTGCTCACAATACTGTAGCTGACAAGACCAAACAAACCTATTGTGGCCGTAAGAATAGCCAGCACCGTAAAAAGAGTAAACAACTGGCTGAGTTTGTTTTCAGATTCATAAAACTGCTCGAATGTACTGTCCACAAACTGCGGTTCGAACGGGCGGGTGGGCTCATATTTCCTGTATTGAGTTTCTAGGAATTCAAGCGTACTTAATGGGTTGTCTGCTCCAATTCTTACGATCATATTCTGCAGGTTCGATTCCCACATATGAATAACCACACTTGATATCTGATTGTGAAGGCTTTTAAAATTAAAGTCGTTTACCACACCGATGATTTTGCCCTTTTTAAGCGAATCAGAATTTGTCCATGTTTTCCAGTGTACAGTTTCTCCCAAAGCATCTTCAGGGCTGGAAAAACCGAAGTTCCTCACCGCCGTTTCGTTCACAACAAAGGCTTTTTGTGGATCTGTTCCAAATTCTTTAGAGAACCCCCGGCCAGCAACCATATTCATTTCCATCGTTGACAGATAGTTATAGTCCACAATAATCATATGGGAGGAAAACTCATTTTTTCGCCTGTCAGGCAGATAGACTCCATCACCAGCTACAATTCCTCCGGGTACTCCAAAGCAAAAGGTAACATCCTCAACCTGATTGTGAGAGCTGAATGCTTCACGGGTAGACTCCATATCAGTAGCCAGCGCGCGGGTTAAAGGAATTACAATCAGGTTTTCCTTATTGAATCCCATGTCCGTTTCTCTCAAATACTGATATTGATTTTGCATAATAAGTGAAATGGAAATGAGTCCAACAGACAATATATATTGAGCTCCTACCATCATTTGCCTTGGATCAAGGACTTTTCTCCTGATACTTTTATTCCCAATTTTTCCACCATGCAAAGCTGCCAACGGGTTAAATCTTGTCAGAATAAGTGCAGGATACCATCCTGAAAGAATGCCTAATAGCAAAAGAGAGCCAAAGAATATCAGACCGTTTCGCAAAGTGAGCAAATCAATCATCACGAAAGATTTTTCCGTGAACGTGTTAAACGGTCCAATCAGGAGAACAAGAAAAACCAGACTAATAAGGCCTGCTGTCAATGTATAAATGGTGGACTCAAATCCATATTGAATGAGTAATTGTGTCCGATTCGCTCCTATAAACTTTCGCACACTCACCTCTTTCGCTCTTTTCATAGCCTGAGCTGTAGACAAATTTATGAAGTTGAGGCAGGCGATTAGAACAATAATTCCGGCAGCAATAAACAAAAACAAAATTGACTGGAAGCTTCCCGATTTAGCTATATCCCATTCGAAATTCGAAGAGTGCAGATGGATGTCTCGAACCCCCTGTAAAAACGGCGTATAAAAGAACCCGTAAGCCTGAGTCATTTCATGCGACTTGTCTTTTACAAAAACTCTGAATTGAGAAAGAAAATCATCTTTATCAACTTCAGGACGAAGTTCAACATACGTATAAAACTGCTGCCATACCCAGCTTTGCATCCGTACAGGAGCAGTACTTTGTTCCATCCATTTAAATGGAAATATATACTCAAGGTCCAGGTGAGACCGATCCGGCATATCTTCGAATATTCCTGCCACACTCAGTGTAGATCTGGTCAGCTTAAGGGTTTGTTTTTCAAAAGGCACATCCCCAAAAAACTTCTCAAAGAGCGACCTTGATAACAGTACAGACTTTGGCTCCATATCTTCTGTAAAACTTCCGGCAATAAGTTTAATATCCAGAATATCCAAAGCATACGGCTCTGCATAGACACCTTCCTTTTCGGAAAACACTTTTTCTCCCACATTGAAAACAGTACCGCCGTAATCGACTATTAACCTACCGCTTTTCAAAACCTGCGAAAATTCACTATTCAATGCCGGAGAAAATGCAGGCGGCACAATCGGAAGGTAGTTCACATCACCGTCATCACCTTCCCTGATATTGTAAATTCTGAACTTGTTCTCCGCATCTGTAATGTGCTCATCAAAAGCCAGTTCATCCTGAACAAACAGTGAAATGAATATGACACTGGTCAGGCCTATTGTCAGACCAAACAGGTTGATAAATGAGAATCCTTTTCGTTTCCATCCCATTCGAATGGTGGTCTTGAAGTAGTTCTTAAACATTCCGAAGTTATTAGTCATTCTGTTTCTTTTTACAGGTTTAGCCACACTTGCCCTCATTAGTGTGAGCATATCAATCAGGTAGAAGAATTTGGCCCAAATTAAACCTCTCGTTTCCAGTCGTCTTTCAAAGAGTTCGTACAAATCACCTTCAAGTCCTTCCAGGTGTCTTGAGTGACAAAAAGAGGCAAAAAAGCGTGTAGCAAATCGGGGTGGATCTGAGCGTCTCACTGAATAGCTATATTTGGTATAAGTTTGATCATTTCAGTTCGCTGGTCATATATTTCTTTAATGACCTTAACTCCGGAAGCTGTCATTCTGTAGAAGCGCTTACGTCTTCCACGCCGATCTTCCGTTGCACCTTCCATAACAGATGTGATAAACCCTTTATTTTCCAGTCTGGTAAGGGCACTGTGCAATGCACCAATGCCAGGAGTTCTTCCTGTTCTTTCCTTCAGGTCATCTCTGATTGCGATCCCATATGCCTCCTCTCCCAGAATTCCCACAGTAAGTAGTACCAATTCTTCAAATTCACCTAAATGCCTTCCTTTCATAATTACACAATTAATGTTTCCTAAACGTAGAACTTCTAACAATGTTTCCTGTTTGTAGAATATTATTACAAACCAGGCTTTAAACTACTCTATTGATTTTTTTTAAACACAGCTTATTATCTTTCGTTCTAATCCATTCACTCAAATAAAAACTATGACATCTCACGAAATAGACTACAGCATTCATGGAGACGACATGCAGGTCGTTACCATTCAGCTTGATCCCGCAGAAACCGTAATTGCAGAAGCAGGCGCCATGAACTGGATGGATCGCGGAATCACCTTTGAAGCGAAAATGGGTGATGGTTCCAATCCTAATAAAGGCATGTTTGATAAGTTGTTGGATGTTGGGAAGCGTGCGTTAACCGGCGAATCTTTGTTTATGACCCATTTCACCAATACAGGATCGGGTAAGAAAGAAGTTGCCTTTGCTGCTCCCTACCCGGGAAAAATCATCCCGGTCAATCTATCTGATGTGAATGGAGAAATCATTTGTCAGAAAGATGCTTTTCTGTGTGCCGCAAAAGGCACTGAAGTAACCATTGCCTTCACAAAAAGACTTGGATCGGGCTTCTTCGGCGGTGAAGGATTCATTCTGCAAAAACTTCGTGGAGATGGATTAGCATTCCTTCATGCCGGTGGAACGATTGTGAAAAAGGAATTAAATAACGAAACGCTGCTAATCGATACCGGATGTATTGTGGCTTTCGATCAGGGGCTTGATTACAGCATCGAGCGAGCAGGAAACCTCAAGTCCATGTTTTTTGGAGGAGAGGGACTTTTCCTTGCTACTCTTCAGGGTACCGGAACGGTTTATCTGCAAAGCCTGCCATTCTCACGACTTGCAGACAGAGTCATTCAACACGCACCAAAGATGGGAGGGTCGTCAAAAGGTGAAGGATCTATTCTTGGCGGGATTGGAAGGTTGATTGATGGAAATTAATTAGCATGCTTTTGCTCAACCCACCCCCAAAGGGTTCAGAGTAATGTTAGTGGATTTTTTAACCATTCGTATCCTCAAAAATTACCTCACCGTCTTCATTTAATTGGAGGCGGTATTTTTTTATCCTGGAAATGATCTCAAACACCTTTTTCACTTCGTTCTTTTCCAGAGAAACATCAATGTTATGATTCCTCAGAGAACCATCTGTTCCGGATATATTAATAGAAAGTTCCCCTGTGAAGCCTGTCAGGCAATCCGATACTACATGAAAAGAAACCGTATCACCTTGTATTCTTGTAATCACCACTACATCCTGATACCATTTTTTCACTTCTTCATAAGCCAATTTAGGCTTTCCATCATATTCAAGCACACTCCATGAAGGTCCCTGCCAGACATCATTTAGTTGCCAGAAAAGAGTGCCCATACAATGAGGTTTATTCAACCGATGTTCCTGAATGGCCATCTTCATTGCCAGTGCCTGCGTCTTTTGACTATTCTCAATGTAAGATTTGAAGTCTTTGGCTTTCCCAAAATACTTTTCAGAGAATCGAGTGATCATGTCATTGCCGATGTAGCTTTTTTGACGATTGGAAATAAACTCTGAATCCAGACTTAGGGATGAGGTATCCGTCAATTTAGCAAGTGATTCATAAGACGGGAAAGACTGAAAACCATACTCCGCCATGAAGCGTGGAACATTGTCTTTAAAATTTTCAAAAGGTTCCCTTCCGTGCCATACCCCCCAGTAGTGCATGCTGGAATGGTTGAAGT
The DNA here is from genome assembly GCA_040222475.1 of Cyclobacteriaceae bacterium. Lineage (GTDB taxonomy): Bacteria > Bacteroidota > Bacteroidia > Cytophagales > Cyclobacteriaceae > Ekhidna. The sequence goes on along the minus strand of JAVKDB010000014.1, from coordinate 266,050 downwards.
TTTCCGGTGTTCCCCAGTTGGAAAGTGGTGAGGTGGTAACATAGTTGACAAGTGGGTTCAGACGCTCAACTTCTTCCGGGATTTCTTCATGAAAAAGTCGTAGATAGTTATTCCATATTTCCACAGAGTCTTCTTCTGAATATCCGAACTGAGTCTGCCATCCCCAGTTCTTCCAGGCTACATCGATTTCATTATTTCCACACCAGAGAGCAATCGAAGGATGCGGTCTCAACCTGTTTATATTATCACGCACTTCGTTTTTTACCGTCGAATGAAAGGCCTCATCAGTCGGGTACATGCTGCCCGCAAACATGAAGTCCTGCCAGACCATAATCCCGTTTTTGTCACATAACTCATAAAAATAATCGTCTTCATAAATTCCACCACCCCATACCCGAAGCATATTCATATTAGCCTCTTTGGCTTTTGAAATCAGTGCTTCATATTTCTCTGCTTTAACTCTTGAGGGAAAAATATCCTGAGGAATGTAGTTGGCACCCTTCACAAAAACAGCTTCACCATTCACTTTAAAATAGAAGGATGTGCCAATACTGTCGGGTTCATTGATCAGCTGTATGGTACGTATTCCGTAATTCACGGATCTTTCATCTCTTAACTCGCCATCAATCAATAACTTCAGGTCAAGATTATACATATGAGGATTCCCATGTCCGTTGGGCCACCATAATTTGGGCTGACTGATCTCCATCGGAAAAGTGAAGTCATTGATCCCTTTGATCAACTCCACTTCCATTTTTTGATCGCCAACCAGCAACGTTTGCATAGCTTCAATATCTGATTCGATCGAGATCGATAATTGAATCAGTGCTTTTTCTGCTGCTATGGATTGGGTTGAAACAAATGAGTGAGTAATCCTCGCATCATTCCAGGCTTCAACATAAATCGGCCGCCAGATTCCGGAAGAAACGAAACGCGGACCCCAGTCCCACCCGAATTGATACGCTGCTTTTCGGGTGAATGCGCTCACCTGCAAATCAGTGGTCTCATTCCCGGAGGGTAATCGATATGGATAATTCTTTACCTGCTCTTCATTTTGTCCGAGTGGTGAGGTAAAGTGAATGATCAGTTCATTATCTCCTTCCTTCAGAAACGGCCTTGCATCCACACGCCAGGATCGGAACATGTTGTCTGCAGTAAGAATCTTTTCACCATTCAATCTTACTTCAGCGTAGGTATCAAGACCTGTGAAAACAAGCTCGATGTGATCATTCCTTAGTTGTTCTTTACTTACTCTCCAGGAGGAACGATATTCCCAATTCTCTTTTTCAATCCATTGGAGATTGAGCTCATTGTTTCCAAGATATGGGTCTTCAATTTTTCGATTTTTTAACAGATCCATATGAACAACACCCGGAACATCTGACGACATCCATTCCACACTCCCCACCTGATGGAGATTCCATTTTTCATCAAATTCGGTTATTGAATTCCTATTCCCTCCGCAACTCATCAGGGCAGTGACAAGTAATATCTGAATGCTATTTTTCATTTATTCAGACTCTTCATGATTGCGCTGACTTTCACAGGGTCAGGTTCATATGAATATCCCAGCCCTAATTTTTTTGCATGCTTTTTCTTCCTCGAAGAGAAATGCAATGCATCTATTCCAGTCTCCGCAAGTTGTTGTGCATTAACTTCCGAAACTCCACTCCCGGCCATGATCTGAATGCGACCAGCTGCTTTTTTTACCATTTGTCCAATTAATGGGATTCCTTCACTGGCAACAGATTGTTGACCAGATGTCAGTATTCTGGTGAAGCCCAAACTGATCAATTTCTCCATAATATCAATGGGATTTTTCGCGATATCAATGGCCCGATGAAAAGTGGATTCCAGTTTCACTGAATTTGCACAGTCAAGCAATGATTGGTTCGCCTCAGCATCAATTCCATGTTCCAAATCAAGTACTCCAAAGACCACACCCGAAGCTCCTGATTTAGCAGACACTTCAATGTCTCTTTTCATGACTGCTAATTCCGCCTCACTATACACAAAGTCGCCGGATCTGGGTCTGATGAGTACATGAACCTCAATTTTCTTTTTACAACATTCCGCTATCATACCGGCAGATGGTGTCAGTCCTCCTGTTTCAAGTGCAGCACAAAGCTCGACCCGTTTTACTCCCATCCTGACGGCCAGTTCTGCTTCTTCTAATGATTCGATACAAACTTCAATGTCCATTACTGTATGATAATTTCATCAACAAAAAGCCATGCCGGTGACCCGGCAGCTTCATGCCACTCCGGTACCCGAATCATGCTTCGCCCAAAAACCTTAAGGTATCGTGCCTTAACCGCTTCGTTCAACTTAACTCCCATTTTTTTGATAAACTTTCCCCTTTCCACAGGGGTGAGGTCAGGTTTATTGGCTCCCAAAATTTTCCAATTTTGACCATCATCTGAATAGCTGATCTCCAAAGCTTCCGGCAGAAAGATCCAGGCATTGTTGTATTGATAGAAGTTGGCAGAAACCTCACTAATCCGGGTTGTACTGCCCAAATCGATGGTTGTGACAAAATGTTGTCCAAAGAAGCCCTGCCATCGGCCGTCTCGAAAATCGATTGAGCCCAACAACCCGTCGGCAAGTGCCAACTCCCCTCCTCCTGTGTAAGATGGGTTATAAACGCTTTCCCTTTCAGGAATTATTCCGATTCCAACATGGTTCATAACCTCCTGTGTCACCAGCTCTCCATATGGTACTTCATCTCTCATTGCCTGTACTTTCAGTGTCCCGGTGAAATTGACTGGTATCGGTCCTTCATATTTTACAAAAGGGCCATCACTTATGGAGTAACTAAGTTCCAGATCAGGAACACCTGGAACAAATTTCAATTTTGGTAAATCACCGGCCTCTACCGTGAATGTTGCAGGGTGCCCTTCCAGTCCGTAATTGACTCCAAGTTTTTTTAACATCGGGTAGTGGTTTTGCACCCTGCTAAAGAACTCTTCAAAATTTCGATCCGGATCCCAGGTCCACGCTACTTCAGCAAGAGCGAGCATTCGAGGAAAAACTTTGCTGTCCAGCACTTCTTCATTTGGAACATGTTCGGACCACATATTCACCTCCACTCCCAATACATTTTTCCTGAATTCATCCGGCAGGTCATCTGGGATTGGATTGAACGAGTACACCCGTTGAAGGTCAATGGCTTTCAAATCATAATCCAGGTAACAATGACTTGTGGGGGAAAAGATGACCTGATGTCCTTCTGTGGCAGCCTCTTTGCCATAGTCCATCCCTCTCCAGCTTTGTATGGTAGCATTAGGCGACAATCCTCCTTCCATTATTTCATCCCATCCTATCAGCTTCCTCCCATTCTCATTTAGAAATTGTTCAATTCTTTTAATAAACCAGCTTTGTAACTCGTGTTCATCCTGAAGTCCTTCGGCTTTGATTCTTGCCCGACATTTGTCGCAATGTTCCCACCGAAATTTTGGAGCTTCATCCCCTCCGATATGGATGTATTCTGATGGGAATAATTCCATAACTTCTGTCAATACGTCTTCCAGAAAAGTGAAGGTTTGCTCATTTCCCGCACAATAGATTTCCCTGAAAACTCCCCAGTCATTCGCAACCTCTACTCCTTCCCCAATGCATGAAATCTCAGGGTATGCCGCAAGAGCAGCCTGAGAATGTCCTGGTAATTCAATCTCAGGGATCACAGTTATGAAACGCTCTTTCGCATATGCAACCACTCCCCGAATTTCCTCTTTTGTGTAGAACCCGCCATATATTGATCCGTCCTTTTCTGTCCGCCAGGCACTCACCTCTGTCAATTTTGGGTATTTGTCTATTTCAATTCGCCATCCCTGATCTTCGGTCAGGTGCCAGTGCAAAACATTCATCTTATAGTAAGCCAGCAGATCAATGTACTTCTTTACTGTTTCGACAGAGAAAAAATGACGGCTGCAGTCAAGCAGCAGACCTCTGTGTGGGAATTCTGGCTGATCAATGATTTCGAGATATGGCACATACAAGTTACCATTCATCTTTTGTGCTGACTGTAGTAAGGTCTGAAGTCCGTAAAACACACCTGTCTCGCTCGAACCTTTAATACGTATTCCAGTCTCAGCAACAGAAATTTGATAGGAAGAATTACTCCGTCCAATGGATGAATCCAGCTCAAATTTTACCAATGCTTCTCCTGATTCTGAAAACCTGAAACTGTGGAATTTCTCAAAGCTCGATTTGACAAGATCCGGTGAAACAACTGCATCAACAATTTCAAAAGAAGCACCTTCACTTATTTCCAAAAACCCGGATCCTGCCGATAATGATACAGGAGCAGGAATAATACTTAAATCGCTTCTGATTTCAGGAGATGAAACGCACCCGATAAGGATCACGAGAGAAAGGAAAATCAACCTCATACTTTTCATAAGGCTTAAAAATAAGGCACTATGCCTTCTAATGGAATAATTGAAGGCAGGCATCTTCCTCACATTTCCTGAACTGATTAGCTGGTAATTATTATCTTGTAATACCTAACTTGCTAATACCACTATGATCAATCGAATCACTTTCCTCTGTCTAATTACTGTTTTTCTTATCGGATGTCAGACTGGCCAAAGAGAGAGGGACACTGTATCTGACAATCCTCAGATTGTTACCTCTCCCAATGGAGTAGTTTCTTCTGCACATCCTCTGGCCACATGGGCAGGAGTTTTGATGCTTGATAATGGTGGAAATGCTTTTGATGCAGCAGTAGCAACAGGTTTTGCCATAGCTGTTGTGGAACAAAGTATGAATGGTCTTGGTGGAAGATTCCAGGCAATCATAAGGAATAGTGATGGTGAAGTAACAGGAATAGATGCCACTACTCAGGCTCCTCTTTCTTACGATCCCGCCACTGCAACCCAGGCAAGAACCGGTTATCCAACGATCGGCGTTCCCGGAGTTGTTAAAGGATTGATCACCTTACTTGAAAAACACGGAACGATGGATCTGGCAATTGTGATGGCTCCTGCAATTGAATATGCAGAACACGGCTATCATCTGCTCCCTATGGCGGCAAATCGGCATGCTGCTGCGATCAATGATATTAGAAAATATGAGGGAACCTCTCAGTATTTTCTCAATGGCGACACCACGTACCTGGCGGGAGAATTATTCGTTCAAAAGGATCTGGCTAATACGCTCAGACTCATCTCTGAGCAGGGTTCAGATGCTTTCTACAAAGGAGAAATTGCCGAAAAGATGGTGGCAGACGTTCAGGCAAATGGTGGCTACCTCGACATGGAATCACTCGCCAATTATGAAGCAAAAGAATCCAGAGTAGTGTCCGGAAGCTATCGCGGATATGATATCAGCAGCCTCTGGATACCTTCGTTTGGTGCAATCACCATAGAGATGCTACACATTATGGAAAATTGGCCACTGAGTGAGAATTCTGATGTTGAATGGGCGAATGCTTTTTATCAGGCAAACACGCTGGCTTACCGTGACCGAAGGAGACAGGCTAGTGATGAAATGGCTGACCTGCTTACATCCAAAGCGTATGCAAAAGCAAAGGCAGACAGCATGAATAGCCTCCTCGGAAAACAGGCTGCCATGGCTTACCACCAGGATGATCAGATGACAAGGGATGGACATACCACCCATTTTTCAGTGGTTGATAAAGAGGGAAATATGCTGGCCATTACCCAGACTGTGGGCCCGAATATGGGTTCAAAAGTGGCCACTCCGGGACTTGGGTTTTTGTACGCCACCACACTTGGCGGCTATCTTGGAGATTTCCAGCCCGGTCAGAGAGCTTCTTCTCATATTTCCCCGACCATTGTCACTAAGGACGGGAATCCTTATTTGGTGCTGGGAGCTGCAGGAGGAAGTCGTATCCCAACCGCAATCGTTCAGACAATAAGTCGAATGATTGACCGTGGAATGGGACTACCTGAAGCAATGGCAGCCGGAAGAGTACACTCTGTTGATACCGCCATTCTTGTTGAAATGCATGAAGGCACTTCGTGGACTGCCACTGATCTGGAAGAAATGAGGAAACTGGGACTCGAAGTTGTTGAAATGAATCAAAAAGGTACATTTGGGCGGGTCCACGCCATTTACTTTGACGAAAAAAGTCAGAACTGGACCGGATCGGCTGATCCGGACTGGGAAGGCACAAGTGAGGCTTCAAAGAATTAAGAATTAAGAATTAAGAATTAAGAATTAAGAATTAAGAATTAAATAATTATGCGAAGAATAGCAGCGATTTGCACACTTTATTTCATAAGTACGAGCCTCCATGCTCAGGATGATTACATAGCAAAAGTCCAGACCCTGGACAGTACCATTGAAACACTTTATGCCGTGATTTCAGGTGAAGCCGGAGAAAAACGAGACTGGGATTTGTTCCGATACCTGTTTGTTGCAGATGCTCAATTATTCCCGTCCGGGCCTAATCAGGCCGGTGAAATTGGATACCGGGCCATGACTGCCGACGGATATATTGAAACTTCCGGAAGCTGGCTGGAGACCAATGGTTTCTTTGAAAAAGAGATATTCAGAATCACAGAAACCTTTGGTTCTGTCACTCATCTTTTCAGTACGTATGAATCGTACCGTTCTGAATCTGATGAAAAGCCCTTTACCAGAGGCATCAACAGCATCCAGTTGATGAATGACGGGAAGCGATGGTGGATATTAAATATCTATTGGACCGGGGAAACAGAAAAGAACCCGATTCCAAAAAAGTACCTGCCTCGAGGTAAAAAGTAAGCACATTTAATCAACAATCAATCTTCATGAAAAAAGAAAAAGCTAAAAAGCTGCTAGTCATTGTATTTATTCTGACAGGAATATATTCCATCTATAAGTGGTATGATATTACTCAGACAATTACCACAAATGAGCTGGCCTGCTTTGAAGACCTCACCAAAAAACTGGAAGCAGGAGCTGATCCCGATTCAATCTTTCAGGAAGATTTCGAAAAACTTCAATTACAGGTTGAATACAGTCTCATTGCCAGGTCTCAGATGCTGGAAATTGCTAATCGATTGAGGTTAAATAAAGATGAGCCATTGAGCAGCGGGGACCTTTTAATTCTAAAAGCAGGAACTGAAGACTACCTGGAAATCAGGGATGATTTATACGACATTGCATTTGCCTTCGAATGCAGCATTGAGGTTGAAGATGGGACCCTTGAAAAATTCAATATTTCACAGGATCTTCGATTGAAAGGCCTGATGCTTTCCCTGGGGGCAGCCCTTACTTTGTACGATAATTATATGATCGGTGCGGTTCTGTTCGAGCAGGATAGCCGACTCAGAAAGGTTGTTAATGATCCCGATATGGGCTTTGGTATCATTGCCAATAAGCTTACCGAAATGACACTCGCAGCTAATTCCGTCGAATCAAGGCATAGAATCCGCAGGGCGATTAATTTTTATGAAGAGCAAAAAAAATCCATTGAGTCCGCACATGAGGACTCTGATTTCGCTTACCTGCAGTTATTAATTGACTCCAGTCCTTCCTACAATTATGTGAAAAAATTAAGGGTTAAGGAGATCGCTTCCAAAAAATTTACCGCCTTTGAAAGAATTTCTAAAGACATGATTTCTGAGTCAGCAAGTGAGGGTTTTGATATGGTTAGCGGGCTTTTTGGCAACACTGTTGGGTTATTTGAATCAAGAAAAGGAAAACTCTATCAGAATGAAGAGGCTATGAAGAATATCCGCTCTAAACTTAAACCTCTGGATATTCTGCTTGAGAAGACTCCATTTCGATTAACCGACAAACTTATTCCAGGACATTTCGGACATGTAGCTATATGGACCGGGACCAAAGCAGAACTCATTGATGCGGGTATCTGGAATGATATGCATGTCGAACCGTATGCTGACAAAATTGGCAGCCAGGCTGATCCGGACTCGAGAAATGAAAAGCAGATCATTGAAGCGTTACGATCAGGGGTTCAGCTGAGTTCCCTTGAAGACTTCATGAACATAGATGATTTTGCTATTCTGCGACCTGTCTTCAAAGAAGCTGCTGAGGAAAGAAAAAAGGAGGCGTTAATCATGGCATTTCGTCAGCTTGGGAAAAAATATGATTTCAACTTTGATGTGAATACAACAGATAAGATTGTTTGCTCTGAACTGGCGTATGTTTCATTCCCTTCCATCGACTGGCCTACTGAAAAAACGTTGGGTCGTTACAGCATCAGCCCTGATAACGTTGCTAAACTGGCCTGGAACAATGTGCCATTAGAACTGGTTGTTTTTTATCACGACGGAGAGCTGGTTGATAGCGATAAGCAGGTTGACAAAATGATTGCCCTGATGAGTGAGTGAGTATTGAAGCACTACCCCAAACCAAACCTGATTTAATCAATCTGTTCGTTCCCGATAGCTAGACTCGAACCTGCAACCCTCTCTCATACGAAATGCTCTTCTTGTTGAGCTGAATCCAAAAAAAAACCTCGATCAATTTTCTGACCGAGGTTTGTGTGATTTGCCCAGGACTTCCCGAAACAAGTTCGGGACAGGCTTCTCGTCGTTCCATAACAAAAAACCCAACCAAAATGGTCAGGCTTCTGTGATCTGCCCAGGACTCGAACCTGGAACCCCCTGCTTAGAAGGCAGGCGCTCTATCCAGTTGAGCTAGCAGACCGGATCTTTTGTAAACCTTCGTCTACAATGCGGAGAGAGGGGGATTCGAACCCCCGGTACGATTTCTCGCACGCATGTTTAGCAAACATGTGGTTTCAGCCACTCACCCACCTCTCCGTGGATTTTTCTGAACTTTTTTCACACAATCCGAAGGATGCTCTGTGAAAAGGAGTGCAAATATAAAAGTTAGTTTGAAAAGTTTATGGTGAAGCTGGAAATTAATAAACATCCTCATCAGACGATCCTTTCAATCCGGAAGTGCTTCCTTAAAATTGGATTTGCAATACATAAACTTTATAAATGCTTATCATAATAATTATAAATAAAAATTTATGAAGAATTATATTCAGTTTTGCTCGTGACTTTAAAACAATGAATCAATAATATCTCATGGAAAACGTAACAATTGAAAAGCAGGTAAAGGAGTTTAAGCTGATTGAAGGGAGCTTCTCTCCTGATGATGCAAAAGAAATCCTTATGCATATGTTCAAAGAAAAAATCAATTTTCACAAAATACGTGACTTTAGTCATCAGGAAAGATTTGGTGAGCACAACCATTCTTCTCTCAAAAGAATTGAAGAGTTAACCGAAAGCAAAGCTGAAATACTTGAACTGCTCCAGGAAGCTCAACTGCTCAACAAAACATTAAAAATAAAATCTAACATTAGCATCGTTGCAGCTGACTAACAAAGCTTTAAACGGTGGGAATTAAGACCCTCTTCGTACCACAGAAAAAACCTCACCATATAAATGGTGAGGTTTTATTTTCTCTGTTTTGCCTACTTATTATTCTTCACTCGAATATTGATTTTTGGTGCCAGCAACTGATCCGGATTAATTAATGACTGATTCGGCAATGGGTTCCTGCTCATATCTATAAACCGCAATTTTTCCATATTATCCAGTTCCTTAGGAAGGACCTGAATTTTATTGTTGTTCAGATACAGGAGCTCAAGTTTCTTCATATTAACAATCTCCTTCGGGATCATCAATATTCCATCATTTTCAAGATGAAGCTCCTTCAGACTCGGCATACTATTCAGCGTACTGATACTTTTTTCAAGATCCAGTTCTGCATCATCGTTCAGATAAAAGGCTTCCAGTCGACCAAGTTTTGAGAGGGAAGACGGAATTACTTTTATCGGGTTGCCTGAAAGGTCCAATGATTCAAGCTGATTCAGTCTGGCAATCGATTCTGGTAACTCCGAAATATTATCATATTTAAGATCCAGTACTTTCAGGTTTTCCAATCCCTCAATAGTTGGAAATGCTTTCTTCAAATCAAGATTAGGTAAGTAACCAATTCGAAGGATGCTTAATGATTTCATCCGGGAAATCGACCCTGGAAGTTCTGAAAAACTATTCCCTGACAAATCAAGATATTCGAGTTTAGATATCTCAAATACATTTTCCGGTAATTCAGAAATATTATTCCCCGACAGATCAAGAAACTGCAGGTTGGGGAATCTCAGAATTTCTTCAGGAAACTTTGTGAGACCCTGATTTTTAAGAACAAGACTCTCAACCTTTGAAGGTGTTGCAAGTGCCTGAGTCAGGTCACTAAATTTTGTTGAATCCTGCCCTTTTGCCGAACTTATGGATAGCATAAAGAACAAGACTATCAGCGAGAAAAGAAAAGCAGCTTCCAGAATTTGAGACATGTATCGTTTCATGATTATGATGTTTTAAGATTTGATTAAATCAGTTTTAGTTCGTTCTTCAGGGGAAAGACTAGTTAGTCCCTCCTGGAAGAATAATCGGAGCATTGCTGCCATTTGTGATAATCACCTTCGAGTTGGCAGATGTGGCTAATTCTTTAAAAGCCTGAATTCTTTGCCACTCCAGGATTTCCTTGTTCAGTCCCTGTGACAGCACCTTCTGAGCATCTCTGGTTCCTTCGGCCTCTACCAATTTTCGTTGGGCTTCAAGACGCTCCCTTTGAAGGATAAACTCCATTCGTTGGGCATCTTGCTCAGCTTCCAGTTTCTCTTCAACAGATCGCGACAAACCAGCTGGTAGTTGGATGGTTTTTAGTAGAACCGCCTCAATATCGAAGCCTCTCTCTGTTAGCAAACCGGACATCCGCTTAGCGATCTCATCTTCAATCTCCGACCTTTTTACTGTGTGCATGTCCTTAGCAAAAAACCTGGAACAGACGTCAGCAGATGCTGATCTAAAAACACTCTTTATCACAACGTTTTCATAGTCTACGCCGATATTCTCAATAATAGAAGCGGCTTCAGAAGACTCAATTCTATACAAGATTGAAATGATAGCTCCAACATTTAATCCCTCTTTCGATGGTAGATTAGAACTAATTTCAATATTCACTGTCCTCACAGGCATTTTGATAACAGTTGCTATAAATGGGTTGAAAACCACAGCTCCTGGCTGAATCACCTTTTGTTGAAGTTTTCCAAGCTTTCTTTTCACACCAACTTCTCCCTGCCTGATCACAGAGCAACTGGAGAACAACACTGAACATGCGAACAAAATAATCGATAGCTTTTTCATAATTGTTTGTATATAAAATGTGGAATATTAATAGTCATTAGAGTGGAGATTGAATGGGACGTCTGTTGCCAGATTGCGCGTTATCCGGCAGGTATACCCGTTTAATCAGATCCGGATCAAGCTGATAAGCCTTTTGCTTGTCTTCGGCTGATTTGACTATCTCGCCTTTTAACCGGTAAGCTTTGGCTCGTTCCAGATATGCGAATGCGTTTCTGGGGTTATCTCGTATTTCATTAGAGAAATAGTGAATCGCCAGATCAAAATTTTGCAGGGCTATGGATTGTCTGCCCAGTTTCAACCAGTCTTCTCCACGTATTGCAGCAACGAGAAGATTGATACCTAACATAACAAAGAAGAATAGAAGTACCATTTTTGAATAAAGCATTAGTTCTAATTTTAATAGTATTACTATCATTAACTGGTTTGAAATTTTTTCGTTTCACACTGGCGGTAGTCACTTCAATAAAATGGGGAGTAATGAGCAGAAGATGGGAGGCTAATAGTAAGTATAAATTACACTTTACGTTGTGTATTATAACTGCCTAAACAACGATGAGGTTTTGATAATTATGCGTTCAGATGAATTCAAGGTATTTTTTTATACGCTCAACTGTCAAACATGCGTTTGTATTTTGAACAGTCAGACAAAATATTTTAACAGAATTATACATTAACTATTATTTATGTTAATGATAATTATTTTAAATATTAGTTTATATTAATTGCGTAGATTCAGGGAAGCTTTTCAATGGCCCAATCAAAGTGCTCATTGACAATTTCCTGTTTGTTTTTCTCAATGTGTTGGATCAACGCTTCATGAGCAGGGGTCAGTTTCTTCCCTTTGTTGTATACAAGATTCCATTTGGTTATGATGGGAAGACCTTTGATTGGAAAAATCTTCATGCTTCCTACAGCCAGTTCATTACGCAGACCTATGAGTGGGACAATAGAAAATCCAAGTCCCGCATTGATTGCCTGTTTCACAGCCTCGTTGGAAACAAGTTCCATCGTCTTACCAATCGGAACCTTGTTTTGCGCCAAAAATCTTTCCATTGCCATTCTGGTGGCAGACCCCTCTTCTCTAAATAATAGTGTAAGTTTTTCAAGATCCTTCAAACTTGTGACAGCACCGACATGGGCGCTGCTTCCAATGAGATAAAGTCGATTTTCCATCAACTCAATCGAGCTTATAGGTAGATCATCAGGAAGTACAGATACCAGAGAGAAATCACTGATATTGTTAGCAATACCTTCTACAACCTTATGCTTATTCGATACATCCAGCGAAACTTCTATCCCCGGATAAAGGTCCATAAATGATTTTAGGAAATAAGGAATCACATATTTTCCTGTTGAAACCACAGATACTTTGATCTTGCCTGACAGAAGACCTTTGTACTGATCCATTGTATACTTAATCATATCAGCCTCTTCCAGGACACGCCTGCTTGTTTCTGCAATTTTTTGGCCGAAATCAGTGATGTACAATTGCCGTCCGATCACCTCTGTTAATGGCAGCTCAAATTGATCCTGAAGTTTTTTTAACTGAATCGAAACAGCGGGTTGAGTTAAAAAAAGTTCTTCTGATGCTCTGGTAATGCTCTGGCAATCAGCAACCTTAAGAAATATCCTTAACTGATGTAATGTATAATGCATATATAAAAGCTAATGTATATCATAATATTATTAAATAATAACTTATGAATCGAGAAGTGCAGCTTTGTGCCGAAATCAAACAATATGAATTTATCAATGAAAGCTAAATCAAGATTAGAAGGAACCGGAAAATTGCTTCTTTCAAACCATTTAGATACGGATGCAGAATATGCTCCATGTGATTACATAATTTCAAATTTCAAGCTGGTCTGATGAATTTAAATGCACTTTTCGAGAACATCACCAACCCCGCGCTCCTTTTCTTCCTTCTCGGTATCATAGCAGTTCAAATCAAGAGTGATCTTAGAATTCCGGAAAACAGCTCAAAATTCATTTCCATCTATCTGCTGCTTTCCATTGGGTTTAAAGGGGGTCAGGAACTCTCCCACAGCGGAATGAACATGGAACTGATTTGGAGCATGTTGCTGGGAATTACTCTTGCAATCGCCATTCCCCTCTCATCATTTTTCATATTGAAGCGCAAAATGGGTATTGCAGATGCCGGAGCTGTTGCAGCTTCATATGGATCCGTGAGTGCGGTCACATTTGTTACCGCAACGTCCTTCCTTGATTTTGAAGCTGTCATTTTTAACGGTCACATGATTGCCGTAATGGCCATTATGGAAGCCCCTGCGATCATTGTTGGGGTCTTGCTGATCAACTACTTTAAGCGTGATAAGGGTGAGTCTTCTTCCGGGATCTCCAAAATCATGTGGCACTCCGTAACGAATGGAAGTGTGCTTCTGATTTTGGGTAGTCTTGTAATTGGATTAATGGCCAGTCCTGAGCAGGCAAATGGTATTAAACCATTTACAACTGACATTTTCAAAGGGTTCCTGTCTGTCTTTCTGCTTGATATGGGAATTACAAGCGGGCAGCAGTTATCGACTATTTTGAAAAAGGGAATATATCCCTTCCTTTTCTCAACCATTATGCCTTTTGTAAATGGATTGGTTGCGTTACTTGTCAGTATGCAAATCACAGATGTTGCAGGTAATCAGTTACTTTTTGCCATTCTGGGAGCCAGTGCCTCTTACATTGCTGTTCCGGCAGCCATGAAACAGGCAGTTCCGGACGCAAATCCCGGACTTTATCTGCCAATGGCTCTGGGGATAACCTTTCCAATAAACGTAATGCTTGGGATTCCATTCTATTACTCCATCATACTTATGTCAAATACAATTACTTAAATAAACAATTACAGAATGAAAACTTTACGCAAAATCATAGCGGGAATTCTTATCGGTGGTGCTTTCGGAGCAAAAATGGGTGCATGGGTTGGTACGATCTCAGAAGCTGATACTTCACTTATATATGTCGGACTTGCCATTGGGTCTTGTTTTGGCCTTATCCTAATGTTATCAATAGCGATAACCAATAAGGAAATCAAACAACCCCATATACAATGGAGTTTTAAGAAACGATGTGACAGGAACCCGATATGGGAAATTTAAGAACCTTTGAGTAAAGTCATCAAATGAATAAACAGTCTTTAAACAGAATCATGTCAACCATATGGGAGTATGGTCAAATCCTGATTTCAATGGTTCTTGCAAGTATTGGACTTAAAGCATTCCTGCTGCCGAATGGATTTCTGGATGGCGGGGTGACTGGCATTGCCATTCTAATCAGCAGATTTTCATCACTTGAATTTTCATGGGTGCTGATTCTGATAAGTCTCCCTTTTCTATTGCTGGCATGGAAAACTGTTTCTTACAAAATTGTTTTGAAATCATTGTTGGCAATCATTGGACTTGCTATTTTCCTGCACTACGAAAATTTCAGTCCGATTACGGATGATAAGCTGCTCATTTCCATTTTTGGAGGGTTATTTCTTGGAGCGGGATTAGGGTTGTCGATTAAGAATGGAGCCGTACTGGATGGATCGGAAATACTTGGAATTTTCATCAGTAATCGATTTGGGTTTAGTATCGGAAAAGTTAGCCTGTGTTTTAATATCCTTTTGTTCACGATTACTTCTTTTGTCGTTTCTACCGAAGTAGTGATGTATTCCATACTGACTTATCTGGTTACATCTAAGGTCATTGATTTAATGATTGAGGGTTTTGAAGATTATGTTGGATTGATGATCATTTCCGGTGAGTCAAAACTGATTGAAAACAAGATCGTCAATAAGATTGGTACCGGTATCACTGTATACAAAGGAGCTCGCGGCTATGGGAGTACGGGTCAGAAAGAAGAGATGGACATCTTACACCTGGTCATCAACCGGATTGACATCAGAAAGACCTACAGTCTGATTGAACAGCTGGACAAAAATGCCTTTGTCATCGAGTTCGATATTAACAATATCAAAGGAGGTATATCGAGGAAGGTGTTCTCTAAAAAAGAAATAAGTAAAATCTCTCCCGGGATACTGTCTAAAGCGATAATGAGTCCGGAAAAAATCGCAACCATTTAATGAAAAAATCCAGAAGCTTCTCATCATGTTTAATTAATAAGCTCTCACCTGAAATCGGGTGAGAGCTTTCATACTTTTCAAAACATCAATTAGACGATACCTCCAGGCAGTGTTCTTTCGTTTATCACAACTTATCTATCATTGAAGCATGAATCGATCTGTTTATATCATCTTATCAGCTGTGCTTATTCTTTTATTCTGCGGCTTCCTTTATGATCAGTTTGGAAGAACGGACGCTGTTCCTGAAATATCGCAGGCTGAAAAGACATCTGTGAAAAACGGATCTGTTCGTACACTGGACAATTTTGGTAAGCTAAAAACAGAGGTCAACTATCGCAACGGAGTGAAGCACGGAATTTCCTACCTCTACTATCCGGATGGTGAAACCATACAACTTGAGATTCCATACAGAAACGGAAAGCGTCAGGGGGTTTCAAAGAAGTATTTCAGGACAGGAAAACTCTACGCGGAAACCAGCTATGAAGACAATAAGATTCATGGCATACGTAAAATCTATTATCGAAAAGGTCAACTCAAAGCTGAAGTTCCGTACGGATTAGGGTTTCCGGGTATCGGGCTTAAAGAATACCTGGCTGATGGAGATTTAAAAGAAATGCCCAGGATCACCTACTTCCAGAAATCAAACCTTTTATATTTTGAAACCTCTCAATCATGCACAGACACCAAATTCTATATTGGCTCACTGATTGAAGGCAGGTTCCTGGATGAGCTGAGTGACACTATCAGAATGCTTCCTGAAATCGATAATCAGTACGTTGCTGATCTGAATATTTTTACTCCGAGCTTTTTGAAATATCAGGATATCATCTGCTCATGTAAGACCACACAGGGCAATCTTCTTATCCTCAGGGAAAGTATTGACACTTCATCCTTAAAAAAAGTTAATTAAAATAAATCCCTGCCCACAAATAGTGCGACTTCTATAATTTAGCGCGCTTATGAACTGGGCATATTCCTTAGATACATTAGAGATTTCTTTTCTGATCACATTCGTGGTTCTTTACCTGCTATTTGTGATCAGAGTAGTACGAACTGCAAAGCGTCTGTCCCTCCCATTTCATCGCGTAATTTTAAAGCTCATCCTACGAACTTCTTACTTCACCTTACTGATTATTGCACTTTTGGGTCCAAGCTTTGGGGATGCTTCCCGGGAAATAAAGACCGTAGGAAAAGACATCTTCTTTTGTATAGACCTGAGTCAGTCCATGAATGCTTTTGATGTTCAGCCCACACGACTGGAAAAAGTCAAGTTTGAATTAAAAAATATTGTCGAGGCGTTTAGTTCTGATCGCATAGGATTGATCATGTTTTCCAGTGAAGCATTCATGCAATGCCCGCTGACCTACGACAACAATGCACTCAACCTCTTCATACAGACACTGAATACCCAGCTCGTTCCAAACTATGGGACTGATTTTGGTCCCCCGTTAAAAATGGCACTGGAAAAGCTCACAGCAGATGATACGGTCATCACCCAGTCCAAATCAAAAGTGATCATTCTTATTAGCGATGGGGAGGATTTTGGTGAAAATACACAGGAGGTAGCAGATGATATTGAATCAGAAGGCATTAAACTTTTTACTCTGGGAGTTGGCACAGAAACAGGAAGCCAGATCATTGATCGAAATGGTTTCAAAAAGGACCGTCAGGGAAATGAGGTCCTGACAAAACTTAATTCAGAATCACTGGAAGACCTTGCAGACCAGACAGACGGAGAATATTTTGAAATCAACGAATCAAGAAACGACGTTGAACGTTTAATAAGTGCCATCAACAGAATAGAAGGTGAAGTCAGGGATGCAAAGCAGATAGATGCGACTCAGAACAGATTTTACTACTTTTTGGGACTGGCATTTATATTAATGATATTAGACGTCCTGATAAGCGTTAAACTTATTAAACTATGAAATATGTTCTGATAATCATTCTGGCGATGATAACCAATGATCCACGGGAAATTGCGAAAATCAATGCGCTCAAGAAAGAAGCGGAGAAAGCATTCCTTGCAGGTGATTATGAAATGGCGTTATCAAAGTATACTACACTCTATGATTCAATGGGTGTTCAGGAAGATGAAATCAAGCTTAACCTGGCTCACTCATACTATAACCTGGATGATACAGCCAATGCAAAGTCTAACTATGCGGGATTGAGTACTTCTGAAAACAAGAAATTGAAGTCCATTGCCTATCAGCAAATGGGTGTCATAAGTAAGGATGCAGGTAAACTTGAGGAATCCCTCCACCAATTAAAATCTGCTATTAAATCAGATCCGGCCAATCAATCAGCCAGGTATGATTATGAGGTGGTGAAGAAACTATTGGAGGAACAGCAGAAACAGGAAGAGCAACAGCAGGACCAGGAAAAGCAGGATCAGGAAGGCGAAGATGAAAAGAAAGAAGATCAGGACCAGGAAAGCCAGGATCAGGAAAATCAGGACGAAAAAGGAGAGCAAAAGGAATCTGAAGAAGAGAAAGACGGAGAAAAGAAAGAAAATGAAGAGCAGAAAGAAGGAGAAGAAAAAGAACAGGAGGAAGAAAAATCTAAGGAAGAGATGACAAAGGAAAAGCTGGAACAAATGAATATCAGTGAAGAAAAGGCCAAAATGATTCTTGAGGCTATGAAGAACAATGAAATCCAGTACCTCCAGCAGCAAAAAAGAAAAGCAACAGAACGTCCGCCGAGTAATAAACCAGACTGGTAGCAATCAATTAGAAAATTGATAATTAATAATTGGCAATTAAGTTCTGATTAGCTGATTTTTGCCTCAAATTCGAACAGTCCCTGATCACAAGGAACTTTTCGTACATTTCCAACATTAAATTATCAAAAACCGGACATGAAAGACGTATACATTGCTTCAGCAGTCAGAACCCCAATTGGAAGTTTTGGTGGAAAATTATCAGGATTTAGTGCCACACAACTTGGCTCCTTTGCGATTAAAGGGGCGCTTGATAAATCAGGTGTGAGTCCTTCTGAGGTGAATGAAGTTTTCATGGGAAATGTGCTCTCTGCTAATCTGGGACAGGCTCCGGCACGACAAGCTTCTATTGGAGCAGGGATTGGAGAAAATGTGCCATGCACCACTATCAACAAAGTATGTTCTTCAGGAATGAAAGCAGTGATGCTGGGTGCCCAGTCTATAATGCTTGGAATCAACGATGTAGTAGTAGCAGGCGGGATGGAAAACATGTCCAATGTTCCCTACTATGTACCAAAAGCCCGATATGGTTATAAATACGGTCATGGTCAGTTAATTGACGGACTCATGCATGACGGACTATGGGAAGCCTATAATGAATTTCCAATGGGAAGTTGTGCTGATAATACTGCCAAAGAAATGAATATTTCCCGCGAAGCGCAGGACGAATACGCTATTAACTCCTACAAAAAAACAGCTGCTTCCGCCGAAGCAGGGGACTTTAAAGATGAAATTATTCCCGTTGAAATTCCTCAGCGAAAAGGAGATCCGATTATCATGGATACCGATGAGGAATTCTCGAATGTGAACTTCGACAAAATACCGACTTTGAGACCTGTTTTTAATAAAGATGGTACCGTAACTGCGGCTAATGCTTCAACGATTAATGATGGAGCTTCGGCATTAGTCCTGGTCAGCAAAGATAAAGCCGATGAGCTTGGCTTAACGCTGATCGCAAAAATCAGAGGGTTTGGAGATGCAGCACAGGATCCAATGTGGTTCACCACCGCACCTGCGCTCGCTATTCCAAAAGCACTCGCTCATGCAGGAGTTGAGAAAGACGAGGTAGACTATTGGGAAGTTAACGAAGCTTTTTCAGCAGTGGCGCTTGCCAATCAGGAGAAACTCGGATTAGATAGCAATAGATTAAATGTATTTGGAGGTGCTGTTGCCATGGGGCATCCACTCGGAGCTTCAGGTGCCAGAATCATTACCACACTCTGTTCGGTTCTTAATAAAAAAGGTGGCAAAATTGGAGCGGCAGGAATCTGCAATGGTGGTGGCGGTGCTTCGGCCATTGTGATTGAGAAAGTGTAGGACTGGCACAGAATTGATTAAATAATCAATAATAACGAAATTTGCTTCACGTTATAACGTGGAGCTTTTTTATTTCAAATTATGAACAGACTAACCACCTTAATCTTAATACTTTCTCCCTGTTTAATTTTTTCACAAAACAAGATTGTCACCTACTATGATCAGGGCCAGGTCAAAGAAGAATATCAGGTGCTGGATAACGACAGCAGCCGGGTCGATGGGGAATACAAAATGTATGACCTGTACGGGAACACCATCGTAACGGGGATTTTCGAAGATGGAAATAAGCAGGGATTATTTAAAAATTTTTACTCCGATGGAGTCATTCAACGCGAAACGTTCTACGAAAAAAATCTCAGGCAGGGTATAACAAAAGTCTTTTCAAAAGAAGGAAAACTAGTCCAGGAAGCCACTTTTAAGAATGATACCTTAACCGGAAACATCAGACTTTTTGATGAAAAGGGTGAATTGAAAGGTGAAACCCAATTCAAAAATGGAAAACCTGAAGGACAGGTCGTTTCCTATTATTCCGATGGTAAAACAAAAGAAGAAGTCGCATACAAGGATGGTAAACCAAACGGGTTGACAAAACATTACTATGAATCCGGAATTCTCAAGCTGGAAGCAGAGTATGCCGGAGGCCTGCTCAATGGATTTTACAAGACCTACTACCCTTCCGGAAAACTGGAAATGGAAGCTTTGAATGAGCGCGGCTCCAAATCTGGATATGTGAAGATGTACTATGAGAATGAGCAACTCAAATCAACCGGTACATATGAAAACGGGGGATTACAGGGGGATTACCTGGTCTACTACGATAATGGGCATATCAAAGGAAAGTACAAATACAATGACGGGAAACGTGTTGGAAAAGCACTGGATTACCATTACAATGGAAAAATCAAAATGGAGACTGCCTTTTCCAATGGAGGACTTGATGCTAAAATCAAAGAATACAATGAGAAAAGTGTACTCATTGCTGAGAAACAGCTGGAAAATGAACTCCCGGCAGGTACATGGAAAGCATACGATGACAGAAGCCGTCCTCTTTCAATTGAAAATTTCAAAAATGGAAAGCTTCATGGCCTGGCAACTGTGTTTGAAAATGGGAAGAAACAATCCGAGACGGAATACCGATATGGGAAGAAGTTTGGATCACATACCTCATATTTTCCGAATGGGAATGTACAGATCGAATCGAACTACGAACTGGACCTCTTGCATGGTGTTTACACAGAATACTTCAAAAATGGTCAGGTGAACTTTACCGGCAAATATGTCAGAAACAAACGCCATGGCATCTGGGCGTATTTTGACAAGAAAGGAAACTCAACGGAGGAAATAACTTACAAATACGGGGAGATCGTTGAAAAAAAATAGCTCAACTTTGAGCTATGATTCTTTTTAGCACAATTAAATCCTTCCTTAAGGATAAAGAGTATCGGGATTTAATGGCAACTGTCATTGCTATTCTGGTGATTGGAACTGTCGTTTATCATTACCTGGAGGGATGGACCTGGCTCGATGCGTTCTATTTTTCCTTCATTACACTAACAACCATTGGATTTGGTGATTTCGCACCTAAAACAGACGAAGGGAAAGTATTCACCATCGTTTATATTATAGTGGGTGTCGGGATTATTTTGGCATTTATCAATACACTCTATCACCATTATAACGCTACAAAAGTGAATAGGAAATCAAAAAAAAGAATACATGTCCCCTTTGATACCAGACCGGCAAAGTCAAAGAGGGATAAATCAGAATAAAATTGATAATGGACCGATTATTCAATCATGATAACTGATCTTCAAAATCTTCGTATCAATTGATGATGTTCTCCAAACTATCCGCCTTTCTTATTGCCATCATACTTTTCTCTTCCTGCTCCGAAGAAAAAGTACCTGAACGATACTATCCGAGAAACGATCATGATGCATATCGTCACTCGCTTGAGCAGGCAAACCTGCTGAATACAGCGCTTGGTGAAGACTGGCTAAAAGCATCAAAAAAACCGTTTGAAAATCAAATTAAAGTACAACTCCCCTATCAGGAAGCCTTTGTACTGGAAGATTTAAAACCTGATGCACTTGGCTATCGTTTTGAGGCAAAAAGGGGTCAAAAAATTCTTATCGATATCGGACTGATTGTTCAGGACACCACTCGAGTCTTTATCGATTTGTTCAGAATTGAAAATGACTCACTCAATTTGTTTCGACAGGTCGCATCAGCAGACAGTTCATTCCGGTTGGCGTTTGAACCACGTCGGAATGCCTCATATTTACTACGACTCCAGCCGGAATTATTAAGAGGTGGTGATTTTTCCATTACTATAGAAAATGTTCCGACTCTTGGTTTTCCAGTGGCCGGAAAAAACAAAAGAGCCATTCATAGTGTCTTTGGTGATCCTCGTGACGGAGGGAAACGAGATCATCATGGAGTAGATATTTTCGCCAAACGACACACTCCGATCCTGGCCCCCATTGAAGCGGAAGTTCGGTTTGTTGGCACTCGCGGACTGGGAGGGAAAGTAGTATGGTTATATGATCGAAAAACCGGAAACAATCTATACTTCGCTCATCTTCAGGAACAACTGGTTAAACGGTGGGACAAGGTCAGTCCTGGTGATACGATCGGTACTGTGGGAAATACAGGAAATGCCAGATACACCCCCCCGCACCTGCACTTCGGGATATACAGAAATGGTCCCGTTGACCCCTACCCTTTTATTGTGCCGGAATATCCCAGAGCTACCATATTCGAGCCCGATACGTTCCTGCTAGGGAAGCATCTTGAGCTGGCCAAAAAGACTTTTCTGAAGTCAGAAATGAGATGGAAATCTCAAAATCTGGACACACTTGAACTCAAAGATCAGGTAGAAATAATGGCAGTGAATCATCGGTATGTACGTGTAAGGACAAATGATGGAACACTTGGTTTTTTGCGCAAAAGAGATTTACCCAAGGTCATTCAGTCTTCGAGTGCTTCAGACTGACAAACCTCCTCTGGGTGACAGGAGTTCATCCATGAGCAATAACACCCGCCTCACCTCCCTCAAGGGAGGAATTAGCTCACTTAAATCCAAGTGTACAAAAGTGTTTGATGTTTGAGTGAAGCTCTTTTTAGAACAGAATGTCTCTTTGAAAGGATTTCAGGGGATGTCGTAAACAAAACACTACGACCGCACATTTAGCATTTCAACCTCCTGGTGCCTGAGACTCATCTTAGGTTTAATTCAACTCCTTCAGAAATTCGTTAACAGCATCCCAATATTCCGCATTTCCCGGATGGGCCTCCCAAAGAGCCCTTGATCCATGTAATCCTGCATTAACCGGGGTAAATCTGGTCAAATTCTCAGATGGTATTCCTGACAACAATGAATCCAGTGCCGGATTGGATTCAGCCCTGGATGATGTCACAAAACACGGGATTTGCAAACCTGAAATTGAGTCCATAAGTGAATATGTGGGTCCGAAATATTTACCCGGACTAAAGGATAACACTGCATCGACTGTTTCCATTGATCTGGCGACTTTTAAAACGAGCGAGGAAGAATACGAACTACCCCAAAGGATGATCTTTCCATTATAGTTCGTTTTTGCATACTCAACTGCAGCGACAATATCTTTTTCTGCATCCAAAAACCCAACGGGCAGGCTATCTGCCATCGCCCTCCTATATGTTTCATTATAAACATCCATAGCATCTCCTCCAGATCTTTGATCAATCGCAAGACAGTTGTATCCTTTTGTTCGAAGTTTTTTAGCAATACCGCTATACTCTATTTTATTAAATCTTGCCTGATGGCAAAGAATTATAGTTGCAGAATCTTCATTCACATGATAGAGGTTTGCCGAAATCGACAATCCATCAAGGGAAGGAAACTCTACAGAAACCGGATTACTATTCGTTTTATCCGGACAGTCACATTCCTCCTGATTGATACTGCATGAAGCTATGTAGAAGAAAAGAAAGAGTAGTATTGATGCTTTTTTCATTTTCCAAAAATAACTTCGCTAATAGCCACACAGTTTAATTCGAAGGTGACAAATGATCTACAAAAGGTTATCCATCATACCAGATTCTGAAAATAGTCCCTGCTAAATCGTCTGAAACCAGCATGGATCCATCGGCAGCAATCACGATATCTACGGGACGTGCCCAGGCCCTGTTAGTCTCCTTATTCAAAAATCCTGTGACAAAATCTTCATAGGCAGTCCCTTTGCCATTGGTTTCCGTTACCATAGTGACCTTATGTCCGGTATGCCCTACTTCCTGATCGCGATTCCAGGAACCATGCTCCGCAATGAATATTTTACCTTTATAGAAAGATGGAAATGCGTCTCCTGTATAAAACTTCAATCCCAGAGGTGCCACATGAGGACCCAAATTTTGCGCTGGTTCAATAAAATCAGAACATGGGTACTTATGACCAAACTCCGGGTCCTTTATTTCTCCTCCGTGGCAATATGGGTAACCAAAATGCTGGCCCTTTTCGGTCACAACATTAAGTTCGCAAGGGGGAATTTCATTGCCCAATTGATCCCTCCCATTGTCCGTAAACCACATCTCTCCGGTATCCGGATGCCAGGTAAAACCAACGGTGTTTCTCACACCACTTACGTATACCTCACGATCTGATCCGTCCGGATTCATCCTTGTGATTGACGCATATAGTTCGTTCTTACTCTCACAGATGTTACATGGAGCACCTACAGGAACATACAATTTTCCATCCGGGCCGAAGGCAATGTATTTCCAGCCGTGATGTCGGTCCGTCGGATAGTCATCATAAATACTCACCGGAGTTGGAGGATTATCAAGGCTTGAAAGGATGTTATCGAAACGCCAGAGTTTTGACACTTCTGCCACATACAATGAACCATCCCTGAATGCCACGCCGTTTGGCATTCTTAATCCGCTCGCGATTTCATATCGCTCATCTGCCTTCCAGTCTCCGTTTGTGTCTCGGATGGCATACACTTTGTCCCCTCCTCTATTTGACACAAAGAGTGTTCCGTCAGAGGCAAGTGCCATTGATCTGGCATTGTTCACTCTGGCAAAAACATCAATTTTGAAGCCATCCGGGAGATTCAGTCTTTCCAGTTGCATGCCCTCCATGGAAAGAAGATCCGGAACAGCTTCTTCCTCTTCCGTTGTTACTTTATCTGGCGCTTCAGCAGATTTTGACCCACAGGAAACAAGAAACAACAGCACGATGATTACAAAAGTATACTTCATTATCGACGCAATTAATTTTTATACAATTTACTCATTCACTTATCAATCAATAAACCAATTAGCAAATTACTTTTGCGGCCATGATTGACATCACGAATCTCTCATATTATCTCGGCGATCGTCCGCTTTACGATGAAGCTTCACTTTTCATTGGTCCTAAAGACAAAATAGGACTGATCGGATTGAACGGAACCGGCAAGTCTACGCTGCTAAAAATGATGACCGGAGAAGTACAACAGACCTCCGGCCTCATTTCGAAAAGTAAGGATACGACTATTGGCTTTCTTAATCAGGACCTTCTTTCATTCCAAACAGAGGATTCGATTCTGACAGTAGCCATGCAGGCATTCGCCTCCACATTAAAGCTTCAATCTCAGATCGATGAAGTCATCAAAGAGATGGAGGAAAACTATCAGGATAAACTGGTAGATAAGTTGACAAAGCTTCAGGAACGATTTGAAGCGGAAGAAGGATACACGTTACAATCAAAAGCAGAAGAAATTCTGGAGGGAATTGGTTTTAAAACTGCTGATTTAAAGCGACCATTAAGTGAATTTTCCGGAGGCTGGAGGATGCGGGTTATGCTGGCAAAACTACTGCTTGAAAAACCGAACCTGCTCATGCTGGATGAGCCAACCAACCACCTGGATCTTCCTTCCATCCAATGGATTGAGAATTACCTGCAATCTTATGAAGGAGCGTACATCATCGTTTCTCACGACCGGGAATTTCTGAATCGGTCGGTAAATAAAATTGTTGAGGTGACACAACAAAAACTGAATGTGTATCCGGGGGATTATGACCACTGGGAGACGGAGAAGGCATTAAGAAATGAATTACAACAAAACGCATTTGAGAATCAGCAACAAAAGATAAAGGAAGCTGAGCGGTTTGTCGAGCGCTTCCGGGCCAAAGCTACGAAAGCGAAGCAGGCTCAGTCTAAAATGAAAATGCTTGAAAAGATGGAGCGGATCGAAGAGGTTGTGGATGAGAATGCACAGGTCAACTTCCGGTTTAATTTCAATACAAAGTCAGGAAGACATGTTAAGCGCCTCATCGATATTTCCAAATCTTATGGTGACCTGAATATTCTCAATCATTCAAGTACCGGCATTGAGCGTGGAGATAAAATAGCGCTCATCGGGGCGAACGGAAAAGGAAAATCTACCCTCCTCCGAATTGTTGACGGGTCGGAAAAGTTCTCCGGAAAAGTAGAGACGGGTCATAATGTAATGCCGGCCTTCTATGCTCAGCATCAGCTCGAATCACTTAATGTGCAAAACGAAATTCTTGAAGAATTGAAGCAGGCAGGATCTAAGAAGACCGAACAGGAGCTACGAAATCTTTTAGGATGTTTTCTTTTCAATAATGATGAAGTATTCAAGAAAATAAAAGTGCTGTCCGGAGGTGAAAAATCAAGGGTTGCACTGGCTAAAACCCTTCTGTCAGAAGCCAACTTTCTTTTACTGGATGAACCAACCAACCACCTGGACATGTTGTCTGTGAGTATTCTTGTTCAGGCCTTACAACAATACAAAGGAACGCTGTTACTGGTCTCACACGACAGACATTTTATTTCTCAAGTCGCTAACAAAATCTGGTGGATCGAAAACAATGAAATAAAGGAATATCCAGGCACCTATGAAGAATACACCTGGTGGAAAGAACAAAACGAGGTAAAAAAAGGACCTGTTTCAACTCCAAAGGCAAAGGCAAAAAAGGAGAATACCAGAACCATAGACAACCCTGAAGACCAGGCGTTAAAGAAAGAGGTAAAGCAAATTGAAAATCGGATCGAATCGCTCGAAAAAGAGATTGAAGAGCTGGAATCAAGCCTTGCAAACCCTAAGGTCTATGAAAACCCGGAGGAGTACACCACACTCAACAATCAGTTTGTAAGTAAGAAAAACGAGCTTGAAGAATTGATGAGCCGGTGGGAGCAAATGGCGTAGGGGCCGGACACACAGACCTTACCACTAAAACTAAAATCTTATGTTGAATTGAAGCAATCAATTATATTGCCGGGAAAATTCTGCAAATGGATATAGAAATTGCCCACTCCGTAACCCTCAAACACATCAATGAAATAGCCGAAACGCTGGGACTCTCTCCTGACCAGATTGAGCATTACGGAAAATATAAGGCGAAGCTGCCGCTTGATTACATCGACGAGTCAAAAGTTAAAAACAGCAACCTGATCCTGGTAACTGCGACTACTCCCACACCTGCCGGTGAAGGAAAAACCACGACATCTGTAGCATTAAACGACGGACTGAATAAAATCGGGAAACAATCGGTAGCAGTTCTCCGAGAACCTTCGTTGGGGCCCGTTTTTGGAATGAAAGGCGGAGCAACCGGTGGCGGCTACTCTCAGGTTGTGCCAATGGAAGACATCAACCTCAACTTCACCGGAGATTTTTCCGCTATCGAAAAAGCGAACAATCTGTTATCAGCGCTCATCGATAATAGTATTCAAAGCAAAACAAGAAGTCTCGGGCTAGATCCAAGAACAGTCACCTGGCGATGGTCGATGGATATGAATGATCGTTCGCTGCGACACATCATTACCGGTCTTGGAGGAAGAACAGGTGGTTCTTTGCGCGAGTCAGGTTTTGACATCACTGCGGCCTCTGAAATCATGGCCATCCTTTGTCTTTCGAAAAACCTGCAGGATTTAAAGGAACGGATGGGTAATATTTATGTAGGCGACACTTTTGACAATCAGGCCATCTACGCACGCGACCTCAATGCCAATGGTGCAATGGCCGTTCTGATGAAGGATGCCATCAAGCCGAATCTTGTTCAGTCGCTGGAAGGAAATCCTGCCATTATTCACGGTGGACCATTCGCTAATATCGCTCAGGGAACCAATTCATTGATCGCCACAAAAATGGGAATGTCACTGTCTGACTATGTGGTGACAGAAGCAGGGTTTGGAGCAGACCTTGGTGCCGAAAAATTTCATAACATCAAATGTCAGAATGGAGGTATTTCACCAAAAGCTATTGTTCTGGTAACCACAATCCGGGCGTTAAAGTATCATGGCGGGAAAGCAAAAGATGAACTCAACTCACCAGACCTTCAGGCCCTAAAAGATGGAATGATCAATCTGGAAAGGCATGTTGAGAATGTTCAGAAATTTGGCCTTCCAATGGTTGTTTCAGTTAATCGTTTCACGACAGATACCGATGAAGAAGTAAACGAAGTAATCAATTTCTGCAAAAGCAAAAACGTGTCCGCATGTGAATGTCATGGATGGGAAAAAGGTGGTGCCGGTGCGGAAGAACTGGCTTCACTTGTTGTTGAAGCAGCAGAGTCATGTTCTGGTAAGTTTAAGCCAACCTATGACTGGTCAATGAGTGTAATGGAAAAAATTGAAGCAGTAAATAGAGAAATTTATGGTGGAAGCAAAGTGGAATTTGCCCCCAAGGCTAAAGCAGATCTCAGAAAAATTGAACGACTTGGGCTGGAAAAACTACCCGTTTGTATTGCCAAGACGCAAAGTTCATTCTCTGATGATGCAACACGGATTGGAGGACCTAATGGTTTCACGCTTACCGTCAGAGAAATTGAAATTGCTGCAGGGGCAGGATTCATTATACCTATCACCGGGAAAATGCTGCGAATGCCAGGATTGCCGGAAATCCCGGCCGCTGAACACATCGATATTGACGAAAAAGGAGAAGTTACCGGTCTTTCTTAAAGGTCAGTCAGGAGCTGATTGACCCCAATCCATGTTGACAATTGGTAGAGAATATATCTCAGGAACGTCTGAAGCATATTTTTTACGAATCTCTTTGTCAATTTTATCAAAAAGCAGGGCTTTTGCTTTGGCGGTAATCAGAAACTGTAATTCCTTCATAATCTTTCCATCGTTACCCAGCTTTTGCTTTTCGCCATCTGAAATAAAGGCATCAACCACAAGCTTTTCCCTGATAAGAAATTCTACAATCTCTTCAGCCTGTTGTTCGTCTTTTGTAGATATATGAAGTAGTATCATCCAATATTTTATTAAACTAAAAGTAACACGATACGATTAGTGAATGAGGTATAATTTATTTGAGAGACAATAGAAATGTAATAAATTGATAAAAAAAGCATGGCGTATTCAGCTAAAGAGGCTTTACGAATTCTCAGAATAATCCATTTCTCATTAATGATGGGTCCGGCATTTTTTGCTACAGTTGTATTTTACCTTACCGTCAGCGGGTCAAACAGTCAGGATCCGGTGGAAATTTTGACCTACGTTCCGGGTGCGTTATTTATCCTCTCATTGCCACTGTCAGATTTCATGTTTAAGATGGCAAAAAAAGAGTTGAAAAATAAAAGTGATTTAAAATCAAAGGTTGCAGTTTTTCAGACGGCTCAAATTATCAGGATGGCAATTCTCGAAATGTGTGCCCTGTTTTCAGCTGTCGTAGCTTTAATAAATGGAGACATTTATCAATTAATTGTTGTGGCTCTTGTGATTGTCTTTATGGCCATAAAGACACCATCTGTTTTAATGCTTGAAACAGAGCTGGAATTAAGTCAGGAAGAAAAATCTCAATTCCAGACCGGCTGACATTAGTCCCCTGAATAATCCTTTAGTAAACTGCATTAAGCTATTCTTTTCCGTCGCGCTGTTTATACCTCGCAATGGCAGATATCAGCGTCGCAACTGGTATAAATTCGGTGAAAGGAACCAGACAATAGATCCCGGCCAACAGAGCAAGCATTATTCTGGTATTTCGTGAAATATCATAAATTGAGAGTATCCACCAGCCAATTGCAATTCCTATAAAAAAACCACCAATGCCCAATGGTCCGATCGAAGCAAGATCCACCAGATCTAAAATCATTGCTCCAGCCAGCGGTCCAAATGTTCTATTCAGACGCTCTAAAACTGAAGGTTCTGACTTATCAGACATGTAAGATTACCCCAAAAAGGAAATTAGAACACCTGCAGCAACTGCCGAGCCAATCACCCCGGAAATATTGGAAGCCATGGCATATTGAAGCAGGTGATTGGAAGGATCATGCTTCAACGCAATTTCATTCGCAACCCTTGAAGCCATTGGTACTGCGCTCAATCCTGTCGCTCCAATGAGCGGGTTGATTTTCTTCTTTGCAAAAAGATTGTAGGTCTTCACAGCAAAAATTCCACCAGCGATAGAAATGGCAAAAGCGATGAAACCCCCACCAATAATCATCAGGGTTTCCGCATTAAGGAATGCTTTGGCTGTCATCGTTCCACCAACAGCCAACCCCAGAAATATGGTTGCTGCATTAAGAATAGTATCAGAAGCGGCTTTTGATAATCTGCCGGTTGATGCTCCAATTTCTTTGACAAGATTTCCAAACAACAGCATTCCCAAAAGTGGAACAGACGAAGGCACTAGCAGAGAAACAATCGTACCTACTCCAATCGGAAATAATATTTTCAAAGTTTGCATGTTCTTTATTGGCACTTTTGAAGGGTACAGCTTGTCCTGTTCCTTCATGTTGATCTTCAGTTCGTTCTTCGTCATGGTGAATCGAACAACAAACGGAATGATGACAGGCACCAGTGCCATATAAGAATAAGCGGCGATCGCAATGGGACCTAATAAATGATCTGCAAGTTTGATTGTAGTATAGATGGCTGTCGGTCCGTCTGCTCCTCCAATAATACCAAGGGCTGCTGCCTCCTTCATGGTAAAACCAAAAGCCACCGCAGAAATTAATACCGTGAAAATTCCGATTTGTGCAGCAGCACCGAAGAACGCCAGTCTCAAATTCCGAAGCATTGGTCCGAAATCCGTTAGCGCTCCAACGCCAAGAAAAATGATTGGTGGTAGAAAACCGGTCTTAATAAGCGCATAGTAGATGTAATTCATGATCCCATGCTGCTTCGCAATCTGAAACAATGTGAGAGATTCATCTACTTTCTCCACACCCATTTGTCCCCCGGGAAAATTGGCCAGCAACATTCCAAACGCAATGGGTACCAACAGCAAGGGTTCGTACTGCTTCTTAATTCCGAGGTAAAGGAGGAAAAAGGCTATACCAATCATCAGCAGATACTCCGGGTTTGCCCCGATCTGCTGAAAGGCAGTCATTTCGTAGAGTTTTCGTAGTAAATCCAATTGTTGATTTTTAGCTTACCCTGAACAGGACATCATCATCTAATACAGCTTCAGCGTCTTTCACCAATATCTCACACACAGTTCCTTCGACTTCTGATTTGACCGCATTACTGACTTTCATAGCTTCAATGTAGCAGACAACATCACCGGCTTTCACCTGATCCCCGAGCTTCAACGCTTTTTCGCTGGTATCCTTTGTGAAATAAACAGTTCCCTCCAGAGGTGCCAAAATTTCCTTCGACGCACCGTTTGATGCAGCTGCCAGAGGCGCTGTAGCTGGTTCCTGAGCAGTGACGCCATTTGACTGAGTCTCTCCGTCATAAGAAATCGAAACTCTGAACTTTTCACCATTCACATCCACATCCAGTGTCTTTGGCTGAAAGCCGACCGGAGCTGAAGCTCCTGTTGGGGCCAGAGATGCACTTTCGGTTTTCTTTGACTCCAGATCTTTTTCGAAGCTGGCTTTTGCCTTTCCGGATTTGAAATCCTCGTATTGGGTCGGGTGCATGGCATATTCAAACAATTCCTCATCATCCTGACCGGTATCCCATCCCTGCTCCTCCATTTTCTTTCTGAATTCATCCAGTGCATCCGGCTGCAGATCCTGAGGATCTCCCTCAAAAAATTCCCTTCCCTGATCAGCTGCCAGATTTCGTAACTCATCTCCCACATTTCCCGGAACCCTTCCCGACTTACCCAGCAACATATCCCAGGTATTGTCATCAAGTAACGACCATCTTTCCTTTCCTTTCATCATCTGCATCACGTTAATCAGTGCCGCATTTTTTACGTACTGGCTGAATGGCGTTACCAATGGCGGATATCCCATAATTGGCCATACATGCTCCACTTCATCAAATAGTGCAACGAGCAACTCATCCTGTGTTATAGCCGGTTTGTTATTCTTAGCCATCCACTTATTCAGACTAGTCAGGTTGTTTTCCAGATCTGCCATTAAACTACCCATCATTCCGCCCGGTAAACCAGGACCAATTAACAACGCATTCATGTGCCGATTTTTCGGATTAATGTAGTATCCGAGAAAATCGTCAATGAATTCCTGCGTCAGCGTACGTGCCTGCATGTAGGCTTTCATGTTGATGTCCGGCAGAGAAAATCCCGCATCGCGAAGCATTTCGTGTACGGTTAACAAATCTGCATGAACGGTTCCATAGGAAAGCGGCTCCATTGCCACATCCACAAAATCTGCCCCTGCTCGAGCAGCCTCCAGTGAAGAGGCCACACTAAACCCAGGTCCTGAATGACCATGGTATTGAACGATAATGTCTTTCCTGATTGCTTTAATTCCTTCAACAATTCTACCTATGGTTGCCGGGCGACCAATTCCTGCCATGTCTTTAATACAAATTTCCTCAGTCCCCATATCAATAAGTTCACCTGCCATTTTGATATAGTAGTCAGCAGTGTGCAGCTTTGAATGTGTAATGCACAAACAGCACTGAGAGATCATTCCGCCTTCTTTGGCATAGTCAATGGAAAGCTTCAAATTTCTGGTATCATTCAATCCGTCAAAAGATCTGGAAATATCCGTCCCCTGAATCTTTTTAAGTTTAAACATCAACCGTCGTACATCCCGTGGAACCGGGTACATTCTAAGGCCATTCAGGCCTCTTTCAAGCATATGCGTCTGAATGCCGGCATCATTAAATGCCTGCGTCCACTCCCGTACCGATTTATTTGGATTCTCTCCATACAGCAGATTGATTTGCTCAAACCCGCCTCCATTCGTTTCAACTCTTCTGAAACATCCCATATCAACAATCGGCTCAGCTACTTTGACCAGCTGATCCACTCTCGGCATGTATTTGCCGGATGATTGCCACATATCTCTATAGACTAAACTCAGCCCAATTTCTCGTCCCATAATTGCCTTTGATTTTTATAACTTCTCTATCCTTGTGATTTGCCCTCTTCCTTCCGTAAATATTTCAACTGCGGTGGTTATTGCAGCAACTCCGGCTGCATCAATCTTTCCATCTGGTGATGAATTGCTCATACTATTCACCACTCTTATCAGCAAGTTACCTGTGAGGACGACCAAAAGGAGAACAATGAAAACCGTAATCATCCCAATTGCTAAAAGTGAAAGTGCGGTAGAAATGTCACCACCCATAGACATTCATTGATTAGTTGGAAAGCTAATTTACGCCTAAAATGCGTTTTTGACCAGTGTTATTGGATTATTTGGTCACTTAAAAAAACTGATTTTTGTCAACTAATCCTTTTGATTTGTCGCTCGCTTTCTGAGAAGTGAAAGGGTCTCCTCCAGTTCAACACTAACTGTTTCATAAAAATCTGTTTTAGCGATAAAAAGATACCTGTAAGCAAAAACAGCATTTCTAAATTCCGTTTTGGTAAGAAAACCTTCATTAACGGAATTCCTTCCGGTAAATGCAATATTTTTCATATAGAAGGGTTTATAAAAATCACGGAGGTCCTGATTTATCGCTTCGTCATATTGACTGGTTCCTCGATAGTATTGTTCATAAAGTTCCACGATCCTCTTTCTTAATTCAAAATCCCCAATCAAATCCATTTTTCCAGATGATTTCAGAGACTCATATGTAGTTCTTTGTGGAGTAAATGACGGATTGTATTGAGTAGATAATAGCCAGGTAACGAGTGAGTCAGCATCAATTGGTTTTCCAACTGAACCATCGGACAATCTCACAAGTGAGTTTCCAATTACTCTGTTAAGAATCTGAAGCGTGTCAAGGGCAGCAGAATCAGTGGCCAGATCTTGTGTCAGGCTTTTTATGTATTTCTGCTCCTGAATTCGATTGGCCTTTTCTTCCCTGTATCCTTCCAGATAAAATGCGATGCTTATGCCAAGGATTACCACAAGCAGGTTTGCTATATGATCCAGCCAGTTTATCTTCTTCATTTGTCTAATTTATTCACAAATAAACAGTGGTCAAATATCACCTGTTGCTCAGCCTTGCATTTTTTTAAGTAAATGTCAAAATAATTAATTTTTGAAGGCAGCATTGGCACCACAAAAGAAGAATTTGCGTTAATTTCAAATGTTAACTCAAGATTTTACATAAATGAAGCAACTTACTTCCCTTACTTTTTTAGCCATTGCACTTTTGGGAATTCGATGCAGCAGTGTCCCGGTTAGTGGCCGGTCTCAGCTGAGCCTGATCGGAAATGATAAAATATTTCCCATGAGTTTTGAACAATACGAGCAGGTAAAAAAAGAGGGGAAAATTGTTACTGGAACGGATGAGGCAAGAATGATTAAACGTGTTGGGGTCCGCATTCAACATGCGGTGGAAAAGTATTTTGTTGATCTTGGGCAGCCCAATTACCTGGACGACTATAATTGGGAATTCAATCTGATTGATGACAACATCGTCAATGCCTGGTGCATGCCAGGTGGTAAAGTTGCATTCTACAGTGGAATTGTACCTGTTTGTAAGGATGAAGAAGGCATTGCCGTGGTGATGGGTCATGAAGTGGCTCATGCAATCGCCAACCATGGAAGGGAGCGAATCAGTCAGCAATACGCCGCACAGGCCGGATTAACAGCTGTGAGTCTTATTTTGACAGGGGGTGGTGGTGCAACAACCATTCCTCCGGAGGTCATCATGCAGGGTGCAGGTGCTGCCACTTCTTTGGGAATTCTTGCTTTTTCAAGAAAACATGAATCTGAAGCCGATAAACTTGGGCTGTATTTTATGGCCATGGCCGGATATAATCCACAAACTGCTCCTAAATTTTGGGAAAGAATGGCTGAAAATAGTGGCGGTGAGCAGCCACCGGAATTTGTATCCACTCACCCTTCTCATGACACCAGAATTTCGGATCTCAATGCCAACATGCCGAAGGCTATGCAGTATTATCGGGCTTCTAAGAAATAGGAGCTTGAATTACGAATTGGCAATTAACAATCACTAATTCTTAATTCTTAAATAACTATTCAAACATACTTATTTCAAGCCCGTCAATAAGACGACAGGCATTCTTGTAATAAACTTTCTTTAATACTTCATCCGATAATCCCAATCCATACATTTTCCAATAGGCATGATATTTCTTGTAATAAGGGAAATATTCATCCTCTGTTTCGAGTACTCTGAAATAGGTATAGAACTCTTCCGGGTTGTACGCGTCCTTTGCAAATAAAAGCCGGTCCTGATATTTTTCAAAGAAGGCCCTGGCTCTACGCGGCTGTCTTCCAAATTCTGCTATTACGGCTCCAATACCAAAGCTGACATTTGGATACATGTCCAGGTGTGCACCGGCCTTGTCAAGGTCATTAGCCATCCATCCCATATGAGCATTTATGAATGTAGTATTTGGGTGTTTTTTGAAAACATTATGCTGTTCAGCAATAATCTGTTCGAAAGGAGCAGGATCATCAGCAGATCTCTTTCTTCCCGGTCTTAATTTTAACTCAAGCCAACGCTCATTGTCTGTATCCATAGGCAGCCAGAACTGAGCAGGGTCTGCTGCGTGTATTAAAACCGGAATACCCAACTCTCCTGCTTTGGCCCACACAGGGTCCATTCGCGGATCATCGATTGCCACTCTGTTACTATCACTGTCTATGGTTCTAAGGCCGAGACTTTTATAAATCTTTAATCCTTTAGCGCCATTCTTCACGTCTTCTTCAAGTTGTCTGACTGCTTCTTCCGTCCATCCTTTCTGCCCGATGTTTTTGAAGGACACATTTGTAAAAACGACAATTTTTCCCGGTGCTTCTCCATTTACCCTTCTCACCATACTCGCCAGATATTCCTGTGAACCAATGTCACCTGCAGCCCGGTCAAAACCACGTCCACTGAGATTTACCATTGCTCTCATATTCAATTCGTCCATTTCTTTAGCCAGCTTATTGATTCCTTCTTTGGTCAGGTTCCATTGATGGCTATGCACATCGACGAAAGGAAATTTCGCCCGTTTGACTGGGTTTTCAGGAACAACCAGTGTAGATGTGGGATTGTATTCTTCAAAACTGACATTTGGCTCAGTCTCCTGTGCAAATAAACTAACAGTAATCAACAGGGAAAAAAGGGTAAGATTTCTCTTCATGGAATTTAGATTTTATCTGGCAAGTATACGATGCTATCCTTTGATTGTTCGTTCATTTTCATTCATTTACATGATTGGTATTGTTTAAGATAACCCACGTAATTTCGCAATATGGAAAGACCTGAATTTGATGATATTTTCATGGAACTCGCAGTGAATCTTGCAAAAAGATCGCATTGTATTAAGAGGCATGTTGGAGCAGTACTGACCAAAGACACACGTATCATCTCGATTGGTTACAACGGACCACCTTCAGGAACACACAATTGTGATGTGGAATGGCCGGATGAAGGATGTCCAAGAGACTCAAAGGGCGGTTGTTCCCTTGCTATTCATGCAGAGCAAAATGCGATTCTTTACGCTGTTAAAAACAAAACTTCTGTTGAGGGGGCAACGCTTTATGTGACGCTTTCACCCTGTCTGGCCTGCTCTCGAATCATTTATACCATGGGTATTGAAAAGGTGATCTATCTCAAATCCTATGCTGAATACAAAGGCATTCCAAACGATGAAGGAGTAGATTTTCTGAGAAAGTTTGGAGTTGCGGCAGAGAAATATGAGGGTGCGCTGGAAAATGTGAGTGAGCTGGTATAAAGGCAGGACTTCAAAAATCACATTCCGATAAAATTCAATTCGCACAAATCAATTAGTTTGGTGGGAAATTTTAGTTATGAAGAAGCTTTCCACCCTCCTGTTCATTTTCATTCTGCACGCGTGCTCTACTCCTCAACAAACGGAGCAAACCCCTTCATCATCATATACCATCGCTTTTGGATCATGTAGTGTACAGGATTGGGGAGACAAACAGCTCTGGCAGGAAGTGTTAAATGAAAATCCGGACTTGTGGATCTGGTTGGGGGATAACATATACGGGGACACAGAGGATATGACGGTCATGAAGTCAAAATACGACCTGCAAAAATCTCATCCCGACTACCAACAACTGATTAGCCAAACGGACATCATTGGCATCTGGGATGATCATGATTTCGGAGCGAATGATGCCGGATCAGAATATCCGATGAAGGACGAAAGCCGTGACCTGCTTTTTGATTTTCTTGATGTAGATCCTGATAATGAAGCGTGGAAGCGAAAGGGTGCTTATCAATCGTATTCCTACATTATGAATGAGAACGGGGTCAAAATCATCCTGCTGGACACACGATACTACAGAGATTCCCTTATATGGGAAAAAGAGCCAAAAAGATCACTGGTGAACGAAAACGGAGGAATTCTTGGAGAAGAACAATGGCAGTGGTTTCAAAACGAACTCAATGAAGAAGAGATTGACTTCTTTATCATTGGATCCGGGATTCAGGTCATAACACAAGATCATGATTACGAAAAGTGGTCTAATTTCCCAAAAGATCGAGAACGTCTTCTTCAAACAGTCTCGTCCATCAAAGTACCCCTGCTTTTTCTATCAGGAGACAGACATATATCTGAAGTCACCAGGCTTGAACTGGAAAATTATCCATTTCCGCTGTACGATCTCACTTCAAGCAGCCTCACAAGTCCATGGGGTGAAGAAAGCGATTCTCCTAATGAAAACAGAGAAGGAGAAATTGTTTATCCGGTCAATTTTGCCGTGATGAAAATAGACTGGAATGAAAAACGTCCATCACTTCGCTTGAAGTTCACCGGAAAGGATAATGCAGTTTTACAGGAGTTTGCAATTGATTATTAGTCGGTTGTCATTCAGGCATCAAGTTCCGGTATTTCAATCGTGAATGTAGTTCCCACATTCAATTCTGACTCCACATTAATGGTACCACCCAGCTTTTCAACATTTTCCCTGGCGATGTAAAGTCCAAGACCTGATCCCCTGCTATCAGTATTTGCACGGAAGAACATATCAAAAATATTTTTAAGCACCTCCTTTTTCATTCCTAACCCATTATCCTTAATGGTAATGATCAAGCCCGATACGCTTTTCCTGCAATCTATTGTGACAAAGTGTTCCGTTTTTTGGGGGTCAGTATAGAAAAATGCATTAGAAATGATATTTTTCAAAATCACCCGAAGGCGCCGAACATCGGTTACAAAATTCGAAACCTCCGTTTTCAGTGTGCATTGAATATTACCTTCTTCATCCAGGTATTTCAAACTGTCAAGAATGCTTTCAAATTCTGCTTTTACTTCAATTTCTTCCTTCACAATATCCAGGCGCTGATTCCTGGAATAGTCTATTATGTCCCGAATGAATCCATCAAGTTTATCGGCACTTGTCTCAATCATTTCCAGGTAGTGATCTTTCTCCTCCAAAACGGTTGTTGATTTTGCAATAGCAACAGCTCCAAGAATTGAAGTAAGTGGTGCTCTGATGTCATGCGACGCACTGTAGACAAAGCGATCAAGCTCTTTGTTCACTTTGCTAAGCTCTTCGTTGATGGCCTGAACGCGACTGACCCGCCAGATAAAAATGAAGTAAAAAACAAGAATTACGATCAGTCCAATCAGGACTTTGAAAAGAAATGTCTGATAGTAAAAAGGTTTAACCACAAAAGACCGACTGTCTCCAACCTCATTCCATAATCCGTCATTATTAGATCCAATCACAGAGAAAGTGTAGTCTCCGGGAGGCAGGTTCGTATATTCAATTTTTCGTTCAGGTGTAAGAATCCAGTCGCTATCCAGGCCAGACAGACGGTATCTGAACCGAACGTGTTCAGCTGCCAGATAACTGGAAGAAGCGAACTCAAATTCATACCTGAGCTTACCAGGTTCTACTTCTCTTTGCCTGAATGGAATTGGCTGCTTGTCAACAATGAAAGAAGTTATAGTGATTTTTGGCAGGCTTTTATTCGATTGAATATTTGACGGATTAATGATCGCCACTCCGTCCAAAGTGGGGACCATCACGCTTCCGTCTGAAAGAAGAGTTGATCGGGTTGCACCCGTACATTCTTTGATTGACATCCCGTCGTTGTTGTCATAAAGCGTTCCCTGAATACGGATATCCGGGTCTTCGAGAAACGCTTCAAGCTGATTTTGATCAATGCGCACAATCCCTGTATTTACCGGAAGCCAGATATTACCGGCATTGTCGGGAACAAAATCAAAAATTGCCTCAATCTTGAAGGTCACATCAAACTCAGGTTTTTTGAACTTCCCGTCTTCGAAGAGAAACAATCCCACACTTGTGCTAATCCAATAGCGATTGTCTGCAGCTATATGAATATTGAAAATTACCGCTCCTCCAATATCCGGAAGATAGGTTTCAACGGTATCCTTATTAATAATAGATATACCTCCGGAATGAGTTCCTGCTACTACATTGCCTTCCCGGTCTTCCTCCAACGCCAGAATAAAATT
This sequence comes from Cyclobacteriaceae bacterium, assembly GCA_040222475.1. Classification (GTDB taxonomy): domain Bacteria; phylum Bacteroidota; class Bacteroidia; order Cytophagales; family Cyclobacteriaceae; genus Ekhidna. The sequence goes on along the minus strand of JAVKDB010000014.1, from coordinate 227,077 downwards.
GGACTTAAGCCCATTACTGGTGCTGTAAACATTGGTAACTTCATCATTCTCCAGTCTCATCACTCCTCCGGTTCTGCTGGCAAGCCAGACAGATCCATCCCTTGTTTTCAATACCCTTCTTACTAGATTAGAAGATAAACCGTCTTCTGTGTCCAGAATCTTCTCAATTCCGTCAGAATATCTGTGAAGTCCCAAATAACTCGCAACCCATAACACATCCCCATCGAACATAAAGTCTCTGATCCCAATCTGCCTGCTTTTTGTAGAAAGATCCAATGTCCTTATTACATTATTTTCCCTGATGAAAATAGAGCCATCATCACTTCCAACGTATATTTTTCCCTCATTCTCCGAGACTATATTGATCTTCGTACTTGTTATTCCTTCATTCGATCCCAACATTCTGATCGAACCATTATTCAGCCTTAACAGGCCTGACTTTTTTGTCGAAAGCCATATGCTTCCTTCATGATCCATAATTACAGAAGACAACTGATTAGAAGGCAGTCCGTTAGTGGCATCAAAGTGTTCAAAGTATCCGATTTCCGTTTGAATTCGATACAACCCGGTCTCGGCTGCAATCCATATCATCCCGGTAGAATCCTCGATCAGATCGTTGATATAAACCTCTGAAAGAGCTTCAATTTCTGTTGCAACGTTTCCTGCCTCATCCATGACAAATAAACCACTGGTACTTCCAATCACAACATCTCCCCTGCCGGTTTCCAGAATAGAAGTAATCGCGCTGGCCTCCATTAAATTTTTAGCTCCGACCAATCGGTATTCACCGTTTTCGAGAATAATCAAACCACTTCCTTCAGTGGCAAACCAGATCCTTCCCTTCTTGTCTTCATGAATATCCATTATGATTACCTGATCAAAGGGTAAATAATTTACCTTCCGTGTACCACCGGAATCTTTTAGGAAAACTCCTTCGTTTTGCGTACCACACCAGTATCGACCTTTGCTGTCAACAATAACCTTGCGCACCGATGATACCTCAAATTCAGTCATTGGTGAAATTTCACCCGCTTCATATCTTAACAGTCCGCCTCCCTGCGAAGCAAAAATGACCCCTTCTCCATCGTCGGCTACACTGTAAAAAGCATTGGTAGTGAGAAAATCTATATTTTCCTTGTCAAATAACTTGAAATTAGACCCGTCAAAACGGTGAATCCCATTGAAAGTAGTTATCCATAAGAATCCATCCTTTGTTTGATTAACAGATGTCAGGTTGTTGGAAATTAGTCCATCCGCTCCGGTCCATTGTTTCATGACCATTCCCGAAGCGGGTATAGGTTCTTCAATATTTTTCTGTCCGAAGCTTAAAAGCGGCAGAAAAATGGCTAAAAGAATGGCGAATAATCCCTGTGGCACTGCTGATAACTTGATTATCAGGTGCTAAGGTAACAACATACAAGTTTCAGAAAGTTTTAATTTGACAATGTATTGGCATCATTAGTTGAGTGCAATACTTTCAAAGACAAGTAGTTGAAAGCCCATATTCTTAATGAGGAGCTGGTTTAGAACTCTGCACCTTCAAAATCACCGTCATCACCATCACCTCGTTCGCCTCTTCTCTCCCTTTGTTTCTTTTGATTCAGTCTGTAGGTGAATGATATCTGAGTGGTTCGAGACCTCCATTGAAAATCGCTTTTTTCATAAAACCCTTCATTGAACGTTTCACCCCGGTATTTTCTGGAATTCAACAAATCCCTTACACTCAAAGCAATGGTTCCATTTTTCTTCAGAATATCCCTGGAAAATCCAAGATCAATGGCTGTAATGGAAAAACGTTTTCCCTGAACAGTATTTCTGGGGGCACGATAATTCACACTTACCTGGGCATCAAACAGGTTATTGAACTTGAAATTATTGCTGATTCTGCTGCTCAGCGAGGTAGCTGTGGCTGAATTAAATGTGACCTGATCATTTTCAAAAAAGACCGTTCCTCCTGGTGTAAATGATCGGAAGAAATTGATGTTCCCGCTAACTCTGTACCACTTGGCAAAATCTCTTGAAACATTCATTTCAACACCATAGGAATCCTCTTCTGAAACATTGTAAGGGCGTGTTGTTGTGATCCCATTGCTATCAGTTGATCTCAGGCGCTGGGTTGTTCCTTCCGAGTGACGGTAATAAATTCCCGTGTAAAAAGAAGAGCTGTTATTATTCAACAGATAGCCGACTTCATACGAATCAGTAAAAACAGGCTGTAGGAATGGGTTTCCTATGAAAAAGTTTCTGCTATCCGAAATAGAAGTGAAAGGGTTTAGTGAGCGGCCTCTGGGTCTGGATATTCTCCTGCTGTAGCTCATTTGAATAGCCTGCTTCTCAGTCATCTGATAAGTAAGAAATGTGCTCGGAAAGAAGTTGCTGTATTTCTGAATATTGATTTCATTTTGTGTCTTCTGGTTAGTAGTAAGGTTGGTATACTCGAACCTCAGACCCAATTGCCACGAAAGCTTATCTATTTTATTGCTTGCAATTCCGTAAATCGCCAACACTTCCTCCTCGTATTCGAAATCATTTGAAATATTGGTATCAATCTGATAATCTCCGTTAGTATCCTGCTCTTCTACCACGTAATCATTACCTACCAGTCGATCTGTGAATCTAAAGCCGCCTTCAATACTACCGTTTTGACCCAATGGATGAGTATAATCTGATTGCAACATTAACCGCTCTTCCAATTCGTCATTCGCGGATCGCTGGTATAAAAAGGGTGTTTGACTGGTAATGGTTGGACCAATTGATTCGACCAGGTCAGAACCTTCCTGCTCGTTATTGTTCTGATACTGAAAATCTGCAGTCAGCTTTTGTCCTTTTTTTGGGAATGTACGGGTGTAGTTAATGGAGTACTCCAGGTTTTCATCATCCTCCGTTTCGTTATCCAATCGCAATGTTGCATCACCGGTATTCGTATCGAGGTAATTATCAAAATACTTTATGGTAGTTTCATTGTCCTCTTCAGAAAATCTATATAGGAAAGAAAGTGTTATCGTATTGAAATCATTGAGAAAGAAGTCTGCTCCAAAGCGGTTGCTGTAATTAATTCCTCCTCTGTCCATATCCCGAATCCTTTCGGTGGTGCGGTTTACCGGATCACCAAATTCCTGATAAGAATCTCCGGAACCCGGGTTTCTTCTGTAACCAACTCCAAAATTGGTGAAGAAATTAACCCAGTCTCTTCTGAAATTAAGATTAACAGAAGCACCATGATTTGCAGGAATTCCGGTGTTAAACTGAAAGCTTCCATTGATGCCCTTTTGCTTCTCTTTCTTCAATACAATGTTGATAATCCCGGCCATGCCCTCAGCATCATATCTTGCGGAAGGATTGGTAATAATCTCCACACGTTCGACCAGATTTCCGTTCAATTGTCTCAATGCATCATTACTGGAAAGTCCTACAAGTCCCGAAGGTTTACCATCAATTAAAATCCTTACATTATCACTGCCTCTCAGGCTGACATTTCCTTCAACATCTACCTGAACAGATGGCAGATTGTCCAATATATCAGTTGCACTGCCACCGAGGTTACTTAGATCCTTTCCAATGTTAAATATTTTCTTATCCAGCGTCAATTCCATCTGAGTACGCTCTGCCTGCACCACCACTTCGTCGAGCAGTCTTTGATCCTGTTCAATGGTGATTGCACCTAAGTCAACTTGTGTATTTCGGTTCCCGACCTGAACGTCCGAAATACTTACCTCCTTGTAGCCCATAAACTGGATCTTCAGATAGTATTTGCCCGGCCTGGTATCTATACTGAAGAAGCCTTTCTCATCGGATAATCCGCCCGTCGCAAGTGTAGAGTCCGCCACTCTGAATACACTGATCGTGGCAAATTCGACCGGACTTCCGCTTTCTGCTTCCTGAAGCTTTCCAATAATGGAAAAAGATGGGGCACCTTCTCCCTGAGCAGAAGGTCTGCCCTGGCCAACGGCCGAAAAGAAGGTGAGTAATAATAAGATAAATGTAATTGACCTGTAATTCATAATGCAAAGCTATTTCGAGGATCTGAGGAGTTTTTGATTGGATTCTGAAGCAATTCTGATTTTTTAACTTCAGTTGGTGCTAATTCTTTCTAAAAACTACTTTAAGTCGATGTTGTTTACCTGACTGAGTGTATTTAAGAGAAAATCCATAGAAATCACATATTTTTTTAACTATGGCCAATCCCAATCCGAGAGAGGATGAGCTTTGATTTGATTTCTTGAATCGGGTAAATAATTCATCCGGATCTAAATCCAGATCCTTTCCTGAATTCACAACCTCGAATGCCTTTTGAGTCAGTGAAATTTGAATGTCTCCGTTCTCCCAATTGTGCCTGATAGAATTATTAATAAGATTGGTCAGCAGAAGATCAAGAAGTACATCATCCGCTTCTATGAAAACCTCAGGTGTTATTTCTGTTTCCAGCATAATTGATTTCAGATCAATAAGCTCTCTAAATTCATCAAGCAGGGAGTTGAGTCTGTCAGACAGGTTCACCCGTGATATTTTATCAAATTCCTTATTTTCAATTTTCGTAAGAATGGAAAGAGAATGACTGAGATTGCTTAATCTTTTTAATGTGTTCTGTGCAGAAATAATCTGACCAATTTGTTCCTCACTCATGTGCTCTCCTTCCATTAATACTTCAAGTTTTCCCTGGATAATCGCTATTGGAGTTTGAATCTCGTGCGAAGCATTTTCTGAAAATTCCTTCAACAGCTGATAATCAGAGCGAACCTTATGAGTCATATCTTCTAAAAACTGATTAAGTCGACGCAATTCTCTAATTCCTGATCGGGGAAAATGGACCTTCTGACCAGACTCTCTCAGAGAGAATGATTTAATCACAGAAAGGGTTTCATTGAAAGGTTTCAAAAAGTAGTAGGAAGACAAAAACCCAATAACGATTACCGCCAAAAGCAGAATCAAATACATTTTAACAAGTGATTCAACGAGACCATCCTGAATATCGTCAGGCTCTATAATTATATCATAAAGGATAATTGCATAGCTCTTCCCGTTAACATTCCTTATGGCTTCAACCTTAAGGTGAGGCTCTATCCTTTCCAACTGGCTATGCATGACGAGTGTATCTGAAAAAATGACACGCTCTTCCGTAAACTCAGCAAGAGGATACATAAAGAATTTATTCCTGTCGATTGTATCCTTTGGTGGTCTTCTTTCCAACATTACGGATACCCTGTCCAGTCGTTCAATCAGAAATCGACGTTGCTCCTGATTCACTTCCCGCATCATAATATTAAAGCTGATGACCCCTCCTATCAAAAAGACGATCAGAGAAACAAATACGAATACGATGGTTACTCTGAGTATAAGATTCATTCGTCTTTTAGTTTATAGCCTACCCCATAGACTGTTTTCAAATAATCATTTCCTCCCGCACTCGCAATTTTCTTTCTCAGGTTCTTTATATGCTGATACACAAAGTCAAATGAATCGGCAGAGTCCATATAGTCTCCCCAAAGGTGTTCGGCAATTGTTTGTTTTGTTAAGAGTCGGTTTTCATTAACGAAAAAGTAGTGTAGCAATTCAAATTCCTTCCTTGTAAGCTCTAGTGTGGAACCGTTTACTTTTGCCTCATGGGTCTCCAGGTTTAGTTCAATTTCTTTGAACGTTAATAAATTTTGCCCCTTTTGGTGCCTCCGCCTGAACACAGCTCTGGTTCGCGCATTAAGTTCGGCCAGATGAAACGGCTTAGGCAGATAATCATCCGCACCCAAATCAAGCCCTTTTAACTTATCGTCAAGCGCATTTTTAGCAGAAATAATTACTACACCCATTTGCGGCCAGTTTTCCTTCACCAGACTCAGGAGGTTCATACCATTGCCATCTGGCAACATTAAATCCAGGATCAAGATATCATACTGATAGCCATACAATTTTTCAGAGGCACGATTGAAGGAATTTGCTGCTTCACAAACATCCCCTTCGCGTGAAAAATAGTTGACAATGCTATTCGCAAGTTCTAATTGGTCCTCTACCAGAAGTAGTTTCATAATACAAGGGTAATTGACCTTTTTGAAGCAATTCTGAATTTTTAAATCACATTGACCTCTCGCTCCAGATCAATTCCAAACTTCCCATGAACAGATTTGAGGATTTGATTTGAAAGCTTATAGATGTCCTTTCCCCTTCCATTTCCATGATTTACCAGAACCAGCGCCTGCTTGTCATGAACACCAATTTCATTTTCCCGATATCCTTTCCAGCCGGCATGTTCAATCAGCCAGGCAGCCGGCACTTTCATATCATCTCCTGCCTTGTAGCCTTTAATGTCCGGAAATTCGGCTTCCAGTGCTTCAAAGTGTAACTTTTCAATGATAGGATTTTTAAAAAAGCTTCCTGCATTTCCGATCTCCACAGGGTCCGGTAATTTCGACTGGCGAATGTTTATCACTGCCTGACTCACAGATTTCAATGAAAGCTCTCCTATGCCCATTTCCTTCAGTGTCTCCTCAATTGCGCCATAAGAAGTATTGAATACTGGTTTTTTAGAGAGAAGAAAAAAGACTTTTGTAATGACGAACTGATCTTTCAATTCGCCTTTGAAAACACTGAAGCGATAATCAAAATGGCAATCTTCTTTAAAAAAGGTAACAGTCTTTCCACTTCTGATCTCATAGGCTTCCAGAGAATGAAATACTTCTTTCAGTTCAACACCATATGCACCAATGTTTTGCATGGGAGCAGCTCCAACTGTTCCTGGAATCAATGCCAGGTTTTCTACTCCGCCATACCCGTGTTCCACACACCAGAGCACAAATTGATGCCAGTTTTCACCTGATCCAACGGAAACCAGCACGTCTTCCTCCGTTTCCTTCTGAATACTGATTCCACGGATCTCATTCCTGGCAACCACTCCCGAAAAGCCACGGGTGAACAATACATTGGATCCTCCTCCCAAAATCATTTTTTTCTGGCTTCTGAATCTTCCCGTCTGGTAAATTTCGTCGAGATCATCAATGGAGTCAACCACTGCCAAAAAACCGGCGTTTACATCCAGTCCAAATGTGTTGTACGGTTTGAGCGAAACGTTTTGCTGTACTATCAACTTTTGAGTGATTTCAGCAAAGAAAGCAAACACAACATTAATTTAATGTGAGTTCATAAAATCGTTTTGCATGTCTGTTCTGTTTTTCAATCAGTATAGGACACGAAAGATTGTGAAGAGGTTTACCAATTATGGTAATCAAAACGGATTAACCCCTTTAGTCTGGTAGACAATCAGTTACTGCTCTTCTTTTTCATAAACGACCTCTCCTCCAATGATGGTCATAACTACTTCTGTATTAAGAATAGCTTCTTCGGGAATGGTCATGATATCATTATCCAGAATCGTCAGATCAGCCCACTTGCCTGCCTCAATGCTTCCGGTCTCGTTTTCCAGAAATGCACCATACGCTGCATCAAGCGTATACGATCGCAAAGCCTGCTCGCGAGTCATTTTCTGTGCAGGTTCATAACCTCCTTCAGGAGTCCCTTTCAAAGTTTTTCTGCTAACAGATGCATAGAAACTTGCCATCGGAGTGACCGGCTCTACCGGTGCATCTGTTCCGTTCACAATTTTCGCTCCTGATCGCAGGAGAGCCTGCCACATATAGGCACCCTCATCAATTCGTTGACGGCCCAGCCGGTCAATCGCCCATGGTCGATCGGAAGACATGTGGATTGCCTGCATGGCAGGGATGACTCCCATCTCAGCAAATCTTGGAATATCATCCGGATGAAAATGTTGTGCATGTTCGATTCTAAATCTTGGCTCTGCTGGTGCTCCTTCGGGATACAATTTGAAGGTGCGTTCATAAATGTCGAGTACTTCTCTGTTTGCACGATCCCCTATTGCATGGATACAAACCTGAAAGCCGGCTTTGTACGCTCGGGCCGTAATTTCCTCAATATCCTCCATTGGCATTACGTTGTGACCATGAACGCCCGGAGCATCTTCATACTCCTCCAAAAGCCAGGCACCACGAGATCCAAGTGCACCATCGGCGTATAACTTAACAGACCTGACACTCAGTTGACCGTTGTAAAGGTTTTCTTCTCTTCCTTTGGCAAAATAGTCTGCAAGAAGCGCAGTGTCTCTGCCATTCAGCATTACATACAGTCTTAATTTCAATTCGCCTTTTTCGGCAAATTCTTTATACAGGTTAATGTTGTTTCCGCCAGAACCTGCCTGATGAAACCCTGTAATTCCATTCTTGAAGCATTCATCTAAGGCCAGTTTTAGTGCCTGACGATCACTCTCTATTGTACTTTGAGGAATCACTCTTCCTATCAGTCTCTGTGCTGTCTCATTGAATAACCCTGTTGGCTGATTGTTCAACCCCATAAAGATTTCGCCTCCATCTGGTTGAGGGCTATTGCCATCTACCCCGGCCATCTCCATAGCCTTTTGATTTCCTAATGCTGCATGTCCACTGGCATGTCTGAGCCAAACCGGATGATCTGGTACCTTTTCACTTAATAAATCATGGGTGGGGAATCCTTTCATCATACCTTCAGGTTGTTCGTCCCATTTATCCTGATGCCATCCTCGCCCAAGGATCCATTGTCCTTTTGGTGTCTGTTTCGCACGCTCTGCTACCATATCAACCGCCTCCTCATAGCTTTTTGCTTCACGTAAATCAAGATTCAGAAGATTATAACCAATACCCATTATATGAGCGTGTCCTTCAATAAAACCCGGAACCATCGTTTTTCCTTTCAAGTCAATAATTCTTGACTCATCTCCTGAAAATGCCATTGTTTCAGATTTACTCCCTGTAAACAAAATGGTATCACTTTTAACAGCAACTGCCTCTACAACCTTACTGTCATCCATCGTATAAATATTGCCGCCAAAAACGATCAGATCAGCTGTTACATCTGACCTATTTTGTCCTGTTTGACAGGAAGTAAAAATCAGAACTGGCAGGAGAAGTTTGAACAAGCTCTTCATAGGTATAGAATTATAAGGTTAAGGTTCAATATTAAAATACAATTTAAGATCATTTTATTTAAATTTGCGCTCCGTTCAAAAAATGGACGGCCTTTGTTTAAACAAAGGAATGTTTAACAAATGCCCGGAGCGGATTACCCTAGGCTCCACCGGTGTAATGAAGGGTCCACAAATTATGGCAAAAAAAGAAGAAGCGCCGAAGACAGAAGAAACAAAGTCAGAAGCAACAGCCACAGAGGAAAAACCAAAAAAAGCAGCGAAGAAACCAGCCGCGAAGAAAGAAACAGCAAAGAAAGAAGACACTAAAGCGGAGAAACCAAAAGCGAAGAAAACAACAGCCAAAACCAAAAAGGATGAGGTAAAAGATGAAGCTGTAGAAGAAACTCCGAAAAAAGAAACGAAAGCCAAAGAGGAGAAAACTGTTGAAGCAGAAACTCCGGCAGAAGAAAAAGTTGAAGCACCAAAAGCAGAAGAGAAAGCTGAGGAGCCTGAGATGGAAGTAAAAAAAGAAGAGAAGCCCAAAGCTGCAATGAAAGAGACACCTGCCCCTCCGGTTCAGGATCCAAATGATGGCTTTGAAGAGGATGGCTTTGATGACGAGTATAGCGCAGACGAGCGTAAAGCAATGGAGAAGCTTTATACAGAAACGCTGACTGAAATCAACGAGAAGGAACTTATAGAAGGAACGGTTGTAGGAATTACGGACAGAGAAGTTATTGTCAATATTGGCTTCAAGTCTGACGGACTTGTTTCACTTTCTGAATTCAGAGATACTCCCAACCTTAAAACCGGAGATACGGTTCAGGTATATATTGAAGAACAGGAGAATGCAAACGGACAACTTGTACTTTCCAGAAGAAAAGCCAAGATTGTTAACGCATGGGAATCTATCCAACGTGCATTGGATCAGGATGAAGTGATTGAAGGGTTTGTGAAGCGAAGAACTAAAGGCGGATTGATTGTTGACGTTTATGGTGTAGAAGCATTCCTGCCAGGTTCTCAAATCGATGTGAAGCCAATCAGAGACTTTGATGTATTTGTTGGAAAGGCAATGGAAGTAAAAGTTGTGAAAATCAACTACACGAACGATAACGTTGTTGTTTCTCATAAAGTACTTATTGAGAAAGATCTCGAACAGCAAAAAGCTGAAATACTTAACAACCTTGAAAAAGGTCAGGTACTTGAAGGTGTTATTAAAAACATGACCAACTTCGGTGTATTCATCGATCTTGGAGGTGTTGACGGACTACTTCATATCACTGATATTAGCTGGGGTCGAATCAATCACCCTGAAGAGGTATTGAATCTTGACGAAAAAGTGAATGTTGCCGTTCTTGATTTTGATGACAACAAGCAGCGAATCTCGCTGGGTATGAAGCAATTGACTGACCACCCATGGGACTCTCTTGATGCAAAAATTGAAGTTGGTTCGAAAGTAAAAGGTAAGATTGTCAATGTTGCAGATTACGGTGCGTTCCTTGAAATCATCCCTGGTGTTGAAGGTTTAATTCACGTTTCAGAGATGTCCTGGTCACAGCACTTAAGAAATCCTTCTGATTTTATCAATGTAGGTGATGAGATTGAAGCAGTTGTTTTGACCATTGACAGAGAAGAAAGAAAAATGTCTGTGGGTATCAAGCAATTGACTGAAGATCCATGGACCAAGCAGGATGTACTTACCAAGTATGCTGTGGGTACGGATCATAAAGGAACAGTGAGAAACCTGACAAACTTTGGGTTGTTTATCGAACTTGAAGAAGGAATTGACGGGCTCGTTCACGTTTCTGATCTTTCATGGACAAGGAAGATCAAACATCCATCTGAGTATGTGAAAGTGAGCGAAGAGCTGGAAGTTAAAGTGATGGAGCTTGATGTGGAAAACAGACGCCTTGCTCTTAGTCATAAGCATCTTGAAGAAAATCCATGGGATACGTTCGAGACTGTCTTTACTAAAGGATCCGTTCATAAGTGTACCATTACTTCTCTTACAGATAAAATGGCACATCTTGAACTTCCATACGGACTTGAAGGACAAGCCACACTCAAAAATCTTACGAAAGAAGACGGAACCAATGCTGGTGAGGGCGAAACACTTGAGTTTAAGGTGATGGAATTCTCCAAGGATGATAAGAGAATCATGATGTCTCACTCATCTGTCTGGAACAAAGAGGCTGAGCAGCCTAAAGCTGCGACTAAGAAAGCCCCTGCCAAGAAAGGCAATACGCTTGATAAGATTAACCAGGAGGTTGAGAAATCAACACTTGGAGATCTTTCAGCGCTAAGTGCTTTGAAGGACAAGATGGAAGGTGGATCTGAAGCGAAGGAAGAAAAGCCTAAAGCAAAAAAGGCCGCTCCGAAAGCGAAGAAAAGCGAGAAAGAAGAAGAAAAGTAATTTTCGATTAACAATAGAGACAGGTTATTGATTCAATAGCCTGTCTTTTTAATATGTTTGCAGAACAGGGCGCTATGGCCGAGCGGCTAGGCAGAGGTCTGCAAAACCTTTTACAGCGGTTCGAATCCGCTTAGCGCCTCAGAAGCCTCAACAATCATTGTTGGGGCTTTTTTTGTTAAAACATAAGCATTATACTTATATTTTGTTCGGTGTTTTAACTAATCAGACAGAAAAGAATATTCCATAGACTTGTTATACAAAATCAAACAGCTATGGTAACCGTTCTTTTCTCATTTGCACTCCTGACTACTTTTATTTTAGTAGAAAGTAGCTGGGTTGCTCCGAGGAGCAAAAAATTAGGGTGATACTTGCAGAGATGGTTTTCCGTTACAAATAGTGATCGGAAAACATTTCTGCATTTATTTTGAGCCTAATGATCCGTGCCATATTTATTCTTCTTCTTTTTTCCTCTCAATGTGCATTCGCACAGAACTTCCTTTCCTGGCAGTTTAAAGACCGATACTTTTCATTTACCCTTGGTAGTGGTTCAGCCACTTATTTCGGAGAACTGAATAATCCGAACACAATCAATGGTCGCCTTTCCCAAATCAACGCCGGAATTGAGGCACGGCTGCTCAGCAAAGTCGGTGCAAGAATTGAAGCAACCTGGTTCTCTATCAACGGAAGTGACTCAAACGCTCCTGACAGTTCCTTCCAGAGGCAACGCAACCTTTCATTCAATTCCAGAAATTTTCAGATTCAGCTAAACGGAATCTACTATCTGAAAAGATATCAGGGAGATTTTTACAAACGTTGGATTGCTGACCCTTACCTCCTCTCCGGCGTTGGATATATGTTTTACAACCCCACAGCGGATCTGGGGGGTGAGACATTCTCATTGAGAGAAGCCCTGACAGAGGGCACTTCTTATGAAAAATGGACATTAACCATTCCGCTTGGAATGGGGTTGAAGTTTAAAATAAACGAATTCGCAAATTTCAATGTCGAGGCATCCTGGCATTTCACTCTTACAGATTACCTGGATGATGTCTCGGGAAATTATGCCTCTGAGTTCACAAACGCCACCGCGGAATTGCTAAGTAATCGGAAAGATGAGATCGGAGTAATCAGTCCCGAAATCTATGATCAGATTGTTCCCGGTTCGGTCAGAGGAGATCCCTCCAATAAAGATAATTTCTTACTATTGAGTTTTAAGCTCGAGCTATTTATACCGGCTGAGCTATTTAGCGGAAAAAATTCTCCGGTAATCAAAAAACCATCATACTGAGGTTAGATACTCATTAATATGAGTGATCACATAATCCTGCTGTTCTGTTGACAGACTGGAACCTGAGGGAAGACACAACCCTCGCATGAATATTTTTTCAGCCACACCGGTACCAACAAATTCGAATGCAGAATAAGCGCCGTGAAGGTGCAGTGGCTTCCATAACTGACGACATTCAATATTTCTGTCATCTAAAAACCGAATCAACTCCAGTGGTTTTACCTTTTCCTGATATTCACTTCTAATCAACGGCGTTGTAAGCCAGCGATTGCTATATGATCCCGGAGCTTCATCATGAAATTCAAAAACATCAGCTGACAGGTGCGCCTTATAGTGTGCAAATATTTCGCGCTTGCGTTGGATAAACTCATCTAGTCTTGAAAGTTGAGCAACCCCAATAGAAGCCAATACATTACTTAATCGATAATTATAGCCAACTTCATTATGGTCATATCCATACCTCTCCGAGTTGGCCTGAGTAGAGAGGTATTTTCCATGGTCATATCCATTATCATCTGTAATGAGGATTCCTCCCCCACTTGTCGTGACTATTTTATTTCCATTGAACGAGACGATACCAAATTTTCCAAAAGATCCGGGAAAATGATCCTTATAAACAGATCCCATCGCCTCAGCGGCATCTTCAATCAGGTCAATCCCAAATTCTTCACATATGTCCTTTATTTCCTGAATTCTTGCCGGCATACCATATAAATGAGTGACAATTAATGCCTTGGGTTTTTGCTCAGAGTTTTTGAGGTACTCGGATAAAACAGCAGGATCAAGATTCCAGGTCTCTTTTTCACTGTCAAGAAAAACAGGAACCGCACCTAAGTATCGAACGGATGCAGCACATGCAGTAAAAGTGAAAGTTGCCACCAGTACTTTATCCCCCGGTTTAATATCCAGAAGGCGCAGTGCAAGGTGGAGTGCTGATGTTCCGGAATTCACACCCAGTACACGCCTTCCGCTAAACATTTCCTCCAGTTGTCTTTCAAACTGGTCAAGTTGCGGACCTGCCGGAGCGACCCAACCACTATCAATGGCATTAGAAAGGCTCTTTTTTTCAGCCTCTCCAACAACAGGCGGGGACAGGTAAATTCTCTTGTCGGTCATCTTTTCTTTGCGTACTCAATAAAGGTGCACTGATTTTGCATATTAAAGTCCGCTTGTTTGAATTTAAAAAACTGCAGGACAGTTAATAATAAAATTCGACAATCCAGCCAGAAGGAAAAAGAGTCTGTATAATCCAGATCATTTTTCATCCTGGACTCCCAGTTGGCTGAATTTCGTCCGTGGACCTGAGCCCATCCCGTAATCCCCGGCTTTACCAAATGTCTTCGTTTCTCTTCGGAGGTATAATACGGTAAATATTCAGGCAAAAGGGGTCTTGGCCCAACCAGACTCATTTCACCTTTAAGGACGTTGTAAAGTTGAGGTAATTCGTCAACGGAAAGGATCCTCAGGAAAGCACCAATCCTCGTGATCCGCTTTTCTTCACTGATTCCTGAATTTTCAGGAAAATCATCCATTGTTCTAAGTTTATATAAGTTAAACGATTTTTCATTTTTCCCAATTCTCTGATGATAAAAAAGGAATCTTCCACGATGTTGAACGGCCAGAACCAGCACACAAATCAATAGCAAAGGAGTACATAAAATCAGCAAAAGAAGAGCCGCCATTTTATCAAAAAATGGTTTCACTAAAACTGCATATATTTTTTTGGTACTCATTATTATAAAAGTAGGGATTGCCCCATATATTTGATATTTTTCATCCGCGAAAACCTATCCCAAAATACCAGCAATGAAAACATTCCGGTTTGTCCTTTTTCTCTCACTCACAACTGCTCTTGGAATTTCTCTTAACACAAAAATTGGACAAGTACCACCCCTTGGAAAATTCCTTAGCCCCTTTCATGGTTTTTGGCAAAATGCCGAAAATGAAGAGATAAATGCTCCGGTCGAAATTACCTCGAATTTTCTCACTGAAAAAGTTAACATCCATTTTGATGACCTCTTGATCCCGCACATTTTCGCTCAAAATGAAAAAGATCTGATCTATACCCAGGGGTATATAACAGCCTATCATCGATTATGGCAAATGGAATTTCAACTGTATGCAGCAGCGGGGCGCATTTCTGAACTCATTGGTGAGGGCGCATTGACATTTGACCGATCTCAGCGGAGAATCGGACTTGCATTCGGAGCAGCTAACTCGGAAGAGGTATTTAAAAAAGAGGAGCCCGAGATTTACGCATTAATTGAAGCCTATACACAGGGGGTAAATGATTACATCGAAACCCTGGATTACAAGGACCTCCCCATTGAATACAAACTGTTGGATTACACGCCAGAGCCATGGACACCTTATAAGTGTTTCCTTTTAATTGCCAATATGCACGATATGCTTTCAAAAGGAGAAAGAGACCTTGAGCATACCAATGCCCTTAAACTCTGGGGCCGGGAAATTTTTGATATGCTATATCCAGAAACACACCCTGCTGTTGATCCTGTGATCCCTCCGGGTACTGCTTTTGATTTTGAACCCATTCCTGTGACCAAACCTGATGTTCAGTTTCCTCTCTCTTTCACTGATCCTATTATTAATCCGCCCAACCCAAATAATGGCAGTAACAGCTTTGTTGTAAATGGAAACAAAACAGCCAATGGTAAAGTAATACTGACCAATGAGCCCGATCTTAACCTCAATGCTCCAAGCATCTGGTACCTCGCCCACCTGAGTTCCCCTACACTTAATTGTATGGGCAGCACATTACCGGGAGCCCCGGGAATAGTTATTGGATTCAATGACTCCATCGCATGGGGAAATACAAACGCAAAAAGAGATTTAGTCGACTGGTACTACATTCAATTTAAGGATGAATCAAGGGATGAGTACCTGTATAATGGCAAGTGGGTACCTACCAGAAAAGTAGTTGAAGAGTTTAAAATAAATGGTGGTGACACATATTATGACACCATTGTATATACCCATCACGGTCCGGTTGTCTATGATCGCAATTTTAATGGAAGGAGGACCGAAATTACCAATCTCGCCATGCGTTGGACTGCTCATGATCCCTCTAAAGAATTAAAAGCTCTCTATTTAGGAAATAAAGCACAAAACTATGAAGAGTTTATGGACGCCTTCAGTAATTTTTACGGCCCGCCTCAGAACTATTCTTTCGCTTCAGTCAATGGAGATATCGCCTTATGGATCAATGGAAAATTTCCGGTAAAGTGGGAAGAACAGGGAAAATTCTTAATGGACGGCAGCAATGTAGATCATGAATGGAAAGAATTTATGCCAATGGAACATAACCTCCATGTGCGGAATCCTCCACAAAACTTTCTTAGTTCCGCCAATCAACATGCGGCTGACTCCACTTATCCTTACTATCAGTATGATTACAATTTCGAATATTATCGTGGAAGACGAATAAATGACCGATTGAGATTGATGGAGAATATCAAAGTTGAAGACATGATGAAACTTCAACATGACAACTTCAATTACCTGGCCTCCGAAAGCCTGCCAATGATGCTGAACAGTATTGACTCGGCTTCTTTAACTGATAAAGGATTTGAGTATTTCAAAATGCTTAGGGAATGGGATTACTTCAATGAACCGGACAGAGATGCTCCTGCAGTCTTTCAAACCTGGTGGAACAATTTAAGAGCAAAACTCTGGGACGAGATTGACAGTGCAGAGGTCTCACTGTATCGACCACACAATTACAACACGTATTATATTCTCAAAAATTTTCCTGAATTTGAAATGATTGACAACCAGTCAACTTCTGCAAAAGAAAGTGCCGGGGATCTTTTCAGAATTACATTTCAGGAGACCATTGATGAACTCGAGGAGTATCTGGAACAGGATGGCAAAGAGCTGACCTGGTACAAATTTAAAAACACAACCATCAGACACCTGCTAAGACTGGACCCGTTTAGCATAAAGAATATAAAAATTGGCGGCTACAGTTCCATTGTAAATGCCGCCTCAGGAGGACACGGCCCTTCATGGCGCATGGTGGTAGAGTTGGGAGATGGGGAAGTTAATGCATGGGGCATCTATCCAGGCAGTCAGTCTGCCAACCCTGGCAATCCCACCTACGGTCACATGGTAGAAGAGTGGGCCACCGGAAAGTATCGAAAAATGTTGTTTGACAAAAACATACAGAACGACACTGACAGAATTGTATACAGCATCCAACTAAAACCAGATAACTAAATCAGATGAAATTAATAATTAGAATCATTCTAATCGGGGCGTTGACTTATTTCCTGTCTCCCTTTCTTCACTGGTGGACAGGAATGGTTGTCGCAATGGTGGTATGTGCTTTATCCCCTTCTACATTGCTTAATGCATTTGTTGCCGGATTTCTGGGAGTCGGGCTGGTATGGCTGGGGAGCGCCTGGGTGCTGGATGTTGCCAACGAATCTGCGTTTTCGAGTGTGATTGTACAGCTTTTCCCGATTGAAGACCCGGTTCTGCTTGTACTTTTAGCGGGATTAATTGGAGGAATATCAGGAGGCCTGGCCGGCACAACCGGCGCAAGCTTCCGTCATATTTTTCAGAAGAAAAAGCAGCAGGGATACTACGATTAAATATCTCTTACCAGAACTCCACTGGCTACAATCGATACTTCATTCTTCATTGAAGGATCGTATTCCTTGCCGGCATCTTCGGCATAGTGCTTGGCCATATCCTCTTCCAGCTCCGTTTTAATGGCGTTACCTTCAATGATTACTTCTCTACCTGCAATGTCTTTCGGTACGAAAAATCCATAATCCTTGAAAGTCACACGAATCGACTGATTCTGATCATTCTTGATGGTCATCCAGCATCCTTTCATTTGACAAACAGACTCAACAGTACCGGTAATCTTGAATTCAGATGAATCAGAACCAACGCTGGTAAGGAAAGCGGCAGTCGTCATCGGACTCTCCGGGGAGACCTCTTCTCCGTAGGTGGAATAGTTAACCTGTGGTGAGCAGGAGATTGCGATTAGAATAACGGGAAGTGCAATAAATTTCATAGTTAATTGTTTTGATGCAAAACTAGCCAATACCGTTAATAATCAGGTTGTTAGGTCAAAAAAAAATGTTATTTTTTTAATGTAAATTAGTTATTTGTCATATTTATTATATATTTGTCCTGATTAACAGTTTATACTAAACCTAAAACGATTACAGTTATGCGAAAAAAATTATTCACAGCCATGATTATTCTGGCGGCATTTGGATTTACCGCCTGCCAGGAAGACGACACAATGCAAGACCTTATTGATCAGACTGAGTTGAATCAGACTACTGATCCGGATCCTGATGGTGACGATGGTGATGCAGATCCACCAACACCGCCACCAGCAAATCCTCCGTCGGGTCAATCGTAGATTTTAGTCATTCGGTCTACAGAAAAACTTTCTACAAAGAAAAACGCTGATAACCTCAGCGTTTTTTTTTATACTTGTGTATTAATCAGTTATTAGGAATGAGGATAATCCTTCCAGTTTTTTTCTTTTTAGCTATAACCTTAGTGAGTTTGGGGAGTTCCGTCAATGACGAACTGTCTGAAATTTATTCGCACTTACAGACCAACAGTGAGTTGGCAATCGATTTGGCTCTAGAATTAAAAGATAAATGCGAGAATAGCAATAATTACTATGGCCTTGTCAAGGCTAATTATTACCTAGGCTACCTACATGAAATGAAGGGAGCTCATGGTAAAGCTGTAATTTTTTACCTAGAGGCTCTTAGGAATTCAGAAAAAGCATCATATAATGAGCTACATAAAGATCAGATTTCTCTAAATAAGAATCTTGGAAATATTTTTAGGAAATATAATGCATTCACATTAGCAACCACATACAACTTTAATGGGATTGAGCTAGCTTCAAACCACAACGACACTGCACAGCTTGTGAGTTTAAAATTTAATGAATCGCTCAACCTTAAGGATCAAGAGAAATATAATGAATCAATAGACCTTTTCGAATCAATTTATCAATTAAGCAATCCTTCAAGAAAATTGAGAATTCTTAATGAACTGGGTTTGCTAAGTATCGAACAAGGAAATCTCAATCAGGCAATTAGCTACTTCAATAAACTAATTCTTCAGTCTTCTGAAGGAAGTAGTTACAGATTCAAAGCACTTCACAATTTAGGAAATGTGCACTTTGAACGTAATAGTCTTGATTCAGCGATTCATTTCTATCTAGAAGCTATTTCCCTTAAAGAGAATTCCGAAAAAAAGGATTTGAAGAGCTTATTTTTATCTTATAAGGCAGTCGGCGAACTTTTCTTACTAAAGGAACAGTATAAACAATCAGAAAAATACTTGTCTCTAGCTGAGGAGGTAATACCAAGTATCCCAAATCATATAGAGCATTTCAAACTCTACGAACTTTGCTCGTATTACAATTATGCAATTGGTAATTCATCACAGGGGAAATATTACTCAGATTTGTATTCAACCAAGGTTGATCAATACTTAATTACTCAATCGGAAATTCAAGAATCAGATCAAAAGTATAATATGGACCTCATTACGGAACGCTATTTCGCAGAGGTTGATAAACAGGAAAGTATTGCTGAAATTCTTATGGTCTCCAAGCTAACTTCCGGCGGGCTGTTGGCGCTCCTTCTCATGGTGATCGGCTATCATCGCTACAAGAAGATCTCCCTCAGGAAAAGCATTGAGCGCGAGTTGATGGCGCTTAATCTGATTGACTAATCACCGGGAGACGTGGCAATCTCATCGATGAGAAGTGTGATTGAGATTATTTCTAAAATCGTCTCCATCTTGTCATTTCGAATACACAAGAAATTTATCCTTGCTGGATTTTAGAGATTTCTCCTAATCGTCGAAAGGACAGAAGTGCATAGGGTTTAGTTGTGAATTATCGTTATTCCCGACCTGCGACAAAGCGAGCCTTCCCCACCAGGATCAGAATGAAGCTTTTTTAGTCTGTAGTTGCCAAACAATTATATACAGTTCTTCCAAGCTCTTAGGAAGCTTCTTGAAAATCGGAAAGACAAAAAGGGTTAAACCTTCAGTTTGAGTTTCTCGCGAAGAACGTTGAGCATTCCTTCCTGTCGGTCGTTAAGCAGAATGAGTTTGTTCTTTTGGGCATCACTTTCCTCCAGCACAAACGAAACCAGTTCCTCCAGCTCGTGCACTTCATATGCGTCCGGCTGAAGAAGTCGAAGCTTAACAAAAAGCTCTTTGACTCTGTTCTCCAGATTCACCTGAGCAGGGGCAATTTCATGCGACTTAACAATGTCATCATTCCACATCGCACCGTCACCCTTGATCAGCCATTCTGAATTCAGCTTATCATACTGATGAAGAATCTTCAGGATCAATTCATAGCTCGGCTTACTCCGTCTTCCTTTGATTATGTTAAATATCACTGTGACATTTACACCTACACTATCTGAAAATGATGTTGGATTCATTTCAAGAACAGTGATCAATCGATTAATTCTGTCATTAATCATATGATAAATGTACTAATAAGTTTAAAAAATGAAAAAAAAGAAGGGCTACTTTAGTAACCCCTCCTTCATTAAGAACCAGCTATGGAAAATAGATACTCACTATCTATGTCCCGAAGATATGCCTCTTTTCCATTGAAACAAAGTTTTTTGAACTTTTTTTTATCAAATGATAATGGCAAAACGGTATTTTCGATGAACGGATTTTTTTTTCGGTAAACGGTCAGAGCCGGACCACAATTTTCCCTGTAGAAGCCCTGGACTCCATATAGGAGTGGGCATCTGCTAATTTATCAAAAGAAAATGTTTTTCCAACAACAGGTCTTAAATTGTGTGTAACGACAAAGTCTTTCAGTTCTTCCCAGATAGTTGATGCAATCTCTTTATTGTTGATGAGATAGCCGATATGTGATGCAAAAACACCCTGACTTCTTTTTGACATTTTTATGAGACCAATTTTGGGGGCATCACGCCAGGTTTTCCACCAGGTGAACGGGTTCCATTTCTTAAAACTAATACTCGCAAAACCAATAACCGCTATCCTTCCAAACGGTCCCAATAGTTCCATACTCTTTTTGAAGACTTCCCCTCCTACTACTTCCAGCACACAGTCGAGTTTGCCACCGTCGTTCATTATCACTTCATAGAAATCTTCTGTAGCGTAGTTAATGGCTTTGTCAGCTCCCAACTGCTCAATGAGTCGGAGTTTATCTTCTTTGCTGGCGGTACCATACACCTGACATCCCAGACTTTTTGCAAGTTGAACAGCTGCCGTTCCAACTCCGCCTGCCGCTGCGTGAATCAACACTCTTTCTCCTGCCGAAACCCTGCACATTTTCTTAAGGGCAATCCATGCTGTCATAAAATTCACCAGATATGCAGCATTTTCCTCCGGGCTAAAGTGCTCAATCGCGGGAAAGCACAAGTGCTCTGAAACACAGGCGTATTCGGCATAACTGCCATATTGTTGACCAATGATTACTTTCTCGCCAATTTTTCGACTTTTAACTCCGTCACCAATTGCTGTTACCTCTCCGTATGCTTCCATTCCCGGAATGTAGGGTATTGAAGGTGCCCAGCTATACTGACCTTTGCGGGAAAGGACTTCAGCATAGTTAATTCCTATCACCTCAATCCTGACTTTCACTTCACCCGCAGCAGGTGTCGGCTCTGATACCTCTTTTAGTTTTAACACATCAGGTTTTCCTGCTCTTCGGAATTCATATGCCCTCATTGGTGTTAGTTACGACGTTTAAGGTTATTATTTAAATGAACAAGTTGCGAAAATGGTATTTTCACAACTCCAATAAATATCAAGTTATGAAGGACAGTTATTATAACAGAGAAGATTTAAAAAAATTTGGTGACATCACTGAATGGCAAAAGGAGCTCGGTGATAAATTTTTTGATTACTACGGAAGTGTTTTCAAAGAAAGTGCCCTGACTGCCCGTGAAAAGTCATTGATTGCTCTGGCAGTGTCTCATGCCGTACAATGTCCATACTGTATTGAAGCGTATACATCCGATTGCCTGAAAAAAGGCGTAGATGAAGAACAGATGATGGAAGCTGTTCATGTAACTGCAGCTATAAAAAGTGGTGCAGCACTGGTTCACGGTGTTCAGATGATGAACCAGGTGAATGACAAATTAATGTAAGAATGATCAAATCGTTAAAGAGACAAAATCACAAACTGGCAACTCCTGAGGGTCAAATAGACATTTTGAATGACTCAGCTTCCATTGGGATTCCTGCATTTGACAGCAAGCTGAAGGATATGGGACATCCTACACTTAAGCCAACAAGCATCGATATTTTTCAGGTTAATGTGGGGAAAATGTGCAATCAGGTATGTTCACACTGTCATGTGGATGCCGGACCTGATCGAAAAGAAATAATGACCCGCGAAACAATGCAGCAATGCATTGAGGCGATTCGGGATACTGATATAAAAACCGTTGACCTCACAGGAGGAGCGCCTGAAATGAATCCTGATTTTCGCTGGTTTGTAGAGGAACTGAGAGCTGTTGGAAAAGAAATCATTGTGCGATGCAACCTGACGATCATTCTTGCCAATCCTAAATACAATGACCTGCCCGAGTTTTTCAAAAAACACAAGATCAATGTCGTTTCCAGTCTTCCATATTTCACGGCCAAACGAACCGACGCTCAACGGGGTGATGGTGTTTTTGATAAATCCATTAAGGCATTGCAAATACTTAATGAAGTCGGATATGGGAAAGAAGATTCTGATCTTCAACTTGATCTTGTTTACAATCCGGCCGGAGCATTCCTTCCTGGAGACCAGAAGACTCTTGAAGATCAATTCAAAAGCAAATTACTGGAGTACGATATTGTCTTCAACAATCTTTTCGCGATCACCAATCTGCCAGTCAGTCGTTTCCTTGAATACCTGGTAAGAAGTGAAAAGTACGAGGATTATATGGATGAGCTTGTCAATGCTTTTAATCCCATTGCAGCTGAAGGAGTTATGTGTCGAAGTACATTAAGTGTTGGCTGGGATGGTTACCTGTACGATTGCGACTTCAATCAGATGCTGGAGCTAAAGATCAATGCACCGGACCATATAAGTAATTTCAATATTGGAAAACTTTCCCGTCGTGACATAATCGTCAATCAGCACTGCTATGGCTGTACCGCAGGAGCAGGATCAAGCTGTGGCGGAACTACCGTTTAGATGAAAAAGAAAGAGTGTCCCTCCTGTGCAATGGAGATTGATTCAAAGAGCAGGGTTTGCCCAATTTGCCAATACGAATTTGGCGAGATGAGTACGAGCTATCGATGGGTCGCAATAGTTTTGATCGTTATTTTTCTACTCTACGTTTTTCTTTGAACCTGATCCCGATATTCAAATAACTACTGACAATGTTGTCGTTATCGACATTGATACACCGGGGCAGGCTTAAATAACTGCCTGATAAGCTGGTCTCTTGAGCCGGAGAACCCGGATTGAATAAGATTTTTCTTTCAATTTCCTGGCTTTTATCTCAATTCGATCTAATTCATTATAATGCTCAGCAAGGCCTTTTATTATTCCGATACCTAAAAAGGGAATGTTTCTGGGGGAATTGTATCTGATTTCAACTTCATCTCGATCCCATCTCTTGATCTGCAATCGTGGTGGTGCTGCATTTCGATCACGCATCCTAACTGTGGCATGTATCTCCGATTCGGTATGCTCCAGAAGATCTAAAGTCGTCCAATCATCTTTTGGCTGATAGAGTTTTAACAAGAAAGGTGTAAGAAATTTACCGAAACTTTCAAGAGTTTCTCGTGCGTTAAGCTTGTGGATTTCCAGTGCCATAACCAAAATGCGCATGAACATTTTGTCACTGTAGCTTTTGGTTAATTCAAAGTGCGTATCAATCCCTGCCTTTTTTGCAAACTGGTCCCATTCTCTCAGTCCGAAATTGCTGATGTAAAACTCCTGGAATTTACTGCAAACTAATCCGTGCATATCTCATTGTTTAGTTGAAAAAAATCCAATGAGATGGCTATGCTCAAGGCAAAATAGTCCTGATCATTGTGTGCTCATACCGATCAATTTGGTGACAATGCTCAAATTACGAAATAGCTAAACTTAATCGCTGATTTACAGTCTACAAATGATAGACTACAAAACCTCACTAACCTTAATCATATTGGTATGGCCCTGCCAGTGTTGAGGCATAGATGCTGTGTTGATGAAAATATCTCCTTTTTTCAGATGCCCGGCAGCTACCAGTTTATTTTCTATTTGCTCCAGAGTCATGTTAATGTTATCATGCTTGTCATAATAGAAGGTTTTCACTCCCCAGACCAGATTCATTCTGCGAAGGAGTTTTGCATTATCAGTAAAGAGAAATATCAGAGATCTTGATCGATGCATGGCGGTTCTAAAACCGGAGTAACCTGATTTCGTCATACAAATCAATGCCCTTGCATTCACATTTTCTGCCATTCTGCAGGCACTGCGTATTAATAAATCATTTGTGCGGGTAGATGACTCCAAATGATCCTCATAATATTTGTTGTAAATGGAGTCTGCTTCCCTCTCAACTGCAGCGATCGTTTCCGCCATTTTAGTAACTGCCTCAACAGGAAATTTACCAGCCGCAGATTCGGCTGACAGCATTAATGCGTCTGCTCCATCCATGACAGCATTGGCTACATCATTGGTTTCTGCCCTGGTTGGTCTTGCATTTTCAATCATACTCTCCATCATCTGGGTTGCAATGATTACAGGCTTAGCAGCTTTGTTGCACCGAAGGACCAGTTTCTTTTGCCAAAGCGGGACTTCATGCATTGGAATCTCAACTCCAAGATCTCCCCTGGCAACCATTAGTCCGTCGGTAGCTTCAATTATCTCATCAATATTTCTGAGTGCCTCGGGTTTCTCAATTTTAGCGATGACATGAACATCTTTTCCACTTGCTTTAATGCGCTTCTTCAGCTCAAGGATGTCATCAGCTCTTCTTACAAAGCTTAATGCTACCCAGTCCAAATCCTGTTCAAGACCAAAATTCAAATCTTTGATATCCTTCTCTGTCAGGGAAGGTGCTGATACATTAGAATCAGGCAGATTAATACCTTTTCTTGATTTAAGTATTCCTCCATGTATAACTGTTGTAATAACTTCATCTCCTGAAGCAGACTCAGCCCTCAATTCAATGTTACCATCATCAATAAGAATCGTATCACCCTTTTTCACATCACCAACAATTCCTTCATAAACTGTGCTCACTTTTTCACTGGTTCCTTCGATTTCCTTAGTGGTTATGATCAATCGTGCACCATCCTTCAATTCTACACCATTGTCTTTAACCAGTCCTATTCTGATTTTCGGCCCTTGTAAATCCTGCAGCATGCACAGGTTTAACTCATACTCCTGATTAATCTCTCTTATCGTTTTAATCACTTTTTCATGATCAGCATGGGTGCCATGGGAAAAATTAAGGCGAAAAACATTAGCTCCTGATTGCGCCAGTTTCAGGATGGTTTCTTTCGAATTGCTTGCCGGACCTAAAGTGGCTACTATTTTGGTTCTCTTTGCTATTTCCACAAAAAATATAATTATTAATAAAGTAGATTTTCTTTTGATTTCAAACCATCAAAACTAAGTGCAATCACATATTCAATCAGCGGAATTTCCCTAATAATTGTGCAAACGTTTGAAATGGTCATTTCACCGGTTTCATCTCTTAGCTTAAGCAGGTAGTCAAATTGCATGAGCTCTGAAATCAGGTAGCGCGGTTTGTTCCCTCCTCCGGATAAAAGTCTGTTTTTAAGTAATTCGATTGTGAGAAACTCTGTCTCATATTTAAAATTAGAAATGAGGATAGCCGGCTGGCTGGAAAACTCAATCTTTATATCTTCTTTTTTTTCCAGGTTGATCTGAAGTTCAGAGTTAAGATACCAGGCCAGTTTATATTCCTTCTTGTTGCAAACAATTCCTGCCAGCTCAAAATCAAATTCGTACGTTAAATCCAGCTTATTCTTCTTCATATTATCTATCTTCCGGCCCTATTAGGCAACCAACAAATCAATCAAAAAGTCGACAGTGCTAATTTGTTTGATTTTAGGATGATAATATATTTCTTTGCAACTCATTTTAAACCAAACATTAAAAAAATGTCAGAAATAGCACAAAAAGTAACGTCAATCATAATTGACAAACTAGGTGTGGAAGAGTCTGAAGTTACTCCTGAAGCAAGCTTTACTAACGATTTAGGGGCCGATTCGCTGGACACAGTAGAGCTCATCATGGAATTCGAAAAAGAATTCAATATTTCCATACCGGATGATCAGGCAGAAAATATCGCTACTGTAGGTCATGCTATCTCTTATTTGGAAGAAAACGTTAAGTAAGCTCAGCTAACTTTTATTTTATGGAATTAAAGCGAGTCGTCGTTACCGGAATTGGTGCACTTACACCTTTAGGAAATACTAAAGAAGAATATTGGGATTCTTTAGCTAAAGGTGTAAGTGGGGCGGCTCCAATCACACGATTCGATACTGAAAAATTCCGCACCAAATTTGCCTGTGAAGTAAAGAATTTCAATCCGACAGACTTCCTTGACCGTAAAGAGGCAAGGAAGATGGACCCAAATACCCAGTACGGAATGGTTACAGGGGAACAGGCCATCGTCGATTCGGGAATGGATCTCGAAGCGGTTGACAAAACCAGAATTGGAGTTATCTGGGGATCCGGTATTGGAGGATTCAGTACGTTTCAGGACGAAATGATAAATTTCGCCCAGGGTGACGGAACGCCAAGGTTCAACCCCTTTTTTGTTCCAAAAATGATTGCTGATATCACGCCGGGCCTATTGTCCATAAAATATGGATTTATGGGACCAAATTTCGCGACAGTTTCAGCCTGTGCCTCATCCAACAACTCAATCACTGATGCATATACCTATATTCAATTAGGTAAGGCAAATGCGATTTTGACCGGAGGTTCAGAAGCTGGTGTCATTCAGTCAGGAATTGGTGGATTCAATGCCATGAAGGCACTTTCCGAAAGAAATGATTCTCCTGAAACAGCTTCCAGGCCTTATGACAATGATCGAGACGGCTTTGTGCTTGGAGAAGGTTCCGGGGCAATAATGCTCGAAGATCTTGATCATGCCAAAGCCCGAGGTGCAAAAATCTATGCCGAAATTCTTGGGAACGGAATGTCTGCTGATGCTTATCACATAACCCAACCTCATCCGGAAGGAGTAGGAATTGAGCTGGTGATGAAAAATGCACTGCAAGATGCCGGGCTGGAACCTGGTCAGATTGATTACATCAACACACATGGCACCTCTACCCCACTTGGAGATGCAGGTGAAATACGTGCAGTTCAACGTGTTTTTGGAGATAATGCATTAAACCTGAACATCAGCTCTACTAAATCCATGACCGGACACCTCCTGGGTGCAGCTGGTGCAGTTGAATTTATTGCATGTATTATGGCCATTCAAAAAGGCATTGTTCCTCCGACCATCAACCACTTTACAGACGACCCTGACATAGATCCAAAGCTGAATCTGACTTTTAACAAGGCCCAGGAAAGGGAAGTGAACATTGCGATGAGCAACACATTTGGATTTGGAGGTCATAACACTTCAATTGTCATAGGTAAATACGCTGAATAGTGTCTTCGTTTCCGAAACGACTATCGGGCCGTATTATTTCCTCATTCAGTTCTGAAAAAAAACTAAGACATTCTTTTAGACTTGTAATCGGAAGAAGTCCGATCAATCTTGCCCTTTACAAACAGGCAATGATACACAGCAGTATGGCTGAAATGAATGATCAGGGTATTAAAGAATCTTACGAACGTCTTGAATATCTTGGAGATGCCGTACTTGGAATGGTTGTGGCCGAATACCTGTATTCCCAGTACCCTTTCAAAGAGGAAGGTTTCCTTACCGAGATTCGATCGAAAATTGTAAGCAGGGAATCACTGAACGACCTTGCACAGAAAATTGGACTGAGAGAACTGGTCCAATACAATCAAAAACACAGGAAAAGTAAATCCGTCTATGGTGATGCCATGGAATCTCTTGTTGGAGCGGTTTATCTTGATCATGGCTTCAAATTCTGCAAGAAGTTCATCCTCAGCAAACTCATCCGGCCACATTATGACCTCAACGAACTGGTAACCACAGTTACAAACTACAAGAGCAAACTACTGGAGTGGTCACAAAAGGAGAATGTAGACCTGAGGTTTGATATCGTAGACGAGGAAGACCGCAAGTTCACCGCGCAGATATTTCTCAATGATGAACCTAAAGCAAAAGGCTTTGGTTTCAGTAAGAAGAAAGCTGAGCAGGATGCCGCTCGAAAGACCTACCTGCAACTTAATTTAGCTGAATGAGTCTGAAACTAAATGTTGGTGGTGCCTGCTTAAACCAAACCCCTATTGACTGGCAGGGCAATCTCAACAACATTCGAGACGCAATTGACGCAGCAAAAAAGCAATCAACAGACATTCTATGCCTCCCGGAGCTCTGTATTACCGGCTATGGCTGTGAAGACCTTTTTCTAAGTGAGTGGTTGCCGGAAAAAGCACTGGAAAAGCTTCTTGAAATCGCTCAGTGGACAGAAGGGATTGCTATCAGTGCAGGATTACCCGTTCGCCTGAAAGATAAGGTTTATAATACCACATGCTTCATCCATAACAAAGCAATCTTAGGTTTTTACGCTAAGCAAAAGCTTGCCAATGATGGCGTGCACTATGAGCCAAGATGGTTTACCAGCTGGGACCCGGGGAAAACAACGAAAATCGAAGTTGAAGGAAAGTCTTATCCCTTTGGTCACATATCCATTCAACATTTGGGTATCACCATTGGCTTTGAAATCTGTGAGGATGCCTGGCGCAACGATCGTCCGGCACTTGATTATAAAAAAATTGACTTGATTCTAAATCCAAGCGCTTCTCATTTTGCCTTTCACAAAGCGAAATTCCGGGAAAATCTTGTACGTGAAAGCTCCAGCCTGCTTAACTGTGTTTACCTCTACACCAACCTGTTGGGTAATGAAGCAGGCAGAATGATTTATGATGGAGACATTCTGATTGCAAAAAAAGGGAAGCTAATTGGCAGAAACGGCAGGTTGTCTTTCAGAGACTTTAATCTGCTTTCGTGTGAGGTCGACTTTGATTCAGAAGAACTTAATCATAATATAAAGCCTGATATAAGCAGCCAATATGAGGAATTCACACAAGCAGCCACACTGGCTCTCTTCGATTACCTCCGTAAAAGCAAAAGTCACGGGTATGTACTTTCACTGAGCGGCGGTGCAGATTCTGGTACCATTGCCGTACTTATC
Organism: Cyclobacteriaceae bacterium; assembly: GCA_040222475.1. GTDB lineage: Bacteria > Bacteroidota > Bacteroidia > Cytophagales > Cyclobacteriaceae > Ekhidna. The sequence goes on along the minus strand of JAVKDB010000014.1, from coordinate 198,112 downwards.
GCAGAAGTTGTCCGAAGAGGAATTAAGGAGCTTGGCAAGTCAATATTTGAGCAGAAGATAGGTTTCTGTTTGCAGGCGGACGAACCAAAAGCCATTACTTCACAACTTTTAACTACCGCCTATCAGGCGACAAAAAACTCATCAAGGGAGACCTTCAATTCAGCAGAGAAACTGGCTGAAAGTATTGGCGCTGTTTTTTACTCCTGGAAAATTGATGAACAGACAGATTCATACCAAAAAACAATTGAGCAGGCAATTGGCAGAGAATTAACCTGGGAAAAAGATGATATAACACTTCAAAACATACAAGCCAGAGCACGTTCTCCAATCATCTGGATGCTTGCGAATATGAATAATGCGCTCCTGCTGGCAACTTCTAACAGAAGCGAAGGAGATGTAGGGTATGCCACAATGGATGGGGACACCAGCGGTAGTATTTCACCTATTGCGGGTGTTAGCAAACATTTCATTCTACAATGGCTCAGGTACGCTGAAAAAGAACTTGGATATGATGGACTTGCTTATGTTAATGCATTAACACCAACCGCTGAATTACGGCCCGGGGATCAGAATCAGACTGATGAAGACGATCTCATGCCCTATGAGGTATTGCTAAAAATCGAACAGGCTGCCATTTTAAAACGGCAATCACCAAAGCAGGTTTTTGATTTGCTAAAAAATGAATACAACAATGAAGAATTGAAGGATTGGATCGTAAAATTCTTTCGTTTATGGACAAGGAACCAATGGAAGCGCGAGCGATATGCTCCAGGCTTCCATTTTGATGATTTCAATATCGACCCAAGATCATGGTATCGTTTTCCCATTCTATCTGGTGGGTACCAGGAGGAACTGGGTGAAATTTAATTGAAAACGGAAGAGTACTAATTTCCCCCAATCACCACTTTTTCCATTACATCATCTTCTCTGATTTCGTCAATCACTTCCAGTCCATCAGTGACTTTACCAAAAACAGTATGATTACGATCCAGGTGAGACGTATTATCCCTGCTATGGCAAATGAAAAACTGAGACCCTCCGGTATTTCTTCCTGCGTGAGCCATTGAAAGAACCCCACGATCATGGTATTGATTGTCTCCATTCAGCTCACAATCTATCTGATATCCAGGACCTCCTGATCCATCTCCGGTCGGGCATCCTCCCTGAATGACAAAATTCGGAATCACCCGATGGAATGTTAATCCATCGTAATAACCTTTTTCTGCCAGCTCGACAAAGTTTTTTACTGTATTGGGCGCATCCTCTTCGAAGAATTCAATTTTCATTACACCTTTCCTGGTATGTATTTCTGCTGTTTTCATGGCGCAAACTTATTTATCAGGAGCGGATCATGAAAACTTGCCTGCATTTTTTTTTGTGTGGCCGTCATTAAATAAAAAAGGCAGCCCTTTAAGAAAGGGAGATCAAATTCCCAAAGTTGATAAAGTGGGTGAACCAATTGTTAACAAGCTTTTTCTTGGGGTGCATATCTGGTAAAAAATAATTAGAATGACTGGGTTGGCAATGTTAAAAAATCACAATTGTGACCAGCGGTAACTTTTTAACGGAGCGTCATTAGTACCTTTTTAAAGTCAAAAAACTCAAAAACTTATGATAAAGAATTATTTCCTGGTGGCCATTCGCCACCTTAAGCGACAACCTGCTTATGCATTTCTCAATATTTTTGGTCTTACGATCGGGATTGTGTCTGCCTTATTAATCACACTATACCTGAATTATGAACTCAGCTTTGATGAGCACCATGAAAACAATGAAAACATCTACCGTATTTCATCGGACATAGCAGAGCCTGATAATGCCTTCCGTTGGGCAACAACACAGGCGCCTCTGGGCCGGACTGTAAAAGAAGAATTTTCAGAAATCAATCAGTATACACGGTTTGCCGGAGGAGGAGACATGAGGATGGAGCTGGACGGTATAAGCTACTCGGCTGAAAACCTGTTTCTGACTGACTCAACCGTATTTGATGTTTTCACTTTTGAGTTCATACGAGGTGACAAGTCTGCACTAAATGCACCCAATTCAATCGTACTAAGCAAGACACTTGCGGATCGAATTTTTAAAGGGGATGATCCAATGGGACGATTATTGGAAACTGAAAGGTTTAGTTATGAGGTTACCGGTGTTTTTGAAGACATGCCAAACACTTCTCACATTATTGCTGATGCTCTGGTTTCCTTTTCAACAAATCAGAATTACCATAACTCTCAAAGCTGGGGAGGTTTTGGCCTTTACACTTATGTCGTTTTGAATGAAAATTCTAATTCACAGGAAGTAGTGGATAAGCTGAATACGGATATCATTGATAAATATGTAGCAACCATATTTGATCAGTTCGATATCAAAATAAAGTATGAGCTGATCAACATTCGTGACATTCATTTGAAATCCACATTCGAAGGAGAGCCAACAGCAACTGGGAACATCGATTACGTTTACATATTTTTTGCCGTTGCAATCTTCCTGATTCTCATTGCGTGTATTAACTACATGAATCTGGCAACTGCCAGATCCATGAGACGGTCTCTTGAAGTTGGCCTCAGGAAAGTGATGGGTGCTCAAAGAAATTCATTAATCCGACAATTCATTGTTGAATCCATTCTGATCACATTGATTTCTTTCATTCTTAGTCTTTTGGTACTGCTTTTGGCTGCTCCTGCAATAAACAATCTTGTGGGGACAAATCTTGAATTGAGCAATCTTTTATCAGGAAAGATCATCCTTACATGCATTGGAATCATGATCATTACCGGTCTGGTTGGAGGCTCATACCCTGCTTTTTACCTTTCAGCATTCAGCCCGATCAATGCGATTAAAGGAGGAGGGACAAAAAGAACGGGCAATGTCTGGTTGCGAAGGATTCTCGTTGGAATTCAGTTTGCAATATCCATTTTCATGTTGGCGGGCACAGTGATCATCTACCAGCAAATGCAGTTTGTCAGGAATGCCGACCTTGGATTTGATAAAGATCAGGTGGTGAATTTTTCCATGAATCGAAACGTGAGAGAGAGCTGGCCTGTATTGAAAACCAAATTAATGGAAAACCCGGCTATTACACGTGCTTCCACATCTTCAACTGCTCCAGGGAATGGTTATGGAAAAAATGTAATGAATGTTGAAACCAATGAGGGGGTCATGGAATCGTATGGAATTGATTCTTATGCCATCGATTATGATTTTTTCGGATCTCTTGATATTGAGATTGTAGAGGGAAGAAATATTTCAAGTCAGTATGTCACAGATACCGCTACTTCTGTTCTTATTAATGAAGCAATGGTGGAACGTATGGGATGGTCTGACCCGATTGGCAAGAGATTCCAATTCGATCAGGATAGCACTGTTTTTCACAAAGTGATTGGTGTTGCAAAGAACTTTCATCAACAATCCATGTATAACCCAATTGAAGCCTTACTCTTTATTCCAAACCTTAACAACTCTCAGGCACTGGTAAAGGTAGATGGAGATTTCGAAGAAGGTATTGCCCATATCAAAGCATCCTGGGAGGAATTATTTCCCAATATTCCTTTTGAATATCAACTGCTGGATCAGAATTTTATCGAAGAATATGAAGAAGATCAATTAAGAGGCCAGTTGTTTCTTGGATTCTCGTTCATGATGATCATCATTTCAGGTCTTGGTTTACTTGGACTCGCTTCATTTACTGCGGAACAGCGAACTAAAGAAATAAGCATTAGAAAAGTGCTTGGAGCCAGTGTGAAAGGATTAATAAGTTTGCTGGTTAAAGATTTTGTATGGTTGGTGATTATCGGCGCAATTCCGGCTTTTGTCGTCAGTTATTATCTTATGAATACCTGGCTGGATACTTTTGAGTACCATATTTCAGTTTCATTCCTTGTATTCATCTTTGTGCTGATTGTGACTATTATCATGGTTGTGTTTACCACAGGCTACCATGCACTAAAGGCATCAACAACCAATCCTTCGCAAAATTTAAAATATGAGTAATCAAAAAAGGTCCTTCTGATGTTCAGAAGGACCTTTTATTTTTATTCTTCAACGTGAATTCTTTTTAAAACCTACCCCTCCAATGGAGGGGAATGGAAGCGTTTTCTTTCTGTCATATCCGAACTCACATATTTAGGCGCTACTTAAGAAAAAGTAATTCCCTGTATTTCGCCAGAGGCCAATCTTCATCGTCCACATACATTTCAAGCTTATCAACCGCATACCGAAGGTCATCGAAGTATTTGTTTTTCACATTATCACAATATTCAATCGCCTTTTCTCTTATATCTTTTATTTCATTAATTCGCTTTCTTTCTTCTATCATATCATGCGTCAACCTTCTTACATTGTTGATATGTTTTGATACATCTTCTATTGTTTTCTTGATCTCAGTTGCATCAATTCCGAGCTCAGCAAGTCCCTTTGCATTCTCAATTAATTTTGTCTGGTACTTTGTTGAAGTAGGAATGATCATGTTCGAAGCGATATCTCCCATCATCCTTGATTCAATCTGTACCTTCATGATGTAATTCTCCAATTTGATTTCATGTCTGGCTTCTACTTCAACTCTGCTCAATACCTTATGTTTCTCATAAAGTTTAATCGCTTTTTCACTCACCGAAAAATCCAATGCTCTTGGTGTATCCATAACGTTAGCGAGCCCTCTCTTCTTAGCTTCCTGTCTCCATTCTTCCGAATAACCATCACCTTCAAAACGCACTTTCTTCGAGGTTTTTATATAATCTCTAAGCACGTCAATGATGGCAAGTCTTCGCTCTCTTCCTCCGTCCATGAGCTTTGTTACTGTTTTATAAAAATCTGATAGTTGATCTGCAACTATCAAATTCAGCACAGTCATTGGAAAAGATACGTTGGTATCCGAACCCACAGCTCTGAACTCAAACTTGTTTCCGGTAAATGCAAATGGAGATGTCCGATTTCTGTCTGTATTGTCAAGAATGATTTGAGGAATCTGATCAATTCCCAATTTCATATACAGGTTCTCTCCTTTCCCTACCATTACATCCCCGGATTTCTCAAGCTTATCAAGAACCTTGGTAAGGGTACTTCCAATAAATACTGAAATGATGGCTGGAGGAGCTTCATTGGCACCCAGTCTGTGATCATTTCCGGCTGAGGCAATACTGGCGCGCAGCATATCGGCATGCTCGTAAACAGCTTTGATTGTTGAAACAAAAAAAGTAAGAAAAAGAAGATTGTCTTTTGCACTGCTACTTGGTTGAAAAAGGTTAACACCAGTATCTGTAACCAGAGACCAGTTATTGTGCTTTCCACTGCCATTTAACCCGGCAAACGGCTTCTCATGAAATAACACTTTCAGGTCGTGCTTATTGGCCACTTTCTCCATCACATCCTTCAATAGTTGATTTTGATCGGTTGCTTCATTAACCGGACCATACATTGGAGCTGCTTCGTATTGGCCTGGCGCCACCTCATTATGCCGGGTCATTAAGGGAATGCCCAATCGATGAGCCTCAATCTCATAATCCTTCATGTAGTCATAAATCCGGGTTGGAATGGATCCAAAATAGTGATCATCCAATTGCTGACCTCTTGCCGGATTGTGTCCAAAGACTGTTCTTCCACCCATTACCAGATCCGGACGGGAAGTATAAAGTGCTTTATCAACAAGGAAATACTCCTGCTCCCATCCCAACGATGCATCTACTTTGGTAATGTTACGATCAAACAACTTGCAAACTTTTACAGCCGCTCTGTCAATGGCATCAAGAGATTTCAACAATGGAGCCTTATAATCAAGTGCTTCACCCGTGTATGCAACAAAAATTGTAGGGATACATAATGTTTTACCGTAAATAAAGATTGGTGAGGATGGATCCCAAGCCGTGTACCCGCGAGCTTCAAATGTGCTTCTTATTCCACCATTCGGAAATGATGAAGCATCCGGCTCTTGCTGAACAAGTGCTTCCGCCCTGAATACTTCTAATCCCTTTTGAGGGTCAAAGAAGGAATCATGCTTTTCTGCGGTAGCTCCCGTCAGTGGTTGAAACCAATGTGTATAATGCGTAACACCTCGTTCCATCGCCCAGTTCTTGACAGCAGATGCCACGGCATCAGCAGTATCCAGATCAATTTTTTTTCTGTTTCGAATGGCATCTGCTACACGTTTAAAGACTTCCGGCGAAAGGGTCTCCTTCATCTGATCCTGTCCAAACGCCAATTCTCCAAAGTATTCTGAAATCTTTTTCGAAGGAGCCGTTACATCAATCTTCTTTCTGTTTTGAACTAAATTGAGAGCATTAAATCGTAAATGAGCCATGGTTTATACTTTTGAGGGTGAAATTCAATGCCAAAACTAGTTCATTTACAAAAATAAGTATGAGTAAGGGTTATTTTTTTTCCTTAAAAAGGGAATTTTGCGAAAAAAAATAATTTCAAGGGTAATAAAATAACCTAAATGAATGTTTTTTACGAAAAAGACGTAATAAGAGGCCAAAAAAGTCTTTCCGAGGAGGAGGCAAAACATTGTTCTCAGGTTTTGAGACACAAGTCCGGAGATGAAATATCCATTTTGGACGGTAGTGGAGGGATTCACCATTGTGTTTTGGATCATGTTTCTAAAAAATCCTGCACATTCGAAGTAAAGGAATCAATTATTATACCTGCCAGGAAATTTTCTATTCATCTTGCCATTGCTCCTACCAAGAGCACTGATCGAATGGAATGGATGATAGAGAAGTTATGTGAAATCGGAGCAGAGGAATTGACATTTCTGGAGACGCATCATTCTGAGCGCAGGAAATTACGAATTGATCGTATGGAAAAGAAAGCCATTAGTGCGATGAAGCAGTCAAAGAATCCATTCCTGTTGAAAATTAATGAGTTAACCGGCATTGAAAAATTTTTCCAATCTGACGGGGCAGACAATAAATTAATTGCTCATGTCGATTCTGCTAACAAATACCTGGCAGAACAAATTAGTGCTTCTAAAAGAATAAGTATACTTATTGGCCCTGAAGGTGATTTTAGCCAAAAAGAAATAACCTCAGCAAAAGAAAAGGGATACATTCCGGTCTCACTTGGCAACAATACACTAAGAACAGAAACAGCAGGCCTTGTAGCCTGCTGCATGATTAATACTGTTAATAAGTTTTGATATTAATAATGGTTCTGAAACGCCAGTTATCTAATAATTATTTTGCTTCTCGAAACATTTTCTCCCTGAGCCACCTGAACAAAGTACACGCCTGAAACCATCTTCTTATCCGGAGCAATCTTTCCATCAAACTTAAGTGACGGGATAATCTCTTTTTCAAAGTAAACCTGTCCTGTTAAATCAATGATTTTCAGGTGCATTGGTGTGTGGTTATCACCAGTTGATATTGAAATATTCAAATTGTATTCAGTGGCAGGGTTCGGATAAATTTTCGTTAATATTCCCGCCATGAAGAAGCTATTATCTACAGATGTGATGGCAAGATCTTCTTCCTGACCATCAAAATCCACCTGTCTCAACATATAATAATTAATTCCAGGCAAGGGCGAAGCATCCTTAAATTTATAGGCAGATAACTCTCCTGTTGTACCATTTCCAATGATTATTCCGATCTCTTCAAAGTTTGTACCATCTAATGACCTAAGTACTTCGAAGTAATCATTGTTCAACTCGGAAGCAGTACTCCAATGAAGTATGATTTCGTTATTGTCCGCCGTTCCGTAAAAGTCCAGCAATTCTACAGGTAGTGGATTATCTCCATCCACTGTTGTAGCAATTGTTATTGGAGAGAAGGAAGTGAGGTTATTGGCTGAAGTAATGGTTCCAGAGGTTGCATTTCCGGTTGTACTCGCATTTCCTTCGTCATCCCAAGAAGCTCCATTGTAATGCGCAACTGTCAGTGTTGCAGGGTTTGACACATCACTGGCGGCATCCCAGAATAGCGTAACCAGCGGTTCTGAACCATGAGCATTCACATTTGAGAGATCCCAATTCTCCAGACCACTTACTCTGACTATACTTCCATTTTTTGTTGCTCCACTATTTGCAGGCTGACTAAAGAAGTATTGAGCACTGTACTGGTCAGCTGTGGTGACTGTTCCTGTAAAACCCGAAATACCTAATCGAGCCAATCTTGCACCGGCACCAATTGGGAATACAAATGCATCATCTCCGATCTTAGTGACCGGTCCTGAGACGTAACCGGCTCCATCAGCTCCCTGGTCTGTATCTACCAGCCCGGATGGCGTGATCTCAGCAACCCCATCATATCGAACGATGGCATTGTCGCTAAATATCACCGGATTTGAAGCAGAAGCAGAAACAATTCCCGACACAAAGTCAAGTTCACCTGAAACACCAACAATCATATCAATTCCGAGCTGAACATCATTATTTCCTGCCGTAGTATTATTAATAAGTACGTTATTGAACGTTACACTGCTGGTTGCCCCACTACCAGAAACTCGTTGGATTGTCGTCCCTGAAAACTCCACCGTACTAGTAGAGGCATTCAATGCTGAACCGTCATTCAGCGTAAGGTCACCATTCAGCGTAAGGGTAGTTGATCCCAATTCCAATATGGTGGAATTATCATTCAGGATAAGCTCTCCATTTACTGTCACGTTATCACTAAAGGTCTTGGTTGATCCTCCACTCAAGGTCACATTGTTGAGGATGATTGCACTGCCAGATGTATTATCTATTGATTGTGCACCGCTACCGTTCAATAAAAGTATTCCATCATTTGCATTAAAGACTCCACTGGTGGCTTCATCAATTGATATATTTCCACCTACTGTGAGTGTATGCGAAGCATCTGCGATATCTAGTGTTGCCCCATCCGTGATGGTAAGGTTTCCGGCAATAGAAAGCGATCCTGATGTTGAAGCTGTGAACGTACCACCATTTGCATCAAAAATTAAATTATTGTAAGCACTGCCTCCATCGAAAAGGATACTTTGAGCCAGCACCTGTGTTACAGTGGAGGTAGCTCCAGCATTGATTGTTCCTGTATTGGTTATAGATCCCTGTACAATAAGATTTCCACCACCAGTAATGTTAAGTGTTCCTGAGTTGGTAAAATCACCACTAATCGTCAATGTTACTCCATCGGCAATGGTCAGAATAGCATTGGCATCAATAGTGAGGCTTGCAACTGTAACATCTGTAAGTATCGATGGATAATCAGTAACAGGATTCACATCAGGGATAATGACCGTATTACTCGATGTAGGGCCGGTTCCGTTAAAAACTGTAGCTGACCAATTGGTATCATCTGTAAAGTCAGTGTCAGTCGTACCGGTCCAGGAATAAAGTGGATTATTGTAAAACCACTGAACATTACCCGTAGTTGCCTCAAGGCTTACCGTATTCTGATCATCGTCTTCAAAATTAGGGCCCTGCAGGCTCCCGGATGGATCGACAAATATCAGGTCGTCCAGTATGCCATTCCTGGAGATATTAAAGGTTGGACCAGTGTTGAATACGACATTGTCTGCTTTCAAAGTTCCTGTAAACGCGTTGGCCAATGTCAAATAAGCTGTACCTGCACCGTTTGAGAAAGTACCATTCCTAAGTGTAATATCATCGTTTCCATCTGCAACAGAAACATCAATATCTTCTGTCCCTGATGAGTTGACAGTTAGTGTAGAACCAGATGCCATATCAATGCCGTCTCCACCGGAATAACTGATATTGAAGAATTCAGCCCCAAACTCTCCACCACTCACCACATTGAATGTATAGTTACCGGAGGCTCCCTTTCTGGTTAAAGTAGCTCTGCTTACATCGCTTGCTCCTGCAAGCTGAAAATTTCCCGTACTCCACACAATCAGATCTGTAAGATTTCCCAAACGGAATGTTTCGCCTCCATTTACAGAAACATCTCCATAAATCTGGGCTGATTCCACATCTGCTAATTCATCTCCCAGACTGACATTATTTGAATTTAGATCAAGTGTCGTATTTGCTGCCAGGGTAAAATCATTTGAAGCACTCAGGTTCCCCGTAAGCTGATAGGTGGCAGCAGTTGTTCCATCACCCAAAACAACGTTGAAGAGTTCAGATTCTCCTGGATCAAACGTAAAAGTTGAGGCAGAAGAAGGAGAAAGTCTAAGTGTATTAGACCCGGCATCAATTGTTGAAACACCTGGACTTAAATTAGCAAAATTCCCTTCAACGGTAACATCAAATCCATTGAATCCAAATACCCCTGCTGTTGCAGTTATTTGAAAATCATTATCAACCTGAAGATTGGAAAGTATGTTAAATGTTCCGGCTACATCAATAATGAGATCATTGAATGGAGATATTGTGTTGATCGTAACCAGTCCTGAAGTTGAATTAAAAGTGAATACACTTCCAGTACCAGCATTGAAGGTCGGACTACCATTTAATATCAGGCTTCCACCTATCTCAATATCATCATCTGTTCCTATACTTGTCAAAGCGGAACTGGTTTCCAGCGTAACCGTACCTGACACTCTAAGGTCTGCATCAAGGTCTGCATCTGCAGTATTTATCGTCAATGAATTACCTGATTCCACTGTGAGATTTGCTGCTTCAGCAACTATCGCATCGTCACCGCCAAAGTTTCCATCAAAAATAGCAGGCGGATTAAGTGTTGCCTGTGTTGGAGTTGATGGGATCACTACGTCATCTGTGCTGGTAGGAACTGAATTTGTACTCCAGTTGCCCGGATTAAACCAATCAGACGAAACTGTTCCGGTCCAGAGTATTTCTGCAGGAGCTAACCAAACTATCAGATTGTTAGGATCACTATCAAAGGATTCCCCTGAAAAAACTCCTGTATAGTCACCAAACTCTATTATTCCACTTGTCCCTACTGTTTTTATCACATTGACGGCTCCTCCTCCTGGGTTGTCATTAAAAACCACATTTTGAATCGATTCTCCACTGGCATCTAAAAAGCTCTGATCGTTTTCAATTCGCAGGAAAGATCCTCCGGCCAGTCCGTTTGTAAAACTTCCATCGCTAAAGTTATTGGTCACATCAACTGCACCATTTTCGTCAATTGAAATTCCATTGGAATCCATGTGTTCGAAAAGATAGAATCGTGCACCAATTGTGCCTGGAGTTCCAACTGTTCCAGAAACTGTAAGTCCATATGTGCCAGTAGTGCCTGATCTGCGAGTTACCGTACCCGTTTGAGTAGATGTGCCGACAACATTAAGAGCACCCCCTGATTGTACAATCACCTGCACCTGAGGGCCCAAAGCGAGTGTCCCGCCGGGATTGGCAGTTGTACTTACATTAAGCGTTCCGAAAATATTGATTACATCTTCCGTGTTTCCAACCTCCAGGGTATTTCCATTTACCTCCAAAGTTCCCGAAGTGATTGTCAGAACATTGTCAACAATCATATTATCCAGAAGTGTATATGTCCTTCCGGGTGCATCAATTGTGAAATTCCCAAGGTAATTTGAACTGTTCATTCGGATTGTTGGGGAGCCTGTGGCGGCATTTAGATAGATTAGTCCTGCAGCATTAGAAGTAATAAACCCAGAGCCTGATATATCAATATTTCCACCTATGCTGGCCTGAAGCGAATTGATATCGAATTCTCCATCTTCAATAGTAAAGTCTTCTAAAATTACAAGATCCGCATTTTGCAAATCGACCCTTCCTGACAACTTATCTAACTCAAGTATGTTAAACGTCTGTGTTCCGCTATTTCCCAGTTGCATAATCTGATCACCTGTTCCATCCAGAATTACAGTACCATTTCTGGCAATGAAGTTACCATCAGTAGTTCCTGCTTCACTGTCCCACCTGCCAGCTAACCTAATGGTGAAGTCTCCTGCCGAAACATCCAATACATCCCCGTCGGAGATTGTTAAATCCCCATTCACATCAATATCAGAGCTCATGGTAGAAGTGTTACCACTATTTAAGATGAGATTGCCATAAGAGAATCCTCCTCTTATTGTCTGATCTATATTTCCTTCATATGCCACAGTACTTGTTGGGTCAATGGCATAGACTCCAAAGCTGCCTGGAAAATTGTCTGCTCCATCTACTTCGACACGCTCACCTGCCTGAAGGGTGAATGTCCCTGTACCTGTGCTATTATCTATCAAATACTCGTTGACTCTTAATTCTCCAATGGTATTTTCGACAGTCATGTCTCCGGTAATCGTCACATTCCCATCTTCCTGAGCACCGTTAATAAATCTTCCAAGCTCAACATTTGCCGAACCTCTAAGAGTAAGATTATGGAACTCTACTTCATCGGTACCAACGTTGCTGGACTGGCGGATATAGACATTTGCCAGGGATGAATTGAAAATCACCGTGCCCAGCTGGTTGCCGTAAGAACCCTGACCAGCAATCCAATCATCGCCATTGAATGTATACTCAATACTGCTCGCTCCCTGGAACGTTCCATTTATTACCACATCATCGTCCCAGGTTATTGTTCCGGCACCTGTCCCTGTCACACCACTATTGATGGTGAAAATATCATTGACCGTTACGCCACTAAGCGTTTTATTTCCGGTTCCTGCCAATGTCAATCCATCGGCCGTAAGATTTGTAATGGTCTGATCTGCTCCATCCAGGATTATTTCTCCATCCACTCCCGTGTTAAAAGCTGTGGAGCCAAGGAAGGTAATATCACCGCCTACATTCAAATCATAGGCATTGTCCAATGGATTGATGGAAGCTAAACCTGTGACATCAAAATTCCCGTCAATAGTAATATTTGTCCCATTAAACTGGTAGTCCGCATCACCAGAGATGAGCAATGCACCTACAGAATTATTGTCACCGGTAGCGAAAACAGGCGAGGTTGAAGAAGCACCGTTCAGCTCTATAGAAACACCCCCATTATCATATGTTCCATTGTCATTGATTTCAAAAGAACCTGCTACTTCAATTGGATTCGTTTCAAGACCAGACTGAGTTATTAATGTTCCACCATCTCCAACAGAAAAATTACCTGTAACTGATAATTGATCTCCTGTACCAACCCCTGAATCTGTTATTCTCAAAATTCCATTAGTAATTTCTATGTCACTTATAATTAAGGCACCCTGCGTATCCAGATCTAATTCAGGAAAAGGAATAACAAAAGGAATGACTGCACTAATTGTTGAGGATGGCAGACCCCCACTCCAATTAGCGGCATCAAACCAGTCATTCGTACCGTTTCCGGCAGTCCAGTTTGTTGTTGTTACAGCAGGCCAGCTTATAGTGGCAGGAAGATCATTCTCATAAGAAGCCCCATCTGCACCAAGTGTTCCGGATGTGTTGGTGAAGTTGATATTTACTCCAACGGCGGTAATGGTTCGAATATTTGTCGTGCTGTCTCCAACATTCGTTACAGGTGTATTATCATAGTTGAAAGTAATATTGTCAATATTGATATCAGTTGTTGCACCACCGGTTAAGTCTGCCTCTAAATCGATGTATCTTCGAATGCCTGCAGCAGTAGACATATTATTAAACGATCCGTTGGAGAAAGTAGAATTTGTTCCTGCTCCATCTTTCCTTGCCAGATCAGCACCTGCGAGGATTTGAACACCCTCATCGGAAAGAAAGTTAAAACTGTAGTTATCCGCTTCCAAAATACCACCACTTTCAATGGTAAGCTCAATTCTATCTGCACCAGCATTTCTTGTAAATGAAGCCGGATTACCAGCAACTCCATCTAAATCCAGTCTTCCGAAAACCTGTAAAACAGCTGCATTTGTAAGATTAAGTGCATTGTCTCCATCATCATCATCTGTATTAAAGCTCAATGTTGCTGCTTCATCAACTATCAACCTTCCATTGGCTGAAATAATCGATCTCTCAGGTGTCGGATCACCACCATCATTGTTTCCTAGAACGAGTTCATTTCCGTTAATATCCAGTGTTCCTCTGGTAATAGTCAAAGCATCTTCGAAGGTGCCAATACCTCCATTTCTGTTTGTGCCTTCACCCTCAACCGTAAGATCTCCAGACAAAGTATAGGTCCTGTCTGATCCTCCAACTCCATCAAAAACCAGTTCAGCAAATTGATCACCATTGGTGGTGATTGTACGAGCATCTGTTGCTGCTATATTGGAAAAGAACGTGACAAGGCCTTCATGTTCATCAAACGAACTTCCCTGGTTATCCCAATTCCCTCTTACCTGAATCGCGTACTGATTTGTCACATCAATGTCCAGTTCTGTTATTGTTGATTCAAGGGTAATATCATTTACCTGTAAGCTTCCGGTTAGCAATTTTTGGCCCGTCCCACTAAACGTCAGGTTAGGTATATTGGTAATTTGAGCGGCATTATTTGCCGCATCAATGAATGGGATTCTTTGAGTTCCGGCTCGGTCAAAAATAATTGTTGTCTCAGCGCCCTCTGCTCCAAAGGATAACACCCCAGTCGTATTTAAGAAAAAGTCATCAGAAGCAATATTATGTGTGAAGTTTCCAAAATTCAATACACTACCATCACCAATATTGATATCTCCATTTCCTATATTCAGGCCGTTACCAGAAAGGGTTACGGTACTTGTATTGGTTAGTGTCAAAGCTGCAATGTCATTTGTTCCCGGATCCCAGGTCACCGTTGCTCCGTCGAATGTCAGGGGTGCTCCCTGCGTAGTGGTAGTAAAGGATCCATTATTGGTAAAAGTTGTTCCTCCAAATCGAACTAACTCACCTGTAGTTACTGAAACACCGGGATTGATAGTAATTGAGCCTCCAGTTAGAATTTCTACCTCATCGGCATTATTCACAACGAGTGTTTTCGTTCCGGTTCCTCCAAAAACAACATCCAGGAAAGTCAGGTTGTCAACCTCACCGTCAAAGTCGTTGATAGTCTGATCTCCTCCGGAAAACGTTACTGTAGCTGTCGGAACAAAATTCTGAATATCACTGACATCTCCGTTTAGGGTTAGCGCGAATCCCCCGTCTACCAATACTCCCTGTGAATTTTGGTCAAAATCTCCTTCCACAATCACTATCCCATCCATCGTAACGTTTAGGTCTGAGTTAATTGTTAATGCACCATATGTTCCTGTATTCAGGGTCTGATTCCCGGTTGCGTTCAAAGTAGTCAAACTGCTTGATGCAATTGAGTAGGTGCCAAAATTTTGAGGTAATGAATTTCCCGAATCATTAAAATATGATACGTTGTTACCAATCAAAAAAGTACCATCACCATCATTCGTTACCGTGTTGGCATTTTGGTCAAAAATTACATCATTGTTGATTGTAAAGTCTCCGTTAATGGTTAATGATGTCTGTGCATCTTTTCTCCCGCCACTAAACGTGACGTTCTCGAATGTTACTCCACTCAAATCTGCTTCTATATCCCATTCATTGCTTCCCGAATGAACAAGTGTGCCTCCTCCTGTAAAAGTGATATCATCATCTGCACTGAGCGAAAGATGATTTGTTCCCGTAGCATTAGTCCCGGTAAGCGTAAGCGTATTCGTTCCTACTTCAAGTACAAAATCGTCATAACTGACATTTCCATTCCCGAATGAGAGAATACCGTTTACAGTCACATCTCCATCCAGTGTCCTGTTGAATGTCCCGCTATTATTATTATTAGACAGGAGGGCCAGGTTATTGTAGGAAATTCCCCCTCTAACGGTCTGATTGATATCTATACCTATATAGCGAACTTGTCCTCCGATCAATGAAACGGTTCCAAATCCTGTCGGGAAGTTATCGGTATCTTCAATATCAAGAATTCCTCCAGACATATTGAGTGCACCGCCCACACCGGTGATCGCATCGCCTGTAGTGATGTTTACTGTTGGCGTTGTGATCGTCAAATCACCGTTGATTGTTACATCTTCGTTAATGTTCTTTGCCCCTGTTCCCTGGAAAGTCAGGTTATTAAAGGTCGTTACCTGACCAGCAACAATATTCTGTGTACCCTCTCCATTAAAAATCACTGTCCCATCATTTGCAGTGAAGCCGGAAGCTAAGTCGTTATTCCAGTCTCCACCCAAAAAGATTAATATACCGGAGGCATTCTCCGATACCACAAGACCCGGCCCGTCAATTCTTAACTCACCTCCGACAGAAATATTTCCTGTAATATTCTTTTGGCCGGCTCCCAGGAACCTCGCATTAAACATGGTACCTCCTGCAATAGATTGTGCTGTTGCTCCATCAAATCTTACTTGTGCAATACCAGGATTGAATGTTCCTCCGGATACTGTCCAGTCTCCACTTACATTGAATGTAAAACCACTGGACCCATCAAACGTTCCTCCTGTGATAGAAAAATCTGTTACAGTAAGTGCCGAACCCAGGGAGTAAACAGCATCGGTTCCTCCATTGATGTTCAGATTGGTAAAACTGCTGGCACTATTGATTGAATGTGAGCCATCTGCTCCATCAAAGCTTATCTTCCCATTGTTCTGTGTCAGTGTGCCATCGTTTGCAAAAGATCCGGCAATTTTCAGTGAATCATTCGCCTGAGTTAGTGTTAAGGATGCGCCAGAAAAAACGGTAACATTTCCATCGACGTTAAGCTCACCTGTATTGAGTGTAACTGAACCAGAATTAATCGTTAGCCGGCCAATGTTAATGTCCTGACTGCTGTTGATTGTAGGGGCCGTTCCGGCGTTTGTAATGAACACTACATCAGTTGCTTCATCCGGAATATCATTTCCATTGATATCCACACTTACATCTGCATCTTCAGTCCAGTTAGCAGAATTAGTCCAATCACCATCAGCAGCAGATCCATTCCATGTAAAACCCGGATCATTTAGCCATCTAACATTACCTCCTCCATCTGTGCCATCATCATCCTCGTTAGCTGATCCTGATAATGTACCTCCTGCAATAACAAAAGTAATATCCCCGGTGGGAGGACTCCCTCCAGGATCTGATGAAACATTAAACGTAGGACCCGCATTGAACGCAACTCCAGGTGCTGAAATGGTTCCAATAGCAATATTTCGGAGCGTTAAATAAGCATTTCCTGAACCATTTGTAAAAAGTCCATCACTAAAATTAGTTATAGTACCCCCTGTAATTTCGATTCCGTCCCCACTTGTATTGGCTATCGTATAGTTATTCGTCTCAAAGTCTCCTCCGGTTTGCAGGAAAGTGAACCCGCCAACATCAAGCGAAGTAAGTGTTGCCGGGCTGATACTGGTACCAATCAAATCGATATCTCCACCCGTTTTATTAAAATCAGGATCCACCGCCAGATCATTTATGGCTAAAGAGGATCCTGCGTCAATTTCAAGCGTACCATTGGACATTTCCAGTCCCCCTCTGTTAATCACCATGATCTGGCCATTCAAATCAAATGTGGAAGTTGCAGCGTTCAATACAAATTCATCGTCTACATCATCCTGAATCTCAAATGTATTAGTCAATTGGTAAGTATCTCCTTCGTTATTTGTTACCTGAAATTCTCTGACAACATTTCCTCCAAGATCAATGCTGTGAGTTTCAGCAGAAGTACCGTTGGCGAATAGCTCGATAGTATTGATGTCTGCAGTCGCATATTCCAAAATTCCTCCCGAAAAGATGAAATCACCACCAACACGCAAAGTCGAGCTTGTTATTGTCCCACCTACATCTTCCTGAAACCTGAAGTTTCCTGACTCAACAACAAAATCATTTAAAACAGTAAGAATACCTTCTTGCACTTCATCATCCTCCATAATAACATCCAGCGCATCAGAGTTGTTTATTCTGAGGTTATAAAATGCTTTGGCAGTGGCCTGAACCTCATCATCTCCCACGTCTGTTACATCATCATCAGTACGTATCTGGGATGTATTTCCTATAAATGTGACAGTTCCTGTTCCTGGAAGGAAGGTTCCATAACCATTCCAATCCTGTCCCAGTTGAATATTATAATTTCCAACAGAGGCATCCAATGTGGAGGCATCAGTAATTGTTAGGTCATTCTCCAGGCTGATATTTCCACTTAAAGTGACATTCGTTGCACTGACACCATCCCCAATAACAATGTTGTTAAAATTTGAAGCACTGACTGTGGTTGTTCCGACACGTGAAAAGGTTACAGTATTGGTATGTAGGAAATTTCCATCTACGGTCCAGTTTGCCCCGCTGAAGTCTATTGCCTCTCCATTCCCGTTCACTGTCGTTCCGGAAGCAATGATGAAATCTCCGTCAATATCGAAATTCTGATCGATCAGATCTTTCTCCCCAACTCCCTGAAACTCCAATGTTGGATAGGGACCACCAATCTCGTTGTTGAAATTTTGTGCCACATCTCCATTCAAAATGATTGACGCTGCAGCGTTTACAAATGATAGTGTACTGGCATCATCAAAGAAAGCATTTAGTCCTACATTTAATGAACGTGCAGAGTTGTCAGCTCCGTCGAGATCAAGTGTGCCTCCATTCCTTAGGTTAAAACTTGAATTGGTTGTGATACTGGTTGAGGCCAGTTGTAATGTTGCTCCTGATTCAACATCCAGCACATTAAAAAAGGACGAAGGTTGAGTATCGACTATCTGTGTTCCGGCTCCAATGAAATTGGTTGTTCCTCCATTTTGTTGGAACAAGGTTCCGGCTGATTCACTCCAATTACCCTGGATATCGATATTAGATGAGGTAACAACCGTAACTCCTGATATCGGAATACTGAAATCTCCATCGACAATCAATCCACCCTGAATAGTTTTAGTACCAGAACCACTAAAGATCACGTTTTCAAAGTCAGAGGCAGAGATTTGTTGATCTGTCCCGTTGAAAGTTACCGTCCCATTTGCTCCATTAACAGCGGTGCTGGCCTGTGTCATGTTCCAATTACCGCCAACAACAATAGCATAGCTTGCAAAATTGAAT
Source organism: Cyclobacteriaceae bacterium (assembly GCA_040222475.1). GTDB lineage: Bacteria > Bacteroidota > Bacteroidia > Cytophagales > Cyclobacteriaceae > Ekhidna. The sequence goes on along the minus strand of JAVKDB010000014.1, from coordinate 179,349 downwards.
GCAAGACCAGGAGGATCAACATAAAATTGATCCATATTAAAAACAAAGTTTCCTCCAGTCCTTGTCACATCTCCTGCAATTGTCAGGCTTGTGCTTGATACTGAAATGTATTTATCCCCATTCCCGTTGAACTCAATATTTCCATACGATCCTGATATATTAGGGATTGTCTGTGGGTTGGGAGAATCAAATCGAACGGTGCTGCTAATGTCTAAATTGGAAACATCTGGAGATCCTGCAGTATTAAAGTCCCTTGCGAATTCCGCCCCTGAAGTGAAAATCGCACAGAATGCACCAATATTTAACTCATCTGTCCTGGACGAATTATTTGATCCGAGAATTGTATTATCATCCAGATCTACTGTCAATTCGTTTGCAAGACTGCCTCCGGCATTAGATACCTGAAACAAGCTCTGCAAGGTGGGAGTAGTTCCTGCAGAATTCAAAATTATATCCTCATCGATATTGACCGTTCTCGTTTCATTATCCGGGTTAGTTATAATAAGCTTTCTCAAGGAATACTCTCCTGGTCCGTCAAACAGTTGTAGCGTTTGGGTTTCCGTTCCGTTAAGATTCAGTGTTGAGTTGGTTGCTACGAAAGAAGAAGTTCCGTCATTGTTAATGATATCGTCACCCACAGTAATATCAGCTTCGTGTGTTGCTGTAAACAAGGAACCTCCATAGATGTACAAATCGACTGCCACAGAAAGATTTTCTCCATTGTTTAGCGTCTTTGTTCCTCCCTGATTTACCAGGAGGTTTGCATAAGGAATTATGGTCCCTCCATCGTCTTCTCCTCTGATTGTCTGATCGTAGGCCTGATTATACCTGACAAAACTATTCGACCCAAATGTGTAAGTGGCAAATGAGGTAGGGAAGTTATCAATACCCTGAGGGTAGATATCTGCTGTTGTTGTTAGGGTTAGGGTGTGTGTGCCATCATGATCCGTAATTGTCGCATCAAATTCAGTTCCGGTGGCAGGGCTGATACCCTGAATAATGAGCTGTGCCAGATCTTCTACAGTTATGTCTCCATCCATGATAAGCAGGTCGTCTCGCTCAATGGTCAGGTTGCCTTCAACTACGACGATATCTACATCATTGGCCGCATTAGTAGCACCCCCGGCTCCCACACCAAAATCGATCGTTCCGTCAGTAGCGGTATTATCACCAAATCGAATTTCTCCTCCCATGAAATTAATGGTCGAACCGGTTAAGTCTAGCGCATTCTGATTATTTACTTCCAAATTGTACAGGGTATGCGTATTCCCTGCACTCTGATCTGCAATGGTTGTTCCATTGATTACCTGAACCGTTCCTCCATTAGTGGTCAAATTTCCATTAATGGTCTTTGTCCCTCCACCATCAAAATCAATGTTGTTAAAGACGGCAGTTCCTCCACTGAAGTCCAGTGTTTGTGCTACAGCACCATCGAATAATGTTGTGCTTCCGGAAGTTGAAAATGAGGCTGAGTTAGCCAATGTGAAGTTCCCTGAAAAGGTAATCCCAACACTGTTGGATGTAAAGGAAATATTCGACTGTGTGGCTCCAATTGAAAAGACTCCAAGGACAGTAAACGGTGATACATTTATCACATTCCCGTTTCCGTCAATGGAAAGATCATTGAAATCGTTTGTTCCTGAGCCGGAAATTACTACCGTCGAGGTATTATTCAATGTTGTATTTACAACTCCATTACCATTTGAGAGCACCAATGATCCTGTTCCTGCATAATCACCGGATATATTGAGTATATGGGTCGTCGCAGCTCCAGGGTTGTCAACGACAACTGAACCATTGGATTGAATAGTGAAATTTCCTGTGCTAAATGAGACGGCATTTCCCGTTCCATCGCCAAAGGTCAGGGTTGATGCGGTACCACCCTCATTTACCTGAATCGAAGCAATATTAAAAGTCACCGAATTTGTTATGGTAATACTATGTCCATCCTGAATAATAAAGGAAGAGTTTCCATCGGTAAAATCGGTAGCTATTGGATCAGTTCCTCCTCCACCTGGGTTAGTATCCCAGTTCGTAGTAACGCTAAAATTTGCATTGCCCTGGGAGTAAAATTGAGCGGTAGTAAAAAAAGAAGTGAATACTAAAAGAACAATTAGCAGGTATTTCATGGTGACCAGATTATCGAATGGCTAAATTCAAAGATTTTACCTACAAATTAACAAACATTTACCCCTGTTGTGCAACCCTTTTGTTAAGTAGCATACATTATAAGGCAGAACCTTCAGATTATTCGATAAATCATCGGGGGCATTATGGTTCTTGAATGAAAATCTATCAAAAATTACTTTTTTGAGCGGTTTCAACAACTTCCTTTGAAGTACCAACAGAAAGAGAAGTTGAAGTAATTGAGTGAATGATCCAGTGACTTCCGGATTCAAAGAGCAAAGAATCCGTGAAGAGCAAAGTACCTGAAGCATTGGCTTTTCCCAACCTTATTGTATCAAATAACAGGCAGCCCGGCTGATATGTGAGTCTGGCAACATCCAATGAGTCTGTTGTTGTGTCCATAAACAATAACCTTATTGAATCTTCACAGTCTGATGGTGAGTTTATTATACCGCCTATTAACCGACTGGTTACCGTCCATGTTGCAGTGTCTCCCCCACTTAGTAAACGCTCTAACTGATAACTATAAAGACCCTGAGGGAAATCGATTTCCGTACAACCTGCTATTCCGTAAATAAGAAATACGGTCAGAAAAGTTCTACCGCGCATTTCCGGTTCTGTCTATAACGAGATAGCCAACTTCTCCATTATCAAGCGGAAGGTCCTCCTCCGGATATAGCAAAATCGTTAATTCCTGAGTCAAATCATCGAATTTGAAGTCCACTGGCGCCTTCGGTACCGTAATAACTGTACTCCAGTTCAGTGTCCCCGTAGTTGTAAAACTTGCCAGTGCCAAATTATTTTCCTGAACGGTTGCGTTCAAAAGGTAAAGCCCTGTTGCTCCATCTCCTGCAGGAATGGTATCTGCACTTAACTGATAATTTCCATCTCCTGGTAAATTAAATTCAAGTCCCCAATTGGTGTATCTTCCCTGATCAAATGAGTAGATATACCCTTTTTTTTCGCTCATATTAGCGCCGAAAACGATGACTTCATCATTGGTATTCAAAGGCATCCCCAAAGTAAAAAATTCTGTTTCAGGAGTATCCTGAACAAATAACGGGATCTTTTTACTCTCCTCTCCTTCAACTGTCACAATACCCCATTTGCTTCTTTCAGTCCAGTATTCAACAGCATCTGATGCCCATTTCTTTTGCTGAGCAGACCATGTTTTCATGTTTGTCACATAACTGCCTGCCGTGGTATAAGGCTGAAAAAAACTATCTATGTAGTCCTTATAAGTACTTTTTGCAATATCTATATCTTCTTGATTGATGGAGGACAAAACGAGGTGCATTTTTTCAGCTTCTTTTAGAATAGCTTCAAAAGTCGCCAGCTGCTCTCCAACCAGAGAGGAGTCAAGAAGGGCTTTATTAATTGAGAAATTACTGAGCCTCATGATTCTAACCTCAGAAGCTTCCGTCAACAAAAGCTTTTTTGCCACCGATTCCGGGTCATAATTATTGTAGAGTTCAGCTAATTCACCGGACAATGAGTCGGGCTCAGCATCCTGATTTTTCTTTACAAGACTTTTTTTTTCACGGATGGATTTAGAATAACTCACTGTCATTGATTTGAGCATTGCGATCGGTCCATTAATTTCAGAAATGGCATTTGATGCCCATGCATCATAATCCCACACTTTTACAATACCATCGGATAAATCAGGGGAAGTCATCCCGTCTTCACCATACTTAACTATTGTCATCAACTGAATCTCTCCACTGTACTTCCCTGTACCAAGTGCTGAAGCAATACCCTTTACATCTTCTGCAATCTTCTTTGTTTCAAATGCACTATTCTTCAAATCCTGAATAGTCGTGATGGCTTTCGCGTCAGCCTTTATCAACAACTCATTGTAAGTCTTGTATTGATTAACCAGCCCTTTATACTTTTCTTCATCTCTTCTATTTCCATCATCCGTAGATTTCACTTTTTGATTGAGTTCTCTGGCACTCGCCATTTTGGATTCAATGCTCTCGACTTTCTTCTCAATATCCAGATTAACATCCGATGCTTTGATACCAAAATCACCCGTCCTTAGGTCTCTTCTGAAAAACGACTGATAATACTGATCATTTTTCTTGACTTCTTTATCGGTAATCAATTCTTTGGCTCTGTTAAAAAAGAAAACAGCAGAGTCTCCACAATTGAAAAATCTGCTTGAATCATTCGTGGCATCCAGTTTAAAAAACTGGTCTTCGAGCATCATCCCCATTTGAAGGTGGGCATTTGCTTCTTCACTGTTTTTCGGGTCTGACAGAAATGTCCGAAGTTGGGGACCGCCTGTTGTCCAGTTTTTCGAATCGAGTATCGGGAAAAGATCCTTATACTTAATTTTTTGTGCAAATACACTAAAAACTGAGGAGAGAAGGATGACTGTAGCTATTAACTTGATTTTCATATTTATAACATGGTTTGAAACAACGAATTTATAAAAATTCATAGTGGCATGATAAGAATTCCATGATGGATCTTATTTCTTTTGAATCATTTTAACTTTTTGATTGTATTTAAGCTACTAAACCCCATAAAATGGGCATTAAAATAAGAAAAGAGTTACGTGAATGGGTTGTGCTCCTGACAGTCGGAGGATTCATATATTTCATGGGATGGCACACGGTTATTATAGGCAAAATCCAGCAGGCAGTATTGTATTCGGGTCTCATCACTCCCAGTGAGCTAACTGAAGAAAAGTTTGCTTCATACAATTTCACACTTGAAAGTATGGATGGAGAGAAGGTGCTATTTAGTGAATTTCTGGGCAAAACTGTTTTTGTTAATTTTTGGGCTACCTGGTGCCCGCCCTGTATTGCGGAAATGCCGGACATTCATGATTTGTATGAAGAAAAGGGCGATGAAGTCTTGTTTGTGATGATTTCCCTGGATGAGAATAAAGGCAAAGCAAGAGCATTTATTGAGAAGAGGGGATTTGAATTTCCGGTATATTTTTTAGCATCAGGTCTGCCTTCAACTTATCAGGTTCATTCCATTCCTACCACTTATCTGATAGATAAAGAAGGGACGATTCGTGTGGAAAATTCAGGGATGGCTAAATATAACACCAATGACTTCAAGAAGTTGCTGGAGGAAATCAGATAACGAATTTTAGCTTTTTTTGAATTGGAGTAATTTTTTAGAGACTCCCATAGCAGTAGCAAGTCTGTATAACACCCTTGCTCCCACATTTGCATCCCATGCTGAGTTGCCCACCTCACATAAATCAAAGCCTATGATCTCTCTTCCTGACCTGACAACCATCTCAATCAGAAAAACAGCCTCATTAAACGACAACCCTCCTGGTACGGGTGTGCCGGTGTGTGGACAATGGGCAGGATCAAGTCCGTCAATATCAAAGCTGATATAGACTTTTTGGGGCAGTGTTTCGATAATCTCCTCTGTCTGAACAGTCCAGCCTTTGCCTCTCAGTCTTTTTTTAAACAAGGATTCATCAAAGAATGTATGTACAGACCTGGCTGAATTTTCCATGTACAATTCTTCTTCTTCACAGTAATCTCGAATCCCAACCTGGGTGAGCGTTTTAACATTGGTTAGTTGCAGGGCATTATACATGATGCTTGCGTGTGAGTGATGGAATCCCTCATACGCATTTCTTAAATCCATGTGTGCATCGATTTGCAAAATGCCGAATTCATGAATCCTGCTCAATGCTTTGATCAGGCCAAACGGAGATGAATGATCTCCCCCAAGTACTGCAACCAGCTTATTCTTGTCTATCAGCTCGGCAGATGTATCGGTTAATTCATCCTGAACCTCTTCACAGAAATGATTCACCGAATGAAGCTGGTTACTTACTTCTCCTGCTTCATCACCGTTCTCTAATCGTGCAATGATTTTTTCTGCAATGGTTCTGTACTTTTCATTATGCTTCGTTTTAGACAAGCTGTCTCCCAGAGCCATCTTCAATTCCCAGGGCTTTTCGATTGCCAACAAAGACAAGTCCAGCTGTGCCGATTCCTGAAGTATCAGGTTCGGAGCAAATGAAGTTCCTGCTACATAGGAAGTTGTTACATCCAACTCTACCGGTATGATGATCAAATCAGATTCTTCCTGCGAGTAAGGCAATCCAAACAGGCTGCCTATTTTCCCTACAGCACTTGGGTTATACATTAATGGTTCGGATGATAATAGGCAGCAAAAATACCAGAGCTCTGTGATATCTCGGACCATTTGATATCCTCAAACTTTATGGTAACCAGTCCGCAGGGTTCCATTCCGGAAAATCCTGAACCGGTGAGGTATTCTGCGAAAAAGGAAAGGGTTGGATTATGACCGATCAGCAGTGCTGATTTGGCCGTATCTTCAATTGCATTGACAATTTCAAGTAACTCACGTACAGATGCTTCGTACATTTTTTTCTCGTAGGTGATGATCTGTTCACTTATCTCAAGTTCCTCAACGAGGTTAATCGCAGTGTCCTCAGCTCGAAGTGCCTTGCTGCTTATAATGACATCCGGATTAAAACTTTCTTCCAAAAGCTTTCTTCCAAGCGCTCTCACAGTGTTCAAACCTTCCATTGTGAGGCTCCTTTTGAAATCCCGATCACTGCCGGGAGGTTCCGCATAAGAGTGTCGAAGCAGGTAGAGGTTTTTTTTCATTGGCAGACTGGCGACTCTTTAAATTTAGGCTTTCTGACATCACGATCCAATCACAGGTTTAATAAGTTTTTAATGTAGCATGTAGGTTCCGATTTGCAAAGTCGTATTATGTTTACGATCCAAACAACTAAGAATGAGTAAAAACCTAGTGATCGTCGAGTCGCCTGCCAAAGCGAAAACCATTGAGGGCTACCTTGGAAAAGACTATGAAGTAAAGTCTTCCTATGGTCATGTCCGGGATCTTCCAAAAGACGATTCAGCCATTGATATTGAAAACGGGTTTACTCCTACCTACGAAATTTCGAAGGATAAGAAAGATGTCATTAAAGATCTTAAGAAGTCGGCTAAGGCTGCTGAGATGATCTACCTCGCTTCGGATGATGACCGTGAAGGAGAAGCTATTTCCTGGCATTTATCTGAAGCTCTTGAACTGAACGATTCCAACACCAGAAGAATCGTTTTTAGGGAAATTACCAAAAATGCCATTCAAAATGCTATCCAGAATCCCAGAGGTATTGACATTGATTTGGTGAATGCACAGCAAGCCAGAAGAATTCTTGATCGACTGGTTGGGTTTGAACTTTCTCCTATTCTCTGGAAAAAAATAAAAGGCGGGCTTTCTGCCGGACGTGTTCAGTCTGTCGCTGTTCGACTTGTGGTTGAGCGTGAAAGAGAAATTAGCAAGTTCACACCTGAGTCATCATTCAGAGTAACTGCTCATTTTAATCTTACAGACGGAAAGGTTCTTAAAGCTGAACTCCCAAAGAAATTTTCATCAGAAGAAGAAGCCCTTGCATTCCTTGATAAATGTAATGGTGCAGATTTTTCTATTGAAAACCTTGAAACCAAACCTGCAAAGAAGTCTCCCGCACCACCATTCACTACCTCTACGTTACAGCAGGAAGCGAGTCGTAAAATTGGCTACTCTGTTGCACGAACCATGCAGGTGGCCCAAAAATTATATGAAGCCGGTAAAATCAGTTACATGAGGACTGATTCACTTAATCTTTCCGAAGAAGCGATGCAGGGAGCGGCACAGGCAATTACTGCCAATTATGGGGAAGACTTCTCTCACAGAAGAACTTTCAAAACCAAAAGCAAAAGTGCACAGGAAGCACACGAAGCAATTCGACCAACGAATTTCGCGCTCAAAAATGCGGGAATGGGTGATGCTGAAAATCGATTATACGATCTGATCTGGAAGCGCGCCATTGCCTCTCAGATGTCAGATGCCAAATTGGAAAAAACGACCGCAACGATTGGTATTTCAACTACCGATGAAAAAATGGTTGCTAAAGGCGAGGTGGTCAAGTTTGAGGGATTCCTAAAAGTTTATATTGAATCCACTGATGAGGAAGCAGATGAAGAAAATGAAAGCATCCTCCCTCCTCTTTCCACCGGACAGGCACTGGATTTGAAAGACATGCTGGCTAAGGAGGGTTTCACCAGACACCCTGCACGATATACAGAGGCCAGTCTGGTGAAGAAACTGGAAGAGATGGGAATTGGAAGACCATCCACTTATGCGCCTACTATTTCTACCATTCAGAAAAGAAACTATGTAGAGAAAGAAGCCCGTGAGGGGCATGAACGTATTTCGATCGAATGTACACTTGAGAATGGGGAGATCAGAAGAAATGAAGCGGTGGAAATCACGGGAGCTGAAAAGAACAAACTCTTCCCAACTAACACAGCGATGGTAGTAAACGATTTCCTTGTCGATCATTTTCCAAACGTCATTGACTATCATTTCACAGCAGATGTTGAACAACAATTTGACGATATCGCAAATGGAAAAACAGAATGGAACAAAATGATCGATTCATTCTATGGCGGATTTCATTCCACTGTTGAAAAATCTGCGGACCTTGACCGGGCATCTGTTAATCAGGCTCGTGAAGTTGGAATTGATCCGAAGAGCGGCAAAATGATTTATGCCAAGCATGGCAAGTATGGGGCTTATGTTCAAATCGGTGAATTGGTAGAAGGAGAAGAAAAGCCACAATACGCCAGCCTTCGGCATGGTCAGTTCCTGGACAATGTCACACTGGAAGATGCACTTGAATTATTTAAGCTGCCGAGGGAAATAGGGGTATTCGAAGAAAAACCCATGGTTGCTGCTATTGGCCGATTCGGTCCTTATGTTAGACATGACGGAAAATTTGTTTCTATTAAAAAGGAACAAGATCCGTTAACCATCACAGAAGAAGAAGCCGTTCAGCTTATTCTTGACAAGCGAGAGGCTGATGCCAACAAATACATTAAGACGTTTGATGAGGATGAGGATGTAGCTGTTTTGAATGGTCGTTGGGGCCCTTACATCAAGTTTGGAAAAAAGAATGTGAAGATTCCAAAGGACATGGTGCCTGAAGAACTCACCTTTGAACAATGTAAGGAGCTGGCTGACAAAGCTCCCGAGAAAAAAGGTCGCGGTGGAAAAAAAGCTCCGGCGAAGAAGAAGTAAACCAGAAGTTTTTTAAGGAAACATTGGGGTTAAATTGACGTTAGCAGGTTTTTCAGCTAACCTTTCCATTATGAAATTTCTGTCTATTGTTACAATTGGTTTCATGATCGTTTCATGTAATTCAAAACCTGTCATTCCTGCAACTGCCACACTCTGGCAACCAGGTGTTGTTTCTTCTCAAGCTCCCGAATTTTCCATCACTTTCAATTCAACCATGACTGAAGTGTATTTCAACAGGACAACTCCTGATCGCTCATCCATGCAGATTATGACTTCACGGCTGGATGGAGGTAAGTGGAGCGAACCAACCGCTCTTCCATTCTCAACAGGTGAATACAAGGATGTTGACCCTTTCCTTTTGTCAAATGGTTCACGACTTATCTTCAGTTCTGACCGACCTAAAACACCGGGTGATCAAAGTGGTAATTGGGATACCTGGTTCCTGGACAAGACAAACGCCGGGTGGTCTAATCCAATCAACGCGGGTGCCCCTCTAAATTCTGATTCGGCAGAAATCTATATATCCATTGCAGAGAGCGGAAATGCCTACTTTGTTTCGGAGCGAGACGGAATCCGTGGAGTTAAGATTAGTCGTTTTGAAAACGGTGCCTGGCAGGAAACTGAAAGCATCATCCTTAAATTAAGAGGTGAACCCATTTATGCAGGCAATCCCTGTATATCGGCAGATGAGACATTTTTAATTACAGCGGTCCGTGATCCGGAGGGAAACCAAACCCCCGATTTGTTCATCAGCCGGAATGAGAACGGCCAATGGTCCGAACTCGAAAATCTTGGACCAAAGGTGAACCACCCGAACTATGCTGACTTTGCCCCCGCATTAAGTAAAGACAATGAAATTCTATTTTTCACATCAGAACGTCCAGGGGTATTGCCTGAGCAGGCAGAAGGGGTACGCCCGCCTGGCGATATCTATTGGGTGAGTCTGGCATCTGTTTTCGACATGTAAATAGTACTTATGCTGGAAACCAATCGACTTTCTATAGAAGAAGCGCTCCTCGGGGATGCAGATTTTTTCTTTCGCCTTCTGAACAGTCCAAACTGGATTGAATACATTGGAGACCGGGGAATCAAAACCTTAGCAGATGCTGAAAGATATATTCAAAATAGCCTCATAAACAGCTATCGAACTAACGGATTTGGATTGTATAAACTGATGCTCAGAACAAACAAGCAACCCATTGGGATTTGTGGGTTTCTGAAGCGCAATTACCTCGATCATCCGGATTTAGGGTTCGCTATTCTTCCTGAGTACGAACGCCACGGTTACACCTTTGAAGCTGCAGAAGCACTAATGGATTATGGGAAATCAATACTCCTATTTAAAACTACCCTTGCCATCACCACCAAAAAGAATACAGCTTCCAAAGGTCTGTTGGAAAAGCTGGGGATGAAAGAAAACAGGAAAGTGAATCCATCGGAAGCTGGAGAAGAATTGTTGGTTTACTCCAATTAGCTTGAATAGCTGATCAGCCTCCGTCCAGCTGAGCAAAGCTTACAGTTCATACAAAATAACAAACTCCATTAATCCTTATTTACTAAATTCATACATTATATGATCTGGCAAGCGGGACTAACCCATTTAAGCCGGATGTTACCAGCAACACAGTGTGGCAACAATCATTTTTTAAAATAATTCCTCTATTTCTATTCACGACTTCTGGCGTTCCTTATTTCTTACAAGGCCAGGAACTCCGAATAGATCATGTAGTATCAGTCGTATCCAATCTTGAGAGAGCAGTTGACAACTTCTCTCAGATGGGATTTACGATAAAAAAAGGAACTCTTCATTCAAATGGACTGATAAACGCGCATATTAAGTTTGAAAATTACAGTTCTCTTGAGCTGATGTCAATCCGGGGAGAACCTCAGGATCAAATGGCAAAAACGTATGAATCGTTATTGAAAGTTGGTGAAGGCGGAGTTTACCTTGCTTTAACAGGGCTAAAACAAGACTCAATCGAAGAAGTTTTGGCAACCCTTGATATGGCATTTCTTGAATCGCGCAATTCGTTATGGACCTATATCTCATTTCCTGATGATTCTGAACTGGCGCACATCTTCTTCATTTTCTATCACTTTGATCAATCACATTCAGAAAAATTCACGACTCACAAAAACGGATTCAACAGCATTCAAAACATCACAATCGAGGGTAACCAAAATTTAATCGTCCTGCTAAATAATCTTGGCTTAGACTCCTCTGAGGAATCTGCCAACGAACCCGTTACAACATCAAGATTTATTACTAAAACCGGGAACATTACCGTAATACCTGTCAAAGACTCAAAGAGCAGAGCACGTATAAAGCAAATCACTTTTGCTACGAAAAACACAAGTAAGACTTTGACGCTGAACCTGGAATAAAGCAATTGCCTCCTGCCTATCTTTGAAGCCTATGCCAGATTTTAAGAAATACGTTATGCTTGCAGCAACTCCGGAGGAGGTCTACGCGGCACTTACTTACGAGCCTACTGTTGAGTTATGGACTGCTGCTCCAGCCAGGATAAGACCTAAAGTTGGCGAGGAGTTTTCTATGTGGGATGGGAGTATTTCCGGCAAGTTCATTGCGCTGGAACAAGGGAAAATGATTCAGCAACAGTGGTACTTTGGTGAACGGGATGAACCCTCCGTCGTAACAATAAAGATGCATGAAGACAAGCAGGGAACCTCGCTTGAGGTAAGGCATACAAACATTCCTGAAGAGGATTTTGATGAAATCGTGGATGGCTGGAATCTGATTTATCTAAACGATTTAATAGAATTTTATAGCGATTAGTACTTGATCAAATTCTTTTTGTACACATAGACTAATTCAGAAGTGTGGTGCATAATACTTCCAAACTAAGTCACAAGACAGGTAATCTGAGTCCTCAAAATTCAAGAGGTTTGGGCAAACGTCACCTTTTGCTTAGAATAAGGAGGGGCAACAAAAAAAAGTGACACCTCTCAGCATCACTTTTCAATTCAATTATTTTTTTATCCTTAAACAGCGTTGTTCAGCATCACCGGCATCACAAGCATCAGGATATCCTCCTCGTCATCCTTATCATTCGGAGTAACAATCCCGGCCTTATTTGGCGCACTTAGCTTAATCGTAATCTCTTCTGAATCTATATTTCCCAGCATTTCAACCAGGAATTTCGCGTTGAAACCAATTTCAATGTCCTCCCCGTCGTGCTCACAGGCAAGTCGTTCGTTTGCTTCGTTGGAAAAATCCAGGTCTTCAGCTGAAACCATCAGCTCACTTCCTGTGACTTTCAATCGCACCTGATGTGTGGTTTTGTTCGCGTAGATGGCAATTCTTTTTAAGGAACTCAGCAATTCATCTTTCTTGATAACCACTGCATTGTTATTGTCCAGTGGAATCACGTTTTCATAGTCAGGAAATCTTTCGTCAATCAGTCTGCAGATCATCTTCACATTGTTGAAGTTGAAAAATGCGTTCGACGTGTTGAACTCAAGGTTCACGTTAGTCAATTCAGCAGGAAGTGTGGCTTTTAGCAAAGTCAGTGCTTTTCTTGGAACGATCATGGAATGAGCCATGTCAGCCACTACATCTACTCTTCGATAACGGATCAATCTGTGACTGTCCGTTGCAACGAAAGTTGTATTGGTTTCATCCAGCTTGATGTATACACCTGTCATAGCAGGTCTCAATTCATCATTGGAGGTAGCAAAAATGGTGTTGTTAATAGCACGCCCCAGCACCTCAGAAGAAATGTTCACGGCATATCCGTCAGAAACAGTCGGGATCTTCGGAAAGTCCGTCGCATTTTCTCCGGCAAGCTTGTACCGACCATTGTCTGAATTGATCTCGATGCTGTAAGTATTGTTATCAATGGAAAACGTCACCGGCTGCTCCGGCAGATTTCTTAGGGTTTCCAGTAAAATTTTTGCGGGAATGGCAATACTTCCATCTTCTTTAGCCTCGACCTGCAATTCGGTGATCATACTGGTCTGAAGGTCAGAAGCAGTGACAGTAAGGTTACCATCAGCAATTTCGAACAGAAAGTTTTCGAGGATAGGCACCACCGGATTGGTTGTGATCACACCGTTTATTGCTGAAAGCTGCTTGAGAAGGTAAGAGGATGATACAATGAATTTCATAGAAAGTTGTTATTTACCTGAGAGATCAAATTCTCATAAGGGCGCAAATTTAATGACAAAAAAGGGATAAAACCAGTGCTTCTATTTCGCCTCAAAATGAGCCACTGGTCTTAAGATCGACTGTATTCTTCGACTGTCAAAAACCATCATTTCGGTTTCATGTTTAGTGACCAGATGGTAAGACTGTCCCGGCAAAGCAGAATAGATTTTGAATTGAACAGGTTCTTCACTCTTGATATCATCAATGGTTAGTAGAGCATGCGCACCCAATTCTTTCAGTGAATCAAGTTGGGGAAATCTTCCTGGTGAAATCATTTCGTTTGCCTGCCAGAACTGAAATTGATTGAGATAATCAACCACAGCTGAACTGTCAATCTGGTTCACACCATCTACAGTGAAAAACTTGTCGTTGAATCGAATGGTCAGTTCTTCTTCAGAAGAAGTAATCGTCAGTTTTTGAATGGTTCTCCAACTGCCGTCAAATACCGTACGACTCCTCCACTGGTCTTCACTCAATTCAAGAATGTTGACCACATTGTCCCGATAGCCAGGCACTTCCACCTGATAAGAGGTTCTGTCCTCAATGAAGTAGGATTTCGTACCGATTGCATCTGCCGTGAAATTAAATGCACGTTCCGATCCATCCTCGAATCGAATAGTAAGTGTTCCTGCATTTTCAGGTTTGATTTCTCCCGACTGTCGCTTAACTCTCACTCGATTCATAATAGAGAAAAAGACATTCAAAAAATTTTGATCGATGGCCCAGGTATTGTTCAACATCCATCCTGATTGATTACGAACAATCTCGATGATACCCTTATCATTGACAATATTAAATGAAGCAATTTGTGAAGTATCACTGATCACAAACAATGCATCATCAAAAGAAGACGATCTGGTGTTGCTGTTCGAATAGAAAAGGAACAGATTCAATCCAAAAAGGACGACAATCGCAACGATATATTTAACCGGTTTACTCATATCAGCCCGCATATTTTCTTTTTCTCACAAACCATTTGACCCCTCCGGCCAATAAAATCAACACAACCGGTAAAACCAGATTAATCAACTGCCATTTGGTTCGCTCCTGTTTAACCTTCACTTTATCCAGCGGTCTCAGTTTCACTTCACGGGACCGTGTTTCGATCAAACCTGAATCGTCCACCATATAGTCAAGGATGTTGAGAACAAATTGTTCGTTGGCATAAGAAGTTTTTGTATAAGGTTCCACACCCAATGCAAGCGGTTCATTGGATTCGGGATCAAGATCATTGACAATAATATCTCCATCGGCAAAAACAATGACTTTTCCCTCTTCACCTTTCGCAATGAAATTGTTTTTGTCAAATCCGCGCGGTACAATTCGGTTGGCATACAATGAAGTGAACTTTCCTTCAAGGAGATACGCAATGTTTTGCTCACCTCCATTGAATTTTTCCGGGATCAACTCATCTCTGAGATCATTAAAAGCAACCCGAACCGGAGGACCGAGAATTTTGGAATATTGCGAAGTTGCAGCCAGTGGCGTCTTTTTAATTCCATCAGCCTTCACTGTATCTATCGTAGAAACAAAACGAGTCAGAACGGCATCCAGGTTTCTCACAGTCGGATGTTTGGAAAAGTTCGTAATGAGCGGGAAAAATGGCCAGGGAATCATCTGTATTTGGGCCTGATCTCCAAAATCACCATTCACCACCGGGAATTGTCCACAGTTGACATCCAGCACATAATTCCTGTTTACTCTCACACCATACTTAAATAACTGATCGGACAAGTTTGTCTCATATGGAATGGCTACAGTTCCTTCACCGGACGCATCATTCATATTTACACTCAGGGCATCAAGAAAATAGATCAGGCTTCCTCCCCTCATCAGGTACTGATCCAGCAGATATTTCTCCGTCTCACTAAATTTCTCCCGTGGCTTAGCAATGATTACTGCATCGTACCCGTTCAATTCCTTCCTTCCATCCAAACTGACATCAAACAAGTCGTATTTGGAAAGTATGGCACTCTTAAGTCCGGCAAGTTGTTCTGCATCGGGAGATCCATGCCTTTTTATCATTGCCACCCGCTTGGCTCCTCCTTCATTTAGTTGAGCAATAATGGACGCCAACTCGTATTCGAGTCCTTCAATGCTCTGGTTAAGAATCTCCTCCGATCCGGCAGCTCGGTTGCCTTTCAATAGATTAACCGGCAATTCATCCATTCCCTTTGATACGAGCGCGGAAGGGAAGATTAACTTTTGCAGTTTGTTTCCATCACTTACATAATTCAGGTTAGTAGGTTGTAGCCCCTTATCTATCAGTGTCTGAAAAAATTGATTTCTTGCCTGTGCCGATTGCGCCTGTGAAGGATCGGTGAATTTGTACTGAATGCGATTGGAAGACTCATCCCCAAACTGCTCCAACATTTCCTGGATAGCTCCTCTAAATCGTTCGAAGTTTGGCGGGAGATCGCCAGAGAGATATACTTCAAAGAAAATATCCTGATCCAATTCGCTCAACAGGTTTTTCGTGGCATCCGAAATGGTATAGCGCTTTTCTTCAGTCAGATCCAGTTTGGTATTTAGCCTGCCTGCCAGTTGATTGATCAGCCATACTGAAAGCAGCACGATTATGGATTGAAGAACAATATTTAGTCTTTCTCCTTTCATCCCTTCTGAATATTTAAGATCAGTTTCGTGATGTATAAAATCAATGCAGTCAAAGACAACAGGTAGATCACATCAGTTAAGTCGATCAGTCCTTTACTCAGTACTTCATAATGCGAGAGAATGCCGATGTTCTTAATAAAGAATGACGTATCTGACCAGACATTGATGCTGGCGATTGAATCAAAACCTGCATAGAAAAAGAAACAAAGAAATGCTGCCAGAATGAATGAAATGATCTGATTCCCGGTCAGCGCTGAGGAAAGAATCCCAATGGCGGTAAAAATTCCTCCCAGCAAAATCAGCCCGATGTACGATCCAATAATTCCTGCAGTATCCACATTTCCTACAGGGTTGCTCAAATATGAAAGCGAGAAGTAATAAACGACAGTGGGAAGTATAGCGAACAACACCAGTAGAAATCCTGCAAAGAATTTTCCTAGTATGATATCCATTTCCCTAAACGGGAGGGTATAGAGTAATTCAATCGTTCCGTTCCGCTTTTCTTCAGCAAATGATTTCATGGTAATGGCAGGGATCAGAAACATAAACACATAAGGGCTCAGGGCAAAGAGGGTTTCCATGCTGGCGTAGCTGTAATCAAGCACATTCGTTTCGGGGAATACCCACATTAACAATCCGATTCCGGTCAGAAATATCCCAATCACCACGTAAGCAATCAGAGAGTCGAGAAACTCATTTATCTCCTTTTTCAGAATCGCTATCATGAAATAAGCGTTTTTGTTCTCTTCAATTGACCAGAAAAAGACACCCCTTCAGTCCCCTCAAGGGGACAAGATCTTCGTAGTGAAATTTTAGACATAGTTAAAAATTCTTTGGTCGAGCCAATTCCTCCCCTGAGGGAGGTCAGGTGGGTGTTATCATCTCTCACTCTCATTTATGTTTTCTGATTCAACAAAAATTTCATTCACAACCCATTTAATGTTTTGTTTTACATCAAGGTCATCAAATATTAATACTCTTATTCCAGCCTGCTGCAACCTTTTCAACCTCAACGAATCGTAACTTACTTTACATTCATGAGTATCTCCATTTACCTCAATAGCTAATTTCAACTCGTGACAATAAAAATCAACAATAAAATCAAGCAATGGAACCTGTCTGTGAAACTGAACGCCTAATTGTTTTTTTCTGATTTCCTGCCAGAGAAGAACTTCTGAAAGAGTGCTGTCCTTTCTTAAAGCTCTTGCCTTTTCCTTGAGATCTTTTCGATATGGTATGATTGGATTTTTCAATTGTGAAAAAATCACTACTTTTTTTGATGAAACACCCCTATCGTCCCCTCAAGGGGACACTCACTTCGAGGAAATAATCCTGCTCTTACCAAAAAAACCTTGATCGAGCTAATTCCTCCCTTGAGGGAGGTTAGGTGGGTGTTTTCAAGTTTGCTCATCCTCTCCTCTTGTTAACTCCTGAAATACACCTTCCAGTGACTGTTCCTGCTTTGAAATATTGATCAATGGAAGCGAATGTTCGCCGGCCAGTTTCATGATGATTTTCCTCGGGTCTTCACCTCCGGAAATTAGATATTGATTACTCCCGGCATCAGTTACGGTCAGTTGTTCTTTTTCGAAAAGAGTTACATCTACTTCAGTTTCAAACTCTACTTTATACTCGATTTTAGCATTCTTCTCCTGCTTCAGATTCTTTACCTCATCGTCTGCTACAATTTTTCCCCGATTAATAATGATGACTTTGTCACACAATGCCTCTACCTCCTGCATAATATGCGTGGAAAGAATGACTGTCTTCTGCTGACTAACTTCTTTGATCACTTTTCTGATCTCTACCAGCTGATTCGGATCAAGTCCACCCGTTGGCTCATCTAAAATAAGGACCTCAGGATCGTGTATGAGCGACTGGGCAAGACCTACCCGCTGACGATACCCTTTTGAAAGCGCACTGATTTTTTTCTTCTGTTCAAGATCAAGTCCACACAAATCGATGACCTCTGATACACGTTTCTTCATATCCGATAACTTATAGGATGCAGCGATAAAAGAAAGGTATTCCTTCACATACATCTCCAGATAAAGCGGATTGTGCTCAGGTAAATAGCCGGTAATTTTCTTTACTTTCAACTGCTCCTGTATCACATCAATACCCGTAACCAAAACTTTACCTGAAGTGGGCGAAATATAGCCGGTGGCAATCTTCATGGTTGTCGATTTTCCAGCGCCATTAGGTCCCAGGAATCCGGTTATCATCCCTTTTGGTGCTTCAAAGGAAACTCCGTCCAGGGCTTTCTGTGTACCGTAAATCTTTGTGAGGTTATCGACTACAATTGACATTGAACTAAATCTGCCTTCTCCTGTTTAAGAATAATGCTTTATTTGTACGCATCATTGGAATTCGGAACGCAATATTCGTTTAATTATTTTTAATAAGCACAAATGATCACGATCGTATGCGGTACCAACCGCAAAAATTCCAGCACTCGCAAAGTAGTCTCTTTCTATGAGGAGATTCTTCAGTCAAAGGGTCAGGAAACCAGCATTCTGAATCTGGAAGATCTGCCAGAAGATTTCATAAGATCTGCACTTTATGAAAATGAAGGAAAAAACGAGGAGTTCAACACATTTCAGGAGCGGGTTGATAACTGTGAAAAGTTAGTTTTCATCACGCCTGAATATAATGGGTCCTTCCCTGGAGTACTAAAGGCATTTATTGATGGCATGCGATTTCCGGGGACATTTGAAGGTAAAAAATGTGCACTTGTTGGTATTTCATCCGGCACTCAGGGTGCAGCACTCGCCATGAGTCATTTAACAGACATTTTTAATTATCTCGGAATGAATGTCCTTGCTCAAAAACCTCGATTGCCACTACTGGAAAGTAAAATGAACGGAAATCGAATCATGGACAGTGAATACATTCAGCTACTTGAGGAACAAGCTGAGGCATTTATCAGTTTTTAATTCATGGTCAAACAACTATTTTATGCACACATGGTGGATATGGGTGGAATCCCGGTTCGCCAGCCACTTCCAACAGCAAATGCAGAGCAGATAGATCCTTTTCTTCTTCTGCATCATCACATTGGAAATTTCAAAGAAAACACAGATCCTAAAAATGCCGGAGTGGGTCCACATCCACATCGTGGATTTTCTCCTGTAACCTTCATTTTTGAGGGAGACGTTCATCACAGAGATTCCAGAGGCAACAGCAGTGTGGTCAAAGCCGGTGGTGTACAGTGGATGAATGCAGGTATGGGTGTTGTTCACAGTGAGCGGCCTTCCGTTGAGCTGGCCACAGAAGGTGGAACACAGGAAATTATTCAACTATGGATCAATACGCCAAAGGCTAAAAAAATGAATCCGCCGGAATATCAGGCCTTTCAAAATGAAGATCTCCCAAAAATATCCAACAATCTTTCTCTGGTATCGGGATCGGAAGGAGAACAAGACGGTCCTGCAAAAACCGAAATGCCTATCAAAGCAATTATGGGTCAAATGGCTATAGGAGAGACCATTTCACTGAACGCTCCATACTCCCATACCCTGATGTACATTCTGGAGGGTGAACTGAAAATTGAGGAGCATGGTCTGACAGAATCTCATAATCTGATCCTTTTTGAGTATGAAATTTCTGATATTCAAATAGAAGCAAAATCTGATTCGAAAATTTTATTTTTGTCAGCAGATCCGCTTGATGAACCGCTGGCAACTTACGGGCCTTTTGTAATGAACAACCAGACAGAAATTATGGAAGCCATGCGCGACTATCAAATGGGCAAAATGGGTGTTTTGATCGAAGAATTCTGACATGGAAATCAAAAACATAATCCGGCTTTTTTCCTACTATAAAGGACTTGGCGAAAAAACCATTGCCGTACTTTCAGATGAAGAACTTCACCTTGAGCCAGGCACAGATGTTAACAGTGTTTCCATTATTGTCAAGCACTTATGGGGAAATATGCGTTCCAGATGGACCAATTTTCTGACTGAAGACGGGGAGAAAGACTGGCGGGAAAGAGATGCAGAGTTTGAATCCACGATAAAAACACGAGCGGAGCTGATGGAAAAATGGAGTGAGGGCTGGAAATGCCTTTTTGATGCTCTTGAAACACTAGAGGAAAAAGACCTGAACCGGATTGTTTACATCAGAAACGAAGGACATTCTGTCATTGATGCGATTCATCGTCAGCTTGCACACTACAGCTATCACATTGGTCAGATTGTATTCCTCGGAAAGATGATTAAAGAAGAAGAATGGGTCTCTCTTTCCATACCAAAGAATGAATCAGATTCATACAACAAAGAAAAATTTGATTCGGAAAAAGGAGAACGACATTTTACAGATCGTGTCTGATTAGCGGTAGGGAAACATCTTGGATGCATGTATTTAGAAGAGACCTTTCAAAATTATCAGCATGAAAAAATTATTGTTCCTCTTTGTTTCAATTATCCTTATAAGTGCCTGTGAAGACGATTCCGATGTTTCACCTCAACTAGAAGGTGCATGGCAATTGTCAGAAGTACTGAATGACCCGGGAGATGGAAGCGGTACTTTCCAACCTGCTGATTCTGACCAATCCATTGAATTTTTTGCCGATGGCACCTTTAAGTCTCCAGGGACGTTTTGCACAACCACTCTTGCCTTATTGACTGAGAGTACAGGAACATATGACAAGGCGCGATCTGTGCTAATTGTTGATGACTGTTTTCTCAATGAAGTCCAAATTGAATATCCATACAAAATGGAAGACGGAAATCTGATAATCGAATTTATGTGCATCGAACGATGTGCAAAAAAGTATCAGAAGCGCTAGACCAAATCATATTCATTTCATCGCTCCTCTTCTTTTCTAAAATTAGTGAAACTATTTATTCGACATTTACGATTAATATATTAAATTCGGTTTTGTCGAATAAATAAAATCATGAAAGGAACACATCTTGGAGAACTGGAAGAGGTTGTTTTACTGGTAGTAGCCAATCTTTTTGATAACGCTTACGGAATCATTATTAAAAATGAAATTGAGGACAAATGCAATCGTACCATTACGATAAGCACTGTTCATAATGTACTTCAAAGGCTAACTGAAAAAGATTTTCTTGAATCAAGGTATAGCGACCCGACTCCTGAACGTGGCGGCAAAAGAAAGTTGTTGTTCAGAGTCACAAAAGCGGGTCAGGCAGCTCTGGAAACTTCAAAATCCATGCGAGATGGTCTATGGTCAGGCATTCCAAAAATCGCCTTTGAACAATGAGATCCTCCCCTCCAAAACTGCTAAAAAAACTGCTCAGTAAATTTTGCAATCCCACATTGTGGGAATCCATCGAAGGTGATCTTCATGAATTATTCCTATCGGATGTGGAACGGCACTCTATCAGAAAAGCAAAACTCAATTACTTTCTAAATGCCGTTGCATTTCTTCGCTATCACCGACTCAGAAAAACTCATAACTCAAAAACTCTTAATAATATGGCACTCATTAAAAACTACCTTAAGGTTTCGTTCAGGGACCTGAAGCGAAACAAAACATTTACAGGAATTAACCTGACCGGACTGATTGCAGGGATGACTGTATCACTCCTTATGCTTCAGTATGTTTTATTTGAAACTGGTTTCGATCGGTTTCATAAGGATTCGGATCGAATCTATCGCGTCATCAATGACCGATATCAAAATGGTGAGCTGATTCAACATGGAACCATCACCTATCCTGTCATTGGCCCCACTCTTAAGAAGGACTTCCCTGAAATTGAAGCCTTTACCAGACTTACCTACAGTGGCAGGGCATATCTGGAGTTTGATAATCAACTCTTCCTCACCAATCAGTTTTTGATTGCTGACGAACACTTTCCCTCTTTCTTTTCATTTGAAATGCTGGAAGGTGTCAAAGCCACCTGTCTTGACGATGCTTACACGATTGTGCTGACAAAATCTTATGCTGAGAAACTTTACAGCAATGATCAGGACCTGAATGCACTCATCGGGAAGTTCATTGAATTTAACGGTAATCCCCTTAAAATCACCGGAATAATGGCAGATCCTCCAACCGACTCTCATCTTCAATTCGAACTTCTTATCTCCTACAAAACGTTCATTGAGCGAGCCGGAGATGGTGCTGATAACAGTTGGGAATGGTCGGATTTTTATCACTATGTGAGACTGAAGGAAGGAATTGATGTTGCTTCTCTGGATGAAAAAATGGCTGATTTCGGGGTCAGGTACTTTAAGCAGGGCGAAGTTTCTGGTGGTGAAGAAAAGTTCTTTCTACAACCACTTTCTGAAGCACATCTGAATAACACAATGGAGTATGAAATCGGACAGGTAACCAACGGAAAGATTGTCTGGCTGATGCTATCCATAGCCATTTTCATTATCATAATTGCATGGATCAATTATATCAACCTGAATACCAGCAGGGCCATTCAACGAGCGAAAGAAGTTGGAATCAGAAAATCTATCGGTGCGCTCAGAGGGCAGGTGATCAATCAGTTTTTAGTCGAAACACTCACCCTTAATATGATCGCACTCATTATTTCTTTGTGGCTGACATGGATTCTTCAGCCTTCGTTTAATCAGCTCACCGGATTAGACCTGAGTATGTTGGTTTTATGGAACGCATCAGTCGGACAGATACCATTCCCTTTATTCTTTGCTTTTGTTCTTCTTGTTTCTCTTTTCCTCGTTGCTATATACCCTGCACTTCTTGTAACACGTTTTGGCACACAGGATATCCTAAAGGGCAGTTTTAAATTAAAGGGAGAGATTGTCTGGCTGAGAAAAGGGCTTGTGATCTTTCAATTTTGTATTGCTGTCGTGTTAATCACTGCCAGCATTACAATAAGTCGCCAAATTGATTTTATGCTCAATCAGGATCTGGGAGTTGATATCAAAAATACCATGGTCATCTATGGCCCTTCCCAAAGTCAATGGGACAGTACATTTATTTCAAAAACTGACAGGCTTAAGAATGAAATTTCATCTCTCGCCGGAGTACATCTTGTTACCTGGTCCAGCAGAGTAATTGGCGAACGAATGGGAAGAATTTTTCAGATTAAATCAAGCGCTGATCCGGAAGCTGCCAACCTTACCTCGAATTTTTTCAACACAGACCACACTTTCTCAGAATTATATGGAATGCAATTAATGGCGGGGCGTGACTTTCTTCCTGAGGATCACAACTTTGATGGAGATCTGGTCAAAAACATAGTAATTAATCAATCAGCAGTGAAACTGTTAAAGTTTAAAGATGAAAGAGACGCTGTTGGAAAAACCGTGTATTTCTGGAATAAAAACTGGACAATCATCGGAATTGTGAAGGACTTTCACCAAAGGTCACTTCATAGTAAAATTGAGCCTGTAGTGCTTATCCCGTACTTTGACACCTCACACCACATTTCAATAAAACTCACATCAGAACCTTCTGAGAGTCTTGTTTCCAGTATTGAAAAGAAATTCAAAAATGTATTTCCAGGAAATTACTTTGACTATTTTTTCCTTGAAGACCAATATTTGGCCAACTACAGTGATGAAATGAGGATGGGGAAGATTTCCACGATTTTTACCTTCCTGTCTATTCTTATTGCAACGCTTGGTCTCTACGGACTGATTGCCATCACTGTCATAAGGAAAACAAAAGAAATCGGAATGAGGAAAGTCCTGGGAGCTTCAACGGGACAGTTGCTTGGATTGCTCAGCAAAGAATTTCTCCTGCTGGTTTTTCTTGCCTCGCTTATTGGTGCACCTTTAAGTTATTTCGCACTTTCAGAGTGGAAAGCAGGTTTTGCCTACTCAGAAGAGATCAGTATCGGAATAGTCGCTCTCTCTTCCATCGCTCTTGTATTTGTTTCCATGCTTACCATTGTTCTTCAGACCCAAAAAATATCCGGTAATAATCCAATAAAGTCCCTCAGATATGAATGAAAAAGAGGCACTTCGAATACTTCGGAGTGCCTCTTTTAACCTTCTATTCGGCTTCTATTTCTTAACAATCCGTGCGAGTTCACTGCTTCCTGCATCAGCAATCCGAAGAAAGTAAACCCCGTCAGGATAAGCGTAAAGTGAAAAGGAACCCTGGAAGACTCCATCATACCGACTCAGTTTTCTTTGCTGAATAATTCTTCCGTTAATATCCAAAACATTCACATGCAAGAATCCTTTAATGTGGTGATGCCCATTGAGAGAAATAGAAAAGAGTCCATTTGTTGGATTCGGTGAAATGATCAGTTTGTCTTCAATGGAACTCGTGCCAAGTACAAAGTCTACCACAACAGTTTCTTCCTTTGTGCACCCGCCATCATTTGATCTGACGACCACATCATAGCTACCTGATGCCACATTTTCAAAAACATTGAATGAGCTGAAAGTAATTCCTCCATCTATGCTGTATTCATAGTCTCTTCCTCCGGCAGCCAATACTTCTACGGTACCAGTCCCCTGACCAGTTGTTTCTGATGTTACTCCAATTTCCAACTGACATTCGAGACCAATCGTTACTTCTTCCTCATAGGTGCAATCATTTTGAGAAAGAACGGCTACCTGATAGGTTCCGGCTGTTAATGCATCAAACACAGGGTTTGACTGGTAGGTGACCCCCCCGTCAATGCTATACATGTAGTTAGTGCTGCCCGATCCGGTAACAACAATGGATCCTAACTGGCTGCCGGCTGCATCTACTGATTCCACCTCGACTGACAGATTGCATGCATTGCCCAGACAGAATTCTACCATCTCTAAACCTCCAAACTCACCATTTCCCGAAAAGATTATTTCAGAATCCGGCGAAGTGATCGAATAGGATCCCGTCCCCTGATTACAGCATATTCCATCTCCTCCACTGTCCTGGATAATAAATTTGTAGCAGGTGTTGGTTTGAAGACAGAACGATTCATCAATTTGCTGTTGCTGTCCTGCCCCTTCAAACGAACCTCCTGAATAAATTGGAGTTATGCTCCCGACTTCAGTAATCTGCCAGGCAGTCTGACCGGGAAAAAAGTCTGTTAGAATGCTCAAAGAAATTTCCTCCAATCCTGAATCAACCGTAATGGTCTGATTAATCTCGTTATTGCCGGCTACTTCATCAGTGGCCCCATTTACGTTTTCCAGAACAACGGATATTTCATTGGCGCCTTCAGCCAGCCCATTTAGCCATACAATTACCTCCTCAGACTCGTTTGATTCGAGGGATCCGGTCCAGTTTATGGTGTTTGCCAACGCTCCCCCAACGCTAATAGCCAAATCCGCTGATGTTAAAACCTCCGTTCCTGCATTAGTGAACTTGACCCTGACCTCAACATCACCAGAACACGCCAGGGTATTTGAATCAAATGCTATGGCACCATTCAATGATGCGAGCTTCTCTACTTTTATTGTCCGTGTATCATTCCCTGCAATCAGATCACCAGCATAGATCACCCTCGTTTTAATTACATACTCACCAAATGCAGAAAGATCCAGAGTCGCCCCAAATGTATGCTCGAGTGTCTCATCAACCGCCAGATCTCCTGTAAAATTGTAGGTTTCCATCACCTGATCATCAACGCTCAACTCAAGATCAAATGCACTGGCTGTATTGTCACCAATATTGATGACTTCAACTGTCACACTTTCAGTATCTGTAAGGGTCGAGGAGGTTTCAGGGCCTGATATGGAAGCAACTTCCAGATCAAATTCATTTTTTTCTACCTGAAACGAAAAAATTCTTGTGGTGGAATTATTCGTTCCATTCCCTCCATACTCAGCTGTGTACCAGAATGTTCTCCCATCTACCTGATCAAGCGTCATATGCGGATAATCACCAAAGCGAGCAGTTGCAATCCCATTCGAACCGTCAACAGCTATTGCCTCATCAAATGTCATTTCACCCAGGGGATCCTCAGCCAGTCTTCCCGTAAATCGAATACCGGTCGGTTCGGTTGAACTGCTGGCGATATAAGCCAAGCCAATATTTCCATCGACATCTATTGCAATCGATCCCATAAAACGATGCAGCCCGTCATCCGGTGCATAAGTGCCTTCCTGATAGAGTGTCCAGGTTCCATCGGTTTTTCTTAATTCCACCCACCGAATACCTGATAAATTGGACCCGTCTGTCACATCAGTTATGAAATTAAACACCATGGATTCGTGGGTGCCAAAATTTCTATAATTGGGAATATTCATGATTACTTCCGGAATTGCATCCAATCCATTTGATTCTCCGCCCTGAGCAAGACATGCAAAACCACCTGTTTCTGTATCACATGGGTAGCTGTCAAATGGACTGGTAACTATTGATGTTTTTGTGACACTTGTATTCACAGGATTTGCAAGGTCCACATCGAATGTAAAAACCTCAACTACATCTTCTTCCACTTCACCCCACGAAGAATCGTTAATCTTAATGGTGACGGGCGTATTCTCCACCGGAGCAACTGATCCATTCCAGTGGACAGGTGTGATGACGTAAAATCCTGCCTCAGTATTATTATTACCCGGAACCGCGACTCGTTGAATGGTGACAATGTCTGCACCACTCATTAAAGCATGCCTGTCAAAGAAGTACTGTTCTATTTCACTTGTTTGGGTTTCATTGGTAGTCACAACAAAATAGCTTCCCCAAATGGCGTATTTGGGATAGTCAGGAAAAAAGGGGGTAGAGAATGAATAGACATGATAACTTCCCATCGGGTCAGAATCTTCTGATACAGCAATCAACAGGTTAGCCGGATCTGCGAACTCTGTGATGATCCACTGCTCATATTCATGGTCATACACAATGATTGGGTCTCCTCTTGAGGATTCTCCAATAGGCTCCCACAAAGAATTGCCGGTAAACTGACCAACAAGTGTTCCATTGCGTTTGTCGTATACTCCAATACTTGTAGCATTGATAGCCTGAACATAGTGATCAGGCCCCACAGATCCGGTGGGATCATTGGGAGAACCGGAAGTCAACCCTTCGATATTAATTTTAGATTCGAGCGGTACAGCTTTTCTGGTAGAAGCAACTTTTTGCCAGACCGGATCAATTCCCTGATGCTCCAGTTCAGGTCTCGTCACCTTACTTTTTCCCCGCCCAATGAAGTTTGGAGGTTTTTGCTTATTTTTTTTGTACTGATCCTGATCGTAAGCACTGGTTGTTCTGAACGTGTTCAGTTCAGATATCCTGCTGGTTTTTCCGAAATAGACAGCTGTTGTATTGCTGACTTTAATGTTCTCTAACTGCTCGACTTTTTGACCCTGCACCGACAGCAAGATCATGATCAAAATAATTAATGTGAAAATCCTCTTCATTTTGTACTAATTAATGGGTGCGCTTTTTCCTTTTTTGTCGTTAGTTGAATTTGAAGGTTTACTGTTCGAGTCATCCAACGGATTAATCTCCTTGATGCTTTTAGACTCACCAATTGAAGTCAGAATTTTCTCTGTTTTATCATCACTCAGGATATAAACCACCCAGGCATTTTGAGAACGACTGGCTCTGCTCATCTTTTCAACCGTATACTTCTTCACTTCAGGAATATCAGCAGGTGAAACCTCCTCCTCAAGCAGCATATAAAGTACATGTAAAGTTTCGGATGATTCAGTCTTCACTGACTTGCAGGAAAATGCGATACAAAGACATATCAGGGCAATGAAGACTAAGTGACTTTGGTTATTAATGTGGCTCATACGTCAAAAGTAAAGAGATTAATATAACCTCCTATTGATTATACTACCTGTTTATGACAGAAAACCCTTCCGAAATTATGTTTATCGTTTCAATAATCACGGATGGATTAGATTGCGGAAAACTCATCCCTGAATGTCACTACTGGAAGGATTATTCTTAATTGGAGCCGGAATTTTTGCGGGCTTCATTAATACAGTTGCCGGAGGTGGATCTTTGATTACACTTCCATTACTCATTTTTATGGGATTGCCTTCTGCGGA
Source organism: Cyclobacteriaceae bacterium (assembly GCA_040222475.1). Classification (GTDB taxonomy): domain Bacteria; phylum Bacteroidota; class Bacteroidia; order Cytophagales; family Cyclobacteriaceae; genus Ekhidna. The sequence goes on along the minus strand of JAVKDB010000014.1, from coordinate 151,469 downwards.
AGCTAATGCTTCAAATCGTGTGGCAATTTTTGTTCAGAATATTTTTTCCGTTGCAGGTTTTAGAAGCAGAGGTGTATTCGTATTTCCTTTTGTTATCTGGCTTTCTATTTCAGCAACCATTGGAGCTGTCATTGGTTCGATGATAGCTGTTGACATTAAGGATGAACTTTTTAACAGGATCTTGGCAATCATCATGCTGGTTGTAATCGGAATCACGGTTTTTAAGCCAAAGTTCGTTTCACATAACAGTGAGGTAATTACCAAACGCAACACCTGGCTGAGTGTAATTATATTCTTCTTTGTCGGGATTTACGGTGGGTTTATTCAGGCAGGAATCGGATTCATTGTAATTGCCGCGCTGACTGGTGTACATGGATTTAGCATGGCAAAAACCAACAGTATAAAGGTCTTTGTGGCACTTATATATACTATCGCAGCTTTGGTTATTTTCCATTTCGACGGGCTCATAAACTGGCAGTATGGTCTTATCCTGGCTGTAGGTAACGCAAGTGGCGCATGGATTGCCAGCAGATGGTCAGTCAATAAAAGTGACCGACTGATAAAAGCTATTCTGATTGTTACCGTTATCGGATTATCTGTTAAACTTTGGTTTTTTAATTAGAAGAATTGGGAGTTGTAATTAAACAGAGTTTTTGGGGCACTTTTTTAACATATCTGGGAGTTATCATCGGGTATGTAAATACGCTCTATCTGAGACCTGAATTCTTCTCCCTGGATGAAATTGGACTCTTTACGCTGGTTACTGCCAATGCCATGATGATTTCTCCCCTTTGTACCGTCGGGATGGGCGGGTCATATGTGAGATTTTATCCGCTGTTTAAAGATTCAGAAAAATTAAGCAGGCAGGTTTTCAGCTTTCAATTTGCGGTAATTATTGGTGCCAATCTGATCATAATGATGATTGCATGGATAAACAGCGACTGGATAATTGGCGAGTTTTCGAAAGGTTCATCAGAATATGTCAAATATCTGAGTATTACGGCAATCATAGTTATTGTAAACAGCTTATTTGAACATCTGTTTGCTTTTAGTTCCACTATCTTAAAAGTAATCATTCCCTCTTTTCTCAGAGAAGTACAGCTAAGGCTTGGAGCCATTATTCTGGTGCTTGGTTACGCTGGTGGCTTTTTTGAATTCGATTGGGCGATAAAAGGTCTTGCCATAAATTATACGCTTGCACTCGTCTTACTATTCCTGAACCTAATCGTTGTTCATAAGTTGAGATTCGACTTTTCATTTTCTCAATTTACAAGAGAATGGCGAAATAAGATTCTGCAGTTCTCATTATACTCTATGGCGCTGGCAATGAGCTTTGCTATTCTGAATAACGTCAGTTATAACCAGTTATCATGGTTCTTGGGTGACGAAGTAACAGGGATTTTTTCTGTTTGCTTCTTTATTGGAGTTATTATTGAAATGCCCAGAAGAAATATGGCGAAAGTGATCGCTCCACTTCTTGCCGATTCAATGGCCAATAACAATCTCTCCGAAACCAAAAAAATCTATAAGCGTGGTTCCATTACCATGTCAGTTATAGGGTCATTGCTTTTCATAGGTATTATCACCAACATTCAGGATCTTTTTTCCATCATTCCAAAAGGAGATTCTTTCTCGCTTGGATTCGGGGTTGTCCTGGCAGTCAGTGCAGCAAAGCTCATTTTAATGGCATTTAGTTTTGGTGGAGAAATCATCAACTATTCTCAACAGTACAAGTACAATCTGATCTTTCAGATTATAGCAGCTATACTACTTGTAGTTCTGAACTATTTTTTAATACCTGTGTATGGGCTCAACGGTGTAGCAATCAGCTATTTCATCACCATACTTATTCACTCCTTGTTGAAAGTGATTTATATAAAACAAGTACATAGCATCCATCCTTTTATGAAATCACATTTCGCACTTCTGATAATCAGCGGAATCACCATTCTTATTTTTTACCTGTTCAAAACAGGCCTTCCGGTTACGCTGAACATTGTAATCAGGTCATTTCTGACCACTCTGTTCTTCACATTTTTGATTTATCGATTTAAAATTTCTGACGACATCAATCGACTAATTGACCTTATACTCAGTCGTCTGCTAAAGTCAAAAGGTCGCAATAGTTAAAATATTCAGGGCATAGCACCTGTTTTAAAGCAAGTATCCTTAATATTGAATCAATTAAGACACAATCATAACCTTGTGAAAAAGATCTCATTTAAGGTGCTACTGCCACACCTGACAGCCCTGGCAGTTTTTCTGGTCATTACCTTTTTGTTTTTTCACCCTGTCATTTTTGAGGGCAAAGTGATGACCCAAAACGACATTGTTCAGGGTATTTCCTCCGGGAGAGAAGTTGTCGAATTCCGAGAGGAAACCGGAGAAGAAGCTTTATGGACCAATTCCATGTTCGGAGGGATGCCGGCCTATATGATTAATATTTACTGGAGTGGTGACTTCACCATTCATCTGCAAAATGTAATGTCACTATACCTGCCCTCCCCTGCCAGGTATACATTGCTGGCCATGTTGTCCTTTTATATCCTCCTTATTTCGTGGAAAGTAAATCCTTATCTGGCCATTGCAGGTGGAATTGCCTACGGGCTCAATTCGTTTTTTATTGTCAGTATTGAAGCCGGACATATCTGGAAAGTTTCGGCCATTTCATACATGCCTCTTGTCCTTGCAGGCATTCAACTGATCCTTAGAAAAAAATTACTCCTTGGGATTGCCTTGACCTCCTCAGCTGTTGCACTTTTGATAAGAAGTAATCATGTTCAAATTGCTTATTACTTGTTTTTCGTATTGCTGGTATTCTGGATCGTTTATCTTATTGATGCCGTAAGAAAAAAGGAAATTGCTTCGTATGGGAAAGTGACTGCTTTCATTGCCATCGCCGGAATCCTGGGCATGAGCGCCAATCTTGGTAAACTCTGGACTGCTGCTGAATACAGTCCCTACACCATTCGAGGGAAGTCAGAACTTAAATCAAACACACAAAGTACTTCCGGAGGTCTGGACAGGGATTATGCGTTCGCATGGAGTAACGGAATCACTGAGTCTTTCACCTTCATGGTTCCTTACTTTTATGGAGGTGGATCTGGTGAAAATGTGGGAACAAATTCAAGATTCGCCAAAGAGTTAAGAAAAATAGGTGCTAACCAAAATCAGATTCGTCAATTTTCGGAAAGATTGAACACATATTGGGGTGATCAGCCATTTACCAGTGGTCCGATCTATGCGGGGATCATTATTGTATTCCTTTTTACACTTGGGATTCTTACGATTAAAGGCCCTCTTCGAACATGGCTTGTTGCTGCTACTCTTCTTGGGTTTATGTTGTCATGGGGTAAGAATTTTTCCACGTTCAATTATTTGATGTTTGATTATTTTCCACTCTACAATAAGTTCAGAGCTGTTTCCATGGCACTGGTTATTCCACTCCTCACAATGCCGCTTCTGGGATTTCTTGGATTGTCAGAGTTTCTCAAAAACCCGGATAAAAAAATATTGATTCGGGCAACCGGGATAATTGGAGCACTTCTGGTGTTGTTTCTGATTTCCTCAACATTTCTGAGGTTTTCATCTCCGGGCGACACTGCAATTACCCAACAGGCTTTGTTGGATGCCATAATTAGCCAACGAAAATCAATGTTCCAGAGTAGTACAATGAGATCATTGTTTTTCCTTGCCGTTGCTGGTGGTATCTTCTACTTTTTCCATCAAAAGAAATTATCCTTTCCGGTTGTCGCAGGTTTGGTTTCACTGCTAATTTTTGCTGACCTCTTTTTCATTGACAGAAACTACATTGACAAGAACAAATTCTCGACTAAAAGTCGAATTGCCGCTTATCAGCCGGATGCCGCAGATAGTCGAATCATGAAAGACGAAGGCCATTACAGAGTTCTGAATTTAACTGTTCCTCCTTTCGAAAATGCAACGACCAGCTACCATCACTCCTCAGTTGGCGGGTATCACGGAGCTAAAATGCGCAGGTACAAGGATGTAATTTCTTATCACCTCAATGGGGAAATTCAAAATTCCATTTCCCAGATTCAGGCCGGGTCATATCAAATTGAAGGAATTCCTGTTCTGAATATGCTCAATACAAAATACCTGAAGTTGAGTAATACGGCCAACGCTGTATTACAAAATAGTGGTACAATGGGCAATGCCTGGTTCGTTAATGAAATCAAACCAGCAGTTGATGCTGATGCTGCCATTGCAATGATTGGTGAAGAAGACATTTCTTCCATAGCCATTTCAGAAAAACTGGAAGCTCAGAGCGGTTTATCTATTGGCTCAATATCATTAAGCGAATACAAGCCTAATTATCTTAAATATGAGTCCGCGAATACCGGAGATGGTTTCGCTGTATTCTCGGAAGTGTATTATCCAAAAGGATGGACCGCATGGATTGATGGCAATGAGGTAGAAATTCATCAGGTCAACTACATTCTGCGTGGAGTGAAAGTTCCTGCCGGTAATCATACCATCGAGTTCAGATTTGAGCCTGACTCTTATTTCATTGGAAATCGTATCATGCTGATTGCTTCTTTTTTGACAATAGGACTTCTCATCTTTGCATTGATTTTAGATGCAAAGAAGTTTTTAAAAAATTGAAGAAAGTACTTGTCATTTCTTACTACTGGCCACCTGCTGGAGGAATCACCGTTCTTCGAACATTGAAAATCGTGAAGTACCTCCGAGAATTTGGTTGGGAGCCGATTGTATACGTACCATCAAATGCGCATTATCCATACTTGGACAGAGAAAATGAAAAAGATATTCCACAAGGAATAACTATTCTTCGAAGGCCAATCATTGAGCCTTTTAAAATGTTCAAGTTCTTAACTGGGAGAGGAAAAGATCAGCCATTAAACTCTATTGTACAGGTAAGAGAAAAGAAGTCTTCTTTTTTAGATAAAATTGGGATTTGGATTCGTGGGAATTTTTTCATTCCAGACGCACGAGCATTATGGATAAAACCATCCGTAAAATTCTTGCTCTCGTATTTAAAGGAAAATCCTGTAGATGCCATTTTCACTGACGGGCCTCCACACACTAATACTTATATAGCTAATAAGCTCAAGCAAAAAACAGACATTCCTTGGCTATCAGATTACCAAGACCCTTGGACTCAGGTTGATTACTATTCCATGCTTTTGATTGGAAAACGAGCTGATCGTATCCATAAATCCATGGAGCAGGAATGCTTCAAAAATGCAGACAGGATTACAATTGCGAGTCCAAGTTGGAAAAGGGACCTGGAAGACGTTGGAGCTAGAAATGTAGAAGTAATCTACTATGGTTACGATGAATCCGACTTTCAGGGCTTAAAGAAAGAACCTTCAGAATACTTTGATATTGTCCATATCGGATTACTTGGTATCGATAGATATCCAGAAGACTTTTTTCAAGTTTTAGAATCTCTTAATGATCCTAAAATACGATTGGTAATTGCGGGGCAGGTTGATGTTGAAGTGCAGAAAGGTCTGGAAAATCTAAAGAATGTGACAGTTGATTTTAGGGGAACAATCCCCCGAAAGGAGGCGCTTCAACTAGCCATGAATGCAGACTTACTACTTCTCCCAATTAATAAGGCAGAAAATGCCGAGGGAAGACTCCCTGGTAAATTGTATGAATATCTCCGCACCTATAATCCAATACTAGGGCTTGGCAGCATCTCTGGGGATTCCGCTCAGATTATTGAACAGACATCTACAGGCTCAACGGTCGCGTACGATGACAAGAAAAGCCAAGAAGAATTTCTTGCTAAACTTATGAGTGGCACATTGTCACATTCACCTGACAGACAGCAAATAGGTTCTTTTTCTAATAAGAATCAGACAAAAAAGATAGCGCAGCATCTGGATGGAATAGTTGCTTCCGAAAAATCTGATAAGGATTAATTGTTTCGCAATTTTTTCATAATAGGGATTTCACTCTCATAAACCTTTTTCACTCCATCCCCTATTGCCTCTTCACAAATTCTAATATCTCGTACCAAGATATTCATACCCTTTGGCTCTAAAGATGCTGCATGATCTGTTCCCCACATGGTTCTGCCCAAGGTAATGTGTCTTTCAATATGAGTAGCTCCAAGGACAACTGCTGCCACAGTAGTTTGAATGCCCTTATCATGACCTGAATAGCCAATCGGTATTTCAGGATACATCTTTTCAAGTGTATTGATCATAGTGAGATTGAGCTCCCCATTCTCACATGGATAAGCTGACGTACTGTGAGCAATCAGTAGATTGTCTTTACCCAGAACACTAACTGCATGTTTGATTTGATCTAGGGTGGACATGCCTGTAGATAAGATTATTGGTTTTCCAGAAGCCCTCATAGCAGCTAGTAGCTTATCGTCAGTTAGGCAGGCTGAAGCTGCTTTGTGCGCAACCATATCAAAATTGCTCAAAAACTCTACCGATGGGACGTCCCACGCAGAAGCAAACCAATCAAGTCCGATCTTTTCACAGTGGTCGTCAATTATTTTGTATTCCTCTTCTTCGAACTCTATTCGCTTCTTATAATCAAAGTAAGTCATTATGCCCCAGGGAGTCTCTCTCGGTATGGACTTCTGTTCTTCGGGAACACAAATCTCAGGTGTTCTCTTTTGAAATTTCACGGCATCCATGCCTGCCTCCTTAGCCTTGTCGATAAGCTTTATCGCATTTTCAACATCTCCATTGTGGTTGATACCTATCTCCCCAATGATATAGGCAGGGTTGCCTTTACCGACTTCCTTATTACCAATTTTAACTGTACTCATTGTTTAGTTTAGTATATAACTCTCTTATAACGCCCTCTCCCCCTTTGCATGTGGTGACTAGTGTAGCTATTTCCTTAATTTCTGGTGCTGCATCAGCTGGACATACACTATATCCACAGGCTTTCATCACAGCTTTATCATTTAAATCATTTCCGATGAATAAAACGGTTTGTATATCAATCGAATGCTTCTTGCTGTACTCTTGAAGGCAAGATTTCTTATCGGATACATTGTTCAAAACTTCTAGTCCCAATTTCTCCGCTCTCTTTTTTACTACTTGATTCTTTTCCGTTGACATGATCAATTGGGCAATGTCCATTTCCTTGATCAATTGGATAGCCAAACCATCAGATCTATTGCAGCTTACAGATTCTTTCCCATTCTCATCTACAATGACTTTGTTGTCTGTCATAACCCCATCAAAATCGTAAACAAATAACCGTATGTCTTTTAGCTCTTTCAATTCTTTGGACTCAGCTTCTGTCTGATGTATTCAAAATTACTACTAGTTGCTTCCCAAATTCTATTCTGTTCCTGAATCAGCACATTTAAAATAGATGCCGAGTCTTTCACTTCATTAAACTTACTGATTAAATCATCTAGGAATGAGGAGCTTTCAACATCCGCTCCAAGATTCAACTTAATATCATCCAGAAAATATTGCATCTTATTATGAGAGACAATTGAGATCATTTTTTTGTTCAAACCAAATGGAATAAGCTGTGCATGCCCCCTCATTCCTACTGCCAGATCAATCTTACTATAATACTCCATAATCTCATTTGCGCTGGATTCGGTTAAGTTGATAAGCTCAAATGTTAGATTATCGGGCAAATATTTCAAGATTTCGCCATCGATATGTTTATGTAGAGTTATGTGAATGTTATAATCACTGTTTTCATGAGCATATCTAAGAAATGAGGCCAAATCCTCTAGTATTTCCTTTTCTCTATCACCAAATCTGTATTTAGGCCTATCGTAGGATAAATTGAAAGACAGTATTTTTTCCGAGTTTTCAATCTGAATGCGGTCGTATATTTTGGATAAAACAGTCGTTGGACAAGCTTGCAGAAAGAATGGATTTTCCTCCCCAATATATCTTTTGATGTTTTCGATGCTCCCAGTGTTTCTCAAGCCAAAAAAAATACAACCCTCGGCTAAAGCTTTAAGGTTTTCTGTGAAAATTGGATCAAAGTCTTCTTGATTCCTAAAGCGATTGTAGCCTACCCCGAAAATGATTATTGGTTTTTTGATCTTACGAACAGCTTCTGTGTCGCAATTCCACTGCCAACCACTCACACTCTCCTCTGCTCCTTTTTGATCTTTCAAAAACAATCCACCACCACCAATAAGAATACAATCCATTTCTCCATTGATCAGATCAATGGTCTCTCCATCTACCGGCTCCCAAAGGTTCTTAAGTGTCCAATCAATGTTATTGAAATGCAGATCGAATAAATCCCTGGTTGTTTGAAAAAGCAAGGTGTCACCAGAGTTTTTGTTCTCTTTATTGTGTATTCCAAAGTGAATTACTTTCATGCTTTTTGCTTTCTTATCAAGTATTCAGCGTATTCCAGATCCTTGGGCAAATTGATATCTACGGATTCTTCCTCGGACATTATTAATGGTAAAGAACCGTTAGAAATGTGGAAAGATTCCTCTTTATGCAAAGCAGTTGGCGAGGAAACATAGATGGAACCGTTTAATTCATATAAATCTTCCAAATCCTGTCTCTGCACATTGTAATCACTTACTTCCTTAACAGGCTTAAGATAGCTCGCGTCATTTATCGTTCTAAAATGAAGCAGTTGTTTATCGCTTTTTGTAACTGAGATCACCGATTGAGGTTTTTTCTCAAGATACAATTCTATGGCTCGATCAATTGAATTTGATTTTCGAAGTGGGCTTGTCGGTAATAGCATCAAAACTACGTCAGGCACATAGTCATTGTCTTCTTTCAATCTTCTTAAACCATCTAGAACGGCATAGACCGAGTGTACTTTGTCATTAGAAAGAGTTTCATCACGCATCACAGTTTCAGCTCCGTTTTCGGCTGCAATCAACGCATACTTCTCACTGTCTGTGCTAACAACAATTTTGTTTATGTATTTAGATTTTTTCGCAGCATCAATGGTCCAATTCATTAAGGGCTTATTTCCTAATAAGGTCACATTTTTATCAGGAATTCCCTTAGAGCCTGAGCGTGCTGGAATGATTGCAAGTACTCTCAATGAAGTATTTTAACTTCGCGCAAATCTAAAATAAATGGTCTGTGTAATATGGTAGAAGCCAAAAATAAAATCAAAGAACTCTTACTAGAACTTGGATTGAGTACCAATGAGTCAATCAAGGAATTCTACCCTAGCGTCAGAGATAGAGAAGATGTCTCCGTTTATCAATGCAGTTTATCAAAAGTATTCCTGCTTTCCTCTACCAATCACATTGATTTCAGTCATTATCAAAACAAAAAGGTACATGATAGAAAAACAGACATAGCGAGGACGCTGCTCGATTCCACAAGGAGAAAGGAAGAACTTCAAGGTTTAATGATCAACAAAAAATGGCTTGATGTAGGTACTGGTGCAGGTGGCGTGTTAGATCAATTATCTCCTGTTGCTGCTGAAACATGGGCAGTAGAGCCTCAGAAAGAGATGAGGGCTCGACTAAATGAACTTAATTATCAGGTTTTTGAAACAATTGAGGAAGTTCCCGATGATTACTTTGATGTCATCAGCTTATTTCATGTATACGAACACATCATAACTCCAATTGAGTTTTTGCAGACGCTTAAAACGAAACTAAAACCAGGCGGCAAAATAATCATCGAAGTTCCCCATGCAGAGGATATGTTATTGACTTTTCTGGAACTTGATGCTTTCAAGAAGTTTACATTCTGGAGCGAGCATTTGATCTTACATACAAGAAAAAGCTTGGAGGCTTTTGTTTCTAAGGCTGGACTCAAGGTTCAAAGTATTCAAGGGGTACAGAGATATCCTTTGTCCAATCATCTGCATTGGCTGAAGAATGATAAACCTGGTGGTCACATGAAATGGGCAGAATTAGACTCGGATGAACTCACTATTGCCTATGCAAATACCTTAAGAAGATTGAACCGAACAGATACAATAATGGCGATTATTGAGAAGTAGCTATGAAGAGAAAAAAGGTACTGTTTTATTCGACAAACTCACTAGGAATATTGCACCTTGGTGAAGAGCTAGAACTCCTTCAAAACTATACAGACGAGAATGCTGAAATTCATGTCATAAAATGTTCAGGAGGGCTGGGTTCTTGTTACATCAATTCAACCCACAATATTTTCGGTTGTGCAATGTGCGTAAGCAGCCGAGATACTTTTCATAGCAAATTCAATATTCAAAAATCTCATATTCATGAAATCAAGCAGTTCGATCATGATATTGACATTCCTCTGTTTAAAGATTTAGGTCAGTTACTAAACTTCAACTACAAGGGCATCCCAGTAGGAAGAGCTGCTGCTTCATCAGCAATATCCTTATTCAAGGAATATGACATAAATGAGAATCACTCCAGGCAACAAGAGTTGATCAAAGAGTTACTGAAGACCTCAATAAATGTCACTGAAAATTTTTTTGAATTACTTCAAAAAGAAAGCTTTGATGAACTTGTCCTATTCAATGGAAGGTTTGCGGAGTTATCTCCAGCAATGGAGATTGCAAAGCAAAAGGGAATTCCTTATTACACTTACGAAAGAGGAGCGACAGAATCTCGGTACCAGCTATTCAAGAATGCACTTCCTCACAGTATCAAGCGAAGAACCGAGTATATGAACGAATTATGGGAGACCTCTGGGTCTGAGAAGGAAGAAGTTGCTATCAAGTGGTTTGAAAGTCAAGTTAACAGCGCTGAGGGATTTTCTAAAAAGTTTACCGCACATCAAGTAGCGGGAAAACTCCCCACTCAATTTGATGAGAACAAAACCAACATTGCCATATTCACTTCTTCTGACCATGAAACCAAGGTAATTGAAGAATGGAAATTTGGAGCTTACAAACATCAAAATCAGGCCATTATAAGAATGGTCGAGAACTTTAAGGATAACAAAGACATTCATTTTTATTTAAGAGTGCATCCGCACCTAAGAGGGGTAGATAGTATCCAAACCAGAGAGATTAGTAATTTCAAATCCGATAATCTAACGGTTATTGATTCTCATAGTGAGATAGGTACATACACCTTGATGAAAAAAGCGGATAAGGTGATCAGTTTTGGCTCTACCATAGGCATTGAGGCTACCTATTTAGGCCTTGTGTCCATCATGTTCGGGAGAAGCTTGTATGAGAACATCGATGCTACTTACTGCCCAAAGACGTTCGAAGAATTGTTCTCCTTAATAACTGACAAAACGCTTAAACCGAAGAGCAAACAAAACACTTTAAGATTTGCCTTTTACCGGGCCAGGTATGGGTTTAAACATGTTCACTATAAGTTTGAAAATAAGCGATTGGCCTTTTTCAAAGGAGAAAGGATTAAGCAAGTGTCAGTCAGAGCCTTTATCTCTCTGCTTAAACAACTCAAGTATTTTGGGCACTGGAATAAGATGAACAAGATCTTGGTAGATGAGTCTGTCACCTTGAGGAATATGTTGAAGCTAAAAACACATTTTAAGAAATAAGGTAGCTCCTTCGGGTTAGCTAGATATCAAAGCATGAGATGAATTGCTCCGTTTCAATTTAAATCAGTACACACTCTGTTAGTAGTAAGTCCTTAAGTTTCTGATTTGAAGCGCTGTTCATAGTACCAATGTTGAAAATCCATTTTAGCATTTTGGACCTGCTATACTTGACTGGACTGTAAGAAAAGTGTGTAGCTCTAAATTGACTGAATATGAAAGAGGTATTTTGACAAGGAGTTCAAGAGATGACTGTGAACTCCCCATTATTTTATTACCGACAACACGGGAGCAACTTAACTGGCGATGAACACAAAATCTTGAGTACAAGGGCTCGCATCAACCAGGATTTTGTAAGTGAAAAATCCTATGACACGCAAACGCTTGCTATCATTCCGGTGCGAGGCGGATCTCAGGATATTGCCTTCAAATTACTTTCCGAAACGAATCTTCTTGAACTGAAACTTCAAAAAGTCCTTCAATCGAAGAACGTGGAAAAAGTCGTAGTTACTTCTACTGACCTTGAGATTCAAAATCTACTCAGGACATTTGGATTCGACGATAAAGTAGAATTCCATCACAGAAAAAGGTCTGAAGCGAGGCATAACCAAAACTTAAATCTAACGGTTGAAGAGATAGCTACACAACAGGCAGAGGCGGGAGTTCAATTTGTGATCATGGCAATTTTAACTCTGGAATATCCATTTCTGGAGCCCTACAAAATTGATGATGTAATAAACACCATGCTTGTCTTTGGGTCTGATTCCATAATTGGAGTCAGGTCTGAAAATTCTGTTTTTTATCAACACCATGGAGATGGGTTGCACCCGATCCTTGACCGTGATAAGTATACCAAACTTGAAAGAGAGGCTCTTTTCAAACAGGTCGGTGGGATAAGCGCTGTTGACAAAGATATTTTCTTAGCCAAAAATGAAGTAGTTACAGGTAATGTTGGTCACGTGATTATAGACCAGCTTTCGTCAATGGGGCTTTTCACAAAGATGGACTGGGAGATAGCTGAGTTAATAAGTCAAAAAAGCTTAAATATCACCGATATTGAAATAAGTAAATCATAAATTACGATTACAGTAAGAATGACACAATTCAGAATCATAGGGATAGTTCTAATTCTTTTTCTTTTTACACCCATTTACAGTCAGAATCTGATTGGAATCTTAAATAACAATCTTGTCATTATTGATAGTGTTACTGCAGAAATTGAATTACAACATTCTTTAAGTTCAAATGAATCTTTGGTAGACCTTACTTATCATAATCTCAATCAGCGTTTCTATAGTATAAAAAACAATACCAGTAATCCTTCTCTGATCAGTATTTCTAAAACCGGTGAATTGGAAGAAATCGGAGCTCTCACACTATCAGGAACTCAAATTCCACTTGCTGAATCAATCGCCTACAATCAGTCCAACTCAAAACTATACATTGGGGTCAGCATTGATGGTGGAGTCTCTTCAGGTGATTTCTATTCTGAATCAATAGTGGAAGTGGATCCATCCACCGGAATCTGCACACTGATCACCCAAATACAAACTGACAGAGCAAATCCTGACATAGATGTGATGGCATTTGTTGGCAACAAATTGTACATGTTTGATGGTGCACCACCAAATGCCAATTTCACTTCGTTTTACGAATACGATTTTGGAAGCATTAGTTCCATAATCAATCCTGTATCAATCTATGATGGTTCTTACATTCCAATTAGAGATTTTGCAGCCAACTCACTTCACATATACTTCATTGCTGAATACAACCTCTATAGATTTAATATCTCAACAAAAAACATTGAGTCAATAGGCGCCACCCATACCAGTTCTGAATTTGGTGGAGAATTTATTCAGGGTTTGAGCAAGACTTGCAATTTATCTAAATTAGAGTTAGGTGCAGATACAATAATTTGTAATCAATCACCGCTTTTGCTTGATGCCACTTACGAATCATCAAGTTACAGATGGCAGGATGGATCAATCGAGTCAACTCTTCAGGTAACTCAAACAGGAACGTATTGGGTACACGTTGAAAACTCCTGTGGGATTGTAAGTGATACCATTCGTGTTGAATACCAGTCGGTTCCAGTAGTTGATTTAGGACCCGATCAGAATGGATGTATAAGTCTTCCTGTCATGCTTAATGCATCTTTTTCTGAATCTACTTATAAATGGAACGATGGGTCAATTTTACCAACTTTTTCAGTAGAAAATTCTGGAACATATTGGGTTGAGGTAGCAAATGAATGTGGTATCGATAGAGATACCATTCACTTCAGTGTTGTCACTTCACCTCCATCCATAGAATTAGGTGAAAACAGAAAGGCATGTAACATAGACACCATTGTATTAAATGCCTACTATCCTCAATCAACTTACCTATGGAGCGATGGATCTACAGATTCCGTCCTGGTCGCCAAATCTTCGGGGACCTATTCAGTGGAAGTAAGTAATGAATGTGGAGTAGCAAGTGATGCTGTGGAACTATCTTTTCCAAATACAGATGATATTCAAATACCAAATGTTTTTACCCCAAATGGTGATTCCAAAAACGAATATTTCATGATTGATCAAAGACTCATTGGTTCTACTATCAAAATCTATCAAAGGACCGGATCTCTGATCTTTGAATCTTTGAGCTATCAAAATGACTGGAACGGGAGCGGATTCCCTTCTGGCACCTACTTCTATTTTATAGAAGATGATTGCCAAAATGAGTATAAAGGATGGGTCACAATTCTTTATTAAACTGTAACCCGCCTCCAAATTCATTCCTCAGCTAAAATAGTTATCTCTGATTCAGTTAAAACTCTCGAATATATCCTGATATCATCCATCTTTCCTTCAAATGGCTGACATGGACCAGCGGCACACTGATGATAACCAAATCTGAATGGATCAGTTGACTCAATTAAGCTTGATGTACAACCAATAAATCCACCACCAGCAGATTCTAAGGAAAGCGAATTACCGTTTAGATAAATATCAAATCCAGGAGTGCTAATTACGCCATCCCATGTAAATACCACATGCTGCCATACATCAGACTGAATAGTCGATGGTGCAGATTTTATCCCTATAAAATCGTTTCCGTCAGTTGCATACCTTATAGCAACAGCATTATCGGACTCTATTCTGAGGTAAAAACCAATTCTACCGTTACAATTCCCCTCTGCGCCCAATCCACTATAATTAGAAATAAAAACCTGAGAAACGTCTAACTGAGAAGGATTCAACCAAATTGAGAATGTTACACCATTAGCAAGATTCTGATCAATATCTGTACTTGTCTCAATGATATCGTCTATTGTATCAAAACTGTAGGCCTTGTTATCACAGCCAAATCGATCAGACGTCAAGGTGGCGTTTGTAACAGTTCCATCAAAAGCATTTGTACTTTCATCAAGGGCATTTCCATTGAACGGGTAGTATGCTACAAGTCCCTCACTCACTAACTCACTATTCTCATCAACATCAATTGTTAAAGTGGCGGGAATACTAAAATCAACATCATCAACTGAGATCCCTAAGCTGTATGAAGAAATAATGTCTTTGTCCAAAATGCAAGCTGAAGTAAGCATAATAACACCTTCATTGCTAATTGTAAAAGCATCATTCGAATTACCGCTCAAGATGCTAAACGTGAAGGAACCATCCTCAACATCTTCTACAAGAACATTTCCCACAATTGAACCGCCATTAGTATTCTCGTAAACAGAAAAAGACTGGTCTGCCACAGAATGTGATTCATTTACATCATTTACATTTATCGTAACCACCGCCTGAGCTGTACCAGATACAGTAAAATCGTCACCCACTTCAACAGTAAGTTGGTATGATGTTGATTCTTCATAATCAAGAAATTCAGAATTCGCTATCGACAAGACTCCTGAATTATTAATTTGAAAAACTACATTAGTATTTCCCGATATTATACTGAAAGACAGAGATTGGTCAGTGTTTACGTCCGAAGCAACAACTGTACCCACTATTGTCCCCACAACACTATTCTCATCAACCAAAAATGACTGATCCTCAATTTCAGGATCTGTATTTATGAAATCATCATCTTGATTACAGGAAGTGATGAAAGCAATGGAAATTGATAAACCACATAGAAATGTTGCTCTTAGAAACCTCTTCATAATTTTATTTTTTAAATATTTAATCCTTAGTACCAATTATTAAAAAAAGTAATCAACTTCAATAAGTATGTGTATCTACTGTCGATTACATCCTTTATCTCAGAATCGTGGAGTTGTCAACAACTTCTCCAGTTTATCTTTCTTCAACTCTGCGAATATCGGTAAACTCAATACCTCGTCACATAACTGTTCAGCAACGGGGAAATCTCCTGGCCTGTGGCTCTGGTATTGATATGCTTCAATAAATGGTAATGCTTTCGAATAATGAATGGATGTTTCAATTCCGAGCTCATTCAGTTGTTTCTTTAAAGATTCCCGATCTTTCGATTCAACCACATACAAATGAAAAACATGTTCATAGCCTTCCGGAATAACGGCCAATGTAACATCCCTTAAATGCTTCGAGTAAGTCTGAGCCAGCTGAATTCGCTTTGTATTCCACTCGTCCAGGTACTTCAGTTTCACACTGAGTACTGCTGCCTGAATTGAATCGAGTCTACTGTTTCGTCCAATAAATGAGTGATCGTGCTTTTCCTGTTGACCATGATTCCCGATTTTTCGACATTTTTCAGCAAGCCCGCCATCATTGGTAACAATGGCTCCCCCATCCCCATAAGCGCCGAGGTTCTTGGAAGGATAGAAACTAAAAGTCGCAATATCGCCGAAGGTTCCCACTTTTTGCCCGTTGATTGCAGCGCCGTGCGCCTGCGCACAGTCTTCAATCACAAAGAGGTTGTGGTTGTCTGCGATTTGAAGGATTTCAATCATTCTCGCCGGAAGACCATACAGATGAACAGGGATAACTGCCTTCGTTTTGCCGGTAATTTTTTCTCTGATCTGCGCAGGGTCCATGGTTCGTTCTCCAGGCAAAACATCAACAAAAACCGGCTCAGCTCCCAGGTTGCTAACTGCACCCGCCGTGCTGATCCATGTGAGTGCCGGGACGAGAACTTCATCCCCGGGTCCGATCCCCAGTGCTTTCAGCGCAATCTCCAGCGCATCCGTCCCGTTGGCACAGCCGATACAATGACCTATATTCAGATAGTTCGCAAATTCTCTCTCAAACTGTGTGACTGCCTTTCCGGCCACAAAAAGATCTCCATCGATCACGGACTGAATGGCCCCATCAATTTCCTCCTTAATCGAAAGGTATTGTGCTTTCAGATCGACAAATGGCACCTTCATATCAGGAATCAAGGTACAAGTTTTCCAACAATTTTTAGTCGCTCAAAGACCCGGGTGTCATGAGGTGCGTCCGGGAGTTCATCTGTCAAATCCTGACCTGCCCAGTGTTCATAATGCTTTCCCTCTTTCCATAATTTGGAATGAGTCACATCATACACCACACCTTTATAGGCGATCCAGATTTCTTTCTTTTCTGTCCCATTCCTTAGCGCTAGTTGTGACCTTGTCAGCTCCATTATTGAAGTTTTACAATGGAAATCCCGTCCCCTCCACGATCTGCATGCTCATCTTCTACGCTTTCAATTCCAGGATGGTCCTTCGTATAATTTCTTACAATATTTCTTAAAACCCCGTGTCCCTTTCCATGAACAATCTTTATTTCATCTACGCCCAGCAAAAGCGCCTCATCAATGAAGGATTCTACTTTTCCAAGAGCTTCGTCAGCTCGCATACCCCGAATGCTGAGTTCATGAGTGAACCCAACCATTTTACTGTGAAGATCAATACCCAGATTTTTTACTTTTCGCTGATGTTGCTGCTGAGCGGTTGCCTGACCCTTCTCCAATTTATCCAGAGACACCAGTGATTTCATTGCACCAAACAACACCTCGGCTTTTTTCCCTTTTATTTTTTGAACAATCCCGGCGGTATCCTGCCCCGTCATTCGTACAGCATCACCCACTTTAAACGGGGTTTGTTTCTTTGGCTTTTCTTTTTCCAGAAATTCAGATTTCTTCTGATTGATTTCTTCTCTCAACACCTTCACCCGCTCTTTGGAAGCTTTACTTTCCTGAATTTCCCGGATCACACGCTCCACATCCTTGTTGGCATTTTCCAGAATTCTGCGAGCCTCGTGTTTGGCTTCCTTCAGGATTCGCTTACGCTCTTCATCCAGCATACTTCGGAGATCTTCATAATCCTTACGTATTTTGACGAGTTCCTTTTTATCCTTATCTAAACCCTTCGTCAGCTTTTCATACTTAGACTTTTCCTTGTCCAGCTGATTAAGCAATTGGTCGTAATCAACATGAGAAGCTCCCAGTTTCCTTTTTGCTGAATGAATGATTCCTTTGGGCAGCCCGATTTTCCCGGCAATCTCGAAGGCAAATGAACTACCGGGTTTTCCCGTTTCCAGCTCAAATAATGGTTCGAGTGCTTCCGGATCATACTTCATCGCTCCATTGAAGAGTCCCTTTTCTTCATCTCCCATGGTTTTCAGGTTCTGGTAGTGTGTAGTAACAATCCCGTAAGATTTCGCCTGATTCAGTTCATGTAATACTGATTCAGCAATGGCTCCCCCAAATTGAGGTTCAGTTCCTTTACCAAACTCATCAATCAAAAACAGCGTCTTTTTATCTGAATTTCTGAGAAAATATTTCATGGACGTCAGATGGGAACTGTATGTACTCAGGTCATCTTCAATGGATTGGGCATCACCTATATCAAGAAACAGGCCATCAAATATTCCAAATTCACTGCCATCACCAACAGGAACCGGCAACCCGCACTGAAACATATATTGAATGAGTCCGACTGTCTTGAGTGCCACAGACTTACCTCCTGCATTTGGACCTGAAATGATCAGAATCCTGTTTTCACCATCAAGTGAAAGGTTCAATGGTACTACCTGCTTTCCCGTTTCTTTATGAGATAAATACAATAAAGGGTGGACTGCATTTATCCATTTGAAGGATGTCTTTGTGTGAAATTTGGGAACTGTGGCCTGGAAATGATCAACGAGACGTGATTTGGCATAGATAAAATCAAGTTTGGCTAAAAGGTGCACTCCTTCTCCCAGATCCTTCAGGTTGTCCCTTACATGATCTGACAGAGTAATAAGAATTCGGATAATTTCCCGGTTCTCAGCATACTTTAACTCCCGTACTTCATTATTAAAGCCAAGTACATCTCCGGGCTCGATGAAAACCGTTTGCCCGGTTGCTGATTCATCATGTACAAATCCGGCAATTCTTTTTTTGAATTCCGCTCGTACCGGAATAACAAGACGTCCGTCTCTCACCGTCAACTGGCTGTCTTCATCCGTAAACTGATCAGATTTTGCCTTTTTCAGAACTTTCTGAATAGCCGATCGGGCAGCTCTTTCAGAGGCTGATATTTTGCTCCGAATTCGGAGCAGCTCTTCAGAGGCTGAGTCTCTGAGTTCGCCTTTTTCATCAATTACTTTATCTATTCTATGGGAAAGCCCCGGATCTACGTCAACATTTCCGGCCAGCAAAGACAATTCCGGGTAGTCTTCGTGATTATTTTCGAAGAAACCTGCCCAACTGACCAGTGTTTGTATTCCCAGCTTCAATTCGTGAAAGCCCTCCGGGTTCAGGTAGGAACCAGGCACCTTGATTCGAATAAGTAATTGTTCTATGTCGGGAAAACGGAACTGGACCTTTCCCTTGCTTTCGGCAACCAGCTTAAGAAGCTCACGTGTCTGATCATGCCATTTTTTTAGAGAAGCTGCCTGAGAAACGGGTTTGCATTTCTCTGCCAGTTCAGCGCCTTTTTCGCTTTGACAAAACTTAAGAAGCAACTTCCTTATCTCATCAAAGCCCAGGCCGACTTCAATATCGTGAGGGTATCCTTTCAATCAGAACCCAGTTTCTCACGCTGCATCAGCGTATCCACAACAGTGTCATAGATATCCTTGAATTGCACAGTATTATCTATGTAATAGTTGAAACTTCGCTCATACTGATCGACAGATATGTTAAAATCTGCAAAAATCAGATTTTCATAATGGGAGTAAACTACTTTCGCAGAGTCCATCGGACGGATATCTAATTTTTTGATTTTAGCCTCCAAAAGATGGAATTCAACAAGTAATGAGACCATTTTATCCTGAGGAATCAAATCCTCCGGGACGTCACTTTGAGTTGAGCATGCAGAAACTATTACAAGAACGGTCAAAAAAATTTTTCTCACAACAGGGTATGATTACTTGAGGTTATAATTTTGAAGGTCAGAACAATGATCATACAAAGATCATACATCAAACGTAAAATTCAAGTAGCCAGAATAGTGCCAGTTGAATTCGCAGAAAGAAAATGAAGGATATCCTCAAAAAGTTAAGGCGTTACGACATTAGAATCAGAAAGGCAATCAACTCTCAGATGCAGGGTGATTTCCGTTCCATATTCAAAGGTGCGGGCCTTGAATATGATGATGTTCGTCAATATCAATGGGGAGATGATGTAAGAACCATCCACTGGGGAGTAACTGCCAAGGGTCACGGTACATTTGTAAAAACATACATTGAAGAGAAGGAGCAGACTGTTTTCTTTTTGGTCGATGTATCTGCTTCTCAGGAAATTGGAAAGGAGAATCGCCAGAAAATCGATCTGGCAAAGGAAATAACGGGATTACTTTCTATCTCGGCTGTGAAAGAAGGAAGCAAAGTCGGAGTACTGAGTTATTCAGATCAGGTAGAAGATTATGTAAAGCCGGGGAAAACACTAAAGCATGCCTATGAAATTATTGATCGATTATTCAGCCTGAAACCAAAGTCACGAAAGACTGATCTCAATGGCGCTATCAAATATGTACTCAATCTGCTGAATAAGAAGACCGTTGTTTTTGTTGTTTCCGATTTCATTGACGAGGGATATCTCCAATCCCTCAAAGGACTGGCCCGAAAACATGACCTGGTGGTCATTGACGTTTCCGATAAACGAGAAGGCGCTTTGCCAAGCCTTGGCATTGTCCCGCTTTATGAAAAAGAATCCGGAAAAACTGTCTGGCTTAATACTTCCTCTTCAACATTTAAAGACGTGGTTGGAAACACGCATGGAAAAAATAAGGAATCACTTGCAGATTTCTGCAGAAGAAACGATGTAAACTATGTTTCAATAGCAACGGAGGACGATTATGTACCTGCGCTAATAAAATTATTCAGACACAGAAACAGAAGCAATGCAAGGAGGACGCGGTAAGTTTTTAGTCATTCTTTTATTTTTCTTTTCGCTCAAGTCCATTTCTCAGGAGATTAAGGTGAGTGGCGGTTTCGTTGAAGACAGCCTGCTGATTGGTCAAAACATTAATTTCTGGATTACTGCAACCTATCCGCCGGAAATGGAGATGGTATTCCCGGACAGCTTGTACGATTTTACTCCATTCGAATACGATTCGAAATTATTTTTCCCAACACGGTTGAAAAATCAGCTCGCTTTTGACAGCACGGTTTACACCGTTCAATCCTATGAAATAGACCTTGTTCAATATCTTCAATTACAGGCCTTCATTCTTGATGGGCAGGATAGTACGATGATCAACACGCCCCTCGATTCAATTTATCTGACAGAGCTGGCCCCTTTTGCAACGGATACGACACAGCTCATTGCCAATACCTCGTATAGTAAAGTCAACCGAGTGTTTAATTATCCACTACTGTACTATATCATTGGAGGACTCATTCTTATTTCCATCATTTTGCTTTTAGTCTTTGGCAAAAGAATTATTCGTTTCTTCAAACTAAGAAAGCTTCGAAAAGAGTACGAGAAATTCACCGGACAGCTCTCAGGATACATTCAAAATCTTAAATCTGATCCTCAGGCAGACCTTGCAGAAAAAGCATTGTTCTTTTGGAAAAGGTATCAGGAAAGACTGGACAGATATCCTTTCACAAAGCTTACTACGAAGGAAATTTTAAACGAGGATTTTACAAGAGAACTTGAAAAGCCCTTAAAATCAGTAGATCGACTGGTATATGGGAAGAGACCTAATGAAACTGTGTATCAGGATTTTCAGCAGATTGAGGACTTCACACAATACCGGTACAATAAAAAAGTAGAAGAAATTAAGGATGGAAAGTAGCAAAAACTGGCTGTCGTTTGACTGGTTTACCAGGTCGAGGCTTGTAAGTTTTGACTGGGCTGATCCAACGTGGTTTTATGCCGCTCTGTTCATCCCACTTCTGTTCATCCTCAGGTGGCTGATTGTTAATAAATTCAGGCAAAAACTCCCGGTTGCACTGACAAAAACTGACCTAAAGAACGATCCAATTGCTATTCTCAGGTTTATTCCCGGTGTATTCTTCATCTTATCACTGCTTCTGATCATAACTGCGCTTGCGCGTCCGCAAACAACGAATGAACAAACGGAGCAATGGAGTGAAGGTATCGACATCATGCTGACGGTGGATATTTCTCAGTCCATGCAGATTGAAGACTTCCTTCCCAACCGACTTGAGGCGGCCAAAGAAGTGGCACGAGATTTTGTGGCAGGAAGATTTCAGGATCGGATTGGCCTGGTTGTTTTTTCCGGAGATGCCTATTCACGATCCCCATTAACAACTGACTATGATCTGCTTTACACCTACATCGATGATATCAATTTTGATTTGATTGAGAGCAGAGGGACGGCAATCGGAAGTGCTCTTGCTGTAAGTACAAATCGGCTGAGAGAGTCAGAGTCAGAATCCAAGGTGCTCATCCTGATGAGTGATGGAGATAATACCGCCGGAAATATAGACCCAATTACTGCCGCCAAATTGGCAGCTGCTTATGATATCACTATTTATGTAATTGCAATTGGACGTGAAGGAAGGGTTCCGTATGGGACTGATTTCTTTGGACGAACCAGATATGTCGAAAACACCTTCGATGAAACAACCCTGAAAGAAATTGCAGAAATAGGTTCCGGGAATTATTATCGGGTTTCGGATAAAGAAGCTCTGGTTCAGGTTTTTGATGAAATTGATCAATTGGAAAAGGCTGAAATCAGGGAAACTCGATATAAGGATACCACCGATTTTTACATGGTCTACCTGCGTTGGGCCATTGTTTTTCTTTTACTCTGGCTGGTCACGAAATCCACATTCGTTACCAATGTCCTGACTGATTAACAACTGCAACTTTTTTTATTTCATGAGGTCTTTTTGTAAACCCGACCTTTATGAAATATCTAGTAGTCCTTCTTTCCTTATCAATATCTCTCCATCTGCATGCACAGTTGACCAGAGGGGACATAAAACATCCTGACTTTGCTGACTCAATCACCTGGAGCCAGAAAAAGAAAGATAAGCTAACGGACTTTGTCTTAGACAAGCTCACCAGGGCTCTGATTGTTTATCATAATGGAAAACGAGTTTACCAGTATGGAGATACTCAAAAGCCTTACATGGTGTTCTCCATGCGCAAAAGTATTATCAGTCTCATCTATGGAATCTATGTTGAAAAGGGAACTATCAATCTTCAATCAACCCTTGCCGAAATGAAACTAGATGACAAGGCAGGACTATCCGCAGAAGAAAAAAATGCCCGGATCATAGATTTGCTAAAGGCTCGATCCGGAGTGTATCACAAAGCTGCTTTTGAAACCAATGCCATGGTCAGAGAAAGACCTGAAAGAGGTGTATTTAAAAGAGATGAACACTGGTATTACAACAACTGGGATTTCAATGCGCTTGTAACCATTTTTGAAAACCATACCGGGAAATCTCTTTTTCAGGCATTTGCAGAAGATCTTGCCAACCCATTAGGAATGTCTTTCGACATAAGCATTCAGAAGTATCATTATGAAGAAGTCTCTGAACATCCTGCAACACTTTGGTATTTCACGGCTGAAGACCTTGCTCTGCTTGGACAACTTCTTTTGAGTAAAGGTGAATGGAATGGAGAGCAACTTGTTTCATCAGAATGGATTACGGAAAGTACCGTTCCATATTCCGATTGTGGAATTCGTGGTGCTTATGGGTATTGCTGGTGGGTGGCAGAAGAAGGATTTCTTCTGCCATTTGTAAATGTTCCGGATGGAACCTATGCAGCACAGGGAACAGGGCAGCAAAGCCTTATCATTATTCCTGAATGGGAATTAATGATTGTGCACCAGACAGAAGTAAAAAGTCCTGATGATCCCAGGATGAAGGTTACAGACTTTGGGAAAATGCTCAAAATCATTCTGGAACAGAGTTGGTTTTGAACTATTCAATTCCAAATCTGACCTGAACGCCTGCCTGAAATACCATCGTTCTGAAGTCAAGGTCGGGTAACGATTCATAATCTGCCTGCCCCCTGCTTAACATCATTGTGTTATTGGCCCTTGGATAGTATCCTGAACTGTTTTCCTGAACATAAAGTGTTTTACCAACCTTGTTGTCCAGTTCTGCCAACATCAATTCAGCTTTCTTTTTTGCTGCTCGTACTGCTAAAACCTTAACTTCAAGTTCAAACTCTTCTCTTTTAGAATGATCTACACGTAAGAGATTGATATTAGAAATTCCCAAATCCTCCAGTTTAACAAAAACCTGTGGAACTCTTTTCGATTCCTTTATCAATAATTCAAATTGCTTGGAGGTATTGATTTTTTGCCCAAGGATTCTGCTCTTGAAATCACTGCCAAAATTCAGGACCTTTAGTTGTTCATCCGTATCTATTCCCAATTGTTTCAACTCTTTTATCATGTCCCGCTCCAGTCGTTCCATGATAACCCTTCCCTTATCCCCCTCATCAATTAAAATTGACAGATAAATTTCATCAGGCGAAACTTCCATTTTACCTTCACCGGTCACTTCGATATAGGGAATGTTGTGAATGTTCGTTCCTTCCTGTGCCGAGGAAAAAAGAGAAATCATAAAAAAGGATAAGGAAATGTATTTTTTCATCTGTTCTTAATTTATAGAATGATCCATCAGGATTCGTGCCAATTTCAAGTTAGCGTTAATTTTACATCTCAAAAATAGCTGGTGAAATTTATCATTATTCTCTTTCTAATGCTTGGTCTTGGAATTACCGCCTGGAGCCAGGATCAGATCATTACTAAAAAAGGGGATACAATTAATTGTAAAATCACCAGAGTTTCCGATCAATACATTCACTATATCATTTCTGAACAATCGATTCGCACCCGAATTCTTCGTGAAGAGGTACAGTCATTTACTCAAAAAGAAGAACCTGTGCCCGACTTTGAAGAGATTCTTGAAAATCCAAAAAAAGTATCTCCGGAGTTCTTTGATGACCTGGATGATCCTCCCCGATGGCGACTTGCACTGAATGGAGGATACACGTATCAGTTTGGCGGTTACGAGAACAATCCTCCTGATTACGCTAAAAAACTCAGACCATTTTTTAACCTTGGCTCAGAGTTTCATTTTTTCCCATCAGAGAATTTGGGTATAGGAATCAAATTCAACCGGACAGCATCCAAAGTCCGGCATGAATTCAATCCCCCATTACCAATTATAGGGGCAGCACAAACCATCAACAACATTGATGAAAAAGTCAGATTCACTTATGTGGCACTTTCAGTTGTGAGCAGGAAAAACACTGCCGAAAATCAATACCTCACCTATGGTTTATCTGCAGGTGTTATTAACTACAAGGATATTGGAACACTGAACGGAAATATACCACTTGAAGAAGAAGGTCAATCTTTTGGCATAAACTTCGAAATTGGCTATGACTTTGTTGTTACCCAAAAACTCGGACTTGGGTTTAATGCCGGATTGAACCTGGCAAGAATCAACCAAATCTCTACTGGTGGCAGCACCATTTCAAATGCAGACTTTGATGTGTCCCGGTTTGACGTGACACTTGGTATTCGGTTTTTGGGGTACTGATCCAGCCCAAAGATTTCCAGATAAGCAAAACACCTATTTTTTAAAAACTGTTGTTACTATATTCACGCGAATCACTGTTGACGGATTTAAGAAATAAAATATGAACAAACTCAAAAATTTACTTACCCTCTTAGCACCGCTGTTTCTTTTGCTCAATTGTGAGCCAACCAATCAGGAACCAATACCTCAGGAAGAAAACGAGCAACCTGAAGTATCCTTCATTCCATTTGACGGATTAGTCGAAAATCTATTTAGTGAAATTGATTTAAACATATCAGATCAGAGCGCAAGATCTGCTTTTGGAAAAATTGAACTGGATTCATCGCAAATCAAACTGATGACCCGATTTGATAACACCCAAACCTATACTGCAAGAACAAAAGAAAGTGATCCTCTTAATTTTACCAATCTTGTCATTGAAGAAAAAGATGATCTTGTCCAATACTATTTAATCAGGTATGATGCAAGTCCGGAATGGTTTAATACGAAAGCGCATCACAATTATCTCGATTTTAACGGCACCATTACAGTTTATGACTTTCAGAGTCATACCTACAATGTCGCTTATTATGAAAATGGAAGTGCTGTAGAAATTGTTGAGGAAGGAGATATTCCTGGTGGACGAACCTGTATTACTGTCATTACAATGTCAGATACTTTTTGTTCTGGTGATGGTCATGATGGTCATGCATCCGCCCATACAGATGGCACATGTGATCATCCGGCGAGTAGTGAGACCACAATAGAATTACACTGTTTTGGTGAAGCGGGCACAGGCGGTGGAGGTGGTAGTGGCGGGGATAATCCTGACCCGGATAATCCTGGTGGCGGGGGTTCAGGAGATGGTTCTCCCATTTATCCAGGAGGAGGAGACTCTGGAGATTCAGGATGCGGCCCTGGCACAGTGAATGTAGATGGGGAGTGTGTTACTGAGGTTTCTATTGAGAATCAGCTGATCAATTTGTTAGAGCAGGATCCTTTTGCACTGATTCAAAATTGTGATCAAATTGAAGACTGGCAGAATCTGGCACAGCATACTCCACCGCAAGAAGTGCTAAACAAGATTCAAAATCTGGACGATAATTACTTAAGCATCATAGGTGGTGATTGGGACATCCAGTATATAGAGGATGCTGAAGGACCGGTTGTGAACCTGGATTACTTTCCCGTTAAAATCACTCAATTACCGAATGATCCCGAAACCGGGCAAACATTCACCCCTGGTGCGTTTTTTAACTATGTGCGTACCAATCTTAATACCTTTTTTGAAAACAACTCAACGGAATTCGGCCCATATAATGGCAATGAAGCTATTCTCTGGAATTCTTCTAACTATCTAGGAGCAATTATGAGGTTTGATATAATAATTGAAAATGACTTGGGAATGATTGTTGGTCAACAAGATGGAAGTGTCATTTGCTCCAAGCAAGAACCTACAATATGGACTTTTACAACTATAGAATCTCCGACAGATTGGAATCATCCAGTGAGTGGAAATAGACAATTTGGGCTTCAACTAGATTCTGATGGAAGCTATACTTTTTATACAAAAGGGGTTGATCGAGTAGCTGAATCTTCTGATGTGTTTTTTGGAAACTTGCCTACAATGAATTCAGCCTTCGAAGGAGGTGATCTTTTATGGTCAGCATTCCAGCAGAATCTTGAAACCTTCATAAACAATCCAGATAATGGAGGAATAGCTCAAGTACAATCACCAAAGACAGACAGGCCAGACTGGGATAAAGTAAAGGATGTGCTGGATGGATCAAGATCAATTTCTGATATTGGATGTAACTAGTTTAAAAATGAAAAAAATTAAGAAAGTATTTTTGATGGGGCTAAGTTTATTCCTCTTTCATTTGATCTATATCTTCTTATGGTCATTGTATGAATCATCCTTTAACTTGTCAAATTCCCTAGCATCAACTTTTGGAGTTGGTGTTTATATGATATTCTATGCACTTTGGGCATATTTACTTTTTAGTTTCATTTATGTTGTTATAACAAGGAAGTGGATTAAGGCTTTGCATGGAAAAATAATCTTAGCGCTGGCATTAATGATGATATCCTATGTTCTATTTAGAACCGGTGACATAATCGATGGCGATTTCATAAAGAACTTCACAATGCCCCCTCTACTGGGTTTCGTTTTAAGTGCCCCTTTTATGGTTGTTGTTGATAGATTTATACTCGAGATAAGGCAATTGTAGTGAATGACAATACATGAATTTTTTTGAGGATAAAGAAAAAAGAAGATAATCAATGAACCAGTCAAAAACAGACCTGATTGGGAACTTGTAAGTGAGGTCTTATCCGGTGAATGACCGATTAGTGATTTTGGGTGTGATTAAATTTTTGAGTCTTATGCGCATACATATATTTCTTAGTATTCTAAAAATATCAATAGTATCTTTTATGGCAAAAGTCGCTTTGGAAATTATGCTGGAGTGGTCGAATATTATGCCTTTAAGAGTAAAAGCACATTTTTTTGGTGATTTTTTGAGGTCAGGTCACTATATATGGTATGATTTTGTAATTCATTTTTGGCTTTATTTTCTAGCTACTTTAGCAGTATATTTGACTTTTAAATACACAACAATTAACAAAAGGTTATTGATAGCTCTTATTCTTGTTTTTATCACATTTATACTACTTCATCAGCATAATTTTCAATTCCCGAAAAAACAATATTATTTTCCATCAGAGATTGATTTCAATTTCAAACTAGTAGAAGAGTTTTTAATTTATCTGGTCAGTGGATTAACGATAATTCTTCTTGTAAGGAGGAGATTAATCCAATCAGGAGAATAAAGCCAATTAAGTAAATCCCCAGATAGCTCGTAATCGATCAATAAACGAATCAAACAGACCTGATTGGGAACTTGTAAGTGTAGTTTATCCGGTAAGATCAAATAGTGATTTAGGCTGTAATTAATGATGAAAAAACTCTCAGACCTTGAATTTATTTGTTAATAAAATTACTCTTAGCATGGTCCAGGAGCAGTCTAGCTGAAAAGTTAATATTCGGAACTTTAGGGTTGTTGATCAAAATGGAGGTGCATCCTCCATACCCTTGGATAGAAATCAAGGAGACAGACCTGATTGGAACAAAGTTAAAGACTTTCTTAACGGCGAAATTACCTTAAACGAATTACGAAATGATTGCCAGATCACTCGATATAATATTATTTATTCTTTTCCTTCTTTGGAGTGTGGGGTTGATTATATATTGGAATATGCTTTATCCTGGTGGATATCTTCTTTACTATTATGCGTTGGCGTTCATTTTTATTCTTTTTAAAATTTTTGTAGGGATTAACCATTTTAACAAAAGGAGACCAATTTCAATTATCAATTTTCTTGGATTGATTGGGTTGATAATAGCGACTATTGTCCAATACGTATATTTAGAAGGTATTTAATAACGTGATTGAGTACTGAATGGAAAAAGACCTAATTGGAATATGGTTGACAAGTTACAAAACGTGAAATATCCTCTTCATAATCATTCAATGTTATGGCTCATCAGCATGGAAACTTATAAAGTGTATAATCAATAACCACGTACGGTTCCCATAATCTCCTCATAGTGGGAATTGTCGGAATAGGTTTATTTATAATTTGGAATCAGGTCGTAATAATTTCTTCAAGCTTAGCTGTAACTTTCACTCAACTACTCCGTCATCCTGTTGAATGTCTGCTAAACTCTATAACCAATTAATCATCCCTGCTGCCGACGGCATGTACAGATACGCGTTATCCATAGTGCATGAACCGGAAACGGCAAGAGATGTGGTTCAGGATTGTTTAGCAAAAATCTGGAGCATTCGTCACGATTTGGCCAAAATAGAAAAAGCCAATGCATGGGCTTTTCGTATCGTGAGAAACAGATGTATTGAAATGTTGCGAAGAGACAGGTATGCCGATTTGGACGAGAAAGTAGTGAATCTGCAATTCTCAGGATCGGCAGATCAGCAAGCCATCAATGACGACCAGATGTCATGGCTCTATGATGTGTTAGAAACACTGCCAGCCAAGCAACGTGAGGTCTTTCACCTTCGAGAGGTGGAGGAATTGAGCTATCAGGAGATAGCGGAGACCTGTAACCTGAATGAAAGTGATGTAAAAGTCAACATTCATCGGGCCAGAAAAAAGGTAAAGGACGCAATGCAAAAAATTGAAGCTTATGGAATCGCCAATTGAACGTCTAATCGAAAAGTACTGGAATGGAGAAACAACGCTTGATGAAGAAAAGAAAGTCAAGCAATATTTCAAGACGAACCCTGCCCTTTCACTGGAATCTGAGTATTTCAGATTTTTAAAAAAGAAGCAGTCGATAAAATTTGACCAAAAGGTGAAGAAAAACTCAAAAAGGACCTGGCTGTCAGCAGCAGCAACCGTTACCATTGGATTGATCACCGCACTTTTGGTTCTACAGGAAGCTAAGGACCCTTATGCAATAGATGATCCCCAAAAAGCACTGGAAGAGGCAAAAAAAGCACTTATGATGATAGGATCCGGACTAAATGATGGTCAGTCCTACGCCATGGAGCTTAACAAGATCAATAAAGCGAAAGAAGAGTTGAAAGAAGAAGACTCTGAAGCGCTCTGATGAAAACGGAAACCAAAGCCAGTCAATCAAAAAGATTGTACTAAAAATTGACCATTAAAAGACAATAAAATGAAAAAAATAACAACAATACTATTATTACTGGGTATGGGCACGTTCGCCTTTAGCCAGGGAGCGGTGATGACCAAGTACTTTGAGAAGTACGCGAATAATGAAGAATTCACAAAAGTATCATTAAGCAGTAAAATGTTTTCTCTCTTCACAGAACTGGAAGCAAATACGACTGAAGAAAAGGAGTTTCTGGAGGCCATCAGCACATTAAAGGGGATGAAGGCCGTATATGGCGAAAACATTGAAGCATCAGAGGCGAAGAAGACCTATAACAGTGCGGTTGCAGATATTGACAAGGAAGGATATGAGGAATTGATGACCATTACAGATGCAGAAGAAAATGTAAAGATTGCCATTAAGGAAAGTGGCGGAAAGATATCAGAACTAATTCTTGTTGCAGGAGGTAAAAGCAAATTCGCACTTCTTAACCTTTACGGTGTAATTGATCTCAAAAAAATATCCAAAATTGCAAGTGGTATGAGCATGCAGGGGATGCAACACCTAAGAAAACTTGATGATGATGATGATGACGAAAATAACGACTAATTAGATAACTTTTAGCCCGGATGCTGGTCATTGCATGGTACCTTCATTCGGGTTAATTGTTTTAAGAATTCAATATTTAAAAAGACTAATTCTTTCTATGCTCAAAATCACCTGCGCGGTTCTTCTATCTGTTTCACTTCAGGGATTCTCACAGGAATCTATTCTTAAGGAATTTGCTGAAGAAAGAAATGACTTCAAACTTTGCCTTTATCCTAGCACTCTTCGAATGATCAACATCAAGAAGGATCCGGAATACAACAAACTGGTCAGCGGGATTGAAAAGTTGCTCATTTACAACTTAGACTCTGCAACTGCCGCCACAAAAGACTATAAAGAGTGGACTTATAAATACACACTAAGAGGATATGAAGAATACATATCCATGTCCGGAAAAATGAATCTCTTAATATTGGGCAAAGATGACGAATTCGTAGGCGCGACCGGTGCAGACGGAAGAATGATGGCCTTCTACCTGCGTGGTACGATTGCCTTTCAGAAAATCCCCAAACTTCTTGAAACCTTTGAGGGTGGAGACATGATTAGTTTAATTACCAGTCAATTAGACAGATAGATGAGCAGTGTTCTTAGAATCAATAAACTGACCAAGCATTTTGGAAAAATTACTGCCGTAAGTCAATTGGATCTTTCGATTGACTCTGGACAGGTGTATGGAATTCTCGGTCCCAACGGAAGTGGAAAAACTACAACTCTTGGAATGATTCTTGAAGTTGTGGCACCATCATCAGGCCAGTTCGAATGGTTTGGAGGAATGAACAATGTTGAAGCCAGACAACAGATTGGCTCCATCCTTGAAACCCCCTGCTTTTACAGCTATCTGACTGCAACCCAAAACCTTCGCATTGTTGCCCACATAAAGAAGTGTGGAACGGGCAACATAGACAATATCCTTAAGCAGGTCAATTTGTATGAAAGGCGGAATGATAAATTCAAATCCTACAGTCTCGGGATGAAACAGCGCCTGTCACTGGCTGCTGCCCTCCTCTCAAACCCTCCTGTGTTGATGCTTGACGAGCCCACCAACGGACTGGATCCTGAAGGTATTGCCGAGGTACGAACACTGATCAAAGAAATTGCAGCAAGCGGAAAAACAATCATTATGGCAAGTCACCTGCTGGATGAAGTCCAAAAGGTCTGTTCCCATTTCTGCATTTTGAGAAAAGGCGAAAAACTACATGAAGGATCTGTAAATGACATCCTTGGTGAAACCAATGTAGTGGAAATAGCTGCCTGGGACATTGAGGCACTTGGAACACACATGGAATCTTTCAGCGGGCAGGAAAAGACTGAGCGTGTTAATCATTCACTGTTTGTTCATCTCAAAGAGGGATTTAATTCAGAAGACCTCAACCGCTATTGTTTTGAGCAGGGTGTTTCTCTTAAAAAACTACTTCCACAATCAAAGTCACTCGAACAGGAATTCTTAAAAATATTGAAAGAAAATGATTAGGGCATTTACACTTGAGTGGCTTAAACTAAAAAACTACCGGATCTTCTGGTTGTTGTTCGGCATCTATTTGCTTGGACAGCTGGTCATTACCAATGGTGGCATTTTTCTTCTCGAATGGCTCAAGCAGCAGGGCGCTGATATCGAAGGACTGGACCCCACAATGATTCCGATCTACGACTTCCCGGATATCTGGCAAAATACTGCATGGCTGGGTTCTTTCGTGAAAATATTAATCGCCTTTATAATGGTGATTTCGGTCAACAACGACCTGACTTATAACACCATGAGGCAAAACATCATTGATGGGGTCAGCAAGAAAGAATTCATACTATCAAAGTTTGCCCTTATTCTGTTTCTTTCAGCTATTTGTACACTGGTTCTCTTTGTGTCCGGACTAATCACGGGATTCATTTATTCCAGTGTTACAGAACTCAAATACGTCTTTGATGAACTGGAATATATGCTGGCTTATTTCTACCAGTTGGTGGTGTTCAGCATGCTTGCATTCCTGGTTGCATTGATCATAAAAAAAGCAGGTTTTGCCATCGTCCTGCTGTTCCTCTATTCGACTTTTCTTGAGCCAATAACAACCGCTATTCTTCAATATGCGGATCCTATTAAAGACAGTACACAATGGCTCGCAAAATTTTTCCCTGTCTATGCAATTAATAACCTGATTGATGTACCATTTCCTCGTTATATTCTGAGAGAAATTCAGGATAATATACTTTGGCATGAGTGGCTTATTGCCACTGCATGGATGGCGATCTTCACCTCGCTCATCGTATTTATTCTTAATAAGCGAGATTTAAAAGCTTAAAAGGCTTTAAATCATGTTTTAAAAGTAACCTCAATTTTATCCTCAAAATTCGAGCGTTCAACTTCTTAAGACTTCCTCTTAACGAAAATTCTAATTATTGAAGGTACCATGTCAGGGTTTTGCTCGTTGGTAATGTTAATTTAGTAATGCAGTTATAGAATAAAAAGATTACGGTTATGATCAAATTTGTTGTTTTACTTACCTCTGCCATCACACTGAATTTCACTATGTCTTTCGGGGAGATACTTGGAATTTCCGGTGTGGAAAAGCCTCAGGAAATCCAATTGATATTTAGTGAGACACCCATTGCATTTGAAAGCGGGCAACCTGTTTATCCAATAAATACTGAAGTGTATTTAAAGTGTGAGAAAGAGAAAAATTTTACAATCTCAGTCAATGGGGGAAAGGAAATCAAAAAAAACGGATCCAGGGTAGATATTTCGAGTCTCATAAACACTCATGCAGATACCTACACAGTTCTGGTTGAGGCGGAAGATGGAAAAAGTAAAAGTCAAAAAATATTTGGCTTTACTATCAGGTGATCTGAAAAAAAAGATTAAAGCACACTCTAAAGGGTGTGCTTTTTTATGTGTAATTCTCAAAAATATAATAGAGAATCCGTATAGCGAAAGTCAGCATCATCACTGCTACAATTCTGTTCATCGCACGCACAAAGCGAACGGTAACCATGTGTTTAAGTTTGTGCGAAACAAATGCTTTCCCAACATCCATGCTGAGAATAGACAGCAACATTCCGACAAAAAACTGCAACTGTTTTGAGAATCCATAATCAAAGTTTACCGCTATGGTACTGATCCAGGTTGCCCATGAGACGATGATTAACGGATTCAGTCCGTTTAACAGAAATCCCTTAAAAACATACTTAGCATAATTAACGTCATTTGTCAATTCCACTTCCTCAATCACAGGTGTTTTAAACCATGAATAGATGGAATAGCCAAGGAGCATACCTGAACCAAAAATTGCCATCCAAAACTTAAAATTATCTGTCTCCATTACCTGAGACATTCCAAAAAGCGTGATCATCACATAAAAAACATCAGAAAGGGAAACGCCAATAGCAAAAAAGATTGCCTTCCTGAACCCCTGCTGAATGCTTGTCTGAATCAGCGCAAAAAATGCAGGGCCCAACGCAAAGATGAAGATAAGCCCAAATAGTAACCCGTTTAAAAATGGAGACACTAGCGTTTGATTAAATTTTGCTCATCAAGAAACTTCTTCCAGCTGGAAGCTTTTTCATCTTTAAGCACACGGGGAAATTTATTTTGACTACCGATTTTACCCTGTAGTTCCAACCAATTGTAAAAAACTGAGGTCGGAAGTATCTTGACTTTAACTTCCTTTAAGGCAGCACTTCTCTCAACCTTATAATCATCGTTAAGTTCCATTATTTTTTCATCAATCAACTTGCAAAGTGCATCTTCATCCACTGTATCATCAGTTCCAATATACCAGTGATGAGCGAAAAGTGAACCTGAAGGCTCTCCCAAAACTGTAAACTCCCGAACATCGATGTTCATCTTTTCTTCGGCAAGCTCTACTGCTTTGTTCATATTCACAGAACTCAGGTGTTCTCCACACAAGCTAAGAAAGTGTTTCGTCCTTCCTACTATAGAAATTTCAGATTCTGATAAAGATTCAAATCTGATTACATCCCCAATCAAATACCTCCAGGTTCCGGCGTTGGTAGAAATCAGTAATGCATAATCCCTCCCCTCTTCTATTTCATCAATTTTATATGTTTTCGGGTTTTCCTTAAGGCAACCTCTGAAATCAAAATTTTTGTCGTTGAATGGCACAAACTCATAGAAGATACCATTATTCAAAACCAGACGCATCGACTTCTGGTCTGGAGTCGCCTGAAATGCTATGAATCCCTCAGAAGCAAGGTAAGTCTCCATGTAGATCAGAGGCTTTGATAACAATCGCTCGAATCCCTTCTTATAGGGCTCAAATGAAACCCCGCCATGAACAAAAATTCTCAGATTGGGCCAGATATCATGAATGGTTTGAACCTTGTAATGGTCAATAATTTTTTCCATCAAAATCTGAAGCCAGGCGGGCACTCCTGCAATAATTCCAATGTCCCATCCGGGAGCATTCAATACAATCTCTTCAAGCTTTTCATGCCAGTTTTGATTCCTTGCTATCTTTTTTCCCGGTTTATAAAAATGCTGAAACCAGAACGGAATTTGGGATGCTGTGATTCCACTCAGATCTCCCTCAAAATAATGCCCGTTTCTCTTCAAATCAGTGCTGCCACCCAGCATCAAAATTCCTTTGGAAAAATGGGAGGCCGGCAAATCATACTTCGACATGGTTAAAATCTGGCGTATGGATGTCTTCCGTATGGATTTAACCATCTCTCTGGTGATAGGAATGTACTTTGAAGATGCATCGGATGTACCAGAACTCAGTGCAAAATATTTGATCTTCCCCGGCCAGCATATATCCTTTTTCCCTTCTTTGGCCAGATACCACCATTCGCTAAAAATCTTTTCGTAATCGAAAACAGGAACATTTTTTTTGAACGCTTCATAGAATGCATTGTTATCACTTCCTTTGAA
Source organism: Cyclobacteriaceae bacterium (assembly GCA_040222475.1). Lineage (GTDB taxonomy): Bacteria > Bacteroidota > Bacteroidia > Cytophagales > Cyclobacteriaceae > Ekhidna. Next base: position 116,033 of record JAVKDB010000014.1, on the reverse strand, counting down.
CGATCTTAATATTTTAGTGAAGTTATATGCCTGCCCAAACCTTGTTAACTGTGTGTGGATCAACAGATTTCTTAATTCCTGCTTTTGGAGGTCGATTGCTGAGGAATAAAGTTGCTCCAGACTTTCCCGAAGCATGATTCCTTTTTTTAATAAAGTTCCTAAAATTGCCATTGACCTGGTTGGTATCTAGAATATCAGACCGCCAAAAGTAAAAATAAGTTTAGCCATTCGAATTATGAATTCAATTAAAGATCGCTTAGCTCAAATTCTCAGTGAACTGCCAACAGGTTGTACACTGGTCGCTGTTAGTAAAACAAAACCGGATACCGACATTATGGAAGCCTGGCAAACAGGTCACCGACATTTCGGGGAAAATAAGGTTCAGGAACTTGTAACAAAGGCTGAAGCGCTTCCTAAAGACATTCATTGGCACATGATTGGACATCTTCAACGAAACAAAGTCAAGTACATCGCATCTTTTGTTCACCTGATACACGGAGTTGACACCATCAGGCTTTTGAAGGAAATCAATAAGCAGGGCGAAAAAAATGAACGAACCATTGATTGTCTCATGCAGGTTCATATTGCTTCAGAAGAAACAAAATTCGGGTTTAGTCCGGATGAATTGTCAGGAATTTTTTCATCTGGCGAGCTGGCTGAATTAAAAAATGTCAAAATCCGGGGACTCATGGGTATGGCCACAAATACTACGGATACGCTTCAGGTGGAAAAAGAATTTAAGGGCCTTAAAAAGCTTTATGAAGAGCTAAATGAAATCTCAAATGCCGGAATGAACATCCTCTCAATGGGTATGAGTGGAGATTATACCATTGCAATCAAAGCTGGCAGTAATATGGTCAGAATCGGCAGTTCGATCTTTGGATCAAGAAACTACTGAGTTTTATCTGTTTGGGTCTTTAAGCACATTGGCCATAATTTTGACCCTTGCAGGATTATTCACTGCATTAGACATAATTGTCACAATTTTATTCTGAATACTCATTTTACCGGTACTATTGAATACTACTTTTAATTGCCCGGTTTCCCCTGGAGCAATAGGCTCTCTTGGCCATTCCGGAGCAGTGCATCCGCAGGTTGTTCTTACATCTGAAAGAATTAAGGACTCAGTACCAACGTTTTCAAATTCGAAAATATGCTCAACCTTATCTCCCTGAACAATGTCACCAAAATCAAACGAGTTCTCCGAAAAGGAAATTTTTGGTCCTTTTAAAGGTTCAGCAGCATCTTCCTGAGCATTTCCAAGAAAAACGACAGCCATAAGTAGTACTGATGCTAAATATTTCATGTTCTTTTATCCTTTATCTTTTCAAAGGTAACGAACCAATTCATGAAATGTTAAATACTCAGGCCCCTGATTTATCTATTTTTTCAAAAAAAGTGCGTGTTAGAGTTTGTGGTTTACTGGAGGAGAATGAAAAAATATTACTTATTAAGCACAAATCGATAGGTTCGGCAGGATACTTGTGGGCTCCGCCGGGTGGAGGAGTTGAGTTTGGTTGTTCACTTGAGGATACCCTTTACAGGGAGTTCAAAGAAGAGACAAATCTGATAGTGAAAGTAAAGGACTTTCTGTTTACAAATGAATTCATGGATGACAGACATCACGCGATTGAGTTGTTTTATCGAGTGACACGAAAAGCCGGTGAACTAAATCTGGGACGGGACCCTGAACTTGGAAAAGAACACCAGATTCTCTCAGAAGTAAGATTCGTGCCGTTTAGTGAAATTAAAACGATGGATAAAGAAGTATTACATAATATATTTTCAGAAGTTAATACGCCCGAAAACGTCTTTGACCTTAAGGGTTTATTTAGTTTTAAGTATTAATAAGTAATCGTGCTTTCAAGAACACTATTAAATATTTATAATTGCAAAAACCTAACATAAAGAGATGGACAAAACTAAGATTTTATCGATTGTATTTTTTGTAGTGGCAATCGGGCTTGCTGCCTACCTTATCTACAGCATACGTTTTTCGATAACTGAAAAGGAAAGAATAGGCGCTCTGGAAGCAAATATTATTAACCAGTTGAAAATGATCCGGGAGGCAGAAGTTGCCTATCTGGCTGTAAATGGACAGTATACCAGCGATTGGGACAAATTAATTGCATTCGTAGATTCCGGAAATTTCTACATTACTGAAAGAACAGAAACCGTATTTGAACTTTCATATGGTGCTGACAGTATCATGGTAACCATCGATACGCTTGGCACTGTTCCTGTCAAGGATTCCATATTCACAGCGGCAAAGTGGCCAAAATTTAATCTTCAGACACTTGCCATTGTTCCAGGCGTTAGTCCAGAAACAAGATTTGTACTTTGGGCAGACAAAATCACAAAGAGTGGAGTTGATGTAAATGTGATTGAAGTGGTGAACCCACGACCAGTTGATCCTGAAAGAAAAGAAGATAGTGAACGAAACACCAGAAAACCTTTGCGATTTGGATCACGAACAAGTGTGACTGTCGCCGGGAATTGGGAATAAAAATTTGAGCACCGCGACAGATACATCTACACATAAGCTTATAAAGCGAGTAAAAGACGAAAAATTCAGTATTGATGAATTAGAGGACTACTCGCTCACACTACAGGTAGGTGTTCGTGATTTCCAGATTTCTGTTACTGATACGCAGGATAATCAGGTGATGGCACTTGAGGATTATAAGCTTGAAGGTATTCGTACTGTCAATGGAAGACTAAGGCTTATAAAAGATATTCTTGACAACCATGCATTCCTGACAGCCGGGTTTTGGAAAGGCGTGAAACTTTGCCTTAAAACCCACAAATTCTCCCTGGTCCCCTCCAATATGTTTGTTGCTGACTCTGCTGCAGACTACATAGCAGTCAATAGTGAGATAAAGACCTCTTTTGAAGAGATCAACTACTACAAGCAAATCAGCACTAATACGGTCAACATTTTTGCAGCAGAGACCAAACTATGTAAATGGATATCTACTGTTTACAAGCAAAAGGTTGTTCATGTAATTCATCAGGGGAGCGCACTTATAGAAGGCGTTCTCAAGCACAATGATCACTCACATGAACGAGGCATGTATTGCTTCATCGATCGTGGAATTCTCCATGTAATTGTGGCTGAAGACAAAAAGTTACTTTTTTACAATCAATACGCGGTAAGAAAGAAGGAGGACTATCTCAAATACATTATGTTGGTTTTTAAGGAAATGGAGATGGATCCAAAGAAAAGCAGCCTGATGCTCTGGGGGTTTATCGGACAAAATTCAGATGAGATGAATCTTCTTAAAAAGTTCATCAGAAACATTTCCCTGGGTTCTAAGCCCTCTTTTATGAAATTCGGCTACAAGTTTGATGAGATAGACGACCATCAATATTTTGATGTAATGAGCGCCTATATTTGTGCCTGATGAAAATCGCAATTTTTCCTGGTTCATTTGATCCTTTCACCAAAGGACACCATGACATTGTTGTCAGAAGCCTGGCACTCTTTGATAAAGTAATTATCGCAATCGGTCATAATACTCAAAAGAACAAGCGATACTTTGAGCTTGACTGGATGGTAAATAAAATTGAATCTGCATTTTCAAAAAGCGAGCATGTGGAAGTCATTGTTTACGATGAACTTACCGCCCAGCTTGCAAAAAAACATCATGCAGAGTTTTTGATCCGAGGATTGAGAAATACGACAGATTTCGAGTATGAAAACAGTATTTCACAGGTTAACCGAACGCTTAATAAGAATCTTGAAACAGTTTTTTTGATTACCACACCGGAACTTGCTCAAATCAGTTCCAGCATTATTCGAGAAGTACACAGATACGGTGGAGATGTATCTTCCTTTCTGCCTTATAAAATTTAGCTCCAGACTCCTGCTTCGTCTGTCGTTTTGGTATACTCCTGAACCACATACCGAATTGATCGATAGGAATCTTTCAGGGAATTTCTAACCTCCTCCATATCCATCCATTCAACCTTTTTAATCCCCTCGTTGGCCTGTGGCATCATGTCTTTGTCGTTTATACATTTCATCGCATACCAATGAGTCTTTTTTAGCACATACTTCCTGTTTTGGATATACGTATGCCAGACAGACTCAATTTTCTTCTCGATCATAACCTGAACGCCGGTTTCCTCCTGTACTTCTCTCACTGCACACTCCTCTATCGTTTCATCTTTATCCAGCTTGCCTTTTGGTAAATCCCACTTCTTCTTTCGATAGATGAGTAGTAGTTTACCATCTTTTTCAACAACACCTCCGGCTGCTTTCACAACTTTGAATTTACTTTTCAGATAGTCAACCAGTTCATCTTTCTTCCGGGATGAAATGAAAATTGAATGAACATCCTTCAACTTCTTGTCCGTCATCAACTTCAATAGTTTGTCAATTTGTTCGAAAGAGGCATTCATAATCAACACATCATCAACCAGTGAATCCGGAACGATATTTTCAAACTCTCGGATAACAAGCCCGTAAATTCTTTTGTGATTTATTCTTTTCTCTGAAAGGATGTAGACAGGAATGTCGTTAATAAAGATTTTCATCTATGGAAGAATATGAATGCAATTAAAGACATAAATTGAATCTCCCACAAATGATCTTTGTCACAAAATCATAAATAGTTTGTTAATGTGAGATTTGATTCAAATATTTCTTTCTTTGCAGCCAATGAGTATCAAGATTTACAATCCTCAGCTTGCAGCAGAAATAGCCTCAGATCTTCTTAGAATCGGTGCAATAAAACTTAGCCCGGCCGAACCATTTACCTGGGCGTCTGGATGGAAATCTCCCATCTATTGCGACAACAGAATGAGTCTTTCTTACCCTGATGTAAGGTCCAAAATAAAAACAGCCCTAAGCCTGGCGATATCCAACACCTTTAGTGGAATTGATGCGATTGCCGGAGTTGCCACTGCCGGGATTCCACAAGGTGCGCTGGTAGCTGATGAACTCGGCCTGCCCTTTCTTTATGTAAGATCAAAATCAAAAGGACATGGACTTCAGAATATGATTGAAGGGAAGCTCGAAAAAGGTCAAAATATTGTGCTGGTTGAAGATTTGATATCTACTGGAGGAAGTTCTCTTGCTTCTGCAGAAGCCCTTAGAGCTGCTGATGCAAAAGTTGCAGGGATGGCTGCCATATTTACTTATGGTTTTAATCTTTCAGTAGAAAACTTCAGAAAGCACCACGTTGATCTTGTGGTATTAAGTGATTATGACCATCTCATGGATCATGCACAGGATGAGAGGATGTTTGAAAATGAAGTGTTGAAAACATTGAAAGAATGGAGAAACGATCCGGGTAACTGGGGCTAGAATTTTTCCATTACGCCCAGTCCAAATAGTGCAAAATCATATTTGACAGGATCATTCGCATCCATCTTTTTCAGTGAAGATGTTAGTTCAAGTGCTGTCAGCCAGTCCGTCTGTCTCCTTGTGATCAATCCCAATTTCCTTGCCACCCGATCGACATGAAGATCACACGGGCAGATGAGCTGGTCCATTCGGATTTTATCCCAGATCCCAAAGTCTACTCCACAGGTATCTCTCCTAACCATCCATCTCAAAAACATATTGATTCGCTTACAGGCTGATTTTCTCTGAGGGGTTGGTACATGCTTCATTGTTCGGCGAGGAAAATCCGGAAGTGAAAAGAATAAGTCAAAGAACTTTATCAGGTTTAGTTCAACCGTTTCGGTCTGATTCTCGCCTTCTACAAAAGCCTCTTCCAGGGATTCATGCTGCTGATAAAACCATCGGAAAAAATAGATGAAATACAGCGCATCAGTCGGGTTAAAGGTTCGGTGCTTGAAGTTCGTAAACGGCTTTAAATCATCTTCTGAATGGTGCAGTACAAAATTATGCGGATCATTGTCCATCAGGCTCAGAAACTCCTTTGATTTATTAATGATCGTTTTACGCTGGCCCCACGCAAAAATTGCCGCCATAAGTCCGGCAATTTCTATGTCCTGTTTTTTACCAAATAAATGAGGAATACAGATTGGGTCGGTCTCAATAAAGGAGGGATTGTTATATTCAGCTGCCTTCTCATCCAGAAAAGTTCTGAGCTTATCTTTCTTCACTCTTTGAAATAGGATACTTCAACCCTCGATTTCGAATCTAAAATACCCAGTTGTTCAAAAGCGGGCTTAGACAACCGAACAAGAAGATTTCTATTGATTCCGGTATTCGGGAGCCTGCCTACTATTTTGACATGAACCACCAGGTTGTTCATCAAATTTCTGACTTCCAGGGCAGTCCCGATAGGAAGTGTTCGGTGCAGAGCAAGGTATTTCGCCGTTGATATCTTTGGGATCACTCCTGCAATTCCTTCTTCATAGATTCGTTCAAATCCGTCGTTATCCAGTTTGGTGACCACCTCTGTACTATCATTCGGATTCACTGGTTCACCGGAAATTCTCACAAAAAGTTTTTGCCCGATTCTCAAATAGTCAGAATCCAGACTATTCCAGCCTTTGATTGAATCCACTGCCACACTTCGCTTTCGTGCTATTGAAATCAAGGTCTCCCCTGTCTGGACATGATAAGGTTCAAATCCATCTGGAATAAGTTCAGTATCATCAGGAACGAGCTCTTCAACAGAAACTTCTGAAAGTTCAGGAATTGTCTCTGCCTTAGCGATCGGCTCTCTCGAATCTTCAACTATTTTAAGAGATTGTCCAGGTGAAATACTGTTATCCTCCAGGTTATTCAACCTTCTTAGATCCCTGAGTTTCACATCATACTTTTTTGAAATGCTGTATAGCGTTTCTCCAGCTTCAACCAGATGCATATTATCATTACCGGCTATAGATATATCACTTTCCACAACATTGCTTTCGGACTCTTCAACCAGTACACTGAGTATCTGGCCAATATCAATTCTATTGTCAACTATTTCATTGAAGGTGACAATCAAATTCACTGAGCTGTTGTACCTTCTGGCAATACTATAAAGCGTTTCTTCTTCCTCTACTTCATGAATCACAAAAAGCCCTTCCGTTCTGCGCTCAGAACGAATAGAATCATATCCTACAGCACCCGCTGAAAAGGAGATCAGACTAAAAAGAATAAATACACATCTCATTTCTTTCTTTTATAAAGAAGAGTTTATCATTCAACACAAAGAACGAACCCGCAGCAAAACCCTTCATACCGGAATCCTGAATCACATGCACCTTCTCCTGTCCTTCCTTCAAGACCAGAATATAACGATCAAATTCCTTACCAGAACGAAGATAATAGCTGATTATGATTTTGTCATCTAATTCCAGATATTCAACGGAACAGGGCAAATCCAGATTCAAATATTCTGAAACGATCTTAAACGACTCAGAACCTTCTTCATAAATAACCGGACATGACATCTGGTTTTTTTTAACCGGCAATTCGGTTCGACTCACCTCCTCTTTTCCGATTTCGTTGACTAAAAAATATTTCTTCTGGTTAGGATCGTGCTTATCCTGATATTCTGAAATAAATAAACCGTCATTGTAATATTCAATATTTGACCACCATAAAATATCAACTCCTAAATTCCTGATATCCAACGTGTTGAGGTCGAATTTAAAGATAGTCACCTGCTTCACAGATTCGTTTCTAACATCAATAAGAAGTAAGTCAGAGCAGTCTGAAAGTATGATTTTCCAAACCACTCCATCAAATTTTTGAGTGAATAAATTATCAGGAAGATCCAATGACTGAGCTTAAGATTAAAATTATTAACGCTTGAAAAACAAATTACAATAACTTTAAAACAGTTTCGTGAATGTAATTCCGATTTTCCATGTTATTTCATAAGACCAGCACAGGTATGAAAAAAATTCTATTCTTTGGATTCTCACTACTCTTTTTTCTTTCCTATGGACAGGAAAAAGAATTGCCCTTTGTCATGCATCTGAAAATCGCTGATGCCATTGACCCGCGAACCAACAGGTATTCTGAGCTGGGTCTGGAAAAAGCTAAAGAACTTGAAGCTGATTATGTCATTTTGGAATTGGATACTTACGGTGGAGCGTTAAATGATGCTGACGATATCCGGACAAGAATTCTGGATTTTGACATTCCGGTTTACGCATTTATAAACAAAGATGCCGCCTCCGCCGGTGCATTGATCTCGATTGCCTGCGACAGTATTTATATGGCCGGTGGCTCAAGTATTGGAGCAGCTACAGTTGTTGGACAGGACGGTGCAGCCGCACCGGATAAGTATCAGTCATACATGCGCTCCATCATGCGTTCAACTGCAGAAGCAAAAGGAAGAAATCCAAAAATGGCTGAAGCCATGGTTGATGAAGACATTGACCTGGATAGTATTTCAATGGAAGGGAAAGTTTTGACGCTCTCAGTATCCGAAGCAATAAAGTTTGGTTTTTGTGAAGCCAAAGTTTCGAACATCGACGAAATCATGAAGAGATCAGGTGTTTCAGAATACGATATCGAAACGTTCGAATTGGGAGCTTCTGAAAAAATCATCGCACTTTTTTTGAATCCCTTTGTAAGTGGAATTCTCATTCTTATAATTGTAGGTGGCATTTATTTTGAACTTCAGACGCCAGGAGTAGGCTTCCCAATACTGGCATCTATTGTGGCTATCATTCTTTATTTTGTTCCTAACTACCTGAATGGTCTTGCCGAAAATTGGGAGATAGCTGTCTTTGTCATCGGCATCATATTAATTGCACTGGAAGTGTTTGTTATTCCCGGGTTTGGTGTGGCCGGTGTTCTCGGTCTGGCTGCTGTTCTTGGTTCACTGGTTCTTGTAATGCTCAACAATGATATGTTCGATTTCTCTTTTGTGGCGGGTGATCAGATTGTCATTTCTGTTGCCGTAGTATCTGCCGGATTGCTTGGAGCACTCATACTTATGTTTGTTGGGGGAACAACACTGGCGGAAAGCAGGTTCTTTAAGCGTGTGGCACTTCAGGAAATTCAGAGTGCAGATCAGGGATATACCTCAAAGCCCATTCCGGAATCTATGATGGGAAAGAAAGGAAAAACCTATACGGTGCTTCGTCCAAGCGGAAAGATTGAAATAGAGGGAGTGATTTATGATGCCTTTACTCGCGGCAATTACATTGGAGAAGGAATTGAAGTTGAAGTAATCTCAGAGGAAGGAACAAGCCTTAAAGTAAGAGAAAAGAGCTCCTAGTTGTCAGAATATAAAACAATCAGTTTATCAAGCCTGCAATGAATAAAAGATCGGTTTCAATTCTTGTATGGGCATTTACAATTCTTGCCATCGTATTTTTCTTTTTTTCACTGAGATCTGAAGGAAATGAAATGATGTATTCGTTCATCGCATTGGGCCTTTGGGGAGTTGCGTTTCTTTTGAACAGATTAAAGCCAAAAGAAAACGAGAATTGACTTTTCACAATCAACTGCCAAAGCAATATTTAACATGGGTTCGGATAAGAAACGTTGTAATACATTGATATTCAATGAATGATATTTTGATGAACTCAATATGACAAAATACACCTTCAATTTTTGTCATGTTGAGGCTCTCGAAACATCTTTTTATTCAAAACCGATGAGTATCAATGAATATCAATGTATCCTCTCATTCTTATCCTGAACTCGCATTATATTAGCTTTCTTCAATTGAATAGTGAAAAAAAGAAGAAAGCATACCAATTGTCTGAACTGTGGTCAGACACTGCACGAAAAACATAACTTCTGTGCGAATTGCGGACAGGAAAATACAGACAATGAAGCAGGAGTCGGACTTCTGCTTCGAGAATTCACTTCAAACTTTCTGTCTTTAGATTCTCGATTTGGACGAACGCTCAAACCTTTTTTGTTCAGTCCTGGAAAAATCACCAACGCATTTAATTCCGGGAAAAGAGTCTTTTATGCCAATCCGATTCGCTGGTATCTGGTAATCAGCATTTTTCATTTCTTTTTTTTCATTCGCAACGTAAGTTCAGATTCATCTGATTCGAAAGGACGTGGCTTTATCACCAATTCAGATGATTCTGAATTAACAGTAGCTGAATTTGACAGTCTGTATAACCTGCCTGACTCGTTACATCAAATAGACAACTGGCCGATTTCAGGGCATTACTTCACTATGATTGATGAGCTGAACAAGGATAAAGAATTGAAGCCTCAGGGTATTATGGATTCTCTCAAACTGAACGATCTGCCATGGGTCAGGAAACAGGCGACCAAAAAATTCATCAAAATCAATCGCGAATCAACCGCCAGTCTCAATCAATACATTATGCGACAAATTCCGGCGATCATGTTTTTTATTCTACCGTTGCACGCATTCCTTCTAAAATTATTCTTCTGGAGAAAGGGGCTGTACATCAAACATCTCATTCATTCTTTACACCTCCATTCTTTTTTCTTTTTCGTTTTGGCCCTTGCCTGGATAACCGTATTGGTGTTTGGAGAACCCGTTAGAAATATTAGCCCTGGAATCGCCATGCTAACAGGAATGATTTATATCCTGATTAGCTTCCGGAAAGTCTATAAGGTCAGGTGGATCTGGACAGTTTTCCGTTATTTCATGGTAGGATTCCTCTACTCAATTATCCTTTCGTTTATGCTTATTGCAGGTGTTCTTGTTTCACTGGCCCTTTTCTAACATATTAAAGTTCGCACCGATAGTTTAATCACCAACAGGTCATTGTTTTATAAATCCAGGAATGAGCAACTATTAATCAATTTCGGTTTCTACATTTGCCGACTAATTTTTTGAGAGCAGTCAGATGTACGTACTAAAATTTGGTGGCACTTCGGTGGGGACAGTGGCATCAATCAGATCATTAAAACCCATTCTGAAAAAGAGAGCCAAAGATGGACCATTAATAGTCGTTGTATCTGCGATGGCTGGCATAACCAACCAATTATTAGAGGCAATCTCACTGGCAGAAAAGGGTAATGATGAATATCAGCTTATCCTGAAGTCCATCGAAGAACAACACATTCAAACGATCAGGGAGTTAATTGATGAAAATGGACAATCCGATATCCTTGAAAAAATCACGAAACTGCTCGATGAACTGAAAAGCACATTAGGCGGAGTGTTGTCTCTCAGAGAAGCTACGACAAATTCAAAAAAGCTTATTTCGAGCTTTGGAGAGCGCATGTCGTCTCTGATTATCTACAACTATCTAAAGTCACATTTTTCAGCGGTTTCATTAATAGACCCTGTCAAAATAATTACGTGTCGAATTGAACAGGATCAGACATACGTCCAAATGGAAGTCAGTCGAAAGAATGCAGGTAAACTAAAGCTGACACAACTTAATGTCATTCCTGGATTTATTGCAGGAGATGAATCAGGGAAGGTTGTAACATTGGGGCGCGGTGGGTCGGACTATTCAGCAGCTCTTTTTGCGAATTTTTTCGACGCAAAAATGCTGGAAATATGGTCAGATGTGGATGGTCTCATGACAGCCGACCCAAGGCTGGTTTCGAATGCAAAAGTGATCGAGGAGCTCTCCTATGAAGAAGCGCTTGAGCTTTCTCATTTTGGAGCTAAAGTGATTTATCCGCCTTCCATTCAACCGGCTATGGTTAAGAAAATACCCATTCAAATTCTTAATACCTTCAGTCCCGAAAAGCCGGGAACGCGGGTGACTCGCGGGTTCAGGGATCAGTCGCTAATCAGAGGAATATCAAGCATGCAGGATATATCCTTGCTGAATCTGAAAGGATCAGGAATGATAGGTATTCCAAAATTTTCCTACCGACTGTTTCAGTCACTGTCCGAAAATCACATCAATGTAATTCTTATCACTCAGGCTTCCTCCGAGCACACCATATGTGTCGGAATAGAATCCAGGGATCAGAAAAAAGCTGAAAAAGTAATCAACAGGACTTTTTCGAATGAAATTGAAACGGGTCAACTGGAACCTGTGAAGGTTGATGGAGATTTAGGAATTGTTGCGCTGGTCGGTTCCAGCATGAAAAATCAGGTTGGAATAAGCGGTCAAATGTTTAGTGCACTCGGAAGAAACGGGATAAGTATCAAAGCGATTGCCCAGGGTTCTTCAGAGAGAAACATTTCCGTCGTGATTGAGAAAGAGGATTTGACCAAGGCGATCAATTTATTGCATGAAAGTTTCTTTGAACATGAAATCAGGAGAATCAACCTCTTCATGGTTGGAGCGGGCAATGTTGGAAAGGAACTATTGAAGCAGGTTAAAAAACAACAAGCTTACCTGTTGAAAGAGCATCATCTGGATGTTCGCGTCATTGCTTTGGCGAACTCCAAAAAAATGATCTTCGAAGAAGAAACCGAAGGCATTAATCTCAGTGAATGGGAAGACAAACTGAAAGAAGGAGCGACTTATTCAATTGATTCATTTATTGATAAAATGGATCAGATCAACCTCAGAAACAGTATTTTCCTTGACGTTACTGCTTCAGGAGAAATTGCGGAAAAGTATCCGTCAATACTGAAAAAAAGCATCTCAATAGCCACACCAAATAAGGTAGCCGCAACTGCATCTCATTCAGAGTTTCTGAACCTGAAACAACTCGAGAGAAAATTTAAGGCTCAGTTTTTATTTGAAACCAATGTATGTGCAGGGCTTCCCGTCATTTCCACATTAAGAGATCTGGTCAAAAGTGGCGATCGTATTCATAAAATTCAGGCGGTGCTTTCCGGTACGCTAAATTTTCTTTTTAACAACTATGATGGCACAGAAAAATTTGTCGCAATTGTGAGAAGAGCCAAAGAAGAAGGTTATTCAGAACCGGATCCTCGTCTTGACCTTTCCGGCGAAGACGTCAAAAGAAAGATTCTTATACTGGCTCGTGAAAGCGGTTATGCAATGGAAATGGACGATGTATCAGGAGAGTCCTTCGTTCCTGAAACCTGCATGAATGCAAAAAACATTGAAGGATTTTTTAGCGAACTGGGAAAACAAGAATCGCATTTTAAGGAATTATTGCAAAAAGCAAAGGAAAGTACATGTAAGATCAGGTATGTTGCCACTCTGGAAAACGGAAAGGCAAAAACTGAATTACAGTTCGTTAAATCGAACCATCCCTTCTACAATCTCGAAGGAAGTGATAACATTGTTCTGTTTTATACTGACCGCTACTCAAATCAGCCACTTGTGGTTAAAGGAGCCGGTGCGGGTGCGGAAGTGACTGCCTCAGGCATATTCGCAGATATTATGAGAATTTCAGCCGCTAATCAATCATAAAATGAAAAGGAACCAATGACCCGTTTCTCAAATCTTTAAACGCATGAAAGGAATTAAAATTTTTGCTCCCAATACAGTTTCCAACGTCGGCTGTGGGTATGATGTCCTTGGATTTGCCCTGAATGGATTTGGGGATGAGGTTACACTGAAAAAACGAGATGACTCTCATTTAGTAATTAAGGAAGTGTCCGACACAAGTATTCCCCTTGATCCGGAAAAAAATGTCACGACGGTGGCCATTCGATCATTGCTCAGCGCAATCGAAAATAAAACCGGTTTCGATATTTCTATCAAAAAAAGCATACCTCCGGGAAGCGGACTGGGTTCCAGTGCAAGCAGTTCTTCAGCTGCTGTTTTTGGCGTCAACGAGTTGCTTGGAAATCCATTTACCAAAAATGAACTGATAACGTTTGCCATGGAGGGTGAGCGATCCAGTTCCGGACAGGCGCATGCAGACAATGTTGCTCCTTCCCTGCTGGGCGGGTTTGTTGCGATTCGAAGTTATGACCCACTGGACGTCTTCAATATTCCGTTTCCTGATGAATTATTGACAGTCATCATTTATCCTTCGGTAGAAATCAAAACCGAGTATGCAAAAAAGCTTCTTCCCAAACAAATAGACCTGGCTGATGGTGTAAAGCAATGGGGAAATATGGCAGGATTGATCAGCGGTTTGATGAGTAGTGATTTTGATCGAATTGGCCGCTCACTTTCTGATGCTGTTGCGGAACCTGTAAGAAAAAGTCTAATCCCGTATTATGATGATGTGAAAGAAGTGGCAATCGAAAATGGGGCGCTCGGATTCAATATTTCAGGCTCAGGTCCGACGATGTTTGCGCTATCAAATGATATCAGCATTGCATCTGAGATCAAAAAAGGATGTCATGCGGTCTATACTAAAAACAACATCCCCGTAACCAGTTTCATTTCTTCCATCAATACAAAAGGAGCACACGTCGTTTGAATTACTACAGCACAAATAATCGATCACATAAGGTCTCATTTGAAGAAGCAATCTTCAATAGTCTTCCGCCGGATAATGGATTGTATTATCCGGAGAAAATTCCGGTCCTACCGAAAGGCTTTTATGATTCATTAAAATCTCAATCAAAGACAGAGATTGCTATCACAATTGCCCGGTCATTTGTCGAACATGAAATTCAATCCCCGGAGTTGGAAAAAATTGTCCGGGATACGGTTGATTTCGAAATTCCACTGGTAGAGGTGGAAAGGAACATTCATTCACTCGAGCTTTTTCACGGACCAACATGGGCCTTCAAAGACATGGGAGCTCGTTTTCTTTCACGATGCATGAGTCATTTCACAAGAAAAAACGGAAGAGAAGTGAATATCCTTGTGGCTACCTCCGGAGATACCGGTGGAGCGGTAGCCGCCGGATTTCACCGGGTTGAAGGGGTTAATGTCACCATCCTTTACCCTAAAGGAAAGGTAAGTGACCTGCAACAAAAGCAGCTAACCACCTGGGGAGACAATATTCAGGCACTGGAAATAGAAGGAACATTCGATGACTGTCAAAAGCTGGTGAAAACTGCCTTTCTTGATAAGGAGTTAAACGGAAAACTTCCGCTCTCTTCTGCGAACTCCATCAACATTGCCCGGCTGATTCCTCAGAGTTTTTATTATTTCTATGCTTTTCAGCAATTGGAGTCCTGGGATAATGTTGTGATTTCCGTCCCATCAGGTAACTATGGCAACTTAACTGCCGGTTTATTTGCCAGACGAATGGGACTGCCCGTTCAGCGATTTATTGCCTCCTCAAATGCAAACAAGATTGTACCAGACTACCTGGAGTCGGGTGATTATCGACCGAAACCCTCCATTGAAACATACGCGAATGCAATGGACGTTGGTGCCCCCAGCAACTTTGTCAGGATGCTGGAGTACTTCGATGGAAAAGTTGAAAATATGCGATCAGTTATTTCTGGATTCAGCCTGACGGATGCTGAAATTCTCCAAACCATGCAGCTTTGTCGAAAGGACAATCAATATATTTTGGATCCCCATGGAGCCATCGGATACCGGGCGCTTAAAGAGCAGTTAAAAAATGGAGAGACCGGAGTTTTTCTTGAGACTGCACATCCTGTTAAGTTTCTCGATGTGTTAAACAAAGCGTTCTCTGATGTACCTGATTATTCATCAAAAACACGAGACCTTGAAAACAAAAAATCTGTAGTAAATGCGATTCCTAATTCGTATGATATTTTCAGAGAACAGCTGTTAGACTAACCTGCCCAGCTTTCAAAGCTCTGCACAATTTTATTAACCTCCATTTCTCCAATCACATCCGAAATAAACAGGGTTTCAAATTGTGAAGGTGCCAGGTAGATGCCTGAATTGAGCATGTGACGAAAATAGCTTCCGAATTTTTCCGTATTACAGCTTTTCGCCGTATCGAAATTTGTTACTTTTTTGTCCGTAATGAACAAACTGAACATGCTTCCGGTTTGATTGATAGTATAGTCCCATCCCCTGCTCTCGATAATCTGCTGATAGCCTTTCACAATGGCACGAGTCGTCTTTTCAAGTCGTGTATATATTTCGGGATGCGTATTGAGGTGGTTCAGTTGCGCAAACCCTGCAGCCATTGCCACCGGGTTGCCGGACAATGTTCCCGCCTGATAGACCGGGCCCTGAGGGGAAACAAAGTCCATGATTTCCCTGCGTCCTCCATAGGCGCCAACAGGCATACCGCCTCCAATGATCTTTCCCAGTGTGGTAAGGTCAGGCATTACATTGAAAACTTCCTGCGCCCCACCCTTTGCCAGCCTGAATCCGGTCATGACTTCATCAAAGATTAGTAAAATCCCTTCTTTGTCACACAGCGATCTTAGTCTTTCAAGAAACCCATTTTCCGGCAGAACACATCCCATATTCCCCGCAACCGGCTCAATAATAATGGCAGCAATTTCTCCTTTGTTTGAATCAACTACTTCTCTGACTTTATCGAGATTATTGTAAGGAGCAAGCAATGTATCCTTTGCTGTCCCTTCTGTCACTCCCGGGCTGTCCGGGGTTCCCATCGTCACTGCTCCGCTCCCTGCAGCAATAAGAAAGGAATCACCATGCCCATGGTAACATCCCTCAAATTTTAAAATCTTATCTCTCTTTGTAAACCCTCTCGCGAGTCGGATGGCAGACATGGTTGCCTCAGTTCCCGAATTTACCATGCGGACTTTTTCAATGGACGGAACCATATCGACGATCAGCTCTGCCACTTCTACTTCTTTTCTGGAAGGTGCTCCAAAAGATGGAGAATCCTTCACTGCCTTTAGAATGGCTTCTTCGATGATGGGGTTGGCATGTCCGAGAATCATCGGGCCCCATGAATTAATCAGATCGATGTAAGAATTGCCATCTTCATCAACTAATTCACACCCTTTTGCTCTGGAAATAAAAATCGGATCCCCTCCAACTGCCTTAAATGCTCTGACCGGGGAATTTACTCCTCCAGGAATGTACTCCTTTGCCTGCTGAAACAGGGCTTTGCTTTCGTTAATCTTCATGCAGTTTTAATTCCGGACCTTAATTTCTAAATCTTCAATGGTGACAATCGGAACTATTTGATTGTCGTGATAGGAACCATACATCAGCCCTTCCATAAGGTAACCTTCGAGGTACTTTCCGGCAAGCAGACCCCTCTGAAAATGCTTGCCATTCTCTTTCAACAGTCTTCCGACCTGCATAACAAGTTCGAATCCAAGTTTGTGAAATTCGGTGGGTTCTGTCCAAAATGTCCTTCGCACCAGATCTTCAAACGGTTCAATCCTTTCTTCATCAAAATACGAGGTATGAATTAATGAAACACCCAGCCGCTCAAGCTGACCATATGACATCAATTTGAAATCGAGCCAGTTGTCATACCCCATTACACTGATGCTGTCTCCCCGAACATCGGTCAGATTAACAATATTACCGGCAAGTAAACTGTTAGAAGTTGCAGCGAAAATATGACCAATTGTATCCTGAGGGATATTGAATCTCATTTCATAATATTCCTCACGATCCTCACCATTATGGTTTTTCAATATTCTTCCTGTCCTTTCGTGACGCTTGGGGCGGGTCCTGACATACCTGTTGGGGATGGCGCTGATTGAATCTATTTCATCCTGAGAAAGACTGTCGATCACACTTTCATACTGCTGTGTCCAGTCATACTGGAGCTGTAGACCGCTTTCCCTGGATATTTCATCAAACAGCACAATATTGAAACTGTCTGCCTCCAATACTTTTTTATAAGCCTCAGCTACGACCTGATCCCGTAAGGTTTCAAACAGTATCATGGCATTTTTATTTCTTGTAAAATTGTTCACCGCATACTCTCCTGCCTTCCTCCCCTGGGTCTCATAGGACGGTTTAAAAAGGAAAGCAAAAGGATTGTCACCGACCAGCGTTCCATTAGAGGTAAGCGGGTTAATCATTGGAATTTCAAACTCTTTCGAGAAGCTCGAAATCACGGTATTTGGATCTTCCAAAAGGGGCCCAATGATCAGGTCTGCATTTTTCAGAGAGGCTTCTTTTGTGATCTCATATGCTTTTGAACCCAGTTTTCTGGTATCGTATGGGTAGAATTCGAGGTTAATGTCTATTCTGGCAAGAGAGTCACGTGCCAATTCCATCCCCTGATACAATTCAAAAATGATCGAATTACCAATCACAGACTGGGGGCTTTCTAGCGAGTCGAACATAAAGGGAAGGATCAACGCAATCCCATAGGTATCCTTTTCCACTTTCGGCAGATCACCTATAATATCTCCCGGATCAAAGTTGAATTTGTTAGCCAGGTCCAGGATCAGGTCATGGTCCCGTTCTTCATAAGGTTGGTCAAGCAATGCACCAAAAACCAGTTTGGCCAGTTCCTGATTTTCCTGATTTCCATTATACAAGACTTTCATTTCAACAGGATCAAATCGACCACTGACTAATTCTATTAGTGAATTTCGCTGATCTTCCGGCAGGCTTTGGGAATACCTGATTCCCTCCATGTATCTCTTACGCTCAAATGCTGCTCGAGCTATCCAGTAATTCACTTCATTCAGCTGATTCCAGTTGGGATATTTCACAAGGATCTGCTTCCACATATCCACTGCTACCTTTGGAAGTTCCTGATGGTACGCGGATAATGCATAGTAGAAGGAAGCGTATTGACCAAAAACAGGATCATCGGTGAGACTCTGAAAGCCACCCATCGCATCCCGATAGTTTTCCAGTGAAAATTGCCTTTTCGCTTCGAGGTATTCACCCTGATTGGCCTGAGCATTTGAAAATACAAGGGAGAAAAGAAGAATTGATGATAAAATTATTCGCACAGCCGGATTCTTGAGGTTCAAAAATATTCTATTCAACAGACAAATTGCCAATTCTTAGTCAGTTACTCCCATTCAATGGTAGCCGGGGGTTTGGAGCTGATATCATAAACCACACGATTGACTCCTTTCACCTGATTAATAATTTTGTTAGAAATTGCTCCCAGAAAATCGTAAGGCAGGTGCACCCAGTCGGCCGTCATGCCATCCAGACTTGTTACCGCTCTTAATGCAACGACATTTTCATAGGTTCGCTCATCGCCCATCACGCCGACAGATTGCACCGGAAGTAACATCGCTCCTGCCTGCCAGACCTCATCATACAACCCCTCTTCTTTTAGTCCATTAATAAAAATGTGATCAACTTCCTGCAGTACCCGGACTTTTTCCGGCGTTATGTCTCCTAAAATTCGGATGCCAAAACCAGGTCCCGGGAACGGGTGACGCCCCAGAATGAATTCCGGCAACCCGAGTGTTCTTCCCACATTCCTCACTTCATCTTTAAATAAGGTATTCAGGGGTTCAACCACTTTCAGGTTCATTTTTTCCGGAAGTCCGCCAACATTGTGATGTGATTTAATGGTAACTGATGGTCCTCCTACCGAAACCGATTCAATGATATCGGGGTAAATGGTACCCTGACCCAGCCATTTCACTTCTTCTATTTTATGGGCTTCCTCATCAAATACTTCAATGAAAACCCGCCCAATGATTTTTCTCTTTCCCTCAGGATCTGATTCGCCGGCAAGCTCCTTGTAGAATCTGTCTTTTGAATCCACCCCCTTAACATTGAGTCCCAATCCTTCATAAGATTTAAGGACACCTTCAAATTCATTTTTTCGAAGCAATCCATTATCAACGAAAATGCAGTACAAATTCTTCCCGATCGCCCGATGTATGAGCATCGCGGCAACCGATGAATCTACGCCCCCGGAAAGACCAAGAACCACTTTGTCATCTCCAAGCTGATTTTTCAAACGTTCCACCGTATCTTCAACAAAGATATCAGGGGTCCAGTCCTGGGCTGCCTTGCAGATATGAACGACAAAATTTCGCAAAACTTCCTTCCCCTGAGTCGTATGGGTTACTTCCGGATGAAACTGTA
This sequence comes from Cyclobacteriaceae bacterium, assembly GCA_040222475.1. Lineage (GTDB taxonomy): Bacteria > Bacteroidota > Bacteroidia > Cytophagales > Cyclobacteriaceae > Ekhidna. Next base: position 96,440 of record JAVKDB010000014.1, on the reverse strand, counting down.
TTCCGTAAATTTCTTTGTCCCGAACCTTAAATCCTCCGACAGGAATGGTTGCGGTCTTTGTAATCAACTGGAAATTATTCGGCAATTCAGTGATGGTATCGGCATGGGACATCCAAACCTGAGTACTGATTTCAACCTCTTTGAGCAAATCAACATGCGTATCCACCTCGCTCAGATTTGCTCGTCCATACTCTCTGTGATCTGACCGTGCAACTGTTCCCCCGTTCTTCTTCACCAGCAATTGTGCTCCATAGCAAACTCCTAAAATCGGAAGGTCACCAAGTTCATCCATATCTACATCCGGGGATCCATCTTCAAGCACTGAACAGGGCCCTCCTGACAAAATAACTCCTTTGGTTTCAGGCGTGATTTCAAAATGATTGAATGGCTGAATTTCGCAGTAGACGTTAAGTTCTCTGACCCGACGGCCGATGAGTTGGGTATATTGAGAACCAAAATCGAGGATAAGAATCTTGTCTTGCATCGCGCAAAATTACATGCTATGTATGAGATAATTTAATCAGAAAGCAGTGCTGCATATTAACCCCGACTACTGGGGGTATTTGTCGAAAGTACTAGTGGTTTAAAAATAGAAAAGCTGCGAAAAATTCACAGCTCTCAGATTGGCTGGTGAACCCTAACGGTAAGGTTCTTTCCTCACATCGAACAGGTCTAATAGATCAAATCAATCCTTTTACATTCATTACCAATTTTTTCAAAAGAAGATTTTTGAATAATACCAATCGCTCCTTCTGTATTTGAAACATAGTCAATTACGCTTTCTGCATTGGACAAAACCACCGGTTTCAATCCATTATCGGATCGCTCCCTTTTATCCCAGAATCGATTGAAGTCTGATTTTGTAGTAGAGAGCAATTTCCAGAAACTCTGATCCTCTATCCTTTCATAAGAAATTCGTATTTTTCTCTGGCCCTTCCACTTAGGTGTGAAACCAAAATAAATACGTCTTAATTCCGCGGAGTTCAAACTGCCCTCACTCACATCATTATTGACAATTACAATAAAATCATCTACAGACTGGGCGTTACTGTCTAAAAATAAAAATATGGCAAAAATTGCCGTCGATAAAAAAATGCTTTTTTTCATACTTCAATTTGGTTTTCGCTTAATCTTAAATTGAAGTGAATATCAGTGATTTTCTATGCTGGTAAAATCTCACTCGTACGTCAAATGAATCAGTACTTTGGCTAATATATTCTAAAACTAATTATTATCAAATGATAATATCGATGAGTTGTCTGGAATATCCGACCAGTGACTCATTATTTTGCTGAAAGCCACAAGATCGGTATCTCAGAACATGTTGTTTTTAAAAATAAAGAACCAACCTTTTACACTGATCGTTTAAAATTGTGCTTATTAGTATTTCAACAACAAGAATTGAGAACTCCCCTTTACATAATTACAATTGTCTGGACAGCATGCTTAGCCGCACAGCCCCTCAAGATTGCCAAATTAAAATATGATGGAGGTGGCGACTGGTATGCCAACAAGACCGCTCTTCCAAACCTGATACAGTTCTGTAACCAAAACCTGAAGACTGACCTGGACCCAACGGAAGATGTCGTTGATATCGGAAGCCCTGACTTGTTTCTGTACCCCTATGTCTATATGACCGGACACGGCAATGTGCTATTTTCGGAATCTCAGGCGGACAATCTCAGAAACTATCTTATATCAGGCGGATTTCTGCACATTGATGATAATTACGGTTTGGATCAGTTTATTCGCACTGAAATGAAGAAGGTCTTCCCGGAACTTGATTTTATTGAGATCCCATATGATCATCCGGTTTATCATCAAAAGTTTGATTTTGATGAAGGTCTTCCAAAAATTCACGAACACGATGGAAAGGCTCCTCAGGGTTTTGGAATTTTCTATGAAGGAAACCTGGTCTGTTTCTACTCTTATGAAAGTGATTTAGGTAACGGGTGGGAGGATCAGTCCATTTACAATGATCCTGAAGATTTGCGTCAAATGGCTTTTGAGATGGGTGCAAATCTGATTGCTTACATTTTCACTGAAATTGAGTAAGCCCCTATTCCTCACGAATGAGATCAAGGGGCTTTGCCTACCTGAAAACTATCTAAGAGACTATCTTCCTCGAGGGGTTAGTGTTTTAGTAAAGGTTTCTCCATTAAGCGTGATCGTTACTACATTGTCACAATCTCCATCACCATAGTTAATTACTGCAACGTTATCACCCCATGTAATCTGCTTGATGCCGGAAACCGGGATGAATATTCTTCCTGCTCTGCATGCTCTCTTGTAGACCAGTTCTTCCAGTATTTCTATTGTATAGTTCACACCGTCTCTTCGAGTACCACTGGCAGTGCCATCTACTCTTGCTTCATCCTGCAACGGATTGTTCGCTCTGACCCACTTTCTGATTCTTGTAGCGTCCCGCGTTGCTGTTGTTTCATCTTCGAATGTCAGTCTTCCACCGTCCAGCGTAATCGTGAATGTCGGATTGTCGTTGATATCTGAAGAGGTGTTCGTAATGGTTCTTTTTCCTTCAACCTGAACTTCGTCAATGAAGAAATCTTCGAGGGTTACGATTCGATATGCACCAGGAACCAGTTTCCTCTCATTATACTCTATGATGATTTTTCCCTTCCTGATTCGTCCATTCCCATCTTCACATCCATCACCAAAATCAATGGTAATCACTTTGTTTACCGTGTCCTTTTCCACAATCGCACAAGAAATCAGCGCATCCCTGTCTACTATTGAACGTCCTCCGTCTGTTTCATCAAGGGTTTCCATACTTGCCTCTGTAATAAGGTCTACGTCTTCAAAATTAGACTCCAAAGCTGCTTCGGAATCTGTATCCAACTGGTCCACAAGTCCCGATGAATTGGAGTCGTCCTCACTACAAGAACTTATAAGAACTGCCAGAAGTACTGTTAAAATAAATGATAGCTTTTTCATAATCGTCTGTATTGTTTTTGTATTTTTTTACTGAATTCGAGTCTTTGACCCTGAGGATTTGAAAAGGTTTAATCATCTAAGCATTTTTTTTACGCCGCATCCTTAACCCGGCCTCCAGGTTGACAATAGGTAGACATAAAGGGTGGACGCTATTATTAAGTTGTTAGAATCTTATATAAGTGTTTCTGTATTTTATATTATTGTATCTATAAATAATCCTGTTGCTATGCGTTGGATTCTGTCATTTTCGCTTCTTTCAATCATTATTTACAGTTCTTATTCACAAGGATGCAGTGATGCAGGTTTTTGTACAATGGGAGCCATGAAGCCTGATCAGAACTACAGCAAGAGAATTGCCATCAAGTTACGGTCCATTGAGTTCAATTATTACAGGGGAACCAGCCTCCTTACTCCTGTTATCTATGCAGCAAATGTTGACTTTAATGTCGCTATAACTGATCGAAGTTCATTACAGATCAAACTTCCGTATCAATGGATAAAGGGGTCTTTGGGTGAAAATGCCGGAATTGGAGACATCTCTCTCAGTTATACCAAAAATCTTAAAACCACGAAAAACTGGAGCTGGAATGGCACACTGGGAGCAAAAATTCCTACCAATGATGCCAATGCAAAAGTCAATAATGAATTCACCAATGGTCAGGCTACCCCCCTGCACATGTATTACCAGACCAGTCTTGGATCCTGGGACGGAATAGCCGGTTTATCTGTTATTAACTCTAAATGGCTGTTTGCTACCGGAATTCAAATGGCATTTACTGAAAATGGAAATGAGTTTGTCTGGGGTGGATTCCCCGACTACCCGGGACTGGATGCTACTCCTGACCAACAAGTTGAAGGTCAGGCTTACGTGGCAAAATATAACCGGGGCATCCATTTGAAACGAGGTACTGATGTAATGCTCAGGGTTGAGCGAAACTGGAGATTTACCAATTTTAATTTTACGTTTGGCGTACTCAATATCTATCGAATCTCTAAAGACAATGTCATTATTCCTGGTACTGAAACAAGACAGGACCTGGAAGGAACTACCGGTCTTGCACTCTCTGTATTGGGAAGTTTTGGGTATCAGTTTGATGTGAAAAACAGTGTTAAGATCATCCAGGGGATCAAGCTTGTTGACAGAGACGTCAATCCTGATGGCCTGACAAGAAACGAAGTACTAAGTGTAAGCTACATTTACAAGTTCTAACTTTATTTCTGCTCATGAAATACCTCTTTGTATTCCTTTTTCTTTCAGCTTCATTATTTCTGTTTTCACAGGGAACGTTGTTGAATCAGGCGCAGCAGGAAAAAAAAGAGGGGAATTATCAGGCTGCATATGATTTGTTCAAAGAAGCAGGTGGTGTTTTTTTAGAGCAGAAAGCAGTCCTTTCATACATAGAAACACACCTCGAAATGATTGATTGCCAGCTCCTGAATGGTGATCCTTTTCATGCCAAAAGTCTGGCGGAAAATACCCTCGAATATGTGAAATCAGAAATTGATGGGTCAGATATGATGAAAGCCAGATCCCATACACTCCTTGGACTAAGTTTTCTAAATCTGGGGAGAAATGACGAAGCGCTCGAAAACCTGAAGACCGCAGAAAGCCTGTTTGGCAAAGATGATACCATTGAAAAAGCGAATTGCTTTAACGCGCTTGGTATCGTTTACTGGAACATTGAAAATAAAAGCCTCGCACTTCAGTACCATGAACAGGCTTTAAGCATTCGAAGACTACTGCTGGGAAAAGATGCACTTGAAGTAGGAGACTCCTTTAATAACCTTGGTCTGGTTTATCTCAAAGATGAGCCGCTTCAATCTCTTATCTATTTTAACCGGGCCAAAACAATCTATGAAGACCAGTTGGGTACTGATGACCGAAAAACTGCCCTTGTTCTTATAAATATGGCTTTCGCCAATTCAGAGCAGGAGAATTTTGACGAAGCATTCGAGCTTTTGAGTCAGGTAAGAACTTCATATGACAGGAAATTTCCGGGTCAACATCCTAATAAAGCCCTGATCCTTTCAAGTATTGGCCGTGTTTATACAGAAAAAAAAGAATACGAGCAGGCATTGGTTCATCAGCGTGATGCACTTCAAATGTACATAAGCATCTATGGGGAGAAACACCCGTCAGTTGCCAACACGTATTTTCTGATTGGAGAGGTTCATAAAGCTAAGAGCCAGTTTAAGGAGGCCGTTGAGTTCTATCAAAATTCCATATATGCCAATCTTCAGGGTCAGGTTTCCACCGACCTATATTCATTACCAACCCTTAAGAATTACTTCAATGCAGATATTCTCCTTTCCTGCTTGCGAGCCAAAGCAATTGCCTTAGAGGCTTTACATTTCGAGAAGAGTCTAAATACAAGGGATCTGAAAGGAGCGATTGATACCTACAAATTATGCGATGAGCTGATTTCCATCATAAGGAGGCAACGCCTTAGTGAAAAGGATAAACTGAAACTTGGGGAAATATCCAAAGAAGTTTATGAAAATGGTATCCGGCTCTCTCTTACACTCAGCGAACAAAGTTTCAAACGAAAAGAATATCTGGAAACTGCATTCGAATTCACTGAGAGAAGCAAGTCATCGGTTCTTCTTGAAGCCATTACCGAGACAAAGGCTAAAAAATTCTCAGGAATTCCTGCGGACCTGCTGAATCTCGAGGACAGCTTAAAAGATGAAATATCCTACATTGAACAAAAACTTGCTCAGCCGGAAAACGCAGCTGATCAGGAACTAAAAGACCTGCTATTTGTCTTTCAAAATGAATATCGTGACTTCATATCCGGACTTGAAGCGGAGTATCCACAATACTATGATTTAAAGTATAGCAGTAGTCTGGCTACTGTTTCTGATGTTCAGAAAGGGTTAAATAATCAAAGCGCGTTGCTTTCTTATTTTATCGGAGAAGAAGAAATCTTTGTTTTCATCATAACCAAAAAAGGTATCAGAGCATCCCGGATACCAAAAGATGATTCCTTTGAAAAGCATGCAACAGGTATTAGAAACGCTATTAAGTACAATGTAACCTCCACATTTATCAACTCTGCCAAAGCATTGTATGATCAGCTTATACCAAAACTTTCATCAGGAATAACTGAGCTCGTGATTCTTCCGGATGGTGTACTTGGAACAATCCCATTCGAAGCACTTATTCGTTCTGACAGTGAAAGCAATGAATACGCATCATCGCCCTTTTTAATTCGAGACTATCATATTTCGTATGACTATTCAGCCACATTATTTACACATCGAACCTCGAATGACAGTGACGCAGATCAAAAAATATTGCTGATAGCTCCGGTTGAGTTTGGGAATAATGAGGTTCGCATGTCAACTCTTCCCGGTTCGGAAAAAGAGGTAGATGAGATCCGTTACCTGTTTATGGGCTCAGATAGTCAGCCAATTGTAAAATCCAGAGCAGAAGCCAGCGAATCTAACCTGAAGACCGAAGGATTAGAGAATTACAAATATCTGCATTTTGCAACACATGGCCTGGTGAACGAGTCAGAACCCGCACTTTCCAGAATTTTTCTTACTCCTGACAAGGGAGAAGATGGCAGTTTATATGCCGGTGAAATTTATAACCTTAAAATTAACGCTGACCTTGTCACCCTATCCGCCTGTGAAACAGGACTTGGTAAGGTTGCCAAGGGCGAAGGAATAGTCGGGTTAAGCAGAGCTTTGCAATATGCAGGAGCCAGAAATATCATCGTATCACTCTGGCAGGTAGCAGACGCTTCCACATCTCAAATGATGATTGAATTTTACAAATACAATCTCAATAATGATCACCATGGGTATAATACTGCACTTAGAATAGCGAAGCTTTCTTTACTCAATTCAGAGGAATATAACAGCCCGTACTTTTGGGCTCCTTTCATTCTTGTGGGCATGTAAAGAATCCCGATATCCCTGATTCTTTACAACAAAGGTGGTCATCTGGTCTACAATTGGTGACAATTGTACGTTTTCGTTCAGAAATATCATTTTTTTTTTCGACCTTACTACCGAGTTTATTGAACAAAACCTACAACGATTTGACATGAAGAGGATACAAATCGGAGATATGGTTGAAAGCGATTATGGGAAAGGCAGAGTCATTGCCATCACTGATCAGTGGATTATTCACGACAATTCATTGAACAATGGTGATGAAGAATTTGCCCTTCTTATCTCAGATGATATTGTTCATCTGGTTGAAGAAGTACGTAGCGCCTGAATCATTGTTTCCAACCACCTCATGTATTTTGAGAGCTATTCAGCTGTCAGCTCATTGATGATCTGATTGAAACGATCATCAAATACAGTATAATATTGTCCGGTTGCCGGACCATTGAAATAACTGTGTACATATCTTGCATATCCCTCCTTATCAAGAATGATAAGCGTGGGAAAAGCTTTCAATTTTTCAATAAAAGGGATCGCTGTAGCTGCACCAGTTTTACTCAATCGTCCCCCAAGCACCAAATCATAAGGTATTTTATTTATTTTCTGATACGTATCCAGCCTGGAAAGGCCATATTCTTTCGAATAATTTGCCTCATATGAAGAAGCAAGGATGGCCACATTCTTCTCTTTATTTTTATTGTACCAGTCTACAAGGTATGTGGTCTGGTCATGACTATTGGGGCACCAGGTTCCAAACAATTGGATGATCAACACCTTCCCTGCATACTTTGAAGGATCAATCGAATTTTGACCACTCCCTGCTCCTAAGAGATCATAATAAGGCTTATGAACTCCCTTCTCTGGCTTCACCACTTCAAATGGATCACCAAGATCCGCCTTTGCGTCATATGTAGCTTTCCACGACTCAGCATAGGTATTATCGTAAATCATTTCTCCTTCCCATGAATCAGCAGTAGTTTTCACTCCTAAAAAGGCAAAGGCATGAGCTCCATCAAATGAGGAAAGCTTCAGTGAATCACCGTCGAGTATTCCTTCAAAAAAACGATAATCACTTGTTTCAGTCATTATTGTACCGGTTACCTTATCTCCTATCTGTTCAAAAAGCCCGACACCATCGCTCATTGATGAGCTTTCAGGACTGAAAACGATTTTCCAACGCTTCTCAATTTTACCTGAAGGTCTTGTACTGTTTTTTGTAAATCGCAATCCACCAAATGATGCTGAAAAGGGCATGCTGGCATCCCGATAATGCTTTTCGTATGTTCCATTCATTGACATAGCTGTAAAGGCTGCTTTTAAGGTCACATCAAAGGGCTCCATTGGGATGTATATGCTGTCACCTTTTATTGTCGCATTGGTAATCTTTCTTCGCTCTTTTCCATTCGTGAATGTTATTTCAGGAACATCGCTACCTGAAGGAGCAATCTCAAACAAAAAAGGAATCTCTCCTTTTTCATAAGTAATCACACCTCTCCAATCTCCGTTTTTCAGTGTCTGGGCATGAATGTGGACTATAGTAACAATGCAAAAAATGGCGAATAAATATTTCATAAGCGGAAGTTAAAAAGAATGACACATCAAAGGAAATTATCCCAAACCAGTTGTCAAATTTCTCTATCTTTAGTTCACAACTAAACCTGACTATTATGACAAATGAATCTGTTAAACCTCCTGTGTGGTTTTGGATTGTGAGTGTTGTTGCACTCCTCTGGAATGCCCTGGGGGTATTCGCCTACCTCGACCAGGCGTATATGACTCCTGAAAAACTAGCTCTTATGCCTGCTGCCGAACAGGCTTTATTTGCAAATATCCCTGCCTGGGTAACTGCAGCTTTTGCAATAGCAGTTTTTGGAGGGACTATTGGAAGTCTGCTACTGCTTTTGAAAAAGAAATTAGCGTTTACAATACTGATTCTATCGCTAATAGGAATTATTGTCCAAATGTATCACTCGTTCTTCATCAGTAATGCGTTAGATGTCTATGGTCCTGGAGGAATCGTTATGCCAATCATGGTATTAATTATTGGTATTGGATTAATTATTCTGGCAAAAAAAGGCAAAGCGAACGGCTGGCTGAACTAGTTGACCCTTCCCGAAAACTTATAAAATTCTCTTTGGCTCGACCAGAGAGAATTTTCTATTTTAAAGTGAATTAAAACTATCATTGACCATCTTTGCGCTCAATGACATTTGAAGAATTTAAGCTGGAAGATCAGCTGATTGAGGCCATCTCTCATATGGGCTTTTCAGAAGCCACACCGATTCAGGAACAGGCTATACCAAAAATACTGGAAGGACGTGATTTAATCGCCTGTGCCCAGACAGGGACTGGCAAGACAGCCGCATTCGTTATTCCCATACTCAATTCCCTGGCAATCAACCCGAGCGATAGTGTTAAAGCATTGATGGTTGTCCCGACACGAGAATTAGCTATTCAAATTGATCAGCAAATTGAAGGTTTCTCATACTTTCTCCCAATTCATTCCATTGCAATTTATGGTGGTGGTGATGGTCAGGATTTCGCACAACAGAAAAAGGCGCTCACTCAGGGAAGCAATATCGTGGTAGCCACTCCGGGAAAACTGATTTCCCATCTGAATCTCGGGTATGTCAAATTTGATGAAGTCACGCATCTTATCCTGGATGAAGCAGACCGAATGCTGGACATGAACTTCTATGATGACATCAAAAAAATCATCACATTCCTTCCCAATCTTCAGCAGACTTTGATGTTCAGTGCCACCATGGCCCCAAAGATTGAAAAACTTGCCAAAAGCATCCTGAAGGATCCTGTAAGGATTACTCTTGAAATTGCCAGACCATCTGAAAACATCAGTCAGGAAGCTTACCGGGTGGAAGAGCCGTATAAAATTGATCTTATAAGTAAACTTATCAGTCGTTATACTGACTTTGAAAGCATACTGGTATTTACCTCTACCAAAAAGAAAGTATCTGATATTGTCAAAGCGCTCAATAAGTCAGGACTGGAAGCAAAAGGTATTTCTTCCATGCTGGAACAGGACGAAAGGGAAGCCATTTTATTGAAGTTCAGAGCGAAGAAAGTAAGAATTCTTGTGGCAACAGACGTTCTAAGTCGTGGAATTGACATCAAGGACATTAACCTTGTCATTAACTTCGATGTGCCTGGAGATGCAGCTGATTACGTGCACCGAATTGGCAGAACGGCACGAGCCAAAACCAGTGGAGTCGCCATCACATTAATCACCCGAGATGACAGCTACAAGATGAAGCGCATCGAAAAATTGATTGACAAAGAAGTTGATAAAGTTGATTATCCGATCAAAAGATAACTTTTTCCGCCTTTTCCTGCATATCATCTAATTTTGCATCCTCGAATGAAGAAAGTTGCATTTTATACACTTGGATGTAAACTCAATTACTCTGAAAGCTCTTCCATTTCAAGGATGTTTGAGGAGAAAGGATATCAAAAAGTTGATTTCACTGATCAACCCGATATATTCATTGTTAACACCTGCTCTGTGACTGAGAATGCTGACAAGAAATGCAGAAAAATAGTTAAAGAAGCAAAGAAAATATCACCAAAAAGCTTCGTTACAATCATTGGCTGTTACGCCCAGTTGAAACCAAAAGAAATAGCCGAAATTCCAGGTGTTGATGCGGTACTTGGAGCAGCCGAAAAATTCAGGCTTTTCGATTATCTGGATAACTTCACTAAAGGAGGAGTTTTTGCCTCTGATATAAAGGAAGCGAAAGCCTACAACTCTTCTTACTCGATAGCCGACCGGACACGTACCTTTCTCAAGGTTCAGGATGGATGTAATTATGGATGTGCATTTTGCACCATTCCTCTTGCCCGTGGAAAAAGCCGGAGCGACACCATAGAAAATATTGTCAATCAGGCTGAAGAAATTGCTCAAACGGAAGTCAAAGAGGTGGTGTTGACCGGGGTGAACATCGGTGATTTCGGAATTCATATGGGAAAAAGAAAAGAGAAGTTTATTGATCTTTTGAAAGCGCTGGATAGGGTTGAAGGGATTGATCGATTCCGGATTTCCTCCATAGAGCCCAATCTTCTTTCAAATGAGATTATTGAATTTGTTGCATCATCAAACCGATTCGTCCCTCACTTTCATATTCCACTTCAGTCCGGAAGTGATGAGATTCTTAAAAAAATGAACAGAAGGTATCTGTCCGGGCTATACCAGAGCCGGGTAGACAAGATTAAAAATCTAATGCCGGAGTGCTGTATCGGAGTAGATGTGATCACCGGTTTTCCAGGTGAAACAGAAGAAGAGTTTTTAAAGACTTACAACTTTTTGAATGAGCTGGATATCTCCTACCTGCATGTTTTCACCTATTCGGAGCGACCCAACACGAAGGCGATCGAGATGGAAGGAATTGTTCCTTTGAAGACCAGAAATGAACGGTCTAAAATGTTAAGGACTTTATCTGAAAAGAAGCGAAGATTTTTCTACGAAAGTCAACTCCATAAAAACTTCACTGTTTTATTCGAAGAAGATGTAGACAATGGATTGATGCATGGCTTCACCGAAAACTATATTCGGGTGGCCGCCAAATATGATCCGTTGTTAATAAACGAGACGAGGGAAGTCACATTGACTGCTATTAATGCAGATGGTCACGTTGAAGTCGAAGAGACGGAATATGAAGTTCTGAGCCACTGATCAAATTCATTGCAATATTTCTGCATTCCCGGGCGACAGCACATATTTTTGTCTTACAATAAAGTTGAGCAATGAAGATTATTTGTATCGGGAGAAACTATGCGGAGCACATCGAAGAATTGGGGAATGAGCGTCCAACCGACCCAATCATTTTCATGAAACCCGACACAGCACTTATTAGAAATAATGATCCATTCTACTATCCTGATTTTTCCAGCGACATCCATCATGAGGTTGAGTTGTTGGTGAAAATCAAAAAAGAAGGAAAATCCATACCAGAAGAGTTCGCATCTTCCTATTTTGATGAAATTGGGCTGGGGATCGATTTCACAGCAAGAGACTGGCAAACTAAAGCAAAGGAAAAAGGTCATCCCTGGGAAATTGCGAAAGGGTTCAACGGGTCGGCTCCTGTTTCTGATTTTATTTCAAAAGCAGGATATGATATAAGTAATCTTAATTTCAGGCTTATCAAAAATGGTGAGGATGTTCAGACGGCCAACACGTCCTTAATGCTATGGAATATAAATGAGATTATTTCTTATGTCTCAAAGTTCATTCTTTTGAAAACCGGAGATATTATTTTTACAGGCACACCTAAAGGTGTCGGCCCTGTACAAATCGGTGACAGGCTTGAAGGCTATCTTGAAGACAAAAAAATGTTCGATTTCGAAGTTAAATAGTGAAATTCAGTCCACTCTTACTTGTATTATTCATTTGCCACATTTCCAATGCCCAATTTAACGGGTATAAAAACTATTATCAATTTCCGATAAATCCAGGCACCCAGAATTATCTGGCCGGTACGGTAGGCGAAATTCGGGCCTCACATTTTCACACTGGTATTGACGTTAAGACAGGTGGTCAAATTGGATTACCCATATATGCCATTGCTGACGGATATATATCCAGGATAAAAGTATCGGCCGGTGGCTATGGTCATTCTTTATATATGACCCACCCTAACGGGACATTTTCTGTATATGCCCACCTTGATGAATACGAGAAAAAACTGGAAGATTTTGTTCGAGGAATACAATATGAAAAGGAATCTTATGAAATTGAAGTATTTCCTGAAAAAAATGAATTCCATTTTTCGAAGGGTGAGGTCATAGGCTATTCCGGAAACACCGGTTCTTCAAGCGGACCTCACCTGCACTTTGAAATCAGGGATAAAGATCAACGACCACTTGATCTTCTTCAATTCGGATTCAGTGAAATAACAGACCGAATTGCTCCTGTAGTCAGTAAAATTGCCTTTGTAACACTTGATGAAGATGCCAGAATTAACAACCTGTTTGGGCGGTATGAATTCGATCTGATTAAGGTTAAAAATGCGTTTAGGACCAACGTACCAATCAAACTGGAGGGAAGAATAGGAGTTGAAATTTATTCATATGATCCGATGGATGGCATTCCGAACAAAAATGGCATTGTAAAAACCATAATGCTGGTCGATGGAGATACGTTGTATCATGAAAATAAAGAAGCATTAAACTTTTCCAGACAGAGGAATATTCTCAGACATTACAACTATGAAGCTTCAAAGCAGGGGAGCAGACGCTTCAATAAACTGTATCGGGATGATGGAAATGAGCATACCATTTATCTCAAGACCAACAAGGGCGTGCAGTTTCGAAATCAGGAAAAACTAACAATCTTCACTGAAGACAGCTATAAAAATCTTTCCATTTCAGAGATTGATATTAATGCAAAACGCATTGTTTATCCTCCCCGAACTACATTTTCCAATTATGAAAAAATCGGGCGTTATCTCCATTTGAAATCGGAGAATGGAATTGGTGTACGTCTTCTGGAATGGGAACCGGTCAAGCCCTATTTTGTTGATGGCAGGCAAAATTATTTCATTTGGGATCTGAGTAAAGGACTTCCTTCCAATATCTTCATCGACGGGAAAACAATAGAGACGAATTTTGTGGCCTCAGTTCCTCCGGGACAGACTGTATCTTATCATCAGGAAGAGTTTGAGACACTTTTCAGGAAACGAACCCTTTTCGACACACTGTATCTGGCATTTGAAATGAAAACTGACTCTGTCCGTGATCTTGAATTATTTAGTTTTCAAAATCCGGTGGACCCAATCCGGGGAACTATTGAAATCAGGCTCAATCCTGAAAAAAATTACAATAAAGAAAAAGCTCATGTCTATTCCGTTCTGGGAAACAGGTTCAATTTCATGGGTGGAGAATGGGTTGAAAATCAAATCAAATTCTCGACCAGAGACCTTGTTACTTACACTATTCTTGAAGATACGATTCCTCCTGAGGTCACACCCGTGAAATCATATTTCGCTCACCACACATTTAAAATAAAAGATGAGGGGTCCGGAATCAAATCGTACCGTGCTGAGCTGGATGGATCGTTTGTGGTGATGAGATATGAAGCGAAGAAAGATCTTATCTGGCCTGTAACTGAAAATCCAAACATTCCGATCAAAGGAGAGTTAAAACTGGAAGTAATTGACAATGCCAACAACATAACTATATACACGAAAAAGCTATGATTTCATTAAAACCAGGGGACGCAGCTCCCAATTTTGAAAGCAAAGATCAGGATGGAAACGTCATTAAATTATCTGACTATAAGGGGAAAAAAGTGGTGCTCTATTTTTATCCAAAAGACAATACACCTGGTTGCACAGCCGAGTCCTGTGACCTGAGGGATAATTACGACCGTCTGATCAAACAGGGGTATGAGGTGTTGGGTGTAAGTTCTGATGATGAAAAGTCTCACCGTAAATTTATTGACAAGTATGAATTGCCTTTTTCGCTAATCGCGGATACTGACAAATCAGTTCATGAAAAATATGGAACATGGGGAGAGAAGTCCATGTACGGAAGAAAGTACATGGGGACATTCAGAACCACCTTTGTGATTGATGAGGAAGGGAAAATTGAAGAAGTAATTGAAAAGGTGAAAACTAAAGAACACACAGCCCAGATTTTAAAATAGTTAATGGAATTAGCTTCAGGCAAAGAGCCACAAGTGATCTAATCAAGCCAGATTACCCGTGGCTCATGGCTTTGCAACTACTTATAGCAATCATCTCATTACTTCACCGGGAAAGACCACAAGGCTCTCATTACCATCTTTTCCAATAGCCGCAACACCAAACAGAAAGTTGTCTATAACGATTCCTTCAAGCGTATGCTCGGTTACATCTTTTCCCACCATTCGGAATTTATCCCATGTCGGGGAAGTGGTATCTCTGAAATAGATTTTGTAACCGGCAAGGTTTTCATCATCAACAGCATCCCAGGCTAAAGTAGTTGCGGGTCTTACTGCTCCGCCAATTTTTACGTTTTTGGGATGAGGAGGAGCGGACGCAAGTCCTGCGAGTGAAATCGCATTAACAGAAGTTAATTTCTTTGCATATTCAAAGTTCACCCCTTCAATGACATCCCCATACGCAATCCCGTCTTCCTCCCGAATATCCTGATGTTGTCGGGTGTAATTTTCATGTGCCTCCATGATCCGGATTCCTGCAAAACCTTCATCACAAAACGGTCGATGATGCCCGCCCCGACCGAAGCGATCTAATCTGTAAATCATTATTGGATTCATCTCAGGCATATAGGTTTTCGTCATGGTGTATACATATCTGGCTAATTGTCTGGATATTCCATCCACTTCTCCTCCGTAAAACCTTCTCATTCTTTTCTGGAAATCAGTATCTGTTGGTGGAGTGGGTTCAGAAAAAATTCTAAAGGTACGGTTGTCAATTACTCCGTCAACTCCTTCAATATTTCCAATCATATCGTTGTTCAATACACCTACAATATCCCAACCTTCTTCTTTGGCCTTTGCAGCCAGATGCTTCCCGCCATAAAGCCCCTGTTCTTCTCCTGAAAGACCGACAAGTAATATGGAACTTTCAAAATCGTACTTAGAAAGCACACGTGCAGCCTCAATCACTCCGGCCATCCCGGAAGCATTATCATTAGCTCCCGGTGAATCATCTGTATAATTCAACGGATCTGAAATTCTACTGTCAATATCTCCGGCCATAATGACGTATCGATTGGGATATTTCGTGCCCCTTTTGATAGCCAGTACATTCACCACCTCTGTATCTTTCGTAATTCGTGTTTTTGAATTCCCTTTTTCCAGAGTTCTCTGATATGAAATTTCCAGACAGCCTCCGCAATCCGCTGAGATTTTATCAAACTCTGCCTTTATCCATCTTCTTGCTGCTCCAATACCTCGTGTATCAGATTCGGTTTCTGACATGGTATGACGGGTCCCAAATGAGGCCAGTTTTCTGATGTCATTTTCTATTCGTTCAGAACTGACCGATTCAATAATTTCATACGATGATTGAGCAAGACAAGTGCTTATGCTCAATCCGACAAATAAGGTTAATAATGTTTTCATGTCAGGAAATATAAATCATTGACACATGAAAACCCTCCCATTCTACACAGACGGATTGTTATAACAGTGAATTGCCCTTTTAAGCCCTGCAGTGAGGTAAATGGCTACTGATTTAAAACAATAAGCTTTGATTCCAATTCAATGAAGCGGGGATCCTGTCTGAGAATATCGAATTCCGTTGCTCTCAGGCTGCCGCGATACTTCATTCCTGCCCTGTGAGCTTTGTTGAGATAATTAATCGCTGCATCTGCGTTCTCTGTTTTCGCCTGCAGTTTAGCCATACTCCAAAGTGCCCAGACACTTTCAGGATCAGCATATAGCCAGATTTCGTTTAATGTAATGGCCATTTCATAGTCCTGTCTCGCTGTATAATCAAAGCTTGAAGTAGCGAACTTTGCCCATATCAGGTTGAGTAAGCGATAGGCCGAATTACGCTTATCAATATTTTTACTTCGAGTAACAGACTGCAGGGAGTCCGATTCGCGAAACCACCATTCCTTTGTTTTTACGGTTGAATCATTCGTTATCATGAGTCGCGTTCTTCGAATCTCAAAGAAAGCTTCATCAATCTTAACCTGATATTTTCTTTCTCTTTCATTCAGCCGTTCGTCCCTTTTCTGATACTTCTTCAATTGCTTCATTCCCTTTACTTTTTCAACCTGCTTTCTTATGATTTCCAGGTTTTTTTGGCCTTCAAAATCATCGGCCATTTGCTGGTATACATCAAGTGCCTGAACCAGCCGATTAATTTGAAAGAGACTGTCTCCTCTAAATTTCATTCGCTGAAACAGGGTATCTGTTGTAAAAGCTGAACTGACCTGTTTTCCCTTTTTATACGCCTGTAATTCCAGCCAATACACTGCTTCTCTTAATTGATCAGGTGCCGGCCACTGGTGACCCGCAGCAAAAGTGATTCGGTTATTGATAATCCCCATTGCATCAAATTTTTCTTCCAGCTCAAGGTGTTCGAGGTAGTTCATGTCCCTGTTTCCAACCATTCCTACATACTCAAAATTGCTTGTCGGACCCGGTTGATATCGCTGCACGCTGGAAAGGCCAGCTCCACAACCTATCACTCCGGTAATGTTTTTGTTTATAGCAGCCAAGGTTACCGCCACTCTTGACCCACCGGAGAATCCTGAGGTGTAAATTCTGGTCGAATCAATATTAAACCTGGCCGCTCCATCTTTAAAGATTGCGTCAGCAGCAGTAAAGGAAAGATCCCAGGATCCATTCTTAGAATTATTAGAGGAAATAATAATATAACCCAATTCTTCAGCTACCTGCTGGTATTGACCAACTGGCAGTGGGCCTCTTGCAGCGGGCTCAAATACAAATATGATTGGCCATTTTTTTTCGACTGAGTAGTAAGATGGAACATAAAGCGCGTAAGTCTGATTCTTATCTGCTTCACATGAAACTGATTCCATCAATTCACCATACTTCACCTCGTCCTGGGCTATTAGTATGCCAATAATCAGACAAAAAAGTATTGTTAATGCTTTTTTTTTCAATCCTTATAAATTAAGTGTATTCATATATATGGTCAGTGATTTCAAATCATCTCTTTTCTTCAGATCAGGTTTGTTCTTTCTTATATACCGATCAATCTCACTACTCAAACTACTGAATTGCTTCAACAGGTCCTTTTTTCTTCTTATCTCAAAAAATTCATTGTTGGCATTCCTTAAGAAATACTTTGTCTTCAGTACACTGGTTTCAGCACGGTTACCGACATCAAGTCCGTGGATGTAATTTGATGGCAGCAGTACATTGTAGTGGTAACCCAGGAGATCAATTTCAGCCTCGTGTATTATTTCGAAATACCCGTTGAATACTCCCTTAGTCTCCTCCAGCTCCCCTACTCTTTTAAACTTTCTAATGGTCGAATCTTCGTTAAGAATTTCGAAGTGCTTAACCCCGTAAGCATTGAGATACTTCTTCGTGCCATCAACTTCGATCTCAAAAAGATCGTTGCTGATATCATATCTGAAAAGATGATCATCTAATTTGATCCTGCCAAACCAGATGGTACCTGCATGTATTTCATCAACCAGGTAAATTTTCCCGTCTCTCCCTGGCTCATCTTTTAAAGGGATTGACTCAATGGAAGAAAGTCTTGAGGTATTGATATTAAGTTCACCACCTTTAACTGAAGCTTGTGCTCCAACCTCAAGGGCTGATTTTATTAGTAGAATAAAAACTAAACTTCTCATAAAGAAGGAATAAAAAGGGCTTCAAATGAAGCCCTTTTTATCATTAGTTTATTGATCCCACCAGAATCTTGTCTGAAGATTTGGTGTAGCAATCGGAAGGTTGCTAAGATTTAACAATCTTTCTTCCTGTGGATATGGCAATCTCCTTGGAATCTGTCCGTTTGCATTAAAAGCATTGGTCCCAAGAGGATTAGCAGTCAAAACAGGATATCCCGTTCTTCTATAATCATTCCATGCAACAATGCTTTGACCGTAGCATCCAATGAATTTTTCATCAATAAGCACAGAAAGTCTGTCAGCATTTGTAGCAGCAGCAGTCCATCTTGCATCCAGGTCTGCCTGATAAGCAACAGGTGTAGATGCTCCCGTGATTTTCTCGAATGAAGCATTCACTGCGGCATCCAGAGCAGCCTTGGAAGCCGCAACATCCGATGCAGTTTGCATTAACTCAGCTTCAGCCTCTATGAACTTCAATTCTGTGTAGCTCATCAACACAACCGGAGAAGCACTTACACTGTAGTATCCTGCATTATTCGCGCCTAATTCATAATCATCATTGATGAAAGCAGGTTGTCTTGAATCTGAAGCAATGAATCTCGCTGCAAAATTGGCATCCATGCGAATGTTGCCTGCTCTGTCCTGTGAGAATTGGAACTGAGGATTTACCTCGTTACCAGCGCCACCAAACGTCATTTCAAAATCACCTCCATTACCTGCTATGGCTGATGCCATGCCAGCCAATGCATCTGTATAAGAAGCATTTCCGTTTTGTTTTGCAGCTTGCAAAGCCATTCTTACACGTAATGAATTAGCAGCTGTAATCCAATTGTTCAGATTACCACCAAAGATCAAATCGTCTGTCCCCGGAGAACCGCCAAGACTTGTTGCTGCACTCAGATTGTTTACTGCATCTGTTAGTAATGCAGGAAGAATCGTTTCGTAAAGCTCCTGTTGCGTATCGTACTCAGGGGCAAAATTTCCATCAATCGCACCAAAAGCATCCGTATACGGAACATCCCCAAAGGCATCCGTAAGTATGCTGATGCCATACGCCATCATTACCTGCGCCACACCTTCATAATGAGGTGCATCTGCTTCAATTGCCTGCTTAATAATCTGATTTGCAGATGATAGTGTATTGAAATATGTTCTTTGCCATACTCCATCTGTGTCTGCCTCTCTGATCAGGTATTGATAGTTATCCTGTTGTTGCGCGTTGATACCCTCAAATTGTTGGGTTAGCAATCCACTCATTCTCACGAATTCTCCCCCAATAGCCCATGAAAGAGCTACTTCTGCATTCGGTAACAATGCTGACATTGCTACAGTCTCAGGAGTCGCAGGATTAATGTTGGCATCACCAAAATCACAAGATGATATTGCTCCGGTCAACACAAACGTGACGATCCAGATTTTTACATTTATATATTTTTTCATAATAATTCTTCTTAATTAATATTAAAATGTCAGGTTAACATTCACTCCGTAACTCTTTGTATTAGGATTATTGAAGTAATCATATCCGATCACGTTACTTGAATCTCCAGTCAGGTTAGTTTCAGGATCAATACCGGAATAATCTGTGATCAAAAACAGATTTCTGGCATTAAGCGTAACTGAAGCTCTGCTGAATGGCGTTTTACCTAACATGCTGCCCGGCAGATTATAACTTACCGAAACATCTCTCATTCTTACCCATGATCCATCCTCAACGGTCAATTCTGTCAGATTCACAAAACCGTAGTTAGAGTAGAAGTTTGTGCCTCCATCTGTTCCACCTTTTACAACTTCAACATTATTAGGAGTAGTTGTAGCAGTTACATTGCCAGAACCATCAGTCGAACCCAATACTCCAGGGAAGATCACCCGATCGTTTCTATCAAGGGTTTCAGCTCCAACACCAAAGTTGTTTAGCACACCTTTTGTTCCATTGTAAACATCTCCACCTTGTCTGATATCAAGCAGGAAGCTTAATGTGAAATTTTTGTAGCTAACCGTATTTCTGATACCCAGAAGGTAATCAGGGTTTGGATCTCCTACAACACCTTCGGTCGGATCCTCATAAGGCATTCCGTCAGCAGGGTTAATTACCATGTTGCCCTGATCGTCTCTCAGGAACCGCGTTCCAAAGAACGTACCAAAAGCAAATCCCGCAACTACTCGCTGAGTACCAAATGGATCAATTGTCAATACGTTAATCCCTTCTGCCAGAGCCACAACCTCATTTCTGATTCGTGTGAAATTCACTCCAATATCGTAAGAGAAATCACCTTTATTCACAACAGATGCAGTCAGAGCTGCTTCGATACCCTTGTTGGTAATTTCAGCTGAGTTGATTGCTCGTTGTTGGAATCCACTTGCACTTGGAAGTGTTACATTCAAAATTGCATCTGTAGTCTCTGCATTGAAGTAGGTTACATCCAATCCAATTCTTCCATCCAGGAATTGAAAATCACCACCGAATTCAGTAGTTGTGGTTTTTTCCGCGACCAAATCCTGATTACCAAGCAGTCCGTTTGAAATAAATGAATTCACTCCAAATGCAGGAAACAATACTCCATTAGGATTCGTCCATCCATCAAATACCTGAGCCTGCGTGAAACCATTTGAGGTAACAGCAAAACCAGGATCATTTCCTACCTGACCCCATGAAGCTCGCAGCTTACCATAATTTAGTATCGCACTATTCATGTTTAATGTCTGGGTAAAATCCCACCCAATACTGGCTGCCGAATAAAAGAATGAGTTATTGGATTCTGGTAATGTAGATGACCAGTCATTTCTACCACTCAGGTTGACATAAATCTGGTTGTCATAATTTACCGTCAATGTTCCGTAAAGGCCGAAAAGCTGTTTTTCTTCCACTCTTTCTGAAACGTTCACTGACTGAGCAGCTGCAATATTGAAGAAATCCGGAGAAGCAAGGCCTCTTCCATCAATTCTGTTCAAATGCAAATCCTTCTTGTAGTAGTTATGACCAATAGTAAAGCTTGTATTCAATTTCTCATTGATATCTTTTCTTACTGTAGCCAGAAGGTCCGAGTTAAGATCAGTACTTCTTATGGTCTGGTTGATCACCTGTCCATTTTGAAGTGTTGATGAATTGATCGCATTTCTAAAAATACGATCATCACCGTATGTATCAGTACCTACCCGATACGTGATATTTAACCATGGAAGTGGATCATAAGTCAACTGGGTATACCCGATAACTCTGTTTACTTCATCTGTTGCAAAGTTCTTATTTACAGTGAAAAAAGGGTTGTCATAAATACTGCCTCCTCTGTACGCTCTCTGCGTCCCATCAGGAAATTCATACCCTGCACTGTTGTCAAAGTTTGGAGAAGTTCTCAATAGTCCCAGCATAACACCAGAAGTATTCGATCCGTTTTGCACTTTCTTTCCACCCGACTTAATGTAAGTAGCAGAAACAGTAGCGCTTAAATTTTTAGCGATTTCTGTTGATGTTGTAAGTTTCAGACTTGTTCGGCCAAAATCACTGTTCGGCATGATACCTGTTTGATCCAGGCGACCAACAGAAAAATAGTAGCTTGTTTTTTCTGTTCCTCCCTGTACGCTCACATTATGAGTGAAGGTAGATCCATCTACAAAAAACAGATCAGGATTATCATAAGATCTTGGAGTTACACCAGTTGCAGTTGGATCTGTTGCCAAAACAATCAATCCATTGCTATCCCAAACAGAAGGTGTAGAAGAATAGCTCAAATCTGAAAATCTTGGACCCCAACTTGTTCTTTCTGTGGAACCAGTCATAGCTGCAGCGAATGTTGGAACTCCGCCAACCACTGCTCCCTGTGCATACTCTCGCTGTAGGTCTGGTAGTTTATTTACCTTGTCAACAGTGTATCCGAAATTATAACTCACTTTAGCAGCACTGTTTTTGCTGCCTTTCTTAGTGGTGATTACAACCGCCCCATTCGCTGCACGAATTCCATATAATACAGTAGCCGCCGGTCCCTTAAGAACGGTTAAAGATTCAACGTCATTTGGATTGATATCTATCGCTCTGTTTGAGTTACCGACTCCTCCTGAACCTCGGTTCGCCGGATCATCGTCCGGTGCATCCGATGTGTTAAAAGTAGAGTTATCGATTGGCACACCGTCAATAACAAAAAGAGGAGCGTTACTACCCTGAACGGTTTTGTTTCCTCTAATTCTTATTTGCGCTGCAGCTCCCGGACTTCCACCGGAGCTTGTTACCTGCACACCGGCTACCTTTCCACTTAAAGCAGAAACAAAATTGGTCTCATTTGCCTGTCGAACTTCATCAGCATCGACATTTTGAATGGAATACCCCAACTCTCTCTTGTTCGCCTCAATACCTGCCGCTGTAACCACCACTTCCTGTAGCTCTGTAAGGTTGGTTTCAAGAGAAACGTCAATTACTGTCCTGGATCCAACCGGGATTTCCTGAGTCACATATCCCACAAAAGAAATAACCAGTACATCATTGTCCGATACAGTAAGACTGTAGTTACCGTCTATATCGGTAATGAATCCATTTGTGGTTCCTTTGACCAGAACCGTTGCACCAGGTACTCCTTCACCAGTATCGTCGATGACTTTCCCTGTGATCGTCCTTTGTGCCATCACGCTAGTGACGACAAAAAGACTTGCCATTAATAATAAGTAAGCTTTTTTCATAAACTTTAGTTAATTGAATAAACCGCAAATGGTAGGTAATGAAGGAATCAATTAATTGTAAAAAAGGCGTTCAGCTGAAATGCAACCTTTTTGAGAATTTGAGTGAACAGGCCATTGTTGGAAGGGTTGGAGGTTTAAAAGGAGAAAGCGTCAAATCCTTTATTTAATATATTTTTGCTGCTGAAAAATTCATCTATGCCTAACCACCCCGACCTCCAAAATTTAAGTGACATCTGCTCACAGGTTCGTCGTGATATTGTCCGAATGGTTCATGCCGTTCAGTCCGGTCATCCAGGCGGATCACTGGGATGTACAGAGTATTTTGTAGCTCTTTATAACCATGTAATGGAATATGATAATTCCTTTAATATGGAAGGAAAAAATGAAGATATGTTCTTCCTTTCCAACGGACATATTTCTCCTGTTTTCTATAGCACCCTCGCCAGAGCAGGCTTCTTTGATGTGGCTGAACTCAATACCTTCAGAAAGATCGGAACCCGGCTTCAGGGGCACCCTGCCACGGAAGAAGGTCTTCCAGGAGTAAGAATAGCTTCCGGCTCACTTGGCCAGGGGTTGTCGGTTGCTACCGGTGTGGCTCTTGCAAAAAAGATTGATGGAGATCCAAAACACGTTTTTGTTTTGATGGGTGATGGAGAACAGCAGGAAGGTCAGGTTTGGGAAGCTGCCATGTTTGCAGCTCATAACAAAGCCGATAACCTGATTGCAACCATTGACTACAATGGCCAACAAATTGATGGAAAGACAGATGATGTCAATTCTCTGGGCAATCTGAAAGCAAAGTATCTTTCGTTTGGATGGGACGTGCTTGAGTGCGACGGGAACGATCTGTCTGATCTGATTACTGCAATAGATAAAGCAAAATCTATCTCGGGGAATGGAAAACCTGTCATGATCCTGATGAGAACAGAAATGGGTAAAGGAGTTGATTTTATGGAAGGAACACACAAATGGCATGGGATTGCTCCGAATGATGAACAGTTGGAGCTGGCGCTTAATCAATTAGAAGAAACACTCGGGGACTACTAACCAAACACAATGACAAAATTTACTTTTTCCGAAAAGAAAGACACAAGATCTGGTTTCGGTGACGGACTACTTGAACTTGGAAGAACCAATCCAAATGTAGTTGGACTGTGTGCAGACCTCATTGGTTCATTAAAAATGGGTGCTTTCCAAAAAGAGTTCCCGGAACGTTTTTTCCAGGTTGGAATTGCTGAAGCAAACATGATGGGAATTGCCGCAGGTCTTGCTACAGCCGGAAAAATTCCATTTACAGGCACATTTGCTAATTTTTCTACCAGCCGGGTCTATGATCAGTTGAGACAATCCATCGCATACTCGGAGAAGAATGTAAAGGTATGCGCATCACATGCCGGACTTACTTTAGGAGAAGACGGAGCAACACATCAGGTTTTAGAAGACCTTGGTATGACTAAAATGCTTCCAAATTTCACAGTCATTAATCCATGCGATTATCATCAGACGAAAGCTGCAACCATTGCTATTGCAAATCATCATGGTCCGGTCTATCTCAGGTTTGGAAGACCTTCATGGCCAATGTTCATGCAGGATCAGCCTTTTGAAATTGGAAAAGCAATCAGACTAATTGAAGGATCTGATGTTTCAATTTTTGCAACCGGACATATGGTATGGAAAGCCATTGAAGCGGAAGCCGTTTTGGCTGAAGAAGGAATTTCCGCAGAGGTAATAAATATACACACCATAAAGCCCCTTGATACAGATGCAATCTTACGTTCGATCTCAAAAACCGGATGTGCGGTTTCTGCAGAAGAACATCAGATTGCGGGAGGACTTGGAGAAAGCATCGCACAGACGATTGTAACCAACAAACTGGTACCGCAGGAATTCGTTGCAGTCAATGATCAGTTTGGTGAGAGCGGAAAACCCGAAGAACTTCTTGACAAGTACGGTCTTGGAGTAAAAGACATTGTTGAAAAGGCAAAAAAAGCCATCGGCAGAAAAGGCTAGCAACAAGAATTCCAGGTGACCTGTCCCCAAAACCTGAGTTAAATAGTTACAGCTTTTGCATCTTTGTTATATGCCTTCGCAAAGACAACTTTTCCTTGATTATCTCGCACAAACTTCGGATGCTCCGCTTGCTCTGGAAGTCGAATCTGCCGAAGGCATTTATCTGAAAGATGTCACAGGTAAAAAATACATTGATTTGATTTCAGGAATTGGGGTCTCTAACATTGGTCATCGTCATCCGAATGTTGTAAAGGCAATCAGGGACCAGGCAGACAAGTACCTTCATGTGATGGTTTATGGAGAATACATCCAATCTCCGCAGGTAAAACTGGCAGAAGCCATCTGTCAGACACTTCCTGACCATCTTAATTCCGTTTATCTTCTCAATTCAGGAAGTGAGGCAGTCGAAGGAGCGATGAAGCTTGCAAAAAGATCAACAGGGAGGCAGGAAATTATCTCCTGTCTAAATGCCTATCATGGATCATCACACGGCGCCCTCTCAGTGACAGGCAATGAAAACCTCAAAAGAAATTTCAGACCCCTTCTTCCAGGTATTCATCACGTTACATTTGGCAAAACAGCAGAACTCAATTCCATCACCACACGTACGGCAGCATTTATTATCGAGACAGTCCAGGGAGAAGCCGGAGTTCAGACAGCAGACAAAGCTTACTTTCAGGCCCTGAGAAAGAGATGCAATGAAACAGGAACGCTGCTAATTGCTGATGAAATTCAATGCGGGTTTGGACGCACCGGCAAATTCTGGGCATTTGAGCACTATGATTTTGAGCCGGACATTCTGGTGAGTGCGAAAGGCATGGGCGGTGGAATGCCTATTGGATGCTTTGTAGCCAATCGTGATGTCATGGGAGTATTTATGAACAATCCGGTGCTTGGTCACATTTCAACATTCGGTGGACATCCTGTATCCTGCGCGGCAGCACTTGCAACCATACAGACTATTCAGTCAGAACGTCTTATGGATGATGTTGAATTAAAAGCCAACCTTTTTCGTGAGTTACTCATACATCCAAAAATTCATGAAACCAGAAGCAAAGGCCTTATGATGGCCGTAGCTTTCGATTCATTTGAGGAACTGAAACCAATTATTGATAAGGCAATTGAACTCGGAGTGATTACAGACTGGTTTTTATTTAATGATTCGTCCATGAGGATAGCTCCTCCATTGACAATTACTCATAAAGAAATAAGAAATTCCTGTGAATTAATACTCAGGGCAATAGATTCAAATTAAATTATACACATGGCAATTAGCATTGTAGAGCAGGTAAATCAGGCCGTCAAATTTTTAGAAGAAAGAGGGTTTGATAAGCCCGAGATTGGAATTGTTTTAGGAACCGGACTAGGTGCACTCGCCAATCAAATCGAAATACTTAAGGAGATCACGTATTCCAACATCCCACATTTTCCTATTGCTACAGTCGAATTTCACAAAGGAAAACTGATTTATGGAAAACTTGAGGGGAAAACCATTGTGGCCATGCAGGGCAGGTTTCATTTTTATGAAGGATATTCCATGTCGCAGGTTGTGTTTCCTGTTCGCGTAATGAAAAGACTTGGAATCCAAAAACTTCTGATATCCAATGCCAGCGGAGCAATGAATCTCAACTGGAAAAAAGGCGAATTAATGCTGATAGAAGATCATATCAATCTGCAGCCGGATAACCCGCTTCGAGGAACAGAAGCTGCCGCTTTTGGCCCAATTTTCACCGATATGAGCGCTCCTTACGATCAGGAACTAAACAATCAACTGCTTGATGTGGCAAAAGAAAAAGGTATCAGACTCAATAAGGGAATCTACGTTTCAGTGTCAGGTCCAAGTCTTGAAACCCGAGCTGAATATCGGTACCTGAGACAAATTGGAGCTGATGCAGTCGGGATGTCAACCGTACCTGAAGTCATTGCTGCCAATCAGATGAATCTTCCGGTTGCAGCCATTTCCGTGCTTACTGATGAATGTGACCCGGATCATCTTGACCCGGTAAACATTGAAGACATTATAGCTACTGCTGCTAAAGCCGAGAAAGACCTGGTTGTCCTGCTTAGGGAACTGATAAAAAAACTTTGATTACTTAAATGCAGGAATTCCCGTAATCTCTGCACCAAGAATAAGCAAATGAATATCGTGTGTTCCTTCATATGTAACGACTGATTCCAGGTTCATCATATGCCGCATCATCGGATACTCCCCTGTAATTCCCATACCGCCATGCATCTGCCGTGCTTCTCTGGCTATTTTTAGTGCCATCTCCACACTGTTTCTTTTTGCCATTGAAATCTGAGCAGTTGTGGCTTTACCTTCATCCATCATTTTCCCAAGTTTCCAGTTGAGTAACTGAGCCTTGGTAATTTCGGTCAGCATCTCAGCAAGTTTCTTCTGCATCAGCTGAAATGAAGCGATTGGTTTGCCAAACTGAATCCGCTCAAGGGTATATCTTCTTGCAGAATCATAGCAATCCATTGCCGCTCCGATCGCACCCCAGGCTATACCATATCGTGCCTTATCGAGGCAACCCATAGGGGCTCCCAGTCCGCTTTTTCCTGGCAACAAATTTTCCTTTGGAACTTTCACATCACTGAAAACCAATTCACCTGTACAAGAAGCGCGAAGTGACCATTTACCATGTGTTTCAGGAGTTGTGAAGCCTTCCATGCCTCTTTCCACTATTAGTCCGTGAATTCTTCCCTCTTCATTTTTAGCCCAGACCACAGCTACATCTGCTTGTGGAGAATTGGAAATCCACATCTTCGCACCGTTCAACAAATAATGATCGCCTTTATCTTCGTAGTGCGTTTCCATACCACTCGGATTGGATCCATGATTTGGCTCTGTCAGTCCGAAGCAGCCCAGCCATTCCCCTGAACCAAGTTTCGGTAAGTATTTCCTTTTTTGTTCCTCCGATCCGTACGCAAAAATGGGGTACATAACCAAAGATCCCTGAACGGATGCAGTTGATCGCATACCCGAATCCCCACGCTCTATTTCCTGCATAATCAGACCATAGGAAATGTAATCCAGTCCCCCACCTCCGTATTCAAGAGGGACCGTTGGCCCAAATGCTCCCACATCTCCGAATTTTTTCACAATCTCTGTGGGAAAATGGTTCTTCTCAGCCCAGCCTTCAATAAATGGAGTAATCTCCTTTTTCACAAAATCCCTGACAGAAGTACGTATTAGTTTATGCTCTTCGGTTAAAAGATCGTCCAGTCCATAAAAGTCAGGTGATTCAAATTCATCCACAAAATTTCGTTTTTCTACACTCATCAGATGTCAGGATTTTTAGGTCTGTTGTTAAATTTTTGGCGCAAATTTACAACGATATACATTCAATAAAATGGGTAGAAAAGAAATTACTTCTATCCTGAGTCAGGGGCAGCTGAGGAAATGAAAGAATAGGGGCAAAAATTTGAATGTCTCTGAAGCATACATGCATAAATGGTGTCTAAATATTATCATTATTCTGTTTATGCCTGCGCTTGCAACGGCACAGGGGATTCAGGGGAAGCGCTATTTTGACTCTGACAGCACTAAAATCAGGGAAATTTTCCATTTTAATACAGAGGACTCGACTCTACAGGGCAGTTATGAATCCTTTCATTTAAACGGATCGCTTCAAACATTTGGCTGGTATGAAAATAACCTGCCCGATAGTGTTTGGAACTATTTTTATGAAAACGGAAGAAAAAAAGCAGTCGGTAGATATACTAAAGGAATCCCCACAGCTAAATGGGAATACTTTTATGAAAACGGAAATAAAAAATCTGAGGGAATACTTCAAAACAACATCAAAGAAGGAAAATGGATTTTTTACTTTGAGAGTGGATCAGAAAAAAGTAGCGGGACGTATGAAAATGACCTTAAAAAAGGAATCTGGAATTACTTCTATGAGAATGAGAGTATAAAAGCACAGGCCTTCTACGAAGGGGAAAAGGCCACATATAAAGAATTTTATCCTTTTGGAAGTGTGTTGATGGAAGGGGAAATAATCAACGAAAGAAGTGAAGGAGAATGGATTTATTATTATGAAGGTGGAGAAATAGAAGCCATTGGAAAATTTGAAGAGGGACTGAAAAGTGGACAATGGATCTATTACCACAAAAACGGAAACAAAAGAGCCCTTGGAAATTATGTAAACGGATTACGCAACGGAGAATGGGAGTATTACCATGAAAATGGTGCGCTCAGCCAGTCCGGGCTATTAGAACGAGATCAAAAAGAGGGTTATTGGAAGTTATTTTATCCGAACGGAGATCTACAGGGAGAGGTAGTCTTTGATCAGGGATCCGGAGAATTTTCAGAATATTACACGCACGGGGGAAAGAAATCAGGCGGACAATTAATTGATGAGAAGAAGGAAGGAAAATGGGTTTATTACTCTGAGAATGGCCGTGTTGAAGGGGAAGCTGATTTCAAGAACGGCGAAGGTGATTATCAGGGGTATTACCCGGATGGGTCACTGAAAATGAAAGGCAAAATTAAGGATGACAAGCGCGTTGGAGAATGGACACTATACAATCCTGACGGATCCCTCGCAGGTACTTACTCGCCTATATACGAGGATGAAAAGCCCATTTTTAAATCAAGGCTGTCCAGTGATTTTTCTTCGCAGGAAAATGACACCTTTGATAAACCTGAGTACAAATTCAAAAGAAGGGGGTTAAGATACTTTCAATACCGAATCAATGAATACAGAGCGTTGATTCTGGGTACTAACCCCGTGTGGCTTGTTGACAATCAACTGCCGATTGCACTGGAATATTACATGCAGGAACGTCTTGGGTACGAACTTCAACTGGATTTGATAAGGGATCCTTTTTTTACTTCTAACGAAAACATTGATAATTATACCGTTTTTTCCAGGGGTTCAAAAATTAACTTCCGTCAAAAATTCTACCATGAAGATGGAAAGTACGGAATGTTTTACTTCGGACATCAGATTAGCTATACCTACATCAATCACCAGGTTAATCATCCGGACACACTGATATTTCCGACTTTTCCAAAGTATGGAAATATGATTGAATCGGGGCTCTCATATGGTGTTTTTATCGGTAGCAGATGGATGAGGGATGTAGGAGACTCGGGCTGGACAATTGACGCATTTCTGGGAATCAGTGTCGCCGGAAGATCTTATGACCGAAAGTTTGAACCAGATCCGGTTATTAATTCCTATTTTGATCCAAAGGAACAGGCTACCCTTTATTTTCCGGTCGTTTTTGGAATCAATTTCGGGTTCGCAGGGCCGGGTAATAAAAGTAAAACACAGTAATGAAGAAGACGGTAGTAATAGGCGCTACAACCAATCCATCAAGGTATGCCTGTCTGGCAGCTCATAAGTTGAAAGAAAAGGGACATGAAGTTGTTCCGATCGGAATAAGAGAGGGTTCTGTGGCAGGTTTACCAATACTGGATCTTAGAACAAAACCGAAAGTAATCGAAACTGACACGGTCACACTTTATATAGGTGCAGAAAAACAGAAGGAATGGAGTGAATATATACTTTCATTAAATCCTAAAAGAATCATTTTTAACCCTGGAGCTGAAAATTATGAATTATCCCGTCTGGCAAATGAAAAGGGTATTGAAACCCTGAATGCCTGCACACTGGTTATGTTAAGTGCCAATACATTCTGAACGCAACCGATCATTCTGCGCCTTCCTCATAAATTCGAGGATTGCAATTGGTCCCCCGATCAAGCATACGCATAATCATTGCTCGTGCTTCATCATTATCAGAATGAAGCAAATCGATATCAAGATCTTTATAATAGAAATTTTCCAGTTCCATTTTCTCAATCCCTAATGGAAGGACACGAATTTCGGTAAATGAAATATCGAGATCCCTGATACTTTTCATCCCCAGTATCTGATAGGGGAACTCAGGCATGAAGTTTTCCTGAAAATGTAAAACCTTCAGTTGATTGAGTCTGGAAATACCCTCCGGAATAAAACTTAACCTGTTATGGTGGACGTACAACTCTCTTAAATTTGAGAGGTTGCCAATTTCCTCAGGAAGGTCATATATTTTGTTATAAGACAGATAAAGGACTTTTAAATTGTCCAGGTCTCCAACAGCAGGTGGAATGACTTCAAGGTTATTGTAATAAAGATCTATCTCTTCCAGTTTTTTTAGTTCCCCAATATCAGAAGGAAGATCCTCAAGTTTATTCTTATACAGCGATAAGTTCACAAGGCTTGATAATCCGGAAATGCCGTCCGATAAATGTGTGAGTTTGTTTTCGGCCAGCACAAGCTCAGTAAGTCCATGCAATTGATAGAAAGACGGATGAACAGAGTCAATTTCACAAAATATTAATCCAAGTTTTTTCAACCCTGACAGCTTAGAATATTTCTCCTTTCCAAGAACAAGCGGATTTCTTGCGAGGCTTAATTCATGCAGATTCTTAAGCTTTCTTAGTCTTTTAACCGGAATAGTCGGAAACTTATTACCTCCAATGTATAGCTTCTTCACATTCTTCAGACGCTTCAAATTGGGCAGTTTGCTCAGTTTATTACCATACAGGTGGAATGTCTCGATTCCGGTAAGTTTCGGAATCTTTATTCGTTTGGTGCTTAATTCATTATGACTCCAGCGAATCATCTTAAGATTTGAAAGATTTTTCAGTTCCCTTGGTAACCTCGAAATTTCATTATCATCCAGAATTAACTCCTCAAGTTTAACAGCTTTGAATACAAATTCAGGAACCGTGGTAAAGTCACCATTTGAGAGATCTATTTTGGTCACTTCTGAGATGTTTAGGTGATGTTGATATTCTTCGATACGCTGTTTTGCCTTTTCCTTTTTTGCCAAAAGGCTTGCTTTTCGAAGCGAATCCCTTGTCCCTTCAGGATCTGTTTTCATCATTCGCTGAAGAATTTCCATCCGTCTCTTCATCTCCTCACGCTCCTCCTCATTACGATTTATATTCTGTGCATTCAATGACGAAACACAGACAACTAAAGCCGACAAAATCAAAAAAAATCTAAATGGCATAACTCTGGTTTAGAAGGTGAAATTTACAGGTTTTTGGTTATCAAAAACCTAGCCAAAGAGGGCTAATTTATGTATCTTTGCAGATTAATAAATCACTGCATTTTAAACCAGAATGAAGGAAAGGTCAGGACGTCTTTAACTCAGGAATTATTAACCTTCATTATCTCGTAAAATCAATTCATGGAAGAAAATAAGCAAAACAAAAAAGGGGATTATTCTGCCAGTAATATTCAGGTTCTGGAAGGGCTTGAAGCTGTTCGAAAAAGGCCTGCAATGTACATCGGTGATATCGGTGTAAAAGGACTTCACCACCTGGTCTGGGAAGTTGTTGATAATTCCATTGACGAAGCACTGGCGGGTCATTGTGATGAAATTACCGTCGAAATCAATGAAGACGAGTCGATTACCGTCACTGATAATGGAAGAGGTATTCCGACCGATATGCACGAAAAGGAAAAGAGGAGTGCACTCGAAGTGGTGATGACTGTTTTGCACGCCGGAGGAAAGTTTGACAAGGATACTTACAAGGTGTCCGGCG
This sequence comes from Cyclobacteriaceae bacterium, assembly GCA_040222475.1. Classification (GTDB taxonomy): domain Bacteria; phylum Bacteroidota; class Bacteroidia; order Cytophagales; family Cyclobacteriaceae; genus Ekhidna. The sequence continues at coordinate 64,064 of JAVKDB010000014.1, read as the reverse complement.
GATTGCACGGTGTAGGAGTATCGTGTGTGAATGCGCTTTCTTCACTGCTCACAGCAACTGTGCATCGAAATGGCAAAATTTATAGGCAGGAGTATAATCAGGGTGTTCCAAAAGAACCTGTTAAAGAAATTGGGAAAACCGACAAAAGCGGAACCATTATCCAGTTTAAACCAGATGATACTGTATTCACCTCGACGAAATACAACTCCGAAACGGTTGCATCCCGTCTCAGAGAACTTTCATTTCTGAATTCAGGTATCAGAATAATTCTAATCGATCATCGAGATACTGATGATGAAGGGAATCAGATAAGAGAAGAATTTTATTCTGAAGGCGGTCTTGCCGAATTCGTCAATTACCTTGACAGCACGAGAGAAACACTTATACCCGATCCTATTTACATTTCAAGAGATAAAGGAGAAATGCCGGTCCAGGTAGCTCTGAGTTACAATACTTCATACACAGAGAATGTTATTTCATACGTAAACAATATCAATACACATGAAGGTGGTACACACGTTTCAGGGTTCAGACGAGCCCTAACACGTACACTTAAGAGTTATGCCGATAAGTCAGGTCTCCTTGACAAGATTAAAGTTGAAATCGTAGGTGATGATTTTAGAGAAGGACTGACAGCAGTTATTTCAGTGAAAGTCGCTGAACCTCAGTTCGAAGGACAAACGAAGACCAAGTTGGGCAACTCTGACGCAATGGGAGCTGTCGATACCTGCGTTAGCGAAATGCTAAATGAATACCTTGAAGAGAACCCGAAGGAGGCCAAAATGATTGTCTCCAAAGTAGTGTTGGCTGCTCAGGCAAGACATGCTGCAAGGAAAGCAAGGGAAATGGTTCAGCGAAAGAATGTGCTCTCAGGCACAGGATTACCAGGAAAGCTGGCCGATTGTTCTAACAGAGACCCTGCAGCATGCGAACTTTACCTGGTTGAGGGTGACTCAGCCGGAGGATCAGCAAAGCAGGGAAGAGATCGTAAGTTTCAGGCCATTCTTCCGCTTAGAGGAAAGATCCTTAACGTTGAGAAGGCTCAGGAACACAAGATCTATGACAATGAGGAGATCAAAAACATGATAACCGGTTTAGGGGTGTCATTTGGGACGGAAGAGGATGAAAAGGCCCTTAATATGGAGAAGCTTCGCTACCACAAAGTAATCATTATGACGGATGCGGATATTGATGGAAGTCACATTCGCACACTGATTCTCACCTTCTTTTTCAGATATATGCGAGACCTTATTGAACATGGATACCTGTATATTGCGCTTCCTCCACTTTATTTGATTAAAAAAGGGAAAACTGAAAGATATGCCTGGTCTGAAGAAGATCGTGAAAGAGTGGTGAAAGAAATGGCACCAGATGGGAAAGAAGACTCTGTAAGTCTTCAGCGATATAAGGGTTTAGGAGAAATGAACCCGGAACAGCTGTGGACGACAACAATGGATCCGGAACACAGAAGTTTGAAGCAGGTTACAATAGATTCTGCGGCTGAAGCAGATCATCTGTTTTCAATGCTAATGGGAGACGAGGTAGCGCCTCGAAGAGAATTCATCGAGAAAAATGCTAAATATGCAAAAGTTGATGTCTAATTCCTTGAAAGGAATATTTGATACATTGCCTGTAAAAACTTCCAGATAACAGCAAAAGTGAAAAGAATTGCAGATCCAAAAGCTAATACAATCAACATAACAAAGTCGATTATTTTTTCCATGTTTTCAGGTTATAATGGTTATCACAATATACGGTTATTTTCACTCTTGATACGTAACAACCCCAAACAATTTTTCAATTATGAAATATAATTTTATCAAGAAAGGGTTTTCCCTTCTTTTATTCTTCGTTTCAATTCAAACTGTCACCTCACAGGGTTATTGGCAACAAAAGGTTGAATACAAAATGGATGTTGATTTTGATATTAAAAATCATCAATTCACCGGTACACAGTCTTTAAACTACTATAACAACAGTCCAGACACATTGTTTAACGTATACTATCATTTATACTTTAATGCTTTTCAGCCTCAAAGTATGATGGATGTCAGAAGCAGGACAATTGAAGATCCTGACGGCAGAGTTCGGGACAGAATTTCAAAATTGAACGATTCTGAGATTGGATATCATAAAATCAATAAACTCTTACATGATGGCGCTCCGTTAGAATTTAAGATTGAAGGAACCGTTGCAGAAGTGGGGCTTCTAAAACCAATTCCGCCAGGTGGAAATGCTGTTTTTACAATGGAGTTTCAAAGTCAGGTACCCATTCAAATCCGAAGAAGCGGGAGAGACAATGCAGAAGGCATTTCCTATTCAATGGCGCAGTGGTTTCCAAAAATGGCCGAGTACGATGAAAGAGGATGGCACGCCCATCCTTACATTGCAAGAGAGTTCTATGCTCCATGGGGAACATATGAAGTGAACCTTACAATAGACAAAACCTATGTTGTAGCAGCTACCGGAACATTGCAAAATCCAAATGAGATCGGTTACGGATATGAAACTCCCGGAACAGATGTTAAAAGAAAAGGAAAGAAGCTTACCTGGAAATTTAAAGCCGAAAATGTTCATGATTTTGTCTGGGCTGCAGATCCTGACTACAAACATGTAACGGCGAAAGTGCCTGACGGTCCGGATTTGCATTTCTTCTATCAGCAAAGTGAAGAAACAAAGGAATGGGAGAAGCTTCCTGAACTTACCGTAAAGGCCTTCCAGTTCATTCAGGAAAATTTCGGAAAATATCCTTTCCCGCAGTATTCAATAATCCAGGGAGGTGACGGTGGAATGGAGTACCCAATGGCTACACTTATTACCGGACACAGAAGTCTGGGCAGCCTGGTGGGTGTTACGGTACATGAAGGGCTTCATAGCTGGTATCAGGGGTTACTAGCGACGAATGAGAGCTACTTTGCCTGGATGGATGAAGGGTATACATCCTATGCTACCAGTTTGACAATGGCACACCTTTTTGACAGAGAAGTGGACTGGTCAAAGGACGGAAACTACAGGGGATACATCGCTTTGGCCAAAAGCGGAAAAGAAGAGCCAATGAGTACACACTCGGATCAATTTGAAACCAACTTTGCCTACGGAAGAGCTGCTTATTCTAAAGGAGCCGTTAGTATCGCTCAGCTTGGATACATCATTGGTGAACCAAGCCGAAACAAGGGACTGCTCAGATACTTTAATGAGTGGAAGTTCAAGCATCCGGATCTTGTAGATTTTGTAAGGGTAATGGAAAAAACATCCGGACTGGAACTGGACTGGTATTATGATTACTGGGTAAATTCAACTCATTCTATAGATTATGCGATTGATTCCGTGACTCAGACAGATGGTAAAGCCCGGGTAACCCTTAAAAGGGTGGGTAAAATCCCAATGCCAATGGATGTCTATGTAACCTACACTGATGGATCGAAGAAAATCTACTACGCCCCTCTGTCAATTATGAGAGGCGAAAAGGAAAATGATACGGAATTGGAAAGGGTATTACTGCCAGACTGGCCATGGACACATCCGACCTATACATTCGAAATTGACAGCCCGCTTAACAACATTCAATCTATTGAAATTGATGAGAGTGGACTTCTTGCCGATATAGAAAGAGGAAACAATAAGTGGGAAAACCAGTAGCTACTTACTGTCCTCTGTTTTAGTAACCTTTCCTTTAATAGTCACCATCTGAGTAGGTGCAGATGGATCATTTGAAAAGATGGTGACTGTTTTATACTGATTCCCTTTCCTTCCTGAGGTATCAAATAACACCTTTAAAACCTGAGATTTCCCTCTTTTCATGTTTTGAGATTTGATCTCATAAGTCACACAGCTACAATTCGACTTTATTTTCCTGAAATTCAGCTTCTTCTTTCCTTCATTACTGAGTGTGAATTCTGTTTCGACAACTTCACCCTCCTTCACCTGTCCAAAGTCAAATACACGCTCAGCGATTAGCAGTTTGGGTGCACTATCAAAATCTGCAGGAGTCATTTCGGGAAAAAATTCTTCTATTGTTGTTAGCACATTGAACTCATTTTTAACAGTTATTGCAGTATCAGTCTGAAGCGTAAAATTATCACTGATAAAACCCAGATCATTCTTCTTCACAGGATCATAAGTAAGTTTCAACACCCCCTGCTGACCAGGCCCCAACAATTCGGGCTCCATAGTAAGAGTAATATGAGTCGGCACCTCCATTACATTGTACTGAAGTCTTAATGAATCCTTTCCATTGTTGTATACATCAAAATCCTTTGTTATTGCCTTTTCTGTTGTCATTCTTCCCATGTTTAGAGATCTGAATTTTAAACGTAGGTCACCAGCACTAACCGGCAGTTCTTCAAGAACTGATTTTGGTTTTGGTTTAACATAACCCTTGATATAGAGTGTCTTATTCCCGGTTGACGGGCTGGCAGAGATAGTCAGAGACTTTCTGAAATTACCCGGACGGTTACGTGGATTGTACCGCGCTTTGATGAATCCGCTATCGCCAGGCATTACCGCCTCTTTGGTCCACCCCGGTGTTGTACAACCGCAGGAAGCTCTCACATTTGTGATTTTAACGGGTTGTTCACTGGTATTCACAAAACTGAAAGTAAACTCAGCATAGCCAGCCTCCTCTTTTATCTCTCCAAAATCATGAGTTTCCTTCTCGAATTTTAAACTACCCTGGGCGAATGTGAAATTTAAAATGAGTGTAAGACAGACATAAACTAAAAAGCGCATTTTTTATTGTTATTTATCGTGTAGTTCAAAAAGGTATGCTTCAAATTTAATAGTAGGTTTGCACAAATTTTTAAAAAATGGCACGAATTCTTACCGGAATCCAAAGTTCAGGCAAACCCCATCTTGGAAATTTGATGGGAGCGATACTCCCTGCTATCGAGCTCTCGAAGGATGAGAAAAATGAATCTTTTTTCTTTATCGCTGACCTTCATTCACTAACAACCATCAAAGACTCCAAACTCAGAGTAGAAAATACCAACGCAGTTGCGGCGGCCTGGCTGGCTTGTGGATTCGATACCACCAAGAATGTTTTTTACCGTCAGTCGAGGGTACCAAAGGTTTGTGAGCTTACCTGGTATCTGAATTGTTTCACACCCTATCCAATGTTAGCCAATTCACACTCATTTAAAGACAAGTCCGATCGACTGGCAGATGTGAATGCAGGATTATTTGATTACCCGGTTCTAATGGCAGCAGATATCCTTCTGTACGATGCAAATTTTGTCCCGGTCGGAAAAGATCAAAAGCAACATCTTGAAATAACAAGGGATATTGCAACTACCATCAATCATCAGTTCGGTGAAGTCTTTGTGATACCGGAACCGATGATCGATGATAAAGTAATGACCATTCCCGGAACTGATGGCCAAAAGATGAGCAAGAGCTATGGAAATATCATTGACGTTTTCCTTCCGGAAAAAAAACTCAGGAAAAATGTAATGCAAATCGTAACAGACAGCACCCCGCTCGAAGAACCTAAAAATCCTGATACCTGTCATGTTTTCGCCATATATCAGCTGCTTGCTTCAGCTGAACAAATTGCCGAAATGAGACAGAAATATGAAGGTGGAAATTATGGATATGGTCATGCCAAGCAAGAGCTTTTTGAATTAATAAATGAACGATTCAAAAGAGAAAGAGAGATTTATGATCATTACATGGAAAATCCGGATGAGCTGGAAAAGAGGCTCCAGGAAGGTGAGCAAAAAGCAGATCAATATGCAACGGAAGTAATGAACAGGTTGAAAACTAAATTAGGGTTTTTATAGTATGGAAGTAAAAGCAAAATCTGAGGAATGGCTAAGATCAAAAAGCCTTGATGAAGCCTCTAAGTCAGCTATAAGAAATCTGAACGAAGAAGAATTAACTGATTCCTTCTATAAGAATCTGGAATTCGGAACCGGTGGCCTTCGTGGGATCATGGGCATAGGCTCAAATAGAATTAACAAGTATACAATCGGAATGGCTACACAGGGGTTTGCCAACTATCTGCTAAAAAGTGCCGAAGAAATTGCATCAGTTGCCATCGCTCATGACAGCCGAAACAATAGCAAAGAATTTGCAAAAATTACAGCAGATGTGTTCTCAGCAAATGGAATTAAGGTCTACCTGTTTGATGAGTTGAGACCCACACCAGAATTATCATTTGCGATACGACATCTCAAATGCTCAGGTGGAGTTGTGTTGACAGCTTCCCATAATCCGAAAGAGTACAACGGCTACAAAGCGTATGGCCCTGATGGTGGCCAGCTAATCAGTCCTCATGATAAGAATGTCATGAATGAGGTAAGTAAAATTTCAAGTATAGACGAAGTTAAATTTGATTCAAACCCTGAGTTGATCGAATCAATTGGTGAGAATGTTGATTCTAAATACCTCCAAATGATCAATCAGCTGACTCTTTCCAAAAAATCAATCGAGAATCAAAAGGATTTGAAAATTGTCTTTTCTCCAATACACGGGACCGGAATTACTCTCATCCCACGTGCATTGAAAGAAATGGGATTTACAAACGTTCATGTTGTAGATCGGCAAAGTAAACCTGATGGAAATTTTCCAACAGTGGTTTATCCTAATCCAGAGGAAGAGGAAGCCATGTCAATAGCGCTCGAAGAAGCCCGATCGATCAATGCTGACCTTGTAATGGCAACAGACCCTGATGCCGACCGGGTAGGAATTGCAGTGAAAAACACTAAGGGTGAATTCCAATTGCTAAACGGGAATCAGACCGGTGCGCTTCTGGTGTTTTATTTGCTCACTCAAAATCAGAAAGCAGGCTTCAAAGGAAATGAATTCGTTGCTAAGACGATTGTCACGACTGAGCTAATTCGGGAAATTGCCGATGGGTTCAACATCAATTGTTACGATACACTGACTGGTTTCAAATTCATTGCCGAGTTGATTGGAAGACTTGAAGGCAAAGAGGTGTTTATTGGTGGTGGTGAAGAGAGCTATGGTTATATGATTGGAGATAAAGTGCGTGATAAAGATGCAGTAGCCAGTTGCTGTGTACTGGCCGAAATGGTCGCCTGGAGTGCGGAAAATAAGAAATCACTTTTCGAGATGTTGATTGAGATCAACCAGAAGTACGGGTTGTATCACGAATCGTTGAAATCCATAACGAAGAAAGGAATGCAGGGTGCGGAAGAGATTCAGGAAATGATGAAAGCCTTCAGATCAAATCCTCCGGAAAAACTTGCTGGTTCTGCTATCACTACAATCAATGACTATCAAAAAGGAATCAAAACCCATTTAGCAGACGGAACAACAGAAAAACTTGATTTTCCTGAATCGAACGTTTTGCAATTCATCACAGAAGATGAATCAAAGATCAGTATCAGGCCATCTGGCACCGAACCTAAGATTAAATTTTATTTTTCAGTGAAAGCAACTGGCGGGTGGAAAGATTACTTTGAAGAGATTGAAAGCCTGAAAAACAAGACACATAAGTTATTGACAGACTTGGGTTTATGATCCAATTTTTATTTATTGCATTAAACCAATCAAAAGTGTTAATTTGCAGGGATTTTGATTAGGTAATGCAAAAACACTATTTTTCATTTTCACAGTCGCCGATAACCAAATAAAACGTTTTGAGTGTAGCGCTTAATTTTTTGCTAGTAACCGTGGGATTTGTGCTTCTTATCAAAGGAGCAGATTACCTTGTAAATGGAGCTTCATCACTTGCTAAAAGATTTAATATTTCGGACATTGCTATTGGTCTGACAGTTGTAGCAATGGGTACTTCGGCCCCTGAACTGGTGGTCAACATCATTTCAGGAGGAGTACAGGATGAAGTCAGTGGCGCCAATGAAGTTGTTTTCGGTAATATCATTGGTTCAAACATTTTCAATATTTTTTTAATTCTTGGTGTCGCAAGTATTATCTATCCGCTTACTGTGGAAAGAAATGCATTGTGGAAAGAGGTTCCCTATTCTCTCCTTGCCACATTCATCTTTTTTATTCTGGTGAACGACGTTATGTTTTTTGGAAAAGAATCGAATGGTCTTAGTGCCAATGACGGAATCATTTTACTGGTAATGTTTGTTCTTTTCCTTGTTTATATTTTCATGAATTTGAGGAGAAATCCTGAAGCGGAGACAGAGGATATAGAAATGTACGGCAATCTTAAAACAACCGTGATGATTGTACTGGGGATTGTCGGACTCGTTTTTGGAGGAAACTTGATTGTGGAAAATGCGGTTGATATCGCCAAACACTATCATGTTAGTGATAAACTAATCGGGCTGACAATACTTGCAGCAGGCACTTCTCTTCCGGAACTTGCCACTTCGGCAGTAGCAGCATTTCATAAAAAATCAGATTTAGCCGTAGGTAATATCGTCGGATCGAATATATTCAACCTCCTGCTTGTTCTGGGAGTGACTTCAATTGTGCATACACCTTTATCATACACTTCAGCGCTCAATATCGATTTGTATATGGTAATGCTCGGGACCTTTATGCTCTTCATATTCATGTTTACACTGGCTAAATACAAACTTGATCGTGCAGAAGGTGTTGTCTATTTGATAGGGTTTGTTGCCTATTCCTATTATCTTTTTGTAAGAGAAGAGATCTTCCCTGCCCTGTTCTAACCCTTTCAGTAAAGACTAAATTATATGCTTCCTAAAATTGACCCAACGACTACCAGGTCTTGGGAAAAACTATTATTACTCTCACAAGAGTCAAAATCAACGATCTCAGAACTATTCTTACAGGATTCCGAAAGACTGTCAAAATTCACAAGAGACCTGGAAAGCATCCACTTCGATTTTTCAAAAAACAATGTTAGTGAAGAGGTGTTAAACGCTCTGAATGAGTTAGCAATTGAATGCAAATTGCCTGATGCTATTGAAGCAATGTTCAAAGGCGATAAAATCAACGAGACTGAAAACCGCTCAGTACTTCACACCGAGCTCCGAAGTGCGGATACCAACTCGAAACATTCCGACATTATCACAGCAGAATTAAGAAAAATTGAAGTTTTTTCTAAAAAAATAATTGAAGGAGACTGGAAAGGATACACGGGTAAAAAAATTACAGATGTAGTTAATGTTGGAATTGGTGGCTCTGATCTGGGGCCAAAAATGATTACAAATACCCTCCAACCTTACTGGAAGTCTGTGACTCCACACTTTGTCTCTAATGTAGATGCTCAACAGCTCGTTGAAGAACTAGAGGGACTTAATCCGGAAACGACACTTTTCATCATCGCCTCAAAAACCTTCACCACACAGGAAACCATGACTAATGCAATGAGTGCCCGGGAATGGTTTTTAAAAAATGGAGGAGCTCTTAAGAATGTCTCTAACCACTTTGTTGCGGTTAGTACAAATGAAGAGGCAGTACTTGATTTTGGGATCAATTCAGAAAATATGTTCATGTTTTGGGATTGGGTTGGAGGAAGATATTCCCTTTGGTCGGCGATTGGTCTTATTATCGCATGTACAGTCGGTTATTCCCGATTCGAAGAATTATTGCGTGGAGCAGAACGTATGGATGATCATTTCAGAACCAGCTCAATATCAGACAATATCCCGGCCATGTCTGCTTTGATTGGTATTTGGTATAATAATTTCCTCAACTACGATTCTTATGCGATTCTCCCATACGATCATCGATTGAGATTCCTTCCCTCTTACCTGCAGCAGGCTGACATGGAAAGCAATGGGAAAAGTACTGACCGAAATGGTCAACCTGTAAGTTATGCGACCGGACCGGTAATCTGGGGCGAGCCGGGAACAAACGGCCAACATGCATTCTATCAGCTTATCCATCAGGGAACCCGCATCATCCCATGCGATTTCATTGCCTCTGCTAAACCCGGACATGATTACGCAGATCATCATAACAAGTTGTTGGCTAATTTCCTTGCACAACCAGAAGCGCTAATGAAAGGCAGGACATTGAAAGAGGTTGAACAAGAATTGAAAGACAAAACAAAAGAAGAAGCAGAAGCACTTGCTCCATTTAAAGTTTTTGAGGGAAATCGACCATCCACAAGTATTCTTATGGATGAACTTACTCCATTCAATCTGGGAATGCTAACTGCCTTTTATGAACACAGAATTTTTGTTCAGGGAGTAATCTGGAACATATTCAGCTTCGATCAATGGGGAGTTGAATTGGGCAAACAGCTTGCTAAACCGATTCTTTCGGAGATTCAGAATAACCTGTCTGGTGATCATGATCAATCAACACATAACCTGCTCAATAAAATTCAGGGAATTCGGAGGTGAGCGGCAACTATTCCTGTCGCTATACCCACGTTTAAAGATTCAGCTGCTCCTTTTTTCGGGATTGTTACAGTATAATCAATCCTTTTTCTAACATCCGGAGATATTCCATGCGACTCACTCCCCAGAACAATAACTGACGGTGACTGAATAGCAACATCGAAAAGATTCTTTCCATTCATGTCCATACCATAAACAGGGAGTTTGTTGAGATCAAAGAACTGTTTTAGTGGAAGATGAAAAGTATTCACTCTGGAAAATGATCCCATTGAGCTATTGACAACTTTAGGGTTATACAATTCAGCTGAATCCTCAGAACACACCAACTGATTAAACCCAAACCAGTCAAGCGTTCGAATTATTGTTCCCAAATTGCCCGGATCACTGACACCATCAAGTACAAAAGTCAGTGCACTCAGATCAATCTCATCAACATTAAAATCCCTGGAACGTACCACTGCAATACAAGAATTGTTACTCTTGAAACTTCCTGCCTCATTAAGAACTTTGTCCCCGACAATTTCAATTCTAAACTCGCGAGTTTTGCTTCTATTTACATCATAAAAATGCTGAGAACTTAATATTAAATCAATCTCATAATTGGAATTCATTAACTCCTGCACATTTTTTGCACCTTCAACCACAAAGCGTTTTTCGCGTACTCTGTACTTCTTAACTTTGAGAGATTTTATAAATTTTAACTCGTTTTTTGAGACCATCTAGTTGAAGCGATTTTTAGCAGTAAGTCAAATACCAATATTAGCAAGTATTTTGCTCACCTCCTGCCTGGGTTCTAAGTTTCTAAAGGTAAATGAGCAACTGCTGGTTCAAACAGAGATCAATGGGATATCCAGATCACTTAAGGACGAATCAAATGCACTAATTGAACTCAAGCCTAATTCAAGACCATTCGGTGCGCTGAAAAAAACACCACTTGGATTCACCGTCATTCCATTTACGCATTTGACACATATCTATCAATTGGGGAAAAATGGGACGTTCTTTGCAAGAGGATTCGATAAATCAAGAGTAGAAGAACAACGCATAGAGGATCAGGCGGAGTTTGAAAAAAAAATTGAAGAGGCGAATAACGAAAAGAAAAAACAACGGCTCAGAAATCGAATGGTTAAAACGCTTGACAGAAGAGATCGAAAAATTCGGCAGGGTAATCAGTTAATGAGATGGGGAGAAGAACTGGCAGTTTATAATCATAATCAGGCGGTTCTTGACGGGAACAAAGTAAAACTCTACCTCAATTCTCGTGGGTACTTCAACTCCAAAGTTGAGACAGATACGACTCTGCTCAACAAAAAGAAAAAGACTATAGCTCTCAGATACAATGTGTCACCAGGTATGCACTATGAAATTGACTCAATCCAATACATGGTTGAGGACACTGTTCTCAAAAAACTGATAACCGAAAATCTTGAAAAGGCTCCCCTCAAAAAAGGATTCTACGATCAAAAGACATTAACCGAAGAGCGAGATTACATCTATAATCTTGCAGTCAATAATGGCTATTTCGAATTCTCAAGACAGTACATCACTTTCGAAATAGATTCCATTCAACTTGGGGACAATAAACTATTTGTCAGAGAAAGAATTCGAAATCCTGTTGATAAAAGCAAGCACAAGATTTTTTACATCGATTCCATCGTATTCGTCTCCAATGCCAGCATTACACGTTCCTTCCAACGCTCCATTGAAAAATACAAAGGGATAACCTTCAATTTTGGAAAGAACAGATACTCTCCTAAAGTATTGGAGTGGAGAATTCCATTGGAACAGGATGACAGATACAGTCGTGACCTGACTATTGAAACACAGCGACAGCTTTCCTATTTAGATAATTTTAAGTTTGTCAACATTAACTATGATACCACGAATAATCATTTTGTTGCCAATATATTTACCTCTCCCTTTGATAAATACCAGACCTCCAATGAGTTTGGTTTTACTCAGAATTCCAATGCACAGAGGCTTGGTCCTTTCTTTAATCTCAGTCTAAAAAACCGAAATACATTTCGAGCCCTCGAAATAATTGGAATTGATCTAAATGCAAAGCTTGAAGGAATTAGTGGAGTAACAGAGACAGATGAGAAATACTCCAGTCGTCAGTTTGGAGGTCAGCTTAGTTTTAGTTTTCCTCAATTCCTTTTCCCTCTGGGTGGCTATTACAAGAAGAAGATGGGAAGTTTTAATCCAAAAACAAGGATGCTGATTGGTGTATCATATGAAGACAGGATTAATGAATATGAACGTCGAACCATTCAATCAAGTCTGGCTTATTCATGGCAGGTGAGGGATCAATTAAAGTATACACTTACACCTGTCCAGATCAGCCTTATTCAATCGACTAATTCAGATGCTTTTGAAAATTTTTTACAAGACCTGGAAGATCAGGGAAATACTTATGCTAATGCTTTTCGCTCTGCATTTGTGAGTACCACATCTTTTCAACTGGATTTGAACCTGGGGCAATACAGTCAGGGAAATGATGGAGGTTTTGTTCGATTTTTCGCTGAAATAGGTGGTGACCTGAACAATTTCCTTGGGGAAACTGCATTTGGTGATACCATTGAGGTTTACCAGTTTGTGAAAACGAACATCGATCTTAGGAAGATTGAACGGATCACAAGAAAGCTAAATCTTGCCTACCGTCTAAACGTTGGGCTGGCTTACGCATACGGATCGAATAATTCCCTCCCCTATGAAAAGTATTTCTTCGGAGGTGGCAGTAATAGTATCAGAGCCTGGAAACCAAGGCGCCTGGGACCGGGAGCTTATGGTGTTATCAATGAATTGAATGAAGTAGACTTTACAAGAGAGCAACCCGGTGATCTTCTCATTCAAACCAGCCTCGAGTTGAGGCAAAAACTGGTGGGATTTCTGGAGGGTGCATTCTTCATTGATGCAGGTAATATCTGGCTGATTAAGGGGTCATCAGTGGATCCTTCAACCGATCCGGAAGGAGATGACGGCAAGTTTCGAATCAACGAGTTTATAAATGAAATGGCAGTAGGCACAGGGCTTGGATTTCGATTTGACCTTTCATTTCTAATACTCCGACTGGACATGGGCATAAAACTCTTTGATCCGGCAAGGCCACCTGGGAAACGTTTCGTTGGAGATCAAATCTTCCGTAATTTCGCCCCTAATTCAGAATTCAATATTGGAATAGGCTATCCCTTTTAAATGCATAACCTGTCAAAAGAAGAAATTTCAGATTGGTTTCAGAACCTGCAAAACTCCATTTGCGACGGTCTGGAAAACCTGGATGGTCAGTCCGTCTTTCATGAAGAAGCGTGGGATCGCCCCGAAGGCGGGGGTGGAAAAACCCGCACATTTAGAAACGGGAATCTGATTGAAAAAGGAGGCGTCAACTTTTCTGCTGTTCATGGCCCCACCCCTGCCAAAATACTGAATGCCCTAAAGCTCAAAGAGGCAGACTTTTTTGCTACCGGTGTATCCATTGTCCTGCACCCTGAGAATCCATGGGTTCCAATCATTCATATGAATGTCAGGTACTTTGAGATGGATTCAGGTATCTGGTGGTTTGGTGGCGGGATAGATCTGACTCCTCACATTATTCTCAAAGAAAAAGCCAAAGACTTTCACATTGTCCTGAAATCGATTTGCGATGTTCATTCCGATACTTATTACCCTAAGTTCAAAGCCTGGGCCGATGATTATTTCTATCTGAGTCACAGAGATGAAACAAGAGGGATTGGCGGGATTTTTTTTGACAGACTTTCTGAAGATGAAAATTTCTCCAAAACACAGCGATGGGATTTTGTCAGGGATCTTGGAAGCGCATTTGTATCCATTTATACACAAGCTGTATCAGAGTTGAGAGATAAAAAATGGACAGAAAAAGATAAACAGTGGCAGGAAATTCGAAGAGGCCGATATGTGGAATTTAACCTGGTACACGATAAAGGAACCAAATTTGGCTTGGACACCAATGGCCGAACAGAGTCTATACTGGTAAGCATGCCTCCACAGGCGAAGTGGGAATACAATCACATTCCCGATAGTCATGAGTATTTAAACACCTTATCGATGCTTAAAAAAGGAGTTGACTGGATCAAATAGATAAAAAGCCCAACACTAAGTGAAGGGCTCATTTCTTAAGTTTCCGTACTACCTACAGCAGGTTAAACTTCTCCATCAGAGATTCCCGATAGGACGCTCCGATTGCAAATGTTTTTTCCCCAATGTGCACCTGCAAATCCTCAATCTTGTTAATCATGTTCCGATTAATGATGTAACTCCTGTGGACTCTGCTGAAGATACTTTCCGGAAGTCGCTTTTCAATCCCTTTCATAGTGTGGTGTACAATATGTTTGGAAGTTGGTGTATTGAATATCACGTAATCAGCCAGTGCCTCAACAAAAAGAATCTTATCATAGCTTAACCTGAACAATTTTCCATCACTCTTCACATATATATGATCTTCTGACTCAGCAAGTAATTTCTCCTTCTCGAGGCTCTCTTTTACCTTATTAACCGCCTTTATAAACCTATCATACTCAACAGGCTTAACAAGGTAATCAGCCACGGCTCCCTCAAAAGCCTCGATGGCATAATCTTTTTTGGAAGAGATGACAACCACATTGTAGGCATAATTCAGAGATTTCACCAGTTCGATACCAGACATTTCCGGCATTTCGATATCCAGAAATACTATATCTACTTCATTGGCACTTTCTCCCAACAGGATTTCAGAAGCTTCTTTGGTACTGTCAAGATCGTGAGCAAGAGTGAGGAAATCGGTTTTGTCAATAAATTGTTTAACAACCAGTCGTGACATTTCATCGTCATCGACAACCATACAATTAAGGATCATTGTTTTTTATTTAGAATTTGGTGAATGTATTTGCCAATAATATCGAATTCTATGTTAACAATATCGTTGGTTTTTAGCTGATTGAAAATAGTATTATTAAATGTATAAGGAATAATCGCCACAGAAAACATATCATTTTTTATATCAAAACAGGTAAGACTTGTTCCGTTTACGCACACACTTCCTTTTTCAACAATCAATCCTTCACGTTCTAATTTAAAACGAAAAATCCAACTGCCGTCCTCTTCCGAAATATTAATTACAGAAGCGATGGTATCAACATGTCCCTGAACAATGTGACCGTCAAATCTTGCGTCGACCTTCATGCATCGCTCAAGGTTCACAAAATCCCCTGGAGAAATGCTTCCCAAGTTTGATTTTTGAAGCGTTTCGTCAATCGCCGTTACATGATGTGAGTTTCCTTCAACAGCAGTAACAGTCAGGCACACGCCATTATGTGAAATACTCTGATCAATTTGCAGCTCGGCAGAAATTGGAGATTCAATTTTAAAATCAATGTTACTTCCAGACTTCCTCAGTTCCGATACTTTACCAACAGTTTCAATAATTCCTGTAAACACTGTGTAATTTTGAACCGAATCTAACCCAATTGGAAGATACCTACAAACATAAAGGTCTGCGAAAACAGCTTGTCCGAGAGATCATTGATAAGGGGATTAAGGATAAGAAAGTGATAGAAGCAATAGGAAAAATTCCGCGCCATTTTTTCTTCGACAAGATCTTTGATATGCATGCATATGAAGACAAGGCATTTCCCATAGCATCTGGTCAGACAATTAGTCAGCCATATACCGTTGCTTTTCAAACTCAGCTTCTTGAGATAAAACCCGGGGATAAAATACTGGAAATCGGCACAGGGTCCGGATATCAGGCGGCAGTTTTGTGTGAGCTCGGAGCTGACGTTTACACCATTGAGTACCAAAAAGAGTTGTATCAAAAAGTTATCCGATTCCTGCCATCCATCGGCTATCAGCCACATATGTATCATGGTGACGGATCAAAGGGTCTGACACGGTTTGCCCCATATGATGGCATCATCGTTACAGCTGGCGCCCCTTCGGTCCCCGAGGAATTAGTGGATCAGTTAAAGCCGGGTGGCCGACTGGTCATTCCTGTTGGGGACAACAGAATGCAGGCAATGGTACTAATCAAAAAAATCAATGAAGATGAGATTGAAAAGAAGGTCTTTAACAATTTCAGCTTCGTACCTTTACTGGGGAAAAAAGGCTGGCACCAGAAAAGCGATTAATTATTAAAAATCACCTCATTGATGATAGTTGAGGCATACAAAAACCGGAAATGAAAAAGACAAAAAAATGCAGCGATTCATTTGTGACCATGACAGAAATGGTACTGCCAAATGATACCAACGGACTCAACAACCTTATGGGAGGGCGGCTCATGCACTGGATGGACATTGCTGCCGCAATAGCAGCACAAAAGCATTCCAATCGAATTGTGGTTACGGCATCTGTTGACAATATTTCGTTCTCACAGCCAATCAGAATTGGAAATGCAGTCACCCTCACCGCTTTTGTCACGAGGGCTTTCAACTCTTCGATGGAGGTGTACATTGAGGTAATTGCAGAAGATATTCCTGCAGACAAAAAAGTGCACACCAACCGGGCATTCTTCACATTCGTGGCTGTTGACCAGTCAGGCAAACCAATTGATGTGCCTGAATTAATTCCCGAAACAGAAGAAGAAAATGAACTTTACGAAGGCGCATTGAGGAGAAGACAATTGCGTCTGGTCCTGGGCAAAAGAATGAAGCCTGAGGATGCCAAAGAATTAAAATCACTCTTTGATCTCAAATGATGGAAAAAGAACACCTGCATTTACTGATAGATGAGGAGATATACCTGATTCAGGAAAATGCAGGTAATGGATCATTAATTGAAAGTGATCATGCGGTTGAAAGCAGTCGGCCTGAAGCGGTTGGAAGCCAGTCGCCAGTTAAGCAAGATGCTACCGAAATCAAAACGCCTGATGCTCCTTCGGCACCTGAAAAAATTTCCGTTGCTTTTATTCACAATTCTGATAATCCGGAAGAACTGGAACTCCTGAACAAAATTATTGGCGCCTGCAATCTTGATCCGTCAACATACAAGATTTTGAAGCAGGGAGAGGAAATTAGTTTTAGTAAAGGTGTCATTTTCACCGATTCATCTGATTCTTATTACCAGTCTAAAATACAGGGAGAAGCCACCATTCTAAATTCCAAACCCCTTCACGTCCTTATCAATTCTAAAGAGGACAAGGTTCAGTTGTGGGCTGCTTTAAAGCAATTGGTAAGCAAATGATCCGGGAAGCAACTAACCAGGATCATGATAATGTCTGGACTATCTTCTCAGAAGTCATAAGATCCGGGGACACGTATGTATTTGCTCCCGATACTCCCAGAGAAGATCTTGACAAACTTTGGTTTGCACCTTATATGAGAACCTTCATTTTTGAAGATGATCATAAAATACTGGGCACATATTTCATCAAGCCTAATCAGTCCGGTCTTGGATCTCATATTGCGAATGCAGGTTATATGGTGCATCCGGAAGCTCATGGAAAGGGGATCGGGAAACAGCTCTGTGAACACTCTCTTGAGACAGCCAAAGTGCTTGGATACAAAGCGATGCAATTCAATATTGTAGTAAGTACGAATGAAGTGGCAGTTAGTCTCTGGGAGAAGTACGGCTTTACTATTATTGGAACGATTCCGAACGGATTCAACCATCAGCAGCTGGGATTGGTGGATGCTTATATCATGCATAGAGATTTATGAAGAAAACTCACGTTTTTACAGTCCTTTGCATTTTAATACTTACTTCCTGTAAAGTGGCAAGACCCGTTTCTGATTCCAGAGGAGAATTAATCGAATCAGGTGTAGCCAGCTGGTATGGTCCGGGGTTCCAGGGAAAACGAACAGCAAATGGGGAACGATTCAATACCAATGGATTCACTGCTGCTCATAGAACCCTTCCATTTAATACAAAGTTGCACGTGGTAAATATCACCAATGGAAAATCTGTAGACGTCAGAATCAATGACCGGGGACCTTATGCGAAAGATCGCGTTATTGATCTTTCCAAAGCTGCTGCCGCACGACTTGATATGATCCAGGCGGGTACTGCAAATGTTCAGCTCTTTCTTTTAAACGGATCAGCCTCAGATCTTGGAATGGATAACATCAAGAAACCAACCTACGCTATCCAGGTTGCTTCTTTCTCAGACAAAAGTCGGGCGCAGCAAAAAGCGAACGAATTTAGTGACGGTTGGATCAAAGAAGTGTTTGTAAATCGAAAGAAAGTGTACCGTGTATTTGTCGGCAAATTTCAAAACACAGAAAGCGCCAAAATCAGAAACTCTGCATTAAAGTCTCAGGGCGTTGACGGGTTTGTGAAACAGGTAGAGAATTGATTACCCAAAAATCTCCTTCAACTTCGCCTGTAATCTTGGGCCCCTTAGATTCTTCGCAATAATTTTTCCATCCGGATCAATCAGATAACTGGCAGGAATCCCGCTGATCTGATAGGACCTGGTCACTTCGCTGTTCCAGTATTTGAGATCTGAAATATGATACCAGGGAAGTCCATCCTGCTCAATTGCCTGAAGCCATGCTTCTCTGGTCCTGTCGAGCGAAACTCCTAAAACCTTGAAGTTATTGTCTTTGAACTCATTATAAGCTCTGACAATGTTGGGGTTCTCCGCACGGCAGGGCTTACACCAGGCTGCCCAAAAATCCACAAGAACGTAGTTGCCACGAAGAGAACTCAAACTCAGTGTTTCACCTTCAGGGGTTTGGAGGGAAATTTCCGGAGCCTCTGCTCCTATTGCAAGCGTCCTTCTGGTATTGACCATTTGAGCAAGGTTCATCACTATAGCATTCTCCGGTAACTCTTTGCTCAACTCCGTTGAAACACTATCGAAGAAAGTATAGTACTGTTCCGGATCCATTCTTTGTAAACCGTAAAACGCAGCGAGTGACGGAACTGCTTCCCAAACCAGTTTTTTCATTTGCTCATTGGTCGATCTTGCCAGATCCATGTATTCATTATTCAGACTCTGGAAAGTCATACCATCTCGATTATTTCTTGCCTGCATCAACTCTTGATTGATCCTTCGTGCATCAGACTGAAACTCATTCATGATTTCATCCATATCGCGGAGGTATTGGGTGTCATATGATCCGGAAACTTCAGAGTAGCCGTTAGGTTCATTGCCATCTACATTCACTTCAACCTCAAATTCTTCTCCGGTTAAGACCAGGGTAACATATTGACGATCATTGAAATTGAGTCGAAAAAATGATGGTGAAGAGATATCTGCATTCATCCTGTATTTTCCTTCACTGTCTATCTCTACAGTATCAACAGGTACAGGACCGGCTTCTTCAATGATTTCAAGCATTACAAATCCATTTGGAACGATCTGCTCAACACTTCCAATGATTTTCACCCCATCCTGATCGGCTGCCCCGGAACATGCGCCGGACAATCCTGCCAGAATGATGATCGAAAAAATGCTCAACAATTTTTTTCCTCTAATCTTCATGTTAAAAATATTTACTTAAACGCAACATCAGGTCATTCAAAACAATTCCAAATTTAACCAGCCACAAGTTCCCTACCTATTTTCAGCGCTTCATCCAGCCCGCTTACATCCTTACCTCCGGCTGTGGCATAAAATGGCTGTCCACCACCGCCCCCTTTAATTGCAGTGGCCATTTTCCGAATGATTTCATTCGCATTGAGGCCCTCCTTCACCAGTTCATCTGCAAGCATAACCGTAATCATGGGCTTTCCGTCAATCAGGGCTGCCACTAACAGCACCAGATGATCTACCTCCCTTTTGAGATCAAAAGCTACCTGCTTCAGGCTGTCTGCTGAGGGGAATTCGCCTGAGTAAGAAATCACGCTTCTTCCATTTGAATTAACCACTGAATTCAGCATTTGCTGCTTAATTCGGGATGCCTGCTGCCGGTTCAGTTGCTCCAGTTTTTTCTGAGAAGCAAGATTCTCGGCGACCAGCATTTCGACCGTCTTTTTTAAATCCTTTGGATGCTTCAGTATTTCTTCCACCTCGGAAAGCAGGGCTGCCTTTTCATTGAAATATTTTTCGGCCTCTTTAGCGGTCACTGCTTCAATTCGCCTTACTCCGGCGGCAATTGATGATTCGCTGACAATTTTCAATAACCCTATACTTCCTGTTCTGTTAACATGGGTTCCCCCACACAGTTCCACTGAATAACCTGGATCAAAAGTGATGACTCTGACAAATTCTCCGTATTTTTCTCCAAACAAAGCCATTGCCCCCAAAGATTTCGCTTCCTCAATTGGCACGTTAAGCTTCTCATTCAGCTCAATATTTTCCCTGATTTTCTCATTGGCTATTCGTTCGATCTCTTTTATCTCCTCCTCAGTAACCTTCGAGAAATGTGAAAAGTCAAATCGCAACACTTTGTCATTCACGAGTGATCCTTTTTGCTGAACATGATCTCCCAAAACCTGCCGTAAAGCCGCATGCAGTAAATGCGTCGCTGAGTGATTATTTTCAGTCAAAGCCCGCTTAGACGTATTTATTTGTGCTTTTACATCTCCTTCCAATGATGCAGGAAGTTTTTTGGTAAAATGAACTATCAGATCATTTTCCTTTTTTGTATCAATTACTTCAATTTTTTCGCTCCCAAACTGGAGAAACCCTGTGTCGCCAACCTGACCACCACTTTCGGCATAAAATGGTGTTTCAGCTAATACAATCTGAAAAAGCTTTTTATCCTGCTGAGATACTTCCCTGTAACGAAGGACTTTTGTAGTCGTATCCGTCTCAGAGTAACCAATAAACCGGGAATCATCCCCTTCCCCTACCGTAATCCAGTCACCCGTGGATTGTTTTCCGGCATTTTTAGATCGATTCTTCTGGATCTCCATTTCCTTTTGAAATCCGGCTTCATCAACAGTCATTCCATTTTCTCTTGCAATTAATGCCGTCAAATCCAAAGGAAAACCATACGTGTCGTATAATTCGAAAGCGGTTGCGCCATCTATTTCGTTTGTGCTTTTTTCCTTAATCTGATCAAGTTTTTTCAACCCATTATCGAGCGTTCTTAAAAAAGAAAGCTCTTCTTCCTTAATCACTCGCGCTATAAAATCATGTTGTTGCTTCAGTTCCGGAAACACCTCCTCAAACTGATCGCCAAGAACAGAAAGTAACTCATGGAGAAACGGTTCTCTGAAATTCAAAAAAGTATATCCGTATCTGACAGCTCTTCTTAATATTCTCCGAATAACATATCCGGCCTTATTGTTGGAAGGCAGCTGACCGTCTGCAATGGTAAAAGCAATCGCCCGAATGTGATCAGAAATTACACGAATTGCGATATCGGTTCTTTCGTCCATCCCGTATTCCACGCCTCCTTTTTTGGCAACCCATTGAATTAGCGGCTGAAAAACATCTGTGTCATAATTCGACTCTTTCTTTTGAATAGCCATGGCCAAACGCTCAAACCCCATTCCTGTATCCACATGCAGCTGTGGAAGGTTTTCCAACATACCATTAGCCAGTCGGTTGAATTGAATAAAAACCAGATTCCATATCTCAACCACCTGAGGATGATCCATGTTTACCAGATCTCTTCCCGGAACTTTATCAACCTCTGATTGCGGTCTCAAATCAATATGCAGCTCAGAACAGGGTCCACAGGGACCAGTCTCTCCCATTTCCCAAAAATTATCCTTTTTGGATCCGTTCAACACCCGATCCGCGGGGAGAAACTGTTTCCATAATTCCTTTGCTTCATTATCAGCTTCCAGGTTTTCGCTTTGATCTCCCTCAAAAATAGTGGCGTACAACCGGTCTTTAGGCAGTCGGAATTTCTCTGTCAATAGTTCCCATGCCCACTCAATAGCCTCTTTCTTGAAGTAATCCCCAAATGACCAGTTTCCAAGCATCTCAAACATGGTATGGTGGTAAGTATCAATCCCCACCTCTTCCAGGTCATTATGCTTACCGGATACACGCAAACATTTTTGTGTGTCCGCTACACGTTTATTTTCAATATTTTTCGTCCCGAGAAAATAATCTTTGAACTGATTCATCCCGGCATTCGTAAACATCAGGGTTGGATCATTTTGCACCACAATCGGTGCTGAAGGCACTATTTTGTGCGATTTATCATTGAAAAAATCAAGAAAAGTCTTCCGGATTAATTTTGAATCCATTTGGCTATTGAGATATTAGAATTTTAATGTAAAATCTTTGGATTATGAAAAAAGCTCAAATAATCATAAATTGCACACGCAAAATGTAATCACCAGCATATTAAAAACGTTTAGCAAAATTACATAATTACCCTATCAACAACCTATGGCTAAAATCAAGTACTACTATGACACTGAATCGTGCCGGTACGAAAGAATCCGGGTATCATCGTGGGACATCATCCTAAACCTGTTGGGTTTTCTGGCTGTTTCTGCGATTATCGGTGTAGGTATTTTCATTGCGGCAGATCATTACTTTGAATCTCCCAACAAAGCAGCACTTAGAAAAGAAAACGAAGAACTCAAACTTTATTATGACATCATCCAGAAAGACATGGATGAAGCAAATCAAATGTTGAGTGTGCTTCAGGAACGAGACGATGATATTTATCGGGTTGTTTTCGGTGTTGAACCAATTCCTGATGAAATCAGGTCTGCAGGTTTTGGAGGATCCAACCGATATAGGGAGCTGCTTGAAAAAGGTCTGGAAAGAGAAGCACTCATCATTGATAACATGAAGCGTATGGATGCCATGAAAAAGAAGATGTACATCCAGACTAAATCTTATGATGAGATCGTGAATTGGGCGACAAATAAAGAGGAGTTACTGGCAAGTATGCCGGCAATACAGCCCGTTTCAAATAAAGAATTGAAACGACTTGCTTCCGGATACGGATATCGAATTCACCCCATTCTTAAAGTTAACAGGATGCATGAGGGCACCGATTTCTCAGTTAAAACCGGCACTCCGGTATACGCCACAGGAGATGGAGTAATCAGATGGACAAGATCTGATTTCGGAGGATATGGAAAACAAATCGAGATCAATCATGGATTTGGATATCGAACAAAATATGCGCACCTGAGCGAATTTCTTGTTAAGAAAGGACAGAAAGTTAAACGTGGTGATTTAATTGGTTATTCCGGAAATACCGGTGGATCAACTGCTCCACACCTGCACTATGAAGTGATTCATGAAGGCAAAAAAGTAAATCCGGTTAATTACTTCATCCGTGATTTATCCGACAAAGAATATGCAGAAATATTGAGGCTTTCTTCTATTGAAAACCAGTCAATGGGGAATTACTAGTTATTCAGGAAATTATATCTAAAGGGATTCCGTTAAGAATCCCTTTTTTGTTTCATTTGAAGGCTGGAACGAATTACGATAATTCGGGGAACTCATACTTGAACATGAATATGAACAGAAGCAGTATACTTTTAATGTCCACCCGGACCATCGTTTTCTGCATACTCCTTTTTCAGTTCCTCTTTGCTTGTAAAACCACAAAAAAACTCAGCGGTACCCAAAAGGATACTGCCACCATACCAATTTCCGTTGCAATTGAAAAAACAGATTCTGTGTATCTGATTACTCAATCCGGAGATACACTTGAAAACCTGACAGAAGAAGTAGTTATTCCTATTTACAGACTTCTGCCGGATACAGTCACAATTGCAGCCGTCGGGGACATTATGATCGGAACCAATTTTCCCAACAAATCCTACCTTCCCAGTGATACAGGAAGGTACTTATGGAATGGCGTAAGGGAAATTCTAAAAAATGCTGATATCACATTCGGAAATGCAGAGGGGACCATTTTGAATGAAGGCGGAGATCAGAAAAAATGCAATAATCCAAAAGTCTGCTACCTGTTCAGAACTCCGGAATATCTTGCTGAGAACTTCAGGGAGAGTGGGTTTGATTTACTCAGTCTGGCAAACAATCACGCCAATGATTTTGGGTCAATTGGCAGAAAAAATACGCAAAGAGTTCTTGACTCTCTTGGGATTATTCATGCCGGTTCAGTTGACCAGCCGTATACCATCAGGAAAATAGGACACCTGAAAATTGGATTCTGTGCGTTCGCCCCTAACCGGGGAACTGTGAGTATTCATCAATATGATAAGATAAAGGCAACACTTCAACACCTGGATTCGCTATCGGACATTGTGATTGCTTCATTTCATGCCGGAGCTGAGGGAGCTAAAAATCAACATGTAAACAGAAAGAGAGAATATTACTATGGAGAAGATCGAGGCAATGTATACGAACTGGCTCACCTGATGGTTGACAATGGCGCTGATGTTGTATTAGGACACGGACCTCATGTTGCACGGGCAATTGAACTTTATGATGACAAATTAATTGCCTATAGTCTGGGCAATTTCCTGACCTATGGCCGTTTTAATCTACGGGGAGCAGCAGGAGAATCGCCGCTATTGGAAATCAAAACAGATGCATCAGGCAGGTTCTTAGGAGGTCAAATTCACGCGTTCAGACAAAGTTATTCGCTCGGGCCGAGAAATGATCCTAAACTTTCTGCGATAAAAACAATTCAAAGATTATCTTTGGATGACTTCCCTGAAAATTCAATAATAATTGATGATTTGGGAAGAATTACTTATTTTGAAAACTGAATCCTAACCACCCAGGTGCCTTACAAAGAAAAAGAGATTGAGAAAAAGTACTACACCATCGGAGAAGTTGCCGATGAACTGGGTGTAGCTACATCTCTTATTCGATTTTGGGAAGGAGAATTCGATAACATTAAGCCAAAGAAAAATCGAAAGGGCAACAGGCAGTTTACAAAAACAGATCTCCAAAACGTTAAACTCATTTACCATCTGGTAAAAGAAAAGGGTTACACCCTGCAGGGCGCACGGGATTTCATATCCAATGGAATCGACGAAGCTTCAGGTAAAATGGAGATGATTGAATCACTAAAAAAAATCAGAGCCTTTCTAACAGATCTAAGAAAAGAGATCTAAAAAGGAATGTCACAAGAACTGGTTCACCAGCTCGCTTTAGAGCTGATTCCAGGTATTGGAAATAAGGGTGTAAAGCAGCTTATCAGCTATTGTGGGTCAGCTTCATCTGTATTTACAGTACCTAAGAGTAAATTATTGAAAGTCCCGGGTGTTGGAAATCATCTGGCCAACACCATAAAATCATCAGATTTTATCAGGGAAGCCGAGTCTATAATAGAATCAGTTGAAAAGATCGACGCTCGAATCGTTCATTTTACAGATTCTGAATACCCAAAAAGATTAAGGATGGTTTATGATGCTCCCAATTTGCTCTATATAAAAGGGAATGGGACGTTAAATACCGAAAGATCTGTGGCAGTGGTAGGAACAAGGAAAGCTACCAATTACGGAAAAAAAATAACAGATAAAATAGTAGCAGACCTTGGCGCAACAGGTGCAACCATTATTAGCGGACTTGCCTACGGTATTGACATTCAGGCCCACAAGACTTCTCTCAAAAATCATATACCCACTCATGCTGTTATCGCGGGTGGTCTTGATCGAATCTATCCGTCTGTTCATAAAAAATATGCAAATGATATACAGGACGAAGGTCTGATCATCTCAGAAAGTGTCCCGGGAGCAAAACCTGATGCCCACCTTTTTCCTTCCAGAAATCGGATTATCGCGGGACTATCTGATGTAACAATAGTTGTAGAAGCTGCGGAAAGAGGCGGAGCACTTATAACTGCAACACTTGCAGATTCATACAACCGTCCGGTCTTTGCTGTTCCTGGTGATGTAGGTAATACCTATTCCTCAGGAACTAATAAGCTTATCTCCACTCAAAAGGCGCTCATTTATACCGGAATCGAAGACCTGATTTATCATCTTGGATGGGATGACCAGAATAAAGATGAAATTCACAAGAAGCTGCCCGAACTGTCTTACCAGGAAAAAGCGGTTTATACCTTATTGAAAGACACAAACAGGTCTCTGGAAATCGATACCATCTCCCTGCTTTCACAAATTCCCGTCAATCATGTGGCTTCTGTTTTACTGGAACTTGAGTTCAAAGATCTCGTCAAAAGTTTGCCCGGTAAAAAGTATGAAGCAACCCTCTGATCAAAAAAATCGATCCTTGTTGTAAACATTTAAGCCGGTACTGTAACCATTATTGGGTAAAAAAGTATCTTAAACGAAACATATTTGTCATGCTCAAAAACTTCCTGATCACCACTTACCGGACGCTATTTCGAAACAAAACCTATTTTTTTCTTGGGGTTCTGGGCTTATCACTGGGCATATCCTGCGTTATTGCTCTTTATACCATTGTAAGCTTTCAAACCAGCTTTGACACACATCAGGCAAACTACGATCAGATTTACCGGGTCATCATCAACTACAAATTTAGTGATGAGGAAGGCCAGACTGCAACGGTACCACATCCACTGGCTAATGGTCTTCGAAGTGAGTTGACAAATGTTCAGGCAATCAGTAATACCTATCAGCTGACAGACCAGGTCAATGTTGAACAATCAGACGGATTTATAAAAAAGATTAAGCAGGAGAAAATTGCTTTTGTTCAACCCGACCTTTTCAATATACTGACCTTTGACTGGCTTAGTGGGGGTTTTAGCGAATCCCAGGATGCGGTTTACCTTTCAGAATCCACAGCAAGAAAGTTCTTTGATAAAAATGTGAGTTTCCAATCCATGTTGGGAAAAACCATTCTATTAGCTAACAAGCACACGCTTACCATTCAGGGTGTTTATCAGGATCTTCCTAAAAATACAGACTACCCGTTTGAAATGATCGCCGGTTATGATAAGCAGGAAGGTGTCAATCCTTATTTTGGGGAAGGCAGAATATGGGGAAGACTGAATGGTGGAACCCAATGCCTTTTGAAACTCGCTGATGGTGCGGATCCATCAACTGAAGCTGCCAATATTGATCTGGCATTCAAGAAGCATAATAAATTTGAAGGCTATACACTGGCCTTACAGCCGCTTTCAAAAATTCACACAGAAGCAACTGGTAATTACAGTGGGATCACATTTGAGCCCAAATACAAATTAATTTCATACACTCTTGCAGTTTTTCTTGCAATTATTGGAAGCATCAATTTTGTTAATCTAACGACAGCTCGTGCAGTAAAACGGGCGAGAGAGGTCGGCATTCGAAAAGTAATGGGTGGAAGAAGAGTTGAACTGGTTTTTCAATTTATTCTGGAAACTACCGTCATTGTTCTTATTTCCATTGGATTAGGTTTCATACTTGCTGATCAAATTCTTAGCCTGTTCAACAATATGCTGGGAATGTCTGTCAGCCTTAGCAGCGTAATCCTTACTGACTGGATTATATTCTCAATCATTGTAGCCGTTTCCATGACCGTACTTTCAGGATTATATCCTGCACTTGTTCTTTCTAAATTTTCTGCATTGACTGCTATTAAAATCAAGATTTCCAATATTGACAGACAAAGCAGATTTCCGCTGCGAAAAGTACTGGTTGGGATCCAGTTTGGGTTTTCCATTTCCCTGATCATTGGTGCAATGGTGTTATTCTCACAGACTCGATACATGAAGAACTACAACATGGGGTTCCGGTCTGATGGAATTGTAAACCTTCAGTTTCCGGCTCCTGACTTTGAGCGACAGGTCAGACTCAAAAATCAACTTGAGGAATTACCTGAGTTTGAGAAAGTGTCTTTGCACCTGGGCAGCCCGCTGGCCAATACCAACAATACCGACAAGTACTTTAATTCTGAGATCGGCAAGGAAGAATCATTCACTGTTAACTCCAAAAGTATAGATGAAAACTATCTGGATCTGTTCGAACTAAAACTCCTTAGCGGTCGCAACCTTACAACTCAGGATCCCAGAGAAAATATACTGGTCACCGAAGTAGCACTGGCAAAATTCAACCTTGGAACTGCACCAGAAGCCGTGGGAAAAGTTCTTGAGGCTGACTGGGGTCAGAAATGCAAGATTATTGGTGTAATCAAAGACTTTAATTCCAATTCTCTGAGATCTGAAATTATGCCTGTTCTGCTATTCTATAGCCCCAATGGATTTTATGAAATGGCCATGAAAGTTTCTGGTCCTGATAAGGATTATGCTAAAACGCTCGACAAACTGGAAGCAACCTGGGACAAGGTTTACCCGGAACTTTTGATTGAGTATGGTTTTCTGGATGATCAGATTGCCCGCAGATACGAGTTTGAATCCGTTATGGCAAAGTCCATTGGGTTCTTTGTCATTATCGCATTGATCATCAGCGTGCTGGGATTATATGGCCTGACGGATTATATGGCAAACGCGAAACGAAAGGAAATTGGAATCAGGAAAGTGGTTGGAGCAGAGATCCATCAGATTCTGGTTCTATTCATGAAAGAAGTGGTATTTCTTCTCTCTATAGCGTTTGTGATTTCAGCATCGGCTTCATACTATTTAATGAACAGCTGGCTTGAAGGATTTGAGTATCATATTACGATTGGCTGGGAAATTCTGCTGGGTGCACTTGTTGCAACTGCAGTTATCTCCGTATTCACAATGGGTTCGAGATCGTTTGCCGCTGCAAGAATCAATCCGGTGATAGTGCTGAAGGATGAATAGTACTTAAGCCCGGCTAAATACTTCCAACGCCATCTTTGAGGATTGGGCGAACTGCGTCATATCTAATCCTGTTGAAATATTTATTGAGATGAAATAGTCCAACATTCGTTCTGTGGCCATGTTGCCAACCAGCTCGTCTTTTGCCATTGGGCAACCCCCAAAGCCCATGATTGCACCATCAATACGCCTGCATCCGGAGGTATAAGCTGCTTCAATTTTTTCTCGTGTTGTCTCCGGAGTTGTATGAAGGTGCGCCCCAAATTCTATATGTGGAAATTTAGGAATCAGGCTTTCAAACAGTGATGAAATATTTGTTGGGTTGGAAACTCCGATGGTATCAGCCAGAGAAATAATGGAGATCTCCATTTGATCCAGACGATCCACAAACTCGGTAACATAGTCCAACTCATAGGGATCACCATATGGGTTTCCAAAGCCCATCGACAGGTATACCACCAGAGACTTTTCATAATCCTCGGAGAGTTCCTGCATTTCGGTCAGGTCATTAAATGCGTCGTTGATGGACCTGTTAGTATTGCGTTGCTGGAAAGTTTCGGAAAGTGAAAGCGGATAACCTAAATAAGTAATTTCTTCAAATTGACAGGCAGACTGTGCACCTCGAATATTCGCAATGATGGCAAGTAACTTTGAAGAGGTTTCTGAAAGGTCCAGACCGGCCAGCACCTCAGCTGTGTCCTTCAATTGAGGAATGGCTTTGGGAGAGACGAAACTTCCAAAATCGATGGTATCAAATCCTACCTTCAGAAGTTGATTAATATACCTCGTCTTCAGGTCTGTTGGAATAAAGTCATGCAATCCCTGCATGGCGTCTCTTGGGCACTCAATAATTTTCATCTGCCAAAACTAAAAAAACTCCCTTGCGATTCTCTGAATGGCATCAGATTTACCCATGCTATAGAAATGAAGAACCGGAACATCTCGTTCAATCAGTTCCTTACACTGAGCAATCCCCCACTCTATTCCCAGTTCTTTAATCGCTTCATTATTCTTACACTTCACCACTTCTCGCTCCAGTTCTTTTGGAACATCAATTTTGAAAATCTTTGGAAGCATTGTCAGGTGCTTCATAGTAGCAATGGGCTTAAGTCCCGGAATTATGGGCACTTCAATACCAATTTCCCGGCAAGAATCGACAAAATCAAAATACATTTTATTGTCGAAGAACATCTGAGTCACGATGTATTCCGCACCCAGTTCCACCTTTTTCTTTAACCAGTTAAGATCAAAGTCCATGTTTGGCGCTTCAAAATGCTTCTCCGGATATCCGGCAACTCCTATGCAGAAATTTGATGGTATCGCGTTTTGAAGTTCATCATCCAGGTATTCTCCCCGGTTCATTCTGGCTACCTGATCCACAAGTTCTGAGGCATAGGCATTTCCATCAGATTCAGGAATAAAATTGTCTTCGGATTTTATGCTGTCCCCTCTCAGTGCCAGTACGTTATCAATACCAAGAAAATTCAAATCTATCAGTGCATTTTCCGTTTCTTCTTTTGAGAAACCACCACAAATAATGTGGGGGACAGGGTCTACTTCATAATGATGTTTGATTGCTGCACAAATTCCCACAGTCCCGGGACGCTTCTTGGTACTGCGCTTCTCAAGCAATCCGTTTCCCCGCTCTTTATAAACGTATTCTTCCCGATGGTACGTGACATCAATAAACGGGGGTTTGAATTCCATCAACGGGTCAATCTGGCCGAACAGGTTTTCTATACTATCTCCCTTTTTTGGAGGTATTATCTCAAGCGAAAACAATGTTGATTTAGCATTGTTAATGTGTTCTGTTATTTTCATCTGGAAGGTTTGACAGGTGCCGTGTTTAAAGAGTATTAAAGTTTAGTATTGAGGTATTTGATAAATCCAAGGATCTGATACTTCGCTTGTTTAAAATCTCTATTGCCTTGTCTCTTTGCTCTGATTTAATAAATTTCATTTCTGAAAAAAGTAAGATCATGCTGTGAACCTCATCAAGGGATGCGGTGGAAATATTAAGAAATCGGATCGTTTCCTTATTTGAAAATCTTCCAAAGCCTTCGGCAATATTATTCATGGATGAAAGCGATGCTCTCTTCAATTGATCTTTTGCAGTGAATTCGGTTTTAAATTCCTCATTTGAGCATATGGAATAAATCTGAATGGTCAACTCCTTAGTCGCTTTCCAACAATCCAATTCTTCGAAACTTTCAATTTTACTCATTTAAAACCTTTTCAACATTTACACCTTCTTACTTATCCGCTGGTTCATAATTTAGATTTGGGGCGAGCCATTTTTCAACATCTTTTTTATCCATTCCTTTTCTTCTTGCATAATCAGCGACCTGATCTCTTCCAATTTTTCCCAGCCCAAAATATTTTGATGCCGGGTGCGAAAAGTAGAAACCACTCACCGATGAGGCCGGGTACATTGCGAAGGACTCAGTTAATGTTATTCCAATACTTTCCTCCACATTGAGCAAATCGAACAACGTTCTTTTTTCGGTATGATCCGGACAGGCAGGATAGCCGGGTGCCGGTCTGATGCCCTGATAATTCTCCTTAATCAACTCGTCATTGGCTAGTGTTTCATCTGCGGCATACCCCCAATACTTCGTTCTGACTTTCTTGTGCATTAATTCTGCAAATGCTTCCGCCAGACGGTCAGCAAGTGCCTTCACCATGATTTCTTTGTAATCATCATGTTCCTTTTTGTATTGATCAATTAATGCCTCGATTCCAATTCCTGCGGTCACAGCAAATCCTCCGAAGTAATCCGTTTTGTTTTCTGTCGGCGAAATAAAATCAATCAATGACTGATTTGGAATTCCTGATGCTTTCTTACCCTGCTGTCTTAAAAAATGGAAACGGACTTGCTCCTCTTTTCTTTGTTCATCCTTCCAGACAATGAGGTCATCCTTTTCCGCATTAGCCGGGAAAATTCCGATAACAGCCTTTGCCTTCAATGATTGATTTTCAATGATCTCATCCAGCATAGCCTGTGCATCGTTGAATAGTTTTTTGGCCTCCTCTCCAACCGTCGGATTCTCAAAAATTGCAGGATACTTTCCTTTCAGCATCCAGGTAGAAAAGAAAGGAGTCCAGTCAATAAACGCTCTTATCTCAGAAAGATCATAATTATCAAAGGTCCGGATTCCAACTTCATTTGGTTTTAAGGGTTCAAATTGAGACCAGTCAATCTGTGTTCTTTTTTGTTTTGCTTCTTCATAGGAAATAAAATTCTTTGCCTCTGTTCTTGATTTGTGTCCTATAGCCAGGTCTTCGTACTCAGATCGAATGAGACGACTAAACTCAGCAGATTTATCACTTAACAGGCTGGTGGATACACCAACACTTTTAGAAGCATCCAACACATGAACCACAGTATGCCCATACTTAGGAGCAATTTTAACTGCCGTATGAATTCGGGAAGTGGTGGCTCCACCTATTAACAGGGGAGTATTCATTTTTCGTCTTGTCATTTCCTCAGCCACATATACCATCTCATCGAGCGATGGGGTAATAAGACCACTAAGACCAATAATATCTGCATTGATTTCAACCGCACGATCCAGGATTTTTTCAGCCGGAACCATAACTCCCAAATCTTCAATCTCAAAATTATTACAAGCCATCACTACACCAACAATGTTCTTTCCTATGTCGTGAACATCTCCTTTTACAGTTGCCAGCAAAATTCTGCCTTTTGCATTTCCCGATGCTTTCTCTTTTTCAAGGTATGGGGTCAAATAAGCTACAGATTTTTTCATAACCCTTGCACTTTTCACTACCTGTGGAAGAAACATTTTTCCACTGCCAAAAAGGTCACCAACAATATTCATCCCATCCATTAATGGACCTTCAATCACTTTTAAAGGACTTGCATATTTTACTCTTGCCTCCTCAGTATCTTCATCAATGAAATCAACAATCCCTTTAACCAGTGCATGGGACAGACGCTCTTCAACATCAGCCTCTCGCCAGGCCAGGTCTTCTTTTTTCTCAATACCTTTTCCTTTCACCTTTTCTGCAAAAGCCAGCAACCGATCCGTAGCATCGTCTCTTCTATTGAGTAATACATCTTCCACACGCTCCAGAAGATCTTTAGGGATTTCATCATACACTTCGATCATCCCGGCGTTTACAATACCCATGTCCATTCCAGCCTGAATGCCATGATAAAGAAATGCCGAGTGCATGGCTTCTCTAACCACATTATTTCCTCGAAATGAAAAGGAAACATTACTCACTCCCCCACTCACTTTAGCTCCGGGTAAATTTTCTTTAATCCATTTTGTGCCTTCAAAAAAGTCAACGGCGTTATTGTTGTGCTCGGGGATACCTGTAGCTACCGGGAAAATATTGGGATCAAATATGATATCCTGAGGGGGAAATTTTACCCGATCTACCAGTATATCATAGCTGCGTTTGCAAATCTCAACCCTCCGTTCGTAACTGTCTGCCTGACCTTTTTCATCGAACGCCATGACGATTACCGCAGCTCCGTATCTTTTTATTTTCTCTGCCTGCTGAACAAACACTTCCTCCCCTTCTTTCATGCTTATTGAGTTTACGACTCCTTTTCCCTGCACGCATTGTAACCCTGCTTCTATAATTTCCCATTTGGAAGAATCAATCATGATTGGGATTCTGGCAATTTCAGGCTCAGATGCAATCAAATTGAGGAATCGAACCATTGCTGCTTTTCCGTCCAGCATTCCCTCATCCATATTTACGTCCAGAATCTGTGCTCCGCCCCTAACCTGGTCTAAAGCCACATCCAACGCCTCATCGTACTTTTCTTCCTGAATGAG
Source organism: Cyclobacteriaceae bacterium (assembly GCA_040222475.1). Taxonomy (GTDB): domain Bacteria; phylum Bacteroidota; class Bacteroidia; order Cytophagales; family Cyclobacteriaceae; genus Ekhidna. Next base: position 30,515 of record JAVKDB010000014.1, on the reverse strand, counting down.
TCTGGAGAATTTCTTCGATCCTGTCACATTGGTACGTTCACCAACATTAACAAAATTCGACTCAGGGGTAATGATCAGAGGTTCAAGTCCGGATAATATCAATGGTTTCATTTTAAGTCAGAAGTTGGAGGTTGATAGTTCATAGAATTCTTTTAGACATTTTTTTACTCCGGAATCATTTTGCTAACTCCTGTTGACCATCAACCAATCTTGGAACACTTTTTTCTGCGAGCTCTGCAAGTGCTTTAATGTGATCCGGAGTTGTGCCACAACATCCACCAATAATGTTTACCAGACCATCGGTTAAATACTCACCAACCAGCTCAGCCATCTCTTCAGGGGTCTGATCATATTGACCAAATTCATTTGGCAAACCGGCATTGGGGTGTGCGCTTACATAAAATTCTGTATGGTCTGCTATGGTTTTCAGGTAGGGTCTAAGCTGATCGGCGCCTAAAGCACAATTCAACCCAACACTTAATAAGCTCAGATGAGACACTGAAATAAGAAATGCCTCTGCTGTTTGTCCTGAGAGTGTGCGACCGGAGGCATCCGTTATGGTACCTGAAACCATGATCGGAATTTCTATACCTCGCTCTGCTCTTATTTCATCAATGGCAAAAAGGGCCGCCTTTGCATTCAGGGTATCAAATATGGTCTCCACAAGCAGCATATCTACACCACCATCTAATAGCGCTTCGGCCTGTTGCTTATAAGCTTTTCTTAAATCTTCAAAACTCACGGCTCTGTATCCAGGATCGTTAACATCCGGAGATAGTGAGGCTGTTCTGTTCGTAGGACCCATGGAACCTGCAACAAAACGCGGCTTATCAGGTTCGGCCAGGGTGAATTCTTCTGCTACTTTCTTAGCCAGCCTGGCCGATTCAAAGTTGAGTTCATAAACAATATCCTGAAGGTCGTAATCAGCCTGGGCAATGGTTGTACTGGAAAAAGTATTCGTTTCGGCAATATCAGCACCAGCCGCAAAATATTGACGATGAATATTCTCTATGATGTCAGGTCTCGACAGGGAGAGCAGGTCATTGTTTCCTTTCAGTGATTTTGGATGATTCTTCAGTTTTTCACTTCTGAAATCATCTTCCTCCAGCTTGTGGCGTTGAATCATAGTGCCCATGGCACCATCAAGTACAAGAATCCTGTTTTTAAGTATTTCTGAAATTAAATTCATTCTCTGATTTTGTGCACTTATCAGAGAAAGTTCCAAATGGATGTCTCATCTGTCCCGTCACTGCGGGCTGGGAGTTAGCACCGGAAATTACACGCTGGCAATCAGGTTGCTAAGACGTCAACGGGCCCAATCCCTCGGTCTTTCTTGATAAGTGATGCAAATATAATCATGCCTGTCTTATACACAATCTAAAATCAATCAGTTCCTTAGCTTTGCACTAAATGAAACTAGCTGCAATTGATATCGGTTCGAATGCTGTTCGATTACAAATAACCAGAGTAATCGAATATGACAAGATAGTTACCTTCAAAAAATTAGAATACGTACGGTTTCCTCTCAGGCTTGGACATGATGTCTTCACCACCGGAAGAATAAGCGAATTCAACGAAGAGCGATTCTATAAGCTAATGACAGCTTATAAAAACCTCATAGACCTCTACGAAATTGATGCTTTCTTTGGGTGCGCAACCTCGGCAATGAGAGAATCCGAAAATGGACCTGCATTGATCGAGCGTGTGAAGAACGAACTTAATCTCGATATTAAAATCATCTCCGGTGATGAGGAAGCAGAAATGATAAACAAGGTGATTATGCTTTCTCTGGATGACGAGAATTACCTGCATATTGATGTTGGAGGTGGCAGTACAGAGCTTAATATTTACGAAAGTCATCAAAAAGTCTTATCAAGGTCTTTCAATCTTGGTTCAGTCAGAAGTCTGGAGCATCATGATTCTCCTGAGGTATGGGAGGAAATGCATCAATGGGTAAAAATGAATGTTGCAAATCGGTATTCGGGTATATCTGCCATTGGAACAGGTGGCAATATCAATAAGCTTTTTGAACTCTCTCTAAATAGAAAATCCAAAGAAATGACACTCAAAACTCTGATAAAAACTCAGACTGAATTGAAGAAATTTTCTATGGATGAGCTGTTGAACAAACTTCAGTTAAACCCGGATCGGGCAGATGTAATTATTCCGGCATCAGAAATCTATATTGATGTGATGAAGACAGCAGGAGCATCCCGTATACTTGTTCCCGATGTAGGACTAAAGGATGGTATCAATTATCATATGTACGAAATGAATCGGTCGGTCAGCGGGAAAGTTTTTGTTAAAAATTAGTCTGAAAGATTACCTTCAATCAGACAAGCAACCATTAAACTTCATCCTTCATCTACATTATAACCTTAACTCGATTTAATGATCTTATCTTTGAACCCAATTCTCTGAAGCAACTAATTAATCAATACTGAGTCTCTAAAGTGTGAATATTTACGAAGATTTATCAACCAGTTTATCGGACTTCATCAGGGTAAACATCAAAGTAAACGAGGGTAATCCAAATTACATACGCCCTCTGGATAAAGATATTAAAGCAGTTTTTGACCCCACTAAGAACAAGCTTTTAAAAAAAGGGAAGGTTATACGATGGCTTCTAAAAGATGATTCAAATCAGCTGATTGGACGAATTGCAGCTTTTATCAATCCCAGATATAAAAATAAGGGAGACAAGTTTAAGGTTGGAGGAATTGGTTTTTTTGAATGTACCGACGATCAGGATGCGGCTAACCTGCTTTTTGATACTGCTAAGGAATGGTTAACCTCTGAAGGCGTGGAAGCAATGGATGGCCCGATCAACTTTGGTGAACGGGATCGTTGGTGGGGATTGCTTGTCGAAGGATTTCATGCTCCACCTTATGGACTCAACTACAATCCACCCTATTATCAGAAGCTTTTTGAGACCTATGGTTTTCAAAATTTTTACAACCAGATATGCTGGAAAATGGATCTGGCAAGAGAAGCTCAATTAAGCGACAAATTTTATGAAGCTCATAAAAGAATTGCAGCTGATTCTGATTTTAAAGCAATCTATCTTAAGAAAAACAAGCTGGAGAAATTTGCTGCAGATTTCTGTGCGGTTTACAATGGTGCATGGGCGAGTCATGAGGGCAACAAGGCGATGGCAGAGGCACAGGCAATTAAGACCTTCAAACAATTAAAACCCATCATTGACGAACGGCTGGTCTGGTTTGTGTATCACAAGGACAAACCGGTAGCCATGTGGCTCAATCTGCCAGACATCAATCAAATCATAAAACATCTTAACGGACAATTTCATTTGCTGGCAAAGCTTAAATTTCTCATAATGAAAATGAGGAAATCAACCAATGGAATGATGGGGATTGTTTTCGGCGTGATTCCTGAGTTTCAGGGTACCGGTGTTGATTACTTCATGATCGTAGAAGGCGAAAAGGAAATCAAGAAGAATACCAACTACAGAACGCTCGAACTACAGTGGCAGGGAGAATTCAACCCAAAAATTCTTAATGTCTCTAAAAACCTGGAGGCTAAAAAGGCCAGGACACTGGTCACCTATCGATATATCTTTGATCGAGAGGTGGAATTTGTGAGGCATCCGATTCTTTAGTCTAAACAAAGCCAGAATTTCTGACTATTCGGAAGAAACCGACTATTACACAGTAATTGTAAAAAAGAACATTAGAGTAGAATTTCATTGAAATTTGTATAAAAGTGCCAAAATTTTCCTCTTTGGTAAGGCATAAAAAAAGCCTCTGAAATAATTCAGAGGCCGATTTAGTAGCGGGGACAGGACTCGAACCTGTGACCTTCGGGTTATGAGCCCGAGGGTGATTGTATTCATATGGTTTAAAATAGCCTTAAAAGGCCTTTTTAGATTGTTTAATGACCATATTGAATCATATGAATTCGAGTTAAACCCGCAAATGTTTAACCATTGTTTAACCAACACTCTCTGATTTTCGATATATTTATCAATGCCATTAAGATAAGGCTTAAGTATCTGATTTTTAGTATCTTAGAGGTGTAAAAGAAACCCCCAGAAGTAGGGACTTTTGAGGGTTTCAAATCAAAAATTATTTGTGAACTCAAGTTAAAAATATCTGATGAAAAATTTATTGCCAGAAGTAGACTCTTCGGCAATCGATTAACCAGGGAAAGGTCTCTTCCTTTCCACCTGCTCGTTTGGTTTATCCTTCAGAAGACCAATCAAAGTCTACAGGTATGTCTTGATGACTTTTTCGACTTCCATGGGCTTGTTTCTCTCTCCAAGAGTGCTCTGACGCAAGCACGTGCCAACCTGTGTCCTAAGGTGTTCAAAAGGCTCAATCGAAGGGTATGTGAAGCGTTTTACCAAAGTACGGCTTGCAAGAGATGGAAGGGCTTTCGGGTACTGGGCGTGGATGGTTCTACGCTGCAACTGCCCGGAAACCATTTCTCGCTAGAGAAGCTTTTCAGCTACCATGGTTTTGGCCCCAATGCGGATGCTGGGCATTGGATGAGCCGGATATCATACCTCTATGATGTGTTCAACGGAATAGTGATTGACGCTGCTATGGCCAGTTATACCACCAGCGAATCGGCACTTTGTGATCAGCACATGCCTTTTGTTAAAAAAGGAGACTTGCTACTCTTTGATCGTTACTACGCTTCCTTTGAGCGGATGTTCTTACTAAAGGCCAAAGGAGTACATTTCGTTTTTCGAATGAAAGACAATTGGTGGAACTGCGTTAATACCTTGGTCAGTAGTGGGCTAAATGAACAGATAGTTTGCCTGACTCTGCCAAAGAAGTCTAAATATCTATTGTCCAAGTACCCCCATCTCTCCCCTGTAATGAAAGTGCGGCTTATCAAGAAAACCAACCGCAAGGGGGAAGTACAGGTCTTTTGCACTTCACTTATTGATGACCAACAATACAGTCGCAAGGCCATCTTAAGCCTCTATAAGCAACGCTGGGGTATTGAAGAAGCCTATAAGCTGATCAAGTGTCGCCTCGAAGTAGCTGACTTCTCAGGGTTGACTGCATGGGCTATCCAGCAGGACTTTTATGCAAAAACCCTGTTAATCACCCTTTGTAATACCCTATGCTTCGGTATCAAGCCAAAGCCGCCCAAACGACAACCCATCAAAAGGAACAAAGAAAAGCGTGTGCCCATCATCAACCGAACCTATGCTCTTCACCACCTGAAAGTAATCTTGACAAAAACCACTTTCTGCTTGGACAAACTTCAAGAATGGCTTGATCAGTTCTACAGAAAAGTAAGTCGGCAAGTGGAATACTCCAGGCGAAACCAAGCCTATCCTCGTAAAACCAAACCTACCATTAAACATGCTATAGCATACAAAGTAGTATGAGAGCTTATCTTAATGGCATTAGATTACATATGAGAAACTTTTTAGTTTTATACATCCTAATAATTGCTGTATCCTGTTTAAAAGCCCAGGATACTAAAATTGCACCTAGACCTCAAGAACCAATAAAGCCATATCCTTATTTGTCAGAGGATGTCACGTTTCAAAATAAAGAAGCAAATATTACATTATCCGGCACGCTGACTCTACCTAAAGACCAAAGTGATTTTCCAGTAGTGGTTCTAATCTCTGGAAGCAGTCCACATAATAGAAATGAAGAAATAGCAGGACATAAACCATTTTTAGTCATCGCTGATTACCTAACAAGACACGGAATTGGCGTTTTGAGATACGATGACAGAGGTGTGGGACAATCAGAAGGTAAGTATGAAATTGCTGCTTACGCTGATCGCACAAGTGATGTCGAAAGTGCAATTACCTATTTAAAAACAAGAAAAGAAGTCAACCAAAAGAAAATTGGTTTAATCGGACATAGTGAAGGAGGTCTGATTGCCGCTATGGTTGCCGAACATTCTAAAGATGTGAACTTCATCATTTTAATGGCAGCTCCAGGATTAACGGGTTACGACATGGTGTTGCTTCAAACGGAGATATCCAATAAGACCGCTGGAACGAATGATGAGGAAATACAAAAGGAGGTTGCCCTTCTAAAGAGTATTTTTGATGTCGTTATAAAAAGTGACAATTTAGATGAGGGTAAATTTGCCCTAACTGAATCTCTGCTAAACCAACTTAAAGAATATCCTACACAATTTCCTGAAGGACTGAAAGCGAAGGATCTGACCCAAATGGTAGAGACATTTACAGCGCTATGGTTTCAAAGAATATTAATGTCCAATCCAGGTGCTAGTTTAAGAAATGTGGAATGTCCAGTATTGGCAATTAATGGTGGAAAGGACATGCAAATTCTTCCAAAAGAGAATTTAAGTGCAATTAGAAATGCATTGGAAAAAAGTGGTAATGAAAAGTTTTTGATTATGGAATTACCAAATTTGAATCATTTGTTTCAAGAAGCTCAAACAGGATTACAGGAAGAATTCTCAACAATAGAACAGACAATCTCACCCGTTGCACTAAAAGAAATTACTACTTGGATAAGGACCAATAAATAACTTTTGCTAACAAATGCTTCGTTTATATGCTTAAGTGCTTAATTGTATCGTACTGAAATGAGTTGACTCATTTCATAATATGAATCATTCACAGCTCCTTCAACACCTTCACAGGATCAGTCAATGATGCTTTGTAGCTAATACTTCCCACGGTAATCATTGTCAGCACCAGCAGCCCTATTAACGGTAGTAGAAAGAGCTCAGGTCCGATCTCTATCCGATAGGCAAACCCCTCCAGCCATTGTCCGATAAACAAGTAAGCGACGGGCGAAGAGAGCACGGACGCCAGCAGGATCAAGCCCAGGTATTCCTTGAGGAAGAGCCGCACAATTCTAATTTCACCTGAGCCTAAGACCTTGCGAATGCCAATCTCACGTCGACGATTGATAGCACTGTAGCGAGCCAACCCAAGCATACCTACACAGGCTAGCGCGATGGCCAGCATGCTGAAAAGTGAGAATATCTTATTGTATGCCATCTCGGACGCATAGAGGTTCTGAAACTCCTCGTTCAAAAAGCTATACTCAAAAGGATTGCCGGGAAAGGCAGCTTCATACGCCTGTTGGATTGGCTGGATGATACTCGAGAGCTCTTTTGGATCAATCCTTAGCAGAAAGTAGTTATTGGCTGTCTGCGCCTGGTACAGATGATCGACGATGAATACCCGTGGGTCGATCCCACTTTGGAAGCCAATGCTATTAAAGTCCTCCACCACCCCTACTACAGTCGATCCTGGGCCATAGCCTATTCTCTTTCCGATAGCCTCGTCAGGAGTGGCCCAGCCCCATCCCTCCAGCGCCTTCGCATTAACGATCACTCTTGTCTCTTCATGAGGGCTACCTTGCTCGGGAATTCGACCTGCCAGTACCTCCACGTCAAAGACATCAAAGTAGTCATTGGTAATGTTGGAGAAATAGGCTGTCTGATAAAGTGATTCCGGAGAATCCATCTCCCTGATACTTCCTTGCCACCCCTGATTGACACCCGGCGATGCTCCACCCCAAGTGGCCAGCTCCACACCCGGCAGTTGGAGTACCTGTTGCTTTACATACTCCGCTTGCTGACGGTTGGTCTCGGCCTGGGTCACCGGCCCTTCGATCATCAATACTTTTGAGCTATCGAAACCAGGGTTTTGGTTGGTCATATGCCGGACCTGATAGTAAACCGTCAGGGTGTAGGCGATCATGAATAGAGAAACCGCAAACTGCACTGTCACTAGTCCTTTCCTGAAGAGATTACCCGAGGTGACTTGCGTACTCTTGATTTTCGCACCGCTCCTGACAGTCACTATGGCCGGATATATCGAAGAGATCAAGACTCCTGCTACTATCGCAGGAAGCAGTGCCGGATGTGCCCCTACCGGAAAAATGGAAGGAAGCACATTGACTCCAGCCAGACCAGCCAGATGTGGATTCAAAATCCAAAGGAGTCCAGCTGCCGCTCCAAAAGATATGATGTTTAGCAATCCAAACTCAAGGAAGAACATGAGATATAGGTTTCTGGATACTGCGCCGAATATTCGCCTCACACCTATTTCCTTCATCCGCTGAGGGGCCTTAGTCGCTTGAAGGTTGATAAAATTGATCCAGGCGATCACCAATATGATGAAAGAGAGATATTCCAACATACTGATCTTTGATTCACTGCCTGATTGGTCTTGATCTCGGGTAATACCAGACATTAAGTGAATGTCTGCCAGGGCGATCAACTCAAAATCAAACACCTCACCTTGCATATCCTCATCATCAATCTCGAATCGATCGTAGTAGAGCTGGTTGAGCTTGCCAGTCAATAAAGCATAGTTTGTTCCATCTACCAATTGATAATAAGTATGAAAGGAATAGCCACCCCAGTTCTGTCCTTCTTGATAGTAAAGCGGTCTCAGGATTTGGAGGTTATCCATTGCTGCCAGTAAATGAAAAGTCACACTCGAGTTTTCTGGTAAGTCAGCAAACACCCCTTTGACCACAAAGTCATGTGCTCCCAAATAGGTAATTGTCTTGTCGAGCGGGTTAGCATCTCCAAATATGCTCTTGGCCAGTGACGATGAGATCACCACACTCTTGAGATCGCTATTTTCAATGTTACTGCCTTTGATCAAGTCAATCCCAAAAAACTCCAGGAGGCTCTCGTCCGCAAAACCTATACCTCTGGTTTTCATGTTGATCCTGTCATCATATGACAGGATACCCTCTCCAGCGTCGAAGAATCTTGTGTAGGCAGTGATCTCTGGCGCTTGAGGCACAAACAGATCAGTAAATGGATAAGGAGCAGTGGCGGAATGCACAGTGGTATTACCTCCGTTGATGATCTTAAAGTTGAGCCTGACCTTATCCTGAACATCAGGAATCCACCGATCGAAGCTCCGCTCAAAGGCGGTGAACTTAAAAATTACGAAAGCAAAGAGTATCCCCACAGCCAGGCTCCCAGAGGAGATAGCCGATGAGACTTTGTATTTGGCAAGGTTTCTAAGAGAAGCCAGAATGAAGCTGCGCAGCATAAGAGTGAGAGTTTGACCTAACTAAATCTACCCAATGTCAGTGCTTATCATTCAAGCCGCCGACCAACAGCGGTTCGATCAAGACCAAATGCATGATAAGCCTAAAAAACTAACTTTCTGGAAGTCAATGGCCGACAAGACTTGCGTTAATAATAGCAAAAACTACGTGGCGTGCAGTAAAAGAACTTCAGACTATACGCTAACAAGGTAATATCCCAAGTATAGCCATAGCGTAAATACAAAGAGAAGCACTATGTACACTTCGAACACCCAATACTTCTTACTGAAGAGCACTCCGAATCCAAAAAGCTGTATCACCACAGCTAGAATGTTACTCGTGTACCAACCATATCAAAAAATCATGAAGGCCGTAAAAAAAGAATAAAAGATAAACGCTGGAACAAGAATTTTCATCTTGCTCTCCATAAGGAAAACCTTCAAATCCACATCAGTCTTGTGAGGGAATAGCTGATATGAAATGAATGAAAATATGGTAGGCGGTAATACACCTAGAAGTAAAAAAACCACAGACCTGTTCATCATGTCATATCTCTCCCTATCCCAGTTTTGCATGTATAGATGCACGATGAGCAGACATACTGTAATTGTAAAAAGGTAATAAGCCCAGTAGTGACGATAATTCTCTGAATTTTGAAGAATCTTGTTCCACTCAACAATAATCCTGCTTACAATAAAAAATTTCTTGAAACCAACTATCCCCGAGGCAAGCCATCGGGGTATTCCGCTGGTTTCATTTTGATCTGAAGATCAAAAACAGAAATTTCTTATTTGGATCCCCGCCTTCGCGGGGATGACGGTTTTATTGGAACCCCGGGGCAGAGCCCCGAGGAATTCTTTCGATTAAACCATACAAAATGGACTCAAAGGCTAATAAATATTCGTCGTAGGTCATGAGTTTATACTTAGGCAGTTCTCACTACAAAAGTGAAGAATTATACAACAACTCTTTTTTCTCACTCGATTGAATTAACAAGACTGTTGACCAACGGTTTAGTCATATGAAATTAATCATTCCCCTAACTCCTTCTTGTCCCCCATCTGATCGCGAAAAATCTCCGATCAGCTGGATAGCCCTGTAAATCAAATGCCCACACAGCGCCCTTATACCGCCGATAATCAAGTATTGCATTCGATTAGTGATTCATTGCTTAATTTGGAGGAAAACAAAATTGGGATACCGATGAAAAAACTAAACCTCCTATTACTTCTCGTCTTTATCGCTGTTGGCGCTAGCCAGGCCCAAGACTACTCTATCAAAGTCAGTGACGAACCTGTTCAACTGAAAATCGGTGAGTCCGCACAACTGGAAGCCGTCGTAGTGGATGCGCAAGGCAATGCAGTGCCTGACAGAGAGTATATCTTCTACTCTAGAAATGATAAGGAGATCACCGTAGAGCGCAACACAGGTAAAATCACTGCGCTCAAGCACGGGGAATACAATGTGACCGTCAGAAGCCCAACAGATGATGGCGCGCTAAGAAGCACTATTGCTGTGAGTATTGCGCCCACGGCCATTTCTCGAATCGAGATAGGTGAGGTTCCTACCAATATTTACGCTGGGGTGACTATTCCGCTTGATGTCAAGGTGATTGATGAAGCAGGTTTTGAGCGACCCGAGATCTCCGTTGAAATGACCTCTTCAAATAATGAAGTAGCCCAGATGGCTCCCTTCTTTAAGCTGCTCTCAAGGTCGAAAGGAAAGACTACTATCACCGCCAAGGTCGATGAAGTCATGACAAAAGTGGAATTGACGGTAGTAGATAATCCTATCGTAAAGATCGACCTCAGTTCAGATATGAATGAAGGAAGATCAGGTGATGTCTTCACGCTGACTGCTGTAGCTCGTGACAAAAACGGCAAAGCCGTAGAAGATGCACCGATCGTTTATTCGTTTACCGGAGAATCGTATGATGTCTCAGCAGCAGCATCAGGTTTGGTAACCCAGGAGGGTAAGTTTGTCGCAGATCAGCCAGGTCTCTATGTGATCAATGCAGTGGCAGGTGGTGCAGCAGCCTCTGTCACCATCAGCGCTAACAACAGAAATATCGCACGCAAAATTGACCTAGTCGGCAGAGGGTCGGTAGGTGATAAGCACACTTCTGACCTGTGGATTTGGGAGGGCAAGGACGGGCGCGACTATGCTGTCACTGGCACATGGGGTGCGGACGGCACAGCCTACTTCTGGGATGTAACTGACCCTGCCGCTATCACCAAAATTGATTCGGTAAAGGTTGATGCGCGTACGGTCAATGATGTCAAAATCTCAGAAGACGGAACCATATGTGTGATTTCACGCGAAGGTGCCTCTAACAGAAAAAATGGTCTGGTAATCATTGATAGTAGCAATCCTCGAGACGTTAGTATTATTTCGGAGTTCTCCGAAAACCTGACGGGTGGTGTTCACAACGTATTCATCTACAAAGACCATGTCTATGCACTCAGTGCAAGCAGAAAGTACTATTCTATCAACATAGAAGACCCTAACCAACCAAAAATTGTTGGAGAGTTTGAACTCAATACTCCTGGTCACTCCATCCATGATGTCTGGATTCATGACGGTATCGCCTACTCTTCTAACTGGGAAGATGGTGTACAGTTAGTAGATGTGGGTAATGGTATCGCTGGCGGTTCACCTTCCAATCCCGTTCAGTTTGCTGAATATGCCTATCCAAGTGGTCGTAATCATGCTGCCTTCCCCTATAAGGATGAAAAAACTGGCAAATTCTACGTGATCATGGGTGACGAGGATTTCCCTTATGGTCTAGATGCCAATTCGAAAAAGCCGAGCCGTGCAGCAGGTTTTCTGCACGTCATTGACTTCACTGATCTAGAAAACCCTAAAGAAGTGGCCTGGTTTCAGGTGCCATTCGCTGGATCACACAACTACTGGATCGAAGATGATATCCTTTATGCAGCCTTCTATAATGCTGGTGTGAGAGTGGTAGATCTTAGCGGAGAGCTCCTCGGTGACCTCAACCGTCAGGGTAGGGAAATTGCATGGATTGTACCGGAAGACCCTGAAGGTTATGTGCCTAACGCACCCTTCACATGGGGTGCTCAGCCACATAAAGGACACATCTTCTACTCCGACTGGAATAGCGGTCTCTGGTCAGCCAAGGTACAGCCCGTACTTCCTGAAGGCACTAAAGTCCAAACCAAGTAACTATGAAAAACCTGTTGATCGCTGCATTGATGATCTTCTGCCTATCTGCGCAAAGTCAAGACTATTACGTCTATGTAGCTGCAGAGTCTGAGGATGAGGTGGCATTGATCAAGTTTGATGGCAAGCAAGCTGTGGTGGAAGAAACCATTGTGGTAGGCACTCGGCCTGCTGAGATGGAAGGCCCTCATGGTATCAACGTCAGTCCTGATGGTAAGTATTGGTACCTTTCGCTGGCTCATGGCAACCCGTACGGCACACTATACAAGTACTCCACTGCCACCAACGAGGTGGTCGGTTCGGTGAAGCTTGGATTATTCCCTGCCTCATTGCAAGTATCAAAGTCTACAGGCCTGCTCTATTGTGTGAATTTCGATTTGCACGGAGATATGAAGCCAAGTACCGTCTCGGTAGTCGATCCGGAGGAGATGATTGAGATAGACCGCATCGAGACCGGCGTGATGCCACATGGATCTCGGATCTCCGCGGATGGCAAGTTCCACTATTCGGTAGCCATGATGTCAGGTGAGCTCTTTGAAATCAATACGGCTAAGCTCAGCGTGAGTCGCACACTGCAACTAGATGGGAAAGTGCTAGAGGAGTCAACAGACGATGTGGCTTCTATGGGTGGTCGAGATCATGCGAGCTTTTCTTATGCCATGCCCAATGGTGATGGCGACTATATGTACCATAGTGCTGTCAAACCGACATGGGCTATTCCTGATCCTGCCGGTGACAAAGTTTACGTAGCAGGAAATGGCTCCAACGAAATCCTCGAAATAGATCTTGCAGAATGGAAGATCACCAACAAGCTTCCTACCGGAAAAGCGCCCTACAATGCGGATGTCTCACCCGATGGTCGCTATCTCGTGGCGACTTACAAAGGCGCTCAGGAAACTGGCGTTTGGGACCTTAAAAAAGGAAAGGAAATAGCCAGGGTGAAGAATACCCGCAGGATACCTCATGGTGTCTCGATCTCATCTGATAGCAAATATGCCTTTATCTCTGTAGAAGGAATTGGTGGTGAGCCCGGCACGATGGATGTCATCGAGCTCAATAGTGCTAAAAAGGTCGCCTCCGTAGATATGGGCAAGCAGGCCGGTGGCATTATCTTCTGGAAGATGGAAGAGTAGTCACGGACTATCTGCCTGCTTTCTCGGCAAAGCTCTCGCCGAAATTAGTAACGAAATCTGTAATGTATTTTTTCGATATATCTGAAGATCTCAATACCAGATAGTGCTGTCGTATTAGGCCCGACCTGCCCATTCTTTTGAAGACAATTTCATTGGGAAGGTTGAATGACTTCAGACCCCATTTCGGCAGGCACATTATGCCTTGATTTGAGTTAACAAGGTCTAAAGAAACTTCGGTCAGAGGTATAGCAGTGATTTTTCGCGGTAGGATATTATTGGGTTTGAGGAAATGCTCAAAAACCGACACAGTCTCCATAGGAAAAGAGTGGATGATCAGGTGCTGACTAGCAAAATCTTCCGGCTCCAGATACGCCTTTTCTGCCAATTCATTTTCCTCATGCACCAGCGTGAGCGTCTCGTCTTCAAAGATCTTAGTGCTGGTCAGACCTTCAATCTGAGGTTTGACGGTGACTATCGCAATATCGATTTCTTCAGCGACCAATTTGGAAATGGGATGTTGTGTTCCTTCCAATATCAAATTAATCTTGATTTCAGGATACAACATCCACATCTTCTGAAGAAAAGCTGAAATGCCCTGATAAAAAGAGTAGCATTCCATACTCATTCGAATCGTCCCTTTAGAGTTCTCCTGAAGTGTCTTGATTTTGTTAAACCCAACCTCAATAGAGTTCAAGACATTATTTGCCAATTTATGAAGTTCCTCACCTTCTTCGGTAAGCTCCCATTTGTTCCTCTTTCTGAGAAAGACCTTGAAGCCCAATTGATCCTCCAACTCTTTCAACTGATGACTCAGCGCTGACTGAGTTAGAAAAAGCTTCTCTGAGGAATTTGCAATATTACCCTCCACGGCGATGGTCTTTATCAGTCTGAAATATTTCACTTCCATGAGCTCACATATTTACAGAGAATTCTTCAAAGGCATTTTGAAAATATTTCATGTCTCATCAAAAAACGCTCAGCTCTTAGACCAATGGCTTATCAAAAACTATCGGAACATTGTAGAAAACATATTTATGATTGCTTGCTATTTGAGATACGTCATTGACCCTAATAAAGTAGAGGAGTGTGAAAAGTATGCAAAACTGTGGATTCCACTAGTCCACAAATTTGGAGGTAAGCACTTGGGATACTTCTTGCCCCACGAGGGAGCTAGTAATATTGCGGTGGCCTTATTCGAGTTCTCTTCCTTGGCGTCCTACGAGGAGTATCGAGAGAAAAGTAAGTCGAGTCCTGCTTGTGAAGAAGCCTATGCTTATGCACAAACTTCCAAGTGCATTGTTAGCTATGAGCGTAGTTTTTTGAGATCGATTCACTAGCTGAAAACATTTCATCGATCTTCAAAATATAGTCAAACATAAGACTATCAATAAGCCAGGACACCCTCCTACTTTTGAATAAAAAACTATGAAAGAGCAAATTGAATTTTACCAAAAGAAACTGAACTATGAAATGGATCCGTCAGATCTATTCGCAGCATTTGAAAACAACCAAGCAGTGGTTGCTGTTGATGCTCGTCAAGATTTCGGGTACGAAAAAGAACATATACCGGGAGCGATCAACCTCCCTCACCGTGAGATGACGGAGGAAAGTACGGCTCATCTTGATCGAGACAAGACGTATGTCGTATACTGCGATGGTATCGGGTGTAACGCCTCTGCAAAGGGTTCCCTTAAAATGGTCAAGTTGGGCTTTACAGTGAAGGAACTCATGGGAGGCATTGAGTGGTGGAAGTATGATGGATATGGCACAGAGGGAAAGCTGGCATCTACAGGAGCAAAAATACAGTATGCATGCTGAAAAGCATCCGAAAGGCTGAGCTTAAAGATCTACCGCAGATATTGGTTTTAATCGAGGCTCATGCAGTCTATGAACAATCGGAGATTTCGAGTCTCGTCGAACTTGAGCAACGACTAAGGGACACGATGTTCGGGAGGTATCCCAAAATACAATGTCTGATTGCTGAGCATGAGGGACTGATTGTTGCCTACGCCTCATTCATATCTCAGTACTCGACATGGGAAGGTGTCGAGTATCTTTATCTCGACTGCCTTTTTATCAAAGAAGAGTGTCGAGGACTTGGGCTCGGCAAGGCCTTCATGCAAAGAATTCAAGCTCAAGCGCGCCATCAGAGCATTGATTTGATTCAATGGCAAACTCCAGTATTCAATAAAAATGCTATCTCGTTTTACAGGGGATTGGGTGCCGTTGATAAGCCAAAACATCGCTTTTTTTGGAAGGTCACCTGAAAATCAAACTTGCTATTATTTGCATCATCTTTTTCTGGTCTTGCTACTTTGTGATCGATGAGATTCCTTCAGTTTTAATGATTTTCGGTGCCATATTACTATTTTCGATGTGTATATTGTCAATAAAAAAGTGGCAGAAATGGCATGTAATATTAATACCTACATCGTAGATTCCTTTACATCAGAGCCTTTCAAGGGCAATCCGGCAGGCGTTTGCTTGATAGAGAAGGAGCCGTCTGATGCTCTTATGCTGAATATAGCCAAAGAGCTAGGTCTATCAGAAACTGCATTCGTAAATGAATTGGGAGCCGGTCACTACGGTATTCGTTATTTCTCCCCTAAGATGGAAATACCGCTTTGCGGGCATGCGACACTTGCCTCGGCAAAGGTGCTCTTTCACAACCATCCAGAGTTAGCACAAATCTCGTTCATCACAGCAGAACAACTGGACTTGCAAATAGGAAGAGAGGGCGAAGCAATCATCATGGAGTTTCCTGTTTACCAAACAGAGTCGTCCGAGGCACCTCCGGCCCTATTGCAAGCACTTGGGATACCTGATATACTCAACGCTGTTTATAACCAAGAAACCAAAATCCTGCTGCTGGAGATTGACAGTTGTTCTCTGCTAAGGAGCCTCAGTCCTGACTTCCCCTCATTGATCCAATCTCATGATCAGATCAATGGTGTGTTAGTGACGGCCAGATCCGATGAAGAGGCCTATGATTTCGAGTCGCGCTACTTCTGGCCATGGAGCGGAACAGACGAAGATCCGGTAACAGGAGGCACCCATACCTTTCTTGCTAAGTATTGGGGAGATCGGCTTGGGAAACAAGAGATGATGTCTTTCCAGTGCTCGGAGAGAACCGGATCAATGGTGGTGAGCCTGACCGACAAGAATTCCGTACTTATTAAAGGTGAAGCTTGCATTGTGTTGGAAGGCAGATTGGCCTCTGTTTGAATGTAGAATCCAAATTATTGTCAAACTAAAAGCGACCCACTCCAAGGTCTATGTGCCACAGACCTTGGTGAAGCTGCTGCGTGATATATTTGTGAAGTACACAGGTACAGCCAAAGAGCCAGCCAGAATCAAATACAAAAAATCAGACGGTTTGGAACCGTCAGACTCCTTCGTTAGTCGATCAGAGTAACGCGCAGAGAACACTGATTCAAACCAAATAATCTCAAAGTCCTCTGGAGGTGACTCTTCTTAGATTGATGAATTTCTCTCAGCTCCTTCTTTTTTCTTCTAAGTCTTTACACATCCAATTTTATCTTGTCTAAACCGCAATTGAATTAAAAGACAATGATTATACGTTATGTGTATTCTCGTATTCAGAACATCCGTATCGGATAGTAAAGACACCCAGCTTATTGGGTCTGTTCTTAATAATCATCCCCAAGTGCTGCAATGGAATGTAGATCTTGATGATTGGGAGAAGGTCTTGAGAATTGTGGTTAAAGACTTGGCTTCTGAAAATGGAATTGCAGATTGCATCCGAACACTGGGTTTTGAATGTGAAGACTTAGATCATTAATAGGATATGAAAGCAATAAGAATTCAACGCGTTCTCATCATAGCCCTTGCCATGGCTGTCATTGGAGCGCTACAGTCTTTGTACGATCATGTCACTTTAACCAGTATTTTTAGCTCTGGCCTATCTGATCAATATCAATTTCACACTGCCCTTCTATTCAACATTGTCTCAGGCTTTGGTGGTGGTTTGGTGGCCGCAATCACGCTCAACTTTATTGATGATAAGTATCGTACCAAACCTTACTATCAAGGCTTAATGATTATTATGCTCACGTTCATGGCGGTTTGGGCGATTAGGAATACTGTGGAAGGACTATTGCTTATGGAAAAAGGAGGCTCCTTTCACTTCTCTTTTGATGCGACAGATGCAAGAAACATCGTTTTTTGGATGTTGATTGTGATGTTGGCCTATTTCTACCTGGAAATGAACAATAAATTCGGGCCTGGGAAGCTGCAAAAGATATTTCTAGGCAAGTTCAATACACCGGTAGAGGAGGAGCGCGTTTTCATGTTTTTCGATCTCAAATCGTCCACCACCATTGCTGAAGAACTGGGCGGGGTGAAATACCATCTCTTTCTCAAAGAACTATTTTCGGATGTCACGATTCCGATTTTGAAGAATGATGGCGAAATCTACCAATATGTGGGCGATGAGATCGTCTTATCTTGGGAAATGCATCAGCCCGAAAATATTGCGAAGTGCATCCGTTGTTTTTTTGATATCCAACAGTTGCTGATAAGGGCAAAAGCCAAATATCAGGATCGATTTGGCGTAGTACCGCACTTCAAAGCAGGTGCCCACTATGGTACTGTGATAGCAGGTGAAATAGGGGTTATCAAGCCGGATATTACCTACTCTGGAGATGTACTCAATACTACCGCCAGGATTCAGGGTATGTGCAACGAGCTAGGCAGCAGCTTTCTGATTTCTAAAGCTATGTTTGAAATGAATGATTTCTCTGCCTTGGAGTGGGCATTTGTACAAAAAGGCGATATCCCTCTCAAGGGCAAGAAAGAGCCTATGGAATTGATGAGTGTAGCTCAAAACTGAGCGCACCCACTCCT
Organism: Cyclobacteriaceae bacterium; assembly: GCA_040222475.1. Lineage (GTDB taxonomy): Bacteria > Bacteroidota > Bacteroidia > Cytophagales > Cyclobacteriaceae > Ekhidna. The sequence continues at coordinate 12,340 of JAVKDB010000014.1, read as the reverse complement.
AGGTCTGTGGCTCACAGACCTATCAACGTTGAGGAAATCTGAAAGGGGGAGGATACAAGAACATTGTGCCACAGACAAGGGTGGCTGAGGTAGCTGTCAAGGGTAGGAGGGGTTGGTTGGATACTCACTCCCAAGTCTATGACCCACAGAACTTCCTGTCTCAAAACCTTTCTCGATAATCGGTTATAAAATCAAACGCTGAATCACCCAATTCATAAAAAGAAGCAGAAGACCAGGGGTAATCCTCCGTCCTTGTTACCAGATTCCATCTTTCTTGCAGTGGATTAGCATGAATATAGTCCAGCTTCTGTTCTAGCTTTTCTTTAGAATCCATCAGTACGCCAAGTGAATCTCTCTGCCAAATACGGTGGGCTCTTTCTTTGTCTGTCACCTCGAAGTATGGCAATACCTTGGGATGATGAGCTTTCAAATCCTTAACTATCTCATGAGCCGTCTTCTTAGTAAAACTCGCATGAGGTTTTTCTTTCCCGTTGAGCAAGAGCAACTCCCAAATGACATGTAAGTGATTTGGCATAATCACAAATCCATATACTTTGATTAGGCCCTTCAGAGTAAATTCTTTCCATGTATTAATGATGAGTCTTTTGTACTTATCCTGACTCAGCAGTTTTTTCCAATCCTTAACAGTAGCCGTCCAGAAGTACACTTCATTCAGCTGGAGTGAAGATTTTCTTGATGATGGGTACATAGATTTCATATCAAAATTTAATCATTTACTGCGAATGGTTCAATTGGTCTGTGTGCCACAGACCTGGGAGTATTAAATTGATGAGCGTGGCTCAAAATTGAGCTCACTATTTCAACGTTTTTCAAAAGTCTTTACACATTTCCCATTCTATTGTCCAAGGGAGAAATCAGTCTAAAAATTACGCTCATGGACAATTTTTTGATCATCAATCTCCAAGCGACCCTTGGCGCTATCAGTATGCTCCTCGGATACAACTGGTGGATTAAACCTCGTCTCGCCAATCTTTCAATTCACGATGCACTGCTGCCATTCGTGTTTCTCAATGCTTTCCGATACCTGGGTTTGATTTTTATGACCAAGGAGCAGTTTTACGGAGAGTTTCCAAGTGAGTTTTTATCGACCGTAGGACTGTGGGACTGGCCACTGCGATCCTCGCTATTATCACTTCCATCGCACTAAAAGGTAAATGGAAATTCGCCATTCCCTTGGTTTGGGTATTCAACATTTTTGGCTTTGCTGATTTGATCACCGCGTTTCCTTAGTTCTTTGGCTTAAAGCTGTATGACCAAAACTTAGGGGTGATTTGGTTAACCTTCGTTACCTATGGATTAGCCGCTTTCCTTAGCCATATCTTTATTTTCGGCAGACTCATCAAAAACCTTAGAAAAAAATAAAATGGACAATTTCATCATCTTTCAAATGCAAGCCACTGCTGGCCTGATTACGTTCTTTTTTGCGTTCAAATGGTTTGTATTTCCGCGGCTCGCCAAACTCATATTCAAACCACTCAATAAAGTAGCACTCCCCGAATAAGCAAGCATGAAAAAGATACTCCCCTACATTGCTATCATCGGTATTGGAGCTTTTGTTGGCAATATGATCAACATCGGTCTCAGCTACTGCGTACACTGGCAGTCACTTGAGCCTATCGCTTTCATGGAAACTTTCAAAGTGGATTTCCCGCTGTTGCTAGGCCCTACAGCAGCCACATTGATGCCTGCATTTATTGCGACGCTGTGGTTGGTATTCATCAACAAAGAAAACAAAACCGCAAGACGCTATTGGCTTTATGCTATTGTCGCTTTGCTACTGGTCAATATCCAGACCGCCGCGTATCATTTGCCCATGAACCTAGATTTTATGGAGTTGAAATACAGCGCAGCAGAAGCCACTAGTAAGCTGCAAGGCTGGGTCTTTTTTCACTGGGCACGAATAGGTGTGGCCATTGCCGCCGGAGTATTCGGATTAAAGGCTTTTCAGCATTCACATCAGAATTAAGCTAAATTAGATACTACTATGAACCCATTTTCAAACTCCTACCCTTCCGACGCATCGGATAAAGAGCTTATCGAGCAAACCCTGGAAGGCAGCAAGAAAGCCTTGAACCAACTCATAGAACGACACCAGCCATTTATCTATAACATTGCATGGAAGATGGTCGCGAATCCAGCGGATGCGGCAGACCTAAGTCAGGAAGCACTAATCAAGATTGTTTCCAACCTTGGGAAATTCAACTTTGAAAGCGCATTTCGCACGTGGGCGTATCGCATCGTGGTGAATCATTTCCTGAATGATAAGAAAAAAGCCAAGTCCTTTTTCCCACCCAACTTTGAAGATATGGCCAATGCTTTGGAGGCGGCACCTAGCATAGAACTTAGCATGGATGAACGGGAAGAAAAAAAGGAGGCTATCCGGGAAGTACGGCTGACCTGTCTGTCGGGCATGCTATTGTGCCTCAACAAGGAGCAGCGAATGATCTACGTCATCGGCGAGATCTTTGGAGCGGATCATACGGTCGGTTCAGAACTGATGGAGATGAGCAAAGCCAATTTTCGTATGAAGTTGAGTAAGGCACGCAAAGACTTATACCACTTCATGCATCATAAATGTGGCTTAATTGATAAAGCTAACCCCTGCAGATGCCACAAAAAAGTAACTGTGGCTGTTGGTAGTAGCATGATTGATGCGAAAAACTTACTCTACAACCGAAAAGAGTACTCCACTTTCCGTGAGCAACTGGAACCGGACTCCAGCTATCTGGTAGACGAAGCGGAGATGAAGTATGCCGAGCTTCATCGAGACCACAGCTTCAAAACCACCTTTGAAAAGAAGAATTTCATCAGCGAAATTCTGGATGATGCGAACTGGAAAAGTAGGTTGAATTTGAACTAGTACATCAACGAGCGCATTCAGGTTTTTTGCTATCTTCAACCATGAAGTTCAAATACCCTGACTACTTTTTCATTGGCCTACTCGCTTTTGTCTTCATCGGATTTTGGCCGTCCTATTTCTCTAAATTCTTTGACGGCACTGCTGATTTTATAATTATTGGAAATGCAAGATCAGTACGTCTACATCTTCTCCTACGGTTCCAACCTACTCCTTCAAAGGATCAGAGAACGCGTCCCGTCAGTAGTGGTGGTGGGCTTACATAAGCTGAAAGGCTATCAGTTGATGTTCAACAAGCAAAGCATCGATGGATCGACTAAGGCCAGTATTGCGGTAGCTTCAATCGAAAAAACCGTGGTATGGGGTGTCATCCACAAAATTTCTCAGGCTGACAAACCAATACTCGATGAATACGAAGCGCTAGGCAAGGGCTATGACCACATGACATTCGACTTGGAAGTTGAGGGCGGCAGGCAGACCATCTATGCCTACATGGCTACTGATCCTCAATATCTGACCAAGGGAAAACCCTACGATTGGCACCTCAACTTTGTGATTGCAGGAGCTATCGAAAATGAATTCCCGCGAGCTTACATTGAAAAACTTCGCGACATAGCATCAGCCACAGATCCTGATATCACAAGGCAGAGGGTAAATGAGGCTACTTTGGAAAGATCAAGGGCTCAACAATAATGAACCCTACTCAGATGCTTACTCAAGATAGTTATTAACACTTTCCGCTCGCTGACTAACATGACTCATAAGTTCATCAACGGCTGACTGAAATTCTGCGCTGCTATTGAGGAAGGTGTAGCCCTCGTTTTCAGTAGTTGCATAAGGTTCGATTAGTGCCGCATGTTGAGTATAAGCAGCCTGCATCGTACTCGGATTGAACACGCCATTGACCGTCTCCTGCACATAGGTATCATACTGCGCCTTGTAGACCTCATCAGCATAGAGATAGCCAATCAAGGGCCACTCGCTAGCGGATAGACCTGTGAAATTCAGCGGTAAGGAGCCTCCTCTTTTACCTGTCTGTAAGGCTTCATTGTTATCCCATGGAATCCAGGTGAGTAGATTATTTTCAGGGTTATTGTACAGGAAGTAATTATGCGTCATGATGCCATAGGTATCCCAATTCTGGATGACCGTGTTGACGGCCAGATACTTCAGAAAAACATCAGTATCAAATACGCTTTCGAGGTTAGTTCTCCAAGCATTCGCATCACTGGTTCTTGTATCATCGTGAAGCATTGCGAACAGACTCTGAATATCAGACCAGTCCGCCTCATCCTCATTGGTTTCTTTCTCAAAAACCGACTCGCTAAACGTCCCAGCTGCAAAGCTGGCTCCATCACCATCGGGTTGATAAAGATTGCCGTCATTATCAGAAAACTGCGTGTCGATGACCGTATCATCCACCTCCTCCACGGCTGTATAGAGACCAAAGTAGATCGGACCATCACCATGATCGACATACACCGTGTAGAAGGCGGTGTGTGAACTGGCTAACCCAGCGGCTCTGAATATATCTGCCCCTACTTTCTCTCGGAGCATGGATTTATCATCAAAGTTGTTCTTGAGGCTAAGCTTCTTAAACCCATAAAACCGCTGATTGTCAATTTGAGGGTACTCATCTTCAAACTCATCAAAGTCAAGTTTGAATGAGAGTTTCATATTACCGCTCTGCCAGGTGCTCACCAAACTTGAATTGCCTTTGAAGCGCACACCCACGCGATACCATTGCTTGCCCTCATGGTAGACTTCCGCTGGCACAAACACCGGATTCTCGTCTGAAAATCCTCCGCCTGTTCTTGAGCCAAAGCTTCCATACATACTGGTCATGTCGTCTAGCATGATCTGCCAGCGATCAGTGTCGATGACTATATCCAACCTTTGGACTATATTATCACTGAACACCATTTCATAGTCAGGATCGGCCTCCTTGCTATGTGTAGCAGTAGTCCAGTCCGATGGGTCAAAATCTGCATCATCAAATGCTAATTCTTCAGTCGCTTGTAGTAAGTCAGCATCTTCCTCATCCATGCAGGCAGCAAACAGCAGTAGCATGGCAAATATTACAGGTAATCTCAAGTCACGGATATTCATAGTCTAATCAGTTTCATTTACTCTTCCTACTTTAGACGTACTTCATCCCAAATACCCAACCGGGTAGTTGATTTTTTTTTAGAAAAATGTAGATCGGCTAGCACGATGGACTGATTAGATGCTGAAGTTGTGCTCTAAAATCAATGACAAGCGCATTATCGCTCAGTTCAAGGCTAATCTTTCAGTTGATCAAGCACTACCCGCTTGTAGCTCGTGCCTATCGGAATCTCCTTATCTCCGACCTCTATATCCTGGTAGGTAAAGGTCATGGGAATAGTAAGGTATAGGCTGTTCCTACGAATACCTTGCTACTCAGCTAATAGACTGTCTAAAGCATTTTTACCCACCACATAGGCGTACACACTGTTCGGGACGATCAACAATTCATCTCCATCTCTAAACAAAGTTCGACTAGTCACGATTCCTTTTTCAATACCATTCTTTTTCATGAAGTACCTAAGCTTATCCACTTTCGGAGAATCTGACCATTTAACTTCCAATGCCCAGTAGGCTTTCTGAAAGTTTGGACTCAACTGTATGAGATCTACTTCACCTTCTTTTCCATTCCTTTTCCAACTTGCATATCGTAGAAAACTATGCTCCCTATGAAGGTACTGGGCAAACACAGCCGTCTCAACAAGATGCGGAAATCGCTCGTCTTCAATTTCTACCCTACCGAAGAGCCCCGTGAATAGACTTGGATTGGTTAGATAGACTTTGAATTGGGTTATGTTTTTAAATCGCTGAGCCGTGACATCTACTCTGTGCAAGACCTTTATTAGGAAAGCAGACTCCAGATATTCTATATATCTCTTAAGCGTTTTATTGTCTGTTTTCGTTTCCTGCGATACACTCCGATAGTTCAATATTTCACCTGTCCTGTAGGATAGCACATTGAAAAACTGCTGTAGCTCCAGCGTATTTTCAATTCCGAATAAACCCGGCAAGTCTTTCATAATGACTTTATCCGTGATGTCCTTTTGAATAACTCTTTCGGGGTATTTGACTTCATCTTTATTCAACGCGATCTCAGGAAATCCACCAAAGTTGATATAATCGTAGAAATGTTCATTCAACTGTTGGATATCTGTAGCTCTGTAAAATGGCCTTGAACCATTGAAATCAACATTGATTTCTTCCATTAGACCGTCATACTTATTCAAGTCTATGTACTCAGAAAACGTCAATGGTGGCAAGAAAAAATCGCTGAACCTTCCTGCTCCACTTTCAATACTTTTCATTCGGAGGGCTGCTGCTGCACTGCCACTTGCGACGAATTTTGTATTTCGATTTCTGTCTACTAATACTTTGAGATGAATCTCCCAGTCCTTAAAATATTGAATTTCATCAAAGAATATATAGCAGCCTTCGATACTAATAGCTTGCGGAGATAACGCCAATTCGATCAACTCTTCGAGAATAACATTAGTATATATCGGAGTATCCAAACTGAAATAAAGAATTTTCTTAGGGTCGACACCTTCTTCTATCAGATCCTGAATTGCTTGGTACATCATCACCGTTTTACCAATCCTTCTCGGCCCCATCAGCACTACTGCCCGATGTAGCGCTTTTTGACTTATCAAAGCATGAAATCCAGAATAGTATCTTCTTTTGCTCAATTCGCAAAATGGAATGGGTTGATTATCCCACCACACATGATCCGCTTTTATCCGGCTTGTTAACGTATTCCTATCAAACGCCATAATGCAAATTAAAGGATCCTAATCCACAATATTGCATTGAAAGTGCAAATTTTAGTACTGCTATCCTTAAAATTGAATAATCGTATTTAAAGTATTGATTATGAGTTAATTGACTAGTGCTAATTGTTATCAAACTCTTCTGTAATCTGAGACAAAGAAGAAAAGTTGCACGGCAAACGTTAATACCTTACGCTTACGATAGATATCTGACAGTATAACTCCAGAATATAATCTGGGCTTTGACATGCCTATAAATGAAGAACCCCGCAGCAAGCTGACGGGGTATCAAGTTGCGTTTGCTTTGCAAACATATTTGTTTCCAATGCAAGCATCGGGGAATTAAACCACCTCAGATTAAAACCTGCACCAAACAGAATTTAAAAAATAAGTCCGACAGTTTGGGCCCATCGGAACCCTTCGCATCAAGCCACCATTCCAACCGGGAGAGCTACCCCTTCAACTGCTCTAGCACCACTCGCTTGTAGCTGGTACCTATCGGAATCTCCTTTTCACCGATCTCAATATCCTGGTGAGTGAAAGCCGTGATCTTGGCACTATTGATAATAAAACTCCGATGGACTCTTAAAAATGAAGAAGGGAGCAGTTCCTCATAGTTGGTAATGGTGCTCTTAGAAATGATCTGCGCGTCGCTGATATGGATAGTGATGTAGTCCTTGATACTTTCTACATAAAGGATATCGTCGAAGTAGACTTTCAGGTTCTTCTTATTGGAGTAGACGTAGATAGAGCCTCCCGCCTTAGCAGGAATAGCTGGTGTTTCGGTAGTAGTAGAAGTCTTCGATTTCAAGTGTTTATTGATCGCCTTGAAAAATCGATCAAATGAGATAGGCTTAAGCAGATAGTCCACGACTTCTATCTCGTAGCTTTCAATAGCATACTCTCTGAAAGCGGTGGTCAGGATAACCGCTGGGGGGTTTGAGAGGGACTTGATGAAACTGATACCATTAATGCCAGGCATCTCAATGTCCAGAAAGATCAGATCAATCTGCTGCTCGTTGATGATCTGGAAAGCACTCATCGCATCACTGCATGTATCGACAAGTGATAACTGTGGCACTTGGTCCACATAGCCTTCGATCACGTCTATCGCCAACGGCTCGTCATCTACTATCAGGCATTTGATCAATTCGCTCATAGTTTCTTATAATTTTATTGTGAGGCTCACCTTGTAGCTATCTGGTCGATCTTCAATATCTATAGTGTAGCGATCTGGGTACAGGAGGTCCAGTTGTCTTCTCACATTCTGTACACCAATTCCCTGTTTCTCCTCTTTTGATTCTGGTAGATTCATCGCTTTGCTATTGAAGACTTCAAAATTGAGTGCCCGATCTGCGACCTTGAGCAAGACCTTGATGACCGGAACGTCATCCACACGTTTGAGTGAATATTTAAAGGCATTCTCCACCAGCGAAATCAAAATCAATGGCGCCACACGTACCTCATTATCATCTACATGCTCATCTAGCATGATGGTTAGCTCATCGGTATAACGTAGCGTCTCCAGATCGACGTAGTTTTCTATCAACTCCCACTCTTTCTTGACTGGTACGGTTGCTTCGTTGCACTCATAGATGGTATAGTCTAGGATCTCCGAGAGCTTCAGGATCATCTCCGGCGTTTGCTCAGCTCTATTCTTAGCCAGACTATAGATGTTATTCAAGGTATTGAAAAGAAAATGAGGGTTCATCTGTGCCTTAAGGAAGTCCAGCTCCGTCGTGCGTTTCTCTTTTTCTAACGTAATCAGTTGGTTTTGCTGTGCAAATCGTTCTTTCGTCATTTTGAGCAAAAAAAGCAGCGCAGCGGGTATATATACCGAGGTGGTAAATACCTGAATCAGATACAAAGGGTCAGTGAGTATCTCGCCTATCGATTCGTCAAGTGTCTCCACGACCATTAGCGGCTGTGCGATATGGATCACGGACAAGCGCGCCAAAGCAGATAGCAGATATGCTAGAATGAGCAGGCTGATGCCAAAAGCCAGGTACCGCCCATTGTTCAGCCATTGAGGTATCTGATAATAGATCAATGCATAGGCGGCAATCATCTGTACCGGCAAGAGCGTAAGCATATTGATAAGGTTATCACCGAGGTTACCACCAAAAAGACTGCCGTGATAGGCCAATACCAACACAACGGTCACCCAAAAAGCGATATGGCTGAGTATCCTGGTGTTGATGAGTCGATCAAGGATATGTGAGGAAGAAGTCATTGATGATAATCGTCTTTGCAAAATAGTGCGTTTCGGAAGACCAATGATATTTCGTCGACGAAGACCCTGATTACGCTAGCTAATGAAGGGATTCTCACTCTCAATACGATTGGTACTCGCAAACCTTGCAAACTTCGACAGTTTCTGCTCATCGGTCTTCTTTCTTAAAAAGGTCTGGCTACTCTTACCACATTTGTACCGTACAAAAGCAATTGCATTCCACTCAACAACAACACGAACTAAACTTCAACAAAATGAAAAAACTCATCATAATATTAGCACTCCTATTCGCCTACAACCTAAGCCAAGGACAAAACTGCGAGACCTTACTGGAGGCAGTAAGGAGCAATGACATCAACAAAGTAAGAGAACTTATCAAAATCGTAGATGTGGACTGTGATGATAATGACTATGATCCCAGGACGCCATTGGTCATGGCAGCTCGCAGGGGTCACGGCGATATCGCAATGCTCTTGATCAATGCCGGTGCTGATGTGGAGGATCACGACAATGATGATGAAACTCCTCTAATGGCCGCCGCAGGCAGTGGCCTAACGGATGTGGTCAAGACCATGATCAGCAAAGGTGCTGATGTCAATGAGGTGGAATGGGGTGATGGCACTGCACTACTCACCGCATCACGTAACGGTCACCTTGAAGTCGTCAAGCTGCTCATCGACAATGGGGCTGATGTCAACGAAAAAGTATGGGGAGATGGCACTGCTCTAAGTAATGCCATTGTCCGGAAGCATGATGAAGTTGTCAAACTACTCCTTCAAAACGGTGCTGACCCTACCATAGGTACAAGATCAGATGGACATCCACTTTGGCTTGCCGCTAGATATGGTAATCTGGAAATGGTCGAGCTCATGGTGAAAAACGGTGCTGATATCAATGAGAGCTTCGATGGTGACGGCAATGCCATGATCCAGGCAGCCAAGAAGGGTGACTTAGAAATGACCAAAGGTCTGGTGGCGCTAGGTGCCGATATCAACCGTGGCGTCAGTGGTGATGGTAACCCCCTCATCATGGCAGCCAAGTTTGGGCATGAAGATGTGGTAAGATACCTGATCAGTGCCGGCGCAGATGTCAATTTTGAAATCACCGGAGATGAGACTCCTCTCATGAATGCCTGCGAGCAAGGGCATCTTGATCTGGTCAAGCTGCTGGTAGAAAGTGGAGCGGATGTCAACAAATCTTCCCGCGACGGAACCTTCTTCAACTCTAGCCTGCGCACTCCACTGAAGATGGCACGTAAAGGCGGCCATAACGATATAGAAAACTATCTCCGTCAGCAGGGTGCTACTAACGAGTAGCCGCAAAATATCTATCTGAAGTTAAAGAGGAGCACGATGGTGTTCCTCTTTAACATTACATGCCAGTTCTAGAAATTTGTAAAACCCCTTTCATGTAAGAGTTCTTTATACTGACCTTGAGAAGGTCCTAGATATACATTTCTACAATTAATATCGGGTTTGAAGAACTTTAAGAATTCATGTATTTTTGAATATGATTGATCTAAAGGAACGTCTTATTAAACGGATTCAGGAGACATCAGATGCTAGTGTGTTGAATGAAGTCCATCGTCTCCTTGAGCTTGATTTTGATGACCCTGAAGTGTATCAACTATCAAACGAACAGCGCTCAGCTGTCAAGGAGGCGCAACAACAGGTCGCCCGTGACATAACATTTGGGTTCCAAACGCACAAATTGAAATGACGTTGGTACTGTCGATTCTGAAAATGATTGTCATCTTGAGTTTATCGAAAGAGACTCATTTTCAGAAGTTTACAAGAATACGTCATTGGTAGCGCATCAAGACCGATTGCAAATCTTTGAATATTGGATTGATAGAAATAAGAATAGCGTATGCTGAAAAGCTTTACCAGCTCATCAACTCCTCTGTGGATTTGATTACCAAGCATCCTGAGATAGGGCGAAAGACAGATGAATCAGGAATTCGACTAAAAATTGTCCGTGACTATTTCATTGTCTATGAAGAGGTAGGTGTGCAACTAAATATACTTGCGATTTGGGATACCCGACAGCACCCAGCTCAACTAAAGAAGTTATTGAAGAGGAAGGGCAAATAGCAGACCTATCAAGGTGGGCTGAGAAAGCGTCAGTCCTTTTAATGATTATGCTGCCGTCAGCTAAGATTCTCCTTATACTTCCTCCCTATCGGAATCTTATGGCCTCCAACTTCTACTGAGGTCGTGGAGATTTTCTCAATGGCATTTTTATTGACGACAAACGACTTGTGACATCTAACAAATGTCGCTGGCAGTCGACCTTCGACCTTTGTCAGACTGGATCGTTCTAGTATGACTCCTTTGCTAGTATGAAACTTGACATAATTACCATCGCTCTCCACATGGCTAAGGTCATTAGGTACAATGAGTACTTTGTGATGTCCATCCTGGATTTCAATTTTCTGAACAGGTGATCCCTCACTCTTCATTGAGCTCTTGATGATGCCGTAGATCAATGCCGGTACATAAAAAAAGAAGAAGTTCATGATCACGCTTCCCAAGATTATTTCCCAAACCAACGCCCCACTCATTACGCTTGTGAGGAGAAAATAATGGCCTATATCAACCAACGACTCGACACCACAACCGATCAGATAGAAGAGAAGCGTTTTAAGGATCAAATTGAAATCTATCTGACCAGTTTGATCGATAATCATATTGCTCACCCCATAGACAATGGCAGCATTGATCAAAGTCCCATAAAGGCTCGGGATCAATAGCTCATGATCACGGCTGCTAAATACGCCTATCGTGAATAGCTGATCCGGCCAATTGAGGATCACTAGCCCTGTCAACCATAAGCCGAGATGAATCCATCTCTCGATCGAGCCGAGGCTTTTGGGTAGTACTCTGGAAATGCTAAAGTGTCTCATCATTCATTGATACTCATATATCCGTCGTTCGTCCCTCAGGCCTGTTTTTGGTCAACCCTGCCCAGAGCTTTGACGATAGGTAAGATCAATCTGCAACTTAAAATTTAAAGACGATCTAATGAAAACAAAGACTTACTGGTTGAGCGGATGGCTGCTCTGCACTGGACTGATCTCATGCTCGGCACAAGAGCCAGCCCCTGCCAAAACTAAAACATACACCGTAGATAATCTGAAGGTGACCGAGCAGCTTCGACAGCTCTTTACCCAAGAAGCAAAATATCAACACCTGAGTGGTTCGGTCATTATCAGAAATCAGGATAGCATCATCTACGATGGTACATTTGGCAGGACTAATCGCGGCATAACAAATGGTTCCATGAATAACAAAAGGTTTCGTTTTGGTTGAAAAATTTGTTCATATTTCTATTAAACCTGCGATTCGGACTCCCTAACCGTTAAACAGCTCCTCTCACAGGGAGTGAACTTTTGTCAAGTCAATTTAGAGCGCAAAC
>JAVKDB010000013.1:0-215667 GCA_040222475.1 Cyclobacteriaceae bacterium | reverse complement strand
ACCAAATATCACACAATATACCTTCTACCTCAGTCTCAGGTGCAACATATCCCTCGCCAACCTCTATATCAGGATCAGGCAGTGACTGCTTGTCTAGCTTACCATTGGGGGTCAGGGGAAAATGATCCAGATGGACATAATAGGTCGGAACCATATAGAACGGAAGCGTTTCAAAAAGATGTTTCTTCAGTTCAGGTTCAGAAATAATCTCTTGACTGACATAATATGCGCATAAAATACTGCTCTGAAGTCCAAACGCAAACACCTTAACAGCAGCGGATTGTATTGAAGCAAAAGAAAGCAATGCATGCTCTATTTCTGAAAGCTCCACACGATAGCCATTAATCTTTACCTGATCATCAACTCTGCCAATATAATCGATAACGCCATTTGGTAATCTTCTGCAGATATCCCCGCTACAATACATTACAGAATCCTCTTGAAAGGGATTATTTACAAATTTTCGCTTTGTTAAATCATCATCAAAGTGATATCCATTGCTCAAACCCAGACCAGCAATACACAATTGACCATTCACACCCGTAGGAACGGGTTTCAAAAACTTATCCAAAACATAAATCTTTGTATTCTGAATTGGCTTTCCAATTGGAACAAAAGGCCTTGAATACAAATCACTGAATTTATAAATCATACATCCAACGGTAGCCTCAGTTGGTCCGTATTCATTATAAATCTCAACCTTCCCGTTAAATAGTTTGTATATCTTCTCAGCCAGGTAGAAGTCAAATTTTTCCCCACCTACTATCAGGCATTTCAGCCTTGTCGAAGATTTAAAATCAACAGCCAACCCGGATCCAAGAATAGCCAGATGTGAAGGAGTTAATTTTATTACATCAGCCTTGTCTTCCTGAAAAAGACTCTCAATAGCAGATCTACTTTCACTATCATTATATATTATCACCCGTCCACCAGAAATGAGGGGCACAAAAAATGAGGTGACCGCCAAATCATATGAAATAGAAGTAAAAAGAGGCATTGTGGCTGGCTTATCATTAAAATAAGTTGATTGGGCCCATAAACAATAATTGACAAGTGAGTCATGACTAATTCTTACTCCCTTTGGTGCACCGGAAGTTCCGGATGTATATATTATATAAGCTAAATTATTGCAATCCAATTTTGCATTCTTTATACGAAATCCACCTATCAAACCCAAGTCAAGAGAGCTGATTGATAACTGCTTTATATTTGAGCTTTTAACAAAATCTAAACTTTCAAGAATCTCAATTTTGGATACAACGAGATTCGATCCACTATCCATTATCAATTGGGAAATTCTGGCTGATGGCAAGGTCTGATCTATGGGTACATAGCAACCTCCCGATTTTAGTATGGCAAGGATGCTGGTAATAAACTCAATTGATCCTGGCAATAAAACTACTACAGGGCTATCATTTGATATACCGTGCTCTTTTAAAGTTTGGGCCAGTCCATCAGAATACTCATTGAGCTCTTTGTACGTTAACCGAGTATCTGCGTGCTCAAGGGCAGTTGAATTTGGCGTTAGTTTAACTTGACTATCAAACAAATTATGGATTGGAACCCCCTTAGGATAACTAACTTCCGTACTGTTGATTAAATCAAAACCATGCTGTTCTTCTTCACTTACAAACGCTAATTCTTTGAATTTGCAGGATAGATTTCCAATTAGGTCATCAATTAAACTTTTGAAGTAAGTTTGAAACCTTCTAATGCTTGCTTCTTCAAAGAGCTCTGTTGAATATTCAAAATAATACTTCAAAGAGTCTTGCTCTTCAACAAATTCCAGGGTTAGGTCAAACTTCGAGTTTCCAGGATCACAGTAGTATCTTTTCGTCAGAAGATTACCATCTGTATCTTCTTTTCCAAAATCATGAAAGACAAACATGGTATCAAACAATAGGTTACGACTCCTATCTTGTTTGGAGTTAGTGCTTGACACTAAATCTTCTAAAGGAATTTGATTATCCACAGCAGAAGATATGACATGGTTGATCTTCTCAAGTGTCTCATCAAATATATTATTTCCCAATATTTTTACTCGTATTGGAATCGTATTTACAAACATGCCGTGTATCCGAAGAAGATCAGGATCACTTCTCCCAGAGGTCGGAATGCCGATTACTATATCATCTTGTCCTGTGATCTTTGATAGAAAAATTCGATATATTGTAAAAAGAATTGAGTGAAGTGAACATTGCTTTTCAATGGCCAATTCTTTCAAATAACTGGTCTCCCCGGTCCCTAAATTAAACTCTAATTTTCGTCCTCTTTTTTTGAGTATTTGTGGCCTGTGATGATCAGTTGGTAATTCAAGTAATGGATATTCTTCAAACAACTGCGATTTCCAATATTCAATTTTATGAGGCTCTTTATAAGTTTCATTGCTCTGTTCCCATATTGCAAAGTCACGAAAATTCAGTCTTAAATCCTGAAGGTCCTTCTGAGAAAGGAGATTGGAAAGTTCCTTGAGGAAATGAAATATTGAAAGTCCATCAGAAATGATATGATGAAAGTCCATGACCAATATTTGTGTCGAATTCTCCATCTCCAATATAGCGGCCCTGAATAGTGGAGCTTTGGACAGGTCGAATGGTCTAATCAACGACTTGATACAGGTTTCAATATCTTCATTTTTACAATTCATTGATGTCAATGAAAAATGAACTTCCTCGCTTACTTCGAATTCTAATTCCTCCGCAAAGTGAAGTGACATCCGCAATGAATCATGCCTTTGGATAAGTAGGTATAAATATTCTTCAACCTTATGGGGATCAACTTTTTTGTTTATCTCATAGATAATTGGAAGGTTATATACTGTTGAGTCTCTATTGACTATCCAATCAAAATAGAGTCTCTGTTGTGCTGAAGTTGCCTTATATCTACTTCTTAACTGGCCTCCTGGAATAGGAGAATATTCTTTTTTGTTGGGCTTACTTAATAAGTTGGATAGTTTCAGAATAGTCGGATTCTCATAAAATGTAACCAGAGAAATTTCAGTTTGAAAGGTTTCATGAATAAGCATGCATATTTCTGAAGCTTTCAAAGAAGTACCTCCAATTTCAAAAAAGGAATCGCTTACTTTAATAGTATTATCTCCCAGAACTGTCTTCCAAATTCCTAAAATACGGTCTGTAATCCCATTAGAACCTTGTGAATTATTTTCCGTTTCATCATTCCTAAGCAGAAGCTCCAACTCATGAATTTGATTAGCAAAGGCACCTTCCTCATACATTTCAACAAGCTTGAATCGTTGTAACTTCCCACTTGTTGTCTTCGGCATTCTCTTGATAGGAATCACCCGATCTATACTAATACCAAACTTTACATTTACTAATTTCCGTAATGTTCTTGCGATCGATGCAAATGGTTTGATAAGCCCACGATGGACAACAAAAGCAATGATCTCTTGTCGTTCTAACTCAACACTGAAGTAAGCTGAAACTGCAATCTTATTTAGCTCAATGTCTTCAACTTCTTCTGCAATTTGCTCAATGTCGTGGGGGTAATAATTTTGCCCATTTACAAAAATTACATCTTTGGATCTTCCAGTGATAAAGAGGTTATTCGAGTTTATGAATCCTAAATCACCAGTATTTAGCCAACCCTCCTCATTTACAATTTTTGCTGTCTCTTCTTCATTATTATAATATCCGGATGTCACATTTACTCCCTTAATCTGAACATACCCAATACCACCATCTTCTAGTACCTCATTTAGATCATCAACAATCCGGATGGAACACTTATCGACAGGAGTACCAACATTTACTACACTAAAATTACCCTTCACTTTTTTCTTCTTCTTCTCTATTGAATGGATTTTAGTATTATGTGATTCCACTTCCAAGGACACAACTTCGTTATCTGGTTCTGAAATAGTTACTGCCAGTGTGGCCTCTGCTAAGCCATATACAGGGCAGATGGCATTCGAGCTCAATCTATATTCGGAAAGAAGACTAGTGAATTGATCACAGATAGTTCTTGAAATAGGCTCTGCTCCGTTATATATTATTCTAATTTGCGACAAATCCAGCTTCCTTTTTGAATCAGGCTTGAAGTGTTTGAGAAAGTATGAATATCCAAAGTTTGGAGAGCACAAAATGCTTGCTCTATGAACTTCAGCTTTTTCTAACCATAAATTTGGCTTTCTGAGGAATAAACTGGATTGCATTAGACAATGATTCATTCCACACAATAAGGGGTTTAAATGAAAACCTATTAACCCCATATCGTGTGTGAGAGGCATCCAACTTAACATTGTATCAGTTTCTTTGTAACTGGATGCTTGACCAATTGCCTCCATGTTGCTAATTAGGTTTCTGTGAGATATCATAACACCTTTTGGATTTCCAGTTGAGCCGGATGAAAACTGAATAAAGGCAATGTCATCTTCATTAGCTTCTGAAAACTTTTTCGCTACCTTCATTTTATCCACAGTAGACAGCTCTGACTCTCGTATTAATGATTTTGCAATATCGTCTCCTATTTTATTCTGATATGAGATTCGAGAAAATTTAGCGATTTGATCTACGCTTTCAGCTGAAGCAATCAGCCATGGATTATTGAGAAGCTTCCAAATCCCAATTAGTTTTTGGATAATGGTATCATTTTGTATCGTCGATATCGGAACAGGTACTATAGATCCCAAAATACAGGCCCAAAAAAGGGTAACGAAATTTTTATTTTCTTGAACCTGAATTACAAGTTCATCTCCAGATTTCAATCCTTTATCTCTTAGTAAAGAAAGTGTTCTGAGAGCACTAAGGTATAAGTCACTGTAAGATAGAAAATCTTCATTTGTTGCGTCATGAATAAAGGTGATTCCCTTAGTTTCATTGGCACTTGCTTTCTTAATAGCCTCTACTAAATTACGTACCATCAGATCTATATAGATTAGTTACAAACATCTGGACAGAATTTGATTGACTGACGACTGCTGCTAAATTTTAATTTTACAAGTTGTCCTAAAGTCTCAAGTAATTGTTCTACAGTTAACGATTCAGGCGCTAGATAACACCGGGTTTTAAGTCATTCTCAACTAGTAGCTCTATCAATTCAAGCACTTATAAGCATAGCATACGTCCCTGAAATAACAGTAGTTAAATCTACCATTATTATTTACTAACTATGTTGAGCTTACGGAATCTAGGGTTTTTGGTCATACAAATCATCATCATGAAAACTTTTTGTCGCGGTAACCAAATAGGCAGTTTTAAATAGCTCAGTATATAATACTCCATCAGAAGTTCTCCAAGTACATTTTGTAGTCGTCTCATTGGTTTCAACAACTTTCATAGCATAGCCGCCATGGATATGCTGAACAGTATCTCCTTTCTTTATTTTAACCATACTCATTGTGATCTAATTGAAGATTAAATATTGTTACCTCACACTTAGAAATTCTCCTCTTCAAATGTTCAAATTGAACTTTTGACCAAACAACTATTTTCTATATCTAGAGGTTGATTGTAAATACGAAGTTTACTCTAATATCTAGAGACAAAACCTAACACCAACTTCATTCCTAAAAAGAAGGTGGTACGGATTGAGATCCAACCAATGTTGTATAATCTTGCTCATAATTTGTAAAATCATAGAATCAAGACGATCAATACATTTAATCATCAATTAATTGTTTGAAAAGACAATATAAGAATTGATCAGAGCACCTTTTATCAACGTAAGTAAAATACTTCAAATAGTCTGGACAATTAATGTTCTGTTTATTATTCTGCAGATGTTTGCGAATTCATCATGAAGAAAAAAGTGGCCTCCATTAAATGAATGTATAGAACAAACACCCAAGGAATGATCTTTCCATGAATATACCTGCTCGGGAGTAATATCTTCATCTTTTCCAATGAAAGCAGATATATCACACTCAAAAGGATCAATGGCTCTGTCTTCAAAATTGACTGACGCTAATTTGAAATCATTTCTTAACAATGGGATAAACATTTCCATTAATTCTGGATGTTGAAAAAACTCGGGAGCAGTCCCTCCAAGTTCAAAGACCTCTTTCTTAAAATCCTTGTCACTCAAAAGATGGTAATCTCTATTTTTTTTATCCTTCACGTTGGGAGCACCCCTACCAGAGAAAAATATATGTTCAGGCAAAAACCCCTCCTTACATAATTTATGGGCAAGTTCATATACGATCAACCCGCCAAGACTATGACCAAATAATGCGTATCTTTCATCAGTTTGTATTTTGATATGATCATAAACATCATCAATCAACTCTTCCAAATCTTGATATAACGGATCTTTTATTCGCTTTCCTCTACCTGCTAATTCAATAGGAATGATCTCAACACTTGAGTCAAGGTAGGGTTGCCAATTTCTGAACACAATTGATGATCCCCCAGCATAAGGGAAGCTAAAAAGCTTTATTCTAGACATTCAATGATTTCTGGTTATTCAAAGCTTTCCTTCTTTTTCTAGACTGACAGTCAATCAAACTGCAATTGTGTTGGACCAAAATTGTCTTCTTCTGGTTCGCTGATAGGGTCCTGAAAAGATGCAATTACCTAAATACTATTAAATAGTAATTTATGATTAAAAGATATTAGATTTTTAGTATTCATTGGCAGGTTTTTATCTTTTTTAATTTACAGTCACTTTGTCATTTATCTCCTCTATTTTACCCTGATTCATTTTGATTATTTTATCTGCTGAATCAAAATAATGATCATCATGAGTAATTGCGATCACAACTTTACCCAAACTTTTCATCTCTGGTAGTAGAGTTCTATAAAAAAATTTACGGTAAATTGGATCCTGATCTGCAGCCCATTCATCGAATAAATAAATTGATGAATCTTCTAGATAGCACCGCAATAAAGCCAGTCTCTTTCGCTGACCTCCCGATAAATTTATAGTATCATATTTGTTGTTTGTAATTTTTACTTTGCCCTCTAGATCGAGTAATTTCAATTTTTTCTTTTTCAGGCTAATATTATTTCCTAAATCTATACCATACAATTTTTCAAAGAGATGTAACGGATTGAATACAACTGAAAAAAATTCGCCTAATTCAGAGCTTCTTACCGAAGTATTATTGATTGTTATTGTTCCTTCAGAAGGGCTGTAAAGACCGGTCAATAACTTAGCCAATGTCGTTTTTCCACTTCCATTACCGCCGATAATAAAAAGTATTTCTCCAGCAGAAACGGTAAAATTAAGCGGCCCCACTTTGAAACCTGGATTGTCACCATTATCACTTTCGTAATTATATTTTACTCCAGTGAATTCTAACTTGTTCACCTTCTCTAACTTTTGAATTGGCTTTAGGCTCAATTTAGTATCTACGGGAATTTGTTTCGTGAAATCCTGAACACGAATCCACGAGATTCTTAATTGTAAAAGTGCTGGCACAGCTCCCAATATACCATTTATTGGTCCTATCAAATAAAGGACAATAATGACAAAGCTCAATATTGTGAAGAGTGCTATTCCAGGAAAAAGATGTGACATACCAATAGATGTGGCACCTAATAATATCAACAATAGTGATTCTCCAATAAGAAAAGCATTAACAAATCTAACATTGGCCACACTGGTTTTAACTCTGAATTCGTCTGCACTTGATGCAATATCATCTTTAAATTCCATTTTCTTCTTACTGTGCAAACTAAGTTCCATATATCCATCTATTAAGCCATTTAATAAACCCATGAAAACGCTTCTAGAGTTTCGAGCCTCCTCAAAGTAAAAGTTCGTGCTTTTGCTTACATAGTAGTACAAAACTGAAATAGTCAAGATTAAAAAAGTCATCAAAATGGTTGCCCAAAAAGCCAAAAAGGATAAATATACAAATGCACCAATAGTAGTAATGATGCTACTTATTAGGTTTACAAGAATGTTAGATGATTGTCCTATCACATTTACATCATCATTCAAGGTCGTGTAAATCTTACCATGCTCAATTTTTTCAAATTTTTGATAAGACATCGCAAATATTTTTTGAATCAAATGGTTTTGTAAATCAAATACTAAATCTCTAGAATATTTTATCAAGCTAACCTGAACAAACCTTCTACCTGCTAAATAAACTGACACAGTCAACAAAAAATAGAAAATGGAATATTGGAGTTCAATATTGGATCCGATTGCACTTGTTACCAAAATGATTACAACAACATTCGACAAACTCGATAATATACTCATTAGTAGAATTAATGGTACTTTACCCAAGTACTTGTTTGTATGAGCGAAGCACAATGTAAGAGCGTGGGAGAGATAACTAATCCCAATTCCAACAGGAACTGCAATTATTAATGCGTTGAGACTTGTGGGAGCCCAAATAAGAATAGCTTCCCAAGTAAAACCATATAGTGATTCTGGTATAAGATAAAAAGCTAATGCAACCGGTAAAAGGTAAAAAGAAGGTAAAAAAAACTTATAAAAAGTGACGAATCCAATCTTCTTAAATTTTCTCCTCCCTTTGAAAATATCAGTTACCACTAAAATTATGAACCCAAAGACAACCAATATATATACTCCAATTCCAATTGAAATACTAGAAAACAATCTATCACCTAGGTCACCTGGATTCCACTCCTCTCGAACTTCGTCATTGGCTAAGGTCTTGATAAGTCTATCAACTAAAACTTCAGGATAACTGCTATTCGAATTTGTAAGAAGAGCAATTCCAATTTTTTTCTTTGGAATTAATGCAACAAACGAAGCAAAGTTGGGATTTAATCCACTATGAAATATTACACCAGTACCATCTAACGCAATATTCCATCCACTTGCATATGACGCCATTTGATGAAGTGGGACTGTTTCATCTCGCTCATGTGTTCTTTTTATCAGATCCGAAAAAGAAGACTTTTCTAACCCTAATTGAAACTTTAACCATTTAGCCATGTCAACGGCATTGGAAATCACATAGCCAGCTGCATAATTACCTCGGAAAATTGGTGTTTCATATTCTCTTGGCTTAAAAAACCCTATTTTGTAACCTTTGGACATTTGTGATTGATCCATTGGGATGCCAACTGAGGTATTACTTAGTTCTAGCTTATTGATGATTTGATTTTGAAGGAAAGATTCAAAAGTTGATCCTGTTACTCTTTCAATAATTAGTGCCAAAACATCATAGTTGATTGTAGCGTATTCAAATTTACGCCCAGGTAATTCTTCTAATTCTTGTCCTATTAAGGTGAAAACTGTTTTCTCTAAGGCATCCTTTGATTCGGATTGGGGGATTTTAGACATTGTACTCCATGGAATTCCACTTGTGTGGTGCAATAGCTGCCTCAAAGTGATATTCACTATCGTATCTTCATAAAAAAAATATAACTCTGGCAAGTATTTAGCAATGGGATCGCTAAGCTTAATTTTACCCTCTTGCTCAAGGTGCATGACTGCCAAGGCAGTAAAAGCTTTGCTACAAGATCCTAGCTCAAATAAAGTCTGAGGTGTAACAAGTTTCTTTTGCCCAATATCAGAATATCCATAGCTTTTAATTACTTGGCTTTCTTCATGTATGATCACCAAGCTTAAACCAGGCATGTCACCTTTTTTCATAAATTTAAGAACCTCGTGCTCCAAAGCAACTGGAAGTTCTGAATTCATGCTCTCATGAGCATATGAGAATATGAGAGAAGTAGAAAGTAAAATAACAATTACCTTTTTAAAGATCAAATTTGAAGACATAATGGAGTCATATAATGCACTTTAGCAATAGTCGAAAGTAAGTGTATCGCTAACTTTTCGTGGCCTCCTTTTTATCACAGAATCAAATACCTAATATTTTCGTCTAGAATTAGTTTTCCACGAAGTACCCGACGATAATCAACAAAAACTTACATTCTACTATGCTTTTGAGCACAACAAGATGGGATATTTTCTACTTATAACTTTCATCGGACCTGTTCTTATGAAAAAAGAATCTTCTATTGGTTTGGCAACATTTCTCCAATCGTTCTGACAATTTCTTGAACCGCTGCTCCTTTCATGATAGAAAAATGATCCCCCATAATTTTTATGTAAGTTACGTTTCTACAATAGCAGTCAGCTAGGGGTTTAGCATCTGATTTCCCCTTCATTGCTTCAATATAAATTAGCTGGGCTCTTATTTTTCTGGCAGGATGGTACTTTCTGATTGCATTACTCAAAGTCCTAATCGTATTTCCATATATCACCAAATGCTCTATATCCAAACTTTCAAAATGAGGTATAGAATCACGAAACTCTTCAGGTATTTTTGCAATTAGCTTCTCCCTGCCTCCTTCCTCCTTTTCGATAAATTTAATGGCATGCTTCCAAATAGTGCTTATATTTTTGCCGTTTCCTTTTACTGGTTCCTTTAAAACTTCACTAAGGAACTGTCTTTCGCTTTCAACCGAAAACGTATTCGACTTGTATTTTTCAGGATTTACAGGAAGTACAGAATCAAATATCAGTAAAAAATCAACTTGATCACCAATAGATTCTAGCTGGCTTGCAATCTCATGTGCAATGATCCCACCGAAGCTCCAACCAGCAATTCTGTATGGCCCTTGAGGTTGAAGTGTCTTTAATTTTGTAATATAACTTCTTGCCAATTCTTCTACTGTTAAATTTTTAGGGATAAAGCCATTAAGAGTACTACTTCTTATACCCCAACAATTGTAGGTTTCAATCAAAGCGCTAAACTGAAGATATCCTTGTACATCCCCACTACCGTCATGAATTAGGAATAGTTTATGATCGGAATTTGAAGTTTGCTTCAACAATACAACAAGTTCATCCTCAAAAGAATCATCCAAGTGTATGGACTCCAGCTTTTTTGCGAGTTCTCTGACAGTGGGGGTAGAGAAGACATTAATCAAAGAAATTTTGACCTTAAACCTTTTGTAAATCTTGTTTACAAGAACGGTGGCCAGTAAAGAATGCCCTCCTAGTTCAAAAAAATTATCGGTTACCGAGATGTCTTTTTTATCAATCTTGAGTACTCCTCCCCATATTTTTACGAGTTCTTCTTCTGTCTTATTTGATGGTGTTACATAAGGCTCCCCTGTCTCGATTTCTGGATCAGGCAACAACTTCTTGTCGACTTTTCCGTTCAAAGTCAATGGCAAAGATTCAATCTGAACGTAAAATGAAGGTACCATGTAATCTGGTAGTTTGGTCAACAAATAATTGCGAATTTTTGCAGTATCTATCTCTGCTCTTGAGACATAATAACAAACAAGATATTTGTCTCCACCTCTTTCTTTGGCTAATACCACCACCTCCAGAATTTCATTCTGATTCAATAGGTGATGCTCAATCTCTTCTAACTCGATCCTGAAACCTCGGATCTTTACCTGATCGTCCAGTCGTCCTAAATAGATAAGATTTCCATCTTCTTGGTATTTTACCAAATCCCCGGTCTTATAAAAAACTGTCGATTCATAATTGTCAAAATGGAATCTCATGAATGATTTACTCGTGAGCTCACTATTATTTAAATATCCTAATCCGGTGCAGGC
The DNA here is from genome assembly GCA_040222475.1 of Cyclobacteriaceae bacterium. Taxonomy (GTDB): domain Bacteria; phylum Bacteroidota; class Bacteroidia; order Cytophagales; family Cyclobacteriaceae; genus Ekhidna. The sequence continues at coordinate 204,199 of JAVKDB010000013.1, read as the reverse complement.
TCCTCCAAGATATAACTCGCCTCCAACTCCTCGTGGTACAAGTTTTCCGTATTTATCCAACACTAGACACTTTACATTATCGATGGGCTTTCCTATTGGAATTATATCCATACTATTCACATCCACTTCAAAAAAAACAGAACCTATTGAAGCTTCACATGGCCCATACGCGTTTGTTATACCTATTTCGGGAAAAAGTGTTTTAAACTTATTAACATGAGGAGGGCTTATGGCCTCTCCTCCCATAAGTATCTGCCGCAATGTTTCAAACTTCTTGATTGTTTGATTATCCTCAACCTCAATGCTTTCCAAGATTCCATTAAAAACGGAAGGCACGAAATCAGTAATTGTAATTTTTTCCTCTTCAATCAAATTGAGAAAATTAAATGAATCAAAGTAATTATCATTTTTAGGTATAACTGTAGTTGTACCATTGATCAATGGCCAAAGCAATTGCCAAACTGAAGAATCAAAGGCGATATTACTTGTCATAAGTATAACATCTTCACTTCTAACACCATACCTCCTATTCATATAGTAGAACCTATTTAAGATTCCAGAATGTCTATTTATTGCCCCTTTAGGTTTACCACTTGAACCAGATGTGTGAATAACATAAATCGGAGAATTCAGATTATGTGCATGACTTGGATTTTCATTACACTCCGGTAGCTCACCACAGTCAACAACAATTAAAATTTCCCTCAAATACTTATCGTTTATATTTTGTTGACGATTACCTCCAAGAAGAATATTACTTCCTATTCCTTTGATTGCTTCTTTTTTTCTTTCTATCGGCCATTTTATGTCGAGTGGAGCAAACCCTAACCCCAACTTCAAAGTTGCCAAAACTGCAATAGGATATTCAAGGCATTTATTCATTAGAATTGGGATGAACTCAACGTCCTTTCCTATTCCTTTATTCCGAATCGAATAAGCAAGAGCATTACTCTTATTATTAAGATCTTCATACGTCAAAATACCACGTCCACATTTGACAGCTACTTTTTTAGGTACCCTTGTTGCCTGTTCCTCAATTAAGTCCGTAATAGTTTTCCCTGTCGGATAGTCTACCTCAGTATTGTTGAATTCATACAATAATTGGTGCCGTTCTAGATCCGATAAAATATCGTTCTTATTGACAACTTCATTGGGATGCTCAACAATTCTTTCGAGTATTACCCTGAAGTACTCTTGAAAGCTTTTTGCAAGTCTAGTGCTAACAAAATTCGAGGAATAAGAAATAGAATAGAAGAGACGTTTTCGAGTCATATCTAGTGTAAAAGAAAACCGTGAATTATCTCTTACTCCTTCGTGGTTATCCAGACTGAAGTCTTTATCCGCTATTGCCTCTAAATGAACATTACCATTTTCGTCCTGGTTTTGAAATTGCTCATAAATATGAAAATCAATGTAATTGAATATAATATCTGTTATTGGATTTTGATTACTTGCAATTTCTCCAAGAATCTCTTGAACTTTAGCTAGTGAAATACTATCATACTTTTTAAGCAAATTCAACTTATCTTGAACTTCAAAGACTAGTTGTTCGCCAGAAACATTCTCGGGAATTACAAATCTGAAAGGGACAGTGTTTAAAAAACATCCAAGTATTTTATCCCCATCCTCTTTGGCCGGACGATTGCTAGTAATTAATCCAATTGTGATGTCAGATTCGTAAGTGAAAATATCCAAGCAACTTAAAAAAGCAGCATAGCACACTGATTTGACACTTACGCCTCTTTCTTTTCCAAAGACAATTAGTCTATTGCTAAATTCCTCTGAAAAATCGTTACCGAGGATATGGTGCTCGTCCTTTTCGTCCTTGTCTTCAAATGAGTATCTCGAATAATTTAAAAGCTCTTGTTTCCAAAAATCGATTACATCCTTACGATTATTAGATATTTGTTCTTCAATTACATAGTCACGATAACTACTTTTTAAAGTAGTAGGAAGATATTCTTTTCCCTGTTGCAGAGTTAAATAAATATTATTTAGTTCTGTATTGAATGAAGCATCACTCCATCCATCAATGATCGAATGATGACATATGAAGCAAAGAACATAGAAATCATTACCTAGGTTATATACTTTAAATCTCCATAACCCTGGGAGTTCAAAATCTAAAGGCCTTACCCTGTCTTGGTATAAATCTGATTCTATAAAAATCCTTTGCTCTTTTAAGTTCAAGCTTGAGATATCTTGATCTTGAATTTCAACATTGATAGATCCATATACTAGCTGAAGAAATTCTTCAAATTGATTCAGCAAGAAACTTGTCCTAAGAATGGGATGCTTTTCTACCATTAGTTCTAAAGACTTATGGAACAGTGTTAGATCAAAATTATTAATCTTCGCAACATGTAAAATTTGGTCATGGTAGACACCAGACTTTTTGATAGAATGAAATACCATTCCCTTTTGAATGTCACTCATGGGATAGACATCTATTATATTCTCTTTGTCAAAGATGTTATTATCATGCATTACTTTTCCCTTCCATAATTCAAACTCATGCTCAATTTCTCTGATTAGATTCTTATTCTCGCTGGATTCATTTTTCTTTTTTATACCATCGGCTAGCGCCTGTATATTTTGACTAGTAAATAAATCTGCTATCCCAATTGTAGTATTAAGCGCCTTGTTTGTCTGACTTGTTAATCTTATAGCTTTAATTGAATCACCTCCTAATGCAAAAAAATTATCAGTTATTCCTACTCTCTCAACTCCCAACACTCTGGACCACACTTTACAGAGTATTTGCTCTTCTGTCGTTTGGGGGGCTTTATATTTCACTCCCGCTTGACCCCTAAGAACTGGCAACGATTTCTTATCGATCTTGCCATTCCTAGTTAAAGGCAAACCCCCGTCCGTATATATATAATAGGATGGCAACATGTATTCAGGCAATTGTCTTGATAAATAATTCCGTAGTACAGCAGTGTCTATCTCCTCATCAGATACATAGTAGCTCACCAGATATTTTTCTCCTTCACTCTCCTTAACCAACACAACTGCATCGCTAATAGATTCATGATTCAATAGTTGATGGGCTATCTCCCTTAACTCTATCCTGTGTCCTCTAATCTTAACCTGATCATCAAGCCTACCTAAGTACTCCAAGTTCCCATTGGATAACCATCTCGCAAAATCTCCTGTCCTGTATAACCTTTCATTTACTTTGAAAGGATGTTTGATAAACTTCTCCGCAGTTAACTCATCATTATTCAGATAACCTCTGGCTATGCCAGCACCCCCTACATATAATTCTCCCTTGGCACCTGAGGGTATCAAATTCTGATCGGCGTCTAACAAATAGACAGATGACGTTGGAAGCGGACCTCCTATTGATCCAATGTTGTGTATGATTTCATAGTCCGTGATCTCTTTGTAGGTAACATGAACCGTTGTTTCTGTGATACCAAACATGTTAACCAATTTAGTCCCAGGGTATCTTGACTTCCAAGGTTTTAGTTTCGATGGACTTAATGCCTCTCCACCAAATATCACATACCTCAAATTCAATATATTCGACTCCTCTGATTCGTGTGCCTCTATCAGGTTGTAAAATGCACTTGGAGTTTGGTTTAATATCGTTACACCTTCTACTTTCAAAACCCTCAAATACAAACCAGGGTCTCGAGCTACCATCTTGGGAATTATGACCAATTTGCCTCCAAATAATAAGGCTCCATACATCTCCCATACACTAAAATCAAAAGTATGGCCATGGAACATTGTCCATACATCCTCACTCCCAAAATCAAATTGAAATTTATCATTGAAAAATAATCTGACCACATTTCTGTGCTCTATCATTACTCCTTTTGGATTACCTGTGGTTCCTGATGTGTAAATGATATAACAAAGATCCGATGGGCCATTGACTTTGTCTAACTTCTGTATGTCCTTGTCCATCTGAGCAGCATCTTCAATCGCAATAGTCTTTACCAAATATTCTGACGAATCTCTTGTGGCCTTGTTTGTAAGCAACAGGGTAGCCTCGCTATCCTTAAGAAAATAAGCAATCAGTTTTTCAGGATAGCCCACATCCATAGGTAAGTAGGCGCCTCCTGCCTTAAGAATTGATAGCATACCGACAACTGTATCAATGGATCGATCCATCAATAAACCAACAATCTGATCCTTACCTACATCGTTTTCACGCAACAAATGGGCTAGCCTATTAGACTTTTCATCTAGTTCCTTATAAGATATTTCTTCTCCCTCAAATACCAACGCCACATGATCTGGAGTCTTTTTTACCTGATTCTCAAACAGATCAATCACAGTCTTGTCCTTCGGATAATCTACAGTCAAATGATCGAGTTCATGTTCTATTTGGTATGACCTTTCTTTGGCTAATATTTCATTTTTATCTATAACTTCATCCGGGTGATTAACGATCCTGTATAAGATGGAATTAAAATAGGATTGAAAATCTCTGGCACATCTCTCACTAATGAATGATGTAAAGTACGAAATAGAGAAAGATAAGACTCCCCCGGTTGCATTAACTGTAAAATCAAACTTGAAATTGGTGAGCCCATTACCAATCTTCCTTATTTCGTGATACTTATTTTCTTTAAGATCCTGGATTTCTGTTTCATTTGGGATCACATTCAGCTCGTCATAAACATGAAAATCAACAAAATTGAAAAACACATCGGATATTCGGTTTTCAGAGGCAATTGATTCATCAATGATCTTCACTATTGAGTTCAATGAAATACGATCATATTTTCTTAGCATATTCAACTTTTCATGAACTTCATGACAAAGAGCGATCCAGGTAATATTTTCAGGAACCGTAAATCGAAAAGGCACCATAGTTAAAAAACAACCAAGTACCCTCTCACTATCCTCCCTGACGGGACGACTATTTGATATCAACCCTGAAGTCAAATCATTATCATACGAAAACATTCTGAGACAGTATAAAAATGCAGAATGGAATACTGACTTAACATTTATATTTCGCTCTTTGGCATGTGAATATATTTTCTGGCTAAACTCATCAGATAATACTTCGCTCAATATCTTATGTTGATCTTCACTGTCTACATCTGAAAACGAAAACCGATCAAAATCCGAAAGTTCCTTTTGCCAAAATTCCTCTGTATCCCTATTCCTTTTGAATAATTGTTGTTCTATTATGTAGTCCTTATAGCTACTTTTTAAGGGTGAAAGTGTGTAGTGACAATCCTTTACCAATTCGAAATAAGTATTATGCAATTCCGTGCTAAATGTGGCATCGCTCCATCCATCAATAATAGCATGATGGCAAATAAGATATATTGCCAAATAATCGTCACCTAAGGAATATACCTTGTATCTCCACAATCCTGGAATATGAAAAACAAAAGATCTTTCTCTGTCTTCTTCCATTTGCTGCTTAATGAAAGCCTTCTGTTCTGATACATTCAAATCTGAGAGGTCTAAGTAGGTATAATCTACTTCAACAGATTTGTATACCAACTGCAAAGATTTTTCATTTTGATCCAAGCTAAAACTGGTTCGCAATATCGAATGTTTCGCTGAAAGTAATTCAAGCGCTTTTTTAAATAACTCAGAATCAAATTGGCTTATCTGTATAAGGTGTGCCATCTGGTCGTGATATACACCCTGATCTTTCATGGTGTGGAAGACCATCCCCTGCTGGATGTCACTCATTGGATAGACATCCTCTATATTCTCCTTGTCATAGGTCGAATCATCATTAAGTACCTCCTCCTTCAACCTTGTAAATTCCGTCAACATCCCTTTGATGGAGAACTTATCTTTGGTTTCAACAGTGTCCCCATCTATCAAAGCAGACAGCTCCTTAATTGTCTGGTTTGCAAAAACGTCGGCGACATCTATTGTAATACTGAAAGTCTGATTTATCCTATTCGCTAACGATATTACCTTAATAGAATCACCGCCAATACCAAAAAAATTGTCTTCTATCCCTACTCTTTCAACACCAAGAGAATCACTCCAAATCTCTGTCAGCTTTTCTTCAATTTCATTCGATGGTGCTACATAATCCTCACCAGAGACTATCTCAGGATCGGGTAACGCCTTCTTATTGATCTTGCCATTGCTAGTCAAAGGGAGACTTTCCATATGAATAAAAAAAGCAGGAATCATGTACCCCGGCAAATGTCCAGATAAGTAGATGTGTAAAGCTTTCTGGGATATCTCTGATTCAGAAACGTAGTAGCCCACCAAGTACTTCTCTTTTTCCTTGGCCACTACTACTGCATCACAGATTTTCTCGTGGTTTACCAATTGATGTTTTATTTCGCCTAGCTCGATCCTGAATCCCCTAATCTTAACCTGATCGTCTAAACGTCCCAGGTATTCAAGGTTTCCATTAGGTAACCACCGAGCCAAATCACCGGTCTTATATATTCGTCCGTAAAGATCTTCGCCGTACGGGTTATCCATAAATACTCCCTTTGTCTTAGCATCATCTCTATGGTAACCTAGAGCCAGATTGACTCCTGATATACATAGCTCTCCTGCTACACCTACGGGAACCAGCTGATGGGCTGAATCTAATATGTATGCCTTCGTGTTGGATACCGGTTTACCAATTGGCAAATTGTGCTTGAAATGGTCTGCCTCACTTACCTTGTAGGCGCTTACACACACTGCACATTCCGTGGGGCCATAGGCATTGTAATAATCTAAAATTTTACTGCATTGAACTGCTTTTACTACATCCGCTGGCTCCCCAGCTGTAATTAATATCCTTAAAAAGGATAGTTCCTCTACAGGTAATGTGGATAAATAACTAGGAGGTAGGGTTGCAATACTTACAGAATGTCTTTTCAAGTATCCCAAAAATTTCTCTGAGTCTTTAACTATCTCATTATCGACAAGTATTAAGGTGGCGCCTCCAAAAATGGACATAAATATTTCGAATATTGACGCATCAAATGACAGGGAAGAAAACTGTAATACTTGATCCGATGATTGGACATCCAAATTTTTGGTCTGATCCAAAGACATATTCACTATGCTTCCATGTGCGACTACTACTCCTTTAGGTACACCTGTTGATCCAGATGTATAGATCATATAAGCTGGATTGATAGGATCAATCTTTACTCCTAAGTTTTCTTTACTGGTCGTTGGATTTTCTAGAAAGTCATCAACAAAAAGCATGGATCCCTCAAATACTTCTGTCATTGAAACTATATCCAAAATCATACTACTACCGGTAAGTAGAACATTAGCCTGAGAATTTTCTAGGATATAGCACTTCCTATTTTCTGGATATGATGGATCAATAGGTAAATAAGTACCCCCAAGCTTCATAATCGCCAACATACTGACTATGGCCTCAATAGACCTCTCTATCATAACACCTACCACTACTCCCTTAGTTACAGAATGCTTATCACACAAATAGTGTGATAATTGATTAACTAGTGCATTTAGATCTTTATAAGTCAATATCCTATCATTATGAACCACAGCACTCTGACCAGAGACCTTGGCAACCTGAGCTTCAAACAGGTCTATGATGGTTTTATCGCTCGGATAATCGATAGTAGTGTTATTGAAATCAATTAATAACTGTCGCTTCTCTTCTTCGGATAGAATATCTATTGAAGAAATTCGTCTGGAAGGTTGTGCGATAACTGCTGTGACGATATTTTTGAAATAGGTTATAATCCTTTCAATCGTTCCAGGTAAGAACAATTCTGTAGAATAGTCAAAACCTAAATACAACAGTCCTGACAACTCCTGTGCAAATAGTCTCAAATCAAACTTTGCAACATTATGGCTAAAATCATAGGGCTTTAACGTAATCCCTTCTATATCTAAGGATGTTTCTCGATTATCTGTAAAATCGAACATCACATCAAACAAAGGATTCCTATTCATTTCTCGCTCGATATTTAGCTCCTCAACCAATTCCTCATATTGATAATTTTGATTGTCAAAACAAGCGATCGTTTTAGCTTTTACTTCTAACAAAAAAGCCTCAAATGTGAGCGGCCCTATTGGTCTGTTTCGTAAGGCGAATGTATTGACGAACATACCGATGATGTCTTCTAGATCTGCATGAAGTCGACCAGCCCCTGACGTTCCTACGACAATATCATCTTGGTTACTAAGCTTACTTAATAGGATGTTAAAAATGGATAATATTGTCATAAACATCGTCGCCCCAGCCTGCTCTCCTAATAACTTCAACTGCTCCGTCTCTTCCTTGCTAAGTGAAAACCTTACGCAACTGCCTTTATAAGTCTTTATAAGTGGTCTTGGAAAGTCCGTGGGTAGATCTAATAAAGTAGCATCTTCTTCAAATTCATTAAGCCAAAATTCTCGCTGACTTGACAGATGAGTTTTTTGCTCTATACTCTGCTGCCATTCAGCATAATCTTTATACTGTAATGCTATTTCAGGAAGTTGCTCTTCATTATACAAAGACATGAAATCTCTAATCAAGATCCCCTGAGATACACCATCTGCAATGATATGATGCATATCCACCATAAGCAGATGAGAATTGGTCGACAGCTTAACCAATCCTACACGGATTAAGGGGCCTTTATTGAGATCAAATGGACGGATAAACTCGCTTACAAGTACCTCAGCTTCTAACTCATCTGACTCATGATATTCTATTTCGAACTCAAACCCATCAGATATCTTTTGGTAGACCTCATTCCTAACCACCTCAAAAGAAGTCCTCAAACTCTCGTGGCGAAAAATTAACCTCTTGAATGCTTTTTCGAGTTTATCCTTGTCAACTTCCCCCTCGAATTCTACTATCTGAGGCATGTTATAAGCCAATGATAATTTATCGAGCTCGAATAAAAAGTAAAGCCGACGCTGAACTGATGATAAAATGTAATGGCTTTTTTCCTCAATTTTATTGATTGCACCTGTAGCAGTTTGAGATTCAATCTGTATGAAAAAAGTCAATATATCATCTTTCCTATTCCTTAATTCATCAACTATTTCAGTCATCAAACTTCCCTCACTCCCTTTTATCCTTAAATCACCATCCTGAGCGTAAACTGATATTCCATGCTCATTTCTTAACTTCCACAAATAATCACCAATGTTCATGCTGTTATTACTTTAAAGTCAATTAGCTTTTTCACAGATATTTTTAAGTTGCTTTATCATGGCTAGTAATCAGACACATCACAAGCTTCTTAATAATTTGATCTTATGAATTTCCTTTATAAAATCTATCTCATTAATTGGTTTGGTGTCTAAACATGCCAGTATTCAATCATCAGTGAGATACCATGTTGGATTTTAAGCCAGTAATTTTATTATATTATTCCACTTAATTACAACTCTCTCAATCCAATTTCAGAGTAGAAAAAATCCCTACCAACTTGTGGGATATGATACATACAGCTACAGTAAATAGCAAAAATTAATCAAGCTGGATAGGCTTAACCTGATCTGGTGAAATTTCAACGACAAGATTGAGCGCAAGGCTCTCAATACGTACAGCTAACTTCGCACTACCTCTCTTTTCAATAACTATTCCAACTAGGCCTTGTAACGGGCCTTTTTTGACGACCATAATATCGCCGACCAAAATCCTCTCGTTGCTGACTCTCGGATTTGATTGCAGAAGTAATTTAATTGAATCAATTTCACGTTGAGGAACTGTATCTTTTTGGCCTCTAGTACTCAAAAACTTAACAAAACCAGGAATCCCATATATGCTATGCAGATCATTTTGGTTGAGAAAGGCAAAAATATAGTTAGGAAATAGCGGTGCTAAAATCTTCTTCTTTCTGTCACTCCATTGAATGGTTTTTCGATAAAGGGGTAAAAAAACTTGGCAGTTATTCTTGTATAGCAAATTGAAAACTCTTTTCTCAGCTTTGGGCATGGTGTAAATAACATACCAATTGTATCTTGAAGAATCTACAAACATTAAAAGTATTATACTGGTTCACAATGGCTAAAAAGCAAGGCTCCGCCCAGCAAATTCACATTGCTGCTATTGCTTTAATGATTGAATCAGCATGTAAGAAATAAATTTAAGAAAAATATTTCAAAAGTCCTTTGCAAAATCCTTGACCAAAAAAATTCGTGGGTTAATTTCAGAAATTTTCAAGTTTAAGTCTGATTTAGTCGAAGCCAAAGCGCATTTATACTTGTCCATTAGGTCGATATCTAAAAGTGACCAATTTGTTTCTCCTATAACAACCTCAATATTTTCTTTGCTAACATCTATCTCTGCCAGAGAAATCTGAAGACCTCTTCCGTCAGCCTTGATTAGAGCTTCCTTTCTGGTCCAATATCGGTAAAAAGTAGATAGTTTATCCTCACTATAATACACCTGTCTCCATTCCTGGGGATGAAATTGAGATTTAAGGTCGTCTAAATGTATTTCCGTCATTAATTCTATGTCTACACCCAATTTGGTCTCGGTACTACCCGCACACACAACGCAGCAGTTAGAATGTGATATGTTGAAATCGAAGCCATCGACCTCAAAATAAGGTCTCTGGAATTCCGAATACTTCAGTTTTTCCAAAGGAAGATCTAAATCAAAGTCATTTAAAATCCTTTTTAGCAGTAGTTTTCCATAAACACAAGCATGGACGTCTTGCCATTTACGTAGCCTTAGAATTCTGGACCTCATTGGTTGAGGAATCGTGCTCATTAAATAATTCAATTCAAAGGAAGCAAGACGATTTTGAATATAGATATAGTACAAGGCAGTCATCCTTTTAGATCTGTGCTTAATTCAGTACGTCTGCTATTTCTCAAATAAATTTTTCAATACTGCTGGTCCTAAGAACATACCGAAACGAGTTAAATGGTGAGCAGATCAAAAGTCCAGAATGACCTTTTGATCTACAAGTTATTCTTCAAAAATTACTTCAGCTAATTTATCAATAAGGTTCTTCAATTCACTCACCGCTTCAACTTCTTTTTTATCAATAGCTCTATTCATTGCTGAAATTATCATTCCCTTGATCCTTCTAATTTTATCCACATTATCCAAAAACAAAGGTTCGATGACATCCATTGCTTCTTTTGCCTTGTCCAATTTACCCTTCTCTATTGACTTTATATTAGATTCGATTTCCTCTAACATGTTACTCTGGATTATTCTTGCCTTATTGCTAAGATCAGCCTCATTAGTAATAACAAGTTTGTCTTTGTCATCTGAATTGATAAGCATTATCACATCTGACTTGGTCACTTTAGACTCACCGCATAGTATTTGATTTCTCAACTTAATATTACTCGTTCCTATCAATTCTAAAGCCTCTGCAAATTTGGCATCACGTTTAATAGTACTTTCACTAACCTTGAACTGCTTAGACAATACTTCAGTAGTGGGCAATGATGATTGACCTTTTTTTGAGACAGAAGTATACCCCCCTTTCTTATTCCTTAATTTTAAATATTTTAGGCCTCGATAAAAACTGATTTGCTCAGGGTTCAAATTTCGCCTCCCCAATTGGTTATCAATCATCCAAGATTTGGCATCATCTATATTCTCAAAGGTCACATATCTTGTTTCAAATGTAATGCCATGTATTTTACAAATTTTGAAGCGATTGTGTCCATCAACAATAACATCCCTTCCCTCATTTCTTTTCCACAAAACAATGGGATCTATGCATCCGTTTTTTAAAATACTAATTTCTAATTGTGCAAATTCTCCTGCACTCAATGGAAGTATAAAATCTTCCAATTTTGGCTCAATAATTACCTCACTATTCAACATCTACTCTTAATTGGTTTGGTTAGACGGTTGTAACAAATTTACATAGTGTGCTCAAACAAAGAAATATAATAATCACATTTCTCTCACACTAGATGTAGTTTAAATGAACGCTCCATTGCTATTTTCAATTAAGAAACGGTTATACATCAAAATATTTTGATTGTGTACATACAATTTTCTAAATTGTTCTTTTCTAGGAATCAGATTACTCACCAATATATGACACAAGCGACTAGTCTCTCTGTCTACCTCGACAAGAATCTCTCTTGCATTAACGGCGGAAAAACGATTGTTATAGAAAATATTGATATGCAAACGAAAGAAGTTTCCATCATTTATGAAAAATTCAAATTGGGGCTTGGAAAAATTCTAATCAAATTTAATTTAGCCGACGATGAATATATATTGATCGTTGGCGAGTTATCAATTAATGAGAGCACTGCTATCATTTACGGCGTATGTGCTTCAGGAAATGATAAGCTCAAATTGTTCACTAAGAAAAAGATTAAATTAGTTGGCAGCATTATTGAAAGTCAAATTTGCTTTCATATTGAAAATATCAATAGTCTTTCTAAACAAGATGAGAAAGCCATTTAACTTACTAAGATTTTTAGTATGAAAACTAAAATATTTAGCGTATTGCAATCTTGTCTTCTGATTGACCAAGTTAAAAAAAATCCCACATCTATCTGCACACTTAATTCTAAAATGTGGTCCTATTAATTTGAAGTTTAATGAGAAAATATTACGTAAGGATCAATTCTCGAAATTGCCTCATTTTCTGTTGCTCAATCACTAAGCTAGCAGGACTTCCTTGATGGACGTTCCGGAAAAGGTAGCAACGAAGAAATGGACCTGCTACATTTGACTGGACAGTAAGTAAAGCGCGTAAAGCTAAATTTACTGTATATGAAAAGAGAGAGACGACACTTTGATCGAGAGTTCAAGCAGATGGCTGTGAACTTATGTTTATCGGGCAGGACTGTTAAGGAAGTTGCTGAGGAATTAGGGTTAAAAGAAGACTTGATTCGACGTTGGAAGCGAGAGTTCTACAAATACGATTCTGGTAGTTTTTCAGGCCATGGCAATGCTAATATGACCGAAGAACAGAAAGAGATTGCCAGACTGAATAAGGAGTTGAAGGAGGCACAACTAGAACGTGACATTCTAAAAAAGGCTGTAAGCATCTTCTCCAGGGGCGACAACAAATATTCCAATTCATAAAGGAAAATCATCATGCATTTGGTGTTGAGAAGATGTGTAAGCTATTGAAGATGAGCAAAAGCGGCTACTATCACTGGCTTGATAGAAGACCTTCCAAAAGACAGCTGGAATATCAGAAGTTGAAGGAAGAGGTTCAAATGATCTATCACTCCAGTAATAAGAGGTACGGCACCCCTAAGATCACCATTGAATTGGCGGAACAAGGCTGGAGGGTATCATCCCTCTCCCCCTAATTTTTCAATTAGGGCATCAATAAAGCTAGAATATTTTTATACAACTGAATGAAAATCAACTTACATATTGATCATTTTCAATCATTAATTCAATTATTTCTTGAAATTATACTTTACTTACAACTGATATTTGGCAATCGAGACGAGAGATTAACATTGATAATATAATGAAATAGAGCACATTGCACTTCCAATTGTCTCGTTATTTTTAGTATATTCAATGTAATCAATATTGAATTGCACCACTTCATGGTCCCTTTGAAAGGATGAAGTTGATAAATTAGCTAATACCAAATATTTCAATAGATCTTAGTAATCCCTCGTTTGATGAGACAAAACTTTTACAGGCACCTACTTTTATTTCATGTACCTAATGACGGATTAAAAGGACTTGTCCGCTACGTCAATTTATCCCCTACCTAAAGTTAACTCAACCATCGGAATTTGAGCGTAAAGCCACATTCTGAAATTAAGAAAGCATCCCTGTCAAGTTTTGGTAGTGAATAAAAGGACTTTTACCCTACTATTTCGTGTACCTACTGACGGAACCAATTTTTGCTCGATCAAAAGTGCTTTTCTGAATCAGAATTAATGCTTTTTGAATGCCATTGGTTAATGTTTCGTGTACATAATGACGGAAAAAAATCAAAATGATTAGATTCCAAAAGAGAATTATCAATTGATATAATATAACTTAGTACGGATACGACCATTAGCTGGTTCTTAATGAGAATGGCCCCAAAGTGATGGGGCTTTTTTTAATTCATTATCCCCTCATCGCAGAAAGAGTAATAGCTCTCATCGGTGAGTATGATATGATCCAGCAGAGGGAGATCCAGGAAGTTGCCAGCATCTTTCAACTTTTGCGTTAGCTTAATATCTGCTTCCGAAGGCTTCAGATTGCCGGAGGGATGATTGTGAAAAACTACGATGGCTGAAGCATGCGCCTTCAATGCAGTTTGGAAGATCAGCTTTGGATCAACCATAGTTCCAAATATTCCACCTTCTGAAATTTTAGATACTCCAAGCACACAGTGTCTACGATTAAGGAACATCGCATAAAAGGATTCCTTATAATTTATGATGCTCTCAAAGAATGGTCTGACAATTCTGTAACAATCCTGTGAGCAGGTTATCTTTTCACGGTCCGAGTTCCTGACTTTGGGATTGTAGGAAATGGAAATTTCTGATACGCTGAATTTGGAATTGGATGTTTCGGCTAAATTTTTCATGATCTTTTTTGGCTGATCACAAGGCCGGTACGGATTACAAAAGTCAAATGGAAGTGTAAGTGAATGTCTCATTCATGCAAGCGATTTGACGGTGTAATCACCGGTCTATATTTAGCCTAAAAAGATCGGACAATAGTCGATACATCACCGAACTGATCAATCAGAAAGACAAATTTTTGTCTTGATCTAAAATTCTTAGGGCTTAACTGTGTAGGATTACCCTTTAAGCATTTCTGAACATATCAGTTGTCCTGATACATCTATTAAAAGGACTTTTACCCCACATCACCATGCTACATGAAATGGTAATGTGTAGGATTACCCTTTGAGCATTTCTGAACTATATATGGTGCGAATCAATCTAATAAAAGGACTTTTACCCTGAAATTAAGTTACTGTAAATCTGTGTTGGTTTGATTTACTTGATGAATTTTTCGCAATAAAAGGACTTTTACCCTGAAGTAAAATAGTGTTAAAAGGACTTTTACATCTTTATGCTGCATGATGGAAGTGTGTAGGATTATCCTTGCAAATAGAGTGCTAATAGAAATAAATCATTTTTTATCTTTAGGGTGAAAACTAATCCGCCAAAGGTTAATATGATTGAGGTACAACCATTTCTAAAGTACATTATGCTCGCGACAGCTCTTTCGATTTTATTAGCCATGTTTGCAATTCCACTAATACAAGACTGGCATCAAGATAGAAAATCGCGAAAAGAGGATGATCATAATAATGAGCATCCTCACCATTGATGAGTTGCTTACAAAACGAAGAAATGGAAATATTAAAAATCAAAACAGATAGTAGTTTGAGTGAATATCAAATCCTATTTAAAAAAGATGTGGAATTTCCCAACTATGAAGACCTGTCAGAAACACCGCCAATAAAGGGATTAATTCAAGGTCGAAATTTTCTTTTTAGCAGATATAACCAATCCGATCACTCTACTACTCTCACTGTATATCATCCGGCTAAGCCTCTGGTATTTGATAATCTATCAGTCCTCTAAAGTGACATATACTTCTTCGTTGCTACCTTTTCCTGAACGTCCATCAAGGATTGAAAGGGCTTCTTCTTTTATTTTCTTAAAGTTGGCTTTGATTTCACTTTCGGAAACAGTAGTGAAAGATCCGACTTCTGCTGTCTCATGAAGTTCTTCAATAAACATACCCTTGAATTCCTGAATGTCATTATCAACTAGTGTGCCGTAAAATTCTCCTGTATTCAAATTCCCAAGTTCCTGTGCTTTAACCCTATCCCTTTCCTGGATCATAGTACTTTCAGTGTAACTTTTTCCACGGCTATCTGAACCAAATGAAATAGGACCTCCAGTACTATGCCCTTCACTTTGGCTATGAGAGCGTGTAACAAATTCCATGTCGTGCTTGCCGTAGATTTTGCTGATCCTTTCAGCTGTTTTCGGGTTAGTAGTTTTTCCGAAAAATTGATTAGCTAACACAGAAGTAATGATCTCTGTTTTCTTTTCTCCATATTTATCCTCAAGCTGGCTAAAGTCTTGTACACATAAAACAGTAGCAATTTTATTTTTCCTTGCGGTTGCAGGTAATCTCTCGAGGTTAGGGATATAGATTGTTGGTAACTCGTCAACCATCACGATGCTGTGTTGCCTATCCTGTTGGTTCATTAATTTCAAGGCCGCTGACACGACCAAACTTATAACCGGACTATAGGTATCGACCAAGGTTGGTTCGTTTCCTATGGTCAGAAATTTGGGCATGTCAGGGTTATTGAGATCCAGGGTAAGGTCACTTCCAGAAAAAACCCAGAATATTTCTGGAGTATTGATCCCGGAAATAGCATTCTGTACGGTTGCCATGACACCAGCTGTTTGATTTTCACTCTTCAGTCCGGCCTTAATACTGGCTACCATACCTGCACACTCATCATTGGTTGATATCACTTCAATTAATTGGGGAATATTATCTGTTAACATAAGGCTAACAGCATGAGGAAGAGTGCAATACTGTGGATGTTCTTCTCGCAAAAACCATTGCACCGAGGCGAACATTATCTCAGCACTTCTTATCCAAAAGTCCTTCTTTTCAATTGACTCTGGATTGAGATTCGACATAATTGTTGTGCTATATTCTCTCGCATAGCTACTGTTTGTCATAAACCTTGGATCAAGAGGATTTAATCTGTGACTTTTAGAAAGGTCTTTGAAATTGATGAAATAGCACTTGACATTGGAACTCGCGTCATTGAATGCCGTCCAAACATGTCGAGCCAAAACTGGATTTTCATAATCATAAAGCAATCCTGTGTAGTTCTTTTCAATAGACTGATAGATCAATGGAACGATTATACTTTGACTCTTTCCTGCACCAGCACCACCTGTTACAAAGACTCCACGAAAAGGATTTGCAACATTGATTGTAGTACCATTGGTCATACTCAATTGAAAAGCTTCTGGTACTTGGATAACAGGCATCTTCCTTTCTGGCAGTCGCAACTTTATGCGAAATACTCCAATTGATAAGACCTTAATAAAAGCTATGACAGGTAAGGAATATAAAATGGGGAAAATGAAAAGAAAGAGAATAAATAGAATGACCCTTCTTCTTTCTATTAGATAGAAAAAGGAAAGGATTGATAATATGAACCAGACACTAAAGAACGCCTGCAAATAAAGACGGTACTCTTCAGGAATTTTCAAGGATTTTATTATCTCGATTAATTCATTCATTTAGGCTCTTCCCTTTCCAGGTTGTGCAATTCCTTTCTTAGCTCTTCAAGTCGTTTTTCCTTTTCTTCCTCAGTGAATGCCTTATCTCTTTCAGACTCTAAGAACTCCATTTTTTCACCTCGCCAATTCTCATCCTGCCATAAGCTATCTAGCTCTTTAGTTGAAATTGGTTGGTCTGAAAACTTTAAATAGTCGTACTTATTATTCGCGTCTTGAATTGACTGGTAGTCCTTGCCAAAATAGTAGTTGAAGCCAAGCGAGATCACTAAAATAACCGCCAAGAACCAAGTAAACTTAGCCCTGCTAATCATACCAAACCATTCTTTGAGATCAGGGAAAAACCAGAAGTAATGGTGATGCTTTTCTTTAGCAATAAAAGAGTTTCCTTTACTTTCAATGGCTTCCTTAATTGATTCCATTTTTCGTTCCAAGTCACCAAGATCGATGCTTTCTTCCTGATCTGAAATCTTGTCTCCTAATTTATTAATAGCCTCCAGAATTTTGAATGTCTCAGAGTCATCATTACTAAGGTTGGTTGAATTTTGTAGTGCCTTTGTAAGTTTCTCTAGCTCAGCCAAAATGGACTCGAACATTACTTCTATTTTTTCATCCTTATTCATGCTTAATGACTTTGACTGATCTCCTTATTTTGACCTAATTTACTCGCTAACCCTCGATAGCTATACGACCTGTCTATTGCACTTCCTTTAATGGCAACTCCATCTTTCTTAAAAGAGATTCCGTTCACTCTTCCCGTGCTTTGGATCTGCAATTCAAGATTAATACCTCGTTCTTGAAGTTGTGCTTTGAGAGTCTTAAAGTTTGATGCACCATTTTGTAAGCTAGCCTCAATTGCAGTTTTTAATTCCTCCTTAAGTTGCCTCTTAACGAGTACTTTATCTTCAGAAACAACCTTACTTCGTCCCTGTAATTTCGCAACTGTCAAACCATATTTTTCCTCCAGGGAGTCACAAGTATGAGCTGTCCGATTCTTTGACCATTTGTCACTTACTACATGTCCATCATACCCAACCCGGTTAGAGACAATGTGAATATGTTCATGCTTTGTATCGTGATGTCTAACTATCAGATATTGATTGTCATGAAGCCCTGTTTCTTTCAGATAGTCCCGAGCAATTTTCGTCATTTCCTCGCTAGTTAAATCATCGTCTTGAGCAAACGAAATAGATGTGTGCCAAACAGCATTTTTTATTTCCTGTTTTTGCGCTCGAATTGCATTAAAATCTTGCGTTGCAACTACGGCATTTTCTGTTCTCACACCTGACTGATCAAGCACTTCAGCATCTTCTTTTTCCATGACATAGCGGACAACTCCACCGAATGATTTTCCTATAGAAACCTTCCCTATCATTGCAGTTTAGTTATTGTTTGATTTACACCGTCAAGCGTTTTAATAATGTAATTGGTTAATGTCTGTCCACTATTAGCAGCTTTGGCTAATTGATTCAGATTATTGGCCATCCCAACCAGCTTACGATAGAGATCAGCTTCATCCTCGGTCAGTCGTGATCTTACTTGATGATCAAGGCTCTTAAGTCTGACAAATTCGGCCACTGATACTCCGGTTTTGTCAGCGTATTTCTTGATCATGCGTAACTCCAACTTGGAGTACCTCACAGTGACCTTCTCAGTTTTTTTTATTGTTTTTGTTGGTCGTGCCACAATTTAGTTTTGTAGTGCAGCGCAGCGGAACGTCTAACAAAACCCCGTTCCAATTTCTTGGAACCAAGACGCTGTTTTGAGCGGATCACTACGACGCGATAGCGGAGTTTTGAGCCGCTCAAAACACGTCTTGCTCTTACTGCGCAGGCCTACCCCAGGGAAGATAGCCAATTGCACTTAACTAAACAAATACTAGTATTAAGCAATTGGCAAGATTCGGAGGGTGTGGGATGGACTAATGAGAACGAAAGTTCTCAAATATCAGACTTCAACTGAAGGCAATATTAGCGTTCTAGGCCTTTGGATTTATCAGTATCTTGACCCTTGTCCTTATCTAAAAACTGATCCTTAGCTGCCTGAAGTCCGATGGTATATTGTTGGTGCTTATTACGAATCGATTTGAGCAACTCTTTCAGATATTTAGGATTCTCCTTTGAGAGAATGTAACCATGATTGAAACCCTTCTTAAAGAAAAAATTGATCTTCATTTCAGTGCCTTGTTTTTGTTTTCTTCAAGTAGTTGTTCAATAGATTCTCTATTATATAAAATGATCTTAGAAGTCACTTTACTAAATTGTATCTTGTCTGTATCCCTGAGTTTTTGCAGGGTTGTCTTCGATGTAATTCTAAGCAAGTTCATGGCCTCATCATCATCAATCCATACGTCTTTGGATTTACCCTGATAGCCAGGGCAGGTGTGGTCGATGTTGGTCTCCACTGACTTAACTAAGAACTCTGGATCAAGGCAGATTTGACTCATAAAATATGATAGTTTATGATTGTAAATTTAACGATCATTATTACCTATAATTGACAATAGTCTACTTACTTCTCGAAGTAAGGATTTATCGTCTGTGAAGTAAGTGAGAATTAAGTTCCCTCCTTCCTCTAAAGTCTTAAATCCGTTGTTCTTGTACCATGCAATTTTCTCAACCATTTCGTCCTTATATCGCTTGTTGTTTGTCATGCCAAAATGTTCCCATACAAATTCCTTCCTGGTCAATTCATTGCGAATGACGAAGTCCGCATTCTTAGTTTCCCCAAGTTTAGAGATAGGGTACTCATAAAATATCATCAAGTGTTTCTCATTTAATAGTTGTTCATAAATTAATAGTTCTTGACTAGACCTTAGTCTCTCTTTGTTGGAAGCAACATTTTTTTTCTCCCAATCTAAATAACGGTTATTGCTAAGAATTGCTCCTGCTTTTTTATCACTATTTAAGCTTTTGACCTCACGAAAAAATCTCCATTGATAAAAGGTCGGGTTAGAGGTATCCACAGAGTAATTTGGAATTACCTGCTTCATCAGACCACTATCATTCTGCTCCCTCAAAAATTGATTAAATACCTTTTGATTTCGAAACATTGATTTTAATGAACTAGAAAGCTTGACATGATCATATAACTCATTGGAGCGTATCTCCACCTTAGTCATTGGATCATTCATGACCTTATCAAGGATCTGTTTGACTCCTTTCAGTAAAGCATATTTTTCTTGCGTTGTCATCTCACTAAAATTAACGGTTTTACTTGTAATCTGCGGTTCCTATCTTTATAGGAAGAAACACGGTAATATGAGTAATATATCAGCTTCCGGCTTGGCCAAAAGACTCAAAAAGTCAACAAAGGAAACCTATGAGCAGTTGAGGTCAGAAAAACTAATTTTGAAGGAAGGTGAAGCCTGGGTGTTAACAACATTAGGCTATGAATTCGGTGGTGAAATAATAGACTCGAAAAAGTATGGAAGCTTTGTTGCTTGGCCAGAGGATTTTGATCCATTTAATTTAGCTACATCGAAGAAAGTTGATCTATTTAATGTCTCTAAACTGATAGATGATGTCGAAATTTCGGCGCAAAGGTTGAACCTTGTGCTCGCGGAAATCGGCTGGATCGAGAAGACCATTAAGGGTTGGTCAGCTACGGGGCTTGGCAAGAAAGTAGGTGGTGTCACTGTCATCCATTCTTCGGGCAACACATATGTTCTTTGGCCTAAATCTATCCTTGCATCCGCAGCTCTAAAAGAATCAATCTCTGGAGAAAGTCAAGAGCCTGCCAAAAAATTTTCAAAAGAACTCAATGACTTCAGGACCAAGTTCCCTGCCGAGTTTCGAACCAAAGATGGTCACACGGTTAGGTCCAGAGCTGAGGTCATTATTGACAATGCTTTGTATGACTATGGATTGGCCCATGCCTATGAGAGGAGACTTCCCATTCAAGAGGATGTGTATTGTGATTTCTACATACCATCAAAGAATAGTGGCAAAGCGGTCTACATCGAGTTCTGGGGATTGGAAGATGAACCAAAATACGCTGAGAGGAAAAAGAAGAAAATCCAGATATACCAAGAAAATAATCTGAATCTAATTGAACTAAAGGATAAGCATCTCGTGAATCTTGATGATCACTTGCCGAGTCTTTTGTTGAAGTTTGATATAAAAGTGGAGTGAAGTAGATTTCGCAGCAGCTAACTTCGCTTCAAATTGCTCTTTTGTTGGAACATCATAGTTAATTGGACTTTTCATCTCTTCAATACTGTCAAATAATTCTATCTTGATCTTATCATCTTCACCATAAATTACTTTCTTAGTCATTTTGCTATTCGTTTTGTGAGACTATTTCTTTAATTGATTGTTGAGATCTGTTATCACTTTTTTTACTAAGTCGTAGTATTCAATTAAATCTTCTCTCAGAAGCCAAGCTGGTCTATACTGTTCAGGAGGAAAGTGAGAAAGGGCATTTCTAAGATTGGCCCATTCTAAAAGTTCATCATAGTCTTCTCGATCAATTGTATATTCTTGCTTGGTAACTTCTTCTAACTTTTTCCTTAATCCATTCAGCATCTTGTTCGGAAAGAAATTTTGCTTCAAAATCCCTTCAAAAATTCCTTGTAGTCTCCATAGTCCAAAATGGTAGATATTAAAATTATCTAAGTAATGATAATATCTAAAATCTGACTCTACTTCGCCATATGCATCATGATTCTTATCAATTTCCTCACCCTTTTCATCAGTTACAACAATATCAGAAACTGTCCCCTCAATCTCATCACTCCTACAATGGATAATCTGATCTATAAAGGAAATCGTATAATCAAAATCATTTAGACTAAGACCGTAAACATGCCAATCAAATTTTTGAGTTCTTTTCTCAACTTAAATTAATTTAACATTTGGTTTTGTTATTCAACTAATTAGTTGCTAGGTATAATTAGTTGCTAGGTAAGAACAAATGGTTTGCATTTATCTAGTATCTCTTGGAGTGCATCCAATACCTCGTTCAAGTCCAAAATTTCACCACGGAATACTAACGTTTTTCAAAACAGTAACATTACGTTATCTTTAATCTCACAAGTTGTATATGGTGCATCTTGTGCGTCACATACGGATGTTGTAGCCAATACGGAAAACCTCATATGAACAATCATGCGATTTATATATTCACATGCAATCGTCCAACTGGGCTTGAAAGACTTGCAATTGAAGTGGCTTCCATTCAAGGTGAATACAGCATTCACATTATCGATGATTCAAGCGAAACATTGAGCATAAAAGCCAATAGAAAAATAGCGAACCAGTTTTCCAATACTAGATACTTAGGAATTGATCAATTCAATGACTTCTACAAGATAAATGAAGGAACATTTAATCAAATGCTAGGAGATAATACTTGGAATTTAGGAATCGCTAGAAATTTTGCATTAGAGCACTCTGTACAAAGAAGATATAAAAAAGTATTGTTCATAGATGATGATATCTCGGGGATCAATCAAGAAAAAATAGATGAAGGATTCTCAACGCTGACCGAAAATAACTTGGTTTCATGTAACTTATTGGGACAAGTAGATGACTCAATAATAGGTCATATTGCCACCGAGGTGGGTGTAACAGATTCAAATCCTCGAATGTTGTCAGGTGGTTTCTTTTTTTTAACACCATTGACAGTTACACATAGGTTTTTTAATATCTATAATGAAGATTGGATTTTGCAACTTCTTGAAAAGGAAAAAGAAAAGATTACAATACCATTTGAAGTTTACCATTCAATTAATAGGAATCTAAAGTGGACTCTTGATCAAGCGTTATTCCAGGAGTTTGGAGAGCTTGTAGTTGAGGGTTTCTTTGAGAACGACAATGCCTTGTTTCTGGATTCTTCTTTTTGGAATAAAATCCTTCAGAGCAGAATCAAGTTTATTGAAGAAATAATAAGCCGAGTCGAGAAATTTCGAGATCAGCTAAAATATGATATATGCATTGGTGTTCTAACTTGGTTAAAGCATCAAAACGGAAATATCATAAAACAATCCATTGAGGAAATAAAAAATGAATATTATGAATATAAAATTTAAGAGTTACGACGGGTATGACCTGGTCGGAACACTTCTAAAAGCTGGAGATGAAAGAGGAGCTTTGCTTTTTGTCCACGGAATAACCTCTTCAAAAGATGAGTTAGGATTTCATTCCGATTATGCCAAATTTCTCTGTGAGAATGGTATAACATCCTTCCGATTTGACTATCGGTTCCATGGTGGAAAAAACGAAGGGAACTTAAAGCTTGAACACCTTTCATTATGTGGAATTGTCAATGATATTGATGCTGCGTTCAATGTTCTAATGAATAATGTTGATAGTGAAACCAAAGCATTTTTCGTTGTAGCAACAAGTTTTGGCGGTGGACTCTCTGCTTATTGGGTTGATTCAAAGGACAAAAATGAAATCAGGAAAGTAATTCTCAATGCCCCGGTAATTAGTTATGAAAATGACGTGCTTGAAAGAAATAATCTCGTTGAAAGCGGCTTCCTTTCAGAAAAGGCCCAAAAGCAGTTGAACAAAAAAGGGTTTGTTAATTCTTCAGATATTCATTTTGGGCGGGGACTGATCAACGAGCTTAGATATATCAATGGAATCAATGCATTGAAAAATCTAGGAAGCCGCGTTGTGATTTTTCACGGAGATGAGGATGAGGATGTTCCACTGGATTCCTCCAAAAGGTATAAATCTGATTTGACCCAACTAGAGATAATTCCGAAAGTTGGTCATGGATTTGGAGTTGAAGATGATGAGGACCTAGACTTCCCAGAAACAAAAGCGATTCATGGTGATATATACAAAAAGGCTTTAGGATATATCGAGGAGGTTTTATGAAAGAATATCAAGAGCTTGGAACAAGCATTTTCGTACATGAGAAAGTAAAAATTGGAAAGAATGTTAAAATCGGGCATTGTTCCTGCGTAGGCAGTGGTGATCCTGCAGATGGTGAAGTAATTATTAAGGATGACGTTCAGATTGGTGCTTTTTGTGTTGTTGAATTTGGTACTGTAATTAATGAATCAGCTATAATAGAACACAATTGTAGAATTGGAGGTGAAGTTGAGATTGGAAAGAAAACACAGATCCTCTCGGGAAAAGAAGTAGGTTGGAAAGCAAGAATTGGAAGCAATTGTATTATTGGTGGAAATGTTGCTGATAGAACAATCATAGAAGATGATGTCACCTACTTGGGAGAAATTGCCCATAGCCATAAAGATGCTAGTTGTGATTGGGATACTACAGAAGAACCCTCTCCGATAATTTTAAAAGGAAGTGTAATAGGTGTAAATGCACTCATAATTGGCCCAAGAAAATTAGGCCCATGCGCTTACATAGGGGCAGGAGAAATTGTCAGAACTGATGTTGGTGAAGGCATTGCATTGATGAAGGGAGAAATGAAACCACTATCTGCGCACAGAGGAATATTTAAATCGAGATGCACATGAGTACAAGTTATCGTTCAATAAATATTTTCGTTTCACATCCTTTCGAACCAAAGAATCCAACTTACGATATTGAGAAATTTCGAACAAATATCAAGTTACTTATATCTGAAGCTGAGAATCTTGTAAGAAAGGAGTATCAAGATTTTGAAATCGACACAACTTTTGTCTTCAATGATCTTTTCCATGGGTTACCACAACAAATTGAAAGTAACATTCGAAATAGTCATTTGGGAATAGTTGACATAACCGAATACAAGGCAAATATATTTTTCGAATATGGATTGCTTTATGGCCTTGATATTCCTGTGCTGCTTATAAAAACAGCCGAATCTATGACCTCATTTCCAATTCCAGCCGACCTCAAGGATCGTTTACCTATTGTATATGAGAATTTTGATAAACTCTTGGACGCCGTAGTAAATAATCTTGCGGATGCTTTTAAAAGAATTCTTCACAATGACTCATTAGCAAATATTTACTTAAATAAGATTTGGTTTTCAAATGATGTAAAAACAATCAATGTTATAACATCAACCGAGTCTGAAAAAAGAGTCCAGTTTTCAGAGCCAGAATCCGATAACTATATGTTGCTTGAAAGTTTGGGAGACAAGGATTCCTTATTGTCAATAGTCACTTTCTTAAACAGGCATTATAGAAATATCAATACACCACTTTATGCTGCTGATAGTTTTTCGGGTTCTCTGGAAGATAATATAGTGGTAATTGGTGGACCAGGTGATGATGATGGAGATGGCAATCCGATTTGTCAGATTTTCTCAGATAAGATGTCAGTAAAAGTTAGTTACTCAGAAGATTGTGAGAAGCTGTTGTACAAGGATCAAGAATATGTTGCTGAAAAGAAGGGAAATAAAACCGTGAAGGATTGGGGCTACTTTGCAAGATTTCCAAATCCACTTAATCCTAGAACGTCTGTGGTATTAGTTCATGGGATTCACACATTCGGAGTTCTAGGCGCCGCTAAGGCTTTTTCAGATCATCCTTCTGCGCAGGGAAATATCCGCAAAGTCATGAAAAAATTAAACCTTGATGACATAAAGCAAGCTTCGTTCGAATGCTTCTTTCCTGTTGATGTATTACAACAAAGTGTCGTCTGCCCGGATATTGACGAAGCTAACATATTACAATTAGATAAAAAGACGTGAAAGATTTTGTTGAGCTATTAAAAGAAGTTGCAAAAAGATATCATGATAGAATTGCAGTAATCGATGGAGATAGGAAACTCAACTATCATGATTTTATTCTACTCGTTAATTCCTTTTCTCATCAGGTTAAGCCAAAGTCTAAAGTTGTTGTTGATCTTGATCAGGGGATAGAAGCATATGCCTTAATCATTGCGATCCTCAACATGGGCGGAACTTATTGTCCACTAAGTCCAGCGGCTCCGCTTGAACGAAAGCTTCAAATTATATCTGAGTTTTCTCCCAACTTGATTGTTGTTTCGACCGAAGATAAACTTTTAGATCTCAATGAGATTGAAGCAATAACAATCAAAGACTTAATATCAAACCCAGAAACTAAAGACATCAGCGCTCCCTATGATGAAGAAGATATCATCTATATCATCTATACATCTGGATCAACAGGTGTTCCGAAGGGTGCGAAGATTTGCCGTAAGGCCCTTAACAAATTTCTCGAATGGTCAATACCTACTTACGGCGCAAATGAAGATGATGTCTGGGGTCAATTCTCTTTTTTAAGTTTTGACCTTAGCATAGTCGATATTTTCACTTGTTTATGTTCTGGAGCTACTCTTTATTCAATGAATAATTTGTCAGCTAAAAAATTCCGCCCTGCAGGCGAAATCGAAGCACAAAAAATTACCATTTGGCATTCAATACCGAGCGCCGTTGAGTTTATGATTAAAAACTTTCATAGCAAAACCTATGATTTCACATCGCTGAGGTTAATGAGTTTTTGTGGTGAACCCTTACGGAAACATCAAGTTGAATTCTTATTGAGTAAAAACAATTCTCTAAAGATTTTCAATTGCTATGGGCCCACTGAAGGAACTTTATTCTGCACTTGGCAGGAGTTAAATATTAATAACTATAAGAATTATTCGAATTATAGCATGTGCATTGGTAAGGCAATTCCAGGTTGGAACCTTCAGCTAAGCCCTGTTGATGAATTTGAAGAAAAGGAAATAACAATTTATGGTGATTACATCGCAAAAGGCTACTTAGGAAACGTTACCGACAACAAGTTCAAAGTGATCACGATGGATAACAAATCAATAGAAAGTTTTGAAACAGGTGATTTGGTGAATGAAGTAAATGGAAACCTATACTTCTCTTGTCGAAAAGACAGACAAGTTAAATTGAAAGGTTATAGAGTAGAACTAGATGAAATCGATTTTAGAATAAACGAATTTCTTGAATTGACTTCCGTCACCTTAGTTGATAACCAAATCCTCTATTCATTTATTGAGACTAATGGAGCAATTAATGACATGGAGATAAGGGAGCATTTGAAAACTGTGCTTGAGGATTATAAGATCCCGCATGGGTTTTATGTGATTGAAGAAATCCCAAGAAATTCAAATCAAAAAATTGATATGGATATTCTCAAAAACATGATCAAATGAGGAAAAATCTGATACCACCCATGGACCTAGTTGCAAAAGCTCTTAACATAAGTGTCGATCAACTAAATGAGCAATCAGCCTATGGAAAAACACTTAATTGGGATAGCTTAAATCACCTTGATGTCATTAGAGAATTGGAAACTAATTATAATATACAAATCCCAGACTCTGAGATAGAAAATTATTCAACAATGAAGGAAATTATTAAATTATTCGAAGAATTAAATGGGTAATGTACCGACTACTAAGGTATTGAAGAAACCAGAGAAACAATCGCATTAAGTTCAATGGATAAGTTTATCTGAGCGTAAGTATTATTAATTCCTTGCTTAATGAGTCTCAAGAATCTTAGCCCTTTGATGAGACTTTTGTTGATTTCAAGTATTTCTTGTCTCGACTTCAAATGGTGAGTACTTAATTGACCGTTTCTTCCAATTTTAAAAGATATGGCGTCATTGTTTAGTAGTCTTTAAATATCTAAGTAACTTCTACTGTTTCCAACTTATCCAAGTTGCATGAAAAGACGTGAATTTTTAATTCTTACTAGTACCACTGTTTCTTTTTCACTTCTTCAAAACTGTGGTCCTGATCCTTGTTCTGGGTGGAAAGGTCTATTTCGGGCACTATCAGCCCATATGAACGGGGGGTCTATTGAGAGGATGCCATCATTGGGTCTTTGTGGAATACATGCGGCTATAGGTCCAAATAGTGAAGTTATCTTTTTTGGGTATAATCATAATGCCTCCCATAGGACACGAGAAGGATTAAGTCAAGTTTTTAGAAATGGAACATTGAATTCGGTTCAAGTTCATGATATGCCTGACTTCAATCCCTTTTGTTGCGGTACTGCAAAGCTATTCGATGGCAGTATACTGACGGTAGGAGGACATGCTCCAGGGCAACATGAATGTGCATGCCCAACACCGGATGGATCATTCGTAATTCAAGAAGAGTGCCTCGATCCAATAACGGAAACAGACCTAATAATACTTTTTCAAATACTTCTAGCTATAGATGCGACAAGTAGAATTGCCTTACCTGTGGGTATTACAGACTTTATTGCTGTAACATTAAGTTTCATAATAGCAGCTATTTCTGCTGCCGCTGTCATTGTCGGACCTCTTTTGTTGACTGAAGCTGGACTATCCGTAGCAATACGGAATAATAGTGATTCTCTGACTCCCTTTCGTGACCTACTGGAACAAAAGTTAAATGAGGTGGCCAATGACCTAAGAGCTAAGCTCAACGAAGCACTTGCATTCATGGGTGGTGAAATCAGAAACCACCCAGATTTGGCTCCTTTAATTGAGCAAATCAACCCAGACCCTAAATCATCTAATGCGGTTCGCATATTAGAAGTTAGGAACGACCAAACTCAATGGGATATTCGGCGAAAATGTAGTGGAGCAAGATGGTATCCTACCCTAATCACATTGCGTACAGGAGAAGTTTTGATTAATGGTGGTAGTAAGATCAATCTATTTTCTTCATGGAATGCTCTAAACGAGCGAATTGAATTTTTTGACCCAGAAACAAGACAAGTTCGTACAGTTCCCTCATTTAATCCATCCAGATTATTTTTAGGTGGTGTGAAAAGTTATCCAAAAGATGATGTGTTTAAAAGTAGTAAGTTAAGAGTAGAGGGAGAGGGAAAAAGATTTGCCGGGCTTTACCCTTTGCAACATATTGTGCCGTCTAGAACCGAACCGATACATGGGTTCATAATCTCTGCGTTAGAATCTTTTGTGCGACTATATTCCCCATTATCAAATCAATTAAAGTCTATTAATGGGGAGACCACTAAAATACTCCTTGATCGTTTTGTGACCTGGCCCACTCAAGGTTCGTCAGTTCTCATGCCTATTTTTATAGATCAAAATGGAAATGGACCACGATTCTATGAAGTGAAAATTTTTGGAGGTGGGACTACAGGGAAGGATAACAGAAACGATGATGCGGTAAGTACATCCATTTCAATTTTGTATGATTCAGAAGATGAATCTATAAGATTAAGCGAAAGCAGAGAAGTCCCGTTAAAAAGACCGCGATTTATGTGTGACGCAGTATTACTACCTTCATTGCAAGTAGCTATTATTGGAGGTTCTGCTAAAGGATATGCGAACGACAATCTAGAGAAAGTAAAAGATATTGAACTTCACTATCATGAATTAGATCAAAATGATCCTGAAGGTGGTGGAGGGGGAACTCACCTACATTCTGTCGATACTGAGTCACAAATTGAACGAGGATACCATGCAACGGCATTATTAATGCAAAATGGATCCGTTTCGATTGCTGGAGGTACGCTAGGGTGGCCACCAATGGTTTGCAATCATGCAAGGAATGTAATGGATTTTGAGATATACCATCCTCCTTATCAGCGATTTACAAACAAACCTTCCGTTACTTTTCTTAGTGAAGGAGGCGATGGATGTTATTTTCCATCTGAAGGAATATATCCTGTGTCTCAAGCCAATCTTAGAGATGTAAGTAGACTTCCTATTTTCATTATAGAGGGAAATAATGAAGAGGATGACAGTTGTAAAGAAATTATCAATCAGCTGATTTTAATTCGTCAAAGCACAACTACCCATTCTCTGAATACTGATCAACGAACAATTGTTTGCCCAATTGAATTTATTGGAACAGATGATGACAATGAGGAAGTGTCTTGTTTTAGAATAAGACCCAATCCATCCGACTCTAGTTTGAATCTTGGTGATCCTCTTAATCCAATTGCGACAATCGTGCCTAATTATTTAGTTACTCTTCCTCGAGACGGAAATATTCTAATTCCTGGTATGTATTATGCATATGTAAGAGATAAAGAAATGTCTATTTCAAACGGCGCGATTTTGAGAGTAGGTTTATTGGGCGGAGCTGGCAATGATTTAGGCTTACTTGCTTCTATCTAGAACACTTAGATAAAATCAATTTTAATGTGATAGTAAAAAGAGCATATCAGAAACTTTAATTTGTTGGTTAATGTCTTTGGATCTGGAATTATTTTTTTTGGACAGTCACTGTTTCATTTTTAATTAGATCCTACGATTTGTCAATCAAGGCAACTTAAAAATTCTTTTTGTTGAAGTGGGAATGAATCTGTAAGGCCGCACGCCGTATCGGTGAGTTGATCTCATTGATCACTCGTTTTGAGAGACATTATGACTTTTGCCACCATTTCGTGTACCGGATGAAGGAATAAAAGGACTTATATCTAGGCCATTTGTTTCCTAATCATCTTCTTTGCCTTTGCTAACTATAATTCCTCATAGAGCATTTCATTGTACTTATCCACTGTCTCATTCCCAAAGGAATCCAAATAAGCTTGAGTGATCTCTTCTGTCTTGTGGCCCAGACCTTCTTGGATCACGGCGGTAGGTATTCCCTTTCGTTTACTAAGTGTTGCCCAGGTGTGTCGGGCAGAGTAGAACGTAAAGGATTTAATTTCTAGTTTCTCTGCCAGTTTCTTCAATTCCTTATTCACTTTCTTGCTTTTATTAAGTACCCGAGGGTGAATCCTGTCAGGACCGTCTTTTGAAGTAAGAACTGGAAAAACATAGGCATTGTCTTCCTTTGTATTAATTCGTAAGGTTTCTAGTAGCTCCCTAAGCTTTGGGAAAATTTTGATACTAAATGGCTTCCCTGTTTTTTTCCTGACATAATTGATCCGTTCGAAGTCACCTTCTATATTCTTATACTTTAGCAAACACATATCCATCCAATTCATCCCCTGAGAAAAGAAACTGAAAAGGTAGTAGTTACGGGCTTTGGCCATTGCACTTCCTTCTTTGAGATCAACTGTAATTATCTTCTTTAGATCGTCCTCGGATATGGCCCGGCGCTGAGGCTCTGATTTCTTAATATGATAAGTTCTAAAAGGATAGTCAGTAGCTTTCGCCAAACCCGAATTAATAGCCTTGTTATATGCCGCTCGCAATGTTCGCATATACACTCCAAGCGACCCCAGTCCAGCACCATTCTTTAAGTGAGTTGCTTCCATCTTCTTAAGGAAGTCGTGATCGATTTCATTGAAGGATAAGTCCTCTCGTCCGGTGAATGCTTTGAGTTTGTTAATCAAATCTTTGTATGTCCTGGCTGTTCCAATTCTGTTAGCTTCAATTAGCAATTCGATCTCAGCTTTGATAAAACTAATCACTGATTGATCATCGTATTTCTCTTGCTTTTGGATAAGGCCTTTAAGCTGCGTCGCACTCAGGCCATTGAGCCGGTTCTCATCATGCAATCTGGAAATGAGGTCGAAGGCTTTGCTCTTATCTTTCTGAAGGTTATTGTTAAATCTTGTGGTGTTATCAACTAAATTAGAATTGGTTTTGAGACGCTCGTTGTTGGTGTCCCACTCATTTGGTTTAATAGAGTAGCCAAGTGGAAGGTTGGCACTTTTGCGATTATGGATGATCCGCATGATCAGTGGGTATGTACCATCCTGCTTCGACCTTCTTTTATCCAATAAGAGTTTAACCGTAGTAGACATTTGCAAGCTATTTGCAAGCAAATTATGGTTTAATATGATCTAATCCAAATGATAATAAGCTTAAAATAGCAATAGAGAAGGTTTTGTATCATAGTAATACATGTATTACCTGACTCATAATCAGTAAGTCCCAGGTTCGAGCCCTGGTGGGCCCACGATAAATTACCCTCACTTTAATCAGTGGGGGTTCTTTGATTTTATGTGCTACGAAATGGGATACGTAACAAGATTCATCCTCGATAAATCAAAGATTTAGCTGGACGCACTTGAGACATGGCCGGTACTTTTAGTATCCCTCAAAAAGATTACTAAAACATATCTAACCAGTCCATTGGTGGCCCAAATCAATAAAGGGATACAAGCTAAGGCAATAGCAACAACGTTAAGAAAGCTAAATTCCTTGAAGTATTCTATTCCAAATAAACTGGAGAAAAATGATATATATCGCCTATTTTGTTAAAGATGAAGTGCTGTTTCTCGTGGCTAAATCGGGTGAAAAGTTCTTGATGGACACTTCGCTGAGCGATCTGGAAAGACTTTTAAGCCCGACAGGTTTTTTTCGAATCAACAGAAGCTGCATAGTGAACTGATATGCATATGGATTTAATAATCCAATGACTCATAATCAGTAAGTCCCAGGTTCGAGCCCTGGTGGCCGACAAGCACGATTTTTATCGTGCTTTTTTTATTTGTAAAGATTTTCACACGATTTTCCGGTTTAACTGATAGAGAAAAGTCATGAAAAAGACTGAAAGAGCAGTCGCGCTGTTGCCGGATTGGTAGCCAGTGGGATGTTATGAACATCGCAAATCCTCATCAGCATTTGAATGTCCGGCTCATGAGGATGTTTGCCAAGCGGATCTCTGAAAAACACTACTGCATCCAATTTACCTTCTGCACCCATCGCCGCAATCTGTGCATCTCCACCCAGAGGGCCTGAAAGCATTTTTTTTACCTTCAATCCTGACTTTTCAACATGAGATCCGGTTGTGCCGGTGGCAATCAGGCTGGCCTTTTCCAGTACTGCTTTATGATCCAACAGAAATTGAACCATTTCTGCTTTTCTGCCATCGTGGGCTATGATTGCTATATTCATTGGATTATTCTAAAGGCTTTCTCCTCCCTGCTTCAATAATAGATGTGACACTCCCTGTGTCATATGTGTATTCAATGGTGAAGAATCCCGATCCTATGCCCGGAAGCAATGCTACGATTCTGCTAAATAGAGGTTTTTTGTTCATTTGCTCAGGATTGTTGGTCTTCTTCCTGCCATTTTGTATGGTAGTATTTTTCTGTTAGGTCATCCACTCGCTGGTACGTATGCGCCCCAAAATAGTCTCGTTGTGCCTGAATCAAATTTGCGCTTGAATTGGCTGTTGTAATTCCGCTAAAAAAATTGATTGCTTCGCTCAGGCAGGGAATCGCGATTTCATCCAGAATGGATTGTGCAACCACCCTGCTGGTTGCAGTTTTGGAATTGTTCAATTTCTCAACAATGGCTTTGTGAAATAAAAGGTTATCACCTTCTCTTAACACGCTGATGAGTTCCTCCATTAGTCCCGATCTTATGATGCAGCCATTGGTCCAAATTCTCGCTATCTCACTTAGCTTCAGTGACCAGTTATTGGATTTTGAAGCTTCGGAGATAAGCTTGAATCCCTGATAGTGATTGATGATACGTGCAAACTCATATGCTTTAGCCAGTTCGTCTTCAGCAATTGATGAGGATCCATTCCTGTTTTTCTTATAAAGTGATTCACCAGTTGTTCTTTCCTCTTTATAAAAGGATGAATACCTGGCATATAATGCCGAAGTAATTAATGAGCTCGGGACTCCCAGTTTGGCTGTGGCAACTGCCGTCCAGTTACCCGTACCCTTGTTGCCGGCTTTGTCAAGAATCGAGTCCAACAGCCAGCCATCACCCTCTCTTTTTCGCAGAATAGCGATGGTGATTTCGAGGAGATAGCTGCCGGAGGATTCCCAGGAAGTGAGGATATCGGCAATCTCATCATTGGATTTTCCCTGCGATTTCAATACACTGACCACCTCACAAATCAGTTGCATTTCAGCATATTCTATTCCATTATGAACCATTTTGACAAAATGTCCACTACCCTCTCTTCCAATGAATGTGCAACACGGCCTGCCGTTACCATCCTTAGCAGCGATCGCTTCCAGGTATGGCTGGATCATTTTGTAAACTTCCGGATCGCCACCAGGCATAATGGACGGTCCTTTAAGTGCGCCTTCTTCTCCGCCCGAAACTCCTGTTCCAATGAAATTGATCTCTCTTTCCTTCAGGTATTCGGACCTCCTTTTTGTGTCTTCATAGTGGGAATTTCCTCCATCGATGAGTACATCTCCTGCTGACACATGCTGCAAAAGATCTTCTATTACCAAATCTGTGGTTTTGCCGGCATTCACCATCAGCATGATTTTTCTGGGTTGTTCTATGGACTGAACAAATGCTTCCAGCTCATCGAAGCTCCTTGCACTTTCAAGTTCCGGGTGTTGTGCTTTAAAATTAAGCGCAACATCTTCCTCAACATTATCAACGTGTCTGTTATAGATTGATAGTAGAAAACCTTTTTGAGCCAGGTTTCGACAAAGACTCTTGCCCATAACACCGAGTCCAAGTAATCCAAATTCTGATTTGTTCAACATTTTTCCTTTATGATGTTTATAATATCATTTGGTGCTAATTCAATATCAATGTCTATCGCCTGCTCTGGTTCTTCCAGGGCATCAAACTGCGTTTTGAGCAATTTTTCAGACATGAAATGATTCTCTCTTTTTTTTAGTCTTTCTCTAATCTGATCATAGGTCCCATTCAGATAAACCCATCTGGTTTGTTGTTCTATACCCTCTGATAATTTATTTCTGTATTCCCTTTTTAAAGCTGAACAAGCGATAATACAGCCTCCAATTTGCTTCTCACGACGAGCCAGTTGATTTAGATCATTCAACCAGTTGCGCCTGTCATCATCGGTTAACGGGATTCCCATTGTCATTTTTTTTACGCTTTCCTTCGAATGAAAATCATCTCCATCAAAAAAGGGAAGTGACATCTCTTTTGCCAAAAGTTTGCCAACCGTACTTTTCCCTGCACCGCTGACACCCATTACAAACACAACCTTATTATATTCTGATTTCAAAACACACTTTTTCCAATTGGAAAGAACTTCGGGCTTTTCAATACCAGCTGAATCAACTTGCACCAAAAGCGAGAAGCTTATACTCATCAAGGATTCTGATTACAGCAGATCGCATGGTACGCTCATTTCGTTCCTGATTCTGACTAAAAACTCCCGATGCATAGCCCTGCCACACCATTCTTCTTTTTCGCCTATCATAGAGCGAAATCAGCAGAGTTCCCTCACGAAGGGAATAGGTAATCGGATTATATTTATCCTTTCCGGGAACGAGCTGATCATCTTCAAATTCCTCTATTAGTCCTCCATCCGGAAGGGTGTCTTTTTTGAAGACAATTTCCCGGTTTGAATAATTTGACAGAAGCCACTCTTTGAACTCCTGTTGTCTGAATCCCCGAAAGTTGAGATCATCATAGTAAATGGAGTAAAATACTATTAAATCCGGCCTTCGATCCGACTGATTATATCCCCATGAAGTCAATGTACTGCTGAGGGAACGCTCAACAATCACTTTTTCATTTTCGGTTCCGGTGAATCCAATGTTATTAACAAAATCAAAAGACCGGTATCTTGTAAAACTACCATTATAACTATAGTCAGATTCAACGATATAGTCAATTGGAGCACACGATTGAACCAGAAAAATGATGAGGACAGCACCGTGGATTCTCATAGCTTCTAAATTGTCACTATTTCAACTTTTCTATGATTGAAATGGCATGTTGAACAAGCTCAGACAATTTAGTGAAATTCTCATTTTCAATGATGTCTTTCGAAATCAATTGTGATCCCATTCCCACGCAGGTTACTCCGGCATCAAACCATCCTTTCAGGTTCTCTTCATCGGGAGAGACGCCCCCGGTAGGCATTATGTTGGTCCATGGACATGGTCCTTTGATTGCTTTTACAAACCCGGGACCATATGTTCCTCCCGGGAAAAGTTTCACCAGTTCACATCCCAATTCTTCAGCACGGGCCATTTCAGCAAGCGTACCACAACCTGGAGACCAGAGTACCTTTTTGCGATTACATGCAAGTGCTATGTCTTCTCTTAAAACAGGAGTAACCACAAAGTTGGCTCCCAATTGCATATAAAGCGATGCGGCTCCGGCATCAGTCACGGATCCAACCCCCAGGATCATACCCGGAAGCTCAGCAAGCGCATATTTGTTTAAAGCATTGAAAACCTCATGTGCAAAATCGCCTCTGTTTGTGAACTCCAAAACTCTGGCTCCTCCTTCATAACAGGCCTTTAATATCTTTTTTCCCAGTTCAATGTCTTTGTGATAGAAAAGCGGCACCATCCCGGTCCGCTCCATTTCTTTGAATACTTGAATTCTTGAATACTTTGCCATATGCTTTTAGTTGTTTGGATAAGATTCGGGAGAGAACATTAAGTAAGTATGTTAACTGTTTTTGAAAAGGTCAATTCTCTCCCTCTTCCCATATTATCTGGCGACTCTGCCTGAGGCGTCCCCGCCCATTAATTTTTCTACTTCTGCTACCGTAACAAGATTAGCATCTCCTTTGATTGTATGCTTCAGGCAGGAGGCTGCAACTGCAAAATCCAGCGCATTCTGATCAGCATCCGGGTATTTCAACAATCCGTAAATCAAACCTCCCATGAAGGAATCACCGCCACCAACTCGGTCCACTATATCTGTAATTTGATACTGCGTAGTTTCGTACATTTTTACACCATCGTACAACACACCAGCCCAAGTGTTGTGTGAAGCAGAAATTGATCCTCTAAGCGTTGTGATTACTTTCTTTGCCCGAGGAAATTTTTTCATCATTTGCTGGCAAACTGATAAGAATGCTTCTGCTTTTACATTATGACCTTCTGTTTGCACAGAAACCCCTTCTGGTTTGATACCAAAATGCATTTCTGCATCTTCTTCATTCCCTAATATGATATCGCAGTATGAGGTAAGTTCAGTCATAATTGCTTCTCTGTCCCCACCGTATTTCCAAAGCTTGGCCCGATAATTAAGGTCGGTTGAAATGGTTATTCCCTTTTCACTTGCTGCTTTTACTGCTTCCAGACAGGCGTCTGCAGCACCTTGTGAAATAGCAGGGGTGATACCTGTCCAGTGGAACCATGAAGTTCCCTCGAATACTTTTTCCCAATCAACCATACCTGCTTCAATTTCTGCCATTGCAGAATGTGCCCGGTCATACACAACCTTACTACCCCTGCTTACTGCCCCGGTTTCAAGAAAATAAATTCCCAGACGATCTCCTCCGTAAATGATGTTCTGTGTGTTTACCCCCCTCTTTCGCATCTCCATCAATGCACATTCCCCAATATCATTTTTTGGCAGTCTCGTCACGAAATCAACCGGTACTCCGTAGTTAGCCAACGATACCGCTACATTAGATTCTCCTCCTCCATAAACCACATCAAAATTATTTGCCTGAGAAAAACGCAGGAATCCCTGAGGTGCCAGCCTCAGCATGATCTCTCCAAAGGTTACGACTTTTTTATCCATGAGTAAGTTGTTTTATCAAATATACATATATTCTGTGTATTTTATACACAGTTTAAAAATCTTTCAGTTATTCGATTATTTTATTGAGTTTCTTATTTTTTTCGGTAAAGAACAGGCCCACCCTTAACTCCGGTCTTCTTCTCGTTTGTGGGTTCCAGAATGTTCATCTGAAGAATCTTTTTTCTGAAGTTCCGTCGGTCAAATTTCTCCTCCAGAATATTTTCGTAAAGCTCCTGGAGTTCAGTAAGTGTAAATCTGTCCGGAAGGAGTTCACCAAACACCAGGTGTTCTTTGAGATTGTCACGGAGTTTCTCAAGAGCATCACCAACAAGCTTTTCATGATCAAATCCGAGGCTGGGTAATTCATCCAATGAATACCACTTGATATCCGAAATATAATTTTTAGGAATCACCGGATAATTCTCCGGCTTAACCAGGGCATAAAAGGAGACTGAGACTACTCTTTTCACCGGGTGCCGGTTTACCTCGCTATAACTCGCAACCTGTTCGAGTGATAATTTTTTAATCCCGGTCAAATTATGAAGCACATCGTTTACTGACTCAGACAAGGTCTTCCCCTCACCCATCGCTCCACCCGGGAGCATCCAATGATCCTTAAATGGCTCAATTGATCGTTTGACCAACAAAATTTTCAGTTTGTTATCCTGAAACCCAAAGACGCAACATTCAACAGCAATGGTGCATTCGTAGGAGTCTAAAGAAACAGCTGTATCCAACGGACCTGTTTTGGACATTTTATTCAATTCTGACTCGAATTAAATAAAATGTATCGATATAGCATTGCAGAAATTACCAACCAAAAATGTCAGCCAGGCCATTCCATGAAATGATTATGGAGAAAACCAGGGCTGCACTCATTATTACATTGGTCCAAAGCTTGTTTACTGTTAGTCCGGAATTCTTTCGATTCCATAAAACCAATAAACTAATGACAACTAACGGCAATCCAAATACATTAAAAACCTGGGTAATGATTTGTCCTTTGATTGGGTTGAACCCGAACAATGGAACACTCAAAGCCAGGGCGCTTGCAACACCCGTGACAATTCTAAATCGTTTTGAACTTATGTCAAGTTTGCCAGATGAGTAGTCGGACAGCATAAGCGGTACGATAATCAGACAGGGAAATATGGAAGACAACCCTGCACTTAAGGTTCCGGCAAAAAAGATTGAAACTGCAAATTTTCCAACGGAAGGTTCAAGCGCTCCTGACATATCCAGGACGTGTGTGATTTCCGTACCGGATCCATACAAGCTTCCACTTGCTACTGCCATAATGGATCCGCTAATGGTAAAGATCAAAATAGCTGCCACAATTGAATCATTGCGCTGGGTCCTGGCATCTGCCATTGACCACCCCTTCCCCTGGATGAAAAGAGGTCTCGACAGGAAAGTAGCTGCTGCCATCGTAGTTCCTACGAATGCGGCAATAAGAATTCCAGCTCCTTCCACTTTTGGGATTTTTGGAATGAGTCCCTGAATAATTTCGGATGGCAATGGGAAAACAAAAAGTAAAGTGAACACAAAAGACAATCCCATCATTGAAACAAAAAGTGCAAGAATCTTTTCAAACAATGAGTAACTTCCTTTTAGCAGTAGTGTATAAAAGGTGCCAATAATCAAAACAGCTAATCCAAGGACCACCAGATATTGATGCTCGCTTACGCCTGGAAAATTGATCTGCAGTATCTCAAAAATGACATTTGAAGTAATTCCTAAAATGCCAATCAGGGAATTCCATTGTCCAATACCTACGGTTATAATAATTGCAACTGCAATGATCTTTCCAAAAGGAAGATGTTTTCGAACAGCAAAGAGGGCTGTTTCACTTGTGGTGAGGTAGTAATGACCTGAAACGAAGATAAGCACACCAGAAAACAAGCAGCTAAAAAACAATACCCATAGCAAATCCATTCCAAAGGAATTACCGGCTACAATCATTGAGGTGACACTACCAGTTCCTATGGTATAGCCAATGGCGAAGATGCCAGGTCCAAAAGCCAGTAAGAATTTTATAAATTTTTTCATAGGTCAATCTTTAATTCCACCCTATTCGAATTGATCTGTTGGCGTTGTAAGCACTACGCCTGAAACCATGTACATATCATCATATTTCAAACCACCATTGCCATAAGGGTTGTCAACAGGCCCGGTGTTGCAATTGGCCAGGAAATAAATAAGTGGAAGCTCTCGCTTCATTCGAAAATCTGCACCAGCATACACTAGTTGTTGCTTAGGGAATTCGTCACCTCTGCGCAGATACACATCATAGGTTTGTCCACCTTCTTCTGCGCTTCGATTATCAACAACCATCCAGGCTTCATACCATATATTTGTTTGCAATGGTTGAGCAATTTCACCAGTCCGATCGTTACGAATCTTTACATATCCTTCGTCCTCTCGAACCATTAATGTGCCATCGTTTTTTGTGCCATCAGATTCATATTTGTCCGTTATTCGTAATATGGATTCGAACGCGTTGTAGTCGTGCTGATTGATGCCTTCAGATTCAAGATTGCTCAATCCGAACACATGATTATTAGGGAAATACTCCACATTGAAGCGGACATAAAATGTATACATTTCGCCAACCTTCACCGGAACTGGTAATTTCCTGTAGCTAAGTGCTTTACGATTACCAATTACTCCTTCAGCGGCTGGTTTTTTTATAAGAAAATGATTTCCCTCTGCTTCAGCACGCACTTCCGTAACCTGTGGATTTTCAACCCTGGGATTGGTATCGTTTCTGGTATCTGCCAATGTCCAGTTATCCATGGGATCAGCGGACTCAAAATCGTCGATCCTTATCCACTTGTTATTTTGAGCATTCACTGGTGTAAAAGAGGAGGTAAGTAAAACCAGGCTCAAAAACGGCAGCATACTTATAGAGGCTCGAATCGTCAAACTAGTACATTAGCTTAAGCGGAAGATTTTGTTCTACAACAATTTTTCCTGTGTTAGTAATCACATTCTCTGAATGTGAATTATTCTTGGCTCCCCAAAGTCTGGCAACCAGCTTCACTTGATTATTTCTGAACGTGTTTTCTGAAATATTCACATTGATAATGCCGTAGGTGTTAATCAAAACACCATTCTCTTCGCCAGCTCCGCTAGTGATAAACGTGCAACCTTTGACTACCAAATTTCCACCCACTGTGGATTCATCATATCCTCCTCGATAATAGTCGATGACATTTTTCTTAACTCCTTCAAACTGGCTGTCAATTATGTAAATATTCTCTGCATTGTAGTCTCCCCTATCGTCATCTTCTGCAGAAAGTTCAAGTCCGTTGTTGCAGTTTTTAATAACTGATGACGTGAATTTTATGTACTCCGAGAATGAAAATTTATACGCCTTTAGCACGTAATCAAAGTTTGATATTTCAGTATTTATCACTTTGAGGTTGTACAGACTGGACATATTCTCTTCCAGGCTGGCAAATGCATAATTCTTTCCGTTTCCCTCCAATACCACAGATTTCAAAACGAGTTCTCCTTTTGGATTCATTTCAAAAGCAGGAGTTTCAGCATCACCGATATAAGAGATAATCGATTTTTCGGTCGAATCTGCTGACTGAACCGTCAGTTTTTTATTGATCTTCAGGGACGCATTGATCTCATATCTTCCAGAAGTTAGTTCAATCACATCTCCGTCAACCGCATCGGTCAACGCCTGCATTAGTTCTGCCGGGTTACTAACGGAGTGGGTATTCGGCACTACGGATGTTTTATTTGGATCAAACCAATCCGGGCCATATTTGGCCAAATTCATAATGTCCGGTATCGTTGCACTGGTACCGTTTGTTGCTCCAATGGAATTGTTTTGGCCTCTAATATTTCCAAATAAATCCTTATTGACCTGATCAAATTCGAATCCGTTGTGCACTTCAATGTCACTTAAATCTGAGGAAGGCGCCCAAACGTTTTCTTCCAGTTCGGTCATTGAAAAATCTTTTTCAAGCAGGCCATCAACTCCGTTAAACGCTTCACCCTGATTGTTAATAGCATTGCTGATAAAATCAATACCATCGATTGAATCGTAACGCAGGATGGGCATTTTATCACCGTTCGTGTTATAAATGATATTATTTGCTACCAATGTACGAATCGGCGTTTCTGATCTTATTTCGGAGGCAGGAAGAACGTCCTTCTGATCCACATTAGAGCCTACACCAAATTGCCATGGTGAATCACAATTCATCCAGGTATTATGCGCTACAACCACATCCGTAACCTGAATGTATCGATTGAGTGGTGACCGTGGAATTCCATTCATCACGGCAAGAGGTCCCCTGAAAATTTCACCTCGCAGATTATAGAAATAATTGTTCGTTACCCAGTGTCCTGTTCCAATAAGTCTTACACCTCCTGCGTGAGGTGAATTTTCATCGCCTATGAAGTAGTTTCCATCAATAGTACAATAGTTTCCATGTCGGGTGACAAGTGACCCTTCGCTTTTATAGAAAACATTGTTTCTGAATTCATTGAAATTGGTCTTACTGGAAATAACTTCTACTTCACCGTTGCATCTGTCGAACAGATTGCTTTCTACCATGGTGTAGCTTGGAGACATTGATGTGAAGCTATTCCCAATCTGAATGGTTTCTGCACTCGGTCCGCCTTTCGGTGGTCTTGGCCCAAAATGGTTGTTGTTGATCTTGTGATAATTATTAATGCTTTGATTGCCTTCCAGATCAACCCTGACAGTAGGCCCACGATTGGATTTCCCAGCCAGATAGCAATGATCCAACTGGTTGTATCGACCCTTGAACAATACCCAAAGATCCTGCATGTTTCGCTGTGCTTTATTAAAGTCAATTATTGCACAATTGGTCACGCGGCTATTGTTGGCAAGCTGATCATCGTTGATATAAAACTGAATAACGGAACCGGAAGGAGAAGCACCATTTGTGAAATAAAGCCCATCCACCACTAAATATTCACCGGCTAATTTCAAGTCTGATTTTCCCTGAATAATGGTTTTTCCAGGAGTTTCTGCTCGTAGCGTAATTGGTTGGGCTGCTGTGCCAGTTCCTATGAATCGAATTTCAATATTGTTCCATTCGCCATT
Source organism: Cyclobacteriaceae bacterium (assembly GCA_040222475.1). Lineage (GTDB taxonomy): Bacteria > Bacteroidota > Bacteroidia > Cytophagales > Cyclobacteriaceae > Ekhidna. The sequence goes on along the minus strand of JAVKDB010000013.1, from coordinate 161,810 downwards.
CGCCATTACAATCTCTGTGCCTGGCTGAGCATTTGCAATGGCATCTTTTAACTCCCGTTCATTTGAAACGGTTACATTTTCTCCGGATTGTTGGCAGCCATTGAAAATGGTTAGTACCGTTAGTAACACTATCAAATTCTTCATAGTCTTCATTTTTATTGATTTGGAGGTGTACCTGGACTTACAGATGACTCGCTGAACCACACTTCCGCGAAACTACCGTTCGCATATTGCTGTTTTAAATCACCTCCATATGTGTCCGAGCCTGTACTCCAAACCATATTTGACTCAGGGTCTCCTCCGTTGGCTTGATTGTACGCTCCCTGAGCAAAGAACATGATTTCTCCTTCGTATGCATTCACTCGTTCTGTACCTTCGCGACCAATAGGAACGAACATATCCTCAATCTGTTTGGGGAAGTCTTCCCGGCTTATAAAATCAGAGGTCAACATACTTTTTGTGAACGTTCTGGATTCATGTCCTTCACTTTTGAATGAGAGGTACATGATGCCTTCATACACATTGACTACATAACTGAACGTTTCACCCAGCTCAATGCCATCTTCCGGTTCCTCCGGATAGGTATCCGGAGCAGTGCCGAGGACAGACCAATCGTATCCCCATACGGACGTTGCAAAATCCCATCGCCCTGAGTTATCTCCTTCAGTATTTATTTCGTAGTTCCAGAAAACGGAACCTTTGGTGTGACTTGGATATTTTTTATAGAATATCTTCAGAGGCTCGTTTTTATGACCGGTATTGCTATGGATCTGGCCGACCACCACGCTATATGCGGCTCCAACCCGGGCATCTCCGGTGGTGGATACATTCATCACTTTTAATGTCCCTGTGAGTTTTCCTCCATCCTTCGGGATCCATCGCACATTTTCTTCTCCCTCTTCAATTTCATCTTGCTTCAATTCTGTTCGGGTATTGCTTGAATTCTTTGTTGTAACTCCGGAGTTCGGTGCTTTAAAAACCACCCAGTCCGTACCATCGTTCTCCGTAAAGAAATAGTCCGGGTGTTGATAGTTTTCCAATGTATCTACAACAACTCCGTTACCCAGGGTTATATCCCAACCTGCCAGAGGGATAACATCACCAGGAAATTCTGCATTGCCCTGATCCATCTGATGAGCATCCTGCTTATTTGAATTTTCGCAGCTGACACTCAGGATGCTAAGAAGTAATAGTCCGAATATCCTGTTCATCATATTTGTTAATCGTTTTTGAGAAAATAACCTTCATTGGAAACAGCTGAATCACTTACATATATAGTGGCTGTTTTAAACCAAACCTCTGCGTAATTCCCGGTTTCATATTGTTTTTGAGTATTCCCCTCGTATGTTTCAGCACCGGAACACCATACCGGGTTTACTTCCGGGGACTTACCATTCGTTTGATTGTAACACCCAAGCTTGAAAAACAGCCCCTCGTCTGCATAGGCATTTTCCCGCTCCACACCATCCTGTCCGATTGGCACAAATAGATTCTGAGTCTGTTCAGGAATGTCGGCTACAGTTTTATAGTCTGATTCAATCAGGTTTTTGTTGAATGTTATCGTATCATGGCCATCACTCTTAAATGTCAGGTACATCATCCCGTCTTTCACCTCAATTTCATAGCTGAATTCTTCTCCCAGTTCAATCCCATTTTCAGGTTCCTCAGGGTAGGCATTTTCTTCAGTACCCACCACAGAAAAATCATATCCCCAAACGGCCGTTGAAAAATCCCATCTTCCGGAATTGTCATCGCCCCGGGTATTAATTTCATAATTCCAGAACACCGAACCTTTCGAATGACTCGGGAATTTCTTGTAAAATATTTTGAGGGGCTCATTTTCATGCCCATCTGCACTATGAATCTGGCCCACCACTACTGAATGGGTTGCCGCAACACGAGGATCGCCAGTGGTTGAAACGTTCATTACTTTAAGTGTAGCAGTCAATTTAGCGTTAGTCATTGGGGACCATTTTTTCAATTGAGCCAATTCCGTTCTTGTATTGTTCGATGTTCCATGTGTGTCTCCTGCATTAGGCGCTTTATAAACAACCCAATCTTCTGCATCATCACTACTGGTATAAAAGAAATCCTGCTGTTCAAATTCGACTGCCTGACCAACGTTCGAACCATCCCCTAAAATCAAATTCCAATGATCAAAAAATGGTATTACCTCACTAGCGAATACTTTTTTTGCGGTCGCTTTTTCATCTGTTTTTTTTGATGAACCGGAACAGCTATTTAATACTGGTAATGCACTGCATATAAGGAGTACAGCTATCAATGTGGTATTTTTCATTTCATTTCTTATTAAAAAACATGATAAAGAGAGGCATTTGAACGTGTTACATTCATCGCCTCTCTGTCACAATCTATTGTTCTTATCTTTAGGAAAATGCCAATCCGCCATTTATATCAACATTATTACCAGCCATGAAGGAAGATTCTGGTCCTGCCAGATAAGCAACCAGATCAGCTACTTCTTCCGCATTTCCTTCTCTTCTTAATGGAGTAGCATTTGCCACATTCTGTCGTACCTGATCTTTGGTGAAATCATCGTGAAATTTTGTCGCGATCATTCCTGGACAAACAGCATTTATCCGAATTCCCTGTGGGCCAAATTCCTTTGCCCAGTTTCTTGTCAACGTCATAACTGCACCTTTAGAGGCCGCATATAAAGCAGAGCCCGGTCCTCCACCATCACGCCCGGCCTGAGATGCCAGGTTGACGATAGACCCGCCTTCTCCCATGAGTGGTTTGAATGCCTGTGTTACAAACACAGTTCCCTTTAGGTTTACATCCATGACAAGGCTATAGAATTGCTCATCCATTTCCTCTATGGTTTTTCTCGCAAAAAGACCACCTGCATTATTGACCAAAATATCTACGCTACTGCCGAATACCTCTTTCGTTTTTGCAACCAGGTTGTTAATATCCTCTTGTTTGGTCACATCTCCTTTCACTGAAATCGCTTCGCCCCCTGCTTCCCTGATTCGCGCCAATGTGTCCTCACTATCCTGTTCACTATTAAAATAATTGACAACAACTTTAGCTCCTTCTTTAGCCAATTTGATACTGATCGCTTGTCCAATATCACGTGCTCCCCCGGTGACTACAGCTACTTTTCCTTTTAATTTCATTTTTTTATAATAATTTGATTCAATCAATCAATGCAAATTCCTCCTATATCCCCAATGCCTGTCCTCCACCTATTTGGATCGTTTCTGCTGTGATGAATGAAGCATCCTTACCAGCCAGGAAAGACACAACGGATGCCACTTCTTCCGGCTCGCCTAATCTTCCTAACATAATGTTGTTCTTCCATGACGCAAAGACTTCAGGTTTGGTTGATTTTATCTGCGCATGAAATGGCGTATCAATGGTGCCTGGGGACACTGCATTCACTCTGATTCCATACTCAGCTAAATCTTTAGCCAGTGCTCTGGTGATGGCATGTACTCCCGCCTTGGAAGTTCCATATATTCCAGCCCCGGGTCCGCCGGCATTCCATCCTGCGTTTGATGTATAATTTATGATAGTCGGGTGTTCCCCATTTTTCAGGAAAGGGATGGCTGCTCTTGAAGTGAAGAATACAGAATCCAGATTGAGTGCCATTACGTTTCTATAAAACTCAGTCGTCATTTCCTCAAATCTTGATCTTCCGCCCAGCCCGCCTGCATTATTAACCAACACATCAATTCGTCCGTATTTTTCACCTATTGCATTAATATTTGAAGTTACCTGATCCTCATTTGTAACATCGAACCCATAGTACTCGGAGGTTATTCCTTCTTTAGCCAGCTCTTCTACTCTCTTCGCCCCGGCCTCATCTTCAATGCCATTTAAGATAACCGTATAACCATCACGTCCCAATCGCTTCGCCACTTCGAAACCAATACCGCCAGTTGCTCCGGTTACTATCGCTACTTTATTTTCTTGTTCATTTATCATGTTTAATATTTTATTTGAGATTAGATTTTTTATTGATTAGCCAACCGACCTGATATTTTTTGCGAAAAAATTGATTGATAAATATCCCAGTGGCACAAAAACGGCGATCATAACGAAGATCGGTGTGTATGAATAGTTGTCAGTGATAACAGGAACCAGAAAATTCATAATGATCACAGAAAAAATTCCCACAGTTCCTCCCAGTCCAGCTAAGGACCCAACGGATTTTCCGCTAAACAAATCACTGGGAATCGTTTGAATATTTGAAATCACGAACTGAAATCCAAATAGCACGACAGCAACAATGGCCACAAATTTTTCAGGAGTATCACCCGCAAGAATAGTCGCGATCAAACCTATGAACATGATCATACATCCGACCAGTATCGTCTTCTTTCTTGCCCGATCCACACTGGCTCCATTGATCATTAAACGACCAGAATAGTATCCACCTGAAAGACTGCCAATGGCTGCTCCTACATAAGGAACCCATGCCATCAGGCCTATTTCTTTAACATTGAACCCATAGACATCTGCAAGATAGATTGGCATCCAGCCAACAAAGAGCCACCAGATTGGTTCTACGAAAAATCTGGATGCAAGAACAGCCCATGATTCACGGTGCGACAGAATCTGTCTCATGCTGAGTCCTGGTTTATTTGATTCCTCCTTTTTCTGCTCCAATCCGGACATAATGAAGTTTTTCTCTTCATCCGTGATCCATGCATGTTTTTCAGGAAGTGCCTTATTGAAGATTAACCATGGAATCACCCAAAGGAGACCCAAAAGACCCAACAAGACGAAGGTCATTTTCCATCCTATGGCTACCCAAACGATAGCGATCAGAGGTGGTGCTACAATAGATCCCATTGCCGCACCAGAGTTGAATATTCCCTGTGCAAGTGCACGTTCTTTTGCCGGGAACCATTCGGCGTTACTTTTTACCGCTCCAGGCCAGTTTCCTGCTTCTCCAAGTCCCAGAAGCACTCTGAAAAAACTAAATGACATAACTCCACGAGCAAAGGCATGGAGTGCTGTTGCTATTCCCCAAAGAGTGATTGATACAACAAAGCCCGCTCTGGTTCCAATTTTATCAAACATTTTACCTGACAAAGACTGGCCAACCGCATATGCAACAAGAAAAACATTCAAGATCAGCGCATAATCATTTTTACTCATGCCCAGTTCTTCTGAAATATCTGGCCACATAATGGAGAGGGCGGATCTATCTATATAATTTATGATAGTAGCCAGGCAAACCAGGCCAATAATCCACCATCTGAGTCCTCTAACTTTCATTGTTGTTTTGGTTAGGTTATTTAGTCATCTTTATTTCCAAAGTACGATACACCTGATCCATCGAGGAAATCCTCCCTTACGGGGCTAAATGTGTCTATAAGCATTCCTTCCTCCAGACACACTGCGCCATGAACCAAATTGGGTTCTATATAGACACCATCCCCACCAGTCACTATTTGCTTTACACCATCTATATCAAACTCAAAGGACCCGGAAACCACATAAGTGGCCTGGGTATGAAAATGACTATGAGGAGTGCCTTCAGCGCCTTTTTCAAACTTTACCAGCACCATCATGATTTGATTATCAAATCCGAGAAACTTTCTTGAGACTCCTCCTCCAAGGTTCTCCCAATCCAATCCTTTAGTCAAAATGTATTTTTCGCTATTTCTTTCCATTTGTTAATACTGGTTTTTTAAGTCCTAAGTAAGGTCCTCCAAGCTCTTTTTCATTCCTTGCTGACTCTCTACACTTATCCTCGCCGGATCTAATTACCAAACCGGCAATTGATAAATGGGGAATAATATTTATAGGATGATTGAAGATGAAATGCCGGATCGCTTTCCAGGGTAGAAGTACTATAACTCCAATGTGAGTCATAGTACTTCAATCCTAAAAATTTTAAAATCAATAAATGGCCAGGTTAGTAACCATCATTTTGAGCAATTATTCCAGCGGTCACCAGCACTTCAGAGATTGGGATAGGAAACACATGATAATCACTGTTTATCGTTTCTCCCATTTCTGCGTCTACAGTTCCCGTTCTAACCAGATCAAACCATCTATGGCCCTCAAAAGCCAGTTCTACTCTTCTTTCGTCATGAATAGCTTGCCTCACAGCAGCCTGAGTAGTAAGAACTGTATGATCAAGAGTAGTTAATCCAGCTCTGGTCCGTATTGGATCTAATAGATCAAGTACGGATTCCGTGGTAGCTGAACCATTTTCATTCAGGGTTTCTGCATATAGCAGAATAACATCCGACAATCTCAGTTCTATCCAGTCCTGATCAGCACCTCCCGTATATTTTGTTCCTATTTGATTTACCTCATCAATGGTCAGCGCTTTTCTTGAATCCGTCGCTCCGCCTCCGGCGCTACTGGCATCAAACGCGGCAGTCAAATCCGTATCTAATGGCTGCAAAGATTTGGTATCACCTCCACTATACCATCCAACAAAATTGGTGGCAAAGGCATATTCGATTGGCACTGAGCTTGATATTTGGGTGGCGAAAATAATCTCAGAACTCCCATCAACAACAACGTTGGCAAAGTCATTTTCTAAAACAATTCCTGCTGCTGTAGCTCCATTTACAACTGCTGCCAGATGTGATTCGGCACTTGCAAAATTTCCCATATGAACATACACTTTACCCAGTAACCCCTGAGCTGCATATAGAGATGCTCTTCCATCAACAATTTCTGGATCCAAAGCAAGAATCGCATCTTCCAAATCAGGAATGATCACGTTACTATAAACATTGGCAGCCGCCGTTCTTGCTAAAACAGTAACGTCAGAAGCGCTTGGAGAAGCCGATAAATTCACCGTCACATCTCCAAAAACCTGTACGAGTTTAAAGTACGACAGAGCCCTTAAAAATTTAGCTTCACCTACATGTGTAGCGTTTGACGAATTTTCAATTACATTATTCGCACTTAAAATTGATTTATATAAGGCCGTGTAGAAAGGACCAAAAAATTGATCCTCCATATTTGTCAAATTAGGGCCGTATAAATCAAACTCAGTATAGGGTGCTTCCAGCATTAATGCATTATCAGCCCTGAAGTCACCCATGACACCCATTGGCGTAACAGTACCACTCTGATAGTAGTATGCCGCGTTTAAAACTCCTGTGTAATCTGTTATGGAATTTGCACTTGCAATATTTGGTGGAAATTGTTCCAAATCATTGTCACATGCAGATATCAGCAACAATGATCCCAAAATCATATATATAGTTTTCATCATCTTTTTAATTAAAAATTAATATTTACACCCAGAGTAAAGCTCCTTACAATCGGACTTTCACCCACCTGCACTCCGCTAGTTGTTGGTCCTAACGTACTGTCATCATGAATTCCTTCAGGGTTCATTGAGGTATAATCATTCCCCATCAAATAAAGAAGGTTAGTGGCAGCCGCATATATTCTTGCAGAACTAATACCCGCTTTGCTCACCCATTCTGGTCTAATCTTATAGCCAATAGTCAGGTTTCTCAGCGCCAGGTAAGACGCGTCCTGTATTACCGCATTTGTATATCTTGTCTGCGTATAATGCTGTTGATTATGATCTGCAATATCATCAGTATCAGCATCAAAACTAGTTCTCAATCTTCCGCCAAATTGTGATTTCCAGTAGATCGGATCGATATTGAAAACTTCTCCTCCCTGGGCTCCCTGAAAGGACAAAGACACATCGAATTCTTTGTATCTCAATGAATGTGTCATTCCCCAGTAAAAGTCTGGTGTGTTTTGTCCTGCTTTGACTAAATCTCCACCTTCCGCAACCGTTCGTGTCCTGTCAATTTCGCCATAACCCGGCTCTCCGGGAGACTGCTGATCTTTGACATATTGATATGCGCTATTCATACCGATGGTCCTGGACGGATCAGCAATATGCACTCCTTCAACTTCCCCAATGGTTTCCAGAGTCCACATTTCTCCAATTTCCCCACCGACATAGTTTCTAAAAACAGGTCCTCTGCCACTTTGACCATAAATTACATCCGGCAATTGAGTCAAATCACCTAAACTGGTAATTTCAGTTGAGACCGTTGAGAGATTGGCACTCATATCCCAAATGAGATCTTTCTTATCCAATACAGCTAAGCCCAGCTCTATTTCCAGTCCGGAACTTGTCACATCACCGCGATTAAGTACAATGGAAGTAGTCCCTAATACCTCAGAAACACTTTGACGGATTAACATGTCTTCAGTATCTGATGTGTAGTAATCAACACCCAATGTGATCCGATTACTCATGAATCCGAAATTAGCACCGAAGTTGGTCTCTGTATTGGTTTGCCAGGTCAAATCCGGGTTTGCTACGTTGCTTGGGATTAAATATCCATTCCCTAAAACGGTAGTCTGCGCGTTCAAAAGGCTCAATGAATTATAAGATCCCAAAAAAGAAGTCGTTCCCAGGGATCCGGTGCTGAATCGTAGTTTCAAATTACTCAAAAAATCAAGGTTGTAAAACGATTCGTTGTGCACATTCCAACCAAGCGAAACCGCAGGGAATGTTTCAAATCGATTGTTAGCTCCGAAACGAGAATCACCGTCTCTTCTAAGTGATACTGAAGCTAAATAACGATCATCATACGCATAATTAATTCTCCCAAAAACACTTCTTCTGGTTCTGGTCTCGTGTCTCTCCGATACTGCGATATCTGCCGGATCCAGGAGGTTGTAATTAATGATTTGACCAAATGGCACATTGGTACCATCCAATGAACTTGCATTGATTTTGGTGTTTTGAAATTCAAATCCTGCTACTGCCGACAGATCATGGCTACCGAAAGTTTTTGCATAACTCAGGGTAGACTCACTTAAAACGGTTGAGAATTTTGTGTCCGTTTGATCCAGGTTCGTTTGTTCAAGTCGTCCCTGAGAATCCGACTCAAGTCCACGATAATAAAAGTCTTGTGTATCTCTTATGTCTGCTCCCAGAACGGTTTTAACATTTAGCCCTTCCATGATGTTGTACTGCAGGTAAGAGCTCACGTTGGCGAAGTACGTTTTTTGAAATTGTTTGGTATTGTCCAGCTTCGCTGCAGGACCGGCATCTCCTGATCCTCCTATACCATTATTTGCTCTTCCATAATGCCAATCATGGGCATACATGCCAGGCTCCAAAGTATAGATACTACTATTAAAAGGAGCATTGCGGGACGCTCCTCTATAACCATCGTCAAATGGGTCCAGACCCAGACTTTGTGCTTCAGCATCCAACGCCTGAACAAATGCAATAGATGCTTCTGTATGATAAACAGGATGAACGCTGTACGCTCTCAACAAATCTCTCATGTCCCATCCTACAATATCTCTGTTGCCATAATATCCATTAATGTTTAATCCGGCCTTGAACTTGTCACTCAGGTTGGCATCCAAATTCAAACGTCCATTATATCTTTCAAAACCCTGAGTAATAACTACGCCCTCAGTATTTAAATATCCAAGGGAAGCAAAATAATTTACATCATTCGTTCCGCCACTAACGCTAAAGTCATGGCTGGTGCTTTTACCAGTACGAAAGAGCCAATCTTCCACCGCTACCACATCAGGTGATTCTTTATACGCATCTAACCTGTAGTTCAGAAAAGTTTCATCAACCTCAGAAACATCGTACGTACCATTGGCTATACCAGCCTCCACTATACCAGCCCATTCAGCGCCAGTCTTAAGCTGGTCAAGATCCTTTACGTATCGATTTGAGATACTTGTGTAACCATTGTAGCTAAAAACAGCTTTACCTGATTTTCCTTTTTTGGTAGTAACCAGAATAACGCCATTGGCTCCTCTGGATCCATAAATAGCAGCTGATGCTGCATCTTTTAACACTTCCAAACTTTCAATATCGTTTGGATTAATAGTTGCCAAACTTCCTGAAATCGGATACCCATCCACTACAATTAATGGATCAGAGTTACCGGAAACAGATGAAGCTGCTCTGATTTGAATCTTGGGATCCGCACCAGGCTCACCGTCGGCATTTTGAATTAACACCCCGGCTAACTTGCCTCCCAGTGCATCATCCACACGATTAGCCTGAATAGCTGCAACATCTTTTCCACTTACCTGCGCAATTGCACCCGTTGAGTGTGATTTTTTTCGGGTACCGTATCCAATCACGACCACTTCGTCAAGCTCGGAGACGTCCAGCGCCATGTTAATATCAATTTGAGTTCTCCCATTAATTGGAATGATTTGAGTGGTAAATCCAATGTATGAAAACTCTAATGTTGCATCGGATGCTGCACTTAGTGAGTAATTCCCATCAACGTCAGTAGTAGTTCCATTTGATGTTCCCTGAACTAACACTGTAACCCCTGGCAGTCCTTCTCCATCATCTGATACTACCCTTCCTCTCACAGTAGATTGGGCTACAAGTGTGAAATTCAAAAAGAACATCACAAACAGTAATGAAAGAGACCGGGAGAGGTTCCTGCATCCTGTTATTTGTTGTAAAGCATTTTTCATTTTTAAGTTGTTTTTCGTAATGATTTTGTTAATCGAGCGTGTTGGGAACTTTTAACAGCCCGACTTTTAGGAGAAATCAAACATGATTATCTTCGCAAAGTCAAAAAGGGTGTCTTTAACGCTTGTAATACCGATCTCCAAATTGATATTGAGTGTTTAAGTTCCTAAGTATGATAATGGATTAGCCCTTGGCTGATCCATTTTTTTATTCTTTCTTAATATTCCTCATAGGTTTTATTTAGTTAGTTAGTAATTGAGCCATTTCCATTTAGTGAAATGTCTTCTTTCAAAGTCTTTACGTATTCGCTTATATCTTTCAGGTGTTCCCGAATCGATTCTCCAACCTTCTCAGGGTTCTGATTTTTTATATGTTCCAGTATTACTTCGTGTTGCTCAACAGCAATTCCTGACCTACCATCACCGCATACGTTGTGGGTTTTGAAGTACTGCATGATGTCAGGGGTGATGATTAGCATTAAGGAATTGAGTACTGAATTCTTACTAGCTTCTGCAATCTTGAGGTGGAATAAAAGATCTTCCTCCACCGCATGATCATCTGTTTTTAGACGGTCTCTATGTGCAATGAGTGCATTTTCAATCTCAACTAAGTCTCTTTCTGTTCTGTTTTCAGCGGCCAGTTGCGCACTGTTGGTCTCCAGAATTACCCTTGTTTCAACAAGTGACTTAAAATCATTTCCTCTCAATCCAAGCATATCGGTGATAAGTCCTTCAAGGGCCGGAATTCCCATACCCGCAACAAACGTCCCACTTTGAGGATGGGTCTTCAGGATTCCATAAAATTCCAATTTTCTCAAAGCATCTCTTAGATGAGTTCGACCCACTCCAAGCTTTTCACAGAGTTTTCTTTCAGGAGGTAACCTGTCTCCTGCCTTGAGCTGCCCGGAGGTAATCAAATCACGTATTTGTCGTATGATCTTGTCAACAGGAGTCTCGACTATGATTTGAGAAAAGTTATTGAGTATTTCCATGAAATTGATTAATTGGTCGACCAATTTATGGTTGACTAATGATAAATCCAAATTTTATGTGGATTAATTGAAATTATTGCAACAGAAGGAGCGCAAATACCTGGCAAATTTTAGAATCTGCATTATAGGGCAACTCACCATCCTGAACCATTCATTTGAAGGATTATTTTCCTTCTTTAAATCATCAATTGATAATTTCCTTCCTGTTTCATTGGCATAACTATTGATAAAGGCTACCTTTATTAGAATTATCAATCATTTTTTCAACCGCTAATTTTACCATGATGAATTTTTCCGTAAAAGCACTTAGAGTCGCTGTAGTCGCTCTGATTTTTTTAAATTCTAATGTCTCCTTTGCTCAAATTACAGGAGACAGCTTCCAGTCAGCCAAAAGTTCGGGTACCGCTAATTTGAAGTATGTCTATACTGGCGTTAAGGGGTTTGCCAATCAGGAGGGAAATGAGGTGAAAGGATTGCTGATAGATTTGATGAGGGAGTTTGAGATTTTTGTTCAGGATAAACATGGAATAACTGTTAAAGCAAACTTTGTTCAGGTAGCTAACAGTGATTTTCAGCAATTCCTCGATGATGTGAAAAATGGCAGTGGTGGTGTTTTTGGATTAAATACAACTACCATCAAAGAAGAAAGAAAGAATTTTTTGAAGTTTAGTCCTGCTTACCTTAACAATATTTCTGTTTTAGTGAGTCATAAAAATATTGCAACACTTTCCAGTATCGATAACATTGGTTCAGAATTTCGCTCATTGACTGCAATAACTGCACCTGGTACAACCTATGAAAAACGGATTCAGGAAGTGAAGTCTGCTCAGTTTCCCGGACTTAGAATCAAAGAAGTGGCTGGAGAATATGACATTGTCGATGGAGTGATAGCTGATCCCAACAGCTTCGGCTTTGTTGATATAAGCTATTATCTGGAATACCTTAAAGATGGCAAGCCCATCAAACGGCATCCGGCTGGTGATAAAGGAGGTGAGCAATATGGAATTATTATGCCAATGAACAGTGACTGGCAACCTGTCATAACTGAATTCCTGAATTCCGGGTTTTTATCTTCCCCGAAATACCGTCAAATTGTGATCAATCAGCTTGGAAAAGGAGCCCTAAGAATGTTGAAATGAGCATTGCGATTATTTACAAATCGTAAAATCCGGATATTGGGTCATAACATTTAACTGTATATTCTGCTCAACATCAGATACCAGAGTAATAGCTCCCCCGCCAATTTTGAGATTTGAATGTAGGTAGTCATGTTTATGAGCCGGGTTACATTCCTCAGCAAAATCCTCAGGATCCTCATGAACGATGATTACCTTGTTAAGGATATCTTTCTCATCGCCACTATTTAGTGCCCAAAGATCTGTCTGAATGGTCAGCGATCCGTTACCTTCTGAATCAACAGGTACATTCCCAATATCCCCCGCAAAAGGTTTTGACCATGCAGCACCGAGGCTCTCTGTGTCACAGAATGCATAAAAGGATTGCTGATTCCAGTGTCTGCCCGGAGCTTCTACTGTGCCATTATGAATATGAACGGCCTTCAAACTATTTGGGGTCATTCCTCGAAGCTCAATTTCCATTGTAACAACCTGGCCCTTTTGTGAAAACCGGGCACTCCCAATTTTGCTTTCGATTATGCTAAAAGTTTTGTCATCAACAGGTTCAATGGAGAATATGTCAGCCATTGCCTCAATCTTTGTTTCAGGCAATTCAATGCTATCCGACTGACTGCATGAAACTGTAATAAGGAGAAAAAGAATACCGGTTACTTTATTCATCAATCAAAGTTATTCTGCTCTAAACATTTTAAAAAGTGATTTCCTGCCTGAAAAGTTCAGATTAATTTTTTTTTAGAGCTTAATTTTTAGAATTTCAGAACCTGCTCCTGACTTAGAACCTGTTTCTGATGATTCTTATTAAGGCCGAGAATAAAATTCCTGGCTAATTCCGCTTTTTCCAATTTTAAATCGACAATTACTTCTACTGAAAGCATTTAGAATCTGTTGTTCCATTTTTTATATCTTTATACCGTTCAGCTAATGGATATCTCACTATGGGCCCTGCTCTCACAGGCAGGGCTTCATTTTTCTCTCTCATTTAAATTCCCAACAACCAGATGGTCATGATGGAAATAATGAAATAGGTGGTCAGTGTTGCAGCACCCACATAGTCCTGTGCAACTCGCTGACCAAAAAACAAGAAGACAATTGATAGTGCTGAAAGTTGTGCTCCGATCAGACCAAATGTACTGGTTCCATCAATAAGTAAGAACACAATACCCACTGCACAGAAAATACCAGATGTAATTTCCAGCAGTGTTATTACCGGAATCATCAGCCCCGTCATCCCCTTAAGCGGACTCTTTGAAAAATGTCCTTCCAGCCATTCCTTATTCCCCTTATAATTGAAAACTTTATCAAGCCCTGATTGAAGAAAAAGAATTGCTAAAAAAGCAAGACAAAGAAGTTGTGCAGATAAGAGAGCAGGTTGCATAAGGTTTTGATTTTATCCTGAATTTATAAAAAACATGACAACCGGGAATTGTATTTAATAAGAACTGTCTTTAAACGTGACTGTATTGAATCTCGAATACTATTATCAATAGTAACTCTTAAATCCCCCATACCCCCAATTTAAGGGGGTACGGGAGTATCAAGAATGATTCCCTTTGAAAATCGGGATTATTTGTTAGAATTTCGAGGAATACCTTACTGAGACACCTCTCAATTTAAACCTCTCAAAATCTCCACTGCATTAAGGTTTGAAGGATCTTTTTCCACAGCAATCTGATAATTCGCTTTTGCCTTCTTCAGATCTCCGGCATTTGCGTATGCTTCTCCAAGGGAATCATAAACACCCGAATCTTCCGGAAATTCTTCTCTGTTTTTTTCCATTATTGCTATTGCGTCTTTAGCTTCTCCGGTTTTCATCAGCATGTAGCCAACTGTATTCAAAGCCGCAGTGTTCACCTCCATTTCACCTTTTAATTTTTCCAGTTCACTGAATACCTCTTTGGTTCCACCACGTTTGTAAGCGGCATACAATCTTCCCGGGGGTCTGTCCTCTCTTCTCACCCAGTTAGAGAAATTCTCTTTCTGTATTTGCTTCCCAAGCATGCTGAATTCAACCGTCACTTCATTGGCAACCCCGGCAATGCCTTCTTTTATCCGACTCCATCGCTCACCTTTCACTCCATATTCGGTTCGGTCGAGGGTGTAGGAACCACTAAATATAACCTGAACATCTCCTCTGACATCTTTCAAAACCCCGGAAGCAGGATTCATAGCCAACGTCACTTCTTTTGTTACATCCCTGATAGTCAGGTCGCCGGTCAGCTCAAATCCACTATCTGTCTTCCTTGCTAATTTGCTTGTAAAGGTGATATTAGGAAAATTCTCAGCGTCAAACCATTGATCTGATTTTAGGTCATTATCACGCCACTCCAGATTGGAATCAATGCTGGCAACATCCACTGAAAAAGAAACTGAAGTCTTGCTGATGTCATCCGGATTATATCTGAACGTCCCGCCAAAATCAGCAAAGTTTCCCTGAACTTTTGCATAACCCATGTACGTCACGGAAAAGGATACATAAGAATGGCTTTTTTCAATTGGATAGAATTCCTGAATATCAAAGGGTTTTTTCTGACCGATTACACCTTGTGCAACAATTGTCAATAATAGGAAGAGTTTTCTCATTTTAAGTTTTTTACTCAAATGAGTCTCTTTAAATCAATACATTCGACTATCCCGATCAGTTTTTACCTCAGAATCCAATTCTTTACTATGCGGATTCCCGATACTTTGAGGGAGTCATGCCCACATGTTTCTTGAAGGCATTGTTGAAAGAGGCCTTGTTGTTGAATCCAACTTCAAAGGCAACCTGAAGCAGTGACTTTTCTTTTTCCTCTTTAATTCTGCTTTTGGCCTCTTCCACCCTATACTGATTAATCAGGTCATAGAAATTCAAATTCAGGATTTCGTTGATGGCCTGAGAAAGATGATGCGTAGACACACCCATTTCATTTGCAAGGTCACTTAGCCCAAGCTCACGTTCAAGGTAAAGTTTTCGACTCTCAATCAGGGCTCTTAGTTTCTCTGCATATTCTACAGAAGCAGAAATAGCCAGACTTGATTTTTCATACTTGTAGGTTTTCTCGGGGAGTGAGTTTCCAAAAATCAGGTTGGGATATTTAATTGCATGATATAAAAGAAGATAGGATACAGCTGACATTGGAACCACATAGAAATAATCAGCCATCCTTCTGTAATCCCCGGTAATATACTGGTAGAGAATAAACAATGTAACCAGAACAAGTACCAAAGTCGCTGTTCGCTGAAAAGTCAGGTGCCACCGAATACTTACCTGATCAAAATCAGAATACTGTTGTCTGAGTTCATTTTCTGTTTGCTTAATAAAGCGGAAACTCATCAGGACATAAAACAATGCGTGCAAAAACTGCATTAGAAATACAGATCCGTAGATGTACTGAAAAGTTGTAATGGGTTTCCTGTTCCAATTATCGAAAACAGTGAGCATGCCATAATCAAATGATCTCCAGGTAAGTAAATCTTTATTAAAAAGAGGAATTACAAGGGTGACTATTGCAAAAGGAAGGAAATGGAGGAGCGTTTTTGAAGAGAACTTAAACTGTCGGGAAAAAAATGTTTTGGTATACAACCAGAGTAATGGACCAATCAGTAACCATGAGCCATATCTGGTGCCGTAAATCAGGTAATAATTTAACTCCATTTTACTTCGAATCAGGAGGAATTCCAACTGATACCAGGTGAGACCCAAAATGATCAAACAAAGGAATAATCTGGAATATTTAGAAACAGGGTTAGTTCTGAAAAGCATAAAACCCACAAAAAGTCCCTGAGCAACACTTACTAAAATGAAAATGGAAAGCAGATCAAATCTCATAAGGAATTTTTTTCTTGTCAGGTATTCATTACTTCAACGAGTCGCATCAATTCTGAGTTTATCGGCTTTGATTTCGAAATTGCCAGCTTGAAACTTGTATAGACTACCTCACTATTAACAATACCTGCCATCACATTTGATTTGCCATCAATAAGACCTTCGACTGCTGCCAGTCCCAAACGGGTGGCCAGAATACGATCATAGGACGTGGGTGCCCCGCCCCTTTGCAGATGACCCAGTGTGGAAACCCGAATATCCAGTTTGGGAAGACGCTCCATAACCTTATTGGCAATTTCAATGGCATTACCCTGTTCATCACCTTCAGCAACTATAACAATTGCGGAGGTCTTTTCTTTATCTCTCCCTTTGTTAAGGGTATCAATCACATCCTGGATCGTCGTGGAGGTCTCAGGGACCATAACAAGTTCTGCACCACCCCCAATTCCACAATGTATGGCAATGTAGCCGGAGTGACGCCCCATTACTTCTATAAAAAATACTCTGTCATGAGAATTAGCCGTGTCTCTTATTTTATCAATGGCATTAAGTGCGGTATTTACCGCGGTATCAAATCCAATGGTTGAATCCGAGCCAAACAAATCATTATCAATGGTTCCCGGAGCACCTACTGCAGGAATGCCGTACTCTTCATGAAATATGTTTGCTCCGGTAAAAGAGCCATCACCACCAATCACCACCAGTCCCTCAATTTCTCTTTTCTTCAATTGATCATACGCTTTCTTACGTCCTTCTTTTGTTCTAAATTCTTCACTCCTCGCTGATTTAAGAATGGTTCCTCCTCTTTGTAAAATATTACTAACTGAGTGTGATTCCATCTGATAGATATCTCCGCTAATCATGCCATTATATCCATATTTTATTCCATAGACATTCAGCCCCAGGCTTAGTCCGGACCTCACCACGGCTCTTACACAGGCATTCATCCCCGGCGCGTCACCTCCGGAAGTAAAAACTCCAATATTTTTCATCTCTTACTATTTTTCTTCACCATTTTGTGTTTCACCAAAGTAAAGGGGAATTTTTAATTCTGTTGTCACTCCCTTTCTATTTTCAACCCAAATTCTAATTGTAGAAAAATCAATCTTCCTGGCATTCAGAGGAATGTCTATTTCAATTTCTTTTTCATCAGATTTCACAATAAAATCAGTAAGTCGGGTATTTTGCCATAGCACATAAATTTTTTCAGGTAATTCTGAGATTCCTATTCCCAACTTTTCAGATGTCTGTGATCTGATCTTCATGTCAGGTCTGCCGATTTTTTCTGATATTGTCAGAACAGATGTCCAGATTCCTGACTCATCCCTGATGGAATCCTGTGCAAAAGGATCGGTAACTTCTTTTCCATCCACAACAAACCTGTAGCTATATTTTCCAGGACTCAAAAGCAGATAGCTGGTAAAAGCATTCCTACTCCTTTTCATAATTGTGCCCTCAATGTCCCAGTTGTTGAAATCTCCAATGATTCGTACACCTTTTGCTTTTTTATCATAGAGAAAGGAATGAAGAGATTTTTTGACCGGCCGGATTAAAACACTTTCAGCAATTCCCTTGGACCAAAAACTCATCAGGTAGAGGCTTCTGTCTGGTCGACCATAAAGTAAAATATTGGAGTTGTCGATTTCCATTGCAAACGGTCCGTCTGTTGTTACTGAATCTATTCGGAATGGATCTGAAACATAATCACTCATAGGAATTACCGTCCTTTCCGTATCCATGACGATAGGGTCTGTTGTCCCGTTAATAAGAGGAAGATCATGCATGGCTGGCGACTTCTGACCAGGCCGACATGATAAAGCAACCAGGATTAGAAGAAAGAACCCAGAATTATTCATCACCGATATATTTTTAATGACCACATTTTAATACCCGACCATACGAACATAAACATTCCTGAATCAGTCTGTGTTGCTAATTCTTTAAAAAAGTGTCAATTTGTGATGAAGACCTAATACTGCCTCAACCTGATTACTGATGAAATACATTATTGCACTAGACCAGGGAACTACCAGTTCTCGGGCGATTCTATTTGATCACGACGCAAATATGGTCGGGATTTCTCAAAAAGAGTTTACCCAGCATTTTCCCCAACCCGGATGGGTGGAACACGATCCCTCAGAGATTCTTAACACCCAGCTTGAGGTATTGAGAGAATTAATGGATCAGCAAAACGTACAACCTCAGGAAGTAACAGCTATCGGCCTGACCAATCAGCGGGAAACAGTTTTAGTCTGGGATAAGTCAAGCGGGAACCCTGTCTACAACGCCATTGTCTGGCAGGACAAACGGACCTCTTCTTATTGTGAAGAGTTGAAGGCAAGGGGATTAGAGCCTGGTATGAGAGAGAAGACCGGACTGGTTATCGATTCCTATTTTTCAGGTACCAAACTAAAGTGGATACTGGATCACGTAGATGGAGCAAGAGAAAAAGCAGAAGCCGGGCAACTGCTGGCCGGAACTATCGATACCTGGCTAATCTGGAATTTAACCAATGGGGCTGTTCACGCAACGGATTACACCAATGCCAGTCGGACGCTGCTTTTCAATATCAATGAAGTAAAATGGGATGATGAACTGCTGGCAGAGTTTAAAATACCTGCCTCGATGCTACCTGAAACTTACCCGTCATCTCACCACTATGGAGATGTTGAAATTGGAGGACACAGGATTCCTTTAATGGGAGTCGCAGGAGATCAGCAATCGGCTCTTTTTGGTCAGGCCTGTTTCGAGAAAGGAAGTGCAAAAAACACCTACGGAACCGGATGTTTCATGCTGATGAATATGGGCAGCAAACCTGTTTTATCTAATCATGGCTTATTGACTACCATGGCATGCAACATTGATGATGAACCTCAATATGCCTTTGAGGGAAGCATTTTTGTTGCCGGAGCAGTGGTTCAGTGGTTAAGAGACGGGCTTCAAATTATTAATGATGCTGGCGAAACAGAAAGAATAGCCGGTGCTACGGAAGAAGATGAAGTCATCATTGTTCCGGCCTTCGCCGGTCTGGGAGTACCATACTGGGATTCATCCAGTAAAGGTGCCATTTTCGGATTGACCAGGGACTCAGGTAGGGGGCACTTTGTAAAGGCAGCTTTGGAATCTATTGCATATCAAACTAAAGACGTGTTGAAGGCAATGGAGGAAGATACACGTGTGAAAATGGAAAACCTGATGGTTGACGGGGGCGCTTGTGCAAATAATTATCTTATGCAATTTCAATCTGATATTCTGGGTATCACAGTAGACAGACCGGAAATACTGGAATCAACGGCGCTCGGAGCTGCATTTCTTGCAGGTCTGAAAGCTGGAATATGGACAATTGACGACTTGAAAACTAAAAGAAAAACCGAACGATTATTTATACCTGATAAAGATGAAACAAAACGAGTCAGGCGATATGGTAAATGGAAAAATGCTGTTTCCAGGACTTTGAACTGGAAAGGGTAAATTCTTAGCGATAAACCGAGCTGTTTAGCTTTATTTTCTCCAATTGATAATCAATAACGGCTCCATTGGCTATTAAAAAATCTGACCCAAGGATACCCAACACACGCTGATTGCTGCCGGACAGGATTTTATTTATTCCGCTCAGATCGGAGGCAAAAAAACCTGATTCGCGATCGTTGAGTCCATGAAGCCTGAAGGCAACACCTGAAGTCTTCATTAACCGTGACCTTCCCCCAAATCCGGTCAATTTAGTATCTGTATCAGCAAAATATCTGAAATCGTATTTTTTAGCCTGATTGTAATCCAACAGGGAAATACTTGCTCCGGTATCAACAACAAATTTGGCCCACTTCTGATTAACGTACGCTTCTACAATCAATATGTTGTTGTGAATCTCAAAGTTAACTGCCTGCACCTTTTCATCACCAACCACTGGTTGTTGAATAACACATCCGGACATCATCGCTCCCCATACTAAATACACTATTTTCCGTTTCATCTGGCTGTTTAAACGTCCCGTTATCTGAACCAGAAACAGAAAAATGATGAATCGGAACTTAATGGACAAAGAGGCTCAAACTGCTACTCTTGTTTTAATTACTAGCTGTGAGAGGATATTTTGAGGGACAGGTATTCTTTGATGTGAGGAGAAAAACTACGGCCTGAAGTCACTTTCTCGGAGTTGGACAGTTCGAACTCGTACTCATTTTTCCCGAGATACTTCACATTAATTATATGATTGATCTGAAGAATGTAAGAACGGTGAACTCTTAAAAATTCAGAATCATTGAGCTCATCACTCAGCTCTTTCATTGTTTTCTTATATAGATAGAATTTTTTTTCAAGATGAATCTTGCAATAGTTACCATTCGCCTCGAACATGACAATATCCTGATAGTCAATGAAAATATCCCATCCTTTCTCTGAGATTTTTATTTGTTCCCGCTGACGCTCATATAATTCCATTCGGTCATGATTAATCAGTTCCGAGATCTTCTTATTGATTTTTGAAGAACGCTTTAAGGCAATAAACTCCTTTGCTCGTTCTACTGCTTTGAAAAATCTGGAATTATCGAATGGTTTCAGGATGTAATCAATCGCATTATGTTCGAATGCTTTAAGTGCATAATTGTCGTACGCTGTAATGAATACCACATAAGGATTATAGTCCGTTTTAAACCGTGCCAAAACATCGAAACCGGTTCCGTCGGGCATCTTTATATCTAGAAAAATAACTTCAGGTCTTTTCAGCCTCAAGAGGTTATAGGCTTCCTCCTCAGAGGCTACTTCGCCAACAATTTCAATCTCCTCATCAATTTGGAGCAATTTCCTTACACGCATTCTGGCGTAAGGTTCGTCATCAATGATAACTGTTGATATTTTCATTTTCAGAGTATCTTATGAAGTTGAATTGTCACACAAAACCCTCCTCCCTGTGGTGTTGAATCGATGGATAAATCGTAGTTGTCATCAAAGCATCGCATCAGTCGCTCCCTCACATTTTCCAATCCAATCCCAAAAGAGAATGCCTCTTCATTTTTAACTCCTCCTCCATTATCTTTTACTTCAAGGATAAGCGTTTCACCAGACCTGTCGATTCTGATACAGATTTCACATTCATCGGTTTTATTATAAAAACCATGTTTAATCGCATTCTCAACAAGTGGCTGAAGGATAAGTGTGGGAACCATTGTATTAGCCAAAGAGGGATTGATTGAAAACTTTGCCACAAGTCTGCCATCAAATCTGATCTGCTCCACCTCAAGGTATAATTTTGCAAATTCAACTTCCTCATTTACGGTAATAAACTGAGAATCACCTTCTTTCAACATCTTTCTCAGCAGCGTTCCCAACTTCGCAATCATTCGCTGCGCCAGTGCGACATTTTCTTCCATTAGCGATGAAATGGTATTGAATGTGTTGAAAAGAAAATGGGGATGTAATTGATTTCTCAACGCGCTCATACGGGCTTTTAACAGATCTGCCTCAAGCTCAGCATTTTTCAGCTTTATTAATCGAACCTTTCGCCTGCTGTAAAAGCCCATGAGAATGAAAAGAAGGATCCAAAACTCAAAATTGGTCTTTGTAAAGCCCAGTGCATCCATCTTTATGGTGCCGGTAACCTGAGGTTGCAGAACCATATAGATCCCTTTATATATAATGATCCCGATCAACTCATGCAAAAATGTAAACCCTACGGAGAGTCCCAAAAGCAGAATATTTCTTTTTTTAACCGAGTTTGCATTTTTCGAAGATGCAAAAACCTTCAGGATCATTTGAAACAAAAATGGCAGTAGTCCCAGCCATACCACATAATTGAGTGTAGGCAGAAGCAGGTGTTCGATATGCTCAGCATCGATTTTGGACTTATCCTGCAGGTAGATGTATTTTTCAAATGTCATCAGGGCGATCACTACGAAGGTCCCTGTGAGCGCGTTCATAAAACTGAAAGGCAGATGACTGAAATAACTCCTTAATGTGGTCATTGTGTCCAAGTTATCACGAAACAGCCCGATGAATGTTTAAACACAGTGGTGAAATGGAATAATTGTGATGAATGGGAAAAGTCTCCGGAGATGAATTTTGGAAATGTAATTGCTAACACAACCTTTGCTCAACCCACAGATAACTAAACGAAAAAAGGAAGGCAAAAAAGAAATACCATTGTGAAATTGGTTCTGTAAATCTACCTGATTGGTTCTTCGGATCATTATTCAGACTGCTGATTGCATTGGTTTGTTCTCGCTGCTTCCAAGTCCTTTGTGCCGTCCAGTCATCATTGTCAAAAACAAAAAAGAAATGATTACCCTGTCCCTGAACTGAAACAGAATTCCAACCTCTTGAAACCGGCCAGAATTCCATTTCCCATTTTTCAGGCTGATACCACAACTGCTTTGCCGCAACACGAATGCTATCGACCATTACTATTTCAGGCATTTCATCTGTAAAAATAGAAGCGATAGTCCGTTCCCCTGTCCGTGGAAATGTTGGAGCAGAGAATCCGACATCCTGCCACCGGGTTCCAATGACCGGCTGGAGTAGTTTCTGCCATATTCCGGCATATAGTTTTTTGCTTCCTTTTAATATACTGGTATAAGATTCAGCAATTTTTGGCATCACAATTTTTCCAAGGCCATATTCTGTAATCTCTCCAATAACATTCTTTTCAAGAATAAGGGTGTAATCCGGATTGTTAAGCTTTTTATCAGAAGATTTAAGTGAAACAGCTCTTTCTTCAAATGAAAACTCCAGTGCAACTGATGTGACTTTTGTTGTGGCTATAAGATCATTAGCGACAGAATTATTCATCCATACGAGCCCGATCTCACCAAGTCTTAACTTCGACTTTATATGATTCTGCTCTCTCTGCGATAGAGAGGTATATGCTGCTGCATCCAGTACTAAAAGACTAAACTCTTCCAGCTTCTTAGGTGTCAGGGGTGTGAGCGGACGCTTTTCCACATTTGTAAATGCGTCTCGAAATACATCTTTTGATACTTGTATTTTTTCAGCTATCCCAAATCCTGATTCAGCTAAATAATTCTTAAGGAAGCGAAATTCAAACGATGGCGCGTTTGCTATCATGAGCACCGCAGGTTTTGACTTTTCCTTTACTTCAATTGGCACAACCTCAGAAAAAATGGTGTCCTGATTTCGTATTCCAAATAGCTGCCAGGTTAGCTTCCCTGTAACTGACGGGACAACTTCAAATGAAACTGCCGTGTTCTTAGAGCCTGTTCTTACTGAAATTGGATCTATTCCCGTACCAGAGAGGGTCACAGTCACTGAATCTGATATGAAGAGCCTGAATGATAGCTGAGCAGGGGCATCTGCAATGATTGAGCCCGTGTTTAATTCAATCGGACCTTCGTGCTCCATTTTTGAAGGGATATATTCAAATGAGCCATTCAGTTGATTCAGGTCTTCCATTGGCAATCCATTGCCGGTTACCACCAGTTTTTTAATATCAAAAGACTCAGAAAGTGCCTGATACTCCTGCATAGTTTTCGCCAGTCTGAATTCGTTTTCGACCAGACTATCAAGAGTAGTTTCCTCAGATCCGGCACCAACGATGGCAACCGCCAATGAGGGCCTGTCCACTTCAATGGCTGGTTGAACATAAAGAAACAATAATGACACAAGTCCCAATATGATCATCACCAGGCGGATCCAACGATTCTTTGATGGCCTTGAAACAAAATCGAAATAAACTAAAAGCACCAGCAGGCTGACAAGGATGACTACTACCCACCATGAAGGAACCACCGTGAATATCATGGATTCCTGGAGGTTATCAGGTTTTCAATAAACATGCGTATCATCTCACCGTCCGTGCGGTTTGGTGAAATCGGAACAGGAATTGGGTCTGGCAGAGCTGCTTCCATTGCTCGTTTTACTGATAATATCCTGGCTCCATCTTCCAATCTTAGCGTATCTGTTGACAATAGCTGACGCAGCGTGTTCAGTGCTTCAAGGTATTGGCCAGGATGTTCAATGGCAAGCCCGGCCAGTTCGTCTCCGGCAGCTTTTAGTGACTTCTTCAGCTTCTCATTCCAGTTTCCCGAATAAAATAGCTGGTCAAGTTCACTTATGGCATTTCTTATGAATGGGTAATCAGGCTCCTTCTCAAAATTTTCGCTGAATGAACGCTCATTGAGTTCCTTCATTTTACCTGTCAGCCGCGCCTCTGCCTCATTAACCGGGGGAGGATCAAAGCCGATCCGTTGAACATAGATACGGGCATGATTTCTAATTTCCTTGAGAAGTTCCTGGGCTTTGTATTGGTAAGGAAGTGACTTTTCCGGTTGGTATAACCGCAGGTATAATTCAGAATCCCACATTTCATTCAATGCTGCCCGAAGCTTTGATTTCAATGAAACGGTATAAAAAGTAGCTGTCTCCTCGTCATCATGATCGTGCATGAAATCTTCAAGCGGATCTTCCTCCGCTTCAGGGTCCGGTGATGGTTCATGATCATGTTCAGTCCCACGATCCATCCATTGTCCTTCCTCATTTTCCTTATCTGTATTGTGTCCAAATTCATCCAGGACATTCTCCCCGGAATCATCAATCATTTCTGGTTCCGTCTCCGTTTCAACTTCAAGCCCGCTATCCTCTTCTTCTCCAATAAATTGACCATATTTCAACCGAAGCTGCTTTTGATCATATCCAAGCGCATTGCTTTCAAAGTTGTGTTCATACTCAGTCATTTGATCCTTCTCCTTAACCAGCTTTTCGGTATCAATGATCAATTGAAGCTGACTTCTGAAATAGTCAGGCATCAGGTCAATTCCAAGTGCTCCCTGAAGTGAAAATTCAACCTGCGAAGTATCCTTTAAAATAAAAAAATAGGTTTCTGTTCGTGCTTGTTGCTTGTTGGGTTCATGATTGTCCGCTGCAACAGCATAGAAATAAAGCTCATTGCCTGGCTCCATATCAAAATCTGCAGGTTTGAGGGTAAGGCGTGTTGTAAACTGATCCTCCTTTACCTTTCTTTTAAATGGAATATTTTGCTCTCTGAATTTTACCGATTCACCAGAACCCTTTGTTATGGTAGCGACGAGGTATCCGTCAGTCAGGCCATAGTCATCTGATAGCTGAATATTCATATTAATTTCAAGTGCAGGATTGTAATCCAGGCGCTGAAATTGGGGAATCCCTGTAATCTCAACTACAGGCAATTCATCCTGGATAAGCTGTAATTCATGATATGGAGTAGAAAATACGTTGTTCTCATCGTCTTCAAAATTTAGTGTGTACAATGTATTTGCTGAAGGTTTTAGATTGAATTCCCATGTATCTGCGTGCTTTACGGCAGGCAGACTGTCCCCTTCATTTATCATCATCCACACTGATGACGGAGTTCCTTCAAACTCGAGCTTCCATTTCATCTGAGATTGTGCAGGCACTTTGACATCACGAACTGTTGATGTCGTCTTTTTCAGACCGGTATAAGCCGGTGGACTGACTAAAATAGTGGTTCTTCTTAAAAAAACTGAATCATATTGCTCTTCTTCGTGAAGAACCGGTGAAGTCTCTTCTAACTCCGAATTCGTCGGTATTCCCCTGCTCTTTCCCAAA
This sequence comes from Cyclobacteriaceae bacterium, assembly GCA_040222475.1. GTDB lineage: Bacteria > Bacteroidota > Bacteroidia > Cytophagales > Cyclobacteriaceae > Ekhidna. Next base: position 135,882 of record JAVKDB010000013.1, on the reverse strand, counting down.
TTCAGCCATCCAATGGTTATCATCACAAGTAATAGGGTTGCGGTAATCAACAAGTCTTTCCAGAGAATGGGATATTTAAATGAGGGTATTTTCTTATTTAGTGCATCAAGCACTTTTTCTCGTTGCAATGCATTTAAGCCAGACACAACATCCTGAAAAACCAATTCTGTACTGTACTGGGATGATTCAAACTGCTCATTAACCAATTTCACCACATCTGAATCTTTTGGTGACCTTCTCAATTCGAGAAAGGCCAATCCTGCGGAGATCAACGCACCTATTCCAATAACAAGAAATGACAAGTCAAAAAGCCGGGTTAGAAGAAACGAGGAAAGAAGCAACAGAACCATCCAGGCAATTGATTTTAACACCAGGCGTAATCTCCAGCTCATTCGGATTTTATGAAGTGTCTTATTCTGTTTCATTTGACACTGTATTTGAACGAAAGCCATCGTTCTGTGATCAAAGCAAATACGAGCAATATCCAAAGTACTCCTGTAGCACTCTCCTGACTGTTTACTATTGAATTATCTAATCTAATATCGTAGGAAAACAAAGTTGGGTCCAGTGTTCGTAAATCCCATTGACTGTCCTCCGCCAGATCATTGCTGAACAGATTCAAGAATTTCTCAGGAAGATTCAGGTTTATTGCATCTTCTTTAGACCAGCTATTTGAGATACTTACAACCCCTGGAACATATTCATTCCACTTTGTAACCATCATTTTATCAATTGCAATGATGTGATGATCGCGCGGGGCTGATTCAGGAGAAAGCCACAAAATCCAGTCTGCATCAATTGCGTTTTCAACTTTTAATAACTCCAGCGGGGAAAGTGATTGCAATGTTCTCAGTGCTGCCTCAAACATCTCTTGATATTGATCATATTCAGATGTAGCTTCCAAATAATAGAGTATCCGTATTGCTGGTTCATCCTGAGCCCCGGCAAGTTCGTGTGAGGTTGTCCACTCATCGAAGCTGGTATTTATTGTAAAGCTCTGATCTCCTTTTCGATAGGAGATCAATTGGGTAGTATATGGAGTAATCGGGGGGGTAATCCAGTCATATTCCATTGGGAATTTCTTTCTGTTTCCCGGGAAATCTTTTGCCAACAAAGGGGATATAACAGTGGCTTTGATTGCGGAAATTTGTGGAGGATTCGCAAGTAATTCCCAATAATTCTCAGGATGAGGGGGCTCTAAAACATCTACTGGCGGGAATCCCTCAGAAAGCCATAATGCCATGCTTGTTTCTGGAATTGTGTCCAGCAATTTGTTTAGCAGATCAGTGTCGCTATATCTGGTATCTACAAGGTAAAGATTCTTATACTCACTTACTGGTTTTTCCAATTGAAGCCCTGCAAGCAGCAAAACCAAGAGCGACAACAAAAACAACCGACTGAATAACAACAGCCACTGGCTTGGCATAATTGATCGCATCGTGCGGGTCTCTGTCTCCTTTAGGAAACGAACGCTCCCAAATGCAATGGATTTTTTTGTGTTCTTACTCCAAAGATGAATAATGATCGGCACGCTCAACGCAAGAAATCCAATTAAGAAATATGGAGCTGAGAAAGACATTACAATAATTGTTTTCTTCGATTTAGAAATGCATTGATGAGCATTGCAACCGGCTTTGTGAAATCAACTACATGATAATCTATGCCGCGAATCAGGAAATCATGTGCGAGTTCTTTCTTCCATTCCTTTATTCTTCTTTTATAGGTACGTTGATAGGCCTCAGGATTTAACTGGACAGTCGCTCCTGTTTCCAAATCCTTCATCTTCGCTCCGCTTCCAAAGTCCAGGCTCTCTTCTTTCTTCCCCATAAGATGAAATACAATGACCTCATTTCCCGGTGTTTTAAGTGTGTGAATAAACGGAAGCATGTCGTCATTATCATCGTAAAGGTCACTCACCACAACAAAAAGCTCTTTTGATTTCCTGTTTTCAATGAATGGTAATTGGAAGTTTTCCACTGCTTCAATGAGGTGCAACCTGTTCAGGTAACGCATCCAGTGTCTCGCATCATTCCCGGACTTCATTGAAACTTCATCTGCAAGACCTATCCAGTCCCCATTTTCCATTGCCACATAACCTAATACGCCGCAAAGCAATTTTGCTTCATTCAGCTTTGACCATCCACTCTCTTCGTAAAGCATGGATTTGGAATTATCAATGATAAAAGTTGCATCAATGTTCGTTTCAATTTCAGATTGTCTGATGTAAAACTTATCGGTCCTGGCATACATTTTCCAGTCCAGTTGTCTAAGGTCATCTCCCTGACTATAGGGCCTGTACTGACTGAACTCCATTCCCACACCTAATCGCTTGCTTTGCTTTCTTCCCAAATATTCACCCAGCGCCAATGACCGGATCGCCCAGTCAAAGTCATGAATAGAGGCCAGTACCTCCGGGTCAATATGGAAAATCTCCTCTGCCACTATAATTTCTTCATCAGATGCCGGATTATCTTATCGGCGCTTAACTTTTCAGATTCTGCTTTGAAGTTCAGAAGAATCCGGTGGCGAAGGGCAGGTAGCAGAACTGCTTTAATGTCTTCCGGAATCACTGAAAAACGACCATTCATAATTGAATGTGCCTTGGCCGCCATGATCACTGCCTGACCTGCTCGTGGGCCTGCTCCATAGTCGACATAATCTTTGATCATCTGATCTTTCGTGTTTTCAGGACGAGTTGAGCGGACCAGATCGCTGATGATTTTGATCAGATCATCAGAAATGAATACCTCTCTGGTAAGCTCCTGCAAACGAATGATTTCAACTCCTGAAAGTGTCGGAGCAATAGATTCACCGACTTTACCGGTTGTAATTCTAAGAATCTCCTGCTCCTCTTGATCCGATGGGTACTCAATCAATACATATAAAAGGAATCGGTCCACCTGAGCCTCAGGAAGTGGAAATGTACCTGACTGCTCTATTGGATTTTGTGTGGCGAGAAGGAAGAACGGACGGTCCAGTCGGTAGTCTTTTCCTGCATAAGTCACCTTATACTCCTGCATCACTTCCAGCAGTGCGGCCTGGGTTTTAGGTGGTGTACGGTTTATCTCATCCGCAAGCAGAATATTTGTAAAAACCGGCCCCTGAATGTACTTGAATGTCTTATGTCCATGGGAATCCTGCTCAATCACTTCTGTTCCAAGTATATCTGTTGGCATCAGGTCGGGTGTAAACTGAATCCGATTGAAATCAAGGCTCAGTGCTTTTGCCAGCGATTTGATCATAAGTGTTTTTGCCAGTCCGGGAAGTCCTTCAATAAGGGTATGTCCTCCTGCCAGCATCCCAATGATGAGTTGATCCATCACTTCTTCCTGCCCAACTACCACCTTGTGAATTTCCTTTTTCATCACCTGAAGCTTATCTACAAGCCCGGCCACTTCGCTTTCCAGCGTTTCGAGTTCTTTATTCATTTTGTCCTTTTTAATCCTGTCTCACTCAGCTTGTTAATGCGTAAGTGATGATGTTCACACTAAATCGTGTATTGTCGTTTTTGTACCATCGTTTATTTCTAAAATCATAGTCCCACTCGCATCCATAATCTTTGTTGCTGTAAAGCACTCCGATTTTGCCGTTTACCTCAACAGCTTTTAGATAATCATGTACGAGATCATCGCCCCATCCATTCAGCTCCTGTGAAGTAGCTGGCGGGCCGTCAAATTCAAAGAAACTTCGGTAGATGATATGATCTTCGGGAATTTTCTTAAGCGCATCACTTCCAAATAAGTCTGCCATCTGATTCTCAAATGATTTAGCAAACAGTCCTTCTATGTCATGATTACAGTCATCAACAAAGACGAAACCACCGTTCTCCACATAGTTCTTGAAATTTTTGGCTTCATCCGCTGTAAACTGAACCAGTTTATGCCCGGACAAATAGCAAAATGGGCATTCAAAAATGCTCTCGCTACTTAAAGGGACAATGTTTTCGACCGTATCTACCGGAATAGTCGTGTACTGAACGAGTGAATGCATAATATTCGATGGCATTCTCTGATCCACATCCCAATCCCCTGATTCATACTGAAGTCTGGTAAAGAAAAACGGTTTATTTTCAAACAGCTTACGCATACTCAACGGTAACAACAAATCCTTAAAGAGTAAACTAATTTTTGACTACCAGACGTGGAATGTTACCAGTGGTAATCAAAGAAAAAGGCTGCCTTTGTTACAGACAGCCTTGCTTTAGGTTAGTTGGGTTAAATCTTAAACTGCGTCTGAAAGACTGGTGAATGTAAAGTCACGAACTTTCATATATGGAATCAGACTTCCGTTAATTCTCACCTGCTGACCCAGAGTTTCCAGGTTATTCAACATGATGATCGGACTTTCATTGAACCTGAAATTTTTAACAGGATGCTTGATTTTTCCATTTTCAATAAAGAACGTTCCATCTCTGGTCAGTCCTGTGTAGAGAAGCGTCTGCGGATCCACCGTTCTGATGTACCATAATCTGGTTACAAGTACTCCTTTTTTGGTATCCTTGATCATATCCTCAAGCGATGCATCTCCTCCTTCCATAATTCCATTTGGAGGGAACGGAACCGGATCAACACCTTTTTGCTCTGCCCAATATCTGGAATAGAACAGGTTTTGCACCACTCCGCCCTTCAGCCAGTCCATCTTTTTCAATGGAATTCCTCCCCCATTCCATGTACCTCCGGGTACAAGTGGATTCTGGGGGTCTGAGTAAATATTTACCCGCTCATCTACAATTTTTTCTCCCAGCTTGGTCCCGCCTCCTTCTTTCGACATGAAACTTCTTCCTTCGTCTGCAGTTCGTGCATTGAAGGATCCGAACATGTTATTCAACAGTTGCTCTGAGGCAGCCGGCTCAAGGATTACAGTGTACTTCCCTGGCTCAATTGCTTTAGCTTCTCTTGACTGCAGTGCTTTATCAATTGCAATAGCAGAAGCTTCTTCCGCATCGAATAAGTCAACGTCATTAACGTCTCTGGTTACCCAACCTGAACCGGTCCCGTCATTGGACCTCATTGTTACGGTAAAGTTCAGACCTGTCGATTTGTTGTATGCAAAAAGGCCATTGCTATTGGCCATTGCATTGAAGTTCGAAGAATCGTTTAAGAATCCTGCAGCTGTTACATCTTTTGCTCTTGCAGGCTCAATACTCTTAGCTGCAACATCCGCACGATATTCAGGGTTGATGTTTTCAGTAGATTTAAAAAACTGTTTGGATTCCTCATACTTTTGAGGTCCCAGGGGAGGCATGAATTCCGGATTTTCCGGTGCCAGTTTTGCCAGTTCTTCTGAGGTCTTAACCGCTCTTGCGATTGATTCATCTGTCAATTCATCAACAGTTGCTACTCCTACCCTTTTGCCAAAACTTGACTGAACGACCAGGTTCTGATTGTTCTGATAGCCGGCGGTAGAAACTGTATTCCTTGCATAACGAATATTTCCGGAGTTATCTCCTGATAAATTTGCCTCGCAGGTCTCTGCTTTTGAATAGGACAGGGCCTTATCCAGAATCTGCTTTGCTTCGTCTTTACTATATATTGCCATTATCTTATTTTCTTAAAATGATTAAATGTTTCTACCAGTGTTAATGACGTTTACATCATTGAATCGCGTGGTTGAAGAACCGTGCGATACAGCACTTATCTGAGAAGGTTGTCCCTTTCCATCGAAAAACGAACCAAACATTTTATAGTCGGATTCATCACAAATTGCTGAACAGGAGTTCCAGAATTCCTGTGTATTTGACTGGTAGGCTACATCGTTAAGCATACCGGTAATCTCTCCATTTTTGATTTCATAAAATACTGTACCTCCAAACTGGAAGTTGTATCTCTGCTGATCAATGGAGTAAGAACCTCTTCCGGCAATGTAGATTCCTTTTTCTACATCCTTTATCATATCTGCCGGAGACATTTTCTCTGTACCTGGACGAAGTGAAACATTCGGCATTCTCTGGAATTGAACATCATTCCATGATTGAGAATAACAACATCCGTGTGATTCATTTTGATCAATCATGTGAACCTGGTCCCGGATCGCCTGATAATTTACCAGAACGCCATCCTTCACCAGATCCCATTCTTTACATTTAACTCCTTCATCATCATACCCAACTGCTCCCAGTGAACCAACCTGAGTTTTATCCGCTACCAAATTCACCAGCTTACTTCCATATTGGAAATCTTTAGATTTCCACTTATCAAGTGTTGCAAATGATGTTCCGGCATAGTTGGCTTCATATCCAAGTACACGATCCAGTTCCAGTGGATGCCCTACAGATTCATGAATGGTTAAACCAAGATGATTTGGTTCAAGAACCAGATCATATTTACCAGGATCTACTGATTTAGTATCGGCTGAAAGCATTTCTTTCGCCTGCTTAGCTGCGTCTGTTGCGTCAGCAACCAGGTCGTATCTGTTTCTGAAGAGCTTTACTCCACCTGGTCCTTCATATGTTTCATTTGGATCAGGTTCCATGTATTCGAATCCAAGGCCCATTGGTGCGCTAAGGCCCTGTCTCGATTTAAATTTTCCTTCTTTCGGATCGATAGCAGTCACCTGCATGAATGGCCAGATTCTGTGCACATCCTGATCGATATATGAACCCTCAGTCGATGCAAAGTACTTTTGCTCATTCACCTGAAATAGTGCTGAATTGACGTAATTTGCCCCATTTTCCATAGCAGCGGCATTCGCACTTAAGAGCAAATCTGCCTTTTCAGTGATCGGCACTTCGATTGCGTTTCTTACTATTGGTGTCTTCCAGGAAACTTCACCATAAGACTCTACGGGAGCAAGTTTTACAGGCTCTTTTTGAATTTTGCTGTTTGCCTTAGCAATAGAAACTGCAATTTCAGTTGCCTTCTTAATTCCTTCCGGAGTTACATCTATACTTGATGAAAATCCCCAGGTGCCATTTGCTATTACTCTGATTCCAACTCCAAATGATTCAGTGTTTACCACATTCTGAACCTTATCCTCTCGGGTAAAAACAAATTGATTGAGGTATCTTCCAATACGGGCATCCGCATAGCTGGCGCCCATTGATTTGGCAGTATTCAGTGCCACGTCTGCCAGGGCTTTCTTTTGAGTGGCATCAATGCCTGGTGCAAGCAGGGCTTCCACCGGAACAGAATTGCCCATCATTGGGAAGGGCAGCATCGCTGCTCCTGCACCCATTCCGGCAATCTGCATAAAATCTCTCCTTTTCAATTGCTTTGAGTTTTAGTTAAAAATCTTTTAAAAGGTCAGCAAACGCTGACTATTCGGATTTAAATCCTTCTTTGGAATTTAATGAAATATTCTGAAGGGAGTCGAGGACTTTTATTTGAATGGTAGCTATTTTGTTTTGAATTGTTAAAGTCTCTTAAAATTCAACCAATCCGTTTGGAGAGTTATTAACCAATCGACTTAACGTTACTCATTTCGAATACTATCAGTAGGATCTGAAATTGCGGTTCTGTAAGCCTTAAAAGAAATCGTCAGCAATGCAATCACTACGGCCGATACTCCACCCAAAAAGAAGAAATACCAATGATCTGATAAGGTGATTCGATATGCATAGTCATCCAGCCATTTTTCCATAAAAAACCAGACAACAGGAACCGCTATTATCGCGGCTACAATAACCAGAAAGATAAAATCTTTCGAAATGAGTCCAATAATCTGTTGAGGAGTGGCTCCAAGAACTTTTCTAATTCCAAGCTCTTTCTGACGCTGCTGAGCGGTATATGCTGCAAGACCAAATATTCCAAGGCATGCCAAAAAGATAGAAATGCCGGAAAATGCGCTAAAAACTCTTGCCTGCTTCTCCTCATTCTCGTAAAGCTGAGCAAGGCTTTCGTCCAGAAACTCGTAGCTCATCGGAAATTCAGGAGATATTTCCTTATAAGTTTGCTCAATGAATAACAGTCCTTCTTTAAGGTATTCAGGGTTCATTTTCACTGCAAGTCTTCTCTGATTTCTTCCACATATAATAGCCAGTGGTTCAACCTCATCTTTCAATGTGCTAAAATGAAAATCGCTGACGATTCCCACGATTGAAGAGTTTTCAATACCCCAACCTGGCATAGAAGCCTTTCTGCCTATTAGTTCTTCTGGAGTAAGTCCCAACTCTTTTACTGCCTGCTCATTGAAAATCATCACATTGGCTGTGTCTGAATCCAAGTCCAGGGAGAAATCTCTTCCTGCCATGAGCTCTATTTCAAAGAGTTCGAGGTAATCGGTATCAGCAAATAAAGTACGCATACGAACATTTTCCTCTAAACCAGAGATTTTGAATGAGGAAGCATCATGAAACCCACCGGGTTCTCCCGAAACGTTAGATGCCTTAATTACATTGGTATTGTTTAACAATCGTTCTTTGAATACATCTCCGGACCGTCTAATTTCAGAATTGTCAAGGTCAACAAGGATCACCGCATCCTTCCTGAAACCCAAATCTTTTGTGTTCATATAATTGTTTTGCTCTGCAATAAGAAGTGTTGTGATAATCAAAAAGATGGAAATAGCAAACTGGCTAATGACAAGTCCTTTTCTTATACCTGAACGGCCGGAAGATACTTTTGAACCCTTTAGTGCCGCAATAGGTCTGAACGAAGACAGTAAAATCGCGGGATAGATTCCGGAAGTCAGGAGTATGATTGCAAATACAATTACGAAAAAGATCCAGACACCCGGGTCCAGCCAGTTGAGATTAATCTGTAGTTCAAAAAACCGATTAAAGATTGGATTAATTAATTGACATATTCCAATTGAAAAAAGCATTGCAATACTTAAAATCATGAACGACTCACCTAAAAACTGAAGAGTTAACCGCCACTTCCTGACACCCAGAACTTTGCGCACTCCAACTTCCCTGGTTCTCATAAAAGATTGAGCGATAGAGAGATTTACATAATTGAAGCAGGCTATAAATAAAATGGCAATTGCTACCAATCCAAGAATGTACACCGCATTGATATTGCCATGTCTTGCCCAGTCATAACGAGTATCATTATTGAAATAAATATCATTCAAAGGCTCCAGCATCAGATCAACCCGGTTGCCTGACTCTTCAAAGTCATCGGCGAAATACTTATCCATGAAATCTGCCAAACCACTGCCTACATTGGCAGCCATTTCCGGTGTAGGTATTTTCACATAAGTCATCAGGCCATTGTTCCACCAATCGCTAAACCAACTAAAGCGATCAAAAAACGAAATAGTCAGGACTATATCGAACTCGAGATGAGATTTATTTATCGGATCTTCCATGATTCCGGTTATAATGAACTGAAACTCATTATCAACTTCAAGCAACTGTCCAATAGGGTCAGATTCACCAAAATATTTTTTTGCCGTTGCCCGACTGATTACAGCAGAGTTAGCTTCAGCCAGCACACTTTCCGGCTCTCCATAGACCAGTGGAAAAGAAAAAAACTCAAAGAAATTTGCATCTGCAAACAGCAGCTTGTTTTCCTTGAATTTCTTATTGCCGAAAGAAATCAGGCCATCCTGGGGATAGGCCCGGGTCGATGAGGTGATTGCGGATGGGAAATCGTTTTCGAGGGCGCGAGCATACGGGCCTGAAGTCACTCCGATTCTATACGCATCATCATTAATCCCTGACAAACGAATGGCACGATAAATCTGATCCCCATCTTTGTGAAAGGAATCATAACTCAATTCTGATGAAATATAGAAATACAGAAAAATAGTGGATACAAGCCCCAGCGTAAAACCACAGATACTTATAACTGATGTTGACTTATGTCTATACAGGTTTCTGAAAGTAAGGATTGGATTGAAATGGAACATGGCAGTCGTTTTTATTTTGAATAATTTGAGGGTTGATGGTCGCAAATAGTTGAATACCTGATACCAGTATTTCAGTCTCCTAAATGAGGATGACTTTAGGCGTGAATGGTATTCGTGCAGATTTCCTTCAAGTTCTTCGACCAGTTCGTCCTTACAGAGCCAGCGAATAAGCCTGAGTGAAAAGGCAGAGGGTTCTGAGGTTTTAGTTTCAGACATGTAAAAACTTTAGTGTGAATTCCGGCACCTGATTCCACAGGCTGGCACGCATCTCTTTTACCTCATTAAGCGCAGATCTTCCGGCTGCCGTCAATTCGTAAATTCTCTTTCTTCGTCCTCCGCGCTCCTGTGTGGCTCCTCCCATTTCTGATATTAGAAAATCTTTCTTCTCCAGACGGGTGAGTGTGGTATGTAAAGCTCCCATCGAGATGTTGCGATTGATCTGACTTTTGAGTTCCTCGCGAATGCGAAGAACGAATGCCTCTTCTTCGAGAATGAGAACAATGAGCAGTAATAATTCTTCGAACTCACCTAAGTTGGCTCCTTTCATTAGTTTCTATTTTGCAGTACTTACGAGTGAAGTAAATGATTTGTTTCGATAAAGTAGAAACAAATAGTTTTAATCTTTTGCTTCAGTCTGGTTTAAGTTACTGTATCAACAAAAAAAGCAACCATTTACATAGTTGCTTTTTCGGTCATTTTGGATGATCCAATTTCTACTGAAGACTTTCTATATACTTCCACATTTGTCCGAGGTAATAGTTCTGCACTATCAGATACATCTCATTGTACACGTTTGAGTATATACATTCGACGTTCTGATTACACCCAAACGAATCAGCTTTTAGGAACACATACAAGGCAGCATGAAACAATATGTCATGTAATCCTTCATCCCAGGTATCGATCGTTTGATAAACATCATTGGGAGCCGGTCCGGCTAAAGCTATTTCAAGAAAGCCAACAATATCCGAAGCGCGGGAGGCTGATCTTGCCGAGGCTCTTGCACTTTGCACCGCCGGCCATATTATGGAAATCATTACAGGATCAGCATCATTTGTAAGATCCAGAGATTCAATCATAGACTGCTTCAATAGTAAATAATCCTGATCTGTCAATAGAGCTTCCATATCTAAAGAAGATTGTCTGTTCAGTAATCTGTTATAATCTAAAATTGTTGAGCCGAGAAGGGAAACTCCGGCTTCATTATCCAGCGACTTTTCAATGAGCACATTAAGCCAGGCATTTGGTTCCGATGCATCCACCGCAAGGTCTTGTACTATTGTTGGGAGTGTATCTTCGATATTAGAAAAAACTCCATTAGCAGCGGTTTCCTGGAGCTTGGTTGAAGATCTTAATGGTTCAGGGATATTACAGTTCATTGAAGCGCTAAGCTGGCTCATGGCATTAGGGAAGATAGCAGTGGTATACATCTCCACATTATCAAGAAAGTTTTCAAAAGTCTCAGAACTCCCAATAATGGCCGGGCCATTGTTGGGGTCATTCATGATCTGTAAAACATCACCCAAAGCATCTGCCATAGCCGTGCCGAACGCATCTGCATCATTTACAATTTCCTCAATAACCATTGTATTTTGATGATTCTCAATGAACTCAAACGCATTGTTCATCGAGTAGTAGAATGAAGCCAGATACATTTCATGAAGAATGTTGACAAGTCCGCAATGCTTATTGTCACATCCATACTGTCCCTCTCCAAATAGTGCATACATTGCTCCGTAAAGTCCTGCTTTTAGATCACTATCAGCATCAGACCAAAGATTCTGCTGACCGGATAATGCTGCAGGAACTGATCCAAATCTTGAAGCTGCCATAGATTCAATCGCAGATCGGGCCATATTTTCTGATTCAAGTACAGCCGGAATCAGCAGACCTGTAAGAATCCCTTCTGCTTCTCTTCCTTCTGCTATTAAGCTTCTTACCGTCTCTTTTAAAACCTCTTTGTCTTTCAATGCATCAAAATCCAGTTCATCAAATAATTGCTGTATCTGACCAAAATTAAATGTGATGGTTTCTTCTGATTCATTTAGGCCAGCACCACTAACTGCCCACGACTTCACAAATGCATGATCCAACTTATATTTAAGATAACCTGTAACCGGAGTAGCCTCTGTAATAAGCTGTTCAAGTCCGTCAATAAAAATGGTATGTGAATCATCATATCTCAACGACGATAAAGTCAAATCTCTGGCAGGCACTCTCAGGTGGCCGACAGGATCAGTTCCTGAAACCGCTCCTTCGATTGCATCAAACCTTGAATTCCACTCTGATACGTTGATCGCATTTTCGATGGAATTGAGAAATTCTTCCTTTGTTGATGACTGTAAAACCGCCTCAGAAATGGAAATGTCTGATTGAAGTGATGACAATGTTTGAGCAAATACTTCCGCGTAAGCTGTTCCGTACAATTCACCATCACCTACAAGTGCATCAACGTTATATATTCGTTCCTGTGAGGTAAATTCCCAAATCTGATGGAGCAGATAGTTCATCGCCCCCTGATACATCCCATCGAATACGGCAACTGCAGCACAGTGGACATCATCGTCGCATGGCGGGTCATCATAGTATGAAGCGAATACCATTCCATAAAACATGGCATCATACAAACCCGGAATCCAGGAATCAATGACAGCATTATCAATCAAATCCTCATTGGATCCAATTAATTGTCCAACAGCTCTTTTTATGGAAGATTTTCTTGTTTCAATTCCGCTGAAATCTCTCGCTGTGTAGAGCATTGCAGTTAGTACCGCTTCTGAAACATCATTACCCTCCAGTAGATTGGACATAACTTCCCTAACCTTACTTTGATTGGTATTCGTAAGCAGGCCAGGCCTTATTTTACTTTCATATAAGTCAATCGTCCGTTCAAGGTCTATAAGAAAACTTTCATCATTAGGATCATCACTCGGCTTGACAGAAGCAGATGCCACACTTTCAATAATGATCCATTTTTTATGATCCTGAACCCTCGCAACAGCAGTATCAATTACAATTTTAAGCCCATTGCTAAAATCGCTCTCCCCGAAACTGTGCAATGCAATCCCAAGCTGCTTCAAATTGTTTTGGCATTGTCTCCTCCTCCCCTCTTCTGACAAAGATTCCCCAAGTCTTATCGCTACTTTACCCATTGCTTCAGGGTAATTATTCGCTGTACTTTCTTCCACAGCATTGAAAAAATCTTCTTTTGAGCGAGCATGCTGCATCGCTCTAATCAGATCATCATCTGTGCTGAGTTGATCAAAACTCAGATTAAGACTTATCCCAATTAATTCATGATAATTCTCTGCTGTAATAAGAACTCCGTCGACGACTACATCGTCTTCAACAGTTGTTTCAGGTACTGTTATGTTGTCACTACTGCAAGCCATCAGTATGGCAAGAAATGACATAATGAGAGAGAAAACTAATGATTTCATTCGTTGAATTTTATTAATTAAAAAGTAACTATTTTGAGATTTTTTATGATTTTTTCAATATATCAAAACTAATTCCATCAACGATCGAAAACACATAAAGTGACAGGTTGATTAGTCTGGTAGACCTATTGTAGACGACAATTCAGACTTGACCCCCATGAGTTCGTCTTAAACTCTATATTCTCTGAAAAATGGGTCTCTTATTTTTGCTGGTTTGAAAATTTTTTCAGTCCAACGATTAACACAATTAGAGTATAACTCATTGAAAATATGCAACAGGCAGATCAAACAGGTAATACACTTGCAAAGTGTAGTTGAATCAAATACATTTATGACAATTAACAACGGGCAGCTTGTCGCACCAGCTGAGTCGTTATTATCAATTCTAATGATTTAGCCATAAAAATGGAAAAGCTAAAAGTTGCGCTGGAGTATGAAAGGCTTGGGGAGGAAATTAAAGAACAAATCAAACTGGTTTACCCGGATGGATTCAGAGATTTTCTTATCAGCTACCCAGGTAAAGAGGGTCAAAGAATAAGTGCCCTGAGATTCGAAACAGATGAAAAAATCTATCTCATTCGAATGACATCTCAGCAGGCCCTGGATATCATAGAAGCGGACCCTGATTATGAGGATGGTTCCCTCATTGATGATATCAGGGACGATTATGAGGAAAAACACTCTGACGTAAACCTGTCAGATAATGACAACTATGATGGATAAGATCAGTTTGCTTAGCCAGGGAGTTATCCTAAAAGTCTACGATGGTAATTCATCTGACCCATGTGCCAGTTCAAATGACCATACAGGTGGATCAGGAATTGAGATTTAGTCATAGGATACCCAAATGGTTGCAACGGATATGGATCAGACATATCATCGACTGAGACGCGCTCAAAATACATTGACAACATTTCCTTTGTTTCGTTGAGATTCTGGGTTAATTCTGACGTAGAAACTTTTCCGGAAAATTCAAAATCCCGATCCCTTTCGTAACCTGATTTATTCAGGGTTGCTCCAATAAAGTGTTTAAGGTTTCCACAAATGTGAAGAACAAGGTTCCCGGCAGAGTTTTTAATATCACTTGAAACAGACCAGATGGTGGCTTCATTTTCGTATGAATGGAGTTCAACGCTCAGGCGATCCAGATCACGCTCAAAAAGCGTCTTTAATTCTGATGGTAATTTCATGCAAATACGGTGGTTGAGAATTGTTTGACTTTATTTTAACTAACTATCCTCGATTGACAATTCTAAATTGTATAAATCTTTAATCCGATTCCTCAAAGGTTCAACAGAATCTTTCTTCAATACGCCTGTTATTCGACAATCCTGCTGAAAATCACGATCAATGACTCTGATTTCAAGCTCTGATATAATCCGTTCTATTGCACTCAGGTCATCATACTGAAATCGCATCATAAGATTTACCTCCTCAAAAATCTTCTTTCTTTTTGAATCAATCAATGCATACTCTGCTGCTGTTTTATAGGCACTTATCAAACCTCCCACCCCCAATTTGGTGCCTCCAAAATACCTGACTACCACTACCAGAACATTCGTAAGTTCCAATGATCTGATTTGTCCAAGAATAGGATCTCCGGCAGAATGAGATGGTTCTCCATCATCATTTGCCCGCCATTGTTGAGAAGATAAACCTGTTACCCAGGCGTAGCAATGATGCCTTGCGTCGAAATACTCTTTCCTAAGCTCATCCAGGCGTTGCTTTATTTCCTGTTCGGAAGAGACTGGCAGAGCAAAGGAAAGGAATCTGCTTCCTTTTTCTTTATAAATGCCTATCCCCTTTTTCTCAATTGTATAAAACTCGCTCACAGTTTGGAAAGCAATTCTTTCGCCTCTTTTTTTATCTGATCAGTCTCAGCAAATTTGGCTGCTTTTTCAAGCATAAGTCCGGCTTCTTCGTAAGCACCTCTCTCAATAAGCACCCGACCGAGACCCAGATATCCTAACCCTTTAAAATACTCCCCATGGGCTGTCAATTTTTCACCATATGCCAATCCCTTTCTGTATGCAAGTTCAGCTTTTTCGCTATTCAGGATAACAGATTCTTCGAAATACCCAAGAAAAACATTACCAGCCAATTTGTAGTACGAATTTTCATGTTGTGTAAGTGAATAAATTATTTCGACTGGAGCATTTTTAAAATCATTCGGGTTGGCCAGGGATTCCAAATACTTGGCTTTAGCATAATAGTTATTGGGAAACAACTCTATTAACACTCCAAGGTATTCCTGTGCCTTTTCCGGTCGATACTCATACCTGAGATAGATATAACTCAGATACACATATGCTTCTACCTGTGCCAGCACCGAAACTTTGCAGGCACGCTCAAGTTGTTTCAGACCGAGTTCCATATTCCCGCTTTTGAAGAACCATAGCAGCGGTTTATAAATCGGGTGTTTCTGAGGGTATTTCTCTCTGAAATAGTTGTAAAGACCAGTCGTAAATAAAAATTCAGGATAGTCTTCTACGATTTCAAAACCTATTTTCATTAAACTGTATGCTTTATTGGCTTCACCAACTGCTTTGAGGTTGTAGCCCTGATCAGCATAATACTCTGCTAAAAGTCCGTGTGAAGCCATTGCAAAAAATACCATTTCAGGATCTTTTAAATCAGGGTCTTTCCGCTCTGCAAGCTCAACTGCATAATGAAGCTGATCCTGCATTTGCACAAAAAGCTCTTCTGTTATAGTTGGAATGTTGGCCCAAAGGAGTGTCATTGCCCGCATTAGCGGAACTACAGGATGATCGGGAAGAATCTTATCTACACGATTGATATACCATGTTGCTGAGTCAGGATCAGCATTGTAAATGTGATTTGCACCTTTTTTGACCAGTGCCATCAATTCTTTATCCTCAAATACCTGAGAAGAAACCGGCAGAACTGCCAACAGAAACAGTATGGTGGCTATTTTTTTCAAAATTGATTAAACCGGGATTTTATTGCATATATCCCAGAAGCAAGATAACCTCGGGTTCTAGTTTAAAAAATGGTTTATCAATTATTTTTATCGGATGAATTCCTCTCTGAAAATACATATTGGTTCAGACTCTCTGAATAACGGTTTTTCGGTTGTTTATTTTAAAAAATCCTATCTCGCGAACCAACAACATCAACAATTGATCTGTTATGAAAATTCTCGCATTTTTTTCCCGTTAGCACTTGACAGCAAGTTTGCAATTAGTCTGCCAGGAAGTCCGTTCGGATCTTTTTTCATTAAAGACTCATTAAACATGGATCAGTTTCTTTCTCTAATTGATGAAATCAAAATCGATCTGAGTTCAAAAGGAATTGAAGCTCTTCAGATAAAGCAACCGCCAGGTTGTTACACTGATTTTGTACCAAGAGAATTTTTCCAATTTGCCGGATTTGAGGAAAAACATGCTGATATCAATCAACAGATAGAACTTAAATCAAATTGGGAACAAACCATTCACACGATGCAAAAACGTAAACTTGATTCCCTGAAAGCTGAAAATTTTGAATTTAGGAAAATGGAGAATGAGGAGCTTGAGACCGCACATAAATTTATTGATGTATGCAGGCAGGCTCAGGATCTTAAAATCAATATAAGTTATGAGCTGCTTAGGCAATTGACAGACTCCACTGATGCTTATGATATTTTTGGTGTATTTAGAGAGGGAAAAATTTCCTCTCTATGCATAGCAGTCAGAGTGACAGACAAGGTCGCCTATTACTACCTTCCGGCCACCAGTCCAATGTTCAGATCGCAAAGTCCGATGGTCATGTTAATTGCAGGAATGGTTGATTATTATTGTAAACTG
Source organism: Cyclobacteriaceae bacterium (assembly GCA_040222475.1). Lineage (GTDB taxonomy): Bacteria > Bacteroidota > Bacteroidia > Cytophagales > Cyclobacteriaceae > Ekhidna. Next base: position 118,844 of record JAVKDB010000013.1, on the reverse strand, counting down.
AATTATGATTTTCTGGATTTGGGAATTTCCTCTGTGGAAGGAAAGGCACAGGAAAGTCTTAGGATTTTTAAAGAAAGAATGGGGGCTTCTCAGTCCGAAAAATCTACCTGGATATTACAGTTTTAAATACTGCTTCCAATCGGTTTGCCCATTTTTCAGATGAGAATCTGCGCTCGGCTTCAGCTCTGATGTCTTCATCTTTGAAGTCTGCTCTCATTTCAATCATTAATCTAATTTTAGCAGCAAGATCTGTGCTGTTAATTTCACAAAGAAGACCTGAAGTTTCTGACACTATTTCTTCCGGGCCTCCACACTTTGTAGCTACTACCGGCTTCCCACAAGCCATTGCTTCAACTACTACATTCCCAAAAGTTTCATGTCTGCTGGACAATACATAAAATGAACACCTCCGCATTTCTTCAAGCACCTGATTCCTTGAGAGCTGTCCGAGCCATTCGATTTTTGATTCAACTCCGGCATCTCTCGCCATTTTCCGGTAGTTGTCAATCAGGCTTCCATCTCCTGCAATCCTGACTTTTCCTTCAAAAGAATCTCCCAAATGAACAATGGCATGTATCAATAAATCAATTCCTTTCTGTTCCTCTATACGACCGACCACCAGAAGATGATTTGAGTTTTTAGTCTCTTGATCGGGTCGAAAGAATGAAAGGTCAACTGGGTTGTTCACTACTTCCACCTTTTCAAAATCATTGCTGAGCAGATTTTCTTTTAAGGAATGACTGGTAGCAATCAATTGATCAGCATTTCTTAGCGGCTCATCAATCAATGCTTTCAATTTTCCATTCTTTTCCCGGAATTCACTAAATGGGAATGGGCTCATTCTGATTGTCACCGTATAGGGTATCCTATGCTTATTTGCAAGATGTGCTGCAATGAGTGCAGCAGGGTAGCTGGCCTGAGCGCTTAAAATATCAGGCTTCCCAAAATCGCCTATGAAACGATTCAGGTTATCCTCGTTTGCCTTAATGATTCCGGAAATATTTCCTGAAGCCACTTTTCGCGACCAGGTAAAAGCCGGTGAAAAATATTCTTTGAGATTTTTATTTATTGCATTTTCATCACTTTCATAGCGTTTCATTGCCCGCAGTATCGAGCGAGGATCAAATGCCCCAAGTAAAAATCGTATATCTCCCTGTCCCCAGGTACTTACTCCTATTGACCAGTTCTCACGGGTTTTGGATAATAGTCGAGCCTGTTCATAATTGAAGGTCCCATAGATGGGATTTGAAGCAGAAGGATACCAGGATGGGATAATAAATACATTCATTTTAAGGCTCCTTTTATAACTTTTCTCCTAAAAATATATCTTCTTTTGGATTCAATCCATATTCAGGATAGTTTCTGGAAATGTTAATCTGATTTACCTTAAATCCATTTTTTTCCAACCGATTAACATAATCCTTACCATACAATCGAACATGGTCTGACTGACCAAACAGTTTGGTGCGTTCATCTGGATTCTGAATCGATGAATCCTCCAGGGTCAGTTGAATGTTTTCAGAAATGGGAACCTGCAAAATTGCCTTTCCTGATGGACGAAGTACCCGATACAACTCACTCATTGCCTGATGGTCATTTTCAACATGTTCCAATACGTGGTTGCAAATAATGAGGTCAAAAGAACCTTCTTCAAATGGCAACTTTTGTACGTCCATATTTAGCACATATTCCGGATATTCATACCCTGCCTCAAACAGATCTCCACAGATGTATTCATGGTCAAGTCGTGAAATTTTCTTTTCAAGGTTTGGCTCAGGAGCTATATGCAGTATACTCCGTTTGAGGTCGGTATCGTCGAAAAGATTCAAATAATCTTTAAGAAAGAGATACACCAGTCGTTCCCTGTCATCTGAATCGCATTGATAACAAGCTGCATTTCTACGTCCCGCCCCAATGACCTGCCTTTCTTTTAAAACGGGAACATCAATCCCGGTAATTGCCCAGCCGTTCGATTTGAATCCACAAAACGGGCATTCGTTCCTGCTGCCACGATGCAAATTCATTTTAATTCCATGTTTAATCTCACGGGGAATTATTTTCTTAAATTGGCTATATAATGCAGCTCCAAAATTCGACAAGGCTGAAATTGTTTATCGCATGAACCAACCGCTCGTATCAATCATTTGTCTGAGTTACAATCATAGCGAATTTGTTGCAGAAGCCATTTCTTCCGTCTTAGGTCAGAACTACCCGAACATTGAATTAATTGTAGTTGATGACGGTAGCAGTGACGATAGCAGGCAAGTGATTGAAGAGTACATTAAAGGAACCGATTCAAAATTTATAGTACTGGAAAAGAACGTTGGAAATTGTAAAGCATTTAACAAAGGGTTTCGAAAAAGCAAGGGTGATTTCATCATAGATCTGGCCGCCGATGATGTTCTGTTACCTGATCGGGTTATGGAAGGAATCAGCTCATTTAACAAGAATGATATTGGTGTACATTTTTGCAACACCGTGTTTATAGATATAAACGGAAATGAGACAGGCTACCATTTTGAACACAATAAGGATGGAAAATTAATGCAGGAAGTTCCGCAGGGAGATGTTTACATTGATTTGATTGAACGATACTTCATCTCACCGCCTACGATGATGATCAGGCGGGAAGTTTTGGAGGAATTGGACGGATATGATGAAACCCTACTCTACGAAGATTTTGATTTCTGGATCCGATCCTCACGTAACTGGAAATACGGATATACCGATAAGGTACTCGTAAAGAAAAGGATCCTGGATAACTCACATTCTAAATCTCAGTTTCAGTTTCGCTCATCACACCAAAAAAGTACGTTGGCTGTCTGCCAAAAAATTAAAGCACTAAACAGGACAGTTGATGAAAATCAGGCACTTCGTCGAAGATGCTGGTATGAAATCAAACAGTGTATCAGACAGGGAAACTTCTCACTGATCCCTTATTTCATGCGGCTGCTTTTCGTCTGACTACTTCTGGCTTCCGAAAACTTTTTCAATAATAGAACTTGCCCATGCGAACGGATCGTCACGAATCTTCTTCTCTTCCTCCCCGATAAGATAAAAAAGTCCGTCAATAGCTTTATTGGTTGCATACTCATCGATTGACGCAGGAAGATTTACATTAATTACATCGGCAGGAGATATAACACTCAATCCCAGCCCGGTTGGGTCATATTCGTAATTGAGGAATCCAACTGTTGTAGTGTAGATCTGATTCGCTCCGGTTGCGTCCAATGCTGTCTTCACCTCAGGATTGAACGCAGTAAACAATGCAACATTTGTTTGTTCGAAGAAGTAGTCAGTCGCAGCGGTCTCACCCCCTTCCAAAATTCCCAAAGCATCACTGAAACTCATACTGGTGATCGCATTAGCAAAAATTGGGAGAGCCTTACTCGCGGCTGATTCAGCACCTTTGTTCATTGCTGTTGTCAGCTCGCTAAACAAATCATTTCCATTGTTTTCCACAGTTGTGTATACATCATAAACGGTGGTCAATGGGATTCCAAGTACACTCTCTGTCTGAATCTTATTTTGAACTTCAACGACCTCTTCCGGAAGAAGAATTTTTATGATTTCATTTTCCAGATACCCATTCACTGATGATGCAGATGTGACCGAATTATCAAGCCCTATAGAAAGTGCTTCCTTTAACCCTTCAACAATTTCTGCGTCTGTCAAGGGCAATGGTCCGGTGACATCTTCGAATAATTCACAGGAAATGAACGTCGTTGTAGAAATTAGTGCCGTGACAAGGAAAATTTTTTGTAATCTTTTCATTATAGGAAGAGTTTGAGATTTCAAAAATACCAATCAATTCATGGAATCAATCGAAGAAACTGACTCATTGCACGAATTGTGCCAGAATTAGCGAATACTACTCCTCAATCTTTACAGAGCCCTTCCAGAATGCTATCATTTCCGGAGATCACATCCTGAAGTGTATTGCACATAGTTTGATTTTTTGACATGTCGGGATTTCATGGTTCAAAACGAATGAAAATCGTGCTCATTTTTCTTCTTTTTCATTTCAGATAAAATGAAATGTAAAATCCTTCCTGTTCTTTATTGATCAGGAGCTAATGTTCACTTTTTTTATTTGTTCACGAAACGTGAATTATTTATTTTTGTGAATATGAAAAATCATAAAATCATCCACACAGCACTGGAACGTCTAAAGGAAACCACAGATATTGAGGGTTACATGATTTTGAATGATCAAATTGTTTTGGTCATCAATGATCAGAAGTTCACCTTCAATGTTGAAGTGAAAAGGGAAATTCGGCCACATCAAATTGAACAAATTGTGGCATTCAACCACCATTTCAATGGTAATCTACTGGTTGTTGCTGAGAAGATATACCCAAAGGTTAAAATAGAGTTAAGGGAACTCCAGATTCCATTTCTTGAAGCAAATGGCAACCTGTACCTGAAAAAAAATAATATCTGGGTTTGGATTGATACCAATCCTCCAATTAAACTGACAAAAGGAAAGGGCAACAGAGCGTTTACTAAGACCGGTCTGAAAGTCGTTTTCCACTTTCTTTTAGATAGCGAGCTTATTAACAAACCTCAAAGATATATTGCCAATATAACACATGTTGCTGTTGGAAATATCCCCCAGATTATTGAGGGACTTAAAAACACAGGTTATATTCATCCGCTGAATAAAGATACTTACATGTGGGAGGATCGGAATGCACTATTGGACAGATGGATCACGGAATATGCAACGACCTTACGTCCCGCTCTTCTTCAAGAGAGATATCAAATCACAGGGGATTGGAAAAGCATTCATCTAAATGATGAAAAAACATTATGGGGTGGCGAGCCTGCTGCCGACCTCTTTACTAATCATTTAAGACCGGAAGAATTTATTCTTTACACCAAAGAAACCAGGAAGGAGCTGATCCGAAGCTATCATTTTAAACCTGATCCGGAAGGAGAACTATACGTATACGAATGGTTTTGGGATGAAGGGAAGTACCGTACCGGCCATGTTCATCCCTTGTTAATTTATGCAGATTTAATGATCAAAGGTGATAAACGCTGCAGGGAAACAGCTAAATTAATTTTTGATGAACACCTCTTTCGATGAACACCTCCAATCAATCTTATAAGGAACTTGCCATACCTTACTTCAAAGAGGTCTTTGAGATCATTGACGAGGTAATGACCTATGCTCATGCTCCCTATTACCTGATAGGAGTAAATGCTATTGCCCTTGAACTTCTAAAGGAAGGAATCAAGCCCAATCGCGGTACTAAGGATATTGATTTTGCTGTCATGGTTACTACTATTCAGGAATATGAACGAATAATTACCGAACTGGAAAAGAGAGGATTCCTGAAAGTGAAGGCTCCATGGACATTGTATCATGAAAAGTATAAGGTAGCAATAGATTTGTTGCCTTTTGGAGAAATCGAGGAAAACGACACGGTCTCATTTAATGAAAGGTACTCCGATCTCCATGTTCTGGGCTTTCAAGAGGTGCTTGAAAATACGGAAAAAGTTGAAATAGAAGAAATAACCATTCAGATACCCCCGATTCCTGGCATGATCGTGCTAAAATTGGTTGCATGGAGTGACAGACCGGAAGAACGGGACAATGACCTGTCTGATATTTTGAAAATTTTTGAACATTTTTATGATTGCTACTGGAATGATATTATGGATCATCATCATGATTTGTTTAATCAGGAACCCTTTGATCAATTGAAGGTTTCTGCGAGGATACTCGGAAGGGAAGCAAGAAGATATTTAAACAAATCTGAGCGGTTAAAATCCCGAATTTTAAAAGTGCTGAAAGAGAACCTACAAGCTCCAGAGAAGTCGCTCATCGCCCGCGAGTGGGCTAGAAGGAAAGACACCAACATTCAATATATGCAAGAAGTATTGACTGAATTCGAAATGGGTCTTAAAGGAAACTAAATCTTCTATTTTCCAATTTAATTTAGAGCTAAAATCAGTTAATGCCTGATTCATACTTACTTAAAATTGTATGAATCTGCCGATATTGTTTTTCCAGCTCCTCATTATCCTCTGCATTCACGTTCGTGAAAATAATCCTTCCAATTCTTGAGTAGGCATTGAACTGCATGTCTGTCTGCACTCCCGGGTCGCTTCCTCCATGCCCAATGTTTTTACTCTTTTCTCCCATTCCCCAAAACGCACGATCTCCATCACTGTCTCCGGGCAAAAGCATTCTGGCATACGGTCCCTTCAGGTAGTTACTCTTGCCTGAAAAAGCTTTAATCATTTCAACCAGATAGCCGGACAAGTCATTTACACTGGAAATTAATCCTCCATCCGGATAAGTAATAAGTGAATAGTGTGGGACAATTTGCTTGCCTGGAAAGTACAAAGCAGCCTGATTCTCGCGGTTAATATCAGATCGTCTCCAGCCTGAATTATTCATTTCCAGTGGATTCAGTATTTCTTCCTGAACATATTCATCAAAAGGTGTCTTAGTCGCCAGTTCTACAAGGTAGGCGGCAAGGGCCGCATTAAGGTTGCTATATTCCATTGCCAGTCCCGGCTCAGCTGTTTTGAAATTCTTCTTTCTATACCACTTTCCATCCGCACTCAGAATTCTCTCAAGAAATTCCGCTAATGATATTCGCTCATTCTTCTCAATAAAGCTCAGGTACCCTTCGTGAATTCCGGCTCTTTTCTTCTCTCCTTCTTCACTGAGGTATGACTTTCCATAGTATTTGGAATCAACAATACCAGAAGTATGATTCAACAGATGTCTTAATAAAATGGGGGATTCCTGAAAATATGGATTAACAACATCGAAAGGCAGCAAATCGTTGATTGGCATATTCATCGACAACACTTCATCTTCAATTGCGTGAATCACTGCTAATCCTACAAAAGTTTTGGTAACTGAACCGATGTTTTGAAGTGTGTTAATCGTGTAGGGTCGTCTGGAATCCAGGTCTGCATATCCGAAGGCTCCCTGATACAAAACTCCTTCATGATTGACAATCGCTACTGCGAAACCAGGTAAATCTGAAGATTCATATAACTCCTTTAATTCCAGATCAGGCGAATCAGATTTAAGTTGACCATGGGCATTTCCAACCATTAAAATGGTCGATATCAGCATGATTAATTCTCTCATGATTACTCGTATTTTAAAGTCTGTGCAGGATTGACTGAGGCCACTTTTGACGTTTGGTATCCAACCGTAATCAGTGCAAAAACCAATACGATAACGAGTGATAAAACTGGCAGGAGCCATGGGAAATCAATTCGATAGGCATAGTTATTTAACCATCCATTCATCAAAAAGTATACGAGCGGAAATCCCAGTAGAGCAGAAATTCCAATCAAATAAAAGAACCCTTTATAGAACAAATAGATGATCTGGCTCCCCGAAGCACCCAGTACTTTCCTCACTCCAACTTCTTTAGATCGTTGAAGGGAAAGGAAGGATGCCAGCCCATACAATCCAAGAATAGCAATGAGAACTGCGAGTGAAGAAAAGACCATAAACACATCTCCAAATCTTTTATCATGATCATACAATAGTTCGAATCGATTGTCAAGAAAAGTGATTTCTATTGGCGTTTCAGGGTAGAACTCGCTCCATGTATCTTCCAGAAATTCAAGTCCGGCCTGGTAGTTTTGTGCTTCAAGTTCAACCACTAAATTCCTTGCACTTCTGCTCGGAAAATAAAGTGTTGGTTCAACCTGAATCTTTAGTGTTGTTCTATTGTAATCCTTTACAATACCAACAATTTTCCATTGATTTTCAGGATTTGTTCCAAGCTGTATTTTCTGATTGACCACCCCGGAAATTTCATCAACTCCAAATCGCTGCAGAAACGCTTCATTCACCATGATCGCTACAGAGTCTGATTTCACATTCCTGTCAAAATCTCTGCCTGCGATAATTGTCATATCTACAGCTTCAACAAATTCATCATCATTGTATTGAATATATGTTGTGCCATCCAGCAGTTCTGTCCTACCAACGATCTTAACCTTTGTGGTCGTCGCATTGATATCACCATCGCTACCTCCTGGCAAATTTGAGGTTGCTCCAACGGTTTCTATAGCTGTGTGGTTTTTTAGTGTTTCCTTAAATGAATTGAGCTTAGATATGTACTGTTCAAACTCTTCCCGGGATTCTGCATTTGAATGGGGAACAGTTACGCTAACCACCCGGTCTATCGAAATACCAATGTCCCTGTGCTGCATGTAGTTCACCTGTTGATAGACAATGAAGGTTGCAGAAATCAATACAAGTGATGCTGCAAACTGTATAATGACCAGCCCCTTTCTCATATTAACCCCACTTTTCGAGGTTCTGAATTTGCCCTTTAGTACAGTAATGGGTTTAAATCCGGATAAAACCATTGCAGGATAGAAACCTGATATCAATGAGCCCAATATCCAAAAATTTAACAATGTGAGAAGGAATGTCGGATAATTCCAGACATTAGTCACAATCTCCTTACCTACCAGTTGATTAAAAACTGGAAGGGCCAGTTCAGCGATTATGAGGGCTACTATCGAACCGATCAGATTAACCAAAAATGCCTCAAACATGAACTGACCTACCAGCTGATTTTTGAACGCACCGATTACCTTTCTCAGACCAACTTCTTTCGCACGGTCTATAGCTCGTGCGGTGAACAGGTTTACGTAGTTAACCCATGCAATCACCAGAATAAAAATTGAAATAATCAGAAGGAAATTGACCGCCTGTTCGCTTCCCAGCACCTCAGGTTCATAGGTAAAATCTGATTTTAGATAAATATCTCTGACAGGATGAATATCGAGTCTTGTTTCATTTTCTTCATCCACATATTTTTTGGTGATCGCTGCAAGTTTTTCATCGAGTCCATCCAGATTGGCTCCTTCAGCAAATTTCAGGTAGACATAATAGTTATTCCAGTCCCAGTTTTTGTAGTCATGTTCTCCAATCAATTCGAGCGTCTTATCTGAAATTAATATATCAAATTTGTAATGCGTATTTACCGGAACATCTTCAATCACTCCTGTGACCAGCAGAGATGCCGACTGAGGTGCTATCACTTCAATACTCTTCCCAACCGCACTTTCCGAACCAAAGTAGGCTTTCGCCCGGCTTTCCGTCAGAACGATTGATAATGGCTGAGCCATCATGCTTTCCGGATCGCCTTCCAATACTTTGTAGTCGAAGAGTTTTAAAAAATTAGAATCCGCTGTAATAACTCTTTTTTCCTTAAAAACTGACTCTCCAGATCGTGCAATCAATTCATCAAATTGTTTGGTAACTGTATGTTGGACCACCTCAGGCAATTCCCTGTTCAGCACATCACCAACCAGATAGGATGACATGGCATCTTTTACTCCGTCTTTTCCATCGACTACATCTACATATGACACTCGATAGAGCTGGTCCGCATCGGTGTAGAAAGAGTCATAACTCTTTTCAAATCGAATGTATTCATAGATTAAGAGGAAGCTGGCAAGTCCAATTGCCAGTCCAATCACGTTAATAGCAGTAAACATCTTGTGCCTCGCAAGATTTCTTACACTGATTTTGAAATAGTTCTTAAACATTCCTGTGTCCTTTATTTTTATTATTGAGTTTCGAGTTATCGGTCGAAGCAGCGAAAGCCTGAATAATAGCAATACATCCATGAGGTACCTGAGTTGGACCCACTTCGAATGGTTTTTCAGATGATTATTGTAGAGTTCCTCAAGATCCCCCCTTATATCCGGGTAATACTCCGGATTGCAAAACCATTTGAAAGCCTTATCTGCCAGCTTTTTGATCATACAATTTTTAGATCAAGCGCCACTTTGGGTATTGAATTCCAGAGATCAACTCTAACATCACGCGAGTGCTGAAGTGCTTCTTTGCCGTAAGCCGTTATGGTGAAAAATCGTTTGGGCTTGCCTCCTCTTTTTTTATCAGCCGGTCCTGTTCGGCTTTCGAGGTATCCTTTTTTCTCCATCCTTCTTAATGCTGACTGGAGCGCACCAACACTAACCTTGCGTTTTAGTCTTGTTTGTATTTCCTCCTTGATGGCAACCCCATACGCTTCATTGTACAGAACTCCTACGGTCAGTAACACAATTTCTTCAAATTCTCCGAGTTGAAATTTCTTCATTTTATATCAATTTCCTAAATGTAGTATTCGTAACAAATATAAAAAGGTTTCATTAATTTCCTAAATGTAGTATTGATACTGAAGATTTGATTGAACTAAATGGACCTGATAGTGATTTAAACCGTTAATGATTCATACGTACAAAGGGCAGGCGCTTGGGTCTCTGCTGGGTCTCAGCACAGAATATCAGAGCGACCTGAGCCATTTTTCTGATTCGAAAGGATTGATCAGTATTATCTGGAATAGGAATTCAACCCCTGTTACATTTTTCAAAGACGAGATGCCAATCAAACTATTTCCACATCAGATCACAACCAGTACCTATCTCCAACATCTCCGATTTGAAGAAGGCTCCTCTCCTTTAACTGTTTTTACTTTCAACAGGGAATTTTACTGCATACAGGATCACGATTCTGAGGTATCCTGTAATGGCATTTTGTTTTTCGGCTCGCAGGATCCTCCTATTATTACCCTGAATGACGAGGAAGCTGAAAAATTCTGTATGCTGCTTGAAGTTTTCATTGATGAATTTACAACCAGAGATAATATTCAGGGTGAGATGCTGGTCATGCTACTCAAGCGCCTGATTATAAAAATCACAAGACTGGCCCGAGAACAATTGATTCCGAAAGACATTCAGGAAAATCAAGTTGATCTGATCCGAAAGTTCAATGTACTGGTGGACACTCATTATAAAACAAAAAAACAAGTAAATGAATACGCTGATCTTTTGTTCAAATCACCCAAAACTTTATCAAACCTGTTTGCTAAATACCACCAGAAATCACCACTTCATATCATACATGAACGAATTGTACTTGAAGCCAGGCGGCTGTTGATGTACACAGACAAAACCTCCAGAGAAATTGCATTCGAACTTGGGTTTGAAGAACCGGGAACCTTCCACAAACTCTTCAAGAAAATCACAAATCAGACCCCTCAAAATTTCAAAAGCGACATAAAATCCAAATAAGGGAAAAATGGACAATTCAAAGGGAATTTTTGACTCTCACCCCGTCTCTCATCTGCCGTAAGATTGTATTGTAAAACGAATTACAAAAAAAAAATACAATAATGTCAACAACATTCAATGTCCCTACCAGATCTGAAGTAACTGAAAGTAACCAGGCAATCTTTGATCAATTGGAAAAAACAGTCGGATTTCTTCCAAACCTGTATGCTACTTACGCTTACAGTAAAACTGCGCTAGGTGATTACCTCGCGCTGAATGGAAGAAAAACAACTTTGAGTGGGAAAGAGAAAGAAGTAATCAACCTTGTGGTAAGTCAAATCAACGATTGCTTGTACTGTCTGTCAGCACACACGGCAATAGGAAAAATGAACGGATTCACAGATGATCAAATTCTAGAAATCAGAAGTGGCAATGTCTCTTTTGACGAGAAACTGAATGCTCTTGCATCGTTTACCAAAAACATCACAATTAACAGAAGTAAACCAGATGCTGAAGCACTTGAAAATCTGTTTGAAGCCGGATACTCGAAAGAAAATCTGATAGACATCTTAATGGTAATTGGAGATAAGACCATTAGCAATTTCATCAATGGTGCTACTCAGATCCCGGTTGACTTTCCGGTAGCTCCTGAATTGGAAACAGCAATTGCATGAGTAACAAGCATAAAATCAAAAAAAGGGAAAGATGAAAAAGTTAATTTTCACATTAGCAATTATGGCAGGCGCATTATTTTCAGTTAATGCTCAGAAAACGAAAACAATTAAGTTAGAGCAAACACCTGGACAATTCACTGAAACCGAATTGACTTTAAATGCCGGAAAAGCTTATGTATTTGAAATAAAGAATTCAGGGGTTGATCACGAAGTTGGTTTTGTTCTTACTCCGGCAGGGAAAACTGAAGCGAAGCATCATGTAAAGGAAGCATATGTTACCCAAACTGTAAAAAATGGTGAATCGAAAAAATCAAATGTGGTGGTACTTGAAGCGGGCGAATATGTGTACTTCTGCCCATTAAACCCAACACCTCAGTATAAAATTACGGTAAGAGAATAATAGTGCTTTTAAGGTGTGATTTAGTAAAGGTCATTGTTGAAAGACGGTGACCTTTTTTATTATCTTCTGTCCTCATTCTGGAAAAGAATACCAAGATAATTTTCGAATCTTCTTTCTGAGATTTCAGTCCCTACCATGTTTTTCACCGCGCATCCAGGCTCTTCATAGTGAAGACAGTTGTTGTATTTACATTGTCCGAGGAACTGTCTCATCTCAGGGAAATAGTGTGATAACTCCTCCGGTTGTACTTCTGAAAGGCCAAGTTCCTTAATTCCGGGTGTATCAATCAATGAGCTTTTATCATCCAGTTTGAATAGTTCAGCAAACGTTGTGGTGTGAACTCCTTTATTGGCAAAGGAAGAAACGTCTTTAACCTCCTGCTTCGCATCAGGTGCAAGCTTGTTCACCAATGTTGATTTCCCGGAACCGCTATGTCCGGAAATAAGGCTTCTCTTACCTGAAAAAATCTCCTTAAGAGAATCGACATCTTCCAGAAAGCTGCATAATATTACCTGATAGCCCACTTTCTGATAGATGCTCTTCAATTCTTCAAATAATTCCTGGTCCTTTTTTTTGAATAAGTCCTTCTTATTAAAAAGAATAACCCCCGGAATTCGATAAGCTTCAAGGGTAATAAGAAATCGATCGATAAATCCGACTGAAGTTCGGGGCATCCTCAATGTTACTACAAGAACACCCTGATCAATATTGCTGGCCAATAAATGATCATGCCCCTTTTTTCGTGGACTTTGCCGAATAATGTAGTTTTTTCTCGGCTTAATTTCTGTGATGACCCACTCATTTTCCATCTGATCGTTCCTTTCGAATTCCACTTCATCGCCAACTGCAATCGGATTGGTCAGTTTTTTATTCTCAAGTTTGAATTTCCCCCTGAGCCGGGCAACGAATCTTTCATTCTCAGATTCTATCTCGTACCACAAGCCTGTAGATTTAGTGACAAGGCCTTTCATAGCTATTCAAAAACTTATATTATATGACGACTTGGTCCCGGGAGTATAAGGCTAAAGTAACAAAAAAGGCCATCCTGAAATGCTCGGGATGGCCGTTTAGATAGTTCCTTTAAATTTTTAGTTCAAAGACAAGTATTCGGAAACGCCTTCTCGAGTAGCGGTCATGGCCTGCTTCCCCTGATTCCAGTTTGCAGGACAAACCTCTCCATGCTCTTCAACATGGTGCCACGCGTCAACAATTCTTAACATTTCATCTATGTTTCTTCCCAATGGGAGGTCATTAATCGTTTCGTGCCTTACAATTCCTTCTTTATCAATGAAAAATGTACCTCTGAATGCAACCGGTACTCCCTCAAATTCAAGTACGCCTTCTTCATTATAGGTCCAATCACCGGCCATCACTCCATAATTAGTTGCGATTACTTTAGACAAATCGGCAACCAGAGGATACTTAACTCCCTTGATACCTCCACTCTTTTTCTCAGTCATTAACCACGCAAGGTGTGTTTCTTCAGAATCACATGAAATTCCTACCACAGCTACTCCTCTCCGCTCAAACTCCTCGAGTTTATCCTGAAACGCAAGAATTTCTGTCGGACATACAAAAGTGAAATCTTTAGGATAAAAGAAGAAGATCACCTCCTTGTTACCAACGTATTGTTCCAGTGAAAAATTCTCAGTGATTTGCGATCCGTCAATTACTGCGGACGCACTGAATACAGGGGCTTTTTTCCCTACTAAAGACATAAATTTTACTTAATTATGGGTTACAAAAAATGAAATAGGACCATTTTTTCAGGTCATATTGAATGATGTCGTAAAATTAATTAGACAAACACTCAATATGAATGGATGAGCCTCATTTAATTACTTTCAATAATTCTTTAGCTTTACGCACAACAAATCACAGAATTCTATCTAAAATGAAACAAAAGATAAGATCACTACTTTTAATTTTCTCAGCCGCCGCAGTGTTATTCTCTTGTGGTGATGCCGGAGTGCAGGTTCGAGTCGGAGATGACTTTGAAACCAATTTTCAAATCGTTGGTGCAGCAAGTCAAACATCAGTAAGTCAGACGTTGAACACCACAGTCAATCAGGAACTTCGAGATTATGGAAATTTTATTCTGGATGTCGAAATTACTCAGATGACACTTACTTTGACAAACTTTACCGGGGCTGTTCCTCCTACCAATGGACAAATTGTTCTTACCATAGCAGGCGAAACATTTGATACCGGAAGTGGATTTTCTTTTCAGGATAACTCCTCTTTTACATTCAATAATGCAACCAGTCTGGCCACAGTTGCCGACAGGATTCAAAATGGTGAAGTGGGAGTCGGGCTTAGTATTTCCAATACGGCAGGACTTGGCGACAATGATTTCGATATTGTAATCACTATGTCGATCTTAGCCACCGTTGGGGACGAAAATATTCAAATTTAATTTGCCACATCAGATATGAAACGTATATATAGACTCTTAACAATTGTTGCGCTAAGCTTTGCCGGCTTCAACGCAAATGCACAGGTTGATTTTAGTAGCTTTCTTGAAGGTAATGAAGGTGATTATAATGAACTAATGAAAAGGTATATGGAACCTGCCTTTTTAGGTTTTGGATATGGTCTGAACAGTGGATGGTACAACACAGCCAAGCCTCATAAACTACTTGGTTTTGATATAACGCCAACATTAACGATGGCTTTTGTTCCAACAAAAAATCAGTTCTTTACCATTAATGATGCTGACTTTCAAAGCTTTAACCTGAATCCAAATAGTCCTACAAACCAGGCTCCCACATTGTTTGGACCAAACCTTCCTGCCGATGAACTTCCATTGCTTGATTATACAAACAATGGAAATACGGTTTCATTATCTACTCCCACAGGACTTGGGTTGAAAGAAGGTGATGTCCCTTTTAATGCCGTGCCTACAGGAATGGTTCAGGTAGGTGTAGGTCTCTTCAAGAACACTGAAATGAAACTTAGAGTAATCCCAACACAGGTATTTAAGGATAATGGAGACAAAGTTGCAGAATTTGGAATGTTTGGTATTGGATTCATGCACGACCTAAAACAATGGGTACCAGGTTTCAAGCAGTTACCTCTGGATGTATCCGGCTTTGTTGGATGGAACAAAATCAATACTAAGTTTTTTCTGGATCCAAACAATCCGGATCAGGTTGCGGAATTTAATACAAGTGGATTCACCCTTCAGGGACTTGTTTCCAAGCAACTCTCAATACTTACTGTATTTGGTGGAGTGGGTATAGCCACAACGAAAACTGATTTCACGCTAAAAGGATCTTACGATACAGAGGGAGGTACTCTTGTCAATCCTGTTAATTTTGACTTTGCCTCAGGAGGTCCTCGAATTAACCTTGGTTTCAGACTTAAACTCCTGATTCTGACTCTCCATGCTGATTATGCCATCCAAAAATACAGCACACTGACTCTTGGAGTGGGTCTGAGTGTCAGATAAAATCAAAAAAACATTAGGTAAAAAAGAAAAGTCCCGCCAGAAGCGGGACTTTTTTACTTGTAAACAGGTGTATGAATAAATTTGTGTTATGAGTTGGTATATACTGCTAATGAAAAAAAGGTAACCCCCCGTCAGAAAAAAAATGGTAAAAGTTTTATTTGTATGCCTGGGTAACATCTGCAGGTCTCCGCTTGCAGAGGCAATATTCAGTTACAAAATCAGAGAATCCGGGCTTCAATCAATGATTTCAACAGATTCTGCAGGAACCGCCAATTATCATGTTGGCGAAAGGCCAGATCCCCGAACAGTGCAGACAGCTAATAAGTATGGCATTGAAGTGAATCATTTCGGACAGCAGTTTAAGAAAAAACATGAAAGAGAGTTTACCTATCTCATCGCAATGGATCGATCCAATCATCAAAATATGATCAATGAGATGGGAAAAGAGTCAGATTTTCTTTTTTTAATGAGAGAATTTGATCCCTTAGGCAAGGGTCAGGATGTTCCTGATCCATGGTATGGCGGAATGAATGGATTTGAAGAAGTGTATCAAATCCTGGACAGATCCACCGATGAGTTTATGAATTTCATACGCAAAAAACATAACCTGTGAGTGATGTTGATTTTTACAAAGAAATCCTTACCCGTCATAGAGGATCTTCTATAGGAATTGATTCCATTCAGTCTGTTTCAGGTGGATGCATTAACATCACCAACAGAGTTGTAACCTCAAAAGGATCTTTTTTTGTCAAAATCAACACGCCGGAGCAAAAGGACCTGTTTAAAAAAGAAGTGAAAGGGTTGGAGATGCTCAAAAGCAAATCTCCTGTGAATACACCCGAGATAGTCGGTTCAGGAGAGTTTTCGGGTAGAACCTACCTCATTTTAGAATGGATCAACAAAGAACCTCCAGGTCCAAATTTTTGGAATGATTTTGGGCAAAGACTGGCGCTCCAACACAAGGTGAGTCACGAATTCTTTGGGTTGGATCACGATAATCATATCGGAAGACTGTCCCAATCCAACAAGTTCTATCCAAACTGGTACGATTTATTCATTAATGAAAGGATTCTTCCACAGTTGGATCTGGGAGAGCAAAACGGATTCATCGATATCCGGTTAAGGAAACAATTCGATTTGCTGTTTGCTAAGCTTGATCAGCTTATACCGACTACTTTACCATCGCTGCTTCATGGAGATCTCTGGAGTGGTAATTTTCTTTGCGGGCCAGAAACAACCCCTTATATTTTTGATCCTGCGATCTACTTTGGTCATCGGGAAACCGAACTGGCTTTTACCTCGCTCTTTGGTGGGTTTGATCAAATTTTTTACACTTCATATATTCAGGAATTCCCTCCGGAACCTGGCTATGATGAGCGGTTTGATATCCATAACCTCTATCCTCTCTTAGTCCACGTTAATTTATTTGGATCCTCCTATTTATCGGGAATAAGAACAACACTTAAAAGAATACTTTGATTACCAATACAGCACCTGGTAATTTGTAGCCGTCTTTTGCTCCATCAGCACTTTTCGATCCATCGGCAACATCTGGAAAGAGTCATCCTGGTAGTTCTTTATTGTGGCCAAATTCAGTGGCCCCTCAAATGAAAGAATAAAATCTCTATTCAATAGTTCCTTGATTCTTTTCGCCTTAAACTCTTTGTTATCGATACAAAAAGAAAAAGTCAGTGCTGAGTTTTGCATCAGGTTGATTTTAATGTTTAACAGATCCAACACCTGAAGAATCATTCCCAGTTTTTGTTCATTCATAAAATTATGATCCTTTACCTCAGAAGTGACCAGCAATTGATTGCCTTTAAAAATAAAACAGGGTATCGTTTTCTGAGTATCCCTGGAGGAAATAAGTGTACCAGGTGCCTCCAGCTCTTCAAATGATCGGACTTCTAATGGGATACTCTTCTGGGCAAGTGGTTTAAGCGTTTTCGGGTGAATCACCTGTGCGCCATAATAGGTCATTTCTGTTACCTCGCGGTAGCTTAAAAAGTCATATTTCTCCGTCTGATCCATAATTCTTGGGTCCGCATTCAAAATACCCTTTACATCCTTCCACACTGTAAAACGATCAGCACCCAGACAATACGCCAGAATTGAACCACTAAAATCTGATCCTTCCCTGCCCAGTGTGGTGGAATTTCCTTCTGCATCTGCACCTATGAACCCCTGAGTCACAATTGTGCAACTGTTATGTTCATCTATTATTGATTTCCTGATTTGCTTTTCTGTTACAACCCAGTCAACATTGGCCTCTGTGAAATACTGGTCTGTCCTTATAAGTTTTCGTGCATCCAGCCAATGGCTCTGGCACTGGAGGGACAGATAAGCCTCAATGATTTGTGTCGACATCAGTTCGCCATGGCAGACAATCTGGTCATAAGACCAGAGTACGTCCTCTCCTTTGACCTTCTGACACCAATCCATCAGAGAATGCTCAGTGTCCTTATAAGAATTGGGAACCTCTATCTCAATTTCGTCAATTATCTGTCTGTGATATTGCAATAATTCATCGAGTTCCTTCTTATACGGCTGTCCATTAACAGCCAGACCTGAAATGTTTTCCAGGTGATTTGTTGTCTTACCCATCGCGGATACAATGATCACCATTTGTTCATCACCAAATTGGGTTACTACTTTTCCGAGATTTTTTACACCTTCAGCATCTTTTACCGATGCCCCACCAAACTTGAAAATTTGCACTTCGCAAACGTTTTAGTTGTCGAATTATTTAATTTTGATGGTTTATCCAAATTCTAAAGAAACCACCAATGAACAAAAGTAATCTGGGGCTGCCTATTGGAACAACGCTCGACAGGTTTATTAAACAAAAGCAGGACGAATTTTCCACAGCTACAGGTGAATTGTCTCAACTTTTGCGTGACATTGCACTGGCTGGTAAAATAATCAACAAAGAAGTAAACAAATCCGGCTTGCTTGATATTACAGGTGGTTTTGGAGAAAAAAATATTCAGGGAGAAGATCAGCAAAAACTGGATGTGATTGCGGATATCAGGTTTACACGTGCACTCAAAAATGGTGGAATGACGTGCGCAATTGTCTCTGAAGAAGTTGATGAAATCATTCACCTGAATCCCAATTGTCGATATGTTGTTGCCATCGATCCACTCGACGGCTCTTCCAATGTTGATGTAAATGTTTCAATCGGCACAATCTTCTCCATTTACAAAAGAATTTCTCCGGTAGGAGGACCTGTCCAGGAAGAAGACGTATTACAAAAGGGAACTGAGCAAGTAGCTGCCGGTTATATTTTATATGGCTCCTCTACCATGCTGGTGTATACTACCGGTCATGGTGTTCACGGATTTACACTGGAACCGAGTCTTGGTGAGTTTGTACTTTCTCATAACAGTATGAAATCGCCTGAAGACGGAAACATTTATTCTGTCAATGAGGGCAATTACTACAAGTTTGATCAGTGGGTCCGGGACTATGTGGAGGCGCGAAAAAGAAAAGGTACCACCGCACGTTACATTGGATCGCTTGTAGCGGACTTTCATCGAAATATGCTCAAAGGAGGCATCTACCTTTATCCAAATACAGAGAAGGACCCAAATGGAAAACTGCGTCTGCTGTATGAGTGTAATGCCCTTGCATTCATTGCCGAACAGTCTGGAGGTATTGCCACAAACGGACATCAAAGAATCCTGGAAATTCAGCCGATTGAATTTCATCAAAGAACACCTATTTATCTGGGCTCAAAAAAAATGGTGGAAGAAGTTTTGTCATTTATTGAGGCTTTCGATACCGTTCCCGGCTAATTACTTTCTCTTTCTCCCTTTCAATAATTGCAATGGCAATATTCCGGGCAATCGTTTCCGGTGAGGATAGATTTATCAGTTCCTTAGTCTTCTCCTCGGAGATATCGATTCTATACAATGTATTCAGGAGTCGATTGAAATCCTGATCCAGCAGGATACTCACCTGTCTTGTGAGGTAGTCTGTTAACCAGTCAAAAACAATATCAACCTCTTCAAAATCCATATCTTCCTCTAATCCAAAATCCTTCAGAATCAGGTGATAACTTTCTTTTGCCAGTGTAACTTCATCCATCAGAACGATAAAATTATGAGGTTTAAACTAATTGTATGCTTGTGTGTGGTTTCATTTTTTGGATCGGCCCAATCAGAGGAGGAAAAGGAAATAATGATGGTGGTAAATAATGTATTCGAAGCGATGCGTACCAGTGACAGTACATTGTTGAAAAGTTGTTTTGTGGAAGATCCCGTCACTTTCACGATTTTTCGAAACAAAGAAGGTGAAACTAAATTCAACCGGGACGATTTTCAACGATTCATTGACGGAGTAGGTCGGCCTAAAGAAAAAATCTGGAATGAGCCCATCTGGAACGAAAAAATAGAGATTGATGATGATCTGGCGTCCGTATGGGTAGACTATGCATTCTACCTGGATGATCAATTTTCACATTGTGGGGTTGATGCATTCAACCTGGTTCGGCTTGATGGAGTCTGGAAAATCTATCACCTGGCGGACACCAGAAGAAGAACAGACTGTGAAGTACCCGAGGATAAAAAGCCGGATTAGTCTTTTTTCACCTTATCAGGGATCCACTCGAAATCGTCTGATTTATAGGAATTTATCATCAGATCACTCAGTTCCTTTGGTGGAATGGTTGTTCGCCGTTCCTTCAAATCAAGCCATGCACCATCCACATCCACCTTAGCTGACAGGTCTCCATTGTTTGTATAAATGTTGTGCCGGAATGACCACTTTGACCCGTCCTTTCTCAATTTTGAAATGGTGAACCCAACCTCAAATTCCTCGTTCATCCTAATCTCCTTAAAAAAACGGGTATCTTCTCTGAAGAGAATTGGTCCTGTATTCATCCGAATCAGTTTGTGGAATGGCATGCTGATGTCTTCAAAATACATGAGTCGGGCCTGCGCGCAGTAGTCATTATAAGCTGTATGCCTCATATGACCATTGGGGTCAAGATCAGCCCACCTAACCCTGAACTTATACTTTACCTCACTCATTCTTCAGTCTCCTCACCTTCAGTTTTAGCCTTTTCTTTTTTCTCCTTTTTAACCTTTTTCTTTTCCGCAAGTACTTCCGGTGCTTCCTTCACCAGTTGAGTATACCAGCTTACCAGTTTTTTAATATCAGAGACATATACCCTGTCTTCATCGTACTCCGGTAAAATGAACTTGAGAAAGGATTTAAGCTCTTCAGCATCACTATTCTTATCAAGATCTGTATCCCCGTTGAACTCTTTATGGATTTTTTTCATTACTTCCTCCAGAGGGACTGCTCCCTCAGAATCAGTTGTATAAACTGAGATTTCAGAAAGGACGGACACTTTGTTATGCATGCCTGCTACCATCTTTTTCTTATGCTCGTCCATTGACTCCAGCACAACACCTGTTCGGGTTGGAGATACTATTTTGAAGAGGCCTCCTTTTCCCGAGACCGAAGCGATATCACTAAATTCCATAGTTTGTATTTGATGAGTTTTTCCGCAAAAATATTCTAATGATTGATAGACTGGTTAATTGAATGAATAAATTCAAGAATATCCTGTCTTCCAAGCTTCTCTGATGAAGAGGTGGTGAAAAAAAACGGTAGCTCTTCCCAGGATTCCTTCAACATTTTTTTGTATGCAGCTACCCCTGACTGAACCTGTGTTTTTCCCAACTTGTCAGCTTTGGTAAACACGATGCAAAATGGAATTCCCTCCTCTCCAAGCCAGTTAATAAACTCCAGATCAATTTTTTGCGGTTCATGGCGAATGTCCACCAAAACAAAAACGCTGGCCAGGTTCTTCCTGTTAATCAGATACGAATCAATCATTTTTTTCCAGTCAGCTTTTGCTGTCTTACTTACACGGGCCCAGCCATAGCCGGGTAAATCTACCAGATACCATTCGTCATTTATGATGAAATGGTTAATCAACTGCGTCTTTCCTGGAGTGGACGAAGTTTTAGCGAGTTTCCTGCGCCCGGTCAACATATTGATCAGACTGGATTTTCCAACATTTGAGCGGCCAATGAACGCGAATTCAGGAAAACCTGCATCCGGGCAATCTTCTTCTCTGGTACTACTTTTTACAAACTCTGCTTTTTTTATATCCACAATCCAATTAATCTGCTAACAATTAAAGCTACCGCGGGTTTAATCCACTAATATTGCGGGGAAATTATGACGGTAGTTCCATACAAAGATAAGTCTGAGGCAAAGAAAAAGCAGGTTGCTGAGATGTTTGACAGTATTAGTGGCAAATACGACTTCCTTAATCATTTCCTGAGTCTCGGAATTGATATTCGCTGGAGAAAGAAAGCAATCAGGCTTTTGCATGACATCAATCCTGACGAAATTCTGGATATCGCAACCGGAACCGGTGATTTTGCCATTGAATCGTTAAGGCTTGGCCCCAGAAAAGTAATCGGAGTGGACATTTCAGAAGGCATGTTAAAGGTCGGCCGTGAGAAAATGATCAAAAAAGGACTGGACCAGATTATTACACTGGAATCAGGTGATTCGGAAAACTTACGATTCGATGATAATAACTTCGATGCGGTGATCGTTGCTTTCGGAGTAAGGAATTTTGAGAACCTTGAAAAGGGACTCTCAGAAATGAATCGAGTACTCAGGCCAGGTGGCAGAGCTGTTATTCTTGAATTTTCAAAACCAACAGTTTTTCCGTTTAAGCAATTGTATAATTTTTATTTTCGTTGGATATTGCCAAAAATTGGTAAGCTCGTTTCGAAAGACAATGCTGCTTATACCTATTTACCAGAGTCAGTTAACGAATTCCCCTATGGTCAGGATTTTCTTGATATTCTGTCAAAGACTGGATTTAAAAACACAAAATGCAAGCCACTAACACTTGGCATAAGTTCAATTTACACAGGAGAAAAATAGCTCTGGTTGTCCTGTTGTCAATGGGGCTTGCTTCATGGGCACAAAACAATCCTTCTGATAATCTCATCAACTATGATGCGCAATGGATTCATTATGGATTTCTTATTGGTGTTCATTCTTCAAAATATGTCATTAAACATTCGGAAGCTTTCACATCTCCCGCGATGGATACTGTTCACTCCATTATCCCCGGGAACCTTGGGGGCTTTAAACTCGGATTCATTGCGAACATGAAAATCACGGACTACCTCGACTTCAGAGGTTCAATTACTGTAGGATTTTATGAAAACGACTTACTTTATCGATTTACAAACAACACTGATTTAAGAGAACTGAAGGATGCTACGATGGTAGAGTTTCCAATGCTTTTAAAATACAAATCTCAGCGAAGAGGAAATGTGGGAGCCTACCTGCTGGGAGGAATCAACCCTTCATTTGAAGCATCCGGCAAAGGAAGTGAACAGGATGTGAGTTCAAGACTGGAGCTAAAGGGCTGGAATATGGCAGTTGAAGTTGGTGGAGGATTTGATATCTATTATCCATTTTTTAAATTCTCGCCTGAAATTCGATACTCCTACGGACTCAGAAATATGCTTCAGGATGAAAAGAACGAATTCAGTGTCGGACTGGATCGACTTTCACAACAAAACCTGACAATATTCATCACCTTTGAAGGCGGGCCAACCCCCAAACAAAAGCGTGGGGGAAAAATCAAAGGTCAGGGAATTAAGAAATCGGGGAACAAAAACAACAAGGCCCAGAAGAAGTTTAAAGGAAATAAAAGTGGCTGATAAACCAATCGCTCTTATCACCGGCGCTACCAGTGGAATTGGTGAAGCGACTGCACGTATCCTGACGGATAAATACAATCTCATTCTTTGTGGCAGACGACAAGCCAGGCTTGAAGAACTCGCCGGCGAACTTAATACTGATACTCAGTTACTATCATTTGATGTGAGAGATCGGGATCAGGTGAATGAGGCAATCGATTCACTTCCTGAGGAGTGGAAAGAAATAGATGTACTGATTAACAATGCAGGAAACGCCCACGGATTTGATCTCATTCATGAAGGCAATCCGGATGACTGGGATGCCATGATTGATATCAACGTAAAGGGTCTGCTTTATGTGACCAAAGCCATAACCCCTGGCATGGTTAACCGAAAAAAGGGGCATATTGTAAATATCAGCTCCATCGCAGGCCTGGAGGTTTATACGAAGGGCAATGTGTACTGTGCTTCCAAACATGCAGTAGACGCACTTACGAAAGGTATACGAATGGATCTTAATCCGTTTGGAATCAGGGTTACTTCAATCGACCCGGGACTTGTCGAGACTGAATTCAGTCTGGTCAGGTTTAAAGGGGATAAATCAAAAGCGGAAAATGTGTATAAAAATTACACGCCTCTTAAAGCAGTTGATGTTGCAGAGACTATTGAATTTGTATTAAACAGACCTGCTCATGTCATGATAGGTGACCTGCTCATCTTACCTGTCGATCAGGCAAACTCCACAATTGTTAATAAAAAATCTGAATAAGCTTTTTATTCAAAAGTTGATCATTACATATTTGCGCTCATGCAAAAAATCCTTGTCATAGGAGCCGGCAGGTCCTCTACTTCACTTATCAATTACCTTCTGGACCATTCCCAAAAAGAGCACTGGCAATTGACCATTGCAGAGAAGGATATTCAACTGGCTCAGGAGAAAATCAAGGGAAATCCTCATGGACAGGCAGTTACATTCGATGTTGCCAACGAAACAGAATTAGAGGCTATCGTACGCGAACATGATCTGATTATTTCGATGCTGCCCGCCTTCCTCCATCTGGATGTTGCGAAAAAGTGTGCAGAGATTGGCCGACACCTGCTGACAGCCTCCTATTTGACAAAAGAAATTAAGGATCTCGAAGGCCGGTTTAAAAGCAATGGAAAATTGTTGATCATGGAAATGGGACTTGATCCCGGGATTGATCACATGTCCGCAATGAGTGTTCTCGATCGGATCAAAGAGCAGGGACATGAGTTGACTGCCTTTGAAACTTTCACCGGAGGTCTCCTGGCGAAGGACGAGGAAAAGGATAACCCGTGGCACTATAAATTCACATGGAACCCAAGAAATGTGGTTATTGCAGGACAGGGATTTGTGAAGTTCATTCAACAGGGTCGATACAAATACATCCCTTATCACAAACTATTCAGGAGAACTGAAGTCATACATATTCCCGGATACGGATATTTTGAAGGCTATGCGAACAGGGATTCGTTAAAGTATCTCGACCTGTATAATCTCCGCGGGATCCAAACACTTTACCGGGGAACGTTGAGAAGACCAGGGTTTTGTAAAGCGTGGGACGTTTTTGTTCAGATTGGTGCAACGGATGATTCATTTGAACTGGAGAACGTAAGTGAAATGACACACCGTCAGTTCATTAATTCATTTTTGTCTTTTAATCCAAATGATTCGATCGAATTAAAACTGGCTCATTACATGAATCTTGATATGGAATCAGAGATCATGTATAAGTTGAACTGGCTGGGGATGTTTTCCGATGAACTTATAGGGCTTGAAAAGGGAACTCCGGCGCAAATTCTTGAGCATATTTTAAAGAAAAAATGGACATTGGATGAAGCGGATCGCGACATGATTGTAATGTGGCACAAGTTCAACTATCTGGAAAATGGAGTGCCCAAACAAATTGAATCCAACATGGTTGCAATCGGTGATGATGCGATCAATACAGCCATGTCAAAAACTGTCGGACTTCCATTAGCTATTGCAGCCAAATTGATCATGCAGGGTAAAATAGATTTGACCGGTGTGCACATTCCAACTCAAAAGGAAATCTACAAGCCGGTTCTCGAAGAATTAGAGAATATGGGTTTTGAATTTTCCGAGCGGGAAGTTGATCCTGCCTGAGTTACTTAATCACGTGCGCCTGGATAACAGAGTCAATTTCAGCCATTACCTTATCGATCTCCGAAAGGTCACCCTGAAGGTGTTCCTCGATAATTCTATTGAGATGGGTTGCAATCTTCATTTCTTCCTCCTTTTGCTCACCCTTTGCATATTTAATTGAATTCTGCAGGTGATCCATTGCATAGTGTAATGTTTTATCGGCCTCCTTTTCCTTCCCTTGTCTGATAAGCTCTTCTGACACCCTCAATGATGCAAAAGCCAGCGAATTCATGGCATCAGCAAATGCTTCATACATTAAATCATCATTTACATCATCCGCTTTTATATGCTCTTCCACAACTTCTAAATCACTGATGGCAACTTCGATTGCCCTCATACTTACGGAATCCCCATCTTTCTCAAGCAATTTCATTAATGCGATGGCATCTTCAAGGAATTCGATAGAGGTAAGCCTCTTATGATCATGTAGAGATCTGTCTGCAGAACTGATGAGTAAATCGGGTTCAACCGCCAGCTCTGTAATCTGAGGATTCTCCTTTTTCTTTTCTCTGTCAATCTTGAAGTAAACAACAATAGCTGTCAAAATGACAACCAGAAAAATCAGATAGTAAATATTTTTAGCTTTCATAATCTTGGTTGATTCTCCTCACTGAGGATTACGTAAGTTAAACAGTTCCGCTATTTCTTTCAAAAACTTCATCGACCAACAGGTCATTTCCTTCTGCGGCCTCCACTGCCAAACGGTCACAACGTTCATTTTCAGGGTGTCCTGCATGACCTTTAATCCATTCGAAGTGCACATTGTGAGTTGATGCTGCTTTTAGATAACGCTCCCAAAGGTCCTGATTCTTCTTTCCTTTAAAACCCTTCTTCACCCAGCCATCAAGCCATCCTTTCGAAACTGCATCAACCACGTATTTACTATCAGACACCACCTTAACGTTCCACTTAGGCTTTTTAATTGCTTCAAGCCCTGCAATGACAGCCAACAGCTCCATTCGATTATTGGTAGTCATCCGAAATCCCTGTGATATTTCCTTTTCCTTCTCACCAAATCTCAGGATAGTACCAAATCCACCCGGACCGGGATTTCCTTTAGCAGCTCCGTCTGTAAAGATGGTAATCATACAAATAGGTGATTCTTGAATATTTTAATGGAAATCGAGAGCAATACAATGCCAAACACCTTTCTGATAACGTTAAAACCAGCTTTACCTATTTTTCTCTCCAGCCATCCACAAGTCTTTAATACCAGATAAACGAACAACAGATTAACTACAATTCCCACCAGAATGTTTACTGTTTCAAATTCAACCTTCAGGGAAATAAGGGTAGTCATGGTCCCTGCCCCGGCAATTAACGGAAAAGCAAGAGGAACTATTGAAGCACTTGATGATTCTTCATCCGGATCGGCTCTAAAAATCTGCATCCCCAGCACCATTTCCATTCCAATAAGAAACATCACAATAGCACCTGCTATTGCAAAAGATGAAATATCAATTCCAAACAATTTGAGAATACTTTCTCCAACAAAAAGAAAAACAATCATAATTACACCTGAAACAAGTGTTGCCTTTTCTGACTGAACATGGCCAAATTTTTTTCTCAGATCGATGATGATTGGGATACTTCCCAAAATATCAATTACTGAAAACAGAATCAGCGAAACGGAGATAATTTCTTTGAAATTCATAACACAAAATCCTTCATTTGAATTTTTAACACAAAACTAATCTGAATCATGGCCGTTTTAGTATAAATTTTGATTCACTTTGTAAAAACAAAAATCTGCATGTCGGCTTTTCTGCCCGCCATACCCATCATTAAGTAAATCCCGGAATTAAGTAATGAAGTATTTATTCACATTTCTCTGTGCTCTCATTTTATCAACTGTTTCATTGGCCCAGGCCGGATGGAACTGGCCTGAAGATGAAGCCCTGAAAACCAAGGCCATTGAACAGCAGGCATTCTATAAGGTACTAAGAGCTCAAAGCAAGTTCAATGAGTCCATGCGACCACTTAACTGGCTCTATACCAATAATCCGGACCTCAATCCATCCATTTATATTGATGGTGTTGACTGCCTCGAAGAAATTCTTAAAACAGAAACTGACGTTAAACGTAAGGTACGCCTGCAGGACTCTATCTTATGGATGTATGATATGCGAATGGAGCATTTTGATAATGATGCATCAACAGCAGATCGAAAAGTTTATGCTGCCTTCAGGATGTTTTATAACAATCCAAAAAAATACCCCATGTTGGCTGATTTGTATGCAAAAGCATATGAGTTAAATGGTCCTGAAATTTCATATTTCAACATGAATCCATATATGATGGTAGCAACAAGGTATTATAAGCAGGATCCTGTTGCAATGACTGCTGAAAATGTCCTTGATATCCACACCTTGATTTCAGATATTATAGAATCTCAAAAGAAAAATGGCGGCAATATTGAGCGACTGGACAAAGAACAGGCAAAAGTCGATGGATTTCTTGGATCAATTGGGGATGAGATTCTGAGCTGTGAATTCATAAAAGGAAAGCTGGTTCCAAAATTCAGAGAGGATCCGTCTAATATTTCGACAGCCAGGAAAATATTCAGATACTCTGTTACTGCAAAATGTACAGACCAACCTTACTTTCTTGAAGCAAGCGAAACTGTTTTCATGGAACAACCTTCATATGAACTGGCAAAAGTTCTGGCCAATAAATACCTTGGAAGTGAAGATTATGAAAAAGCCATCGAATTTCACAGCAAAGCCATCGGGTTGACTGATGTGAAAGAAGAGAAGGCTGAATCTTACATTGGTCAGGCAGTCGCTTCACGTAAACTGGGAAGAAAATCGGCGGCCAGGAAGTATGCATACGAAGCATTGAGTGCAGAACCCGGAAATACCAAAGCATACAATCTGATTGGAGACCTGTATTTTACAAGCTTCAACGAATGTCAGGGAGGAGAGAGCAAAGTAATCGATCGGGCAGTTTTCCTGGCCGCATACAAGATGTATGAACGTTCTGGGAATACCTCTCAAATGCAGGCATCCAAGGAGCAATTTCCTTCCATTGAGGAAATATTCAATGAAAACTACGAAGAAGGTCAAAGCATTACGGTAGGGTGCTGGATCAATGAGACAGTAGCTATTCAGAGAAGGTGAAATCAATCTTAGTTTCGATTCTTGTTCTCAGCTCTCTTTTTCTAAAGGCACAGCCATACATTGTGGTTCTTGGGATCGCCCAGGATGGAGGATTTCCTCATATAGGTTGTCAGAATGAATGCCAGTTAGCCCATAAGAATCCCGAGTTGCAGCGCTATGTAGTTTCACTTGCTCTTGTCGATCCCGAATCGGGCAAATGGTGGCTGTTCGAAGCAACCCCTGATATGGACAGACAGCTGCAATTGTTCCGTGGATTGACAAATGCCAAATTTAATTATCTCCCGGAAGGTATTTTCTTGTCGCATGCACACATGGGGCACTATACCGGGTTAATGTTTCTTGGAAGGGAGGCATTGGGCTCTCAAAAAGTCAAAGTTTACTGTGCACCGAAAATGGCTCAATTCCTCCGCGAGAATGGACCCTGGAGTCAGTTAGTGAAACTACAGAACATCGAGATACGACAAATCACAGAACACAGTGAGGTTCTTCTGGGGGCTACATCCATAGTCAGGCCGTTTCCCGTGCCTCACAGGGATGAGTTCTCAGAAACCATGGGATTTAATATTTCCACTATCAATAAATCCTATCTTTTTATCCCGGACATTGATAAATGGAGCAAATGGGAGAAAAATATTGTGGAAGAGGTAAAAGAAGTTGACTATGCTTTTCTTGACGCATCCTTTTTCGAAGATGGAGAACTCCCAAATCGAAGCATATCTGAGGTTCCTCACCCTTTTGTATCCGAAACAATGGATTTATTCAGTCACGAGCAGGATTCTGTAAAAGCCAAAGTTCATTTCATCCACTTCAATCATACAAACCCCATCCTTTTTGATGAGGGAAAGAGAAAGGAAGTCATCCGCAGGGGATTCAAAATTGCTGAACAGGGCGCATTCTATTAACTATTCGACTAATCAGGCCCTCTCTTCGATACTACCGTGTTATTGTTCTATGGAATCTGCATAACGTTTCTTTACGAACCTTTTTTGTCAAAAGCTGTTGATCTAAAACAACTATTTTTAATAGTTTAAGCCACAAATCACTTAATGCCACTTCGTAAACAAACCATACGTTTACCTGTATATACCCTGCTCATATTGTTCAGCCAGGTGATTTTTGCTCAAATATTTCCTGCAAGATTTTATTCCACTCAGGATGGAATGCCTTCCAACTCAGTCTTTGGAATTACACAGGATAACACAGGAGTTATGTGGTTTGTCACTTCTAAAGGAATAGTCTCTTATAATGGTCAGGAATGGGAAACTCATTCCTCCTCTGTACGAATGCCTCACTCAGAGCATTCCGTTATTAAAACAGCAGATGATGGCTCCATCTGGGCAGCCGGCCAGGACAACAAAGGGTTTGTAATCAGCTATTTTAAAAATGGAAATTGGAATGCAATTGGATTGAATGAAAAGACAGCCGACATTCCATATGATTTTGCCTTTGATATTTCCTTCGAGGGAGGAATCTACAAATTATGGGTTGCCTCACAGCAAACGATTCACAAATACTCCTTTGAATCAGATTCGTGGGAACTAAAATCAATACCGTACAGAATCAATACACTCGTGCATCATGAAAGTGGTGTCTATCTCTGTACAGACCAGGGATTGTTTAATATGTTAAATGACAGTATAAACGAGGTTAACGTGGGAATGAATTTTCTCAATGATCAGGTCCTTTCATTGACCATTAAGAATGATAAAACGTATCTGCTGGGCTTCAACTGGCTTGCTATTATATCAGATAAAACAGTAAAATCATATTGGGAAAACCTGGGAATGAGTCGCAGACCTCTTACCAATAAGTATGCGTTGGTAATTGATGGCAGGAGTCGAATCTTTTACAATTGTGATTCCCCCATCCAAATGTTCAATCAGGTGAAAGGAAAGGGCGAGATAATAGAAACCGAGGACAAAATACAAAATGCCAAAAGTGTTTCCATCTACGAGGATAAGGAAAATAACATTTGGGTAGGTGATCATCGGGGACTTTTCAGATTCAATCAGTTAAGATTCAGTAATTATAATCGTAAGGTTGGTCTTCAGGAAGATGAAGTCACCTCCATTATTCAAACCAGCAATGATCAATTGATACTTGCCAATCCTTCCTCTCTCAATTTCCTTCGCGACGGGGCTATCACGGCAAAACTCAACATACCACATGATACCAAAAAAGTGTGCCGGGTACTTGATATGACAAAGGACAACCATGGAGCATTATACCTGGCCCTTGGTCCCGCAGGCCTGTATAAATACCACAACAATGTTTTTAGCTCAATAACCTTTTCAAAAAACAAGAATCTGGATTTCACCTCCGTGAAAAATTTCAATGGAAAAATTTACGCTACATCAAGAGAAAGTGGTCTTTTCGAAGTATCCGGAAAATCTCTATTAAGGAAATGGAACAAGTCCGGTATCCGAAATATCATTACACTGGATGAATCTGTCATTGTTTGTACAAAGGAGGGAATGTACAAATTGTCGGAAGATGATACCATACATTATGGTAATACATTAAAAGATTACAAAAATGTATTTTCAGCAATTACATGGAGTAATCAACTTCTTGCCGGAACCTCCGCAGGACTATTAATAACAAAGGAAGGCAGGATTACCGATGAACGCTTTCTTGATATTGATTTACCTGTTTATGCCCTGATGGAAGATGAAAGTAAAAATCTTTGGATTGGTACAGGAGACGGGGTATTAAAATGGGATGGAGAAAAACTCAGGAAGTACGACAGGTCAGACGGACTGGTTGGAAGCGAAGTAAACCGAAGTGCTTTGATTCAGGATTCAGGTGGCAAAGTATGGATAGGTACGGAGTTGGGAGCTTCTGCCTACTCAGAAGATGAAGACCTGACAATTAATCTTGCTCCAATAGTATCCATTACAAAATTAAAAGATGGAAATGGTGATAGCGTAGACCCACTGAATAGTACCATCATCCCGTACGACCTAAATGATATTGAGATACATTTTCAGGGGGTTTCATTCATTAACGAGGAAAAGGTTTCCTACCGATACAAACTGGAAGGCTGGGACAAGGACTGGCTGGAGATAAAAAATAATAACAATACATCGGTCAGATATACAAATCTCAAAAGTAATGAGTACACATTTGTTGTTCAAAGCAGGATTGACAAAGGTAGCTGGAGCACTCCTGTAAAATCTTCCTTTGAGATTGGCGTACCATTCTATGCTACGTGGTGGTTCATTCTGGCAATGGCTTTAATCCTGTTGGTTTCATTACTGGCCATCTACCGTCTGCGCTTTCTGTATCTCATTCGCAGGCAGGAACAGTTGATGCATTTGATCAAAGAACGGACAAAAGAAATATCAGATTTGAACCAGTCACTTGAACAAAAGGTGATGGAAAGGACAATGGAACTGGAGGAGCGCAATAAGCGACTAGCTGAATACGCCTTCATCAACGCCCATTTGCTAAGGGCACCTTTGACAAGAATACAAAGCCTGACCATTTTGATGGAACAGACTAAAGAAATGGAAAGTCTTTACATTGATATTTTGAAGACTTCAACATCCGAATTAGACGATGTGATTTTCTCAATCAACACCACTTTGAGAGAGGATTAATTGAGATACAAAATTTCACCTTTTAACGTTTCGATCAAGCAAATCAATTTTTCGATATTGCCACTAAAACAGGCTACAAGGAAGCCTTAATACATTTTTTTGATTTGAAATTTCCAACGGTTGTCCAGATAAATGAATTACATTTAGAAGGTCTTTGATGGATTATTCTGTCCGGGACAAACCATCTAACCGAGTGAGATCATTTATTAAGGGAATAGAACGTGCAGCTTTGCTGATCATGCTGATAGTTCATGCTATCTCAGCATCAGCCCAGATATACCCTGCCACTTTCTATTCGACCATTGATGGCCTGCCTTCCAATTCTGTGTTTGGGATTACACAAGATAATAAGGGAATCATGTGGTTTCTGACCTCTAAGGGTGTGGTTTCTTATGATGGACAGAACTGGGAAAAGTCGGCAGACTATCTGAGACTTCCACATTCTTCCAACTCATACATAAAGACACTCGATGATGGGTCGATCTGGGCGGCAGGGCAGGATAATGAAGGATTTGTTTTAAGCTATAAAAAGGGCCAAAAATGGTCAGAGATAAGAATACCTGAACAGGCAGATGATATAACAAGCACTTTCGCTTTTGAAGCAGCCATAAAAGATGGTGAATACATGGTCTGGATTGCCGATTATAAAAACCTGTATTGTTATTCTGGTCAGACAGATAGCTGGGAAATAACACCGATTACAATAAGGATCAATTCACTTCTTTCCTATGAAGAAAAAGTGTATGTGTGTTCCAATCAGGGGCTATTCCATTTTTCAGAAGGAACAATAGAACCCGTTCATCCGGAGGGTTCATTTTTGAATGATACTGTTCTGACAATGACCATCAAAAATGGCAAATTCTACATTCTGGGATTTGACTGGATCTCCATTTTGGAAAATAACAAAACGATTGGTTATTGGGATCACCTGAATATGACGGGGAGGCCCCTGTTCAACAGGTACTCGCTTGTTGTTGATGACCGGGAAAGAATATTTTATATCTGCGATTCACCGATTTTGCAATTTGATCCTGAGACAGGAAAAAGTGAGGTTCTGGAAACAAATGACAAAATTCACAGCGCCAAGAGTGCCATGATATACAAAGACTTTGAAAACAATATTTGGGTAGGGGGGCATAGGGGGCTATTCAGATTCAACCAGCTAAGATTTAGCAATTACGATCGTTCAGTAGGGTTGTATGAAGATGAGGTTAGTGCCATTATCCAACTAAAAAATGGTCAAATTATACTGGCCAACAGAGAAGCTGTTAATATGGTTGAAAACGGAAAAGTCACAAAGAGTTTAAGGTTACCCCACAGCGGCGGGAAACTCTGTCGCATCCTGGATATGGTAGAAGATAAAAATGGGGCACTTTACCTTGCTTTAGGCCCTGCTGGTCTGGTGAAATATGAAAATGGGAAGTTCGTGATGCTGCGTGATTCTGATAAACCAGATCTGGATTTCTCCTCTATTGAGGTATGGCGAGATAAAATTTATACTGCGTCCACAGAAGGTGGCATTTATGAAATCACTAAAAAAGGGTTGAAAAAAACCTCAGGATTGAGAGGTGTAAGAAATTTACGAAACCTGAATGATGAGTATATGGTGGCATGTGCATTTAGAGGCATCTTTAAAATGTCGCAACAGGACACTGTCCACATAAAAAATGGTCTCCGGGATATAGATGATGTATTTGATGTGATAATATGGAATGATACACTACTAGCTGGCACGCTTGAAGGACTAATGGTGGTCAAAGACGGGGTAATTACAAGTGAGAACATTCTCAAAATGGACCTTCCGGTTTATTCACTCATGCAGGATCAAAGCAATAATCTTTGGGTAGGTACAGGGGACGGAATTGTGAAAGGGGATGGTAAAACCTTTATGAAATACAACAGATCAAACGGGTTCGTCGGAAGTGAAGTCAATCGGGGAGCGCTGATTCAGGATAAAAAAGGAAAAGTATGGATTGGTACGGAATCCGGTGCTTCCGCATACAATGAAGAGGAGGATCCAACCCTTGACCTTGCTCCAAAGCTGACAATTCCATTTATAAAAGACGGAAAAGGAAACAGGCTGGACGCTAATCAATCCAATGAAATTCCTTATGATCGTAACACTATTGAGATCTCGTTTAGAGGGATTTCATTCATCGACGAAAAGGGCATTTCTTACCGATACAAACTGGAAGGAATTGATGCGGACTGGCGGGTTCAGAACAATAACATCAATACGTCAGCCAGGTATACCACACTTAAAAGTGGCACATATACTTTCACTGTTCAAAGCCGCCTGGAACAAAGGCGCTGGAGTGATCCTGTTTCAGCAACATTCCTAATTGAAAAACCTTTCTACTCTGAGGTATGGTTCGTGGTTCTCATGGTTCTATTGCTTGTGGGAGTATTTCTTGCAATATATCAGTTGAGATTTTTCTATCTGATCCGCAGGCAACAGTATTTGAAAAAGCTGATTAGAGCGAGAACTCAGGAAATCACAACGTTGAACAAATCATTGGAGCAAAAAGTAAAGATTCGAACAAGTGAACTTGAAGAAAGAAACAAGCGCTTGTCAGAATATGCGTTTATCAATGCTCATCTGTTGCGTGCCCCGCTAAACAGAATTCAGAGTCTGGCTATTCTGATGGAGGAAACCAAGGCTATGGAAGACCTTTATCTTGACATTTTGAAAGAGTCAACATCAGAGTTGGATGAAGTGATCTTCTCAATTAATTCAACTTTACGGGAGGAGAAGAAAGAGTAGTTGTGTACTACATGGAATCATAAACCAGTTTTACCATCTCCCCTATCTTGCCAGGTTCCAGCCATCTGGTCACAATCACAATGTCTTCTTTCTGATCTACCACGATGAAGTTTCCTCCAAAACCAGCTGCGTAGAACAAATGATCGGGTAATCCGTCCCAGTTCCGGGGACCTTTGTTGAGCCACCACATGTACCCGTAGCTTTCATATGCTGTAGCAGGTTGTTGGATCATGTTTACCCATTTTTCTGAAATCAACTGTCGATCTCCCCACTTACCATTTCTTGCGAAAAGCAATCCGAATTTCGCATGGTCCCGGGCACTGATGAACACTCCTCCTCCATGGTGACCTCCCCCACTTACTGATTGCATCCTGACACCATCAATGACTGTCCAGGTATTGTCATACCCAAACCATCTCCAGGTGGTACTCGCACCGATCGGATCCATGATCCGTTCCTTCAATACCTGTGGCAATGGTCGCCTCCAGACCTGAAGCGCCGAATAAGCAAGTACGTTCACACGTACGTCGTTATACTTAAAGCTGGTACCTGGTTCTTTAAGCTCCCGGTAGCGCATTTCATCCAGTCCATGCTCACGCAAAGGTCGATCTGTCCAGTCATACAAGCCAAACAACGCCCCTGACCAGTCTGAGGTCTGTTGCAGCAAATGCTCCCACGTGATTTTTGAATTGTGAGCTCCTTCAAACGTTCCATCCCACACATAGCCACCAACTTTATCTTCAACAGATCGAATGAGTCCGTCATCATAAGCCAGCCCGACTGTTGTAGATAAATAGCTTTTTGTAACACTGAATGTCATATCTACCCTGTCAACATCTCCCCATTGAGCAACCACATATCCGTCTTTAATGATCATGCCGGCAGGTCCCCCTCTCATTTTGGTCGGGCCCTGCACATCGTGATAAGGCTCTCTTTGGAACCCTTCCAAAATTGCTATTCGAAGATCTTTCGGACCTGAATATTCATTCGACTCTGCAAATGATACTGCCTCCTGTAGTTTAGCTGCATTAAAACCTGCTGTTTTGGGGTCTTTCTCTTCCCAGGAATCCCTGTCGGGATAATAGGTTTGGGCAACCAGGGAGCAGGTGAAAAAGAGAAAGGAATAAATCAATACAATTCGTTTCATAGGTTGGGTTTTAATTCACAACAAGCTGGCATCTGTTGCTTGCCATCTGTTCATTTCTAAAGTTACTGCATTCACTTGCCCATTGAAAAGTAAAAATCCTTCTTATACTCGTCGACATTCAGTTTTTCTCCATTTTCCATACTTACGAAAAATGCATGAATCAATTTAAGCTGTTCGCTGTAAAGGTTGAGCTGACTTTTCAAAATGGTAGTATCTGGCTGTTCAAATACATCTCTGTACAGATACCTCATCAGATATCCTGCAGTGTAACTTTCATGTCCGAATGCTTCTTTTTGTGAAACCT
This sequence comes from Cyclobacteriaceae bacterium, assembly GCA_040222475.1. Lineage (GTDB taxonomy): Bacteria > Bacteroidota > Bacteroidia > Cytophagales > Cyclobacteriaceae > Ekhidna. Next base: position 82,449 of record JAVKDB010000013.1, on the reverse strand, counting down.
GGATCATCGAGGAATTTGTCAACTCATCGAAAAGCGGAAAGGCTTTTTCTTCTTGTGTATTGGCAATCATTAGGATTGGGATAGTGTAATCCAACTTGTGCTCATCAATAATATTTGAAAGCTTCGGCCATCCATCTTCTGATTTCAGGTAATCAACAGGCCTTCCTTCCAGGGTTGTTTCCAGGGACACAAATGCATCCGCCCAACCTCTTTCATAAAGAAATTTGAAGCCCACCTGAGCTCCGGCACTGTGCCCAATATAGTATAACCGGTCACTTGTAGTCAGTGTCTGAGCATATCTAATGACACTTTTTGGCAGAGCTGTATCATCAAATTCTATCCCTTCGTATCCATATATTTTATCCTCAAATGGTAAATGAAAATTAGATGTAACGACTATATATCCAAGAGAAGCAAAATATTCTGCCAACACAAAATTCTCATCAGATAATCCCTGCCCCCCGTGGTGATAAACAACAACCGGAAAATCCAGCTTTTCAGAAACCTTTTTGTACCGACTTTTTGTCTGAAAGGTCATTAAAGTATCAAGGACTTCAAAATAAGAAATACCATTATAATCGATTGAGTCATAGTTAATAAAGTCCTCAATGATGTTATACTGTACAAAAAAGGAATCCATTTTAGTAACCAATGGATCATAAACACTTCGTAGTTCTGAAGAAAGGTTTCGACTTCTAAAGTCTTTGAACATTAACGGCTGATTGCCACTTTGTTCTATTGGATACCATATCTGAAGAAACAGAGGGGTTGGGCCTTTGTAATCATACTGAGAGTAGCTTGTTCCATCATCGGGGAGAAACTCGAATCTGAGGTCATTGTTGTAAATGATCGTATCACAAAACCCGATTCCATAATCACCCAATTGCACTGATTCATAGAATGAATCTTTTTGATTTGAAGTAGAATTACCCCGTTCTTTTTTTGATGAACTGCAGCCGGTAAGTATAAGAATGATACTTGCGATCAGGTTTACTTTATTTAATTTCATAGCATTAATATTTCTGGTTGACGCTAAAGATAACCAATGGTCACAGCATGGGCTGCTATTATGTAATGAACCAGGTCTCTAAATGTCGTGATGATTATATTGGTGTATTAAACCTGACAACCATGAAATCACTTCTTTCCATTGCCCTGAGTGCCCTCCTTCTTTATTCCTGTGCACCTGAACAGGAATCATTACTTGATGTTGGTATTCCACTCAAAATGGCCGAATACCGCAAACAACAAGTGTCTGAAGTGGTATATGAGCTGTCATTCAACATACCTGAATCAAAAGATGATTCCATCCTGTCATTGTTAAATCTCAAACTGAATATTAAGGACCTGAGTCAGCCGCTGTATTTGGATTTCAATGAAAAAGCTGATCACGTATTAAGAGTTGCTGCAAATGGTGAATCAATAAAAGTCGTGCATGAAAAGGAACACCTGATCATACCTTCGGAGCATTTGAAAAAGGGTGAAAACTCCATAGAAGTTGCATTTCTGGCGGGAGAATTATCACTCAACAGGAACGAAGATTTTCTTTACACACTGCTTGTTCCGGACCGGGCCAGCACCCTCTTCCCATGTTTTGATCAACCGGACATCAAAGCCAACTACCAGCTGACCATCACTGCTCCCAAAGACTGGGCAGTGATCTGTGGAGCTCCATTGAAAGAGAGTAACAAGAAAGGTGAATCAATGGAACATCAATTTGGAATGACTGATAAGATGAGCACGTATCTTTTCTCATTTGTGGCCGGCAGATTCGAAACGGCAAATCAAAATCCCGGTGAATTTGATATGCAGCTACTGTACCGTGAAACGAATCCTGAAAAAATCGAAGCAAGCATCGGAGCAATTTTTGATCTGCACCAACAATCCATCAACTTTCTTAAAAATTATACAGGATACGATTTCCCTTTTCAGAAACTGGATTTTGCCTGCATTCCCGGATTTCAATACGGTGGTATGGAGCATGTCGGAGCTATTCAGTATCGTGAATCTTCATTATTCCTGGACAATAGCGCGACGGAGGTACGAAAACTTGGCAGAGGAAAGCTTATCGCTCATGAAACTTCTCACATGTGGTTTGGCGATCTGGTCACCATGAAATGGTTCAATGATGTCTGGATGAAGGAAGTCTTTGCCAACTTCATGGCTGATAAAATTGCTAATCCGGCCTTCCCGGATATTAATCATGAGCTGCAATTTGTGACCGGGCATTATCCGAGTGCTTATAGCGAGGATCGTACGCGTGGTACCAACCCGATTCGACAAAAACTGGACAATCTGAAAAATGCCGGCACACTGTACGGAAGAATCATTTACAATAAAGCACCTATCATGATGCGCCAGCTGGAAGCGGCAATGGGTAAGAAAGCTTTTCAGGAAGGCATTCAGGAATACATCAAAACATATGCGAATGGAAATGCCGACTGGAATAATCTGGTAGAGATCCTGGATGGAAAAACGCTGATTGATATGAAACAGTGGAGTGAGGTATGGGTCAATCAGTCCGGACGACCTGTTCTTTCTGAGGACATCAACTACGATGAAGCCAATCAAATTTTCTCACTTGATATTGTTCAAAATGCTGAAGATGGCAGCAATAATCTCTGGCCTCAGTCTTTTAATATTTCATTGGTTTATGCTGACACCACTTTAACTATTCCTGTTAAAATTGAAGGCTCAAAAACACGAATTGATCAGGCAACCGGACTTCCAAAACCCATTGCGATCATTTACAACTCCAACGGCTTTGGATATGGGCTGTTTCCAATCAATGAAAACACACTCAACAGTATCTCAGGAATTGAAGATGAAATTTCCCGTGGCTACAGCTACCTGAACAGCTATGAAAATACTCTGAGCGGAAGCGTTTCACCATTGCAGGCTTTTGAACTTTATCGAACCGGATTGAGGAGCGAGAAAAATGAACTCATCATTCGCCTGATCGCGAATCAGTTAGACAATATTTATCGGAAATACCTGACGGATTCAGAAAGAAACGAAAATCAGCAGACCCTTGAAATGGATCTGTACGCTCAACTTCAGACTGACCTGCCGCCAAACATTAAAAAGACACTCTTCAACCTCTACCGATCAGTTGCCTATTCAGAATCAGGAAAAGAACAATTGTATCAGATCTGGAAAAAGGAACTTGTGATTCAGAATCTGAGACTCAACGAAGATGATTATACAGGTCTGGCAATGGATCTGGCGGTTTATGAACATACCAAGGCTCAGGAAATACTTGAAGGTGCCAAAGCAGCAATAAGCAACCCTGATAAACTTCAGCGGTTTGAGTTTTTACTCCCCGCCCTTTCTTCAGATGTATCTGTCAGAGATGCTTTTTTCGAGTCGTTACGAGATCCTGTTAACAGAGAAAAAGAGTCGTGGGTGTTAAGTGCCGCAAGCTATATCCACCACCCGTTGAGACAAAAAGAAGCAGTCAAACACCTGCAACTTTGCCTTGAATTATTAGAAGAAATTCAGCAGACTGGTGACATCTTTTTCCCAAAGCGGTGGTTGACTAGTACGATCGGGAGGTATTCATCCAAAGAGGCGTACGACGTTCTTGAATCGTTTCTCAATTCAAATCCGGATTTCCACCCGGTGTTGAAAAACAAACTGCTTCAGGCCACTGATGATTTGTATCGGGTGCAGGGAGATTAAATCCCACATTCTCAGTAACTTAAAGGAACAAAATAACCTGACTATGAAAAACCTGACCCTCCTGGCACTTGTTCTTTTATGCTATGGCTGCCAGCCAACCTCCCCCGAAATCACATTCGATATAACTTTTGATACCTCGATATCCGAAGAAGCAAAAGACGGGCGACTACTTTTACTCCTTTCAACCGACGACTCGAACGAACCACGTTTTCAAATAAATGACGGGCCCGCCTCTCAAATTGTATTTGGACAAAATGTGGAAGCAATGAGCGCCAGTACCTCCATCACCTTCACCTCTGACCATTTTGGCTATCCGGTTCAAAACATCAATGAATTGAAACCCGGGGAATATTGGGTTCAGGCCCTGCTTCACACCTATGAAACATTCAATCTTTCGACCGGACATACCGTGAAGCTTCCAATGGACAATGGCGAAGGACAACAATGGAATCGTTCACCCGGAAACCTGTACAGTACTCCGGTTAAAGTCACAATCCAGGAGAATCAGTCCGCCAACTTCGCAATCATGATGGATCAGGTCATTCCTCCAATTGAAGAGGCTGAGGATACAGAATGGATCAGGCACGTCAAAATGAAGAGCGAGAAGCTGAGCGAATTCTGGGGGCGTGATATGTATCTGGGAGCTCATGTACTGCTTCCAAAAGGTTTTGAGGAACATCCTGAGGCAAAGTACCCGCTCATGATTTTTCACGGACATTACCCTTCTGATTTTGGCGGGTTCCGAACCACACCACCCGATCCTTCACTGGAACCAGACTACTCCTCCCGGTTTAATGTATCCGGATACAACATCATTCAACAGCAGGAAGCTTACAATCAATACCTTCAATGGATCAGTGATGATTTTCCGCGGTTTATCATTATTGAAATTCAGCACCCAACTCCTTACTACGATGATTCGTATGCCGTCAATTCTGCAAGTCAGGGACCTTACGGAGACGCGATCACTTACGAGCTCATTCCCTTCATAGAAGAGCAGTTTAGAGGATTGGGAGAAGGCTGGTCACGATTTTTATACGGAGGATCAACCGGAGGCTGGGAAGCACTGGCGGTGCAGGTCATGTATCCCGACGAATACAATGGATGTTTTGCCGCCTGCCCGGATCCGATTGATTTCAGAGCCTATTGCCTGGTGGATATCTATGAGAATGAGAACGCTTACTACTATGACAGTGAACACAAAGAAGTACCGATCCCGTCGCACAGAGACTACCTGGGACATGTCAATTCCAACATGCGAGACTCAAACTACAAAGAACTGGCATTGGGTGATAAATCACGATCCGGACAGCAATGGGATATTTGGGAAGCAACCTACTCTCCTCAGGGTGATGACGGCTACCCGGTCAGGATTTGGGATAAAGTGACCGGCGAAATTGACAAAGAAGTGGCCGATTACTGGAAGGAAAATTATGATCTCCGGCACATTTTGGAAAGAGACTGGGACGAACTTGGACCCAAGCTTCAGGGAAAGATCAATATCTACTGTGGTGACATGGATAATTATTACCTCAACAATGCCGTGTACCTGATGGAAGAGTTTCTGGAAAGTACTACCGACCCGTACTATGCCGGAGATGTAGATTACGGAGATCGGGCAGAACACTGCTGGAACGGTGACCAGGAAAACCCCAACCACATTTCACGATTGCGCTACAACACCATGTACGTGGATAAAATCATGAAAAGAATCAGAGAAAGTGCACCTAAAGGAGCGGATCTGACCAGTTGGAGATACAAATAAGCAGCTGTATGAAAAGAAAAATAAATTTTGTGAATGGAATTGATCCTTTTTTTCTCTTTCTGCCTGACCTGATAAGGCATCTTACTCATCAGAACTGAAGATACCGTGACAGGGCACGGTATGACATAGGTGGATACAGCCATCACAAATTAGACGCAGGTAGCAGTTAAAGCCCTTACACATAAATTTACCTGATCAAATCTGTCGAAAGTGCTTTTCTCTTAAATCGTCTGTTGAGCATTGGATAGAGTAGCACAGAAACAAGGATAAGTCCGGTTCCAAAATAAAAACCGCCGCTCATCTCCTCACTCTGACCAAAAATGATCAAAGCCAGAATGATCCCGTAAATCGGTTCCAAATTAACTGTCAGGTTAATGGTAAATACGGAGATTCTTTTCATCAACTGAACGGAAGCCGAGTAGGCGTAGACAGTACATGCAACAGCCAAAATGGTCAGGTATACAAAGTCCATCACCTTACCATTTAATTGTAGACCTTCTGAAAAAGAAATGGCATAGATCGGGAAAAAGAGCCCGATTGAAATACAGGCACCAACCATTTCATAATAAGTAATCACGTACGGATCATACTTCTTGACTAGTCCCCCATTAATCACTGAGAACAGTGCAGAGAGAAACGCAGAGAAAATAGCAACAATCAGTCCTGACAAAAAATCGAGTTCAGCATTGAAAATGATCGCTATCCCAATAAAGGCAATGATGCTTAATACCACTTCATACCCTTTTACTCTCCGTCCCTGAGATAAAGGTTCGATGAATGCTGTCCAAAGCGAACAGGTTGCCATTCCTGCAAGTGAAACTGAGACGTTGGAAATTCTTGCTGAAAGAAAGAAAGTAACCCAGTGCAAAGCGATGAGTGCCCCCGTTCCAAAAATGATCGCATAATCCTTTCGTGTATCGATCGATAACCCCTTTTTGGTGAGTTTGATCAGAATATAAAGACCACCTGATGCGATGAGAGTACGGTAAAACACCACCTCAACCGGCGGAAGGTTAATCAGAAATCCGAGAATGGCTGTGAACCCCCAGATAAGTACAATAAAATGGAGGTGTAGATAGTCTTTGGACTCCTGCGTCATCTGGGGACCGTCTTATAGAGTATGAGTGCCACAGCTGAAAATAAAATATTGGGCAGCCAGATAGCCAGAATTGTATTCATCGAACCAGCTTCTGCAATGGCGTTGGCCAAAATAAAGGTGATGATAAATGCGAAGGCAATCAAAAAGCCTAGTGCAATCTGAAAACCGGTCCCCTGCCTCGATTTTTTGGCAGATACAATTAAGCCAATGAACATCAGAACAACCACTGTAAATGGCTGCATATAGCGAATGTATTTTTCAATCTGATACAAATGAACATCGTCCGCTCCCCTGGACTGTTGGAGCTTAATGTATTTATTCAGTTCAGTCATGGTCATCGTTTCCTGATGTCGCTCTTTACTTTGAAAATCACTTGGGGAAAGGCTCAACACGGTATCCAGTTCTTTACCTTCTTCAATGATCTCTTCGTCATCCAGAATGGTTCTTTTCTGCCATTTCCTTAATTTCCAAACTCCGGTCGTATCCCATACAATCTGTGAAGCAGTGATTTTCTCAAGTAACTGCTGATCTTTGATATGTTCAAGTGTGACCACCATACCTATGTCTCTCCTGTTGTCATATCTAAACAGGTAGATATAACCCTCAGGGCCAATTTTGAAATGAATATGCTTACCAGAGTAATAGAATGGATCCTTCAGGTATTCCAGTTCGAATGAAATTCGAAATTTATTAGCGTCCGGAATGATGTAACTGTTCAGATAAAAACTGGCAGATCCTATCACAATCGCACCTATCAGGTAAGGAAACATCAACCGCTTAAAGCTAACCCCGCTTGAAAGAATGGCAATAATTTCCGTTTTGGCAGCAAGTCTGGCCGTGACAAATACAGTCGCAATAAAAACAGTAATAGGGGTTAACAGACTTGCGATGTATGGAATAAAAGAGAGGTAATACTGCCAGATCAGTTTTCCGCTCACTTCATTTTTTATAAAGTCATCGTTCTTCTCCGTGAAATCAATCACACATATTACAAGCTCCAGCAACCCCACCACAAAGACGAAGGTGACAAGGAGTTTTTTTAATATGTACCAGTCAATTTTTTTCACAATCGTTGAGAAACTGTTTCAATTATTCCACTTTTCCATGAAGCGAAATTATCATTCAAAATCTGATTTCTGGCTTCAGTTACCAGCCACAGGTAAAAACTAAGATTTTGGATGCTTGCAATTTGTGCGCCAAGAATTTCATTACTGATAACCAAATGACGCAAATAGGCTTTCGAATAGAATGAACTGACGTACCCTTCTAATCCCGGGTCAATAACTGAAAGATCATTTTTCCATTTTTCATTTCTGATGTTGAGGATACCCTCAGTCGTATAAATCATCCCGTTTCGGGCATTTCGTGTAGGCATCACGCAATCGAACATATCAATGCCCAGTGAGATACATTCAAGGATATTAGCCGGCGTTCCGACTCCCATCAGATAGCGTGGTTTGTCCTGCGGCAAAATCCCACAAACCAGATCTGTCATTTCATACATATCCTCAGCTGGTTCTCCTACTGACAGGCCGCCGATTGCATTTCCTTGCCTATTCGTTGCGGCAATAAATTCCGCAGACTGAGTTCTCAAATCCTTAAATGTACTTCCCTGAACAATCGGGAAAAACGTCTGATCATATCCATACAGTGAGTCAGTGGAGTCAAATCGCTTAATGCATCGATCCAGCCAACGATGAGTCATTTGCATGGAATTCTTCGCGTAACCATACTCGCAGGGATACGGCGTGCACTCATCAAATGCCATCATGATGTCTGCTCCGATCTTTCTCTGGATATCCATCACTCCTTCTGGTGTAAAAAAATGTTTTGAGCCATCAATGTGGGATTGAAACTGTACTCCTTCCTCTTTGATCTTTCTGCTGTCAGCGAGTGAATACACCTGATATCCTCCACTATCAGTCAGAATCGGTCGATCCCAGCCATTGAATTTGTGAAGCCCGCCTGCCTGCTCAATAATTTCCAGTCCGGGACGCATGTACAGATGATAAGTATTACCTAAAATTATTTTTGCAGAAATATCATCCTTCAATTCACGTTGATGTACAGCTTTCACTGTTCCTGCAGTACCCACAGGCATAAATATCGGAGTTGGAATTTCCCCGTGATCTGTTTTTATTGTGCCGGCTCTTGCACCTGATTTACTATCCTTGTGATGGAGATCGAATTTCATTGGGAGGTCTCAACTAAGTAACGGAGCGCAAAAATACGGTTTAGAGAATGATTTTTAGTATTTGGCTGACAGCTGTAGCAATTCAGGTAGTGATAGCGATACTACTGACACTTCAATTTTTCCGGCCATCCAAAAAAAGAAACGATACGACCCGTTCTTTTTCAATCATCATTGCAGCTCATAACGAACTTGAAAATCTTAAAATTCTAATACCTGGACTAATCGGACAGGCACATTCTGATTTTGAAATCATTGTTGTATTGGACAGAAGTACGGACAAAAGCGAGGCATTTCTTGAAGGTCTTAATTGTGATAAACTAAAAATAGTCTCTATAGAAAAAACTGCACCTGGTTATGATTCCAAAAAATATGCACTGAGTCGGGCGATCGAGGTGGCGGAGAATGAGTGGCTTGTTTTTACAGATGCTGATTGTCATCCTTCTTCTGATCGGTGGCTTCATCAAATTGAATCAATGGCAGATGAGCGTACTTCCATCATTTTAGGCTATTCTCCTTACCGAAATCACGGAAGATTCATTCATTACTTTATTCAATTTGAAGGATTTCTTACGGCATTCAACTACCTGTCAATGGCAAGGCTGGGAAAGCCATACATGGGAGTCGGGCGAAACATGGCTGTTCGAAGGACATTTTTCCACGAGTCCGGTGGCTACAATTCGTTCAAATCCATAACGGGAGGTGACGATGATTTATTTATTCAGACCAATGCCACATCAAAAAACACAGAAATAGTCATGGGAAAAGGTGCATTGGTTCATTCTTATCCTAAGAATTCCATAAAAGACTATTTGAAGCAAAAGATGCGACATCTATCTGTTGGAGGCAGCTATTCATTTTCTGATCAGTTTTTCCATTTCGTTTTTAATACTACCAATCTTCTTACATGGCTCTTAATTCCATTTTTATCACTTCAAATTGTTCTACCGATTATCCTTTTTTACCTTTCCGTTAAAGTGATCGGGTATAGATTTGCCGCAGGCAAAATGGGAGCAGGATTCAACTATATACTGCTTCCACTCGTTGACCTTATATACGCGGTTTTTATACCAATCATCGCAATCAGGTCAAAACTTGTAAAGGACATTAGATGGAAGAACTGAATCGTCAATTTTCAGACAAGGCGCTACGCGACTTTAAACTCATTGATCTTGCCACCCAGGGCAATGATGATTCTGCTTATGCGGAGTTGATGGACAGGTACAAAAAACCCGTCTATCATATGGTTTTAAAAATGGTTCGTAATGTTGACGATGCTGAAGATTTGACCATAGAAGCTTTCGCCAAGGCATTCAAGAATCTCAGCAGATTTAAAAAGGATTATACGTTCAGTACCTGGTTGTTTAGAATCGCAACAAACAATGCAATTGACTTTATTCGAAAGAAAAAGCTGGACACGTACAGTCTGAATAGTTCATTCACTGACGACAGTGGTGACTCGGTAAATATTGATGTTCAGGATAAAAACCTTACGCCTGACGAAGAAGCCATCAAAGGCCAGAAGATTGAGCTGGTAAGAATGTTTGTAACCAAGCTGCCGGCAAAATATCAGCGACTGGTAAGACTCAGGTATTTTGATGAGCTGTCTTATGATGAAATTGCAAAAGAAATCGAAGCACCGCTGGGTACTGTTAAGGCTCAACTACACCGCGCAAGAGAACTGATGTATGAACTCGTCAAGGACAAAAAGCCTCACATCTGATTTTGAGTCCTGAAATCATCTTTAAGTACTTTCCGGATCTTTCAGACCTTCAAAAGAACCAAATCAACTTACTCGGACCAGTCTATCGGGAATGGAACGAAAAAATTAACGTGGTAAGCCGAAAGGACATTGATCAACTGTACGTCCGACACGTTCTCCACAGTCTGGCTATTGCTAAATTCATTCAATTCATCCCCGGGTCAAAGATTCTTGATATTGGAACAGGAGGTGGATTTCCTGGCGTGCCGCTTGCCATTCTCTTCCCGGATTCCAACTTTCATCTGGTGGATTCTATTGGCAAAAAAGTAAAAGTGGTTGAAGAAGTATCAACTATGATAGGTCTGAAAAACCTGACCGCTGAACATCAGCGTGCTGAGAAAGTAAAGGATACTTTTGACTTCATTGTTTCCAGAGCAGTAGCCAGAACCAAATTGCTTTACATGTGGACACAACAAAAAGTAAGCAATGAAAGCAGGAATGAAAAGGATAATGGGTTCATTTTCTTAAAAGGTGGAGATTTAGAGGCAGAACTCAAAGAGTTCGGAAAACCATATACGGAAACAGATATCTCCTCCTGCTTCGAAGAGGAGTTCTTTGAAACCAAGAAGATTATCTACGCTCCTAAATAAAAAAGCCCCTAAAAAAGAGGCTTTTCAATAGGATGTGCTTAATTAGAAATACAGACTAAATCCAACAGCTAAACCAAAAAAACTTGTATCCTTTAATAAATCTCCTGATCCCATTCCATAATTGAGACTTGGTTCCAAGGCAACATTATCACCAAACCAGATAGGATAACCTGCCTCAAGGCTTAGTAACCCCCCTTTGACAGTGTTTGAAGTTGTGCCATCATCACTTTTGACACTTGTTGAGGCGTACCCTGCTCCAACGAAAAATGTGCCATTCACATAATATCTTGCAAATGGTCCAATGGCCGTTACTGTCGTTTTATCATCACCTTGCTTATTGTTGGAAAAAGAAAGGTTCAATCCAGCAGCCAATCCATCTATTAAAAAGTAACCCGCTTTACCATCAAGGTTAAATTCACTTTCATTATCATCAACACCATCTACGCTTGTTGAGGTAAACCCAAGGTTGGTTGAAGCTCCAATCAGCCATCCGCCCTGCTCTGTTTGTGCAGTTGCAATTCCAAAAACTGCAACCATTGTCATTGTTAGAAAAAATTTCTTCATACTAAAATTTTTAAATTGTTAATAATTAATAAAGACTAACCAAATCTCTGACTTTTGACAAAAAAGTCATTAGAAATCCTGTTAACAAAAAATGAACAATAGCTAAAATATGAATCTCATATTTAATCAGCAATACCCATTTTAGAGTATTTTTTGTCTATTACAAATATTTTTCATTAATAACAGATATTCTTTGCGAAAAAATAAAAGTGTCAGATAATGAAAAAAATAGTGGTTCTTACAGGCGCCGGGATTAGTGCGGAAAGTGGTCTCAAAACCTTCAGGGATTCCGGAGGTCTGTGGGAAGGTCATGATGTGATGGATGTAGCTACTCCTCAGGCGTGGGCAAGAAATCGTTCCCTTGTTCTTGAATTCTATAATCAAAGAAGAAAGCAGGTACTTTCAGCAACACCTAACCCTGGACATCTGGCTCTTGCAGAATTAGAGGAACATTTTCATGTGTCTATTATTACACAAAATGTAGACAGCCTTCATGAGCAATCGGGAAGTAGCAATGTTCTTCACCTTCATGGACAGCTCAACAAATCCAGGAGCACGCTTGACCCTCAACTTGTTTATGATATTGAAGGCTGGGAATTAAAGGAAGGTGATACCTGTGAAAGAGGATCTCAGCTGCGTCCGCATATCGTCTGGTTTGGAGAAGCGGTTCCGATGATGGAACCCGCTGTATCAATCGTGAATGAAGCAGACATCTTCATCGTTGCAGGCACATCCCTGGTAGTTTATCCCGCTGCAGGATTATTGGATTTTGTCACTTCTGAAGTCCCTAAATACATTGTTGATCCCGTGATTCCGGATGTCCGCTCAGTAGAAAACATGTATTTTTATGAAGAAGCCGCTTCTACCGGTCTGGTAAAAGTGAAAAAACAATTAATGGCGAACTACTTATGAGTAAGCAAACACTGGAAAAATTTTACAACGCTTTTATAGAAGGTGACTCCAAAACAATGAGTGAATGTTATCATGAAAATGCAACGTTTAGTGATCCGGCTTTCAGGAATCTCAATACAGATCAGGTCAGGTCCATGTGGGCAATGCTTATAGAACGATCCAAAGGAAATCTGGAGATAGATTACCACTCTGTAATCGCTGATGAAAAAGTGGGACAGTGTACATGGGAAGCCAGATATCCCTTTTCAAAAACAGGAAATCAGGTGCACAATATTATTCACGCCACAATGGAATTCGAAGACGGTCTTATTGTTCGACATACGGATCAGTTTAACTTTTGGCGCTGGAGCTCAATGGCACTTGGGGCGCCGGGTAAACTACTTGGATGGTCTCCCTTCCTGAGGAACAAAGTGAGTAAAATGGCCATGCATTCCCTTAAAGAATACATGCAAAAGTCAAAAGACTAGTTTTCTGAGAAGATCGTTTTCAGGATACTATTTTCTTCCTTTTTACCAAGCCCAAGCCACTCCAGTGTAGACTTGTAGAAAATGTTATCCAGATCTTCCTGAGGAAGGTCCATCTCCTCAATAAACTTTCCAATTTCCAGGTCCCCGAGCGGGAATGGATAATCTGAGCCCAGGCATATTTTATCGGAACCAATCAATTTCATTGCGTACCTGAGATACTCAGCATCGTGAGTGATACTATCCACCCAAAATTTTCCAAGGTACTCCCTCGGATTTACGTTGTTATGTACAGCCACAAGGTCAGGTCTGCAATTAAACCCGTGCTCTAGTCGTCCGATAGTTGCAAGCAACGAGCCTCCTGCATGGGCAAAACAAACGTTCAATTTTGGATAACGTTCAAACACGCCACCAAAAATCATGGATGCAGCTGCCCTTGCAGTTTCTGCGGGCATTCCAACCAACCACGGAAGCCAGTATTTTTCCATGTATTCTCTTCCCATCATTTCCCATGGATGAACGAGTATGGACATTTCAAGTCTTTCACAGGCTTCAAAAAACTCAAAGAAGCGTGGCTTGCTCAAATTTTGATTGTTGATGTTGGAACCTATCTGAATGCCGGGGATACCCAGTTGCTTAAGACGTTCCAACTCTTTTATAGCCAGCTCTGTGTCCTGCATTGGCACAGTTCCCAATCCAATGTAATGCTCCGGATCGTCGGCAACTACTTCAGCAATATGATCATTTAGAAACATGGACAAATCAAGGCAGTCACGGGGTTCTGCCCAGTAACTAAACATAACGGGAATAGTGCATACCACTTGTACTTGTGTATTGAATTTCTCATAATCTTTTACCCTGAGTTCAGGATCCCAGCAATTCGATTGAATTTCCCTGAAAAATTTATCTCCCTTCATCATACGAGCAGCACCAGGTTTATGATGGAGTAAAGAAATGAAGTCACCATAGCCAAATTTTTCGGCAAAGTTTGGGATGTTCTTCGGAAGGATATGCGTGTGCATATCAATTTTCAATGATGGCTGCTTAGACATACATCAAAGATATCGAAAATGAGATTATTGATTTCCGCAATGCTTCTCAAGTTGTTCTGCTGCCAGATCCATTCCAAGCTTTTCAGAATTTTCAAGACACTCGCAGGCGCGGCTCAATTTATCGACACTCAGATAAGCCATAGCGGCATTGTACCAGACATTTTTATATCCTGGATCAACGGAGAGATAGCGCTCATAAAATCCAATGGCATCTTCAAAATTATTCTCATAAAAAAATGAATTGCCAATCAGATAGAAGGCTTCAATTTTATTGGCGTTGATTTGGAGCGCTTTTAAAAAGTCTGCTCTTGCCTGAGTGTAATCTTTATTTTTTAATAGAGCTTTTCCCCTGTTCAAATAGGCCAGTTCATCTTTCGGATTATTTTCAATTGCTCTTGAATGATAGCTTGCAGAAAGTGCATACTCACCACTTTCATAAGCATTTGCACCCATCAGGTTTAGCATGGGAGAAAACTCATCATCATTAAGCAGGTATTCCGGAAGTCTGACTTTCGGATCCAGAAGTGCCAGGTTGTACCAGGCCAGGTAATTATCCGGCTCAAGTTCAATCGCACTTTTGAGATCATTAATGGCCTGATTTGACTGGTTCATTTCAGTATACAAACCAGATCTGTTGATAAAAAAATCAGCCAGTGAATCGTATTCAAAAGATTTGTTGAAATCCTGGAATGCTTTTGCAGTTTCACCTGACTTTTGATAAGCAAGTCCCCTGTACTGGTAAATTCTTCCCAACATACTTTGCAGGGTGGTTAAAAACGTTCCTTTCTTCCCATATGGATCATTGGCAAAATAAATCGCTTTGGTGGCGGAGCTGCTTTGGTTAATTATGACATAAGTGAAATCTCGTATTGCATTCTCGCTGCTTCCCGAATTGTAGTAGATGAGTCCTTTTTGAAAATAGGCTTCAAGGTTTTGTGGATCATATTTTACAACTGCTTCATAATCTGCCAGGGCACGTAAATCCATTCCCTGACTTTCATGGATCATCCCACTTAGAAAATACTCAGGGGCTCCCGGTTTTCTGCCCAGCTCTTTGTTGATGTAATACCTGGCAGAATCTAATTGATTTTCCCCGAAATGGGTCCGTGCTTTATCATAGTCATCCTGTGAATAGGAATACACCGATATGACAACAAGGAGAAAAAAGGTTAAGAGTTTCATACGGTTGGAGTGTATATTCCAAACGCGAAAAAATGGATCAGGTTGTTAAAGTACCTTCTGGATTTGCATTCCGCTTCCTTTATTCAGGTGTTCAAACTTTCCACTTTCATATCTATAGAAACTAACAGCCATTACAAGAAAAAGGCCGGTTCCTTCAGGTATGATACGATCATTGATTGAAACCATCCCCGTCATGGGTTCTGTTTGTGTTTTAAGAAGTGGCAACATCGAACTCTCATACGTACCAAATTTGCCATGCAAATCCTTATTCAATGGTTTGTATCCCTGACTGGACTGATCATACTGATAATCTGAAAGAGCGATAAGTCGTGCTGTAATTTTGAAATTAGTAGCTTCCTCAGGATGTTTAAATGTTTTTGATGGAATAAAAGCCGGAAAGTGCAAAATAACCTGACCTCTCTGAGATCCTGGTTTTACAAAATACTTTGCTCCAAAGATTTTCTCATAAGGTGCTGATGAATTGAATTCAAACCCGTTAAGTAAATGGCCATGTTTGCTGAGAAATAAAGGACGTGTCCCTGTCTTTCCTTCTTCCAGCTTTGCCAGGTTTCTAAACTGTGCAGTCAGCTTACCAGAAATATACGTTTCGCATATTTCAGACATTCCTGTTGATAGTGACTGTCTAAGTGTCTTGGCCATTTGAGAGGCTACTCCAAATTCCTTTTGATTATTTCTAAGCTCCTTATAAGATGCTTTGGTCTTGATCTGCTTGGCGGTCGGGCCGCCTTTCCTTGCGATAATGGGATGATTTACTCCTTTTAAACTGTACTTTCTATATCCTTTAGGGACTTCTATTTCGTTGTTAGTTTCAGGAATGTTTTTCATCAGCTGGTCAGGGTTTAGTTTCAATTTTTCGAATTGGACAGAAAATTTAATAATTATCCCGTAACAACCAAAATTTTTATCAACATCATTGGTTTATTATTTAAGCATTTCTAACTGAAAATTAACAACTTATAAAATGTCCAATCCTGATAATCCTGATGATTGCGAATACCGTCACAATATTTCAGTTTTTTTCCTTAGAGCACCTTGCTTAGATTTAGAATCTTTTATGATAAGAAAACTCCTTGTCTGTGTTGTCTTTATTTTTTCCGGCTTGCTATTCACCGGCTGCCAACGGGGAACAACGGTCAGAGTGGTAAAACCAAAAAAACACTGGTTCCCATATAATCAGGCTAAAGACAGACGTAAGAAACGAACAAGGATAGTCCGTATGAAATCCTAACACCCACTTAATACCATGAAGAGAATTCTACTACTTTCCCTTTCAGGCTTTTTACTGAGTTGCCAAACTTACAACGACGAACAAAAAGCGTTTCAATCAGAGACAGGACCCCTTGGAAAGCAGGTCATGGTTTCATCTGCGCACCCGCTGGCTACCAAAGTGGGAGTTGAAATATTGAAAAATGGCGGCAATGCAATTGATGCTGCGATCGGAGTTCAATTTGCCTTAGCAGTCGTTTTTCCCAGAGCCGGAAACATAGGTGGTGGTGGTTTCGCCGTTTACCGGATGAATGACGGAGAATTCGGTTCTCTGGATTTTAGAGAGAAAGCGCCTTTGGCTTCTGGCCGTGATATGTATCTGGATGACGAGGGTAATGTTATTGACGGATTAAGCACGCAGGGTCATCTGGCCGCAGGTGTCCCCGGAGCAGTGGATGGAATGTTTAAGCTACACGAGAAATTTGGATCTAAACCCATGAGCGAATTGATCCAGCCAGCAATCGAATTGGCCTACTATGGGTATCCGCTCACTTCAAATGGAGCATACGAACTCAATGCCAAACAGGAAGTATTTAGAGAAGTAAACGGTGATGATTTCTTCCTGCTGAAAGAATGGAAAGAGGGCGACACTATAAAATATACAGAACTGGCGGCCACACTTACTCAGATTAGAGATAATGGAAGTGATGGTTTCTATTCCGGCATTGTCGCTGATCAGATTGTGAAAGAAATGCAGCGCGGCGGTGGACTCATTTCAACTGAGGATCTGGCCTCATATGAGGCCCAATGGAGAGAGCCTGTAACAGGAAACTACAGGGGCAATAAAATAATTTCAATGCCTCCTCCATCAAGTGGTGGGGTGGCAATAATTCAACTGCTTCAGGGAGCAGAGGCATACGAAGTTGGCGCAATGGGACATAATACAAAGGAGACAATTCATTTAATGACAGAGCTTGAAAGAAGAGTGTACGCAGACCGGTCCACACACCTTGGTGATCCGGATTTTTACGAAGTGCCGGTCGAAATGCTCCTGAGTGCGGAATACAACAAAGATCGTTTCTCCTCTGTTTCACTTGGTGAAAAAACTGATTCTCAGGAAATCAAGGAAGGAACTGTGGAAGTCATTGAAAGTGTGGAAACCACCCACTTTTCCATTGTCGATTCAGAAAGAAATGCGGTATCAATCACAACAACCTTAAATGGATTCTTTGGTTGCAAAGTCTATGTGCCCGGTGCGGGCTTTTTTCTTAACAATGAAATGGATGACTTTAGCTCAAAGCCCGGTATTCCGAATATGTTTGGACTCGTTGGAGGTGAAGCAAACGCAATCATCCCCGGAAAAAGAATGCTAAGCAGCATGACACCAACTATTGTCGAAAAGGATGGAGAACTCAGAATGGTTGTAGGTACGCCAGGAGGAGCGACGATTATCACTGCAGTATTTCAAACCATCATGAATGTGATAGATCACGAGATGGGGATGCAGGATGCGGTTAACGCCAAACGTACACACAGCCAGTGGTTACCCGACAGAATTCTTGTTGAAAAAGATGGAATAGACGAAGCAGTCCTTGACGAACTAAGAGCAATGGGACATGTAATTGAGTTTAGAAATTCGATGGGAAGAATGGATTGCATTCTGGTGCGTGAGGATGGACAACTGGAAGGAGGTCCTGATAAGAATCGTGGTGACAATTATGCGGAAGGTTTCTAGTTTTCAAGGACTTCAAATTCAACTCTCCTGTTAAGCTTTCGAGTTTCTTCCTCAGCATTGCTCGCAATTGGGGCATTACCTCCGTATCCAATCCCTTTTATCCGATAAGCACTAATTCCTTTGTCAGTCAGGTACTTTTTCACGGATTTAACCCTGCCTTCTGAAAGCCTGACATTTAAAACCGGGTCTCCCTGATTATCAGTATGGCCCTTCAGCAGAATTTTTATTTCAGGGTTATCATTCATCATCTCAACAATCAGATCCAATTCTCTCTCCGAGCCTTCAATCATATAAGGCGTGCCCTGATAGAAAAGTACATTTTTTAATGTAATGGTATTTCCTACAGAAACAGATTCGAGGGCAACTTCATTGACCCCAATCATCAGGGTTGAATCGAGCGAAATAATTTGAGGCAGATACCCATCCGACTTAATTTCCAGTTCTTTATTGGCTATCAGTATAGAATCAATTATGAATAAGCCATTTGGCAAAATCATCTCACTACCGGCATAAATAACCTCTGCCGGAATAGCCAGTCTCGATTGTTTGTCAACTACTTTGAAAACGATTTGATTTGAACTGGTCTCTGCTACGGTCTGACTGGTATCTTCTTCTATATATTCCTCTATTCGAATTCTTTTGATATCTCCATATCCATCGCTGTTTTGGGAACTTACATAATACGCCCACTGGTCACCATTCAAAAAAGAAAATGAAGTTTCTGATCCTGATGTATTTACCGGCGTTCCAATATTTTTGGGTTCGGACCAATTCCGCCACGACTCATCCAGTCTCACAGAAAAGAAAATATCAAAGCTTCCCTCTCCTCCTCTTCCATTAGTAGCAAAGTATAAGGTCCTGTTATCCTCAGCGAGGAAAGGGGTGATTTCCTGAAATTCTGTATTAATTTGAGAACCTAAGTTGACTGGACTTCTCCATCTTCCATCCGACTTCCTGCGAACAAGGTACAAATCCTCAACTCCATTTGTATGGCCCGACTCCATACTTAAAATCATGTACTCACCGTCTTTTGACAAACAACCACTCTGATGAGGTGACCTGTTTTTCAAAAAGGGAATATCTACTTCGACAGCTCCACCACCTGTCTGAAACTTGGAAATTTTACTGGAATAAACTCCCTGACTATAAGTCACCTCGCTGAAATACTCGTTCCCCTCTTTATCAAATCCAATTGGGCTGAAGAGTCCTTTATCATCCGTCCAGTCCGTGAAAATTTTTGGAGCAGTCCAGGTGGAATCAAAGAAATCATAAAATCCTTTGATATAATCGGCCATCAAAATATTATCTTTTCCTCCTTCCCTTGTAAACGCCATTCCTTTCTTGTGCGGGTTGAGTACAAGAAAATTCTCTCCTGCTGAGGTATTCAGGTTTAATATGTCTTCTGAATCTCCCAAAAACCTTATTTGAGAAGTCGCAGAAAGAGTACAAAAACTAAAAATTATGGCGGTAATATAATTTTTCAACTAAATAATTTAATTTTTCCTATAAATTTATTTGCAAATAGTACTATTTAAATATATTATTGTATTCGGTAAATTTCTCTATACGAGAGTTGGTTGACTTACAAACTTACAAACAGCTACTTGGAATAAGTTTGTAGAGCCTGGGGCTAATCCTCCCGGGCTTTTTTATTTCTGCTAACATTTAAATTGTTCTTAATAAAAAATCTCCAGGGTTTCATAGCATCTTTTCCCGCATAGTCTACTCCTATCCGTACATCCGTTTCAATTTCAAAGTTTTTATTATGTCCATCAGCTATCCATATTTTATCTTTCAATAAATCATAGCCGGTCATGTGCGCGCAAATGCCCATGGCCTGTGATAACGTGCCAGGGCCTGAGGTGAGCTTAGCAGATGTAAAGGAACGTCTTTGTTTCATATCTTCCAAACCAAATACAGGTTCAATTGCACGAATCAACACAGCATCTGCCAGCCCTTCCCGGTTGGTGACCACATTAAACAGGTGGTGGATGCCGTAACAAAGGTAAACCCAGGCATGTCCGCCCCTCCCGTACATAATCTCTGTCCTCGGCGTTCTTTTGTTGTGCGCATGACACGCTTTGTCATTTCTTCCACAATAGGCTTCCGTTTCTACTATTTTTCCTATTGTCAGGATATTATTCAGATTTGTTATGAGGTATTTGCCAAGCAATTCTTTTGCCACCAACACGACATCTTCTCTTTCATAAAACGATCGATTGAGTTTTACGTATTCAGATGTATTAATTTCGAAACCCATAAACCTTTATAACATGAAAAAAAGAATTACAAATCTAATGGCATTAGGTCTGCTTGTTGCTTTCTCTTCGACAGCACAAATCCAGACACCTGCGCCCAGTCCCGCAGGATCAGTTTATAGTAAAGTAGGTCTGACTGACGTCACGATCGAATATTCCCGACCTAAGGTGAAAGGAAGAAAAATATTTGGAGCAGGAGCTGACTACCTGCAGCCTTATGGACAGCTATGGAGAGCAGGCGCTAATGCAGGATCCAAATTGACAATTAGTACTGATGCAAACATCGGAGGAGTTGATGTGAAAGCCGGAACTTATATGATTTATGCTACTCCGGGAGAAAAAAACTTCAGCTTTAAACTTTACTCTGACCTTACATTAGGCGGTAATGTTGGTGGATACGATGTAGCCAACGAAGTTTTAAGTGTTGAGGCTCCTGTTACCAGGCTTAACAACAAAGTTGAGGCACTGACTTACAACATTGCTGATCTAAGTGAAGACAATACATCGGCGAGCATTGAACTTGCATGGGCTGATGTCTCGGTAAAAGTTCCTGTCAAAGTGAACTTTGATGATGTAGTGATGAAGGACATTGCTGCAAAAACTCAGGTGAACCCACAGAATTATTTAGCGGCTGCAAATTATTATTTCAGCACAGGGAAAGATCTTGAACAGGCATTGAAATGGATGGACATGTATCTGGCTGCTGGTGAAAATTCTGCTCAGTTCTGGAATGTTCATGTCAAAGCACAAATCCTTTCTAAAATGGGCAAGAAAAAAGAAGCCATTGCTGCAGCAGAGGATTCTATGGGTAAAGCCAAGAGTGCCAATAATGATTTTGGCTACATTAAAAGAAATGAAGACCTTATTGCCGAGTTAAAGAAAAAGTAGTTCTTTACCTTTAGGTAATTATTAAAAAAGGTGCGACGAACGTTGCACCTTTTTTATTTATCTATTGCCTCAGGCCAGTAACACGAGGAAAATCAACGGAAAAACCACGCCAACAATTGCGAATTTCCATCCTCTTTTCCTGAAGCTTTCCCTGCCTTTTGCGATAAACATTCCAGTGATTGCTATTGTCAGCATACCCAGGCCAAAAATGTCAGAATACCAGATCCAGCCCTTTGCTGTTGTCTGATGCAAAAGAGTCATTTCGTTTAACAGCGGTCGTTTTCTTATCGTTTCAAGCTCTCCTTTACCCGTTTCAAGACTAAAATCAGCGATTGCTCCATCGAAATACATCCGAGCCTGATCTCCTCTTATTCTAAACGATTCATAATCACCTTCCATATTCCACTGGTTAGCAAGAGCTTTCATAAAATCGTCATCAATACTCTCAACATCCTCAGGAAGATCTACCATGATCTCTTTCGATGAAACAACATATTCTCTGGCGTTCCAGGTCGCTCTGTGATTAAGTGCTATTCCTGAAATTGAAAAGGAAATGATAAGGCCAACATAGAAATAAGCTGTATCCCGGTGCAGGTTTCGTGAGGAAAAATTCATCTTCATACTTTTGGTTGTAATAGCAGATAAAGGTAATTTTTTCTGGATTAAACTGCTTTAGTCCAGCGTACCTGCTTTTTCCTTTCCATTCAATTCAAAGATGGAAAATATCGCACTTAGAAAAATAGTGCCGCCACACCCAATCAGGTTGTACCACAAGTATCCCAACTCGATATACCCTGCTTCAACAATAAAGTGAAAGATGATTACACCTATCTGAGCAATGACAGCAGCTGCGAAAACAGCATTCCCTTTAACCCATTTCAGGAAGAAAGCAACCAGAAAAATTCCCAGAATCGTCCCGTAAAAAATAGAACCAATGATGTTGACCGCCTCGATCAGATTCTCAGAATTTTTAGCAAGTATTGCAAAAAGTATCGCCAGGACTCCCCAGCCAAATGTCAGAAGTTTGGATACCATGAGAAAATGATGATCAGACCCTTCCTTATGAATCAGTCGCTTATAAATGTCTACAGAAGTGGTGGATGCAAGTGCATTTAACTCAGAGGAAGTAGAAGACATAGCTGCCGAGAAGATTACCGCAATTAACAGCCCTATGAGTCCATGGGGCAGGTAGGTAATTATGAATGTCAGGAAGACATAATCAGAATCCTTTGTTTCCAGGTCTTTGTCCGCCCTGACTATAAGCTCTTTTGCTCTTCCTCTTATTGCCAGAGATTGCTGATCTGCATCTACAAGCTCTTCCATCAAAATCTTTTTCTGATCCTCAGAGACTGATTCTTCAGCGAGACCCAGAGCCGCTGTTTTTCGTTTTTCCAGAGCATGTGAATACTCATGTTGCAATTCCTGATAGTCCTGTGAATAGACAGACTCCTTAACAACTTCAACTGATGTCTCTTTGAAATGCATAGGCGGCTGATAGAAAATATAGAAGATGTATACAAGCACACCGGTGAACAAAATGAAGAACTGCATTGGGATTTTTAAGAGTGCATTAAACATCAGCCCCATCCGGCTTTCAGATGCACTTGCTCCTCCCAGGTAACGTTGAACCTGTGATTGATCTGTTCCAAAATAGGACAATGCCAGAAAGAACCCACCCGTAAGTCCTGACCATATCGTATAGCGTTCTGTTATGTCAAAGTTCAAATTGACAACCTCCAATTTCCCAAGGTTACCGGCAATCTCCAGTGCACCATTCATTGTTGTGTGATCTGAGATGTATCCAATAATCATAAAAAAAGCGGCAAACATTCCGCCCATGATTACGGCCATCTGCTGCTTCTGTGTAATGGATACCGCCCGTGTGCCCCCAGAAACGGTATAGATGATAACCAAAATGCCTGTACACAGAATCGTCAGAGTAAGATCCCATCCCAGAATGGAAGAAATTATTATCGCCGGAGCATAAATGGTGATACCCGCTGCTAGGCCTCTTTGTACCAGAAACAGGAATGCTCCAAGGAATCGGGTTTTCATATCAAAACGCTTTTCCAGAAACTCGTACGCAGTGAAGACCTTAAGTCTGTAATAAATGGGAATAAATACAGCTGATACCACGATAAGCGCAATGGGAAGGCCAAAATAATTCTGAACAAAACCCATCCCGCTTTCATATGCCTGGCCAGGTGTGGAAATAAAGGTGATGGCGCTTGCCTGAGTAGCCATTACGGACAGGCCGATGGTCCCCCATTTCATAGAATTACCGCCGAGCAAATATCCTTCTATATTCTTTTGTCCTCTTGTTTTCCAAACTCCATAAAAAACAATAAATAAGAGTGTACCGAACAGTACAAACAGGTCGATGTTATTCATCAATAAGAGGTAGTAAAATTATTGAAAAGGACTATCAGGATAATAAGCCATAGCACAACAAACAGATACAGGTATCTCCATTTCTTAAAAAATGGCGGCTTGTCAATATTTTTCTCGGATATAAGTTCAGTCATTACCTAATGATATAAGATTGACGAATAGACGGTACGCACCCGGGACACCTGCCGGGAGATTTCTAAACCATGAATAGCCCGAATACACATAGTATCCTTCTCCATATTTTGCCACAAGCAATCCTCCTTCTTTGGGAGTTTCTCCGGGATCATTGCTGCTAATTAACGGCACAAATTCATCCGCCCACTCGTTGGGGAAATATAGTCCCCTTTCCTGCACCCAGTTTTCAAAATCCACATCGGTTATTTTGTTTGGTCCCTTAATAGCAGGGTGATCTTTTGCCAGAATTTTTACCGGTGCCTCTTCAACGGTCACCCGATCTCTTGAAAGTTTCAGTTTGTATGGAGCAATTTCCTGAGTAACAAGTCGATGGCTCGTGTTGTATTGGTTGATCAGCGTCCCTCCCTGCTCCACATACTTAAATAATTCTGAATTCTTGTAAGCCAGCCAGTCAACGGTATTCAACGCCCGAATGCCAAGAATAACCGCATCATATTGAGCCAAATTTGCTGCTGTTACATCATCCTTATCAAGAAGTTCAACTGTATAACCGATCTGTTCAAGGTTTTCGGGAATGGCATCTCCTGCACCTTCAATATAACCAATGTTTCTTCCGTTTTTCTTAAGATCAAGCCTGACAACTCTTGTTTTGGCTTTGGGATAGATACTTTGCTTTGGGATGTGATCGTAGCTGATGAACCGAATCCCATTTTCATATGTCTTGCCATTGTAGGTAAGAGAAATGGCAATATCTCCGTCAGAGGCCTTTTTAGGTGGTGTAATTTCAAACGAATAAATCTGCTCCTGTCCTTTTTGCTCAAGTTCAAATGCCTGAGAAACTGGTGATATTCCCCACCCATCCGGTGCCTTCAGCCTTAGCTCACCTTCAACATTCTTCCTGCCGGCAATGACTCTTACTTCAACCTCTTTAGAACTGTCGTCTCCAAAAACAATCACACTGCCCGAAAGATTAGCCATAACAGGAGGTGAAATTGCTACCGGTTCATACATTTCGCCAGCAACCGGATCATTCTTTTTGAAAACAACCGGAACCTCAAAAGGAATCATTTCTTCCCCAATTGAAACGGTAACAATTCCTGTTATCGAAGGATCATTTTCAGGTTTTCCTCTTTGCTCCGGATCACTTACAGAATACATTCCAAGAGAAGGTTCTTCTGTGAGCCAGTAGGGTGTTGAAAAAGGAACTGCGCCCGGAAGTTTGAAATTCATAGATGTCATCAATCTCTTATTATTTAATAGGGGCATTCTTAATTCATTCTCATTGATCCAGTGACTCAGCTTCACTTTTTCAATTTTCATTGCTTCGTTGCTTCGATTAATCACTTCCAGCGATATTTCAATGGAATCACCGGGCACATATGAGTTTTCACCGGCGGTCAATTCAATGTATAAGCCGGTCACCGCCCTGATCAGGTTGTCCACTTCTTTAATTTTGATTTCCTTCCAAAACTCATCCGCTAATTTTGAGATTGCCTGTCTGGTACGAATAAGTGTGGGAAGTATTTCGGACGGGTTGGAAGAATCAAAGTCTTCCTTCAATTTTTCTACAAAAAACTGAACCTCTTCACTCCCTTCTACCCGGCCCCAACTGGTGTCAATATCATCAAACGGATTTTCTGTTTTTGATCCGTCTCCCTGTAGCAGGTATTCAACGGCATCACCTCTTCTTCCTGTTGACCCAAAACCCTGACTCTTATGCATACTCCTGCTTAGTGAAGAAATCTCTGTGTATGATTTTCCCAGCAATGGATTGTATTTCCCAATGTTAATTTTGGCCATGGCGGAAGTGTCCATCCCCTGACCGGCATTGCGAAAGATCCATGCATTCCAAAAAATCTTCTTGGGCTGCCAGGTGTTCAAAATCTCCAGCTGTTCCGGATAAGCTTCGGCACTGCCGCTTAATTTGAATGCCTCTTCTGCCAGTATTGCGCTGGCCGTGTGATGTCCATGCGTACCCCTTCCATCCGTTGGAAATCGGGTAATAATAATATCAGGTCTGAATTTCCTGAAAACACGAACAAAGTCAGAAAGTACCTCTTCTTTATTCCAAATATTGAATGTCTCTTCCGGATTTTTTGAATAGCCGAAATCGTTGGCCCTCGAGAAGAATTGCTGACCTCCGTCTGTTCTTCTGGCCGCCAGTAATTCCTGAGTTCTGATCAGCCCAAGTTCTTCTCTTATTTCCGGACCGATCAAATTTTGACCTCCATCACCTCTGGTGGCAGAGAGATAAGCAGTACGGAAATGTTCCTCATTTGCATAATAGGTGATCAGGCTGGTGTTTTCATCATCAGGATGTGCTGCGACGTACAAAACTGTACCCAACACATCAAGTTTGTTGATCATTTGCTGAATTTCTCCAACATGGGGTTTCTTAGGTGCCTGACTAAATAGAGAGAATGAAAACAGAGTCGCCAGAATAGCGCTCATTAGGCATGGTTTCTTCATGGATAAGTTTTCGTTGGATTCCTTTACGGGATAGCAATGTTAAGGTTATTTCATTACATGAATGGTTATCGAATGGTTAACCTTTCGGTGCTGAATGGTCCAGTGAGAGCTTAAATATTGTTCCTTTAGGATCATTGTCCTCCACTCGTATTTGTCCCCCATTTTGTCCTACAAGATCCCATGTCAATGACAATCCGACCCCCGTACTCTGTTCATTTTCTGTACCTGATCGCTTATTGCCGGGATTCATTTCAAAAATTGAATGCTTCATGCCGTCCGTGATACCAATACCTGTATCGGCCACTGAAACAATAACACCCTTTTCAGTTCCATCAACTGTAATAGTAACTTCACCACCGGATTCTGTGAATTTTATGCCATTGCTGATCAGATTTCTGAGAATAACTTTTATGGCGTTCTTATCTGACTCAATATAAACGGGTCGAACATTTGCATTCAAATTCAGCAAGATTTTTTTTCTTGTTACATCTTCTTTAAAAAAGGAAAATGTTTCTTCAATAATATCTATAATATCAAATCGCTCCCGATAAATTTTAAGTCGGGCTTGTGCCGTGGTTTTTGTCCATTCCATCAAATCATCGAGCATCTCCAGTGATCCGGTTACATTTTTATTAATCTTTTCAATCAGCTCTTTTGATTGCTTTTCTGAGATTGTCCCATCATCAAGTAGCGCCAGCATTGATTTTAAATTACTCAACGGGCCTCTTAAGTCATGGCTAACAATTCTGATGAATCGCTCTTTTACAAGGTTTGATTGAGAAAGTTGTTCAGTTCTCGCAGAAACGCGCTCATCCAGTTCAGTATTAAGCTTTTCATTTTCCCGAAATGACCTTGCATAAATTGCAGAAAGTGCGATGGATTGAAAAAAGAAATAAAAGAGCACACCCGTATTTACCAGATTCGGACCAATCGGATCAAAATATGGAATTAATTGTGAGTTTTTAAGCATTTCAACGAAAACAAAAACAAAGCAGACAATGACCCCAAAAAGAATATGCCTCGAACCTGTCTTCTTCTTCCGAATCGCGGTGTATAAGATGAAAAAAACCAGAACAAAAACACCAACCATTGACACATGGAAAATATTGAGGGTATTACGATAGAAACTTAAAGGTGATAGCAGAACAATCCCCATCAGAATGATTCCCTCAACAGCAAAAAACCTGACTATTTTTCGAAATCTATAATAATTGAAAAGATCATTGATAAATAAAGGAGTAAGTAGAATGGCACTATATGAAGCAAAATATTCGATTTTTCTCCCGGTCAGCCTGTCCATCGAAGGGATCAATTCGTACAGGAATCCAGAACCATCATCAACAAGGAGGGCTCGGATGAAAACCATAAAAACAAGGAGGCCGAGATACAGGTAATAATTTCGACGTATCTGGAAATAAAGAATTATATGATAAACAGCCACAAAAAGCAGGCAGCCTATCTCAATCATCTCGATACTTTGTTCAACCATATTATTCCAACAAGGTAATTTCCAGTGTGGCGAGCTGAAAAAAATTGCGTGACGGCAAAAGGAAATTAAAACAAAATTTGTCAAATAGTTAAAATCATTATCTTTATTTCATCAACCTTTCATTTTAACCAATATGTACTGTATCCTCTGGAAGTATGACGTAGACTCAAAAAATCAGTCTGATTTTGAGAAAGAGTATGGAAGAACCGGAAGCTGGTTTAAGTTTTTTGAGCCCTGCGACGAATACCTTGGACATGATCTGTTGAAAAACACAGACGGCAAATCCTATAACTTAATAGATCGGTGGATATCAAAGAAGGACTATGAAGGTTTTCTGAAAAGCAATAAAGCTGAATACGATCAACTCAACGAAAAATTTAGTGGCTTGTACACAGCAGAAACTCAGTTAGGGACTTTCGATCTGATTCAGTAAAAAGAGGCACAACCCCTGGAGTCACTATACCGTTGCTTTATCAACAAATTCACAATCAAAATTTCCGAAATGATGAAAGCAACACTAAAAATCTTTTCAATAACTCTGGTATTGGTAACTGTACTGGCATTCAGTATTAAAAAGGCGGATGAAAAAGCTGAGGTTGATGCCGTAAAAGAACTAGTGTTAAAAGCCTACATAAATGGAGCTTTTAACAAACTTGATGCAGAATCCATGGCAAAAGGATTTCATGAAGATTTTGCCATTTTCTCTGCCAAAGGAGAAGAGTTAAGTAAATATCCTATTGGCAGTTGGGTGGAAGGAGTCAGGAAAAGGAACACTGACGATTACGATCCCAATGAGGAAAAGAATGTATGGGCTCATAAATTCGCCTCCGTGGATGTAACCGGTGGTGCTGCGCAGGTAAAAGTTGAACTTCGAAATCAGGGAAAACATGTTTACACTGACTATCTAAGCCTGCTAAAGTTTGAAAGTGGCTGGAGAATAGTCGCCAAGGTTTATCACAAACATTAATCAAAATTTATGACTGGACTGAGGTTCAGAATCGCCAAAGAAGAAGACCTTATTCAAATCGTTGAGATGCTGGCGGACGATGAACTTGGCAGCAAAAGAGAAAATTTCACTAACCCTCTTCCCGATTCTTATCATAAGGCCTTTGAGAACATCGACAATGATCCCAATCAGGAGCTGGTAGTTGTAGAAAAGAACGATGAAATTGTTGGTACACTTCAGTTGACCTTTATCCCTTATCTGACCTATCAGGGAGGAATAAGATCGCAGATTGAGGCTGTCAGGATCAGGAAAGATAAGAGAAGCGAAGGCCTGGGTGAAAAAATGTTTCATTGGGCTATTGACAGGGCAAAGGAACGCGGGGCTCACCTGCTCCAGCTTACAACTGACAAAAAAAGACCTGGCGCATTACGATTCTATGAGAAACTGGGTTTCAAAGCCACCCATGAAGGAATGAAAATTCATTTTTAAAGAGGCTGTGTTAAAAGCAATAAATTCAACTTCAGAAATGACACTTTTAACACAACCTCTTTTTCTCTTTATTCTTCCCTCAAATTTCTGACCGATTGCATGTACCTGCTATAGAAGAAATAAGGTACTGTTGATACAGAGAACAGAAGAATTCCGACCATCGTTAATAAAAGTGCCAGATCCGCACTGATAATCTGAGGTATCCTCATTGCTGCACCCAGCAGTATAATAAATACACTAATGTAAGATGTGGTGAAGACCAGTTTTCGAAGCATAATATTCTTTTTAACAGTTAATAAATAATTCAGATCATTTTGTATTTCCAAAGGACCATCAGGTGTTACACGAGCTATCGCACCAGATAAAGATTCGTCGAAGGATTTTCCTGCTTCCATATTCTCCTCTATAACACAACAGAAGTGATCCAACAGGTCATCCTGCAAATCCTGACTTGTAATTCCATTACAAATCAGGTAACTCCGGACCAACTCGAGTCTGGTTTCTTCAATCATCATGCTATTGTTGGTTTCGGTTCAAACAAAGTTTTTAGCGTTTGGGCAAAATCGAGCAGCTCATCTAAAGCCGGACTAACCTGCCCTTTTCCTGAAGAAGAAAGCTTGTAATACTTCCTGGTTCGGTTTCCGATCATCACTGATTCAGTTTGCAAATACCCTTCCTTCGTTAATGAATGAAGTGCAGGGTACAATGAGCCTTCCTTTATCAAAATCTTGTGATTAGAAAGCTCCTTAACTTTTTGAACAATCTCATATCCATACATTCTGCTATTGTCAGACAATAGTTTCAGTATGATGGGTTTCAGTATGCCTTTAAGTAATTCTCTTGAATACATAATTCAAATATATACATCATTATACGATGCATCAAAACAAAAGGTTCAAAAGGCAGGCTTTTTTTACTCCTTATACATGTCCTTTTTGAAGCCACCAGGCCTCCCGAGCACGTGAAAATGTCTTTCGATAGGCGTTCCTGACCTAAAGACCCACCTCCCCCCAGGTAAGCGACTTTGCGTATTTGAAGTATCCACGGTCTACCTGGATGGGCGAAACAATATTGTTATGATACAAAGATCCTGTTCCCAGCCCGTGATGATTTTTATTCTCGTAGCAACTTGCAAATTGGGCAATGGCATTCAGTCCAACGTTTGACTCCAGATAGGAAGTTATCCACCAGTCTATTCCCTGGATTGCCGCAAGATCGATCCAATTCTTTATTGACGAAAATCCACCGTGTAAAGCTGGTTTCAACACCAGATATTGAGGTCTGAGTTCCTGGAGGAGTTTCAGTCGGTCCCGCTCATTCTCCACCCAGATCAATTCCTCGTCAAACGCAATCGGAATCTGACTTTTTGAACACACAATTTCCATCGCTTCAGGTTGCATGGGCAGGATAGGTTGTTCAACAGAGTGGATGTTGTATTTACTGAGTGCTTTCAACTTCATTAAAACCTCGTTTGTCTGGAAAGCACCGTTCGCGTCAAGCCGAATAATAAGGTCATCTGATACGGCTCGTAAATCTCTGATCATGGCAATTTCCGTATCAAAATCGAGTGCGCCCACTTTTAATTTGATACAATTGAATCCATCATCCAGTTTCTCCTTTATCTGGCTTTTCATAAACTCAGTATCTCCCATCCACACCAGTCCGTTGACAGGCAGGCAAATGCTTTGATAATCCTTTCTGAAAATCCGTTTTTCACCACCATTTAGTAAATCAAAAAGTGCGGTTTCCAGTCCCATACGGATCGATGAAAACTCCCCAGAAACAAGTCTTTTGGACAGCTGCCAAATATCCTCTTCATGCTGAGGCATCTCCTCCCCTTCTAACTGAGACCTGATTTTTTCCAGTTCTCCCGGGATATCTTCCGGGTCTTCACGACTCAGTCTGGCAATTGGAGCTATCTCCCCAATCCCTGCTTCCCCGTGATCATTTTGAATCTTAATGAACCATACTTTTCGGTTATTCAAAGCGCCCCGGCTCGTCTTTGCCAGAAATTTAAAATCAAGAGTGTAAGGTGTATATTCGAGCCTGAGCATGGACTTAAAATTAGCTGATTTTTTATATGAACTCCCTGAGGACAGGATTGCCAAATATCCGCCGAAAAATCGACAGGATTCCAGGTTGCTATGCTACAGTAAAAATGCAATATCGCATCACAAGTTTGGAGAAATTACCGATCTGCTTCCGGAAAAATCTCTCCTGGTATTTAATGATACCAGAGTTATTCCCGCAAGAGTTATTTTAAAAAAAGAAACCGGCGCGAGAATTGAAATTTTTCTTCTTGAACCAACTCTTCCCTCCACTGTACATGAGGCGGTTATGAAGGCCCATTCGTCGTGTACCTGGAAATGCATGATTGGAAATGCCAGAAAATGGAAAAGAAACATCTCTCTTTTTCACGAAACACTCCAACTCAAAGCAACCAGAACAGCCCAGGATGAAGTCACATTTGAGTGGAGATCCGGTCTCACATTTTCTGATATTCTTACGGAAGCAGGGAAAATACCATTACCTCCTTATTTAAATCGTGAAACTGAAGATTCCGATGAAGAACGTTATCAGACGGTTTATTCAAAAATGGATGGAGCTGTAGCAGCACCGACTGCAGGACTCCACTTTACAGATCAAATTATAGATTCCATTGAAAAAAGAGGCATCAGGACTGATTACCTCACGTTGCATGTTTCAGCCGGCACTTTTCAGCCGGTCAAATCAGAAAAAATCTCAGAACATGACATGCACAATGAACAAATATGGGTTAGTCTCGAAAATGTCAGGAATATTCTGGAAGGTGAAAAAATTATTGCTGTAGGTACAACAGCGATGCGTACAATGGAAAGTTTGTATTGGTTTGGTGTAAAGCTGCTAAACGGATACTCTGACTTTTTTATTGAGAAAAGCGATGCTTATACATTGAAACCCTCATCGAAAAAACAATCACTGGAAGCTGTTTATGATCACATGAAAAAGTCAGGACTCTCAAAAATTGGCGGACAGACAGAGATTTTCATTTATCCGGGTTACAAATTTCGAATTTGTCAGGGTCTTGTCACAAATTATCATCTCCCTGGCTCAACGCTCATACTTTTGGTTGCAGCTTTTGTCGGTGATGACTGGAAGCTCATTTACAATGAAGCATTGAAAAGCAATTATCGTTTTCTTAGTTATGGGGACAGCTCCTTACTCCTTCCTTAGATAATTCAGCACAAAGTCCCCCGTAATCCGGCACAGCTCATTCTTGTCAGGAAAGTGAGACTAGATGTAATGCAGATTACAATTGACTGTTTTTACTGTGTCCTCTTGTACAGTTTTTCGTTTTCCAAATAGTCAGTATGACAATGCACCCTTTTCCATGACTAATACATAAACAATCAAGAACGATGAAAAAAGCAATTATACTCACCATATGTCTATTAATCACCACTTCATACCTGACTGCCCAATCCACAGAAAAACTTGACCTGTTCTTCAAACTGAGCGATTACTTTCTCAAGCGCCATGTTTATAACGGGCTGGTCAACTATCGGTATTCGACCGAGAATTCAGGAGAAATAGAACTTCTTCACAAAACAATCGGTGAGGTAGACCTGACGAATGCTTCTGCCCTGGAAAAAAAAGCGTTTTGGGTTAATGCCTATAATTTACTGGTCATCTATCAGATAACTAAGTCATACCCACTTGCAAGACCTCTGGACAAGGATGGATTCTTTGACAAGACCTCCTATTCCGTGGCAGGTGAACAATTGAACCTTAACGAACTTGAAACCAGGATGCTCACTACATTCGATGATCCGCGCTTTCACTTTGTCCTTGCCTGTGGAGCGATGAGTTGTCCCAAACTTTATAATCTCGCTTTTAAGCCTGAAAATGTGGATAAACTCATGGACGAACGGACAAAACTCGCACTGAACGACGAAAACTTTACCAGGGTAAATCAATCAGGAAGCCTTGTTGAATTATCCAAAATATTCGAGTGGTATCAAAAAGATTTTGAAAAGAATGGTCAGTCGATTGTTGGCTTCATTAACACCTACCGGGAGAATAAAATACCATCTGGCTCCCAATTGTCATACTATGAATACGACTGGACTCTCAATGAGCGATAGCGTCATATTAGCTCCAAACGTTTAAAGTTCATGTCGAAAACAACTGAAAATACGGTGTTCATCGACATTTATCTGTACTATTTGTTTTAGGAAGTAGCATTGCTGTATTAAATCATACTGCAATGAAAAAAATACCATTCCTATGCTTACTACTTATAACAGGAATTTTCGCTACCGCACAAGGGTTGGTGAAAGAAGCCGACAGTTTAAAAAAAAGTGGTTTACTCATGCCTGCCTTAGAAAAATACGGTCAGGCTTTTTTCGCCGATCCTTCTGACAGGGAAGTTTCTTATAAAATAGCCTCAACCTGCTCACTATTGTGGACAGAATATATGCGGGATACCGCTTTCTTTTTTCTGAACCACAGCCTTGAAGGAGACGCCTCTTTAAAAGCCCTGCATGATCCTCATTTTCTCAGCCTCATAGATGACCCTCGCTGGAGTTGTATTGTTGACAATCAAATAAAAAAATATGAAACGGAAAATGGGAATATAAAAAATGAGCCTTTTGCCAAAGCACTTTTTAAAATGATAATCAGGGATCAGGGGTTTCAGTATGCGGGAAATATTGAAAGGCGAAAATATATTCAAAACGGTGGCTATTTTGATACTCCTTCTATTTTCCCCGTTCTGGCAATGGAGGAACAATTTATGAAACAAAACATTCGGGAACTACAGGAACTACTCGATCAATACGGGTGGCCCACCGCTTCAGAGATTACTGAAATTGCTGCTGCAGGTGCTGCACTCATCATCAATCATTCATCTTTTGAGCTTCGGAAAAAGTATTTTCCGCTGTTGAAAGAAGCGTTTGAAAAAGGGGAAGCTCAGCCCCTTCGATTCGCAAAAATGCAAGACCGTTTATTAGTTGAAGAAGGCAAAGAACAACTTTACGGAACACAGATCAAATTCGAAAATCTCACCAAATCTCCTCATCCGATTATGGATCCGGAATATGTAGATAAAAGGAGAATTGAAATTGGGCTGGGACCACTTGCTCCCTACTTAAAAGCAAGGTTTGATATTGACTGGAGTGTTGTGCAGAAAGAGTAGTCAACTGGTACTTTTGTAAAAATTAAATTTCATGCAGAACGTTCTTCAAAAGCAATTGAACTTTATCCGGGAAATAGACAAACTCAAATACATTCAACGCAAGAGCTGTCTTTTTGAAAGCGACAGACACGAAAACAGTGCAGAACACAGCTGGCATCTCTGCCTCATGGTCCTTACACTGGCTGAGTATTCTGAGGAATCAATTGATGTATTGAAAGTGCTTAAAATGATTCTGATTCACGACATTGTGGAAATTGATGCGGGAGATACATTTCTATTCGATACAACAAAGAATCACTCAAACACCAAAGAAGAACTGGAAGCAGCCAAACGGATATTCGGGCTTCTCCCGGAAAAACAAGCTCAGGAATTCATTGCTATTTGGGAAGAATTCGAAGCATTTGAAACAGCAGAAGCAAAATTTGCCCGGACAATTGATCATTTTGAACCCATAATTCAAAATGATTCTAACAAGGGCGGAACATGGACTGAATTCAAAGTCCCGTTTGAAACTGTGATTGAAAAGAAAAGTGTCATGGAGGAAGGTTCTAAGTCACTTTGGACTTTTGCGAAAGAATTGATAAACAAAAATCGGGAAAAGGGGATTTTCAATCATTGAGAAAATTTTTTTCCATCACTAATTAATTGTATTGTTTTGTCACAATTTGCCAGACCAGGCACCGAAAACTAAAAAATTTGATAGCAAGAATCTGGCACAGAAGAACAAAAGAAAATGATTACGATACGTATTCAGAATTTCTAAAGAAAAGAGCAATTCCTTACTACAAATAAAAAGCAGGGTTCAAAAAACTTATTTTCCTCAGGAAAATAAAAAGCTGAAGAAGCACATTTTACCCTGATTACTTTTTGGGGAAATACAGATGTGATAAAAATTTTTGCAGGTCAGGTATATGAGCGGGCAAAGTACTATCCTGAAGACAAAAATTATAAGCTCTAATTCGAAGAGAATGTAGTTCATTATGAAGTTTTTTTCTGAGGAGCATGCAACCTTTTCAGAATAAGCTACTCTTATGTTTGTATTAGATTTACAATTATGAAAGAAACATTATGAGAGCATGCTCGTATATCATCTACATTCATGAATGAAATAAAGGTCTGACGAGATCTTCAATTGATTAATCAACGATAATATGAAAACAGAATCCTATCAACTCGGGGAACTGGAGGAACTGGTCCTAATGATTGTGGCCATCCTCCAGGAGAATGCCTATGGAGTAAAAGTGATGGATGAAATTGATCAACAGGTTAACAGAAAAGTGAATATTAGCGCTGTTCATACTGTACTGGATCGATTAGAGAAAAAGGGATTTGTTTCTTCCTATATGGGAGGTGCAAGTTCTGAAAGAGGGGGAAGAAGAAAACGAATTTTTAAAGTAACAGATTCCGGCTCAAAAGCCATCCAATATGTACATCAGATGCGAAACGGACTGTTCGACAAAATACCGAAAACAATTTTAGGTTTTCAATGAATAAAAAAAATCCACCAAGGAGAGTGCTTAATCTTCTGCAAATCTTCTGCAAGGAAAACTACCTTGAGCAGATTGAAGGAGATCTTTTTGAGCTTTTTGATCGGGAACGATCGATTAAAAAAGCCCAATGGAAGTTTCGCATAAACGCACTCGGATTTCTTCGTCCGAGGTACCTCAAGGGAGTGGATGATTTTGAACAATTAACACCAATAGCAATGATCAAAAACTATCTCAAAATAGCAATAAGGACGCTTCTTAAGCAAAAATCGTATGCTGGAATCAACATTGCCGGACTGGCCATAGGTCTTGCCTCCTGCCTGTTGATTGTCATGTACATCACACATGAAAGGAGCTATGACAAGTTTTATCCCGATGTTGAAAGAATATACAGAGTTGGAGTGGGTGAACGAGGCGCATACAGCCCGCCTATGCTGGCCAAAACCATGGAGCAGGAATATAGTCAAATTGAGGTCGCGACCAGGATAAGCGGATTATGGGAAACGCTGTTCAAAATCGGTGACAGAAGTTTTATGCAGTCCGGGGCAGGATTTGGGGATGAAAATACATTTAAAGTATTCCAGACTGAATTCATATACGGAGATCCGGAAACAGCCTTAACAGAACCCGATAATATTGTTTTAACAGAATCTCTGGCCAAAAAATGTTTCCCTGGAGAGCTGCCGATGAACAAAACAATTGAGGTTGACGGAGAAGTTTATCAGGTGACCGCTGTTGTGAAGGATCCACCAAAGAATACTCATTTCCCTTATCAGTTCATAGCAGCCAGTCTTGAACCTGGTCATAACAACTGGACAGGTAATAGTGTATGGACTTACGCGAAAACTCAAATTGGTGTGAAGCAGGAAGAAGTTAACCTCAAGTTGCAGGAGCTTTATTACAAGTATGCCGGACCAGAAATCATCAATTTTAGCGGGCATTCTTCATTTGAAGAATTTATGGCAGAAAATCCAAATCGGTACTATGGGTTTACGGTCCATCCGGTTTCTTCCATTCATTTGCATATGCCACGACTCTCGATGGGACCCAGGGGAGACTACAAGAATGTAATTATATTCTCCGTAATAGCAATATTCATCCTGTTGATCGCCTGTGTAAACTATATCAACATGGCTACTGCAAGGTCAGCTGTCAGATCTAAGGAAGTAGGGATAAGAAAAGCCATGGGGTCACATAGAAAGAATATCATTGTTCAATTTCTTGTTGAATCAATGGTGATTACACTAATCGCTGTGTTAATTGCCCTGCTTATTTCAGGAGCCTCCATCGATTATTTCAACCAACTGACCGGGCGCCAGTTCACAATTGACGATCTTTTTTCGGCTACAAATCTCTTATCAATTGCTCTGCTTTTGGTCGCTGTAGGTCTCCTTGCAGGAGTTTATCCTGCGTATATCATTTCCGGATTCTCACCTCTAAAGGCACTTAGAGGTCAAATGCAACAAGCCGGGAAAAAGAGCCTTCGAAGCTGGTTAGTTTCTTTCCAATTCGCCATTTCCATTTTCCTTGTAGCAGCAACGGTAGTCATTTACCAACAGGTTACTTATATGCAATCACAAGAGCTTGGTGTCAATATAGATCAGACGCTTGCCATTGGTAATGGGACAGAGCTTGGAGATAAATACGAGCTGTTCAAAGCTGAACTTGAAAAAATATCAGGTGTTCAGCAGGTTGCCAAAATGAGCAATATTCCTTTCAGTTTTGTTGGTGACTGGAACTATACCATACCAGAGGATAACAAACGGGAAGTTGGTCCAAGCAATGTTTTTGTAGTGGATGGTGCAGAGAAAGTACTGGACATTGAAATGATAAGTGGCCGCTTTTTTGACAATAACAGGGTCACCGATACCGCGGCTGTTGTGATCAACGAGGCGCTGGCAAAGGAGCTTGGATTCAACGATCCAATAGGAAAAGTGCTTTCAAGAGGAAGTGGTCTTGACTTCACAATAATCGGCGTGATGAAAAATTTTAATTATGCCTCTCTGAAACGTGAAATTGGTCCGCTCATTTATCGCTACGGAAATAAACATGGAGAAATGGGGATGTGGCATCAGCGATATGTAATTGCCAAAGTCAATAGCTCAGATATTTTGAAAACTCTGGATGAAATTGAAGATCTTTGGAATGAGCACGTACCGAATTATCCATTTGACTCGGAATTTCTAAATGATACTTTCCAGCGTCAGTATGAAGGTGAAAGAAAGTTTGGGAAGGTTTTTACGACTTTCTCACTGTTGGCTGTATTCATTGCCTTTCTTGGATTATTTGCGTTGACCACTTTTGTTCTTCAAAAGCGAGTAAAGGAAATTGCTGTTCGTAAAGTTTTGGGAGCCACTGTTCCATCACTGTTGAGACTTATGCTTAAAGATTTCACTCGTCTGGTTGTTATAGGTGGGTTTGTAGGCGTTTCGGTTGCTTTTTACTGGTTGGAACAATGGCTTCAGGAGTATAACTACAGAATTGAATTAGCCTGGTACCTATTGGCCATTCCGGTGATCCTTGTCCTGATTCTCACCTGGATTGTGGTCAGCCTTAAGTCTTACAAAGCAGCAATTGCAAATCCTTCAAATGCCCTGAAGGAGGAATAATCAGATATCAGTCCTGATCTCTGAATCTTTAACTAGATTTAGGGATTGGGCGGTATGGAAACAATTAAAAGCATCTGGATTGGTTTAAAGGACTTCCTCGTTAGTGTGGGAGAGCTTTTTACGACTACCCTGTTTAAGCTCGGTGAGAGTGAAATTAGTTTGGGCACACTTCTTTACTTCGTTATTGCTTTCACGCTTCTATCCTTCCTCTCAAAGCGTATAAGAAGTATTCTTACCAATAAAGTTCTGGTCAGAGCCAATGTGGAATTAGGCGCCAGAAATTCCATTGGAATCATTGCTCGCTTCAGTTTTCTCTTCCTGGGCACCATCATCATTATCCAAAGCGCAGGTGTGGACCTGAGTTCACTTAGTCTGCTTGCCGGAGCCTTAGGGGTTGGAATTGGTTTTGGTCTGCAAAACATCACCGATAATTTCATTTCCGGAATTATTATCCTCTTTGAAAAACCCATTAAGGTAGGAGACCGGATTGTTGTGGGTGATATTGAAGGTGATGTGATTAATATATCCTTCAGAGCAACTACGATTTTGACAAATGAGAATATTTCAATCATCGTACCTAACTCAGAATTCATTTCCTCACGGGTAATCAATTGGAGTCACAATGATCGAAACATTCGGTTTGATATCCCTGTGGGAGTCAGCTACAAGGAAGATCCTGTGAGGGTTCGCGAAATTCTTTTGCAGGTGGCTGCTGAGAATAGTCATGTCCTGAAAAAACCAGAACCCCATGTCTTTTTTGATGAGTTTGCAGACAGTTCGCTCAATTTCACACTGGCCATCTGGACCTCATCCCATACAGACAAACCCCGTCGATTGAAGACAGAAATTTATTTCTCAGTTTTTGAAAAATTCAAAGAATATGGAATAGAGATTCCCTATCCACAGCGTGACATCCATATAAAAGAACAACCCTAGGCAGCAGCAGTCGCCTCCTCAGAAGGCTCCATCCCCGCTTGAATTTGCTTTACTGTAAGTGTCGAATTATCCGGACTCCAACCGGGAGGGCCGAAGATGTACATAAACACCTCTTTCGAACTTTTTGCTTTCTTCAAATCATGAAAGATATCCTCAAACACATGCGTATTGAGCCTGATGGGATTATATGTTTCAGGGTTTTTTATGATCCCGTATTTAGGCTCAACACCCTTAATAATATTTTGCCAGGTACCAAAGATATGGTCCCATATTAAGAAGATTCCTCCATGATTTTTATCCAGATACTCCACATTGCTGGAATGATGAACTGCATGCACGTAAGGGTTATTAAAAATCTTCCCGAAAAATCCAAGCGGGCCTAACAATTTGGTATGTAAGAAATACTGATATGTTCCATTGATAATTAATGCCGTTCCAATCATAACAGGCTCAAATCCTATACACGCCATCCATATCCAAAATATTGGCTTATACAAAGTGATAAACCACCCATTTCTGATACTCACTGCAAAATTGTAATTTGTAGAAGAATGGTGAGGAACGTGGCAAGCCCATAATATTCTTACTGTATGACTGAATCGATGGTGCCAGTAAAATGTGAAATCATCAGCAACAATGGCAAGAGCCCAGGCCCACCATGCAAAACCAATAGTTGAATAACCCAAATACTGCTCTCTGAGCGGACCAAGCGTTTCGAAAAACCACTGAAAAACTACTACTACGGCAAATACTTTAGTGAATGAAGCAACGATCGATGATCCAAGTGCGATCCCGAACCCGGCGAGAACATCTTTGCGATCCGCATAATTCTCCCGGGCAACCAAAAATTCAAGTATCATAAATCCAATTAAAATTGGATAGATGTAGGTCATTCCATCTGTAGGATTAAATTCAGGCATGATTTTCTATAATTGGTTGATCAGGAAATGTGATAATCTGGTTTCTGTTCGCAATGTTAAGCAAAAAATACTTACTCTTTCGTCGCTCCAAACTGATAGGTGAGTCCTATTCCAATGACACTTTTAAACTGCACTCGGGATTTAAATTCACTATCCTCAATCACTCCATTATCGTTATCGTCAGCGCCAATTTTGATGTCATCATCATATATTAGTTGTGTAAAGAAGTTGGTTGATAGTACCTTGGTCAGATTGACAACAAGCGCATTCTGCCAGTTCACATCAATGGTCCCAAAGTCTTCTACATAATTGGTAAAGAGTTCAAGTCTGCTCTCAAAAGTCTTCTTTTTATATTTTGCTCTGAAAAATGATCCGAGCTCTGCACGGGAGTTCTTTCCAGGTGTTATAATGTTACCCGTCCCATCATCACGAACTGCAGGATCGACACCATAATCCCCATTGTCAGCAAGCTCCTGAACCTGTACGAAAGTAAACTTCCCGGTTAGTGGAATATAAGAAAAGGATAAGAATTCGTTTGGATAATAGTCAACACCCGTACCAATGACAAGGTATCCTGGAGCCATAAAATCTGAAATGAGTGTCACATTATCCTCGGGATCAAAACCATCATAGAATTGAGTCTTAAAGTCAAGGAGTGCACTGAAAAACCACTTCGCGTTTCCTTTCTTTATCTGGTATCCGTATTTAGTGACAATATTTAGTTTGTCATCAGACTTGGCAAAACCACTATTGCCCTGCTTGATAAGTCCATACCCAATATCTAATGAATTTTCCCACTTAGTCCTGCCCTTATTATGGTCAGCAAACATTCCGTAGTTAAAGTTTATTGCCGCAGAGTTCTGTCCTCCTGCCGCCCAGTTAGTCAAAGAAACCTGCGAGAAAGTAAGTGTGCTGCCCCCGCCAATTTGCCAATAGGTTGTGTCAGTTTGTGCAGATAAATAAAAAGTAGTTGAAAATAAGATTAGAGTAAAAAATAGTTTTTTCATTTAGGTGTAAGTATTTGTTTTAAGATCGTTTTCCTTTAAAATTCTTCGGAGGATTTTTCCCACATTTGATTTAGGTAACTCATCAGTGAAGGCAATGTATTTAGGTCGCTTATAGCCGGTCAGTTTTTCTTCACAGTGGTCTCGTATCTCATCCTCTGTCAGACTTTGATCCGATTTTACGATGTATACTTTCACTGCTTCCGTCGACCTGGCATCAGGCACTCCAATCGCCCCTACTTCGAGTACTTTATCATGCATTGCTATACAATCCTCAATTTCATTGGGGT
Source organism: Cyclobacteriaceae bacterium (assembly GCA_040222475.1). Classification (GTDB taxonomy): domain Bacteria; phylum Bacteroidota; class Bacteroidia; order Cytophagales; family Cyclobacteriaceae; genus Ekhidna. The sequence continues at coordinate 40,738 of JAVKDB010000013.1, read as the reverse complement.
AAACATTAAACCCTGAGACGAGAATCATCTCCTTTTTTCGATCAACGATCCGAAAATATCCGTCAGCGTCCATTGTAGCTATATCGCCGGTACAGAAATATCCGTTCACAAAGCTGTTTTTTGATTCTTCTTCCTTTTTCCAGTAGCCGCTAAAAACCTGAGGACCTTTTGTGCAAAGCTCTCCTTTTTCTCCCTGTGCCACTTCCTTTCCATCATCATCAAGCAGGACAACATCACTATCAGGAATGGGAAGCCCGATCGTACCAGCTCTGTTCCCTTCACCCATTGGATTCATACATAATGCAGGAGAAGTCTCAGTTAACCCGTAAGCTTCAGCAATTTTCTGACCGGTAACTTCTTCCCAGCGATCAAACACAAACCGCTGCAGCGCCATTCCTCCAGCCAATGCTACTTTGATGGTACTGTGATCAAGCTCCGCAAAACCTGGTGTATTGAGCAGGCCGTTAAACAGGGTGTTAACTCCCGTTATCAATGTGAAAGGATGCTTCTTCAGTTCTTTCACAAAACCTTTCATATCTCTTGGGTTGGTGATTAACACATTCTTGGCACCAATTTTCATGGTGAGTAAAGCATGTGCATTTAACGCGAAGATGTGATATAGCGGGAGAGCTGCTATGAAAATTTCCTTCCCATCCTCCAAATTAGTCTGGCCGAGCCACGCTTCAATCTGCTGCAGGTTGGCTACCAGATTTCGATGCGTAAGCATCGCTCCTTTTGATACGCCTGTTGTACCTCCGGTGTATTGCAAAAATGCCAAATCCGATGGTTGAATTTTCGGCTTATCTAAAGTCAGTGTTCTCCCTTTCGAAAGTGCATCCTTATAACTAATAGCACCATCAATAGAATATGAGGGGACCATTTTCTTTATGTTCTTAACTACAAAATTGACCAGCTTTCCTTTCAATCCACCCAGCAGATCTCCCAACTGAGAGATGATTACATGTTCTATCTGTGTCTCTGCGATTATCTCCTCCAGGTTACATGCAAAGTTTGCCAGAATCACTATGGCCTTTGCTTCCGAATCCGTAAACTGATGTTTCATCTCCGAACTGGTGTAGAGCGGATTCGTATTCACGACGGTAAGTCCGGCCTTAAGCGCCCCATGTATAGCTATTGGAGACTGTAGAACATTTGGCATCTGTATTGCGATCTTATCACCGGGCTTTAACCCCAGTCCTTTCTGAAGAAATGCCGCAAATGCGTCTGAAGCCGAATCAAGCTCAGCAAATGTGATGACCTTTCCCATATTTTCATAGGCCGGCCGCTCTGAAAATCGATCACGAGCTTCTTCAAATAATTCAGGAAGGTTTTGATACTTATCTGCATCAATCGAGTGCGGAACTCCTTTTGGGTAATTTTCCAACCAGGGTTGTTTATTCATTTGGATTTGCGGTTTATCTCAGAAAATAATAATCATTAGGGGTGAATGAACTTAAGAGAATTGACAATAATACAAAAAGGTCCTGGCACCCCTACCAAGACCTTTTAAAAATAAACAACATTAACCCAAAAATGTAGCTGCAGTGTGAGGAGTCGAACCTCATTAATTCACCCGGTGATCACTACATATTTCACTATGAATATGGATCAAAATTAATATTTTACTAATTTTATTGAAAATAAATCAATTGATTAGTGATAATTTTATATTTCATTTAATTAAATGATACTTTCATTACAAAATAATTATATCAAACTACTGAAATGAGTAAAAATTATGAAATTGACAATGTCGATTTAAAAATTCTTAATATCCTGTCGGAAAATGCCAAGATTCCATATACTGAAGTTGCAAAAAAAGTCTTTGTCTCAGGTGGTACAGTACATGTAAGGATGAAAAAATTAGAAGAAATGGGAATCGTGAAGGGTACTACGCTTAAAATAGATTATGCAAAGTTGGGTTATGATATCACCTGCTTCCTGGGTATATATCTGGAAAAGAGTTCGCTATATGATGTCGTTGTTGCGAAGCTTAAGGAAATACCGGAAATAGTTACTATTCGATACACCACCGGTAATTATAATATCTTCTGTAAAATTCATTGCAAAGACACTCAGCATCTGAGGGATGTGCTTCATGACAAGATTCAAAAAGTAGATGGTATTGAAAGTACTGAAACCTTCATTTCCCTTGAGGAGAGTGTGAACAAACACATCACATTTTAAAAAAATACGGCAATAAGCTGAACCTATTCGCTCATTGGTTGTTCTTATTTAGAATTAATATAAACAATAGTATTTTTGCACTAACACCTGAACCAAATCAATGAGTACCGACGAGCAAATACTGGACGAATTTACCTCGAAAGAATATGAACATGGATGGTCTGTTGATTTCGAAGCAGATGAAGCCCCTTTGGGTCTGAGTGAGGATATCGTCCGGTTTATTTCAGCTAAGAAAAATGAGCCCGAATGGTTATTGGAATGGAGGCTGGAAGCATACAGGAAGTGGGAGAACATGACCGAACCTAACTGGGCTAATGTTAATTACCCAAAAATTGACTATCAGGCGATAAAATACTACTCAGCACCAAAACAATCTGAAAAACCTAAAAGTCTTGATGAAGTAGATCCTGAGCTTTTACGAACCTTTGAGCGTTTGGGCATTTCCCTTCTGGAACAAAAAAGACTCACAGGAATTGCCGTAGATGCGGTAATTGACTCGGTTTCAGTCGCTACGACATTTAAAGAAAAACTTTCAGAATTGGGAGTTATCTTCTGTTCATTCAGTGAAGCAGTTCACGAGCACCCTGAACTGATAAAAAAATATTTAGGGTCTGTTGTGCCTGTGAGTGACAACTATTTTGCAGCGCTCAACTCAGCGGTCTTTTCTGATGGTTCCTTCTGCTACATTCCAAAGGGTGTAAGATGCCCGATGGAACTTTCCACCTACTTTAGAATCAATGCAGCCAATACCGGCCAGTTTGAGCGAACGCTCATTATAGCTGAAGATGATTCCTATGTAAGCTACCTGGAAGGATGTACCGCCCCCATGCGAGATGAAAATCAGCTTCATGCTGCCGTCGTTGAAATTTATGCAGCAAAAAATGCGGAGGTAAAATACTCGACTGTCCAAAACTGGTACCCGGGAGATAAGAATGGAAAGGGCGGGATTTATAATTTCGTTACCAAAAGAGGAATTTGCTCGGGAGACCATTCAAAAATATCATGGACCCAGGTAGAGACAGGGTCTGCCGTGACATGGAAGTATCCTTCCTGCATCCTAAAAGGTGATCATTCGGTTGGAGAATTCTATTCTGTAGCGGTCACCAATAATTACCAGCAGGCGGATACGGGAACCAAAATGGTCCACATTGGGAAAAACACCAGATCACGAATTGTGTCAAAAGGAATATCTGCAGGTAAATCTCAAAACAGCTACAGAGGCCAGGTTCAGGTTATGAAGCGTGCCGAGAATGCCCGGAATTTCTCTCAATGCGACTCTCTTCTCATGGGTGACAAATGTGGCGCCCATACCTTCCCTTACATAGACATCAACAATAAATCTGCGCAGGTTGAACACGAAGCAACCACTTCTAAAATTGGAGAAGACCAGATTTTTTACTGCCAGCAAAGAGGAATTGATGAAGAAAGCGCTGTGGCGCTCATCGTCAATGGCTTTGCCAAAGAAGTGATGAACAAACTGCCAATGGAATTCGCAGTAGAGGCTCAAAAATTATTAGCGCTTACCCTCGAAGGAAGCGTGGGATAAATAATAAGTAGATAGTTACCAGTAGTTAGTTGTCAGATGAATTACAGAAAAAATAGGGTAATTAAAAGATTTGAAGAAATAATTGCCTGGCAAAAAGGTCAGGATTTAGCAGTGGAGATCTACAGTGAATTTGGCCCTCATAAGGATTACAAATTCAGAGATCAAATCTGTAGCGCTGTAGTATCAATTTCGAACAACATTGCAGAAGGCTTTGACAGAGAAAGTAATGCTGATTTTAACAGGTTTCTAAACTATCTCGCCGAGCGGCTCAATTACATTTCTTCGGAAACAGCTGACAACTTAAGAAATCTAAGTGCTGAAATGTCTAAAATTATTAATGGGCTTAAAAAGTCATTAAAGAACAACTCATAATTACAAAAACTAAGGACCTGTCGACTGACAACTTAATAACTATGTTAGAAATTAAAAACTTACATGCCTCAATCGAGGATAAGCAAATTCTAAAAGGAATAAATCTGGAAGTAAAAGCCGGAGAGGTTCACGCAATCATGGGACCAAACGGATCTGGTAAAAGCACTTTAGCTTCGGTCCTCGCGGGACGTGAAGATTATGAGGTTACGGATGGTGAAGTCCTTTTTGAAGGCTCGGATCTACTCGAACTTGCTCCGGAAGAAAGAGCCCGTCTCGGAATATTCCTCGCATTTCAATATCCGGTAGAAATACCAGGTGTAAGCACTACTAACTTTCTTAAAACCGCACTCAATCAGATTAGAGAAAGCAGAGGCGAAAAAGCACTTGATGCTGTCAACTTTCTTAAGACTATGAAGGAGAAAATGAAACTGGTTGATATCGATCAGTCATTATTAAGCAGGTCGTTGAATGAAGGTTTTTCCGGTGGTGAAAAAAAGAGAAATGAAATTTTCCAAATGGCCATGCTGGAGCCAAGGCTTGCTATTCTTGATGAAACAGATTCAGGACTTGATATAGATGCACTTAAGATTGTTGCTGATGGAGTGAATCAACTGAAAAGACCTGATAATGCAGCAATTGTAGTAACTCATTATCAAAGATTGCTAGACTATATCGTTCCAGATTTTGTTCATGTGCTTTACAATGGAAGAATTGTGAAAAGTGGGGACAAGAGCCTTGCGCTGGAGCTTGAAGAAAAAGGATACGACTGGATCAAAGAAGAAGCAGCACTGGAGGCATGATCAAAGAACAATCCATATTTCTTGAGAAAATTCAAAAAGAATTCGAATCAGATTCCGAAGTGCAACAGGAAGCTTTGAAGATGCTGGTTGAAACCGGACTTCCAAACAAAAAATCTGAAGCTTATAAGTATACACCAATCAGTAAATTTCTTGAAAAGAAAGCAGACCTGTCATTAAATCAGCCTGCCACTTTCAATGAAAATGACCGATATAATACGGAGGGCAGTCACCTGGTGATTAAGAATGGTCGGTTCTCTTCTGAAGACTCAATCATTGAAGAAGGGCTCAAAGTCCGCTCTGCTAAAATCTCTAAGGGGAAGCACGACCCATTGAGTCTCATCAATACGGTTCTGAGCAAAGAAGAAATTCACATTCAAGCTTCGGGAAACCTTTCTCCAATATTTATCTATCAGATCAATTCAATCGGGTTTTCGAATCCAAGAATAAAGGTTGCTTCAGAAAAGAATCAGGAATTAACCCTTGTTGAAAAGTCCATTAATTTACCCGGAACCTTCATCAACTCATACATTGAATTTGACGTTGCGGCCAATGCCCGGATTAATTTTTCAAAAGTACAGGCATACTCCTCAGATGTCATTGCGCATGAAACAGTATTTGTTAAACAATCGAGAGACAGCAGGTTTTTTGTTAATACATTTTCCTTTTCCGGTGAAGTAATTCGCAATAATGTGACCATCAATCTTGAAGGTGAAAATTGTGAAGGACACATGCATGGGCTATACCTTTTAAACGGAAATACCCATGTTGACAATAATACTTCGGTGGACCACATCAAGCCAAATTCATATAGTAATGAGGTTTACAAAGGGATTCTGGATGAAAAATCAACCGGTGTTTTCAACGGAAAAATCTACGTTCGTCCAGATGCCCAGAAAACCAATGCGTTTCAGTCGAACAACAACATTCTACTGTCTGACGATGCGACAATAAATACAAAGCCACAGTTAGAAATCTGGGCTGACGATGTAAAATGTTCGCACGGATGCACAACTGGTCAAATGGATGAAGATGCCATTTTCTATTTAAGGGCAAGAGGAATAGATGAAAAAACGGCAAAAGGCATGATTTTGAATGCGTTTGCTTCCCAGGCCATGGAAAAAGTACCGGTAGTCGAAGTACAGGAAGAATTGATGCTTCTGATTCAGAAAAATTTATATTAATGGAGGCCCTGATAAAGAAGTTGGATGTAGACGCTGTAAGGTCAATGTTTCCGATCCTTGATCAGGAGGTTAATGGAAAGCCCCTTATTTATTTTGATAACGCCGCTTCCTCTCAAACTCCCGCAGTTGTTGTTGAGGCCCTTCAAAAGTTTTATGGGAAAGATCATGCAAATATCCATAGAGGTATTCACACATTGGCTGAGAGGTCCACTACAGCTTATGAAAATACAAGAAAACGCATCAGGTCTTTCATTAATGCTGAAGAAGCAGAAGAAATCATCTTCACTAAAGGAACTACGGAAAGTATCAACCTGGTTGCAAACGCCTGGGGCCTTGCCAACCTAAAAGCAGGCGATGAAATACTGATTTCACAGCTGGAGCATCATTCGAATATTGTCCCGTGGCAATTGGTTGCAGAAAAAACGGGAGCAGTTATCAAAGTCATACCGATCAATGAAAAGGGGGAAATCCTCCTTGAAGCGTACAATAAGCTGGTCAGTAACAGGACTAAAATGGTTGCGGTTAACTACATTTCCAATTCTCTTGGAACCATTAATCCGGTAAAAGAAATTATTAAGACCGCTCAATCTGTCGGGGCACGGACAATGATTGATGGAGCACAGGCTGCTCCTCACCTTCAAATTGATGTAAAAGAACTTGATTGTGATTTTATGGCTTTTTCCAGTCACAAGATGTATGGACCAACCGGAGTGGGAGTTTTGTACGGTAAACGTAATTTATTAGAAAAAATGCCACCCTACCAGGGCGGTGGCGAAATGATTAAAGATGTTTCTTTCGAGAAGACTACATTCAACGAAATTCCATACAAATTCGAGGCAGGTACTCCAAACATTGGAGATGTAATCGCTTTTAAATCTGCCATGGACTATATTTCTGAATTAGGGTATGAAGCAATTCATGCTCATGAAAATGAATTGCTGGAACACGCTACTCATTCAATTAAAAACATCGAAGGAGTATCACTGATTGGTCAGGCAGATGAAAAGGCAGGGGTACTATCCTTTCTTGTTGAAGGAATTCACCCCTATGACATTGGTCAACTGCTGGATGCAAGAGGAATCGCAGTGAGAACCGGACACCATTGCACTCAGCCTCTGATGGATTTTTTCGGAGTGGAGGGCACCATCCGAGCTTCTTTTGCCATTTATAATACAATCGCAGAAGTTGACTTCTTTTGTGAATCGCTAAAAAACATTGTTGCCAAATTCAGGTGATGGAGTTAATAAAATCAAGACAGGAGGAAATCATTGAGGAATTCTCGATGCTGGATCAGGACATGGAAATGACCCTTGATTATATTATGGAACTGGGTGAAGAACTTCCTGAATTTCCTGAAAAAGAAAGAACGGAAGATAATATTGTAAAAGGCTGTCAGTCAAAAGTATGGATGACCGCAACGCTTGAAAATGGTAAAATTCATTTTCAGGCTGATTCCAACACAGCTATCACGAAGGGGCTTGTCAGTCTTCTGGTAAGGGTATTGAATCAAACTTCCCCTTCTGATGTTATTAACGCTGAAATATATTTCCCGGAGCAGATTGGGATGAATCGTTTTATCGGCACGCAAAGATCCAATGGGTTTGGAGCGATGATCAAACAAATGAAACTATTTGGACTAGCCTATTCAGCAAAGGAATAACCATGAGTGAACAAACGACAAATATTGACCAGCTGAAATTAAAGGAGGACATTGTCAGAGCCATTAAAAATGTTTTTGACCCGGAAATTCCTGTTGATGTTTATGAATTGGGACTTATTTACGAAATAAATATTTTACCCATTAATAATGTTGAAATTGTCATGACACTCACATCACCCTCCTGCCCGGCCGCAGAGCAAATTCCAAGCGAAGTGGAAATGAATGTCAGGGCAGTAGCGGGTGTTAATGATGTAAATATTGAACTAACCTTTGATCCTCCCTATGCCACAGACATGATGTCAGAAGAGGCTAAGCTGGAGCTGGGTTTTATGTAAGCTTTAAAAAAAATAAAAACTAAATAGAAATGTATCCAGAAGAAATAGTAGCGCCAATGAAAGGCCAGTTAACTGAAGCCGGCTTTTCAGAACTAACTACTGCAGAAGAAGTTGATAACCATTTGAAAGACCATAAAGGAACTTCCCTGGTGGTGATTAACTCTGTTTGTGGGTGTGCTGCAGGGGCAGCAAGACCGGGCGTTTTAATGGCCCTCCAAAATGCTGAAAAGCGTCCTGACAACCTGACAACAGTATTTGCAGGCTTTGATGTAGAGGCAACTCAAAAAGTGAGAGAGTATACTTTGCCCTATCCTCCATCATCACCGGCTATTGCGCTTTTTAAAGATGGAGAGCTCATTCATTTTGTTGAACGACATCACATCGAAGGCAGGTCTGCAGAAATGATTGCCGGACACCTGGATGAGGTTTTCAAAGAACTCTGCTAATCCGGACACAGTTTTTTAATGCTCCGGCAAAGTTTCCTGTAAACTCCAGGAATACGACCGGGCGCTGAATGCCAAATAATAAGGGTATGATGTGGTTGTGGTGTCAATAGTATACCTAACCATGAAATCACATAATAAAATAGCCATTATTATCGCAGGCGTGCTCATTGCACTTTTGCTGATTTTTTATTCATACAAAGAGCGCTCTGTAAACCTTGTTGGTGAAAGAAACCATAAGTCAGGTATACCATCACTTAAAATGGAGATGGATCTGTTCAAAAAATTAAAGCTTTAAGAACCTGTTCAAAAATCTACAACCAAAAAAAAAAGCCAGACCTTTCGGTCTGGCTTTTCCATAATGTCTTTGGCAATTATTTGCCCAGTTTGAAAAGGCTGTAGCCTACTGAAATCTGGAAAGTTTTGTTCTTGAAATCATCAGTACTTCCAGGGAAATCATTTATATCACTTAGTCCTATTACATATCTCGCCGTAACCTGCAATCCGAAAGGAGCATCAAATCCAGCACCGATCGCTGCACTTACATCACTACCTTTGAGTTGATCTTTAAGATCATCACCATCCCCATCCTCGGCAGTCGTTAAAATACCAAATTGAGGACCTGCCTGTAGATTAAGACCACCTGCAAGATAAAGTTTAACCATCACTGGAATGTTGACGTAAGAAAGATCAACTTCTCCCCCGCCTGAAAATTCAGAACCCTGCTTTGAGAATAGCAATTCAGGCTGAATACCAAGCTTTGAAAGCTTAAACAAAGCATACGCACCACCATGTAATGAGGTAATGGATTCAGAATCATCAAGACTGGTATTTGCAAAGTTTGCACCGGCTTTCACGCCAATTTCCATTTTTGCCTGGCTGAAGCCTATTAATGCAATAAGAGATAGAGATAATGTTAGTATTGTCTTTTTCATAGTTATAGTGTTTTTGTTAAGGTAAATTAAATAAGTAATACACCTAAAAAAGGCATAAAAAAAGGGCAAATTTTGCCCTTCCATTTTTTTAAACGTGCTTCTAAAGAGCAATTCCAATAAATGATTTAAAGGCCAGTCCCATCAGACCGGTAATAAGCATGGTTATTCCCAGTCCTTTCAACCCATTTGGCACATTGGAATACTTTAACTTTTCACGTATTGCCGCAAGTGCCACAATTGCAAGAAAGAAACCTGTACCTGATCCAAAACCAAAAGCAGTTGCTTCAACAATGGTATAATCCCTTTGTACCATGAATAAAGATGATCCAAGGATCGCGCAATTTACGGCAATGAGTGGGAGGAAGATTCCCAAAGAGCCATAAAGGGATGGTGAAAATTTTTCTATAACCATTTCCACCAGTTGCACCATTGCGGCAATCACCGCAATAAAGATGATGAACTGAAGGAACGTAAGGTCAACGCTTGCAAAATCAGCTCCCATCCATGCCATTGCTCCTTCTTTCAATACCTTTTCCTGAATAATCCAGTTCAATGGCACGGTAATCGTTAATACGAATATAACTGCCGCTCCCAGTCCGACTGCTGTTTTTACTTTTTTGGATACCGCAAGAAATGAGCACATGCCTAAGAAATAGGCAAAGACCATGTTGTCAATGAATATGCTCTTGATCGCTATGTTTAATGCTTCCATATAATTAGTGTTCTACGTATCCGTTTTTAGTTCGCTGAATCCAGATGATGATCCCCAAAATCATAAATGCGCCAATCGAGTCAACCATTAAACCGTTAGTTTGAAGGGTCACCCCAAGCATGTTACTAATTGGTTCGTAAATCTTTACATTCAAAATAGATCCTGATCCAAAAAGCTCTCTAAAGAAAGCTACTGCCAGTATGATCCAGGCATATCCAAAACCACTGCCAAATCCGTCAAGAACTGAATCATATGGCTTATTGGCCATGGCAAAAGCTTCAAGTCGTCCCATTACAATACAGTTTGTAATAATGAGTCCAACGTATGCTCCCAGTATTTTGTACATATCATAGCTATATGCTTTTAGCACTTCACTTACAAGCGTTACCAGGGTTGCTATGATCGCCAGTTGAACAATAATTCGAATTCTACCAGGAATCCAATTCCTGATTAAAGAAACAATGAGATTGGAAAAGACGATCACAAAAACCACAGCAATCGACATGATCAATGTTGGCTTGATCTGAACTGTTACAGCCAGAGCAGAACAGATTCCGAGAACCTGAACGGTGATGGGGTTATCCTCGTTGAGAGGATCTGCTACAATTCTTTTTCTTCTCTTCGATAAAAATGCCTCTGCCGGCTCTTTTACTTCTATCGGAGCTTCTGCTACATCCGTGCTCATACTTAGCTATTTTGAGATTTTACTTTCTTAATATACGCTGAATAACATTCGAGGTAGTTCTCCAGCATCGTGTTAACTCCTTTTGTGGTCATAGTTGCCCCGGACAGGCCATCAACCTGATGATCACTCAGACCTGTATTTCCTTCTCCCTTCACAACCTTAACACTTACCAGATCATTGCCTTCAAATATCTTCTTCCCTTCAAATCTGCTCTGATAACCAGGTTCGGTAATTCTTGCTCCAAGTCCGGGTGTTTCACCCTTATGATCAAAAGCAATTCCTTTAATTGTATTCAGGTCCTGACCAAAGGCTACATAACTGGAAATCCAGTCCCACAGTCCTGCACCGAATGTTGGAAATATATAAGCTTCCACATTTCCTGACTCTCCCATAAACATGAACACAGGATACGCACGATCTTTCGGATCCAGTTTGGAATTCTTTTGAATGTTTACTGTTTCTGCAACGTATGGATTTCCCTTTGGATCAGTACTCAATTCATTTCCATCAATATCGATGACAATTGACTTCACTTTTTCGTTGTAGATCCTTAAAATTTCATCCGGGTCTTCTACACCTGAAATATCCATTACTGCTCCAAGAATTTTTTTCTTGGTATCAAGTTCAACCTGTTTATCCTGAAGAGGTTTAAGCCCGACAGAAGTTAACGACAATGCACCACCCAGAATTACTGTCAGGGCGATGGCAAAAAAGATGATATATGTATTAGACCGTTGCACGTTTTAATCTTCGTTTTTTGTTCGCTTCAACAACATAAAAATCGATAAGAGGAGCAAATACGTTCATGAAAAGAATCGCCAGCATAATTCCCTCAGGATATGCAGGATTTACAACTCTGATCAAAACAGTGATTACTCCAATGAGGAAACCATAAATCCATTTTCCGGGTTCAGTCTGAGCTGCAGAAACCGGATCAGTGGCCATAAATACTGCACCAAAAGCCAGTCCTCCAATAACCAGATGATATTGAGCCGGCATTTCAAGAAAGCTATTCCCTCCAAATACATTGAAAAGACTCCCCATCGCAAATGCTCCTACGAAAACACTCAGAATAATTTTCCAGCTTCCTACTCCTGTCGCAATCAGAATAAATGCACCTATCAGACACATAAGTGTCGAGGTTTCGCCAATGCTGCCAGGAATAATTCCAATGAACATGTTCCAGAATTCGTACATTCCGGTATATCCCTTTTCAGCGATAAGTGCCCACATATCCGTTTTATTCGTAGCAGCTTCTGCACCGTATGCCAGAATGGTTGCTCCCGAATATCCGTCTACTGTTGGAACATCTCCCAGATAGGTCCACACTTCACCGGAAATTTGCGAAGGATAGGCAAAATACAGGAACGCTCTTGCCAATAATGCTACATTCAGGATATTCATCCCTGTTCCCCCAAATACTTCTTTTCCAATGATTACCGCAAAAACGGTTGCCATACCTACCTGCCATAGTGGAATGGTTGGAGGCATAACCAGCGGAATGAGCATTCCGGAAACCAGGAATCCTTCTTCTACGGGGTGCTGTCGGATCACACAGAATGTAAACTCTGTTAAAAGTCCAACACCATATGATACGATAATAATTGGCACAGTCCTTAAGGCGCCGATAATGAATTTATCCAAAACAGAAGCATCAACTCCTGTGGCGAGATAGTGCTGGTGACCAACATTCCACATACCAAATATCAGGCATGGAATCATTGCTATGATGACCGTAAACATCATTCGCTTCAAATCATTTCCATCTCTGATATGAGCTCCTTTCTTTCCGGTAACAAAATCCGGAGCAAAAAAGATGGTCCTGTGACCCTCATAGATTGGATGGAATTTTTCCCATTTCCCCCCCTTTTCAAAGTGGGGCTTAATCTGATCAAATTTCTTTTGCAAGAATTTCATTGCAATTGGTTAACCGTTTTTAATTAGTTGAATACCTTCTCTCAGGATTTCCTGAAGATCATGCTTGGAAACATCAATGAATTCACAAAGTGCTACATCCTCTTCTACCAATTCATAAATACCAAGCGCTTCCATGTCATCAAAGTCTTCTGCGAAAATTGCTTTGAAGAGGTAATTAGGCAGAATATCCATAGGAAGCACTTTTTCAAATGCTCCGGTCATGACAAAATTTCTATGTTCTCCGTGCTGATTCGTATCCAGCACATACTCTTTGTTTTTTCCGCCTGTATAAGAAAGCAGTCCAAAAGCTTTGTGAAAGCTTAATTTCTTTGTAGTTGGTGTAATCCAGCCGAACAGTTCCTCATACTTCCCTTCGGGGATTACAGTTATCTGTTGATGATAGAATCCAAGGTATCCTTCTTCTCCTACAGCTTCACCTGTTAGTACGTTCCCTGAAATGTATCTTTTCTCGCCTTCATTTGTATTTCCGGCTACCAGCTTGTTGAGGCAGGCACCCGTATATGTTTTCACATAACCCGGACTTTTCACTTCAGATCCTGTAACTGCCAGAAGTTTAGACGTGTCGTAAATACCTTCAGTCAGGAGTTTTCCAATTTCAACAATTCCCTGAGGACTTATTGTCCAGACCAGGTCTCCTTTATTTATCGGATCAATGTGATGTATCTGTACACCTACATTTCCTGCAGGGTGTGCTCCTGAAATCTTATTGTTCTGAACATTTTCGATCTGGGCAAAAACCTGAGCCACCTCTGCGTTGGCGTTTGTATTGAGGTGAATAACTCCGGATGTGAATTTCTTCAACGCATTAATTCCTGCCTGAAAATATTGCTCATTCCCGTTTTGGGTAAAAGAGTAATCAGGGGCCAGAGGGTTTGAATCAAAGGCTGAAATAAAAATAGATTTTGGAGTGTCTGAAGGATTAGCAACGCACCCATAAGGTCGTTGAATCACATTTGGCCATACTCCTCCTTTTGAAAGCATTTCCTGCAATTCCTCCCTGCCTAGTCCATTAATATCAGAAATTGAGAATGTTTTGGATTTCTCAAACTCAATTTCCTTATCAGCAAGAATTCTGATTTCCATTACCCGACGCTTCTCTCCTCTTCTAATCTCAACGATTTCCCCACTTACAGGAGAACAAAACAACACATCTTCCATGGTTTTTTCATAAAAGAGTGGAGTTCCTGCCTTCACGTTATCTCCCTCAGCAACCATCATTTTAGCCATGGTTATGTGATTGAAATCGGACGGCTTGATCGCAAAAGTTTCCGGTTGGTCTGTTTCTGAAATTCTATTTTCTGCCTTTCCGGCAAGGTTTATATCAAACCCTTTTTTCAGCTTAATCGTCTGAGACATGTTTCTTACCTGGATAATCCTCTAAAAACGTGGCAAACTTAACAATATAGTAACTAACCTGACAGCCTTTTGTTAATAAAAAACCGTGTTTAATCAATTGGATTAGAGAGTTAATTCTTACTGAGAGGACCAGTTAAATAAATGCTACGCAAGGGCGGGTTCATTATTTTGTAAAAATGCCGCAACCTGTTCCATAAGCCAGTTTGGTGTTGAGGTGGCTCCACAAATACCCACCGAATCATCCGGAGTTATCCAGGACAGGTCAATGTCTTTTTCACTCTCAATGAAATAGCTTCTCTCATTATGATTGAGACAGACATTGTACAATGCCTTTCCATTGGAACTCTTCTTTCCGGCTACAAACAGGATAACATCATGTCTCGTGGAGAATTTCTCCATGTTTGGCTCCCGGTTTGACACCTGTCTGCATATACTGTCATTGGAGTTGAATTCCTCGATGGAAAGAAGTCCCTCCTCTTTTATTCTTTCCTCAATCACCGACTTGATATGGTAAAACCCTTTGGTACTTTTAGTGGTCTGACTGAACAATGTGATGGGTCTTGAGAAATCGATCTTATCCAGATCCTGATCACTCATTACTATGATTGATTCATTATTAGTCTGACCGGTAAGTCCTATTACTTCTGCATGTCCAGGCTTTCCATAAATGACAAGCTGGCCATCTTTCTTCTTCGTAATGTCATACGCATTCTTCACCCTGTTTTGCAGCTTCAATACTACCGGACAGGAGGCATCTACTAATTCAATATTGTTTTCAATGGCTATCTGGTACGTTTCAGGGGGTTCGCCGTGAGCTCTGATAAGGACTTTGCAATCTCTTAATTCTTTCAGTTCATTTCTGGTTATGGTCCTGAGTCCTTTCTTAAACAGTCGCTCCACTTCCATTGTATTATGGACAATGTCACCGAGGCAATAAAGTTCTTTGCCTTCTTCCATTTCATCCTCAGCCATCTGAATGGCGAATTCTACACCAAAACAGTACCCGGATTTTTCGTCTATCTCAATTTGCATTGATTTTTTCTTTTGCCATACTAACTATTTGAGCTATCTGACCCTCTAAAGTTAAATCAGTAGTATCTATTTCGACTGCATCTTCTGCTTTTCTTAAAGGGCTGTCTTTTCTGGTTGAATCCATGTGATCACGCGCTAATAGATTTCTGACAATATTTTCAAGCGAATCGTTCATTCCCTTATCACTCATCTCCTTTTGTCTTCTTTTCGCCCTGGTTTCTATTTCTGCAGTCATAAAAATTTTAAGCTCAGCATCGGGAAAAACCACGGTTCCAATATCTCTTCCATCCATTACCACTCCCTTTTGTCTCCCTATTTCCTTTTGTTGCTTCACCATTTTCTTTCTCACCTCAGGAATCGCACTGATACGACTCACGCTTTCATTTACCTGAATGGATCTGATTTCTTCATCAACATTTGCTTCATTGAGAAAAATTGATAATCCGGAAAATGAAATATTACAACGATTCAATGCACTCGTGACCTCTTCGGTATTGTCCGTTTCTACTCCATTCTGCAAAAAGAAAAGCGTGACCGCCCTGTACATTGCACCACTGTCAATAAAATGATAACCCAATCGGGCTGCAACTTGTTTGGCTGTTGAGCTTTTTCCACATGCGGAATAACCATCAATTGCAATAACTATTTTATTCAATTAGCAATCTTTAATTGGGCAGGGAATCGGCTTGCCACGTTTTACCTTCTTCTTATTTTTCTGATGTGAGGATGTTGGACCCTTTCTGCATCCTTCCGATCCAATGAGTATGAATCCAAGGAAAAGGATGAATATGGTCCTGTTTAATCTCATGACAATCCTGAAACTACCATTTGTCTGTTAACTTTCATAACAAGCCCCTGAAGAACCTTACCTGGCCCGCATTCAGTAAAGCTGGTCGCTCCATCTGCAATCATATTTTGAACACATTGAGTCCACTTCACAGGGGAAGTAAGCTGTAGCACCAGATTGTGCTTAATTGAATCTACGTCCGAATAGCCCTTCGCATCAACATTCTGATAAACCGGACAGGCCGGTCGGCTGAAATTTGTTGACTTGATGGCCGAAGCAAGTTCCTCCCTGGCAGGTTCCATCAATGGCGAATGAAATGCACCGCCAACCGGCAGAATCAAGGCTCTCCTTGCTCCTGCTGCACTCAATTTTTCACATGCAATTTCAACCGCCTTCACCTCACCGCTGATCACCAGTTGTCCAGGACAATTATAATTAGCTGCCACAACTATTCCATCGATACTCTCACACACTTCTTCGACGATTCCATCTTCCAGTCCAAGAACTGCGGCCATGGTGGATTCTTGTGCTTCACAGGCTTTTTGCATCGCCTGAGCCCTCTTGGACACAAGGGAAAGTCCGTCCTCAAAATTCAATGTTCCATTGGCAACAAGTGCTGAAAACTCCCCCAATGAATGTCCTGCCACCATTTCAGGAGCGAAATCCTCTGAGGTTAATGCGGCCAGGACACTATGAATAAAAATGGCTGGTTGTGTAACTTTTGTTTGTTTCAGCTCTTCGTCGGACCCTGAAAACATGATTGATTTAATGTCGAAACCAAGGATATCATTTGACAGGTTAATGTACTCCTTTGCTTTTTCATATCTCTCGTATAATTCTTTCCCCATTCCAGAGAATTGAGCTCCCTGGCCTGGGAAAACATAGGCTTTACTCATAGATCAGTTTTTGTGCAAAATTATACAATAGCATCAATCAATAAACAGGTGTTGCAATTCGGGCGCAGGAAGCATGCAAACATCCTTTTTGCCAAACAACCAGTATCGATTTTTCGCGATTAGATCATAAATGAAATCTCTGATGAAAGCTGGTGTAATTGTAAATACTGAAAATATCGGCCACACTCCCGAAAGGTGACGAGCAATTCCAAGGGCTGCAGAACTTTTTGTGTGCAGTTCTTTATCCAAAAGAACGAGGCTTGGCAGTGTTCCATTTCTGGTCAAATCTTCAGGAAGGGTATCACGAGCATAATCACCTTGTAATGATGCAAATCTGAAATAGTCTTTGCTATCTCGTTTTATGATAAAGCGGACTGAAGCATTACACAGATTGCAAACTCCATCAAAAAAAACTACGGCATGTTCTACCTCAGAATCTGAACCCATCCTGTATAAACTACTACAGCGTCTTCAGGGTTCAATCTGTCAAAGGTTACCTCCGCTGAATAGTAATAAGCACCTTCCGGAAGGTCCTTTCCGCCATTCGTTGTTCCATCCCAATTGATAAGAAAGCTATTTTCATTTTCAGACGAATCGTAGGTGAAAATTGGTGCTCCTGCTCGGTTGAATACATTGAAAATAACAGACCTCACAAATCGGGGGCAATCAGTATTAGAGAAGTTCTGGATATTCTTTCCAATGAGATTTCCGGAATAGAATGGTCTGAGCAAATCGTTCTTCCCATCGTTATTAGGCGTGAAAACATTCGGCATCACAAATTGCGGACAATTGTCGTTACAAAATATCTCTGACTGTACACTCTCATTCCCGGATCTGTCAACTGCTGATATTTTGTAGCATCCAACATATGAACTCAGACCATCATGAATAAATGACGTCTCCTGAGTTTCTGCAAGTAATACAAATTCGTCGTTACCATTACGGGAAAAATAAATTCGGTAACGCTGAATATCATCCCCACAATCCAACTCCCCATCTGCATCCCACACAAGTCTGTTTTGAAAATCGTTAAAATCACAACCCATTGTCAGGTTGTTGTTTTCACAACTAAAAGGTCCGCTGGAGTCAAATGTAAATGCGATGGGCGTGCATGGTGGTATCGTATCGTTAGGTTGAGCACATATTATCTGAGTCCTGTTGATCAAAGGTGCAGCCACCAATTCATTTCCATAGGACCCCTGCGTTGACACAAAATAACAATATTCAATTTCTTCTCTCAGATTGATCCCGTTGAAACTCCCATCATCAAGGTAAGCAAGACCGTCAAGAGTAACTTCTACCGAATCAACCAATACGAGCGAGTCCAGAAAATTATCCAGCACATTATCTCTATAAACGTAGTGGTAAGGGAATTCCTGAACACTCAGTGACCATGGAGTATTGGCATCCCAGTTTAATCTTATAGCTCCTACCTGGGGTGTTGGTATTAGTCTGACGGATGAGGCGACCGCCGAGGTATCAATTGGATTTCCATTGTTGGCAAAAAGGACAACCTTATAAGCATAAAAAAGATCTTCCGTATTCAAGCCTGAATCTACGAAAAACGTATCTGTCTGATTGGTAAATACAGGAGTATAATTGCCTCCTGGACCTTTCCCAACAGTCCGAAGAACGGTATATGAATAATTTGGAGGAAATTCAGTCACATCAATCTCATAGGGTGGTGTCCAGTTTACCATGATCTCACCATTAGTTTCGCTTGTTGACATGATATCTACGTTAGTTATTAACGGAACATCTATGGCCAGACTGTCACAGGCTTCTGCTGAGGCTACACTTAATCCACCTGTTGATCCGGGGAATGTTGCAACCAGCCTATAACAGTATTTGGAACCAGGTGATAAGCCAATCCCGTTGTTGTCATCGAGTAATGCTGTTTCAGAAATATCCAGACTTTCAATCAGTTCATAGCCGGAATTTTCAGGAATACCCGGATTACAATTAGGGTCAATTTCAAATTCTCCCACACGTCTCCACACCTGGATAGAGTCTGCATTGGGACAAGAATAATCGTCCCAGCTAAGCTGAATGGCTCGTCCGTCCTGTGAGTCGGCTAACAGACCGGTTGGTGCAGGGCCAACAACTGTAATTTGCCATGTTTCAAAATTCACTGCACCCGGAGGATCCTGAATATCCATAATAGTCGGTTGATCTGTTGCTTTGAACTGCACATTGTATGGATTGGCTCTGATATGACCACATACGGTCTGCCATTCGAATGTCAGTACAGAAGGTGGTCCCTGAAATTCAGGCGGGTCAGGACTAAAAGTAGCGACCGGTGCATTCACCTCAAATGGTCCGCCAAAAGCTTCCAGTTTGACAGGATCTCCGTCCGGATCAGTTCCTGTTATTAAAGCAATAACAGGGTCGCCGGCTATCACACAGGTATCTGGAGGTAATTCTATTTCAGGAGGTTCATTATCAAAATTCCAGATGATGATCTGCATATCCCGAGTCACAAACCCCAGCTTTATCCATTCTCCATTAATCTTCCTCCATTCCTCAACAACAAAAGCTACATTAAACTCTCTGTTTTCCATATCCGGAATATTCACCCCTCCCGGAGCATTCCATATCATGGTGCCAAATTCGTCCAGTGTCAATGTAGGCGGGCCATCCTTCGTCTGATTGCCAGTTGAAAAATTTTCATAAAAAGAAGGATCAACCAATGTCCGGTATCCGTCAACATCCTGCCCTTTTGCTTTTTTTGGTGTAGTAAAGAAATACGACAAGCTGTCTCCATCCAGGTCAAAAGCACCAGGATTATGCTCAAAGGTGAACCCCACAACTCCCTGATCTATTGGAGGAACAGTGAAAAAAGGTGTATTATTTTCACCTATCAAAGGGTCAATTACGATGAGAGTTTCTACATAAAATGAAGTATTTATTGATCCTGCGATGTTCTGAATCGCATCATTACGGAAGTCTTCTGTGTAGCTGACCAGATAATTATTGGGAGCCTGATAGATGTGAGAAATAGAAAATTCCCAACGTTCTACTCCATTTCCCAAATCTGTGATGTTTTCCCATGGTATCGGCTCATTCGGATCATCTCCATAGATATCACCATCTCCAAAATCGAACCTGCCCTGACCGAACTGAACTCCTTCCTGATCCCGATAGCCAAAGAAAGTAAATACGTAAGTAAGTGATACATTATCTACCCTTCTTGCTATTACTTCTCCTGCTCTAATGTGAGTAGCCATTGACTCAAAACCAGCAAATAAAAAAGAGAGCAGGAAGATGACTTTTTTAAATCTCATATACAATTCGTTCCGGGACCATGTAAAGTTAAAAGTATTTAACAGCAATTTTAACTAACAACAATCATGCTTTATTTGTTAACGATTTAAACACTTTAATAAGTGTCTTCACTTAGTCGTTTTAAGTATTTAGATTAATTAAAAATAGAAATTTAGATTGGTGGACAAACATTCCGAAATTACCTTTGACTACAATCGTATTAACTAACCAATATTCATGGGCTGGACCAAGCAATTCTTTACAAGCTCCATTGGCAGAAAATTCGCCATGGCTCTTTCTGCTCTCTTCCTGATGTTTTTCTTATTGCAGCATCTTACAATAAATATGACGTCCACGTTCAGTGAAGAGATTTTCAATGATTTATCCCATTTTATGGGCACAAATCCTCTTGTACAATTTTTACTACAACCGATATTAATGTTTGGTGTGGTATTCCATTTTGTAATGGGGTTTGTACTGGAAATCAAAAACAGAAACTCAAGAGAAGTTAAATATGCAGTCAATAAAGGATCAGCAAATTCTTCATGGATGTCAAGAAATATGATCTGGAGTGGACTCTTCCTTCTTTTCTTTCTTGGTTTTCACTTCAAAGATTTCTGGATTCCTGAAATGAACTATAAGTATGTTCAGTTTAATCCTGAAAATCCTGATCGGTATTATGAAGAGGTGGTACATATGTTTGAAAATCCGCTAAGGGTTGGGATTTACGTTTTGTCTTTCATCTTTTTAAGTCTGCACCTTATGCATGGCTTTCAATCAGCCTTCCAATCTGTTGGTGCACGTCATAAAAAGTATAGTCCGTTCATTCTAAAGCTGGGTAAAATATATGCGATTGCAGTTCCTGCGGGATTCATATTTATTGCGCTTTTTCATCATTTCAACGCTCTTTAAAAAGTAGGTATGTCAAAATTAGATTCTAAAGTACCTGAAGGTCCCATTAAGGATAAATGGACCAATCATAAAAACAACATTAAGCTTGTCAATCCTGCCAATAAGAGATCTATTGATGTCATTGTTGTTGGAACAGGACTGGCCGGAGGCTCTGCTGCCGCTACTCTGGCCGAGCTGGGCTACAATGTGAAAGCATTCTGCTATCAGGATTCTCCAAGAAGGGCTCACTCGATCGCGGCTCAGGGCGGAATCAATGCTGCAAAAAATTATCAGGGAGACGGTGACTCGACTTATCGTCTTTTCTACGATACGGTAAAGGGCGGAGATTATCGCTCCAGGGAGGCGAATGTTCATCGTCTTGCCGAAGTATCAACAAATATCATTGATCAGTGTGTGGCTCAGGGAGTACCGTTTGCAAGAGATTATGGGGGACTTCTGGATAATCGATCCTTTGGAGGCGTTCAGGTATCAAGAACTTTTTATGCTAAAGGTCAAACCGGGCAACAATTGCTTCTTGGATGCTATTCTGCCATGTCTCGTCAGATTGGCAAGGGAAAAATCCAAATGTTCAATCGCCATGAAATGATGGACATTGTGATTGTAGATGGAAAAGCACGAGGAATTATTGCCCGAAACCTTGTCACCGGAGAGATCGAAAGGCATTCTGCTCATGCAGTTGTTATTGGATCCGGAGGATACGGAAATGTATTTTTCCTGTCAACAAACGCCATGGGTTCTAACGTCTCGGCAGGATGGAAAATCCACAAGAAGGGTGCCTTCTTTGCCAACCCGTGTTTCACACAAATACATCCAACATGTATTCCACAACACGGAGAGCAGCAATCGAAATTGACACTGATGTCAGAATCATTGAGAAACGATGGTCGAATCTGGGTTCCGGCAAAAAAAGAAGATGCCGAAGCAATCAGAGCCGGTAAAATAAAACCTACGGATATATCCGAGGAGAATCGGGATTATTACCTGGAAAGAAGATATCCTTCCTTTGGAAACCTTGTGCCAAGAGATGTTGCCTCCAGAGCAGCCAAGGAAAGGTGTGATGCCGGATTTGGTGTAGGCACCAATGAAACAGGTGAAGCAGTCTACCTCGATTTTGATGCTGCAATCATGCGTTATGGAAAGGAAGAAGCCAACATTCACGGACATCATGATGCTTCTGAAAAACTTATCAGGGAATTGGGTGAAAAGGTGGTTGAGGCAAAGTATGGAAACCTGTTCCAGATGTATGAAAAGATCACTGCTGATAATCCCTATAAGACACCAATGAAAATCTATCCTGCAGTTCACTACACGATGGGTGGTGTGTGGGTCGATTACAATTTGATGACAACCATACCAGGTTGTTATGCAATCGGTGAAGCGAATTTTTCAGATCATGGTGCAAACAGGCTTGGAGCATCTGCTTTGATGCAGGGTCTTGCAGACGGGTATTTTGTCCTGCCTTACACTATTGGAGATTATCTGGCTGATGACATCAGAACAGGTGCGATTTCAACAGAGACCAGTGAATTTGAAGAAGCAGAAAAAGCCGTAAAAGAACAACTTGATTTTTTTGTCAATAATAAAGGCTCCCACTCAGTGGATTATTTCCACCGGAAGCTTGGGAAAGTAATGTGGAACAAGGTCGGAATGGCACGGAACGAAAAGGGCCTGAAAGAAGCCATTCAGGAGATAAAAGAAATAAGAGAGCAATTCTGGAAAGAGGTGTCTGTTCCAGGATCTCAGGATGGCATTAATCAGGAGCTGGAAAAGGCAGGGCGTGTGGCTGATTTTCTGGAGCTTGGCGAACTTTTCGCCAGGGATGCACTGGAAAGAAATGAATCATGCGGTGGTCATTTCAGAGAAGAATACCAGACGGATGAAGGAGAAGCCGTTCGAGATGACAAGAATTTCACCTATGCCGCGGCATGGGAATTCAAAGGTGAACCCTCAGAGGCAGTCGTTCATAAGGAAGAATTGAAGTACGAAAATATAGAACTTAAGACCCGGTCTTATAAATAGGAATTAAAAACAGATTAGCATGTCAGCATCCGAAGGTTTAAATCTTACATTGAAAGTCTGGAGACAGCAAAGTGATAAAGACAAGGGAAAAATGGAAACTTATCAGGTTTCTGATATTTCGCCTGATAGTTCTTTTCTTGAGATGATGGATATTCTCAATGAACAACTTGTTGAAGAAGACAATGAGCCTGTAGCTTTTGATCATGATTGCAGAGAAGGCATTTGTGGCAGTTGTTCCATGTTTATTAATGGTGAAGCGCACGGTCCAGGCGAAAAGATCACCACATGCCAGCTTCATATGAGGGAATTTAAAAATGGAGAAACCATCTATATAGAACCATGGAGAGCCAAAGCCTTCCCGGTTATAAAAGACCTGGTGGTTGACAGAAGTGCTTTTGACAATATCATGGCAGCCGGTGGATTCATTAGTGTAAATACCTCAGGAAATACACAGGATGCCAATGCAATTCCAATAGATAAACATGATGCAGATGAGGCCATGGATGCTGCTACCTGCATCGGATGCGGTGCATGTGTTGCTACTTGTAAAAATGCTTCCGCAATGCTGTTTGTTTCGGCCAAAGTTTCACAGTTTGCCTTGCTTCCTCAGGGAAAAGTAGAAGCGAAAGAACGGGTGTTAAATATGGTAAAGCAGATGGACGAAGAGGGTTTTGGCAATTGTACTAACACGGGCGCATGCGAAGTGGAATGTCCGAAAGGTATTTCACTCGACAACATTGCAAGAATGAACAGGGAATACCTGAAGGGAAGCTTCAGTTGATCTTCGTAAACAAAAAGCAACATTTTAGCCGTTTTAAGCAACTAAGTCAAAAAAAGTAGGTATTTTGACGAGTAAGTTTTAAGTGTGACGCTAATTTCCAGGAGTATTCCTATAGTGTAAATTTGTGACACCAATCAACCTCTATATACTATTTATATGGAATTCAGCATGGAAGGAAGACCGGTACGTGAAAGACGTCCAAGACGCGAGCGCCCTGTCAGAGCAAAAAAGGAGTTCACTATCCTTTACGCAGACGATGAAGAAGCCAACCTGAGAGGGTTCAGGTCTGCATTTAGGAGAATCTACAATGTGCATGTTGCCATTGGACCACTGGAGGCTTTCGAAATTGTTAAAAATGAAAAAATAGATTTGGTAGTCTCTGACCACAGAATGCCGGAAATGTCCGGGGTAGAACTTCTAAGAGACGTTTATGATTTCAACCCGTCAATTAAACGAATGATTTTGAGCGGGTTCATTAAACGAGAAGAATTGAATGATGCTGTCGGGGATTTTGGAATTCATGACTTTGTGACCAAACCATGGGATTTTGAAGCGTTGAATAACATTTTCCAGACCCTTTTAACGACAGATCCCGGAGTAAAAGATTTTAGTAATCTGGGGTAACGGACTATCCTCCTTCAAATTTGGTCAATTGGTGTTCATAATGAGATGAGTTTTCCAATAATTTCTTTGCCATCTCTATTGCCTGTCTTTCAAGTTCAATTGCTTTCTTTTTCGAACCCTGCTTAAACAACAGAGACGCATAGGTGTCTATTGTTGAAGGATTAGGATCCGAATCTACAGATTCCCTGGCCCAATTTGTCGCTATTTTCAGCTTCTCAACATCATTGACAAAGAGGTAAAACTTCCAGGCGAGATCATTCAACTCTTCCGGGTCAGCCAACCCGGTCATTCCCACCCATTCAATGGCATAGTCTGAATACCTGCTCCAGTCTTCCATCATTTCGTAATAATGCAGATTCATCATGACAAGCAGTGTGTCTGAGCCGGTAAACGAGGTTTTCTTTACTTCACTTAGCAGAGCTCTCATACCAAAAAGGTGTAACTCCTCTGCATCATAAATTTCCTGATACTGTGCCAGATAAGTATTAAAAATCTTATCGTTCACCCGGTCTTTACCAAGTATGCTTTCGAACGACTCCCGGTTATCGGTTAAGTATTGAAACTCCCTGCTGAATATATCCCATTGGTACTCTTCAATGAGTAAGAATGATTCCTCATCAGTAAGCTCCTCTACTTTCTTTTCTCCAAGCAGGTAACTCGCAAATCCTTCAACATCGAGGCAGCTTTCATCCATCAAATTCAGGTAGCTCAGAATAAACTCACTTTTCCTTTCGCCAGCATCAAATCTCCGCTCAAAGCTTTTCAAATTTTCAACTCCCATGGCCTGCCTGCCCAATTCCAGAAATTCGCCGGCATCCAGGGCTCCACAACCTCTGTGCAGGAGCTCTCCACTCCCATCAATGAACAACATGGCAGGATAGACATCAATTCCAAGGCTTTCGGATATTTCAATTCCCGGATATTCTTCTACATTTAATTGTATATTGACAAAAGTGTCATTGTAAAAATTGGATACTTCCAAATCAGCCAATGTGTACTTCTCAAGTAATTGACATGGCTCAGACCATGAAACACATGCATTAACGAACAGGATTTTTCCTTCCTTGTCAGCTTTTTCGATGGCCTGCTTCCATTCTAATTGTTCAAATTTGATCTGTCCGACAGATGTGCAGACATATAGCAGAAAGGGTATAAACAAAAGCTTTTTCATGCTTGTAAGTTCGCTCAAAATAAGCTTCCGTTCTTCAATTTGTGCACAAAAAATGTACGCAAATGGACAAGAAATTAACCTCTATTCTACGTAAACATTTAATTATCAATAAGTTACACGAATTGGCACGTTGATTGGCGCATAATGCATAACCAAAACCCGGACCCATGCTTAAAAATTACCTGGTAACCATTTTCAGACAAATTGCAAAAAACAAGGTTTTCTCCTCCATCAATATTCTTGGGCTCACCCTTGGGATGACCGCCTGCCTTGTAATTGCCCAATATGTAGACTTCCATACCTCTTTTGACCAGCATTTATCAAAGGCCGGGAAGATCTATCGAATTGAATCAGACGCTTTCAAAAATGGAGCAGCTCTGGGACAGAATATTAAGGCTCCATCTCTCCTGACTCAAACAGTGAGTGAGCAGTCACCTCTTGTTGAAAATTTTACCAGATTTTACAGCCTGAATTATGCCAACAGCTCGATCATCTATAAAACTGATACCAAGCAGGTCAATTTTGAACAACCCGGAATCTATGGAACCGATAAAAATACTTTTGACCTGTTTGACCTGGAGTTTATTGCCGGAAGTTCCGCAAAGTTTGATGAACCTCAAAAAGCAGTTCTAACCAGATCTGCGGCCACAAAATACTTCGAAGATCTTGATCAGGCTATAGGAAAAACCTTCGCCATAAGTGGTAACAATGGATCATTTGATTTTGAATTAATCGGAATTATAGATGATTTACCTGAAAATACCCACATGGATTTTGAGCTGCTGATTTCTCTCGAATCTCTTGATAATTATACCAAATCACGAACCAGCTGGGTGGCTAATGATATGCTTTCTTATCTTGAGATTAAAGATCCAACAGATACTGATACGGTTCTGGGAGTTTTAAACCAACTATTTGAAGAAAATGCGAGAGAAGTTTATGACAAAAGTGGATATGATCTCAAGTTCTTTCTCCGTCCTGTTGAAGAGATTCACCTGGAGAGTAAAGCCGCTGATGACTTCACTGCAAGCCTTGACAACCGAATTGTTTTGGCACTAAGTCTTGTTGCTGTTATCATTCTGCTCATTGCCTGGATCAATTACATGAATTTATCACTTGTCCGTACCGTTGAGCGATTAAAAGAGATAGGTATTCGAAAATGTATGGGATCTTCAGTAAAGCAGATCACAGTACTATTTGTACTGGAGGCACTTATTATGAATCTGATTGCCTTTGGTCTGGCGGTACTCACTACTCAGATTTTTGAAAAACAACTCATCGAAGTAACCGGATTGCCACAAACTGCACTGATGAATGTTTCGATCCTTTTGACTCTTACTCTTATGATCGTTTTGGGAACCGTCATCATCGGTTTCTATCCATATGCGCTTCTCAAAACAATAAATACCGTAAATATCCTCACAGGTCATAAGGGCAAAACCGGTAAAGGCAGGCTCAGAAAATCACTTGTGTTCGTTCAGTTCATCATTACATTTCTGCTTATCGCCGGAACAATGACTGTTTATAAGCAAATCAACTTCATGAGGCAGGCTGATCTTGGAATTGATATTGAAAATATACTGGTCATTAAATCTCCCCCTGGAGACGTCAGCAGTCAGGATAGGCAGGACGTTGCAAACTTCAATACACTTAAGGCTTCATTACTTAATTATGCAAACATCACCGAGATTACCAATGCCGGGGAAATTCCCGGAGAATCCGTTGGATGGGCCACAAATATCTATTTGAAAAACGGATCGAAGGAGAACTCGGTAGGTACAGGACTCATTTCAATGGACCTTGATTTTCCTGAGTTTTTCGGTATCGATGTGATTGCCGGACGAGCACTTCGAGAAGGAGATGACCCATGGACTAAACAAGATGTCGTGATTAATGAAAAACTTGCAGAAATGTTGGGTTTTTCAAATCCCGAAGATGCAGTCGGTGCAGAACTGGCAGGTTTCTTTGCTCCCATCACAGTGAGGGGCGTATTGGAAAATCATCATCATACTTCTCTGCATAATGATTACCAGCCACTTGCCTATATTCTAAGCTCCTGGACCGAATTCTATTTCATCAAATTGAAACTTGACGATCAATCAAATCAGGCGAGGCATAAGCAACTGGCCGGACTCGTTTCAACCGTTCAGGAAGAATGGCGAAATGTTTTTACCGACTATCAAATGGATTATTTCTTCCTGGATAGTTCTTTTGATGCCCAATACAAGGAAGACATTCGGTTTAGCAAAATCTTTAGCGCATTTTCAGGACTGGCCATATTAATTGCCTGCCTGGGACTATTCGGACTCACCTCATTCACCATTCAACAACGAACAAAAGAGATTGGGATAAGAAAAACGCTTGGTGCAAGTATTAATCATTTAATTCTGTTGCTTTCCAAAGAATACCTGATTCTTGTATTGGTTGCATGTATCGTTGGACTACCTGTTGCCGGATGGCTGATGTCCAAATGGCTGGAAAACTACGTCTTCCGAATTGACCTTGGCTGGTGGTTTTATGTTATCCCGGTTGTGTTTATTCTTGCGCTTGCAGTATTAAGTATTATTTCCAAAGTACTTAGTACGGTGCGTGTTAATCCAATAGAATCATTGAGATACGAATGATATTATGATTAGAAACTTCTTTGTAACAGCACTTCGTAATTTTAGGAAAAATCTATCCCATACCTTATTGAACATTGCAGGATTGGGGCTGGGACTTGCATGTTGTATCGTTGTTTTTACAATTATTCATTTTGAATATTCTTTTGATACCTGGCACGAAAAGAAAGACCGTATTTATCGGGTAACCAACACCTATTACGGTGACAATCGAACCAGTTATAGCGGGATTATTCCCTACCCTACCGGTAAGGCTATCCGTGACAATGTGCCGGATCTTGTGAAAGTTGTTGAATTTCACGGGCCTCAGGATGGAAAGTTCTCATTTACTGACAGTAAAGGCGATTTCCAGATCTTTCGTGAAGACGGTGTTTTAATGACCGATGAGAATTTTTTCGAGGTACTTGACTTTAAGTTGTTAAGTGGCAATAAAGATGCACTTGCCGAACCTAATAAATTATTTCTTTCAGAAGAGCTGGCTGAAAAATACTTCAAGGATGAGGAACCAATTGGAAAGATCATCCGATTTGATGGTGAAACTAACCTGGAAGTTGCAGGAGTCATTCAAAACAGTCCTGATGAAACCAATCTTCCGTATACCTGTATTATTTCCATTGAAACACTCCGCCAGACCCAACCAAATATCTGGTCAAACTGGGGAATGACCTGGGCCTATTCCGTTTATGTGTTAACCCAACCTGATGCCAATATCGCTGAGCTGGCAATCAAAATCGATGATGTCATTGATGGTTTTGACAATCCTGACGATGAAGAGGAAAAGGCAAAAACCGAACGGGTGCTACAACCGCTTACAGACATCCATAATGATGAGAAGTATGGTGACGGATACAATTATGTAACTCCATCGCTGTTGATCTGGGCATTTATCTTTCTGGGAAGTCTTATCCTTGGGACCGCATGCCTCAATTTTGTTAATCTTAGTACCGCTCAGGCAATCAGACGATCTAAGGAAGTTGGTATTCGCAAAACGCTTGGCAGCAGCAAGGGTCATCTGGTGACTCAATTTCTAACAGAGACTTTTGTCATTGTAATTATTTCCATGATGATTGCCATAAGTCTGGGACAGTTTTTACTTGAGCAGTTTAATCGGATGCTTAGTTCGGTAGGCTATGATTTAAAATACACGGATGATGTCATGCTTTTCGCCGGAGTGCTTGCGGTAGCGGTTACGATTCTTGCCGGGTTCTATCCCTCCATGATTCTTTCCGGCTATCAACCGGTCGATGCTCTTAAGAATAAAATCAACATAAAAAAAGGAAGCGGAAGCTTTAACCTGAGAAGGTCGCTGGTAATCGCCCAATTTGCCTTTACCACTATCATGCTGACCGGTACACTTATTATCGCTGCTCAGGTAAACTTTATGAAAAATAAAGACCTTGGATTTGATCCGACACATGTGATAAACATTGAAACTCCGGGTGAATCTGATGTAAATCCCAGGGAGCTGCAGGAAAAATTGAAAACCAAAAGTTATGTGAGCGAAGCAACACTTGCCTTTACTTCCCCACTTGCAGGTTCGAACTGGAATAATTCTTACACCATTCCCGGAGAAGAGTACATCGATGGCAACAATGCCAACATGAAATTTATCGATGAATCCTACCTCGATTTTTATAAAATCCACCTGATCTCCGGCATGAATGTAAAAGAGCAATACATTAACGATTCTATCTATCACGTCATTGTTACCAGTCACCTTTTATCTACTGTAGGCTGGAATGATCCAGCTGAAGCAATTGGAAAAACGCTCACTTCAGGAGGAGGCAGAAATCAGTATAAGATAATTGGTGTGGCTGAAGATTTTAATGTGTCTTCAGCTCACAATGAAATCCGACCTTCTATGCTGATGTATCGTCCTGATATGATGAATCAAATTGCTGTTCGTTTGCCCGATGAAAATGTTACGGAATACATTGGAGATATTGAGCAAACCTTCCGTGAATTCTATCCGGGTGAATTGTTTGAATTTTCTGTGCTCCGGGTGGAAATAAATAATCGCTACATGGTTGAAGACCTCTTACACAAGGTGATCATTTTTGTTTCCTTCCTTGCTGTTTTGCTGAGTGTGATGGGACTTTACGGGCTTGTTTCTTTCATGGCAAACCGGAATGCCAAAACCATTGGTATTCGAAAAGTATTTGGAGCAAGTACATCGAGTATACTTGCCATTTTCACAAAGGAATATGTAAAACTAATGGTGATTTCTTTCCTTTTTGCAGCTCCTGTCACATATTTCCTCATGGATATCTGGATTCAGGAGTTTGCGTTCAGAATCCCTTTAAGCGTTTCATACTTTATTCTAGGGTTTCTCATCACCTTAATCATTGCCTTATTAACTGTTGGTTACCGTTCATTCATTGCAGCACGAGCTAATCCAATTCAAAGTCTGCGATACGAATAAGACTTTTCACTGATCATCTGCAGGCCTCAATGCTTAATTGTGTTGGGGCTTTTTTATTAAGTAGAATTGGAGCATCACTTATTGTAGTTTTCCCTAACTTTCTTTCAGAATGCACTTTATGAAACTCACCAAAATCATTACCCTGTTTCTAATCACAGCATGCGCTGTTGACAATGAGGAACCCTATGATCTTATCATATCAAATGTCACGCTTATTGATGGGACAGGAAAAGAAGCAGTTAAGAATACGAGTATTTATATCCGGGGGAATCAGATTGCAGCGATTAATTCGGAAAAGGTAAAACAAACCGCAAATGTTATTGATGGCACTGACAGGTATCTGGTTCCCGGGTTCTTCGATTGTCATGTTCATACCAGCACCTTCAAAGAAGACTTCCCAAGATTACTCCACTATGGTGTTACGACCATATTTGTGCCCGGAGGAAGTACTTGCTCCGATGAATATTATGCACAAATGCGGATTATGGGAGCGCAGGATTCCGTTCCGTCACCGAGAGTATTCCATACAAGCCAGCATTTTACGATGGAAGGAAGGCATCCGGTTAAAACGTATGCTTCCAGCAACTGGGTGGAAGGTGAAACTGTTTTCTTCCTGAGAGACACTGCTCAAATTGCGGCACTCGTCAGAAAAGTGTCGCAGAGTCCCATAAAAGGAATCAAACTAACCCTTGAGGATGGGCCAGCACCTCCATTCGTTGAACGTATGCCACAGGAGTTTGTCAATAAAGTGGCGGATGAAGCAAGAAAAGCCGGAACCGAAGTATTTGCTCATGTCAGTGACAATATTGAACTGGCGATGGCACTTGAAGCTGGCATTCAAAACATTATTCATTATACCGGCGTGGATATTGACTGGGAAAAGGATCAGGAATTAATTGCTTCAATCAATCAGGGTGAACTTTCATGGGTGACTACACTGATGATCGATAAAGGCTTCCTGTATGCACTTCACCCGGAATGGATGGAAATCCCTGAGATAGCTGAAATATACGATTCGGAGGAAATTGAAAAATTGAAAAACCCGGTCAATATCAGAAAGGCAAAGGAATTTCTGGATTTTCTGATTAATGATTACGGAATTAAAGATCCAACCCTTGAGAATATTATTTCTCCTCAGGTTTCTGATATAAAGAGATTGTATGAAAGTGAAGTCAATATGGTTTTGGGAACGGATACTGGTAACGACTTCATTTTCCCGGGTTACAGTTTACATGAAGAAATGCAACTTTTGGAACTGGGTGGAATGGATCCTCTTGATATTATAAAGATGGGCACCCTAAATGCCTCAAGAATGTTGAAAGTCTCCGATCGTCTCGGCTCAATCGAAGAAGGCAAGATTGCTGATATGGTCCTGTTGGACAAGAACCCTCTTGAATCAATTCAAAACACACTTTCAATAAATACTGTCATTAAGAATGGTAAGATTCAAAAGCGCCTGAATTAAGAGTTCAGGCCTGGGAAAGCGATCTTCTAAAGAATAAAACCGCAACAAGAGGAATCAGCAGAAAAGGAATACTAATCAGTAAAAGGTTTTCCCACCCCAAAACATGGACAATCAATCCCGCTGAAAGCGCCGAAAATGCCTGGGTTCCAAAAATGATGAAATCGTTGAGCGCCTGAACTCTGAATCGTTCATTCTCTTTATAAGACTTTGGAAGCAGCGTGGTTCCGCCTATAAAAAGAAAATTCCATCCTACTCCCAGCAACAGCAACGACCACCAGTAATGACCCACCTGATGCCCGGAAGAAGCAATTGCAATGCAAATTACGAAGGCCAGAATGCCCACCATTATCATCCTGATATTTCCAATTTTTCTGATGATAAATGCCGAGATAAGTGAGGGCAGGAACATGGCCAGTATGTGACTCTGGATGACCCATTTTGTATCTTCCAGTGAATGACCGTCCATCACGTGCATACTTACAGGAGTGGCTGTCATAATGAAGCTCATCACTGCATAACCAACGGCCGCACTTGCCACAGCAGCAAGAAAGACCGGCTGGCGAATAATCTTAGAAAGTGGTCTTCCTTCGTCCTGGTTTTGTTCATCCGATTTTGCCGTATTCTGATAAAAAAGCAAAGTACATGTTCCCAATGCAAACAATCCTCCCAACAAAAGGAATGATCCGACGTAATCGGTGGAAAACAATGACCTTCCAAGTAAACCAACTTCGGGTCCAATAAATGCAGCTGCAATGCCTCCCAACAATACAGTTGACGCTGCAAGAGGAATCAGATTTTCACTGACGCTTTCCATCGCAGCAAATCTGAACTGGTTCAATGTGGCAACCGGCATACCCAACAACAGCAGGCTGACACAAAACAGGTAGAATGAATCGGTATGTACACTATATGCTGCCAACAGTGAAAAAACAATTGCTATGGAAAAGATGATCAAAAAAACGGCTCGTCTTCCGAGATTTTTCATTAGCAAGGCAACAGGTACCGTAAACAAGGCAGTACCTACAATAATCGCTGCTACGGGAAGGGTTGACAGTT
Organism: Cyclobacteriaceae bacterium; assembly: GCA_040222475.1. Lineage (GTDB taxonomy): Bacteria > Bacteroidota > Bacteroidia > Cytophagales > Cyclobacteriaceae > Ekhidna. The sequence continues at coordinate 7,538 of JAVKDB010000013.1, read as the reverse complement.
CTCCTGATGGGGCAATTGCAGTACCAATGATACCTCCAACAAATACCACAAGGGAAGAACAGGACATCATAAGTGACAGTCCTATGGTTAAGACCCAAATATTCTTTGGAAGTGCTTTCATTAAAAGTGCGATTGATTTTTTTTAACATCAATCAGAAACGATTGGTGCGCAAATTGTCACTAATAATTGACTAAATGAAAAATACAAATGACTTAGCCGGTCTGTTGTTTTAAATAGTATTTTATTCAATCAAATAGAGCTACTTAAACTTTTATGAATTCTTAGACGGTTGGTTTAACAATTCAAGAAAAACAAAACAATTATATCATTACGGTTCAATGACTCTACTTTTCTGGAAGTTAATAGCAGATGGATTTCACAGACAAAAAGCAATTTATTCTCGTTCAACATGAAAGTTGGATTGTATTATTTCCTTCTTGAAAAATTATCAATTGAGACCAATCTGGGAAGTTTTGTTGCCAACATGGGGAAAAGTGAATTCTTTTCAGAATCCTATTATACTGATAACTCAAACCAGGTTCAATCAGATCTTCAAAAACAAGATTCTTCTGCAATCAGATTTAATCTGATTAACCAATTCACTTTTGATCAGATACTCACCATCAATTACTACTTCTGACATCCATAATTCTTACCAGTTAGGTAACAAAAAAAAGCATCCTGAGCGATTTGGAGACAGGAGCTGAGAAAAAACTGCTTCATACATCATCATGGATAACCCGTTCACCAGTACAATTACTTAATCGTGAAAAGGTAAACAAGGAATCAGCTTACCCCGGCCAGACCTGTCTTGCACCGATAAATGATGACAATCACAATGAGAAGAACAAAGGCAATAGCGATATAGTAATTCCCATAGCTTTTAGTAAACACGGGGGAGTCATCACCAATTGCTACAAAGGAGCCCCAGAAAAATGGGTGACTTTTCTCAGGACTTACCGTTTCCAAGAATTTCAATTTTGCCTGACGCAGAGATTCACTCTTGGAAAGACCCTTGGCCAGGGATTCATAGAAGTATCCCATCAACGTGCTGGTGGATTGGTCATCGACCGACCAGTGGCTCGTCACAATACTTGGGCACCCGGCGTAAGAAAAGGCCCGGCCCAAACTCATAATGCCTTCGCTTTTCTGAATTTTTCCCAGCCCGGTCTTGCACGCACTCAGCACAACCATTTGTGCAGGAATCTTCATATTGAAAAGTTCATGAGTATGAAGCATCCCATCTTCAATGCTGTCATTGTCCTGAAAGAAGACAAGCTTGGACTGCATGGGATTTTCATCATCAACAAAAGCGTGCATTGCTAAGTGAAGAATCCTATATTCACCAACGTTCTCTTTAAAACGAGCTTCTGTTGCCATTGACCCACTCAAATATTTCCCCGGAAAGAGCTTATCTATCTCGTTTATTTCAGATTCTGTCCATTGCAATGGCTTGACCTCATCTTGGAATACTGAACGTAAACTCAAGTAGTTGTCCTCTTGTTCTACGGAATAAGCAGGAGCAAATGCCAAGACAGACAAGTCACCTGAAGTAGTATTCTCGTTCCCTTCCTGGAATAAAAGTGTTGCTGAATGCGCATAACTAATAGAGTAGTCATTCAGTAGGTAGCGTAAAGATTTGTAATCCGCACCTTCGCCTGACTCTGAAATGAAGAGTTCCCAGGGAATATGAGACAAGCTATTAGGAGTAATAAGGATAAGGTGATCTACCTCCTTTGGAGTGTTTCGTATGATCGGTCGAAGAAGTTTTTCGTATAAAAGATGAGCAGAGGTAGCAAATTGAGAAACTTGCGTAGAGAATCCCGGCTCTAAACCTTCAGCTTTAAAATTGCTCGTAAATTGTGCCAGTGCGTTAGTATAGGATGAATCCTTGCTACATGACTCCATCCAAAATTGATCCTTGCTTATCGCCAATATATAGAAAGTACTATCATCTTCTGCAAACTCTATGAGCATCTGATTGGTGCTTATTTTTTGCCGGACCCTCTTGGGAGTGATTATTGCACTATGGTATTTCAATTGGAAATACGCCGGGTAGTCCGTTTCAAATGCGTTAATTAACGAGTCAAGTCTGAGGTTGATTTCAGATAGTAATTTTTGATCAGTAACTAAGAGGCTTGAGTCTTTTGAATCGGATTGTCTGATCCTTACAATATTGGACTTAAGATAAGATTGTTTTGTTAAAAGAAATTGTTCCAAATCTAAAAGAGATTCTGGGATATTTCCAAAGTCCTTAGCTCTGGAGTCTCTTAAATTAAGTGTTAAAATGGAAGCCTTGTTTTTCTCCATGTAAAAGAACATACTCTCAAGAAAAGCTTCGTCCGGATTTCCCTGGTAGCGTAAAAATTCAGATACAATTGCACCAGTATAGACTCTATTGGCTCTGCCTCCAAGTTCACTTCTATCAAGATTTCTTTTTCGGGAGTTGAGCTGTTCTTCAATTAATTGGGAGGATTTACTGTAGGTATTTTGAGCCTGGGCCAGGTACTTAATATCTCCTGTTTCGCGGTACAACTGTGCCAGGCTCTCCGCTTTCTGTATTAAAGAGGTGAGCAGGTAACCTTTGTTGAGTGCATTCTCAAAGTCAGGATTGGAGGTGCCCAATGAATCTTCAAAGTCTATTACGTTCGCAATGAATGCTTTCTGAAAATAGGTCAAGGCACGTTCATAGTCCTTAAGACCCTTAAAACACTGTCCGATAAATCCATAGGTACTTGCTGAAAAAGCGCTCTTCTTACCAAAGTTTGCTTTTTCAACGGCCAGTGCCTTAAAAAGGATTTCGTTTGACTTGTCAAATTCTCCTAGCTCAATGTGTGCAATGGCGAGGTATGTGTAGATAACTGAAAGTGTCCAGTGGGTCTTACCATAATTTGTAGAATACACATGAAGTGCTTTTTCAAAGTTGACAAAAGCGGACTGATAGTCTTTTTGAGCTGATTTAACTGCGCCAAGATTCGTATAGCTGGCACCCAAACCGGGATGATTTTCTGGCAGATGTTTAAGGCCGAAATCAAGTGCCTTCTGATGATAGTACAGGGCTTGGTCATATTCTTCCTTGTACTGATATACTAATCCAATGTTATCATATATTATTCCAAGGTCTGGATGGTTCTCGGAAACCTTTGTTGTTATTCGCATATCTTCCAACGCATAATCCAAAGCCTGTTCATACTTCCCATTTTGAGTATACCCATGGCTTAGATTACCATACATCGCAGCAAGGCTGGGATCATCCTTCGGAAGGGTTTTTTCAGAAATTCTCACCGCCTTTTCATGGTACAGGAGGCCTTTTTCTACCTCACCAATTTGAGAATAGGCCTGACCCAACTGATCGTAGGATATCGCAAAAGTTGAGCTGGCTGTGTCAGGATATACTTTGAGCCTAACCTCATGTGTTTTTTGGAAGTAATCAATGGCCATGAAGTTATCACCTCTAACTAAGTGAATTCTTCCCAAAAGATCATAGGGTTCAATGATATGACGATCCATTTCACCATAATGAGAAGTCAATAAACTTGCTGATTTTTCTGCATAGCTAATTGCCTCTTCAAGGTTTTGGGACCTTTTGTGAATTTTGCCCATTGCATAGTACGCATCACTTACTTTAACACTATCCGCCGATCTAATCATATGATATACTTCGATTGCCTTTTTTTGATATTCAAGAGCTTTTATATCATCATTTTCTTCGTAAAATACGTTTCCAAGTTTTGAGTACGCTTCTGCAAGCTCTACGGAATTATTATCAAGGTGCTGTAGAGAGAATTCTATTGCGAGCTGGCAGGAACGCTTCGCCTGGTCCAGCTTTTCCATGCCCAGGAAAATATTGGATTGTCGGTTCAAAGCCTGAATGTATTTCTTCCAGTTTTCAGAATTTAAATATATTTCTAACTCCTTCTGGTTATAAAAAAAAGCACTATCGAAAGATTCATTATCTAAAAAAGTAGTGGCACTATATGTATACGATTGGACTGGGTCTTGATCTCCATTTTGGGCAGTTGAGGAAAAGGAAAAAGTGATTAGAAATATATATGGGATTAGCCTATGCATTTTAATTGGTTAGCAGATTAGGGTTACGATTAAAATGCCAAGATAGAAACATATTGAGTTAAGTGCTACCCCCACCTGGCGTGGAAGTTACTTTGTCACTCCATTCACTGGTGGATAAAAAGGTGTAGCAAATGCTACGCCCGGAGATAGCTTGTTACGATAGGGTTTCAGTAAAAAACAATTATAAAAGGAGAAGCCCAACCCAGGATGGGCTTCTCCTTTTATATTGAATAGATAAGTAATCTACAATTCTACACATGTACCCCCTACGCACAAAGAACCACGAGGACACGGAACGTTTGGACATCCTCCATAATTTGGATCAGGAACACATTGACCGTTTACGCACATATATCCTGTAGCACAATAAACCGCCCAACATGGTGAAACAGGACATGTCTCTTCGTAATAAACATATCTAATGTTGTTATATGGTTGTGCAGAAATGTTAAAAATCGCTTGACGGGTTGATGGAGGATTGTCATCCCAATCATAAAACTGATCCATAGGCATTCCATTAGTACAATAGTTTATATAGTCACGCACATTCCTGCCCCACTGTTGCCAATCATTTAAATCCCCTAGCATACTACCTCTGAATAGGCTGTATCTAGTATCTCTTCCTATCACATTGTTATGAAAGTCCATTTGTCTATCCCTCGGCTGGTTTGAATTCAACGCCTCCCAAGTGTCCATTATAAGTTTCGCTATTGCTTTGGATTGGTATCGTCTCAAATGCATACTGACATAAATGTGTTTGAATGCATCTCCTTTTGTTCCTGGATTTTCGTTCCCAAAATAATTAACTGCTAAACTCCTTGCTCTATCTTCAGCCAAAATAACAAGGGCAATATTTACAGAAAGACCTGCACCTGCTATCGAAAGGGCAATTGGGCCTCTAGATGAAGCTCCGGAAGACATTAAAACATGGATATCTTCGCTATTAATCATCTTAGATGCAATAGCATCTAGTTCATTAAAACGCTGAGATTCTGACTTTGTCAATTTAAGGTTTGCCAAAGAAAAAGGAACAGAATTTTCAACAATGGACTCTATACCCATTTTTTCTTCATGTATCCGGAGTTCTTCCTCGTATAAAGCATACTCTTCTAAATACCTATCAAATAATTTTTGATCTTCGATCAGCATTCCCTTATACCCTTTTTCAGGGTACAACTCCAAAATTCTCTTCTCCAAATAAGCGATTTTTGAAAGCCCCTCTTTAGTTAATCCAGAAGACAATACTTGATTTTCAAACTCTTTTTGGATGATGTAAACAACTTCTATTGGGTAATCAGGGGTATTGAATTCAAAATCAATATCAGGCTCTGCAGGTCTTGTTAATTCAACAGACTCATCAATAGCAATATTTGTTTCATTCTGACATGAAATCAGAAATAATACGAAAGCAGAAATAAATAACACATACTTTTTCATTGTAAATAGTTTAGGTGAAAATTCCTTTTTAATCATGCCATCCAACTATTGATTACTTCATTAATAGTTGAGTGACACACTTAAGTATCATTTCTTCAAAAAGGTAAACATGTATTGATCGTATTGAATAAGTAACCGTCACCTTAGAAGCATTGAATCTGCTACGGATTGCCTCATTTAAACCTTTCAGGCAAAGAGCATTTCGAATGGCACATTTAGATACAAAACATCCAGTACTTGTTGGGAGTGGCTCCTAGTATAGTACTTCCTATACTTGTTCATTCTCCTTTCAAGATAACTTAGCTGGCTAAAAGACCCCTCCCATATCAGGAAAGCTTATTAAGAAAAGGACTTCATAGCTTGAAAAAATCGACTACTAAGGCTTCTTCGTAAACTGAACGCCCAACCTAAATACCAGCGGACGAGCATTTAGCTCATTGCTTTGGTAGTTGAAGTCGTACATCATGAGGCTGGTCATTTGCACAAATCCCAATTTGAATTCTCTCCCGATTCCCAATAGGTGAGCGTCTTGCCATTTGATTGGCTTGTTTGTTTCTGCACTGTTGTGTAATAGTGATTTGTTAATTTGTCGTTGGCTTTCTCCCCAAGCATAGAAACCTTTCTTGATATCATACCGCATGAAGAAACTGTAGCCATGTGCATCTCCTGTTAGAGATATAGAGTCTCGGTTGTTGAATTGCTCTCGTAAGATGAATCCTGTGCCCGCCAACCACTTCTTGTTGATCCAATAGCCCACCTGGATGTTGGAGTCTAAGATGAAGGGATCAGTGGAGGCAGCATTTACATTTCCGCCGACAAAAATTCGTTTCTTCAGAGGCAAGTCTTCTAGTGAGTTTCGTTTTCGGCCCTCTTCCGGGAATCGTGTATCTGGCATGGTGGAGTACTTTTTCTTGAGCTTCGTTATATCCGCCTGTATCTTTTCGAATTGCTTCGGATCAATTTTTTTAAAGAGATCTCGAGCTGCTTCTGGCTTTACCAAATTGGGGTTTGGCTTGCTAGGTTTCCTGACTGATACTCCATTCAAATCAGGTGTCCCTCCCTGCGAATCCTCCAGAGGGTTTTTTGTAATGCCCTCCAAAGGATTAGTTGTCCCACCATTTGAAAGTTCTTCAGGCAATAGGTTACTGGCTTTTGATTCCAGTATTTTCTCTACATCAAAGGTGGAGCTTTCGATACTGCTCACTACCATAGAGTCTAATGGCATGGGGTTGCGAACAAAGTCTTTGTACTTCTCTGGAAAGTTGCTTTCTGTAAGTACCTTCTCCGCTAAAGCAACGGAATCTTTTTTTGTGAAAGCAGGAACTTCGAGTGAGTCGATTTCAAGCGTTTTAAGCTCCTTCTTCTTCATCTTCGCAAATTGTTCTTTGTACTTCTTTACCGCCTTCTTCTGATCTTTTATTCGTTTGATCAGTTTCTTCTGTGCCAGCGATTCTGCTCTGGCGGCCTTTGCAGTGTTGTACGCCTTCTCATGCTTGCCAGTGGCATTTACACCCACCTTTACCTGAGCCTGGAGGGTAAGACTTCCAAGAAGGAAAAGCCAAACAAGACAATGAGTTCTCATTACTGTTCTTTTTATTATTAACAGGTAACCTAAACCCAGTTGGGGCAGGCACTCATTTGTATAGTCGCTTTCTATCAAAAAGGTAAACAATCCGGTATTGGAAAATGCTTCAAAAGATAGCTTTTAGGAGGTGGCACAATATTCCTGCCCTGAAGGAACATCTCGAAGAGCGGGTTTTATTTAAATGTCCGAGCTGCAAGCTCGAACTAGCACACTGAAAATCCACGCTCGCGCCAGCTAGGGAGCGACTATTTCTCCAACAGCACAAGTCGCGCCACCCCACAAATCCAACGCTGGAAGACTTGCGCTCAATGTCGTTAAGTTAAGGATTTTATAACGTTATTTGCTATATTTATGTAAGTAATAAGAAGCAAGAATTAGGAGCTCTTTTTTTGGAAGGGCTTTTTAAAAACACACAAAATTTAATCCATGACGAAGGGTTCATCA
>JAVKDB010000012.1:0-40866 GCA_040222475.1 Cyclobacteriaceae bacterium | reverse complement strand
GAGCGAGAGTTATTGTGATCATCCAGTCTGATAGTAAGATCCTGTGTTGACCCTACATAGAACTTATTAAGTTTTTCAGAAAAAATGATATAGGTGAAGAACATAAAAAAGTGGAGCTAGCCGGTCTCGAACCGGCGACCTCTACACTGCCAGTGTAGCGCTCTAGCCAACTGAGCTATAGCCCCATGAGGACGGCAAATATAGCAGGATTTATGTTTCGTCAAGTCTAAATTTCAATGGCTCAGCTAACCAAAAACCAGAGCAACTTTATTTTTCTTCAAACAGGAGCCATACCCCAGGGTCTGCCTCAATGCTCACAGGTTTTGTTTCCAGTGCAATTTCAAACGACTGAGATTTTTGGCTGACCTGAATGGTTTCAATTCGCATTCCATCACGAGTTTTGATACCAAATTCCAGAGGAAATTCAAATACGTGATGGTTTTGCAGTTGTTCCAGTTTCACCAGCAGCTTTCCTTTCTTGTAGGCCCACTCCCAGCTGATTTCGGGATAACCCTTTGTATGTATCCATTGTTGGAAAAACCTGTCAAGGTCTAAACCGGATTCCTTTTCCATCACTTCGTGGAAATCCTCAGTCAGTGCATTGGAATCCTTAAAAGCGGTATAATAAGCTTGTATCCCATTCCAAAAAATTTCATCCCCCAGCTTCTTTCGGAGCATGTTAAGGACCCAGCCGCCTTTTTGATAGGTATTGGTGCTGAGTACTTTCATTGGATCACTAATGGTATTGTCAACAACCGGGGAAGGGTTCTTTTTGAAATAAGTAATAACCTGTTGTCGGTCGGTTATCAGCTCTTCTTTTCTTTTATTATCACCGTAAGCAGACTCCAGATAAAGGATGGCAAAGTAAGTGGCGAATCCCTCACTTAACCATACATGATTCCAGCTGTTTTCGGTAGCAGAATTCCCAAACCACTGATGAGCAATTTCATGAGCGATCAGTCCTTCCACGGTGTTATTACCGGTAACCGAATTTTCAAAATAGGCAATATTACCGGCATTTTCCAGCCCGCCCCATTGTGTTTTTGCCTGCATATTAGCCAGTTTAGAATAAGAATATGGTCCAACATTGTCAATAAAATACTTCAGCACTTTTGTGGAAATCGCATAATCAGAAAAACCCTCCAGTCGGTTTTCGGGATACACCCATGCAGACACTGGAATTCCATCAACTGAGTCCAACAGCTTGCTGGCAAACTTTGTGACTCCAATCGTGACAACCTTCAGCGCAACCGGAGCTGGCTCATAATATCGGGTCAATTTGTTCCCATCTCCCAGATTACTCTCTTCCACTTTGCTGCCTGTAGCAACCACATCGTAATGTTCAGGAGCGAGAATGACAAACTCAATGGAAGCCTTATCGTACGGATGGTCAACACCGGGAAGCCAGTGTCTGGCAAGTGTGGGCCAATTGTCTCCAAAAAAGGAACGCTGGCCAAATTTGGTAGTATCGATGACAAGCCCGCGTTCAGGAATTCCTTTGTACCTGACTGTGAATTTGCCCGTTCCGGATTGTTCGAGCGAGGGTGTGATCGAAATCTTATTATCGACAAAAGTATAGGAAGCCTCACGGTCATTTTCCAAAACTTCCAGCACTTCCATTCCATAGGTTTCGGACTTTCCAATAAGGTCCAGTTCGAATACAGTGGGTCTTTCTGAAAAATTTACAGCAATCGTCGTTTCTCCTTCAATGATATTATTCTGGTCATTGAGTTTTAGCCGGAAGCGGTAATTCTGTACATCGGCAACAGGATTTCTTTTGTAAGTGTCCTGGGCAGCCGAGATGAATCCGACCAGTATCAGAAAAATGGATAAGACTTTTCTCATTAAGGAATATTGATGTTATGGTCTCAATTTGGAATTTTTGACGTGTCTTTCTGAATCTCTCTCATTCTTTTTCTTCAGATTATTCTCCAATGCTTTTGTCAGGTCTGTTCCTGTCTGGTTGGCGAGGCAGATGAGTACCCAGAGAACGTCGGCCATTTCATCTCCCAAGTCTCTGTTTTTGTCTGATTCTTTGAACGACTGTTCACCATAGGTTCGGGCCATTAACCGAGCCAGCTCACCTACTTCCTCGGTTAGTATGGCCATGTTGGTAAGCTCGTTGAAGTATCGTACCCCTTTTGACTTTATCCATTCGTCGACAAGCTTCTGGGCTTCCTCCAGTGTCATCAATTATTCAGGTTGTCGTTCTCCTGCTTTATTTCAAAGCCCTCTGTTCTTAGCTTGGATAGAAAGAAATCGAGGCGTGTGCGCTCTTCATTCATCAGCGAATCTATATTTGGTTCGAATTCCGCAAAATGCTCATGTGGAAATCGTTTATTTGGATCATAGTGATCTTCCCAGAAAAGCGACTCAACAATGGTATTGCCACGGTAATAGTATTTGAATTCTTCGGCGAGCCGCTCATCCATGAAATTGATCATATGACCTGAAAAGATTGGTTTCTCATTTTCGAAGTAGAAATAATCATCACGTTCAAAATGTGGAGTTCTGAGAATACCCACCAGTTTTTGAATCCTGCCTTCTGATAAGTATCCTCGTACCTTATAGGTGGAGTCGCCATCAGAAAAATCATCTTCCACAATTTGAATTCTGTGATGATGATCAATGGCTTTGACCTTGTAATCAATGGCTTCTACCAGCTTTTGATTCTCTTTCTTTATCTCTGAACCACATCCGGCGAGAAGGAGTGAGAACACGATTGAATATGTCAGGCTTTTCATGTCAGGTTAATTTTCATGAAAAGTTAATGATTTCCCCGCTTTTCACTTAAGACAATTTCTTTCGCCCTTCAGCCTTACCAGGATTTTGATCATTCAAAAGCTCAATTTGTCGTGAGATTATCCTTTGAACCAGAAAAAGAGCAAAACAAAAGCATTGAATTTGCGTGAGTAAGTTGAAACTAAAAACACAAGACATATGAAATCGATGAAAACGCTAACCCTTCTTGCCATGAGCCTGTTAATGATTTTTTCAGTTCAGGCACAACAAGACAAGAGCAAGCGAAAGAGCCCCCCGGCACAGGTCTCTAAGGTAATTAACGGCACAACAATCACCATTGACTACAGCAAGCCTTCAAAAAGAGGGCGGGAGATTTTTGGTAAGCTTGAGCAGTTTGGTAAAGTCTGGAGGACAGGCGCCAATGAGTCCACATGGATTGAGTTTTCTAAAGATGTGAAGGTAGAAGGTAAAACACTTGCCGCCGGGAAGTATGGTCTTTTCAGCATTCCTGGTGAGGACGAGTGGGTGATTATCTTCAATAAGACATGGGATAAGTGGGGCGCATTTTCCTACAGTGAGGATGATGATGTATTAAGGGTAAATGTAAAGCCATCCAAAACAGCGCTAACTGAAGTTTTCGATATCAGAATCGAAGACAGTGGTGACATAGTCATGGCCTGGGATGAAACAAAAGTGGAATTCTCAGTCAGATAGTGGTAAGTTAAATCTCCGGTACCAGGAGTGCCGGAGATTTATAAAATATTCAAAACCTGCTCCTTAATCTTTTCGAGCTCATCTTTCATCATTACTACTGTTCGTTGAACGTCTGCGTCATTTGCTTTCGAACCAATTGTATTGATTTCTCTCCCTATTTCCTGAGCAATAAACCCAAGCTTTTTCCCGGCCTGCTCTTCTTGTTTTAGAACTTCCTTAAAGTATTTGAGGTGTTGCTTCAATCGGACCTTCTCCTCCGTAATATCTAATTTTTCCAGATAATAAATTAGCTCCTGCTCAAACCGATTTTCATCCACCTGCACTTTTTCTCTGATCTCATCCAGATTCTTTTGAAGGCGGGTACGAATGTTTTCGGACCTGGTTTCATCTGCTGCCTCGATGGTTTTTAATCCTTGGGCAATGTTCGAAGAATATTCGCTTAGCTTTTTGACAAGAGCCTCTCCTTCATTTTTTCTAAATTCAATACATTTCGCCGCTGCTGCGTTAATGCTGTCAAACACGTCCTTCCACGGGATTTCGTCCGAATCAATTTCCTGCTGTTTGAGTACATCGGGAGCCTGGAGCGCCAATTCAAATAATCGCTCACGTTCACTGCCCACCTGCTCAGCAAGTGATTCAAATTTTTTAAAGTATGCTCTGAACAGGGTGTCATCTACCTTAACATCAGTTTCACCGGTCTCGGCAAGAGCCAGTTCAAGCACCAGCATAATTTTTCCTCTCTTCAATGCGTCAGAAATAAGATTCCTGATCTCTATTTCTTTAGATGAAAATTCTTTTCCATAGCGTGGAGTCATGTCAAGAAACTTACTGTTTAATGACTTAATTTCTGATTTGATAAGGAAATTCCGGCTGGTACGTTCATCACGTCCATACCCGGTCATGGATTGTTGCATAGCGCAAATGTAATCGAAGGCTAAAAGTCCAGCCCTAAAGTGAAATAGTATCTGTAGTTATGAATCTCTCCATCAAGATATGGGCGTGCAGCATCAAACTTAATATAGTATCCAAGGAGTACCGTTCTAACCCCAAAGCCGAATCCCCCAAGCCAGGGGTTCTGAAATTTGACAATTTCAGCTGTAAAGGGATTATTTGAACCTTCAAACCTTTGAGTAATTGGTCTTCCATCCCTGAAGGGCGGTTTTCCGGTCCAAACCGAACCCAGATCGGCAAACCCAATGATTTGAAAATTACGAAGAAAGTTAGATTTGATCGGGCCATTGGTCAGATATTGAAACAGCGGTACTCTTAGTTCTGAATTCAGGACAAGTGCATTCTGACCGTATGCTTCATTGTAATCAAGCCCCCTCAGGTTGGTTGCAAATTCATTGAAAAACAAGTCACTGTTGTCTCTTGAATTAGAAACTAAAAACGGGTCATCCGGCCCCTGGGAATCGCTTTGTGAGAACAACCAGTTATCCATTCCTCCAAGCAGGTAAACTTTGGCAGAGGGGCCCATATGCCGCCCATACAAAATCCTGTTGGCCCAGGTAATCTCCCGGTGAATTTTTTGATAGTGACGGAAGTCAAAACGCAGGTTACTGAAATTACGGTCAGGGTCGGTGGTATGGTGATGCGAGGTAAATTCGAGCAATGCTCGCGTTCCCTGATACAGGTTGAATTCTCTCTCAACTGTGTTATCAAAAATTAGTGCTGCACTAAATCCGGCATAATTATGACTGCTGTTGGGCGCGAACCCGTCTGGAGTTTCGCCTTTAATAATCTGATAATTGAGATTGTTGAAGGAGGTTGAAGTGAAAAATGGTGATACTTCTGCCCGGAAGGTGTGGGTGACAGGTACAGAGGCTGTAAGTTTTACCCGATTCAGTTTGTATTTATGGAAGAGGTCCTCCTCGGCGACCTGATCTTCAATCAGATAGGTTTTTCGATCCATGCGAACTTTGAAATCCATCCAGTATTTCAGGTAATGGACTTCTGCGAAAATATCTCCCTGCTGAAGGTTGGTTTTGATGAGTGCGCCCCCTTTTATTTTATAATTCTCAAGAACATCATTTATTTCCACTTCTGTAAAGGCCATAAAATTTCTATATGGATCCCAAAGAAATGAAGTGATTACATTGTTGAAGGTAAATCGTGGCGTATAGGGGATAGGGCCAATACGTTCGACTTCCCTTTCAAAATTTCGATACTTTGAGAAAAAGGATTCAGGTTGATAATTGACTTTATCCTCATCTTCAAAAGAGTAGTTATCCGTGTCAATCCAGTCAGGATCATTTGCCGGCTGATCCCCCTGGGGCTCGTCCTCAAAAGTGAAATCATCTGAGTCAAAATCTTTACGAATGGGCTCCTCTGCTTTATCACCTTCTGCTGCCAGCTTTTTTTCATGGTTTTCAACGACTCGGGAAACTACCATTATGGCATTTTCTCGTCTTTTTCTTGGGGTTTCAGGGGTAAAATTGTTGGTGTAGAGGTCGATCTCATTATCTAAAAACACTCTTTTTTTACCATTATCCAACATCAAATAGCTGATGCGATCAGGGTTAAAATGCAGATCATAGTTTACAATGCTTTTTTCAAATGAGGTGACCTGGATTGCAGTAGAATCCCGAAATGAATACCTGAATAAATTGGAAATCCCTCTCTGATCACTCAGGTAATATATTTCCTCATCATTTTTTGCATACGGTTTGCGGTCCTCACTATAGGTATTGGTGAGCCGAAAAAATTCATTCGTTGTTGTATCAAGGTCGTAGATGAATAAATTAAAATTTCTGTCGAGCTCTTCAAAAGCAACATTATTTACCGATACTGAATCATTGACTCTGTTGGAACTGAATACGATTGCCGCTGTTCCAGGGATAAAAACAGGATCCAGGTCATCATAGGTATCTCTGGTAATTCTTCTCAGTGCGTTACGTTGCATCGCCACAAGAAATAGATCATTTTGACCATCAATATCACCTGAAATAACGGCAAGTTTACCATTGTCATTGAACGAAAAGCTTTCTATCTGCTGGAATCTGTTCAGGGGCTTTTGGGTCTTTTTTCCTGTTTCTAAATTGTATGTATTGAGATACAAAAACCCTCGTTTAAACAAGATCGCTCCGATTGTAAACGAGTCCTGCCAGTCGAGTAGTGGAAGTGTGGTATCGACATCCTGACCATTAATTCTGTAGCCACCTTCAGTAATCTTATGGGTCTTCCCGGTTTCCAACTCCTGGACATACACCTGATACTTGCCATTTTTTAATAATGCATACGCCACTTTGTCTCCGTCGTTATTAAACTTCACCGATGAGGTGATCAGATCTTTATTCCCTGATATTTTGTTGATAATGTCATCTCTTGAAACAGGGGTGTAGTTTGCTGCGACCTCTTCTCTTTGCAGGAGATAATAATTCTGCCAATCGTTCAGGAATGTTTTGAATGAAACGCCCAGTGTGTTTGCTATACTGTTTTCCTCTTTCCTGATGATTCGTGTAAGATTGAGAATATTGGAGATGTTACTTTCTCCATATTTGACGGCTATATAATTCCATATACTCTGTCCGACAATGGCAGCAGACTCACTGTCAATTCTCTTTAATTTTTTGATCTTCTTCCGTCCCATGTAATCACGGAGGTAGTCATCCATCTCCCTGGTCCAGCCATATGCCATGTATCTGGCAGCACCTTCTATGAACCAATCAGGTAATGTGAGGAGGTAGCTGTTTTGGAAAATTTCTGCCAGACTTCCACCGTACATCATGTCCTGAATAAGCGTACTCGTGAGTTTATAGAAAAGCTCCTGCTTGAATTGATAAGATTTCCCCGGATAGGCGACCTCAACCTGAAGTTTTACAAAATCAGTTCTTCCTCCTATGGTATAAACAGCTCCGTCAATTCCAATATTTGTTTGTTGCAAATCATGAATTGAATTGTAAATCAGGATCTTGGTTTTGTTGTAGGGTGCGTACCCAAGTTTGTCTGTGAGGTTCACAAATTCTTCTTCAAGAAAATTGATTGCTTCTTTGGCGTAATCTTCCCCTCCGGGATAATAGTAAACATCAAAGTTGTTGGTGCTGTAGTAGTACCAGTCAAAATTTTTGTATTGAATCCTGTTTTGACCAAACGGAGTAGTATAGTGCTGGCTGTATGCCAGACTCGAAATAAGAACTAAAGTAAGTACTCTAAAAAACCCTTTTAACATCGGCTTCCCGTTCAATCTTTTCTTTTCCTTCTAAAAAATCTACAAACTGTGTAGCGAAGTATGGTGTTAATGAAACACCTTTCGTACCAAAACCATTAAAGATACCTAATGTTTCTTTTTTTTGACTCAACCCAATGAAGGGTTTTCTGTCAAAAGTAGCGGGTCTGATACCTGCTCGTTTTTCACGAATACGATAAGTTCCGCTAAATAGTTTACTCAAACGTTGTTTTAAATTCAAGATGCCTTCTGGTTGTGGCTCGAAAGACAAATTATTGTGGTCGTAAGTTGAACCAACAGTGAAGTAATCATCTTTTGGAATCATAAAGACACCTCTGTTTATAATGTGATTACTCTCCAGCCCGCATTCCATATCGATTATCTCACCTCTTACAAATTTGAAAGGTAAACCCTGCCAATAAGGATTCTGTTGTGACGGACCTTCACAGAATAAAATTTTATTCGCTTCAATGTCCTTGTATTTGACTTTTTCTCCATGGAAAGTCACCTCATTGAAGTCAAATTTCTCATTTTTATAAATCCCTTTACTTATCAGGTAGCTTTTGAACGATGAAATCAGTGAGAAAAGATTTACGTACCCGGATTTTTTTATAACGATTCCTCCAAGGTCATCCTTTATTCCCGGATAACCCATTGACTCTGAAAGGACGGTTTCCGTGAAATTTTCAAAAGCAGATTCATGGGCTTTGATATCCCAGTCATTTTTTTCCTCGATATTGAGAAAGGGTCGGTAAATTGGAAGTTGATGCAGGAATTTTTCTCCAAGCAGTCGTTCGAGTTCCTGATACTTTTTTTCAAGATCAGCAAACAATTCATCAGCAAGCCATGTTTTTACCATTTTTCTGCCGGTAATCGGATTGTATAGTCCGGCTGCTTTGAACGAAGAAGTATCCGGTGTTTCATGATTTATCACGACAATCTGATGCTCCCTTTTTATCAGTTCGTGAGCAAGCCATGACCCTGCAATTCCCTGTCCGACCACTATGAAATCAACCTTTCTCTCAACCACTTTAATTTTACCATTTATTTAAGGGGCTTCAAAACTAATCACATGCGTATAAAAACCTTCGTATTTAATCCGTTCTACGAAAACACCTATGTTGTGTCATCAGAATCAGGAAATGCGATCATTGTTGATCCCGGGTGTTATGAACCTTTCGAAGTAGATGACATTTGTTCATATATTCAATCCGAGAATCTCACAGTAAAACGGGTGCTTAACACACATTGTCATATTGACCATGTGCTGGGAAATGAAGCGATGAAAGAAAAATTTAAGTGCACGTTGAGTATCCCGGTCAATGAGAAAGAAATCTTTAAAGCAGTCACTGCTTATGCTCCTCAGTGGGGGATAACGGGTTACAGACATTCGGAAGTAGATGAATTCTTAAAAGATGGAGAGATAATCGAGCTTGATGAGATTAAATTAAAGATGATTGAAGTTCCGGGCCATTCTCCAGGCCACCTGATGTTTTACGAAGAATCACAAAAATTAATGATCGGAGGTGATGTGCTGTTTAGGGAGAGTATTGGACGGACAGATCTTCCGGGCGGAAATCACGATCAACTATTGAAAAATATTCAGGAAAGGGTATATACTCTGCCCGATGAAGTGACAGTGCATCCGGGGCATGGTCCGGAAACTACAATTGGGCATGAGAAGAAAAATAACCCATTTGTAAGAGGATAATAATGAAAAAGCATATACCCAATATCCTCACAAGTCTGAACATTGCAATCGGCTCCTATGGTATTTTTTATGTTCTTACCATTAATGCGGATTATGCATTTTATTTTGTAATCATCGCTTCGATTTTTGATTTCCTTGATGGATTTGCTGCTCGATTGTTAAAAGTGAAGTCAAAAATCGGAAAGGAGCTGGACTCTCTGGCAGATCTGATATCTTTTGGAGTTTTACCGGCTTTTTACCTGCTTCAAATTCTTTCACAAAAATCAGAATTTTACTGGCTTGCCATTCTTGTGATAATATTTTCAGCACTCAGACTGGCGAAGTTTAATCTGGATGATTCTCAATCCGACAGCTTTGAGGGATTACCCACTCCGGCAAATGCAATTATGTTGACATCTCTTGTGTTCATTCAATATAGCCTGAGCGAACTAACATTAATAGGGATCTGTATTATGTCGTGTCTGCTGCTCGTTTCAAAAATCAGATTGCTTGCTTTAAAGTTTGAATCATTTTCATGGAAGGGAAATGAGCCGAGATGGGTATTGATCGCCCTCATTGTACTTTTAATAATCGTCTTCCAATGGACAATTGTACCACTTCTGATCCCGGTTTATATAATCGTGTCCATAGTATCGACTGTTTTAGTCAGACAACATTAATTTTTTAAAATTTTTGAGATTGAAAGCCGTTTCAAATACTGTGAAAGCACTAACCTTAATTTTAGTAATGCTGGCTGCTCAAGCTGGGTTTTCTCAATCCTCCGTTCTTTCAGATGGTGACTGGTATAAAATAGGAATTGCTGAAACAGGTATTTACCGGTTAAATGCTGCGGACCTTAGTGCTTTGGGACTGGTAACAGGTTCAATAGATCCCAGAACCATTAAAATTTACGGGAATGGAGCACCAGGTCTTTTGCCTCAGGCGAACAGTGAACCGAGAACATCTGATCTGTCAGAGAATGCCATTCGGGTTGCTGGAGAATCAGACGGGTCGTTTGATAGTCAGGATTATATCCTTTTTTATGCGGTGGGTCCTGATGAGAAAATTTGGACGGAGAGTGGATTTACGTACGAAAAAAATATTTACTCCGATACTGCTTACTATTTCATTACAGTCGGTAATGAGAATGGTAAGCGAATAGAAGATAAGGAGAACCTTTCAGGGCCGGCTCAAATCGTCAGCTCATTTGATGATCACATCACCTTAGAAGAGGATGTTAACAATCTGCTGGGTTCAGGAAGGGAATGGTACGGCGATTTGATGAACAATAAGCAAACACAACGATGGCAGGGTACAATTGAAGGAATTACCTCCGATATAAGTATAACCCTGGGTGCAGCAAGTCAATCCTCTGAACTGAATTTTTTCTCAATCTCAAATGACGATACGTTCATTGGAAACCTTGAATTACAGTCGATCCCTGTTGGGCCCGGAACCACATACAGTATCGATGGAAGAGAAGCTGTTGAAACTTTCACCATTGGTCAGACCAATACAATAGATTTAGCATTCACCTTTGAAGGAAATACTTCAAATAGTCGTGGATATCTGGACTTCTTTATCCTTGAATTTAAGAGAGTTCTGCGTCTATACGGGAACCAGACGATATTCAGAAGTATTGATAACATCGGAAGTTTACTTGAATACAGAATATCCACTCCGGAGAATGTGCTGATTTGGGATGTTACAGACGTTCTCAATATTAGCAATCAATTATTTGATAATTCCGGCAACCTCGTGTCCTTCAAAAGTCAGGGGTCCTCTCCTGAAGAATTTGTGATATTTTCAGGGACTGAATTCCCTGTTCCGGCATTATTGGGAAAAGTCAACAACCAGAATTTAAGAGGAGATACTAATTATGAGGGTATTATTATTTCAAATAGTCTGTTCTTGGAAGAAGCAGAAATTCTTGCTCAATTTCACAGAGAACATGATGGTCTTTCCGTGAAGGTGGTTACACCTGGTCAGATATACAACGAATTTTCATCTGGCAGGCAGGATATCACTGCCATCAGGGATTATGCAAAACATGTATTTGATAATGGGGGAAAGTTGAAATATCTATTACTGTTTGGAGACTGCTCTTTTGACTACAAATACCGCCAAAACGATAATACGAATTTTGTCCCCACGTATGAGTCAAGAAATAGCTTTCATCCAATTTTTAGTCATTCGTCCGATGATTATTTCGGCTTTTTTGAAGATGATGAAGGAGAGTGGACAGAATCGGCTTCAGGAGATCATACCATGGAAATCGGAATAGGCCGTCTGCCAGCCAAGACAAAGGTAGAAGCTCAGGTCATGGTAGATAAGATCATTTATTATTCAACAAGTGCCAATACACTTGGAAAATGGAAAAACCAGATCGCATATCTGGGTGATGACGGGGATGGAAATATCCATGCTATTGATATAGAGGAGTTGTCAGAACTAATCGATACCACCTATGCACAATACAGAATAGACAAATTGCTCCTTGATGCATTTAATCAGGAAGTAGGCGCTACAAAAGAGTCATCCCCGGAAACGCAACGGGCACTTAAAACAAGAATAAAGGAGGGCACTTTTATTCTCAATTTCCTTGGACACGGGAATGAAGAATTATGGATGGATGAGGAAATTCTGACCAATGAAATCATCAATAAACTGACCAACAGAAATAAGATGCCAATTTTTGTGACTGCAACCTGTGAGTTTGGTCGCTACGACGATCCTCGCCAGGAATCAGGAGGGGAAAAATTACTTCTTAACAGCAACGGAGGGGCAATTGCTTTACTAACTACCAGCAGGCCGGTTTTTGCAAGCACTAATTTTTCACTGAATGAGGCTTTCCACCGAAACGTTTTCAGGAAAATAGATGGTAAAAACCAACGGCTGGGAGACATCATCAGAATCACAAAGAATGAAGGGCTGGCTGGTCCGGTTAACAGAAATTTTACTTTGTTGGGGGATCCCATGATGATGCCGGCATTTCCGCAACTGGACATTGAAATCAATGAACTGTTGTCCGAAAGGGATACAGTCAGTGCGCTGGAAGAAATAACATTTACCGGCCAGATTCTTGAAAACGGAGTTATTGATACGCAATTCAATGGGAAACTGGATATTGTCATTTTCGATGAAAAACAGACATTCAGGACCAAAGGACAGGAGAGCAGCCCCTATAATTATTCACTTAGAAGTAATGCATTGTTTAGAGGGGAATCCAGTGTAACCAATGGGGGGTTTTCATTCACTTTTGTTGTTCCTAAAACAATATCTTACCAATTTAAAAAAGGTAAGATGAGCCTGTATGCGTGGGATACCGATCAAAATAAGGATGCTTCCGGATCATCCACCTCGTTTGTAATTGGCGGAACGGTGGATTCTGCTCAAGAGGATGAGGTGCCACCGTCTGTAAGTATGTATCTCAATGATCGGTCTTTTCAAAATGGGTCAACCGTCGGATCCTCATCTGTATTATTTGCAGAAGTAAGTGATGAGAATGGAATAACAACAACCGGGAACGGACTGATCCAGGGAATTTCACTGGTATTGAATGATGAAATAATCAACCTGAATGAATTTTATTCTTCTGACCTGGACACTTACAAAAGCGGAATGATCGTTTATCCGCTTCAGGATTTAGCCCCTGGGGACTATAGCGCACTATTGAAGATTTACGACACTCACAATAATCTGACTCGAAGAGAAATCAGATTTACGGTTCTTGAAGGAGATATTCTTTCAATTTTCAATCCGAAAGTATGGCCAAACCCTGCTATTGACAAAACAACTTTTTCCTTTGAACATGATCGCGAAGAGGAAGATCTTGAAATTTCACTTATTGTATACAACTCTCATGGGAATTTGATGAACAAATCAACTTATATCTATGAGAATAGTGAACGCCTTGTTGAGTTCGAATGGGCGGCAAGAACCAACTCAGGACAACTATTGAATCGGGGTATTTACTTTTATCGACTAATTATAACGAGCAGATTATCCGGAGCGACAAAAGAAATTGCCAATAAACTCGTTATCGATAACTAGAATCTTCAAACACTCTGTTAGAATTCTATGACCAACTTATTTGCACCTAAAAAATATGTAATTTTGACATCCTTTTTTAAAAACATGCTAATGGATAATTTTTTGAAGAAATCAGTCACGATTCTTCTTCTTTTTCTGACCCTTCACTCTTCTGGTCAGATAGCACCTTTCATTTCCGGCCAGGATGGTTCTCGGAATCCAATTACTGTAGCAGTTCCTTTTCTTGGATTTGCACCTGACAGCCGGGCATCTGCAATGGGTGATGTTGGAGTTGCAACAAGTCCGGACGCCAATAGTGTTCACTGGAACAACGCCAAACTGGCATTTGTTGAAACAGACCTTGGATTTGCCTTCAGCTATTCTCCGTGGTTGGGAAATATTGTAGATGACATGTCACTCAATTACCTGGCATTTTATAAGAAAATTGATCAGACGCAAACCTTTGGAGCTTCCCTCAGGTACTTCGACCTGGGTGAGATTGCCCTTTTTGATGAGTTTGCTGAACCACAAGGCATTGAAAACCCGAGCGAACTTGCATTTGACGGGACTTATTCTAGAAAACTTTCAGAAAACATGTCACTTGGGGTGACCCTCAGGTTTATCTGGTCGAACCTGGCCGGAAATATTAGTGGCGCCACAGACACAAAGGCAGGAACAAGCGTAGCGGTAGACTTTGGATGGTATTATACCAAGCCTCTGCTTTTGTCCGGGAAAGATGCAGAATGGTCATTTGGAGCTCATATTTCCAACATTGGTCAGAAGGTAACTTATAGTTCAGAAAGTAATGAAAATTTTATCCCGGCCAACCTTCGCTTTGGTTCTGCATTCAAAACCAATCTCGATGCGTATAACACCATAACATTTGCAGTTGATGTAAATAAGCTTTTGGTACCAACTCCTCCGCAGTACCGTCTGACAGATAGTGGAGAAATAGATTTAGATCCAAATACGAACCAGCCAATCATTGAGCAGGGAAAAGATCCTGATCGCTCTCTGCTATCAGGAACTTTTGGTTCATTCGGAGATGCTCCAAGGGGGTTTGCCGAAGAACTGGAAGAACTTACATACTCCTTTGGGACTGAATACTGGTACAGAGATGTTTTTGCAGCCAGAGCCGGCTACTTTCTTGAACATGCAAACAAAGGTGATCGAAAGTATTTAACGGTTGGTGCCGGTTTCAGATATCAGGTTTTTGGATTTGACTTTTCTTATCTGATTCCGACTGATGGAAAAAATAATCCCCTTGCGGATACCCTTCGCATTTCCCTTCTTTTCGGATTGGATAAAGATTCCGAATCTGATAATTAGACCTTGAAGTAAAAAGCTTTACAAGACAGAAGAGATAACAATGTTGTTATCTCTTCTGTCTATTTTTGGGCCTTTAATTTTAAAGAGTAAATGAATCTTTCCGACAGAATTCTAAACGTTCCAGAATCAGAAACACTTGCAATGGCAGCCAAAGCAAGAGAAATGAAGGAACGTGGTATTGATGTGATAAGCCTGAGTCTTGGTGAACCAGATTTCAAGACGCCCAAACACATACAGGAAGGAGCGATTCAGGCCATCAGGGAAGAAAAATATTTTTCCTATCCACCGGTAAATGGATACCTGGATTTAAGAAAAGAGATATCAGAAAAATTCAGGAGAGATAATAACCTCAATTATACTCCAGATCAGATTGTGGTCTCCAATGGGGCGAAGCAATCTATAGCAAATGTTTTTATGGCACTCCTTAATTCGGGTGATGAGGTGATTGTCTTTACCCCATACTGGGTAAGCTACTCTGCAATGATTTTACTTGCTGAAGGCAAACCGGTCTTCATAAAAGGCTCCTTTGAAAATGATTTCAAAGTGACTGCTAATCAATTAAAAGAGGCCATCACAGACAGAACAAAAGCAGTGATTTTCTCTTCCCCCTGCAATCCAACAGGATCCGTTTTCAGGCTGGAAGAACTGGAAGCGATTGCTGAAGTACTTCGAGAAAAACCGGATATTTCAATCATATCTGATGAAATATATGAATACATCAATTTTAGTGGAAAGCATGTAAGCATAGGTGCTTTGGAAGGAATGCAGGACAGGACAGTAACTGTCAATGGATTTTCTAAAGGATTTGCCATGACGGGTTGGAGGGTTGGATACATCGGCGCACCAACGTGGATCGCAAAAGCAGCAAATAAAATGCAGGGTCAGTACACCTCAGGGAACTGTTCAATATCCCAGCGAGCAGCTTATACTGCACTGACGAGCCCGCTTGAAGCGACTTTTGAAATGGCTAAAGCTTACGAATCAAGAAGAAATCTTGTTTATGGATTATTAAAAGATATTCCCGGCTTTGAAGTAAACATGCCTGAAGGAGCGTTTTACTTTTTCCCTAACGTGAAATCCTATATTGGAAAATCAACCGGAGATATTAAAATAAATTCAATTGGCGATCTCTGCATGTACCTGTTGGAGGATGCACATGTATCTCTTGTGACCGGTGAGGCATTTGGAGATCCGGACTGTCTCAGACTTTCCTATGCAGCAGGAGAGGAAGATTTGAAAATGGCAGTTGCAAAGATGAAGGAATCACTCGCAAAATTGACCTGATGAAGTACAACTCAATCTCTGAAATATTTGAGGCATTTAAAGGTAAAACGGTCCTTATTCTTGGAGATGTGATGGTCGATTCCTACCTCTATGGAAATGTAAAACTTTCAGAACCTGATCCGCTTGGACCGGTCTTAAGCGCGAGCAAGCGTGAAAAAAGACTGGGAGGAGCTGCAAATGTTGCGATGAATGTGCAGGCACTTGGGGCAACTCCCATTCTTTGTTCGATTGTTGGTGATGACAAGGATGGTACCATATTGGAACAATTGCTCGAATATGAGAACATGACTTCAAAGGGGATCATCAAAAGTCAGAACCGCGTAACAACTGTCAAGCATCGAATATTCTCCGGAACACAACAAATGTTTAGGGTGGATTATGAGGATGCACATTCTCTGATTGATCTGGATCGAAAATCTCTTTTAAGTCATATTAAAAATTTAATGGAGGAATGTGATCTGATCATTTTTGAGGATTATGATAAAGGGGCACTTGACCCCATTGTAATCAGAGAGACTATAAAATTGGCAAGGAAGAAAAACATTCCAACTGCAGTTGATCCTAAGGATAGAAATTTTCTCAGCTACAAAGATGCTTCATTATTTAAGCCGAATGTGAAAGAGCTTAAGGACGGGCTTGGGGTTGAATTTGATGTTGATGATATCAAAGAAATTGAGAAAGCTGTCGAGCAACTTCACAAGACAATTAAGTCAGATAGTGAATTGTTAACTCTGGCGGGCAAAGGAATATTTTATCAAAAAGGAAAGGACAAAGGTAGTTACAAGGCATATCTGAGGAAAATAGTGGATGTAGCAGGTGCTGGAGATACTGTGATCAGTATTGCCGGATTATGCCTGACACTTGACCTTCCAATTTCTTTCATGGCTGAGTTGGCAAACCTTGGTGGAGGAATGGTTTGTGAATATCCCGGGGCAGTCCCTGTCAACAGGGACCAATTGCTTGTAGAAGCAGAATCTAACCCGATCCTCAAAAAATATTTCTAAATTGGTCAACAGACCATGAATAAATTCTTTTCTACTGCCATTCTACTCTTGTTGGGCTTACTGACCTCAGCGCAAAAGGCTGAAAAAGGGGTGCTTGATCTTTCCAATGCCGATTTGAAAGACTCATTCCATGAATTATCCGGAGAATGGGAATTTTACTGGAATGAATTGGCAGACCCCTCCTCACTGGATAAAATTGGAACCGATTATTTTTCATTCCCTGCGCTCTGGAAAGATGGTGTTACTGCGGGGGGGGAAGAACTTACCTCGGAAGGGTATGCCACCTACAGGCTTAAAGTGATAATGCCTCCACCTTCCCGGTTACCTGACCTTGCTATCTCCATTAGCGAAATGTATACTTCTTACAGGCTATTTTATAACGGATTTGAAATAGCAAAAAACGGCAGGGTTGGAACCACAAAGGAGACCACCAGTGAAGACTGGTTGCCTCATACACTGACGATTGGCAGATTTTCAGACACATTGGAGTTCGTATTGCAAATTGCAAATTTCCGACACATAAAGGGAGGATCGCGTGAACCAATTATCATTGGTGATCGTAAAAAATTAGCTGCTCAACGGGATTTCAATTTTAGTTATGATTTCCTGTTATCAGGAAGCCTGATCATGGGAGGCTTGTTTTTCCTGGGTCTTTTCCTTTTTGGTCAACATGAAAGGTCAGTACTCTATTTTGCGTTGTTCTGTATCACTTTTAGTTACCGAATGGTTGGAAGTGGTGAATATGCACTCCATGCACTATATCCGGATATGTCCTGGGAATTTATCCTGAGGACGGAGTACCTCGCATTGTTCATACCAACAGGAATTTTTGCAGTATACTCTTATCTGCTGTATCCTAAAGATGCGCATAAAAGTATTTTACTCGGAGTTACAGGAATTGCACTGGTGTTTTCACTTGCTGCCATATTTACACCACCAATATTTTTCACAAGGCTGGTTGAAACCTATCTATTGGTTATAACACTCACTATTTTCTACCTCGTTTATTTGTACTGGGTTGCTTTTAAGAGAAGGAGACTTGGAGCTGAGTACGCCCTTGGCAGTACCGGAATTGTCTTTTTGGTGGCGATGTACCTGATCCTCATTTATCTGACTCCAACCAGGGAAAATACACTCCTCACATTTTGTGGATTTATTCTCTTCTTCTTTTTTCAGTCGCTTATTCTCTCCTTCAGGTTTGCCGCTTCACTAAAGCAGGCGAAGGAAGAAGCAGAAGCAGCATCAAAAGCGAAAACGGATTTCCTGAGTACGATTTCGCATGAAATAAGAACCCCCCTTAACGCAGTTGTAGGCATTTCACATTTTCTGATGAATGATAAGCCGCGTAAGAATCAGGTGGAAAGTCTGGAGTCGCTCAAATTTTCAGCTGAAAATCTTACGACCATTATTAACGATATTCTGGACTATAATAAACTGGAATCCGGATCAATAGAATTTGAAATGTCAGAGGTTAACCTTAAAGATCTGGCACGTAAAATCATCAGTTTTCATACACCAAATGCCAAAGCAAAAGGAATCGATTTGATTTTTGATTTTGATGAGAAAATTCATGAGACCGTCCTGGCTGACTCTACCCGAATTTATCAGGTGGTGAATAATTTGATCCATAACGCCATAAAGTTTACCTCCAAAGGATTTGTAAAACTGAAGATTGAGCTGGTTCACAAGAACACCAAATCGCAAAAAGTCAGGTGCCTCGTATCTGATTCCGGAATCGGAATTCCAAGAGAGAAGCAGGCACTTATTTTTGAGCGATTTACGCAGGCAGGCTCTTCTACGACCAGAGAGTATGGAGGTACAGGGCTTGGGCTGGCAATTATTAAAAGAATTCTGAACCTTGCCGGAAGTGAAATCAACGTGGTAAGTGAGGAAGGAAAGGGTGCGGTTTTTTCTTTTGAACTCTCCTTCTCTAAAGTGAAAAGATCACCAAAACCCACAATTTATGAGGATACCCTTGCCAATAAGAAATTGAAGGGCAAAAAAATATTGCTGGTTGAAGACAACCAGATGAATATCATGGTAGCCAGCAAATTTCTCCATAAATGGGAACTCAAAGTGGATGTTGCAATGAATGGTCAGGAGGGTGTGGAGAAAGTGCTGAATAATAAATATGATCTTGTACTGATGGACCTGCAGATGCCAATACTTGACGGATATCAGGCGACCAGACAAATAAGAGAAACGAATAAAAAAATTCCGATTATCGCGCTGACAGCTTCAGCCCTTTTGCGAGTTAGAAAAGAGGTACATGCAGCAGGTATGAATGATTATATCACTAAACCTTTTGATCCAAAGGAGCTAAAGAGAAAGATTGTTTATCAACTAACGCGCGCTAAGTTCTCGCACTGAGTTCACAAAGCATTTTACCTTATCAGGATTAGTGTCCGGATAAACCCCATGTCCAAGGTTGGCAATGTGTGGGTACTCTCCGAATAAATCCAGCATTTTCTTCGTTTCTGCTTCTATTTCCTTAAAGGAACCATACAAGGCGCATGGATCAAGGTTGCCCTGAAATGTTTTACCAGGGATTAGTTTTCTTACCTCAGCGGGGTTCATATTCCAGTCAAGCCCGATCGTATTGCAATTCAAATTCCCCAACTCACTCAGTGCAAACCATGCACCTTTTGCAAAAACAGTAATTGGGACCTGCTCAATGGCATCACAAATTTTCTGAATATAGCGAATGGAGAATTCCTTATAGTGTTGTGGGGGTAAAACTCCGGCCCAGGAATCGAACAGTTGGATAAGATCAGTTCCGGCATCAATCTGTTCCTTGAGATAGCCAATTGTCGTATCAGCGATCATGTCAAGTAATCTGTGAGATCCCTCAGGATCAGTATAAAGCATGCCCCTTGCTTTTGAAAACGTTTTACTTCCTCCTCCTTCAATCATATAGGAAAAAATGGTCCATGGGGCTCCTGCAAACCCAATCAAAGGAACCCTGTTGTTCAGTTCTTTCTTCGTAATTCGGATTGCTTCGTACACATAGCTGAGTTCAGATGGATCTGCAACCCGGAGTTTGGCAATGTCAGCAGAAGAAGTGATTGTCTTCGGAAAATGAGGCCCTTTTTTTTCAATCATTTCATACCTAAGACCCATTGCTTCGGGGATGACCAGAATATCTGAAAAAATGATTGCTGCATCAACATTCAGGATATCTACCGGCTGAATGGTGACTTCAGCAGCCAGTGCAGGGGTTTCAACCAGTTCCTTGAATCCTGATAATTTTTCTCTGATGGCACGATACTCCGGAAGGATTCTTCCTGCCTGGCGCATTAACCACACAGGCGTACTTTCAGTTCTTTCTCCTCTTGCTGCTCGAAGAAGCAGATCATTTTTTAAAGACATAGCCGCAAATTTATTCCCGACTTTTCATAAATGAGTTAAAATGATGGAGGCTTTGTAACTTTATCTTCTATGGCGCTATTATTTGACAATTTCGAAGACTGGAAGAAGGAATGCAACGACAAGGGACAACCGCTTTTTCAAAGTGTTCTTGATTTTGAGATCAACCAAAAAGGAAAAAAGGAACAAGAGATCTGGGATGGGGTGGAAAATGCCTTTACCGTGATGAAAGAGGCGGTGGTATCAGGCCTGACGGAGGAAATGACCTCCCGATCCGGAATGATAAATAATGGAGCAAAAAAGGTCATGGCCTTTGAAAAATCTGTTCTTTCACCCGAATTCAAAAAACTCGTGGCACGAGCACTGGCTGCTAAGGAGGTGAATTCCTGCATGGGCAGAGTAGTTGCAGCGCCAACTGCCGGAGCAAGTGGAATTTTGCCGGGAGTTCTGGTGACCCTTCAGGAGATTCACAACATCTCTGACAGAAAGATATGCGAAGCGTTATTGATTGGAGCCGGAGTTGCACTGATTCTCGAAAAGCGAGCATCAATTTCAGGAGCCGTAGGAGGGTGTCAGGCAGAAACCGGAGCTGCTGCTGCCATGGCAGCAGCGGGTATCGCTTACTGTCTGGGGGGTACCAATGATCAAATTTTTAATGCAGTTGCCATTACCATTCAGTGCATGTTGGGGCTCGTTTGCGATCCGGTTGCCGGCCTGGTGGAAATTCCATGTGTGGTTAGAAATGCAAGTGCCGCGGCTATTGCCAATTCCTCTGCTCAAATTGCATTGGCAGCAGTCAGTTCGGTAATTCCTGTTGACGAATGTGTGGATGCCATGGGAGAAATAGGGCAGAGCATGGAATTGCGATATAAGGAAACCGCTTTGGGTGGACTTGCCGCTACTAAAACAGGAAAAGCCATTTCAAAAAGAGTGTTGATTCAGGATATAGAAATAGAAGAAGATCAGACCAATGACTGAATAAGTTTTCCAAACCCTTCAACATATCTGGCAAACAGGCTGATTACTGTGCTCCAGAAGAGGGCGCTTACCCACATCCACTTAAGAATTTCTGACTTCTTGCTTCCCAGCACATTGATGAGTAATCCGCCTCCAGGAGGGGTCAGAATCAATGGTGTGAGAAAACAAACCCCCTTCAACCCGAACCTTCTCCAGATTTTCACAAACTGACGGCTCTTTTTTGTAAAAATGGGTCGATCCTTCTTTCGAAACCTTTTCAGGAAAGCCCTGATCTGATCACCAAAGTAGGTGAAAAGATAGATGGTGGTCATCATTCCACATGCTGTCAGAATAATGACAGCTAAAATGGGGAGATCATAAGCAAACACTCCCAGTGCCGGACCAAAAATAAATTTTAATCCGCTTAGAAAGTACACACTGAAGTATTTGAGAGCTGTTGCCATATTATTCAGCGAACTTACAAATCCCTTGTGTTATTACTGAGCATCTGAAATACTTTTAGCCATTATCTTTGCGACTTTTACAAATTATCAGGTATGCTGAATATTGTTTTATTTGGTCCCCCGGGTGCGGGAAAAGGAACTCAGAGTGAGAAGTTGATTGAGAAATACAATCTACATCACATCTCAACAGGAGATCTCTTCCGTTGGCACACCGGTAACGACACGGAACTGGGAAAGAAAGTAAAGGAGATCATAAATAGTGGCCAGCTGGTTTCTGATGAAATTACTATTGCGATGCTTCGGGAAGAAGTGGAAAAACACCCCGAAGTGAATGGGTTTTTGTTTGACGGATTTCCGCGAACAGTTGATCAGGCAAAAGCGCTGGACGAGCTGATAGAATCGCTGAATGCCCAAATTGATGCAGTAGTAGAACTAAAGGTGACCGAGGAAGAAGTCAGAAGCAGAATCGCTAAGAGAAAGGAGCTCGAGAACAGAGCAGATGACGCAGAGGACAAACTTGAGCGAAGAATTGGAGAATACTTTAATAAAACGGTTCATGTACTTCCCTTTTACCAGGAACAATCAAGGCTTAGTACTGTTAATGGTATTGGGAACATTGATCAGATCTTTGGTGATATCGATCTCATAGTTAGTTCAATTTAGGTCACAGGACCAATGGAATCCAATTTCATAGATTACGTCAAATTCTATGCTAAATCCGGGGACGGAGGAGCAGGTTCTGTTCATTTCCGAAGGGAAAAGCATGTACCTAAAGGAGGACCCGATGGGGGAGATGGAGGGAAAGGAGCCAGTATCGTCTTAAGAGGAAATTCTCAGCTCTGGACACTGTTGCATCTGAAGTATCGAAAACATATTACTGCCGATAATGGTGAAAGAGGTTCTGGCGCACGTAAATCAGGGAGTGACGGGAAGAATATCATTTTGGAAGTACCCATTGGAACCATCGCAAGAAATGCAGAAACCAATGAAAAAATGGTGGAAATCCTTGAGGATGGTGAAGAGCAGGTGTTGCTGCCTGGCGGTATGGGCGGACAGGGCAATTTCCACTACAAAACCTCAACCAACCAGACACCCAGATATGCCCAGCCGGGGATTGAAGGAATAGAAAGCTGGATTATACTTGAATTAAAAGTACTTGCTGATGTAGGACTCGTAGGGTTTCCAAATGCCGGAAAATCCACCTTACTTTCAGTGGTTTCTGCAGCAAAACCGGAAATTGCAGATTACCCGTTTACTACGCTCACACCCAACCTTGGTGTAGTAGAATACCGGGACTATAAGTCCTTTGTCATGGCAGATATTCCCGGAATCATTGAAGGTGCAGCAGAAGGTAAAGGACTTGGAAATAGATTTCTTCGTCACATTGAAAGAAATTCAATTCTGCTTTTTATGATCCCGGCGGATGCAGACGACATCAAAAAAGAATATGAAATCTTATCGAATGAGCTGCAAAAGCATAACCCTGAACTTTTGGACAAACAGCGACTGCTTGCCATTTCTAAATCAGATCTTCTGGATGATGAACTAATGCAGGAAATGGCAGAAGATCTTCCCAATATACCTTACCTGTTTATATCAAGCGTCACGGGCATGGGAATACAGGACCTGAAAGACAAAATCTGGCAGGTACTCAACTAATCTGCCATATTGGCATTAGTAATCCGATTGGCAAAGTAATTGACAGTACATCTAAATCTTTCAAAGAAGCATTTTGTAGAAATGAAAAAGGAACAAGAAGAAAAGGAATTGGTTAACGAAGAGGTTGAGAATCAGGAGAAGACTCAATTGAATCAGGAGGAGACAGTTGAGGAATCTGAGCAAACGGAGGAGCCGACACATGAAGATCAACTCAACGAGGCAAAAGATAAATACCTGAGACTGTATTCTGAATTTGAAAATTTCAGAAGAAGAACTTCTAAGGAGAAGCTGGATTTAATCAGTACTGCAAATAAAGGGTTGATGGCCGACCTTTTGCCGGTGCTGGATGATTTTGAGAGAGCGATGAGTGCATCAAAAGAGAATAAGGATGAAAAGGCATTCAGAGAGGGAGTAGAACTTATTCAAAACAAACTGACAAAGTCATTGGAGACAAAAGGTCTGAAGAAAATGAAAGTCAAAAAAGGAGATAAGTTTGACGATGAAAAACATGAGGCAATAACTCAGATTCCAACAGAGAAGAAACTGGAAGGAAAAGTGGTCGATACTGTAGAGGCAGGTTACTACCTCGGAGATACAGTTGTAAGGTTTGCAAAGGTTGTTGTAGGAGCAAAACAGTAAGATGGCAAAACGAGATTATTACGAAATCCTGGGGGTAGATCGCAATGCGACCAAAGATGAGCTCAAGAAGTCTTACAGGAAGACGGCTATAAAATACCATCCGGATAAAAACCCTGATGACAAAGAAGCTGAGGAGAAATTCAAAGAAGCTGCAGAAGCTTACGAAGTACTCAGCGATGATGAAAAGAGAAGCCGCTATGACCGTTTTGGACATCAGGGAGTAGGAGGGGCAAATGGCGGATTCAGTGGAGGTGGAATGAATATGGAAGATATCTTCTCTCAATTTGGAGACATCTTTGGAGGAGGGAATCCATTTGAAAGTTTCTTTGGAGGAGGTGGTGGCAGAAGCCAGCGAACCAGAAAAGGAACAAATCTTCGTATCAAACTAAAACTCAACCTGAAGGAAGTGGCCAATGGCGTTGAGAAAAAAATAAAGGTAAACCGACTCATTGTTGACCCGAGTACAACATTCAAAACATGTCAGAGTTGTAACGGATCCGGTCAGGTCAGAAAGGTGATGAACACCATGCTGGGGCAGATGATGAGTACTTCGACCTGCCCTGTCTGTGGAGGAAGCGGACAAACAGTGGAGAGCAGAGGCGATGGAGTAGACAGCTCCGGGCTTAAGAGAGAAGAAGAAGTGATTTCCATTAAAATCCCTGCAGGAGTAACAGATGGAATGCAGTTGTCAATGTCAGGCAAAGGGAATGAAGTGGCTGGTGGAATTCCTGGGGATTTGTTAATCCTTGTTGAAGAGACGGAAGACCGTATTCTTTCACGTGATGGTAATAATGTGATTTATGACCTGTATCTGAGTTTTGTTGATGCCGCACTTGGAACAAGTGTGGAAGTTCCAACTATTGACGGAAAGGCCAAAATAAAGATTGATGCAGGAACACAAAGTGGAAAAGTACTTAGGTTAAGGGGAAAAGGGATCAAATCGCTTGAAGGGTATGGGCATGGAGATCAATTGGTTTATGTAAATATCTGGACACCTAAGAAGCTTTCTTCAGAGGAGAAGAATATTTTGGAAGGACTCAGGAACTCAGAGAATTTCAAACCTTCTCCTTCCAAATCGGACAAAAGTTTCTTTGAACGAATGAAAGAATTTTTCGAATAAGTTCATTAAAACGTAACCTCAACATAGACTTTTCGTAACGTACTCCATGTCGCGGTTGGTAATGACTGCAGGTATAACCCTGCTTGTGAGTGCAAGTGCGTTTTGTCAACTTAAGAAGTTTTATATGATTAAGGATTCACCGTCCTTCGATACGGTGGATTTTTATCTCAAGGCTACAGCAGCCAACTGTCTTATAAAGCAGTCTGATGAAGACAAAGACCCACTCACTATTTATGGAAATCCTGATCTGGAAAAGATTAATCCTTCTTTTAAAAGCAAGGTTTATAACAATACGTGCTATACAAAACTTGAACTTGATGAGTACAACTCTTCAAGCTTCGGCGATCGCTTCACATTCGCCATGTCAAAAAATACAAATGAGAATGACTTCTGGAAAGTAAGTTTCTCTGAGGATAAAATTTACCGACTCAATCTGAATTATGGATTTGGAAATGCGGATGTAGATCTGACTGGCTCTCCTATTCAACAATTTGAACTCAGGTCAGGCAGTGCAGATATCCTTGTGGGGTATGATGAAAACAGTTTCAATCCGATAAGGATGGATACTTTTTTCGTAAAAGCTGATTTTGGATCTATTGTCGCCAGACATATGGAGCAGGCAAGAGCAAAGAATGTAATCACAAAAATAGGATTTGGGAATGTTTTGCTGGATTTTGATAAAGGCTTGTTAGAGGCATGCAGAGTTGATGCATCGGTAGGAGCAGGAAATCTGGAAATCATCCTTCCGGCTGACGGTGAAACACCAGTTATTATTTATGTGAGAGATTCTCCACTTTGTTCCATTCGGCTGACAAGAGATTTCGAGGAAGTAGAGAAAAATGTTTTTGTCAACAGATCCTACAAAATTGATTCAGAAAACCTTCTGACGTTCGATGTGGATGTAGCACTTGGTCAGGTGCATTTCAAATACTCTGACTAATCATCAACATGTTTTAAAACACCCTGCACAAGAAAATACTGTGCAGCAATGTAGGTGGACATTACCCAGACTCCAATGTATGGGATGTCGCTATAGAATTTATTGATTGCCAGAACAGAATCTGAGATCAGAAAGAGCACTGCTCCTGCCATTGCGAGTCGAAAGCTTTCCTGTGACGTATTACCCTCTCTCAACCTGGAAGTTCCTGCCATTACAGAAATTACGATCCCGTAAATAACGATTGGAATGGTAAAGTCGCCGGCCTTTGGAACCAATAATTTAAATAATGCTACTGCGTACAAAGCAAATGGCAGAACTCTTAAAGCATTGAATTTAACAGACTGAAATGAAGACTTCTTGAGTACAATAATGTACGTAAGCTGGGCCAAAAGAAACAGACCAATCCCGACAATAAAATACATCTCCTGAGCAGCATACATCATTGCGATATCTCCCAACCATGAAAACAACAGCGCCAGACACAGAAGTAAAATCCTCATCGTTACTTTCCCGCGGGAGCTTTCATAGACGTAAAAGATAAGTAAAGGCATTAACACCGGTTTGGTATAAGCATTCAAATCTGCGGATTCGATGACCTGTGCAACTACATTAGTCAGTGAAACAAGGACAAAAGCTCCAAAAATTATTTTTGTTCGCATTGTTATTTTTTTTTGAAAAGAAGGAAGACGAAGGCCAGCAGGGCCAGGGCTCCTGAAGAGGTAAAAATAAATGGAAGTGCTTCAATATTTCCTCCATATGCCCACCCGCCAAGGAAAGCACCCATACCTATCCCAACTTCTAATGCCATAAAAACGGTTGAAAAACCTCTTCCACGAAATTTTTCCGGTGCGAGATCTGTAGCCCAGGCAAAAATCGCAGGTGAAGAAAGCCCATAGCCGGCACCAAAAATAAGTGCACCTGTAAATAGCTGGAACGGAGTTGACGACCACCCAATATATGTGGATCCCAGGCAAACGGTCAGCATCGCTACTTTCAAAACTCCCCGCCTCCCAAATTTATCAGAAAGTTTTCCTCCAATAACTCTTGCAAAGAGTGAGGTTATTGTGAAATAAACGAAAAACAATCCCTTGTTATCAATTCCCAAATGATCACTCAGGTCTGGCGCGAGTGCGATACATGCCCCAAATGAAAAAGTAACCAGCATCATGACTATGGTTGGGGTCAGGACGGTTGGCTCATATAAATCTGCTGCGTTGATCTTTAGGAGGGAAGGTGAAAATTTTTGCTTGTTTTGCAGTGTTTCTTTCATCCCCAATAGTACAAGTATGGATGATAATGCAACTGCCGCACTGCTATAGAAAAGAATCTCAATAGGGTAGTAAATGGCAATCTCACCACCGATGTAATTTCCAATTCCCATGCCGGTCATACCAAAAAAACTCAGGACACCCATGCCTTCTCCTCTCCTGTCTACCGGAACAATATCAGCAACATAAGCAGCAGTCCCGGTCGGTTTAAATCCGGTGGAGAACCCATGCAGAAACCGGATAAACAGAAAAGCATAGATGTTCAGAAAGAATGGATAAAAAAGAGAAACCACAGCGGTTACCGTGGCGCCAACCACCATCACCGGGATTCGCCCCCATGTATCTGTCAGTTTGCCACTAAAAGGGCGTGAGATAAGAGCTGTCATAGTGAAAAAGGTGATATGAAGCCCAATGTATTTTTCTCCTCCAAAACTTCTCATGAATTCCGGCAGCTCGGGCAGCACCATGTTGAATGAGCCGAAGAACAGGAACGAGCTGAGAGATAAAAGCCAGAAGTTTAGAGAATAATGTCTCATTTAATGAAATGTAATTTCATCCTGTTATTAATTAAGTTCCTATGATTTTGTTCGTCACAGACGATTACTCCTGTTGATGAAGCAGGTATGCTTTAATGTAATCATTTAGATCTCCATCTAACACATTTTGCACATCGGTTCGTTCAAATCCGGTACGAGCATCCTTAATTAATTTATAGGGGTGCAGAACGTAATTCCTGATTTGAGAACCAAAGTCGATGGCTTTCTTACCTGCTTCGATCTTATCACGTTCCTTGTTTCTTTTTTCAATCTCAAGTTGATAAAGTTGAGATTTTAACATTTGCATAGCGCGTTCCCGGTTTGCCAGTTGAGAGCGTTCTACCTGACATACCACCACAATACCCGTGGGTTTATGAGTGAGTTGTACCTTGGTTTCAACCTTGTTGACGTTCTGTCCACCTGCTCCACCGGAACGTGAAGTGTGTAACTCAACATCTGCCGGATTCACCTCAATTTGAATGGAGTCATCAGCAACCGGATAAACATACACGGATGCAAATGAAGTGTGTCTTCTTCCGCCACTGTCGAAAGGAGAGATACGAACCAGTCTGTGCACACCGTTTTCTGACTTCAAGTATCCATAAGCCAGAGGACCGTCAAATTCAAGCGTAACTGACTTCACCCCGGCAACATCACCCGCCTGAAAATCAACTTCACGAACCTTATACCCATTAGCCTCACCCCACATGATATACATCCGCATGAGAATTCCGGCCCAGTCATTGCTTTCGGTTCCACCGGCACCAGGATTTATCTGTAACATGGCAGAGAGTTGATCTTCCTCTTCACCCAACATTTTTTTGAGTTCAAGCTCTTCCAGAAGCTTCAATGCTTTATCGAATTCAGTCTGCACCTCTTCATCAGAAGCCTCTCCTTCAACGGAGAATTCATACAATGTTTCAACATCTTCAAGAGATGTTTCTACCTTTTCGTAGCTGTCAGTCCATGCTTTGGCGGCACGGATTTTTTTCATTGTTTTCTCAGCTTCCTCAGGGTTGGTCCAGAAGTCAGGCTGGGCAGTAACTAATTCTAATTCTTCGAGATCTTTCTTACGGGTATCATAGTCAAAGGTACCCCCTCAAGGCATTAACACGAGCCTTTAAATCTTTCAGTTCTTCGTTTGTCATAAGTAATTTGAACTTAAAGTGGCGAAGATAGGAAAGGACCGGATTTATCCAATCTTTCTAACCCATCCGAATTTGTCTTCTTCTTCACCCAATTTGATTTTGTTCAGGGAGTCCAATAAACGGTTGGCGATTTCACCGGAATCTGCGTTGGGTAATTCGTAATCAGTCCCCTCAAAACCAATAGTTTTTATAGGTGATACCGTAGCTGCAGTTCCAATTCCGAATGCTTCAGAAAGTGTCCCATTTTCAATCGCTTCAACGACCTCAGTAACCTTTATCGGACGTTCTTCAACGTTGAGACCCCAGTCTCGGGCCAGTGTAAGCGCACTCTCTCGTGTAATGCCGGCAAGGATTGAATCACTTGTTGGCGGGGTAACCAGTGTTCCATCGATTACGAACATGATATTCATGGTTCCTGATTCTTCGATATACTCATGGGTCTGTCCATCGGTCCAAATCAACTGATGGTAACCCTGATCTTGTACTTGTTTAGCCGGATAAAGTGAAGCGGCATAATTTCCCGCTGTTTTGGCTGCACCTGTTCCACCTCTGACAGCTCGTGTATAGTGTTGTTCTATTTTCACCCTTACAGGTTCTGAATAATAACCTCCTACAGGACCGGTAATGACCATGAACGAATAGGTTTGCGAAGGGCGGACTCCAATAAACGGATCCATAGCAAACTGAAATGGTCGGATATAGAGTGATGTTCCAGGTCCATCAGGAACCCATTCTGAATCCAGTTTCACCAATTCATCAATGGCGCCCAGGAAAATTTCTTCTGGTACAGGGGGCATGCACATTCTTTCCGCACTTTTAATCATCCGTTGTGCATTTGCCTCCGGACGGAAAATGAGAATTTCTCCCTGTTCATTTTTGTAAGCCTTCAGTCCTTCGAAAATACTTTGAGCATAATGCATCGTGGCATTTGCCGGACTAATTCTTAAGTCTCTGAAAGGAATGATTCTATTGTTCTTCCACTCACCTCCTTCAAAGTCAGCAATAAACATATGATCCGAATAAGTCTTTCCAAATGAAAGATTATTGAAATCTGTGTTCAATAGTCTGGATTCCTCTGTTCTGGTGATCTTAATATCCAACGTCTCAGTCATACAAATACTATAAATTAATTCTGCCTCTTAATCTTCAGCATTGGGCGACCAGGGGATTTCTGGTGCATTGAGCTGCTGCCCTAATGCTCGCGCAAAGATGAACAAATAATCGGACAACCTGTTCATAAACTGAATGATGACTTCTTCAACCTCCGCATTTTCAGCTAATGAAATGATGGAGCGCTCGGTTCTTCTGCATACACTTCTGCATACATGGCTTAAGGAAACAACCGGGTGCCCGCCAGGAAGAATGAAATTTTTTAGGGGTGGAACTTCAGTATCAAATTTATCGATCCACACTTCCAGTTGATTCACCTCAGTGACTGATATTTTTGGCAGCTCAAACCCGGAAAACCCCGGCTCAGTTGCAAGCGCACTTCCAATTGTGAAAAGGTGTTCCTGGATCCAGTAAATTTGTTGTTTTAGTCGGTTCTCAACTTCCTTCTGATCTTTTAAGTAACCAAGAAAGGAGTTGAGTTCATCTACATTTCCATACGCTTCAATTCTAAGGTTTGCCTTTGAGACTTTTTTTCCTCCAAGAAGTGAAGTTTTTCCTTTGTCCCCCGTCTTTGTATAGAGTTTGGCACTCATGCCACAACTTCAGTCTTTCTAATCTTTTTATTTAATGTATCAGACTCGACCAATCCATC
Organism: Cyclobacteriaceae bacterium; assembly: GCA_040222475.1. Lineage (GTDB taxonomy): Bacteria > Bacteroidota > Bacteroidia > Cytophagales > Cyclobacteriaceae > Ekhidna. The sequence continues at coordinate 10,047 of JAVKDB010000012.1, read as the reverse complement.
CCTGAGTCGAACAATACGATGTGCATATTCAGCAATGTCCTCTTCGTGAGTAACCATGATAATGGTATTACCTGCATCATGCAACTGCTGAAACAAGTCCATGATATCGTAGGAGGTTTTAGAATCGAGGTTACCCGTAGGTTCATCAGCCAGGATAATACTTGGGTCATTCACAAGTGCTCGAGCAATTGCTACCCTTTGTCTCTGCCCTCCGGATAATTCATTTGGTTTGTGATAGGCTCTGTCTTCAAGCCCCACATTTGCCAGTGCCTGCAATGCCTTTTCCTGTCTGTCCGAACCATTAAAGCCCGCATAAACAAGCGGAAGCGCTACGTTCTCAAGTGCGGATGCTCTTGGCAGGAGGTTAAATGTCTGAAAGACGAATCCAATTTCTTTATTTCTGATTTCAGCCAGTTCATTCTCTGTGAGATCACTCACATCATTGTTATTAAGAATATAAGTTCCGGTGGTAGGAGTATCCAGACATCCGATAATATTCATCAAAGTGGATTTTCCGGACCCTGAAGGACCCATGAATGCGACATATTCGCCTCGATCTATATTTATAGAAACCGACTTCAGGGCCATGATAATCTCACTGCCCATTACATATTTCTTTGAAATTTCGGTTGTATTTATAATACTGCTCATTGGATGTCCTTTTGTTTGGCTAAGGTAAAAAATCTAAGTTGATTGCTGCGAACTTTGACTAACACGTTTTTTAGATAGTTTTGGTTAGGTAAATGTTACACTTAAGATGTTTTTAATTCTATTTAGTTTCTTTTTTCATCAGGAACTTACGGGCTGGGAACTTCTTTCAACGGTGGAAATCGTGAAGGGATACGACGAATTCATGAGCGCCGAGATAGAAAAGCCGCAATTTCCTGAATTATTGACAACTAAGGAAGGAACTAATATTTCGCTGGAAGGTTTTATTATTCCACTTCAACAGGACACGAAACAGGATTATTTTGTGCTTTCAAGATTCCCATTTCAGTCTTGTTTTTTCTGTGGAGCCGCCGGGCCGGAGACAGTAGTGGAGGTATATTCAGATCATGAATTTTCCTACACTGATGAGCGGGTAAGAGTGAGCGGAAAGCTGCGCCTCAATGATGACAATCCATTGCATCTGTTTTATATTTTAGAAGACTCAGAAGTTGAGAAAGTAGATTAATGGACAAGACTACTTTTTTTCATGATGTCTTTGAGGTCGCCAAATTAATACCAAAAGGACGAGTCACGTCTTATGGTGCTATTGCCGAGTATCTCGGGGTGAAGAGTTCATCACGAATGGTAGGGTGGGCAATGAATCAGGCCCACCTGGATCCGGATGTGCCAGCCCAACGAGTGGTAAACAGGAACGGACTACTCACCGGTAAACATCATTTCTCATCCCCAACCCGCATGCAGGAACTGCTTGAAAAAGAAGGGGTCATGGTCAAAAATGACCAGGTTGTTAATTTTAAAGAAATCTATTGGGATCCTAACATGGAACTTTTGTAATGACCAAACAAAAAGTATATCAGCTTTTTAAGCAAAACAGTGAACTGGAAGTATTGATTTCTGCAGCCATCGTTTTCACTGCTTTTGTGATCAACGATGTTGCCGGAGACTGGATCATTGATGCGCTCAATAAAAACATTTCAGGAAGTTCCCCGGCTCTCGCTGTATTTGCCATCACAGGGCTTTATATGTCCTCCATTCTTCCAATCAGCATTGTTTCACATTTTATCCTGAGAATATATTGGCTGGCACTTGTAGGATTGAAATCGGTTTTTCCGGAACAGAATCGTTTTGAAGTGAATCCTGTTTTCGATAAGGTGATCAACTCATCACTTGACCTTGACAAAAGGATTCAGGTGGTTGACAGGATTTGCAGTAGCATTTTTGCGTTCACTTTTCTAACCCTTTTCGCTTTTTGTTTTTCTTTTATTTCCATGGCGGCTTTGATTTTCTCACTCAGTTATATCGCGGATTCATATGGGATAGTTGAAAACCTGATTAACCTTATACTTCTCTTCGCATTCGTCTACATGATCGATTTTCTGACCCTTGGATGGCTGAAAAAGCGGAAGACAAAAACATTCGCCCGGATCTATAATCCGATTTATCGATTTTTTGGTTGGATCACACTGGCTTTTCTTTACCGTGGAATTTATTATTCACTTATCCAAAATGCTTCACGTCGTGTGATGTTATGGATTACTCCAATCTATATGATTGTTGCACTTGTAATCCTGAATATTGGGTATGATTCAAATTCTATTTTTCCTGCCTTAAATCAAACCATCCTTAATGGGGAAGTTGCATCTTCAACTTTCTACAAGGATCAGTTTGCCGAGAAGGCAATCTTAAGAGGGCCGTTTCTGGAGTCTTTTACAATCCCGGAAAGTACCGGACATATCAGGGTTTACTTTTCGCTTAATCAGTACATCGAGGATAACATCTTAAACGTGTGCGATAGTGTTCAGGCCTATAACAGCAGGGGGATTCACTGGCGACAATGGCTGACACTGGGGTTTAATCAGCCGCAGTATGACAGTGCGTTCCACTATCAGGAAAACGCGAGAAGAATTCTGGACTGTTTTTCCGAGAAAATCAACCTGAGTATTAATGATAGCACTGTGTATTCTTCAAAATATTATTTTTCTACAATAGATCGCCCACGGCATGCCGTGTTTTTTACAACTCTGGACATTAAAGAGCTTGAAAGAGGAGATCATATCCTGAAAATTGATGGAGAAGAAATGTATCAGGAGAGAATATTTAATATTCCATTCTGGCGAGACTAAGTCAGTTTCTTCTCCTTACTTCATCAAGTGTGTAAATAGCTTTAAGATATAGCTGGTGTAGATTCAGGATGATCGCCAGCGTTTCGTTGGCACCTTCATAAAACATTTTCAGATCAGGGCTTCTTTCATTGCCTGCCTGCTGAATGAGTGCAGATAGTTTCTGATCAACATAAACTAGCATAAGTTGACTTTCCGTCTCAAAAATTAGCGAGTATTTATTTCCCTCAATCTCACCTGAAAGCTGATTGTTTTTTAACTCGAAATTTAGAAGATCCTTATTCTCGGGCTTTATTTTGATCGTTGCGGTGGCTGAAGAAGTTTCAAATATCCTAAGGGTTTTAGTGGATTCTGATGTGACCCACGCTTTCCAGTCATCCTCAAGTTTTGGATTTTTTATTCTGATAATGGTTTGCAGTTCCAGGTTAGAACTTAAAATCCCGGAACCTTTGTCTTCATCTTCAAAACCATTTCTTATGGTAAGTTCTAACTCTTCCATTCCTTCTCCTGAAAGGATCGGATGATTCGATTTATACTTTTCCAGCTTCATGTACCGGGCTCGGTGTGTAAAATCTTTTAGTTGAACCGACTCTTCTCGAAAGATGGTTCGGGAGTCAAATTGTGATTTTTCATTGTTAAAAACTACTGAAACTCCATCTTCAAAGAACTGGTAGAATTCTTTTGAGGATAGCAACCCTGAACCGCTAATCTTATCCTCATAAAACAATGATTGAAATGGAATCCTTGCGATATTTCTGAAAACCTTTTTACCCCTGCTGTCAGAAATTCGTACCTGCAAGCTGAAAACATATTCTGTGGTTTCAGTTGAAATGTTGGCTGAGGAAATATCTGCATAGAAACGCAAGTAATAATCATAACCTCCTTCCTTCACTACTTTTCGGTGATTGTCCTGATACCAATCGGACTGCTTAACTATTGAAGGATCCTGATATCCGACAAACCAGAGGCTTTTGTCATGGAATACCACCTCATCCAGTGAATATTTCCTCGTGAGAATTTCAGTAACCTGTTCTTTGACATTTTTAAGTCCGGATGAATCATTCTTGAAGAAGTCTGAAATGCCGGGAGCATGCGGGGAATCAAAATTGTTAAAGAAAACGAAATCAGTCACCATCAATTTCGCTTGTCCGGAAGTGGCAAGATTCAGAAAAAGAGATAATGAAAAAATCAGGACTCGATACATGAATCAGAATGAGTGACTTAGTTTTTTCTAATAATGAGCAACCCAATAAACGTAATCAGTCCATTGAGGATAAGTATCTCAAAGCCAAACTTGTAGCCACCCAGCAATGTTTCTGAATTAATATTTATGATATAGCTGATGATGGGAGAAACAAGGCATATAAATGGAACAAGGTGATCCTTTAGTCCCCACCTGGTGGCGATCCCGAAAGCGAATAATCCAAGTAATGGACCATAGGTATATCCGGCAGCTCTAAATATTGAATTGATAACACTCTCATCATTAATCGCCTGGAAAATGAGTATTACGAAGAATAGAACAATGGAGAAACCAAAGTGAACCCTGGTTCTTAACCGCTTCTTCTTTGCATAATTCTCTGGTTTGAAGCCAAGAAAATCAACACAGAATGAAGTAGTAAGCGCCGTAAGCGCTGAATCTGCACTTGAATAGGCAGCTGCAGTTATCCCTAAGAGGAAAGTGACAGCTCCCAAAGTTGAGAACTCAGTAATAGCAAGAAAGGGGAATAAATTATCAGAACGTTCAGGAATGGCAACAGATCGAATCTCAGCAAATTGATATAAAAGCACACCAAGACTCAGAAAAAGAAAGTTTACAATAATCAGGACAACCGAAAACCAGAAAACATTCTTTTGTGCTTCCCCGATGTTTTTGCATGTCAGGTTTTTCTGCATCATGTCCTGATCCAGACCTGTCATTACGATGGCGATAAAGGCACCGGCAAAAAACTGCTTAAAGAAATTAGTGCCACTCTGCCATTCCCAATCGAAGATGGTAGATTTTGAATCTGAAAAAAGGCTGGAGCTTAGTTCATTCCACGACCAGCTCAATTCTGACTTAATGAACAGAATACTTATGATCACAGCCAGTATCATAAAAGTAGTTTGAAGCGTATCTGTCCATACGATGGTTTTAATGCCTCCACGGAAAGTATACAGCCATATCAGCAGAATAGTGGTGATGACAGATAGCCAGAACGGCAAATCAAAAGCATCGAAAAAAGTAATTTGTAAAACACCGGCTACAAGGAACAACCGAAATGAAGCACCAATTATCCGACTCAGAAGGAAGAAAAAGGCACCGGATTTATACGACCAAAACCCAAACCTTTGTTCGAGATAAGTGTAAATGGAGACCAGATTAAGCTTGTAGTAAATAGGCAAAAGCACTTTTGCAATGACAAAATACCCGAGCAGGTATCCAATAACCACCTGGAAATAATGAAAGTTGGAATTAGCCACTTCACCAGGAACGGAAATAAAAGTCACTCCTGAAAGAGACGCGCCGATCATCCCAAAAGCAACCAGATACCATTTTGATTCCCGGTTTGCTGTATAGAAATCATTGTCTGCTCCATTTCTGGATGTCAGCCAGGAGATAGAAATCAGGAGAAGAAAATACCCAAGAATAATAGACCCGACCAGAAATGGACTCATTAGTGAAAGCAGGGGTTGATTTTCCTCAAGTCTATACCATTTTTCTCAAATGGCACAATTCGGGCAGTCAATCAGAAATCAGACGGTGACAACAATTTTTCCTTTTGCCAGATTATCTTCCATGTATTGATGTGCCTCCGCCACCTGATCCAGGCTAAAAACTCGATCAATATTCAAGACGATTTTGCCGTTTTCAACCTCATCAATGAAGTCCTGCAAAAGATCTTTTGACAGGTTTGCGGAATCACCCATATAAACAGTAAGCTTCCCTAATGAAGGAATATCCCCCATTGGAGTGAAGTCAGACATGGACCATTCGTTACCAAGAATACCTGTCATGCACACCATCCCCTTTTTAGCGATTGATCTTAGCGAGTCTTTTAATGTTCTGGTTCCTACGAGTTCAAGTACTTTGTTTACCCCCTCAGGGAAAATCTTCCGAACAGACTGAGCAACGTTTCCATTGTCAATGACCACATAATCAGCACCATTGGAGAGAAGAGCCTGTTGTTTGTCAGGATTTCTTGTAGTAGAAATGATCTGCAATCCTTTGACTTTCGCCAGCTGACATGCGAGCATTCCGATGGAGGATGTCCCTCCGCGTATAAGTAATGTTTCTCCTTCTGAAATTTCGAGCGCCTGATTGAGTGATCCGGAAACCGTTTGAAACATTTCAGGAATCGCTCCTAAGGTTTCCCATGGCAAAGAACTGCGAAATGGAAATACAATTTCAAGTGGAACCAAAGTATATTCAGCGTAGCCTCCATCAAAAAAGCGGCCCATACCACCCATAATGGCCGCCACCTGTTGTCCTTTTTTAAAGGTGATTGAGGGATCATTTTCAACGGTACCCACGCATTCAATGCCCTGAATTCTTGGAAATTGAACTCCGGGTGACTCACCTTGCCTGGTAAATAACTCTGATCGATTGAGCCCAAATGCTTTCACTTTTATCAAAACGTGACCTGATTTGACTTCCGGTATTGGTACTTCCAGTGTCTGGATCACATTGGGTGATCCGGCTTCTGTTGTTATTGCTGCTCTCATCATTTCATAGGCTGTGTTTTATTAAACATGTATCGGGCGATTTTCCAGTTAATATCTGTCTTCTTCGATGCGCCTTTACTTCGAAAGACTAAATGACAGCCTCTTTTTCCTTTTCAGTTAATGGAAGCTGGTTTTCAAAGTAGGATATAAGTGTTTGTGCGCTCAAATTTGGTTATTAGTCGAACTGCAAATTAAACTTCGTGTGGGATTTTTAGCGCAATGCTTAATTTTGCATTAAATCTGAAGGCATGAGTACTGAGTTTGAAATAGAAGAAGAAGTAACAACAGAAGAAAGTATCACTACTGAAGATGTCCGTGATCTCATGGTCTACAATGATGATTTCAATACGTTTGATCACGTTATTCAGACCCTTGTTAAAGTCTGTAAGCATGATATTCACCAGGCAGAACAATGCACCTATTTAATTCATTACAAAGGGAAATGTTCTGTGAAGAAAGGAATGTATGAAGAGTTGAAGCCGATGCGGGAAGGTATTTCTTCAGAAGGAATAAAGGCGAGCATCGTTTGATGGAGTATCCATCCCAACTGGTTGAACGAGCTGTTGAAGAAATCTCCAGACTTCCGGGAATTGGAAAAAAAACGGCACTAAGGCTGGCTCTTCATTTGTTGAAGCAACCAGAGCAATTCACAATTGGGCTTTCCAATGCACTGAGAGAATTGAGAGAAGGGATCAGGTATTGCAACACCTGTCATATCATTGCCGACACAGAAGAATGTACCTGTAAAAATGCATACCGTGATGCAACGGTGATCTGTGTGGTTGAAGACACTCCTGATGTACTGGCCATAAGAAATACCGGACAATACAACGGACTTTTTCATGTGCTTGGAGGAAGGATTTCTCCAATGGACGGGATTGGGCCGGAAAACGTGAATATTGATTCGCTGATTACCCGCTTAAAAACCGAAGATCAGGTGAAAGAGATCATTTTGGCCCTCAGTGCTACCATGGAAGGAGATACCACTTCATTTTATATCACCAAGTTGTTGAAAGATTTACCTGTCAAAGTGACAACCATTGCACGGGGAATACCTGTAGGAAGCGAGCTTGAATTTGCAGATGAAGTGACATTGGGACGAAGTATCGCAACCCGAACATTATTCAATCAGGAAAACTAACGGCGCCTTCCGGTTCCACCAATACTCTGAGATAACAAAACGGCAACTCCTGCCGCAAGCACCAGATAGATCCATCTTGGATTTCCCTCCGAGTAGGTTTTCATCAGGTACCACACACTGAGAAAGAGTGTCAGCATGATACCTGCATACGCGAGAAATCTAAGTCCTTTTGGAGTCATCTTTATATCTGATCAGCGGCTGATCAATTGTTGTTTTGCAAAGAAATGGATAATTCCCAATATTCTTCATCTTTGCCCTGGAATGGGTGACTTTATGGAATTTCTTTATTCAAGGTTCTTGCTTAGCGACGGGGTATCGATAGATACGCGCACCATCGAAAAAGGAAACCTGTTTTTTGCTATCAACGGACCCAATTTCAATGCAGCACAATTTGCAATGCAGGCACTGGAAAAAGGGGCCTCATACGTGGTTGTTGATGATGTAAAATATGTGACCGATGATCGGATAATTCTTGCGGAAGATTCTCTCAAAGCATTACAGGATCTGGCCCGGTTTCACAGAGCAAGATTTAAGCGTCCGGTCCTTGGCATTACCGGATCAAATGGTAAAACCACAACTAAAGAATTAATTTCCAGGGTGCTTTCGAAGAAATTTGTGGTCCATACAACAAAAGGAAACTACAATAATCACATCGGAGTACCACTCACACTTTTACACATACACCCGCAAGTAGAAATTGCTGTAATTGAGATGGGTGCCAATCATGTTGGGGAAATTGGATTTCTAAGTGAAATGGCTGCTCCCACATATGGATTGATCACCAACATAGGACATGCGCACACAGAAGGGTTTGGCGGAATTGAAGGTGTCTTAAGGGGAAAAAGTGAACTCTTTGATTACCTGCGAAAAACCGAAGGAAAGCCGCTCATTAATACAGATGATCCAAGACTTGTCAACATGGTTAAAAGATTTGCAGACCCCATTACTTTCCCGGATGAAGATGTTAAACTTTTGGATAATGGTGGATTTGCGACTTTTGAAATGGGTGGAAAAAAAATAGTGACCAACCTGATTGGGAGTTACAACTTTAGCAACATAGCCGCAGCTATTGCTGTTGGCCGAACATTTGAAGTGTCAGATGCTGATATTCGAGAAGCCATTACTTCTTATCTTCCGGAAAATGCCCGTTCTCAGATTATAAAAAAAGGGTCGGCCACCATTATTATGGATGCTTACAACGCTAATCCTGATTCCATGAAAGCTGCTTTAAGAAGCTTGCAAAAAATGGAAGGAAAGAAAGTAGCCATTCTTGGTGATATGAATGAACTGGAAAATCCGGTTGAAGCTCATCAGGAAATTCTTGATTTAGCAAGGGATCTGAAAATTGATACGGTTCTGACTGTTGGAGAGAAAATTGGCCGGGCGAAGAATGGGAATCATCATTTTGGCCAAAAAAGTGAACTCATTAGTTTTCTTGATCAGCAAAAATTCCCGGAGAGCAATGTCCTCCTGAAGGCTTCCCGTTCGATCAAATTAGAAACCATAGTTGAAAACATAAATCCATGAACATACAATTCACACTAGATTTCCTTTCAGACCTTGCGAAAAACAACAAAAAGGAGTGGATGGATGACAACAAAAAGAGATACAACGAAGCAAAGGGCTATGTGATTGAACTTGTGGCAGAAGTCATTGAAAAGGCAGCAGTATTTGATAAATCACTGGTCGGTGTTGAACCCAAAAAGACTTTGTTCAGGATTAATCGTGACATTCGCTTTAGCAATAACAAAGATCCATACAAAACCAATTTTGGTGCTGCCATCGTTGATGGAGGTCGCAAATCGGGGAATCCTGGTTATTATCTGCACATCAAACCTGGAGAAAATATGGTGGGTGGCGGACTTTATCAGCCAGATCCCGCAATCCTGCAAAAGGTCCGCCAGGAGATCGATTACAATGGGGGTAAACTCAGGAAGATTATTGAAAACAAACAGTTCAAAGAATTTTACAAAGAGCCTTATGATGGAGATAAGTTAAAAACCGCTCCAAAAGGCTATCCAAAAGACCATCCGGATCTTGACCTGTTACAATTGAAGCACTATGTTTTCATGGAAAAATTACCAGACAAAGAAGCAACCGGAGCAGGTTTTTCTGATAAAGTGGTTAAAATGTATCACACACTTTATCCGTTCAATCAATTTTTAAGTGAAGCCATCAGTTAAATTTATTGGCTGGGGATTTGCAGTAATTCAAAAGCATACTACATTTGCACTCCTTTTGAAATCACCGGAGCATTTGCAGGTGATTTTTTATTGAGGGCGCTTAGCTCAGTTGGTTCAGAGCATCCCGATTAACATCGGGAGGGTCGGATTTTCTAAGTTAGGAACACTAATTAAAAAAGGGCGCTTAGCTCAGTTGGTTCAGAGCATCCCGATTAACATCGGGAGGGTC
>JAVKDB010000011.1:0-192350 GCA_040222475.1 Cyclobacteriaceae bacterium | reverse complement strand
GTTAAGTGCAGGTCAGGATGAAACAATTACACTGGAAGGCGTTGCGATCAGTCTGGAGAACGGAAGTGCCAATACAGGAGAGACAGGATTAGGCGGGACCTTCGATTACTCTGTTTCACATTCAGCCGGAACATCTACGATTACAGTAAGTAACATTACGGCATCAGAAGCTCAGGTAGCATCTGCATTAGACGGAATCACCTACTCCAATTCGAGTCAGGATCCATCGACGACCTCCCGGGTGGTCACACTTTCAAGCATTACTGACAGTGGAGCGAATGGGGGGAATGATGACAATGTAAACACGTCTGTGGCGCTGGGAGCATCAACGGTTACAATAACTTCCTTAAACGACGAACCTGCCTTAACAGGAACGGCGAATAGTCCAGGATTCACGGAAGGAGGGACAACAACTGCATTGTGGAGCTCTACAGCAGTGTCAACCATTGAAGCAGGTCAGACAATCACAGAATTTGTTATCACGGTTTCGAATGTGGCCGATGGAGACATTCCAACCAATGCGCAGGATGAAACTTCTTACGATCGTTCCCTTTCTTCTGAGGGATCTTTTGAGGCTGGTTCAGGTTATGTACAGTTCGAGAGCATTACGATGAGCGACGGTACAGTGGTAACTGTAGATCTGGAGAATGCAGGTGAGGTTGTTGAATTTACAATTAACTCAGCCGCATCTTCAGGAGCTGCGATAGGAGCGCAACTTACTCAAAGTTCATCAAGCGGATCCGGAACGGGTTTTGCCTTAACTCCAAACACAGGTAACCTTACAGCAGTTGTTGGGTTTGATGAGCAGCTGACAATTGATGATATCGCTATATCGCTCGAAAATCTTAATTCTGGAACTGGTGCATCAGGAACAACTTTTGGGTCTTTTGACTATGCAGTAGCACATGCTGCCGGAACTTCTACAGTAACGATCAGCTCGATCACCGCCTCAACGGCCAATGTACAGACTGTATTGAATGGAATTATATATTCAAATGGAAGCGATAACCCTTCTACAACAAGCAGAGTTGTTACTGTTACAAGCATAACGGATAGTGGGTCTAACATAGGCGGCAATGATAATGTCAATGATGCTTCGATTGGGCTGGGTGCATCCACAGTTGCAATTACGGGATCTAACGACCCGCCTGTAATGTTCGTAACTCCGCTCAATCCGACTTTTAGCCAGGGATCTCCGGCTGAGGCAGTTTTTAGCCTGACTGATGTAAATACGATTGAGGGAGACAATGTCATTAGCTTTGTGATTGAAGTAACCAATGTGACCGATGGGACCGATGGAGATGCTGAAATTCTGAACATTGACGGGATTGCTGTCAGCCTGGAAGAAGTGAGTTCAGGTGCTGGTCAGACAGGAGGTAACATCACGTTTGACTATGACGTTGCCCGTGCGGCTAATACTTCTACGATTACGGTGGATAATTTCAGTGCCACAGAGGCAACCATGGAAACCGTATTCAATTCGATTACCTATGAAAATACAACTACTCCAACAAATGGAACAAGAGGTGTAAACATTGCTTCAATTCAGGATGCCGGAGGAGGGACAGATACAAATGCTGCCATAGACTTGCTTTCAAATGTTGCAGTTTCTGCAACCAACCCTCCTTCTACACTTTCTATTGGAGATATTGTAGTAATTGGAATCAGTGGTGATAATCAGGATGAATTCACATGGGTTCCTTTGGTTGATATTCCTGCAGGTGAGGTGATTTACTTTACCAATTCAGGACATGATGATGCTGGTAATTTTGTTAATAATAGTGATCACTGGGTTATGAAGTTCACTTCTCCAGGCGGAGGACTAGCCAAAGGAACCATACAAAATATAACAGATGACGGTGCAGCAGGCATCCAGGATGGAACCGGAAATTATACAATGATTAGCTCCACAGGTCTTGGTACGGCCACAGATATGTGGATATATAACCAGGGAGATCAGATTTTGGTGTTTCAGTCTACAGACACTGAAAATTCGACCTTTACCCAGACTGACTTTAGTCCGATTTTTGCCCTGACAAGTAATTCAACTGTCTGGGAATACGAAGGAAGTAATGCCAATGATGTTAGATACACCTCAGATCTTTATACCGGTCTGACAAACGGCACCAATGCAATCGCAGCAGGTGCAGGCACCGGATCCAGCGATGAATATGACAACACCAGGTATACAGGGGCACTAATTTCAGCAACTCGCGCACAAATTCTTGCCGCAGTGACCAATATCAGCAACTGGACCGGCGATGATGCTGATGGCCGACCTGGAGGCTGGACAACTAACAGTGTGGCCGCTTTTCATATCAACGAAGCGCCTTTAATTGACGCGTTGGTTGCTTCTAATCCAACGTTTACAGAAAATGCCGGAGCTGTCGGATTATTCACCGGAGCTGATGTCAACACAGTAGAAAGCGGTCAAAATCTGATTGCATTTGAAATCACGGTAACCAATGTGGCAGATGGAGTCGGCCCGGGTCAGGATGAGACCATTACACTGGCAGGAGTTGCAATCAGTCTGGAAAATGGAAGTGCGTCAACCGGAGAAACAGGACTGGGTGGCACATTCGATTATACGGTCGTTCATTCAGCAGGTACTTCAACCATAACCGTAGATAACTTCACTGCAACAGAGGCTGTTGTAGAAGCAGCTTTGAATGGCATGACCTATAACAATGCCAGTGAAGATCCATCGACTACCGGTCGGGGGGTATCTATTTCAAGCATCACAGATACAGATACATTTTCAAGTCCGGCAAATGCAAGCCCGGGTGCAGCAACATCTACAGTCGCCATTACAGCTCTGAATGATGAACCTACTTTAACCGCAACAGGCCTTGATCCAAATTTCACTGAAGGCGGAGCAGCAGTAACGCTGTTCAGTACAGCCTCTGCCGGTACAGTGGAAGCTGCTGATGCCATCATTGGTTTTACAATTACAGTCACCAATGCTACCAACAATTCTGGTCTGGATGAGTTCATCAATGTTGATGGGCAGGATATAACCCTGCAGAATGCCAACTCAGGTACAGGTGTAGTCGGAACTGTTTTTGGAACCTTCAATTATTCAGTCTCGAATCCTGGAGGTACAGCCGTTATTACCATTTCAGCTATTTCTGAAACAACCGGAGATGTACAGACTGTTATTGATGCTCTGACGTATGATAACAATGCCATTCCTCCAACGGCAGCAAGCCGGGTGATTTCAATCAATGACCTGCAGGATGATGGAGGATCAGGAGCTGGAAATGATGACATCAACAATGCATTAACTGTAAGTTCAACAGTTGGGATCATTCAAAACCTTCCGTCCATTACTGATGTTTTGTGGCTTGATGCCAACCCGGTAGATGGCAACATTGATCAGGTTCAATTGACTTTTGATCTGGCAGTAGATTTTACAGATACAGATGGGGCAAATGGAACAGGATTGGACATTTTTTCAGGTATCGTATTTAGCGCTGTGCCAGATTACGCAGGTGCACCCTATCAGAATGTTACCTCAGTGACGTTGGATTTAGCCACACCAATTGCAGGTACTTCATTGCCGGCAAATACTCTTACTTATACAACTGGAGCAACTAACGCTACAATACTCAGAAATGGAACAGGTCTTGAGCTAACGAATGGTGAAGTTGGGGCGAATGGAGGAACCTACACCGACGGTGCAGCTCCGGTAATTATCGGCGCTGTTACAGATGATAATGACAATGATGGCACAGTTGATCGATTGACGATATCTTTTTCTGAATCGATTACCCTGACAGATGGCGGAACGGATGACGACTTTAGTCTGGTTGCTACAAGTGGTACGGCATCATTTGTTGCAGGGGTTTATGGTGCAACTTCAACAAGCATTACATATATAGTATCAGTAACTGATACAGATAATACCGGATTGACAATCAACCCAACCTATGTCACTCTTGGATCTGGTAGTATATTGGATGCTGCCGGGTCACCAAATGAAATGGTTAACGGGACTACATTCACAGGAACGGATGGAGCGGATCCTGTTGTTATTAATGATGTTGCGCTGGATACTGACGGAGATGGAGATATAGATGCTTTGGAACTCCAGTTCTCGGAAAATATTACAGATTCGGATATAACTCCCGGTGATTTTGAATTATCTACAGATGCTGGTAGTACCACGGATCAGTTTAATACAGTAAGTACCATTGTTTCTGTCCTTGCTGCAGATGTAAATCCGAATGATGATTTCGTTCGACTTTCGATAACAACTCCTGCAAATGTTAATGGTACCGGAGCAAGTCAGTATGACTACACAAGTTCTACTGTGATCGATGATGCGGCAGGGAATCAATTAGCTGATTTTTCTGGTGCAGTGGCGACAGATGGTGCATTGCCGGTTGTGTTATCAGCTGTGACAGATGATAATAGCGGGGATGGTACTGTCGACAGACTTACACTTACCTTTTCAGAAACTGTCACGGTTACTGATGGCGGAACAGACGATGATTTCAGTCTGGTTGCTTCATCCGGAACAGCAACTATTGATGCAGGAACATATGGAGTAACAGCATCTTCAGTTACTTACAACATAACACCAACAACAACAGATAATACAGCAATAACAATAAGTCCCGCCTATGTAACTCTTGGAGCAGGAAGCGTAATTGATGCAGCAGCTAATGAAATGGCGGATGGCGAGACGGTCACGGGAACAGATGGAGCTGCACCGGCAGTGATTGTTGCTTCAACAGGGGATAATAATGGAGATGGAACCGTAGATCGACTTGTATTGACCTTCTCTGAATCAGTAAATGTTACCGATGGCGGAAATGAGAATGACTTTACGCTTACTGCATCAGCCGGAACTGCTACAATAGATGCAGGTACTTATTCTTTAGGAAGTACCACAACTTTAACTTACAATGTTACAGTTTCGTCAACTAACAATACGACACTGACGATTGATCCTGCTTATGTGGTTGCCGGGGACGGAGATGTCACCGACCTGGTTGGCAATGAAATGAACAATGGGGAGACAGTCACAGGTGTGGATGGAGCACCGACTGTGCTTGTCAGTGCAGTCACAGATGATAATGATGGAGATGGTACGGTTGATCGACTGACATTGACATTTTCAGAAACAGTTACCTATACAGATGGGGGTACTGATGACGATTTTACACTAACCGCATCAAGCGGAACAGCCTCGATTGATGCTGGCACTTATTCAACTGTCGGCACAACGTTGACTTATAACGTAACAGTCACTGCTGTCGGAAATACGGCATTGACAATTGATCCAACCTATTTGACGGCCGGTGCCGGTAGCGTGGTTGATGGTGGTGCAATTGAGATGGTTAATGGTGAAACAGTAGCAGGATCAGACGGAGCGGCACCTGCAGTGCTGATAGCAGCAACCAATGACAACAGCGGAAATGGTACTGTTGATCAGGTGATATTGACATTTTCAGAGTCTGTAACAGTCACCGATGGAGGTGCAGATAATGATTTCTCCTTAACAGCTTCAAGTGGAACAGCTACTATTGATGCCGGGACATATGGTACCACAGGTACTCAGGTTACTTACAATGTAACAGTTTCAGATACAGATAATACGGCATTGACCATTGACCCTGTCTATGCGACCGCAGGTGCGGGAGATGTAACAGATGCATCAGCCAATGAAATGACTAACACAGAAACTGTGATTGGTATAGATGGAGCTGCGCCGGCAGTTTTAACCTCCGTAACAAATGATAATAATTTAGACGGGACTGTAGATCAGATTACACTAACCTTTTCTGAATCAGTGAATGTTACGGACGGAGGAACAGATAATGATTTCTCATTGATAGCGTCAATCGGTACAGCAACAATCAATAGTGGTGGTTATACCACAGCAGGTACTTCTGTTACTTATAATGTTACTGTTACAGATACCGACAATACAGCCCTGACCATCGATCCTGTTTACGCAACAGCGGGTGCCGGAAGTGTAATTGACCTGGTAGCTAATGAAATGATCAACACAGAAACGGTTACCGGGACAGATGGTGCCAGGCCGGCAATTCTTGTAGCGGAGACTGGTGATAACAGTGGGAATGGAACGGTTGATCGGTTGATTTTGACATTCTCAGAATCTGTTACAGTTACAGATGGAGGGACTGATAATGATTTTACGCTTGTCGCTTCAAGTGGAACGGCAACAATTGATGCAGGTGGTTATGGTACCACCGGGACTCAGGTTACTTACAATGTAACAGTTTCAGACACTGATAATACAGCATTAACCCTCGATCCAACATATGTGGCAGCAGGAGCAGGAAATGTAACAGATGCATCTGCCAATGAGATGGCGGATACTGAAACAATAACGGGAACTGATAGTGCTCGTCCCGCAATTCTATCAGCTTCTACTGGTGACAACAATGGAGACGGAACGGTAGATCGTTTGGTTTTGACATTTTCGGAATCTGTAACAGTTACTGATGGGGGCACTGATGATGATTTCAGCCTGGTTGCTTCAACCGGAACAGCAACAATTGATGCCGGATCTTACGGTACAGCAGGGACCACAGTTACCTACAATGTAACAGTCTCGACAATCAATAATACCATAATGACAATAGATCCAACTTACGTTGCGTCAGGATTTGGTAGTGTAATTGATGTTTCTCCGAATTTGAACGAAATGGCTAATGGCGAAACTGTTACAGGAATTGATGGCGCTCCGGCGGTTTTGGTTAGCGCAGTTACAGGAGATAACAACCGTGATGGAACCGTTGATCGACTCATAATGACATTTTCCGAAACAGTTACTGTAACAGATGGTGGAACGGATGACGATTTTAGCCTTGTGGCTTCAACGGGTACAGCCACCATTGATGCAGGTTCTTATGGAACAACCAGTACAGTAATTACTTATAATGTTACCGTTTCAGCAACTGGAAATACGGCGCTTATAATTGACCCTGTTTACGTTTCTGGCGGAGCAGGAAATGTAGCAGATGGAGGAGCGACAGAAGTGGCTAACGGAGAAACAATTACCGGTACAGATGGGGCTGGTCCGGCTGTTATTTCCTCAGCAACACTTGATGCTGATACAGACGGCAGAATTGATGGAATGACCGTAACACTGTCTGAAGCCATCAATGACGGACCTTCAACAATTGGTGCAACCACTTTCGATGTGGCAACTTATACAGGTGAAGGAGCTTTGACAGGAACGGCGAATGATGCCTCAATAAATGTCACATTTAGCGAGATTCTTACTGGAAATGGTGACTCGGACGCTGTTCCAAATGTGACACTTAATGCCAACGTATTACAGGATGCTTTAGGAAATATGATTTCATCGAATCAGATATTCTCCGCCACACAAGATGGTGCAGCACCTGCTATTACGGATTTTGAGTATCAGGATGGAAATGAGGATGGTTTTGTGGATCAGTTCGTTCTGACCTTTTCAGAGCCATTGGATGCGACCAGTACTTTAAGTGCAAGTAATTTAAGTTTAGTGGGTATAGGTGACTTTACTTCTGCTGCATTTGGAGGATCTGTGACAAATCAGGTTGGTGGAGCAGCTCAAACGACTGCAACCGTTCCCTTAGGGACAGTATCTTCCGTGGCTGATACAGAAAGTACAGGATTGTCAATAGGTACTCAGGGTGGCTTTAACCTGACTGATGGAACCAATTCGAACAATGTGGCAGTAGTACAATCATGGGCCACATTTACGGATGGTGCTGCACCGGTAATATCAGGAGCAGTTACAATAGATACTGATTCTGATGGTCAAATTGATGGAATGACCATCACATTTACAGAAAACATTGCGGATGGAAGCTCTACAATTGGCGGTGGTACTTTTGATGTAGAGGCACCTTACACTGGAGAAAGTGCAGGCACTGGTGGTGCAAACGATAATGTCATCAATTTAACATTCTCTGAAGGTGGGACAGGTGATACCGGTATCACACCTGATATCACACTAAATGCAGGATTTATTAGTGACGGGACAAATGTCACTGTCGGGAACCAGTTGTTCACAAATACGACTGATGGTGCAGCTCCAGCAATATTTTCAGCTGAGTACAGAGATTTCAACGGATCAATTGAAGATGGAACCATTGACCGATTTGTGTTGACTTATTCGGAATCAGTAACTGCCGCAAGTACAATAAGTGCAAGTAGTCTGCTACTGTCAAACGTTGGCGATTTTACAAGTGCAGCGTTTGGAGCCAGTGCTACAGACCTCATTGCAAGCAATGTATCTGCTACGTTGATAGTGTTGGGAACACCATCATCTGTATTTGATACGGAAGAAAATTCAGGAGCTATAGAAATAACCACACAGGCAGGATTCAGCCTGGTTGATGGAGCGGGTAATATCAATTCAACACAAACGGCTCAAAGCTGGGTGCTATTCATTGATGGAGCGGCACCGTTAATTGCTGCATCGTCAACAGTGGATTCAGACAGAAACGGTCAAATCGATGGGTTAACCGTTACCTTATCAGAAGATATCGTTGACGGAAGTTCAACAATTGATGGAACGACTTTCACTGTGACCGGATATACAGGTCTGTCTGCAACATCAGGTACACCAGATGATGATGTGGTCAATGTTTCCTTTACGGAGGGAGTAACTCCCGATACTGATGCCACGCCAAATGTCACCATCGTGAATAATAAGCTGAGTGATGGTACCAGTATCTTGAATTCTTCTTTTTTGTTTACGGGAACTACCGATGGGGCGGGACCTGCTATTATCTCTTCTGTTACAGATGACACTACAGAGGATGGTGAAATAGATTTTATAAGTGTAGTCTTTTCTGAAGATATCGAGTCGGGGACAGTAGATACAGGCGGTGGATCGGCTGATCTCTCGCTTTCAGGTGGATATACCATTTCAAGTGTCGCAATAAATGGAACAGACGGAGTTAACATAATAGTCAATCAAAGCGGAACACCGGATACTGATGTAGTTCCGAATGTTGTTTTGAACTCCGGTCAGATCACGGATTTGGTAGCCGCAGGATCCAATGCCATTAGTAGCAACCAGACATTCACAGGAACTCAGGATGGAGCAGGGCCGGCGATTATTTCTGCGGTCACCGATGACTCGGATGGTGATGGTCAAATTGATTTGATTGATGTAACGCTTTCTGAAGACTATGATGGAACAAGCATCGATGCATCCGGAGATTTTAGTGTAACCGGATATACGGTTTCCAATGTGGTAGCGAACAGTTCAGATGGATTGAACATCAATTTAACTGAATTGGGTACTCCGGATACAGATGCAGTTCCAAATGTGATTCTGAATGCAGCAGAAGTTACTGATGCACTGGCTAATTCAATTAGCTCCAATCAAACTTTCACAGCCACTTCCGATGGAGCATCACCGGTAGTTGTTCAGTCACGAACACTGGATAATTCTGCAAACGGAAACGTAGATGAAATTGAATTGGAGTTTAGTGAACCGATAGTGGATGCGGGAGGTGATGCTTCAAATTTTACTGTCACACCTCCAACAGGATTTGGTGCAGCTCAGACTTCCGGTACTTTTAGTACAACGGTAAATAGTATTGTTTCAACAGACAGTGATCCGAATGATGAATATATTTCATTGACGTTCACTGTGAATGATTGGGGAACGGGTATTATGACCCTGAATTACTCTAACAATGTGATTCAGGATCCTGCCGGGAACAACTTGTCAATCCCGGGAGTAGCATTGACTGATTTAGCAGCTCCAAGGGTAATAGATCAGGATTTGAGTGGAGATTTGGATCTTGTGCCGCTTGACGATGCAACAGGCGTTGTTGCAACAAGCTTAATTTCATTGCGATATTCTGAGGAAGTAATTTGGGACAAGCAACCATCCACCAACCGAATTTTCTTCGTTCAACAAGTGCCTCCGGTTACAACTACATATGCTGATGCATTGAATGACACGGATGTTGATTTTACTTCGTCCAATAATTCGGCAACAAGTGGTACGGTAGATATAACGACTCCTACATTTGAGGCCAATGCTGCATATTATATCATAATTGAAGATGGAGCATTTGTCGACGCTGCAAATAACCCGAGCGCAAATCAGTTTAATACAGCGAGTGCATGGGATTTTGTTACAGAAACCGCACTAACAGTTGTCGGCACTTCGGCAGATTTAACCGGACAAACGGTTACTCTTAATTTTAATGCTTCTATTACAATTAATACAATAGATCAAACAGACTTTGTTGTTACTGACGGTCTTGGAAGATCATATCCATTATCTGCAGCACCTACCATCGGACCTTCAGCAAGTCAATTAACTTTTTCAGCACCTATCGGTTCTTCCGTAGGAGATTTGGCAATAGATTATACAGGCGTAGCTTCCGGATTGTCTGATATTACTGCGGGTGTTGGCACACTTCAGGATTTTGTTGACAGGAGCATAAATTCAGATACTCAGGCACCGGTTATTAGCAGCGCCACCACCAATGGTGTAGATGCAATAACACTTAATTTCAATGATGCAGCAAAAAACATTGGTGCTGTTGTTGGGGACTTTAGTGTTGTTGATGGAGCTGCTGCTTCGTATGCTGTCACGGCTATTGTTGATTCAATTGCTGATAACACACTAACCAATTCAGAGATTCGCCTTGAATTTGCCGATATCTCAAATCCTTCAGGAGATTTATTTATCACTTTTACCAACAATGGAGGAAACGGAGGCATTGGGGATTATGGAAATAACAGACTTGCTACAGAAACCGAACAAATTAACCTGGATAGTTCGCCTCCAACATTTATTGGAGCAACTATTGTTGACAATACAACCATTGAGTTGGATTTTGATGAAAACGTCAGAATATTGTCTTCCAGTCCAACAGATGAAATACAGGTTATTGATGAAGCGGCCAATGAATACTCTGTTTCTTCTATTACCACAGATATTGCAAATGATGACAAACTTCGGATTAAAGTCCAGAATTTCACCAACGCTTCAGGAGATATCACAATAAATATAAATCCGGCTCCACTTGATGCGGGGTTGATTATTTCTGATTTCGGAGGGAACTCACTTCCAACTTCATCTTTCACAATGGATGTTAATTACAATCCGGTTCCGACAGTTACAGAAATATTTACAGCGAATAATGCTTCAGGAGACTCAGATCAGACAGATGTTTCTGATGGTTCCGGGGTTGGCATGTATCGTTCTACTGACAATGTTGCCGTTCTTGCTTATACTCCGATTAATATTGTTCCAAGAGATGATGGCCATACGATAACGATATACAGAGATGCTGCCCTGACTCAGGTAGCCTATACTGAAGCAGGAGTTATTGGCTCAACGTCACCAACATTGCAGGATATTTTCGAAACAAATGCCATTCTTAATTTTGGTGATGGGACAGATGATAATGGTGTATTCACTTTTTATATAACAGAAACATCAACCGCGACACCTTCAACGCAGGGGCCCGCGATTGAGTATAGCATAGCCTTGTTAGATGATGTTGCAAACTCAGCAGGCGGACAAAGTTTCGGTCAGTCCGATTCCGATGGTACCACCCTGACTCTAAATCATCCGGCAACAAACCAGACACTTCAATTTTCAGGAAATGGGTTAGCACTGATAACATATCTGGCGGGAGGCGTTTCTTCAACCAAGTTTATCCCATCCGCTGCAGGAAATGGATCTCATCAGTTGACTGTCTTGTGGAAGAATCAGACATCAGGAACTGAAGCTCCATTCACACCTACAGATTTGTTATTTACAGTAAGTGCAACATCAGCGGTTTTTGATGGTTCGCAGGATGTGAATTTTGGGCGAAATGAAACAACTTCTTCACTGGTATTAAATCCGGCACCAACAGAAATTGATATTGCCGAATCCCCAACTGACGGGGCATTCTCGGATTTTCATGATATCGAAGTTTACCATATCCTCAATGGAGCGGTAAATACATCTTTAGGGGTTGCCGGGACACATAATACCACAGGAGGGAACATTGCTTCAACGATGTTGACATATTCAGGATCACCAACAATCAATCTGGCTTCTGTGAACGCGACAAGTATTTTCGGCTGGACAATTGATCCATCAGCTTTTCAGTCTGTCTATACTTCAGCTGATAATACGGTTGATACACTGCTTCTGGTAAGCATAGCCAAAGGAGATGGAGGAGGAAGTCCTGCAGAAATTGGTGAAGTTGAGGTTTATCTGTTTCCGGATCCAACTGTAGGTATTGTTGGAATAAATTCAACGCTTTGCGAGGATGATGGTCTGATCAGTATAGAGGCAAGCATTTTCACATTCCCGATAGCTGATGGAGGGGTAAATGCAACCAATCCAATTACCAACGGGTACTTGTTGCAAATTTCCAATGATAACGGAGCAACCTTTGTGGCGCATGAAGATTTTACCAGTTCAGGAGTACTGCGTAATAATTTTGATACAAGTGATCCGAATCAGGATGGAGATACCTCCACTGACGAAACCGGATTCTACCGAATCATTTACACTTCAGAGCCACAAACCAATGCCGGAACTACCAATTCTGATACACTTGTTGTCCAGGTAATTCAGGTGGCTACAGCACCGGTTCTGGATGAAACAGTTGGAAATATTGGAGATACCGGAGGGTTTGACGGAACCAACTACGTGTTTGAATTCTGTCGGGGTGAGAGTATACCTGACATAACCATTGATATTTCATCAACCCCTGCTGATATTGTGGCTCCTGCGGTAGTTAGTTCGGAATACAACTGGTATGAAAGCCTGACTGATTTGAACAATGGCAACCCTTCATTCACATCTGTTTCGTCCTTAACAGTTACGGATATTTATAATACCACAAGTCCTCCAACAGGAACGACAAACCTGTACGTTACCCGTACAGTATCCGGATGTGAGTCAGACTATGTAGAGGTAATAATCAGGATTTACGAAAACCCATTGGAACCTGATATAAGTACTGTGGATAACGTAACTAACAACAAAGCACAAAACATCGCAGTTGATCGAGGAGATTATTTCTTTGAATATTGTGCAGATCAAAGTGTTACCATCACTCCTGATGTTTTGAATTTAATCTCAGACCTTGAAGATAATAATGGAAACAGAGATTTTGTTGAACAACGATCTTACTTCAATATTTACAATGATGAAGCAGGCACTGATTCCTTAACCTCCATTTTCTATGACGCGTTAAGTAATTATTCTTTGGACTTTGATGCGGATCTTGGAGCAAACCTGATGGCCAGTGGCAATGCAGATGGTGTCGTTACAAGGGATTACTACATCACGAAAGTGGTTGCAGATAGTACATATAATAACCTTAGCGGTGGTGTCGTATTCTCCGGGTGTGAAAGCGATCCGACTAAATTCACGATTTCTATTTACACCTATCCGGATATTCCCGATGTGAGTTCGTTTACAGGAGATCCAAATATTACGAATGAAGGCGGATTAGATATTGTAAATTATTACATGTGCAGTGACGAAGAATTCCCTGACGTTGGGGTTGACGCACCAACAAATGCGCTTGAAGCGGAGTTTGTCTGGTATGCGGATGCCGGGTTAACTGATACAGTATTAACAGCTAATGGAAGAGGAGAAGTGGTTTCTCAGAGTGACCTTGTCAATCATGGCAGCTTCAGTCCTGCTTCGCTTGTGCTAAGTTCTTACACTTATTATGTCAGACTTGTCTCCAATGTGAATCCGGATTCGGATTTTGAAGGATGTGAAGGATCAGTTCGTGAGGTAAGAATTAACGTATTACCGACTTCTGATTCAACGGATGTCAATGTTTCGTTTACTTCACAAGATCTGGATACACAAACCAATGTCGGGAATTTTGATTATGAGTTTAATTTCTGTGTAAATGATGCAGATGGACTGGATGCAAATACAGCCTTTACCAGTGCAGTGGATTATATAACCAAAGCAGGATTCTCCAATGAAATCTTATGGTTTGGAGCAGATGAAAATGGCACCACAATTACAAGCTCCAATGCAGTAACGGATGGTGTAACAGTTACAGCGCTGGATCTGAAGATACAAAACCAGACAAATGATGATTTTGAATTTGCAATCCTTCATCGTGCTGATTTTATAGATGGTTACAATGGATTTGACGGTTGCTTAAGTGATACAACCTTTGTAAGGATAAATGTGAGTTCTTTTCCGGAACCTCAGTTTACTTTCCAGGGTATCACCGAGGGAAGAACTACTTCATTTGATTTTAGTGACCTGAACAGTTCTAATGTTGCAGTTGGAGGAGTCCTTTTTGAAATATTTGATGCTTCTGACGTGTTGGTCAATGACCTTGGAGGAGGAGTTGGATTCACTACTGACTCAATAAGAGTAGATCCTGATTCTCCGATTGATTATCAGTTCAGTTTTGCTACTGCAGGTACCTATCGCGCTCGATTGACGATCACTACAGACGCAGGATGTATTGTGTTCGAAGAGAGGACTTTTAGCATATTGCAAAGTTTCACTATCACGGACAATGTGAGATATGATTTCGAATCGACAACTGAGGGATGGTTTGCTGAATTTCAAAGTGCGGACGGTTTGTCAGGTAATATTGATGCTCCAAGCCCTCAAAGAGTTTCTACATGGGAATGGGGTAACCCGGACGGTTCCAGGATCAATGATACACAGATTTCGGGAGGGAATGCCTGGGCCACTACAGGGCTGGCTGATAACAGATACAGGGGAGGAGAGGTATCTTATATATACTCACCATCCTTTGATTTCTCAACGTTGACCCTGCCTGCAATTAAGTTTAAAACATACCGTGATTTTGACGGAATTAAAGATGGAGTTGTTTTTCAATATTCCACAAACGATGGTCTGACCTGGCAGCCGTTAGGTCAATTTCCTTCTTCAGG
Source organism: Cyclobacteriaceae bacterium (assembly GCA_040222475.1). Taxonomy (GTDB): domain Bacteria; phylum Bacteroidota; class Bacteroidia; order Cytophagales; family Cyclobacteriaceae; genus Ekhidna. The sequence goes on along the minus strand of JAVKDB010000011.1, from coordinate 177,461 downwards.
TCAAAACTGGTACAACGCCAATGGAATTTCAAGTGTTCCCGGAAATGAGGCCGTAGGAGTGGAGGTGGGTCTTAACGCAGGGTTATTTGGATGGACCGGAAGCTACACTCAGGACGAGTTTGCCCAGACTGAAAATGGATGGGTTGAAAGTACACATTCACTAAGTGGGATTATAGATCGATCAAATGTTCGATTCCGATTTGCCCTGAGCGCAACAGGAATCACAACAGATCCGAAATCAAACAATGGTTTTGCATTCGATGACATGGAGATTTTTGAATTAGAGAAAACCGTGTTGATTGAACAATTCTCATCAACACTCTCTGAGAGTAGTTATACTGTCGATAATACGGTCCTAGGTGTCATTAACCCGGATCAGGTACTCTGGATTAATTATTTCACAGATCTTGCGAATCGTACTGTTCAGGGTCAGGGCACATTTCTTTCAGATGCGTTAAATAACAGAAACAAAAATGGCCCAGGTGCAAGAGCGCTTTACTACGGAATAGAAGCAGTCCCTACATCTGTTCTTGATGGTGATGACTTTGATATTCCTGTCGATCAAAATGGTAACCCTACACCAGAAATTCGAAGCTGGAGTGCAAATGACATCAATATCAAAGAGCTTGAACCAGCATTATTCACAATTACTGATTCTGCCGTAGCAGTTTCAGCAGATGGAGGGACGCTGACAATTTCTGCCACATTCAACCCTCAAATTGATACGGTAGATACAGACCTTTCATTCACATTTGCAATCGTGGAACGTGTGATTGAAATTGGAGCCACAGATGATGATAATAATGTTATTGGACCAATAGGCGTTTACGATCAGGTGGGTGATTCAATATTGAGTGCACTGAGAGTGTTGTTGCCAGGCCCCATCGGATTTAACCATACAGGTGATATTTCCAGAGCTCAACCAATGGATTTTGAAACCAGTTGGGTTGTCGATAACATTTATCGAGCTGATCAGATGAGAGTGATAATGTTTGTTCAGGACAACATCACAAAAGAGGTATTGCAATCTGCTTACATTGATGTAACCGGAGCGAGTGAAACGGTTACCGGAATATCCGATATTCCTTCTTTTAGTATCTATCCAAACCCTGCTGATAAGAACGTGACAATAGAGTTTGAAAACGGGTTGAATGAAGAAAGTCAATGGATATTATATGATCAGGCCGGACGTGAGGTTTTAAAAGGAATCACTGAAAAAGGAACACGAACACTTACCATTGATACGGAAGAGATTCCATCCGGAGTATATCTGGTCAATATCTTTAACGATAGTCGCAGCAGAAAAGTGGCGAGAGTGATTGTAGTTCATTGAGCAGACTAAAAATTAAACCAAAAGCCCTGACCGTATTGGTTAGGGTTTTTTTTGTTTTCTGCTGTATCTCATTTCTTAAATAATGAGAATTCGATACAATAAACATTGTAACGTCTTTTTATTCAAAGCCGATTAGTACCAATTGAATATCAAATGCACTCTAATCCTGGCCCAGCTCCGATTAAATTGTAGTCTTTTAAAGTCAATTTTCAATCTGATATATTTAAATAATTAAATATTTTATTAACAAAATCATATTACGCTTTGATTTCTTGTTTGCTTTAGAGAACTTCACAATTAAGTCAGTCCTACTTTTTAGCAGTATCCACTCTTGTAGTCGAGAAAGTGTCGGAAATCCGTCACCTAAACCAATTGATTATGAGAAAGCTGAGTCTGATATTGCTCTTTATATTCTATTCAGGTTTTATTGTTGCTCAAACAGTTAATATAACCTCTGTCTCAATAGATAATTTTGTTAATGCGCTTGAAGAAACAAGTGTTGATGTATCCGGGACCAGCGATTTAGGTGGCGGAGTGACAGTTACAGTCACTATTGGTACAGCCACCGGAATGGCTAACACGGCGCCTGATGGATCATGGATCGTATCTGGAATTGACATCAGTGGTGAAGGACTCAGTCAGGGTACGAATAATGCAAGTGCCGATGGGGGAGGAGCTCCAACTGCGAACTTCAATTTTGAGTACGACACGGTACTACCCTCAGATCCCGGAGTGGCACCTGACCTGACAGCCGGAACTGATCTTGGGACCACAGACACAGATAATATTACCAGCGACAATACGCCTGATTTTGCTGGAAGTGGCACGGACGGGGAGGTGGTCGCGCTTAATGGAAGTTTAGATGGAATGCTGGGCAGTACAACAATTGCTGGTGGTACCTGGACAATAACCTCTGCGATTCTGTCAGATGGTCCTCAGAATATCTCCTATACCATTACTGATGTGGCGGGCAATACAAGTGCCGGTTCAAGCCCCACACTATCCATAACAATAGATACAGGTCTCCCGGCGAACCCGGGAGTGGCCCCTGATTTGACAACAGGAACAGACCTTGGAACTTTAAGCACAGATAATATAACCAGTAATAACACACCTGATTTTACAGGGAGCGGAACTGATGGTGAAGTGGTTACGCTCAATGGAAGTGTTGACGGCTTGTTGGGAACAGCAATAATTGCCGGAGGTATTTGGACGATTACCTCTGGTACATTATCAGATGGCCCTCAGGATATTTCTTACACTATCACAGATGTAGCTGGTAACACGAGTGCCGGCTCCAGCCCCAATTTATCTGTAACAATAGATACTGGTCTTCCAACAGATCCGGGAGTGGCTCCCGATATGACAGCAGGAACGGATCTTGGAATTAGTAACGCCGATAATATTACCAGTGACAATACGCCTGATTTTACAGGGAGCGGAACTGATGGCGAAGTGGTCACACTCAATGGAAGTATTGACGGACAATTGGGGATTGCAACCATTGCCAGTGGTGCCTGGACAATAACCTCAGCGATTATGTCAGATGGCCCTCAGGATATCTCTTATACCATTACTGATGTAGCAGGAAATACAAGTGCTGGTTCCAGTCCGGCTTTATCAACAATTATTGATACAGTGAGTCCATTTGTAATTGATGATCTGACACTTGATACCGATGATGATGGAGATATAGATGCATTGGAGCTACAGTTCAACGAGAATATTAATGATGGGACAGTTGTGGCGGGTGATTTCAGTCTTTCGACGGATGCAGGAGTATCGAATGATCAATTTAGTTCCAATGCTACAGGTGTCACGGTCCTCGCGTCAGATCCAGATGGGAATGATGATTTTATTCGACTGAATCTTGCCACCCCGGCAAATGTAGCTGGAACAGGATTGGGACAATATAATTACAATCAAACCACTGTGATTGAGGATGTTGCCGGGAATTCGATGGGTGATTTTGGTTTCATTTCAGCCAACGATGGCGCTTCACCGGTCATTTTATCCCACTCCCTTGAAGGGAGCAATAATTACCTTGAAGTAACCTTCTCAGAAGGCTTGTATACAAGTGGAGGGGCTGCTTTGACTTCTTCAACAGGAGAGTTTGATGAGAATTTTCTTCAAAATACCGGAACTGCAACCAATGTAATCATTGACGAATACACACAAACTGATGATGTCACTCCAACAGCTGCCGGAGATAATGTTATCAGATTTCAACTATCAACAACAGGTGTGGCGGATGGCAATGAAACCATCGAGCTGACTCCTTTAAACGGTGCATCTGTTTATGATAATGCGAGCCCTGGAAACCCCATGGATGTTAGCCAAACTACTGGTGTTATAAACTTAAACTCGATTAACGCAGCTGATGTAATTACATTTATTTCGGCCACTCCATCTTTTGACAACAGTTTTATTGTTGTAGAATTCAGCAGGGATGTGGACAGAGCATCCAGTACAGGAACAGATGATCCACTTAGGATTCAGACCTCCGGTGGAAGCCCTGAGTTAAGAACGCAAAATTACGCCGCGAATGGGGGTGCAACCATGGGTAACGTTGGAGGACAGACGATGGTTGATGCAGCAGGCGCTGCTCAAAGCACCGGCATCTTTTGGAGATTTAATCCGGGTACAATAACGGGTACACCACGTGGGGTAGAAACGTTTGAGGTCTATCCTCGGGACGGGACTGAAGTGTATGGCTCAGTAGCACCAAATCTTGGAATGGATCAGGATGAGTTCATTGAAGTGACCCTCGCAGACCAATTCCAAAATGATTTCGATAATGCTACGGCCACCGCCTATGACATTGATGGAGATGGTAACATTGATGAAGTTGAAATTGTGATGCCTGATGGAATTGATGATGTAACGATTACTGAAACTGATTTCACTTTTAATGCTGTTGTAGCTGATGTTGCAAGCTTTGACACAGGTTTAACTCCGGATGATAATACCTTTTCTATTACATTTAGTGGCTACACAGGGACAACTGTAGTTGGTACACTGGATTATACTCCAGGAACTTTGCGTGATGATGCAGCTGCTACAACGTGGGATGGGACTCAGGGTAATTTATTTTTAGCCGGATCAATTAGTCCTGCAGATGCGGCAGGACCGGTTGCAATAAGTGCAACCACTTCAGACAATAATTTGAATGGACAGATCGATGAAATAGATATAGTTTTTTCTGAGGAAATAACGGAGGTGACCACTGTGATAGCAGCTAATTTTACTCTTGTGTCTCCTGTCTATGCCATTACCGGTGTTGCTGTAGGAACCAACAATGCCGTACTGACCATAACAGAAAGTGGTGCTACAGACACAGAAGTGCGTCCAATTGTTACCATAGCCGGAAGCATTGTTCAGGATGCGAGTATGGCTCAAAACCCGGCTCAGGCATATGGACAAGCAGATGATGGTACTGCTGCATTTGCAAGAGTTGATGCACTAACTACCAATGACATAAGTCCGGCAATTACCGGAACTATTGATGATGGCACAGCCAATGTTCTGGTTGCAGTTGATGATAATACAATTGGGGCGATAAATAATGGGGATGGAACATGGACTCTTCCCGATGATTCGTTCACAGCCACCAGACTTGGGACGTTTGAAGTTGTGCTTACCACGATCGATGGTTTTGCAAATGTAGGTACTGATATATCAGGTCCGGAACTTACAATCAATGGCGGAATTTTGGTTACACCTGCTAATCCGGTTTCGTCATGTAATGGAACCCTTAGTTATGAAACCCTGTCTGAGATTAGACTTGTTGAGGACACAGACGGTTCATTTGGAGGCAGTGGAAGCATTATTCTTTCTCTACCCGCCGGATTTGAGTTCAATACATCAGCATTTCCCGATTTTGTCACCAATAGCTCCTTAAGTGATATTACCGTTGATCTCGAGACAGGGATAGATCCGGAACAAACAGAATTCATTGGTACTGCTTCTTTAAGTATCGAACTTGACTATGACGGAGCTGATAATGGAATTGATGATTTAAGAATTAATGGACTGGAAGTTCGGGCTGTCGGATCTACTGTAAGGACCAATGTGAATATGATCAGAAGTGGTGGTACCAATCCATTTCTTACCCTCGCAACTTCATATGGAAATTTTTCAAGCAATGCGCAACCAACTGCTCTTAATTCACTAGACGAAACCCTTTATGCAGATAGCGATATTGCTGAGCTGGCAATTAGAGAAGCATTACCTTTCTCATTAAGTGCTGCTGATCAGGCGCCAACACTTGTGAACTGGTACGAAGGCACTGTTGATGGATCAGCTGAATTCTCGGGAACGATCGCTACAAATTTGAATCTGAATTCATCTGTGGGGCTTCATACGTATCAGGTAGTCGATGACAATGGATTATGTGAGAGCAATCCATTAACATTTAACCTGCTTCTATACAATGATGACGACCCTTTGACAGGACCGGTGGATTCTACATTTGTCTCACAGGCGTATTCTATTGCCAACGATGTAGACACTATTTATTTAAGTAATCCGGTAAACCATACTGTGGTAATCATAGGTGCGGGTACTACGGTTACAAATCCGGAAAGTCCAGACCTGCTGATTTTATTTAATCCCTCAATTGCCGGGGTGGGGACCCATCCTATTACATATCAGGTTACCAATGATGTAACAGGTCAAACCATGTCAGTAACAGAAACAATGACTGTTAATGCCCTGACAGAATTTTTCAACGAAGCTCCACAGGATGAATGTGATGCAGATTTCCCCTTCAATCTTACACTCGATCTGTCCCCGTATGGTACTGGTGCTGCAACAGATCTGGTGTTTCGGAGATTTAGATTTTTTGAACGTATTACAGGTGGTTCGGGCGGCTCTGGTTTAATAGCAGATACTGATATTGGCACAACATACCCATGGGCGATTCCCTTTAACTTTGAAATTGCCGATTTATCCCCTGTTTCAGCAGTCGATGATGGATTTGGAACCATTACACCAGGAGAAGGGACGGTGATACTGGTAGAAAGATATTCTACAGATCCGGTATTGGGATCCAATATTTTTGAGTATGACAATATATTTATCTATGGAGAACCAGATGTCAATCTGACCAATGTGAATGCCCAATACTGTAGAGAAGATGCAGCTTTTACATTACAACGAAACCTCAGATACGTAACTTCCTTTACTGAGGCTACTCCTGGAAATGAATTCACATTTTGGGACAGAAATTATCAAATTGAAGCATCGCAGGATATTACTAATGGCTACCAATTACTCAAGTGGAACGGACTTACTTTTTTGCTTTATGAAGATTTTACGGGTATTTCCAATGAATTTGATCCGTCCGATCCTAATCAGAACCTGGATACAGATGAAGATGAATCAGGATTATACCGAATAATCTATACAACGGAGGACCTTACTCCTGCGAACTGCGCCGGCACCTACCAGATTGACTTTGTGGTAAATGCACCCGCTGCTACTCCGGTTTTGGATCTTGCATCTACCCCGGATGGTGGATTTACCGGGTTTACAGTAAACGGAACACCCGACCCGTTTGTGGAGGGAAATGAGTACACACTTGAATATTGTGTGGGCAATGCATTGGGGTCCGGATTTATTACATCAGAAACAAATCAGGTTCGATGGTACGATAGTAATTTCAATGAAATCATAGCTTTCCGGGGGAATACCACACTTCCTCCTGCAGAAATTGGCCTTGCAACCAACGGAGTAAACAATAGATTCAGCGCTGAACAATCAATTGAATTTTACTTTACTGCATTGGATCTTGCAACAGGTTGTGAATCCGATTTTAGAAAGGTAAATGTGGCAGTTTATGTCATTCCCGACGCACCAATTTTATCAAATACTGAAGCGTCAGAACCAACACCCAACAATTATGTGATTGATTTCTGTGAAGGAGATACTTATATCGATTTAGATTTTGATGATTTATCTGGTTTTACCAATGCTCAATATTTTGCCTCCCTAAACTATTGGAGTGATGTGAATGCAAACACTGCTCTTGTACCACCAACTTCTACAGTTCTAAATACCGGTTTGGGTGCTGGTGATGATATAAACTTAAATTCAGGACCCTTTATGATTGTAGGAGCAGGGCGGTATGAGTACCAGATAGTAAGAAGAGAGAATACCAGTGGTTCTTCAAATTTTAACGGTTGTATGGGTGGTGCCACTACAGTTTCTCTTCTGGTTAATCCGATTCCTGCGCCTCCAACAGTTGCTGATTTTGTTTCGCTGGGAACAACAACGCTACATGTTTGTGAGGGTGATGCTTTTGCAGATATTCGTTTTCAGAATACCGGGATAGATGAATATGTCTTTTACGACACAGATGGAATGACTGAAATAGCCAGAATAAGCAGTGGAGAAACAGTCGATCAGGGGACTATTGAACTTCAGTCTGTTTTCTCCAATTTCGATACTTCAACACCAGGAGTATATGATTTTCAGATTACAAGAATTTCAGGTGCAAATGGAACCACGAGGTTCACTGGATGTGAAAGCACAGCTACCACGTTTACGATTGAAGTACATAATATAGATCAGGCGGATATACCTGTAATCGGATCTTCAGATTACTCCGATTTGGATACTGGAGACCCTGACCTTTACGATTATGCTGTATGTATACAAAATTTAATTCCAACTTCAACATTAACTGCAACTTCTACTTTTGCAGGACCTAAAGAATTTGTCTGGTATGAAGTGGATAATTTAAATGGCGATAATCCTGTGGAAATTCTGGTGGCAAATTCACCAACATTTGATCAATTGGGCATGGGATTGGGAGATATAACATTTGCTACAACCAGATTTTTTGAGGTCACTCAACGCACGGATACAGATGATTTTTCATCGGGTAACGCCTGTGAAATTCCTGCCGGATCAATCATTAGTATCGACTTTGCGGATCAGGGTGCCCTTACTGTGAATCTTCCTGGAGGTCCGGATTACTGTTACGATGATACTAACTTGACCCTGGATTTGCTTGTATCCCTGATGCCTGCAGGTAATGCAAATGTGAATTATGCAATCCTGATTGAGGGAGCGTCAGATACCCTGGATTTAGATCCGGGAATAGGACAAACACTGGCTTTTGGTGCAGGAAATCCAACAACAGATTTTATTCAATGGCATGAAGCAGCTGGAGGAACTGCGGTTGGAGGAAGTCCGACAAGTCATGATATTTTGTTTGAATATACGGACCCGATCACAGCTTGTACGGGAGCATTAATTTCAAAAGTAACAATACATCCATTGCCAGATATAGACGTTACGTTTGATGGACTGACCGGAGACAATCTGGAGTTTTGTTATGATGATGGTTTGGTATCACTTGGAGGAATCAACAGTGCTTCAGGATTGGGGTTGACAGAAAATACAGGTATTTTTTCAATCAATACTTCAGGCTTGGGTACAACCAATAATAACATTTCTCAATTTGATCCATCAGATGCTCATGACAATTTTCATGGTGGACCTGGTCCGTTTGCAACTCAATCTGTGCATACGATTACTTTCACTTATACAGACGAATTTGGATGCCAGAATTCAATCGATAAAAATGTATTGGTTAATCCGAGACCTGAAGTGGTTGGCAATGAAATTCAGGCATTGTCTGCATGCGCTACTGAAACGGTTGAGCTGGTAGCACAACTTGCCATCGGACTGGATGTAAATGATTTCACTTTCGACTGGTATATTAACGGAGGCTTTGCTCAGTCGATTTCAGACAATAATTCGTTTTTCACCAACATTGACGGTTCGGCTAATTTGAGAGTGGATGTTTTGAATGATGTTACGGGCTGTCAGGTAACTATAGAAACCCCCATTACTGTTGGAGCGGAACCCATTCCCGCTTTTTCTTATGTTGGGATCACGGAAGGCAGGACTACAAATTTTCTAATTACAGAGGATAACCCAGCTTTGAATGATGCAGACATCAATGAGCTTATTTTTGAAGTTGTTGGTCAGTCTGTCACAACTTTAACTGCCCCGGTGGATATCATCAGTTTTCCGGTAACTATTGATCATGTATTTCCAAATTCTGGAACATATGATGTCAACCTTACCTTGCGAAGTGTCAGTGGTTGCGATATTACGATAACAAGGCAGGTAAATATTATTGATCATTTCAATTCTTTTAACGGATCTAATGCATACACAGAAAGTTTTGAGGCGAGTACTGGAGGGTGGACTGTTGAAACACTTTCTCCTGATGGTAAGACTAACAATCTGACTACTTCATGGACAAGAAGTAACACAGTATCAGGAAGTATTGATGGTAGTTTTGCTTTTATAACAGATAATTATCTTCCAGAGGAGATCTCTTTCGTTTATTCCCCATCATTTGATCTCACAGGTTTTAGCAGCCCTACAATAAGCTTTTTACGTCTTGTCCAATTTGAAACTTTTCGAGATGGAGTAGTATTTCAGGTATCAACAGATGATGGAAGAACCTGGGTGAATGTTGGTTCTTTCGATCCGTTGTTAGGATCGACTCCTGGATGGTATAACAAAGAGGGGATTAGTGCAGGACCGGGAGCAACAGCGCCAGGTCCGCAGGCAGTAGCCGCTAATGTACAGCAACTGGGGTGGGCTGATAAGGAGAATATGGAGTGGACGGAGGCATTCAGTACTATTGAAGTTGCTAATGCAAATTATGTGCGATTCAGGTTCGCGTTAGCTGCTCAGGCGGGCTCCAAAAGTGTGCCTGGTTTTGGATTTGATTTTGTTCGAATTTATGATCGGGATCAGATCGTGTTACTGGAGCAGTTTTCTTCGACATTAAATTTAGAGAGTGTTTCGGTAAATACGGATATTCAGGGGGACGTTGCATTTAGTGGCACGGATGTGATAAGGATTAACTATTTCACAGACCTTTCCAATGATTCACAGTTTGCCGATGAAATAAATTTGAGAAATAAGGTAGATCCTGGAGCTAAAAGTGCATTCTATGGAATTGTAGATGTGCCATCAATATCAATATCTGGTAGTCCGTTTGACCTGGATATAAGTGATCCTTCTTATCTGATTTCAATGAAATCGACGCTGCAAAACGCTAAACTCCGCAATCCTGAGTTTTTGATAAATATTAATGCAGCAGTTACTGCCGATAATTACCTAAACGTTGATGCTGATTTTGAAGCACTTTCAGATTTTAATTCCGATAGCGAACTAAGTTTAAATATAGCAGTCCTTGAGCCTGAAATAATATTGACTGAAGCTACAGGGCTTTATAATGCAGGGGAATCCGTTTACAATGTGCTGAGAGTAATGTTACCTGATGCTGCCGGTCAGTATGTGTCAGGACCAATTTTGCAGGGAGATATTTTACAGATTCAAAACCTTGCGTGGGAAATAACAAATATGCGGAATACAGATTCGATTGCTGTGGTTGCTTTTGTTCAGGACCTGAATACAAAGGAAATATATCAGGCGGAAGCATTGGGGATCAATGGAATTCAAAATGCACTGGGCATTGATGATTTGTCTGGTCTGTCGGTTTATCCTAACCCTGCCGATCGTAATGTGACCATAGAATTTGAGAGGAGTATAGAGGAAAATAATCTATGGGTATTATATGATCAAACGGGGCGTGAAGTGTTGAAAGGGTCTGTTGAGAAGGGAGCCAAAACACTGACCATTGACACCAAAGAGGTAATAGCTGGTGTGTATTTGATCAGTATATCAAATGACACTGGAAATCTTAAGGTTGCAAGGGTGATGATTGCACATTAATTGAATGACGATAAGAAATGAGTAAGTAGAGTTCACTGAAATACAGCTTGGACTCTACTTTTTTATCAGGTTCTGTTAGATCACCACATTCACGATCCTCTTTGGAACAACAATGACTTTTCTTGGAGCTTTTCCTTCAAGCCATTTTTGAACCACTTCATTTTCCAAAACTGCCTTTTCGATTTCATCACTTTTAGCATCGACAGAGAAACTTATTTTCACTCGCATCTTTCCATTAATAGATACAGGGTATTCAATTGAGTCTTCCTGCAAAAATGATTCGTCCAGTAATGGGTATGTGGCATCAACCACCATACTGTCATTACCACACAACTCCCAGAGTTCCTGAGCCATATGAGGGGCAAATGGAGACAAGAGAATTGTCAGTGGCTCCAGAATCATTCGTTTATTACATTTCAATGCATTGAGCTCGTTCACTGCAATCATGAATGAACTGACCGAAGTATTGAGTGACAGGTTTTCAACATCTTCCTGTACCTTCTTTATTGTTGCATGGAGAATTTTAGATTCGTCTTTCGTCGGGGGTTCTGCTGAAAGACTGACATTTTCTTCTTGATGGAAAAGACTCCAGAACTTTCTGAGGAACTTAAAAACACCCTCAATTCCGTTCGTATTCCATGGTTTACTTTGTTCAACAGGACCGAGGAACATTTCGTACATGCGAAGTGTGTCAGCTCCGTATTTTACAATGAGGTCATCCGGATTTACGACATTGTATTTTGATTTCGACATTTTTTCCACTTCCCATCCGCAGACGTATTTACCATCCTCCAATTCAAAGTGTGCATCCTTTGTATCAGGACGAGCTTTCCTGAAGCCCTCGATATCCAGTATATCATTATTGATAAGGTTAATGTCTACATGAATGGGACTTGTTTCAAACTGATCTTTTAATCCAAAAGAGACGTATTTATTTTCTCCCTTGACCCTGTATGCAAAGCTCGATCGTCCCTGGATCATTCCCTGGTTGATTAGTTTTTGGAATGGCTCCTTTGTTGAAACATATCCTTCGTCATACAGGAATTTGTGCCAAAACCTGGCGTACAAAAGGTGGAGCACTGCATGCTCTGCACCGCCGATGTAGAAATCTACATTCATCCAGTACTTTTCCTTTTTAGGATCGACCAGTTGTTGTTCGTTGTGCGGGTCGAGATACCTCAAATAATACCAGCAACTGCCTCCCCATTGGGGCATGGTGTTCGTTTCACGTTTTGCCGGCCCGCCGCATTTTGAACAGGTAGTGTTGACCCAATCTGTGGCATGTGCAAGTGGAGACTGTCCGTCTTCTGTAGGCAGGTATGATGCTACTTCAGGTAATTCAAGTGGCAATTGATTTTCAGGGACAGGAACAGTGCCACATTTTTCACAGTGAATGATAGGAATCGGTTCACCCCAATATCTCTGACGGCTGAATATCCAGTCTCTTAATTTGTAGTTGATTGCACCGCTTCCTATTTCTTCTTTTTCGAATCGCTCGATGATCGTTTTCTGAAAGTCAGTACTCTTCATTCCGTCGTACTCGCCTGAATTGAGAATAGTCCCGTGACCCGCATAGAATTCATCCCCATCTTCAAGCGGATTTCCGTCCTTCGATACCACATTGATAATTGGTAATTCGAACTTTTTGGCAAACTCATAATCACGTTCATCTCCTCCGGGAACAGCCATGATAGCCCCGGTCCCGTATGAAATCAGGACATAATCGGAAATCCAAATTGGAATTTCCTGACCGGATATGGGATTAATGGCATAAGCACCGGTGAAAACTCCCGTTTTGGTTTTATCCAGCTCAGTACGTTCCAGATCACTCTTTCTACTGGCCTCCTCAATATATTTTTCAACTTCCGACTTTTTTGAGTCCGCAGTAATCTTCGCAACCAGATCATGCTCAGGTGCAAGCACCATATAAGTCGCTCCATAAATAGTATCAGGCCTGGTGGTGTACACCCTGATTTTGTCTTCAAAGTCTTTGACCGGGAATTCAATTTCAGCTCCGTGACTTTTCCCGATCCAGTTACTTTGAGAAAGTTTTATCGATTCAGGCCAGTCAAGTTCGTCCAGATCTTCCAGTAATCGGTCGGCGTATTCAGTGATTTTCAAAACCCATTGCCTAAGTTTTCGCCTGACCACCGGGGTCCCACACCTGTCACAACAGCCATTCTTTACTTCTTCATTTGCCAATACAGCTTTGTCGTTAGGACACCAGTTAATCGAAGAATCTGCTTCATAAGCCAAACCTTTTTCATAAAGCTTGAGAAAAATCCACTGTGTCCATTTGTAAAAGGATGGATCACTTGTTTTTACTTCTCTGGACCAGTCATAACTAAATCCAAGACTGGATAGCTGTTCTTTATAGCGATTGATGTTTTGCTCGGTGCTGATGGCAGGATGCTGGCCGGTTCGAATCGCATGTTGTTCCGCAGGCAGGCCGAACGAATCAAAACCCATCGGATGTATGACATTGAAGCCTTTTAGTCTTTTGTAGCGGGCGACTATATCAGAAGCAATATACCCCAGCGGATGACCAACATGAAGTCCTGCACCGGAAGGGTAGGGAAACATATCCAGGATGTAGTACTTTGGTTTGTCTGACTGGTCTACCACCTTGTACGTGTTGTTGCTCCGCCAGTATTCCTGCCATTTTTTTTCTATGTCCCGGAAGTTGTACTCTGCCATTTGTGTATTCAAAAATTTAAGCGGGCAAAGGTAAAATAAGGTTTGAAAGAAATTGCGTTGAATTTGGGAAACCCTTTATTAATTCGCATGTCCTTAGATACAAATACTCGAATAAAGAATGAAAAGACTAATTATTATAATAGGAATCCTCACCGGAGCATTAACTGTTTTCTCACAAGACCCGGATTCGACAAGGGCTCCGCAGGAGAAAAAGATACCGGCTGACACCATTCCTCCTAAGGTGGAGCCGGTTGAAAATGATGGAGATTCGCCAAAGATCATTTACTATCAGAGCACTGAGCCGGAGCGTCCAAGAAAAAGGAGACAGGATATAAAGACATTAAGTGGCACTATGAGTCATAGTGGTGGTTTTGGAGCCCTGTCATTCAGAAGCACTAAGTTCAGAGATGAGTCATTAGTACTTGGAGGTCTTCGTGGCGGTTGGATTATTAATCGGACGCTCGGAATCGGAGTGGAGGGGCATGGAATTATTCCAACTGCTAAGTTTATGGATGTGGATCCGGTGGATGAGGTAAATGTGCTGGGTGGTTATGGGGGAATGTTTTTGGAGTTGATATTCTTTTCAAATGAAGTAGTTCACGTAACATTCCCTGTATCAGGAGGGGCAGGCTGGTTAGGATATCACAGAACTTCTGAAGATAACACCAATCCCTTTCCCAACAATGAGAAGGAAGTAGACGGTGATGTATTCTGGTACTTAGAACCAGGAGGTAATCTTGAATTTAATGTGAGCCGAAATTTCAGACTGGATTTTGGTATAAGTAAGAGGTTCACTCAGGACCTGGAACTGATAAATACCGAGCCTGATGCTTTCGATAACCTCAATTATTACGTCACACTGAAAATAGGAGGATTCTAAAAATTTATTTGGTTCACTTTCGAAAGCCCGCTGAACTGGTCAGCCGGGCTTTCAATTTTATCAAGTGCATACCAATAGAGTTCGCCGAACAATATACTGTTCAATACTGATCATGGAGCATATCTCTCAATTAGAGGTAACTAATTGATTATTAGGATTTTAATTAATTTGGCATTCTTTCTGAGTACAAAGAGCTAAAATTGAATTCCATGCTAACCTCATTCAAAGTCTTCTTCCGAACGATTAAGCGTAACAAACTCTTTTCATTCATAAACATTCTGGGTCTGACAGTGGGATTTTTATGTACCACATTGATTTACCTGTATGTTAGGAATGAAACAAGCTATGATAAATTTCATGCCGCAGGAGATCGAATTTACAGAGTCAATCAGACGTTCATTTGGGGTGAGGATGATTCGAATATCTTTTCTTCAACAGGTCCCGGAGTTTCATTTGCAATTTCTAGTGATGTACCTGAAGTAGAACAGGTTGTTCGGGTACACACTCCGGGGGAATTACCGGTTCGTTTTACAGAAAATGATCAGGAAAAATTCTTCCATGAAGAGCAAATTTTTGCTGCTGATTCAAATTTCTTTGATGTTTTTTCTTATCCACTGATGTATGGTGACCGACTGACAGCATTGCTATATCCCAACTCAGTTGTTCTTTCAAAAGAAGCATCAGTCAGATTTTTCGGCGAAGAAGATCCGATGGGAAAATTGATTGACATTGGAGGAGGACCATTGAGAGAATCGTACAAAGTGACAGGGGTTTTGGATGATGTGCCAGGGAATTCCTATATCGAATTTGATTTAATGATCTCCCTGAGTAGTATTGATCGGGTTGCAAGATCAAATTGGAGCTGGATGTGGACAACTTTTGAGACGTTCATTGTTCTCAATGAGAATGCTGATCCTGAAGTTGTCCGAAAGAAAATCGGATTGCTTCCGCCAAAATATGCTACTGAAACGCTTGAGGTAATGGGGTATAGTTCTTATCAGGAGTATGTTGAGTCCGGGAAAGAGTGGAACCTGTACCTGCAGCCTTTTCACGACATCCATTTGCATTCCAACAACATTTATAACCGACTGAATACTACAGGTAACAATAAAGTGGTGACAGCATTGATCAGCTCTGCCATTTTCATCATTATTCTTTCCTGTATAAACTTCATCAATCTATCCACTTCACAATTTACCTCCAAGGCTAAGAATGTGGCACTTAGAAAAGTACTTGGAAGTGGTGCTGGTGCCCTGAGACGAATCTATATTTCAGAAGCATTCATGTACTGCCTGCTATCAGCTGTATTGAGCATGGGACTTCTGGTCTATGCATTGCCTTTCTTTAATAACATGGTCGGGTTGCAGTTATCTGTGCTGGCTGATATAATGCTTCCATTGTTTCTCATCGGAATAGTTGTGATCGTAGGGTTTCTTGCAGGACTTTATCCGGCAGTCTTTTTTTCAGGATTTAAGCCGATTGCTGCGATGAAAGGAGAATTCAAAACGGGTAAGTCAGGAGTCAAAATAAGAAATGGGATGATGGTGATCCAATACGCACTTTCATTGCTGTTGATTATCAGCTCTGGTGTTGTTTACAAACAACTGAAGTTTATTTACAACTCAGATCTTGGCTTTAAGAAGGATCAGTTAATTACAGTTGACAATGTTCATTGGATGAATTCGTCAGAGGGTTTTGCAGAAGAACTTAAGCGTGTGGAGGGAATTCAATCTGCTTCGCTGTGTGATGCTACTCCACTCCTGGTATACAATGGAGATCAGTTTCTTCCGGATCAGGAGGGTACAGGATCTGTGGCACTTAATTATACACTTGGAGATGAAAGTTACATTCCAATGCTGGATCTGGAGTTGGTTGTGGGCCGTGGATTTGATAAGTCATACGCTGATGATGTTAATGGAATTGTTTTAAACGAAAGAGCAGTAAAAAGCATTGGCTGGTCAATTGATGAATCAATATTGAATCGAAAGATCTCCAATTGGAGTGGTGAGTATCATGTAATTGGTGTAGTAAAGGATTTCAACTATTGGGCTATGTCTGCAATTGAACCTTTTGCGATGTTCCACTCATCATCCAACGCTCAGGGGAATCGTCCGCTTACAAGGGTGGCAGTCAGTGTATCAGCAACTTCTGCGGATGAAGTGCGAGCGACTTTGAACAGACTCGAAGGAAAATGGAATGAGTTTTTACCCAACAGACCGTTTGAGTATACCATTATTGACCAGGTATATAAAGCCCAATTTGAAAGTGAAGAGCGCTTTGGTAATATTCTGACATTGTTTACATCATTGACGTTATTAATTGCAGGGCTGGGATTATTGGGAATGGTGATATTCAGCATTGAACAAAAGACAAAAGAAATTGGAATCCGAAAGGTACTGGGCGCATCCATGATGGGAATTGCGACACTTTTTACCATTGGATACATAAGGTTGCTGGCCATCGCATTTCTGATCGCAGCTCCCCTTGGATACTATTTCATGAGCCAATGGCTGCTTGATTATGAATTCAGGATCGATATTTCTCCTGCTATTTTTATTATGGCGCTGACAGCTCTTTTTATTATATCAGTATTGATATCATCTTATCATTCAATAAAAGCTTCATTACTTAATCCGGCAGAAGTACTTAAAGACGAATAGCCATCAAATGATTCCCGCAGAGATGATTTTAAGAGCTTCTGCGACGTGTTTAATCGGATTAATAGAAGAATTGAATGTATGAACAATCATCCCCTCTCTGTTAATGATAAATGTGACTCTTCCTGGCAGAAGGCCGAATAGATTTCGAGGTACACCGAAGGCTTTTTCTGCCTGACGATAAGGATCGCTGAGGAGGATAAAAGGAAGTTTTCTCTTATCATAAAAACTCTTGTGTGATGCAACCGTGTCGCTGCTTACCCCAATTACTTCTGCTCCTGCAACTTTAAATTCCTCGTAGTGATCACGAAAGGAGCAGGCCTCTGCTGTACACCCGGGAGTGTTGTCTTTTGGGTAGAAATAAATGACCAAAGGAGTGCCATCAAAATCTCTCAAACTCACTTTATTTCCATCCTGATTGTTTAATGTGATTTCAGGAATCATTTCACCTTTATTCAGCATCTTTTTTCTTTTTAGAGAATAACAAAAGTAGAGGCAGTAAGGTTAGATCGATGATCAGCGCCACAAGTAAGGATAAGCTGACGAATAAGCCGAGGTAGAACGTTGCCCCAAAGTCTGAAAGCATAAATAAGGAAAACCCTGCAATGACAATGATCGATGTAATCAGCATGGCACTTCCTGCATGTTCGAGCGTTTTTTTCAAAGATGCCCGCAGATCATGGGTTTTGTATTTCAGGAAATGACTCATTAGGTGAATCGTGTCGTCAACAGCAATGCCAAAAGCAATCGTAAAAATGATTGAAGTCGTCATTTTCAATGAGATATCCATCCAGCCTAATACTCCGGCGACTATCAGCAGAGGAACAAGATTTGGAATGAGACTGATGAGCAGGAGTTTAAAGGATCTGAAATAGATTCCAAGCATTATTCCGATGATCAATACAGCGGTTAATAATCCCTTTATTAAGTTTTTTGAGAGAAGTTCATGGCTTTTATCAATGAGGAAAGTCGTTCCGGTGATTCGATAATTGATGACTGAATGATCAATGTTTGTACCGAGATAGTCCATGAATTTTTCATTTCTTACTTTCGTTTCATATGACCCCAATTCAGGAAAGAAGCCAGCTATTCTTGCCGAACGACCATCTTCTGAAATAAGCTTACGAATGGTTTCCGGGTTAAGCCTTCTTGAAAGGGTGAGGTTTTTGTTATAGTCCTGCTTTGTGCCAGGCAGACTATAAAATGCATTCAGACCACCATTGTTGACCATGTTCAGGTACTTCATTAAAACTGATGGAGATTGCAACCGTCCAACAGGATATTCATTAAGCAGGTATTTTTCGATTTTTTCAATTTCCCGCATAACCTCCTGATCCCAGACAGAAAGTGAATCCTTAGCTTCGATTCTTATCTCATAAGGTTTGGAGCCATTGAGGAACTGATCAGTGAATTCAAAATCCTGCCTTACCCTGGAATTCTCAGGAAGGTCATCAAGCAGATAAGCATTAATCTGAAGTCTGGAAATGCCCGGGATTAGAATAAGTGTCATTACGATGACCACTGAAAGAATATGCAGTCTGTATTGGATCAAAAAATCGAGATAGGCCGGAGGGAGCTGAATAAGAGTTCTCTGACCAGCCGGATTAAGATACCAGGACAGTACCAGTCCGATAGAAAATGTAACAATGAAAGCAATGAGAATCCCGGCTGCTGCAAACAAACCCAGCGACTGAATAGGTTGGGTATTAATCCAGATCAGACTAAGAAACCCGACGGCAGTTGTGACAGATGTTAACAGTGTAGGTACCCAGACAATTTGAATCGCGCTTTTAATACGCTCTGCTTTGTCAGTTTGGGATGACTTATGAATAGCATTCATTAAATGGACCGAATCCGACATGGAAACGAAAAACATAATGGGCGGGAGCAATGAACTGAGTAATGTGATCTTAATGTCCAGGGCACCCATAAGACCGAACAGCCAGATCAATGAAAACAGACTTATTAGAAAAGGGAGAAGTGCTGCTTTAAAGTTTCTGAATAACAATAACAGAATTATAAAACTTAGAAGAATTGATCCGCCAAGGAACTTTCCAAAGTCTTTTTGGATAAAAGAAATAAATACATTTTGAGCCGTCAGTTTACCAACAAGTCGAATATCATGAAGCTCATAATTAATGGCAAGTTTTTCAATCCCTGAAACCAATTCCTGACTTTTTTTCTGATCTGTGAAATGAGTATGTGTCAGGTAAATACCAATGGATTTTTTATCAGAACTGAAAGAAGAGGAGTAGAATGGATTCGAGAAAATTCGAATGCTGTCTTTCTGGAGCTGGTCAGGGTTATCAATATGAATCAGGGGGAATGACAGCAAACCTGTTGGCCCGTTTATGAAGTGTTTTTGAGAAACAGGAGAGAGCACCTGGTCAACATCCTGAACCTTCTTCAAAGAAATTTCAAAGGCACGTATTCCCGCGAGAAATGATGAATCGAAAATTGATTTTCCTTCATTATTTATAACCAAAAGCAGAAAATCATTATCATAACCAAATTCCTCTTTATGAATCTCGTACAACTGACTGTCAGGGTCATTTCCGGGAAAGAAATTTTCAAATTCAAAATCAAATGCAAGAAATTGAAGGTTCCAGGAAAAATAAACTGTAATAATAAAGAATAAAGTGAGACAAATAGTCTTACCGGTTCTTGAAGCGATCCAGTCAATATATTTATTTAGAATTGGGCTCAGGAGATTTACCGTTAGGTTAATTTTACGATTCAAATAACGATCAATTATGCAACAATACCTCAATCTGATGCAACATATCCTTGACAATGGAGTCGAGAAGGACGACCGTACCGGTACGGGCACTCTTAGTGTATTTGGTCACCAGATGAGATTCGATTTGAGTAAAGGCTTCCCGTGCGTTACGACCAAGAAATTGCACCTTAGATCGATCATTCATGAGTTGTTGTGGTTTTTGCAGGGAGATCAGAACATCAAATACCTGAAAGATAACGGAGTTTCCATCTGGGATGAATGGGCGGATGAAGACGGAAATCTGGGCCCTGTTTACGGAGTTCAGTGGCGAAGTTGGGAGACTCCTGATGGAAGAAAGATTGATCAGATAAAAAACCTGATTGAAGGAATAAAGAATAATCCGGATTCAAGAAGACATATTGTAAGCGCATGGAATGTTGCAGATCTGGATCAAATGGCTTTGCCTCCCTGTCATACACTTTTTCACTTTTATGTCGCCAAAGGGAAATTAAGCTGTCAACTGTATCAACGAAGTGCTGATGTTTTCCTTGGTGTTCCATTCAATATTGCCTCCTATGCATTATTCACTATGATGGTCGCTCAGGCCTGTGATCTGGAAGCCGGAGATTTTGTTCACACGTTTGGAGATGCACATTTGTATTCCAATCACATTGAGCAAACTCATCTTCAGTTAAGTCGCAGACCAAAGGAGTTACCTATCATGAAAATCAACCCGGAAGTCCGGGATATTTTCGGTTTCACTTTTGATGATTTTGAACTTCTAAACTATGACCCTCACCCGCATATTAAAGGTGCGGTTGCTGTGTAACTTTTTGGTACCCAAAATTGTCTATTATAGTAATCTCAACTAATGGCAGAAAGAAGCGGAATATTTGACATGATTGGTCCGGTAATGATTGGCCCGTCAAGCTCCCATACCGCAGGTGTTGTGAGAATTGGCAGAGTTGCCAATAGAATTCTGGGTGCCGTACCGGATCATGCAGATATTACTTTTTATAATTCTTTTGCGCGAACATATGAAGGACACGGTAGCGATCGGGCGATTCTGGCGGGTTTAATGGATTTTAAAACGGATGATAAAAGAATAAAAACGGCGCTTGACCTAACAAAATCGGCCGGGCTTTCGTTCAAGTTCAGGTCGGTCGGAAGTGCTTCACTATATCATCCGAATTCAGTGAATATTGTTGCCAGTAAAGGAGATAAAAAAGTGCAGATTTTAGGAGAGAGCCGTGGAGGGGGCGTGATTAGAATCAAAGAAGTAAATGGATTTGATTCAAATTTTACAGCCAGTTTGCACACCCTGGTGATTGAAGCGGACGATGTGAAAGGAAGTATTGCTTACATTGCGGACGTTTTGTCTCATGAGGACTGCAATATTGCCACCATGACTGTTTCACGGAAAGGCAGAAATGACAGAGCCTGTCTTATTCTGGAAATGGATTCAGGCATTGATGATTTGACGATAAAGTATGTAAAGAAGAGGAAATGGGTACATAACGTACTCTATATCCCTGATATTGATAAATAACCTATGAAAAAACCAGTAATCACCGGACTGATACTGCTCGTTCTTGTTTTATGTTCAAGTGCTCAGCAAAAGAAAGTTCTTACCCTGCAGGAATGTATAGAAATAGCAGTAGAGAATAACCTTTCAGTCCAGAGAAGTCAGTTAAATCTGGAAACATCCAGAGTCAATTTTGAGCAGTCCAAAGGGCAACGATATCCAACATTAAATGTAAATGGAAATTATGGTTTTAACTGGGGTAGAGGAATTGACCCGACGACAAACCAGTTCACCACTCAACGGATCAATTTCAATGGTCTTGGAGCAAACTCCAGTATGCCACTTATCCAGGGGCTGCAAACAACAAACAGCATTAGGCAAAGCAAACTTGACGTTGAGTCAAGCGAACTTGATGTTCAAAAAGCGATTAATGATATCTCTTTAAGTATTTCTTTGACTTATCTGAATGTGATATTTAATAAAGAGCTTTTGGAGAATGCCAGATTTCAACTGGAGTCAGGAGAGCAGCAACTTGATCGCACTAAAAAACTGGTGGAATCCGGGGCATTGCCTGTTTCGAATGAGCTTCAGCTAATCAGCCAGGTTGCTACAAATGAAGTGAACCTGATCACGGCAGAGAACAACCTTGACTTGGCACTATTGTCGCTTAAGCAGGCACTCCTTTTACCTACAGGTGAAGACATTGATATTGTGATTCCTGAAATTGAAATAGATCAGGCCGTAATCGAAGAAAGCTCAATTGAGGATATCTACAAATCGGCAATAGCTAGTCAGCCTGAGATTGAGAGTGCTGATAAAAGAGTTGAGAGTGCCAATCTTGGTCTTGCCGTTTCAAGAGGAGGAATGTTGCCAACCTTAAATTTGAATGGCAGTGTTAATACTAACTATTCTGATGCGGCAAAAGACAGAGAGTTATTGGGATTTGAATTTAACGGGGAGACCAACCAGACTTTTTTTCAAACGGAAACCGGGATAGACATTGTAGAGCGAGGAGTTGATTTTGAGTTTAGTGAAAAGACAACACCAATATCAACTCAATATGATGAAAATTTCAGAAAATCACTTTCGGTAGGATTGTTCATTCCGATTTTCAATGGATTCAATGCACGTTCAAGCGTCCAGCGATCAAAAATTGCTGTTCAGCAGGCGGAAATATCTTCCGTTGAGCAGAGAAATATTTTGTATCAAAGCATTGAGTCTGCTTATCGAAATGCCGTAGCTGCTGCTAAAACATTTTCAGCATCACAGAAGCAGGTAGCGGCTCTTGAGGAAACATTCCGATCAATAGAAAATCAATACAATCTGGGCTCTTCTAATTTCACAGACTATCAGGTTGCAAGTAACAACCTGTTTCAGGCAAGATCAGACCTGTCAAGAGCTAAGTATGACTTCATCTTCAAGCAAAAAGTACTTGATTTTTACGAAGGAAAACCTTTATCATTTTAACCTGTCACCAACTCATACATAAAACAAATTATGGCAAAGAAGAAAAAATCTAAAAACAAAATATTATACATCCTTGGAGGAGCAGTTGTGGTGCTGATCCTGTTTGCAGTGGTGGGAAAATCACAAGGCTGGGTAGGAAAGAAAAAGGAAATGCAGGTGGATGTTGGACAGGCAGCTAAAGCCACTATTGTGGAAAAGGTGAGTGCTTCGGGTGCAGTTCAGCCGGTAGTTGAAGTGAAAATCAGCCCTGAGGTTTCAGGTGAAATTATTGATCTTCAGGTAGCAGAAGGAGATTCTGTGAGCAAAGGAGACTTTATTCTTAAGATCCGTCCGGACAATTTCCGATCTGCGCTTGAACAGGCACAGGCGAGCTACAACCAGCAATTAGCCAATCAGGCACAGGCCAGTTCAAGTCTGGCAAGGGCTGAAGCTAACTACACACGTTCCAACCAGGAATTTAAGCGACAAAAAAACCTGTTTGAACAAAAGGTGATTTCTGAAGCAGATTATCAACTGGCAGAAGCCAATTTTAAGATTGCTGAGCAAGACAGAGAATCAGCAAAGCAAAGTCTTAAAGCGGCTCAATTTATCGTTCAAAGCTCCAGAGCATTTGTTGATCAGGCTAGAGAAAACCTGAGCCTGACAGAGATCACCGCTCCGATGAGTGGTATTGTTTCAAAACTCCCTGTAGAAATTGGTGAGACCGTTTTGGGTACCTCGCAATTTCAGGGAACAGAGATCTTAAGAATTGCCGACCTGTCTAAAATGGAAGTGAAGGTAGATGTGAATGAAAATGACATTATTAGAATAAGTGAGGGTGATACAGCATTGATCGACGTTGATTCGTATTCTTATATGGACAAGACATTTAAAGGTGTGGTAACTCAAATTGCAAATACGGCAAATGATAAGATCTCCTCAGATGCTGTTACGGAATTTGAAGTGCTGATTCAAATCCTGCCGGATTCATACAAAGATCTTATAACAGAAAAAGGTGAAAAGTACCCTTTTAAGCCAGGTATGACAGCAAGTGTGGATATCATAACGGAGACAAGACGGGATGTCCTGAGTGTTCCACTTTCTTCAGTGACAACAAGAAGTCCTGAGAAGGAAAAAGGGGCAACGGAATCCGATGAGGAGACAGAGGATGAAGAATTGCTGGAGGTGGTATTCCTTTTTGAAGATGGAAAAGCAGTTCAAAGAGTGGTGAAAACAGGTATTAGTGATTTTGAACGCATCGAAATTCTTGATGGACTTACCCTGGATCAAAAAGTAATTACTGGTCCTTTCCTTGCTGTTTCCAAGCGATTGAAGGATGGAGAAGCTGTTGCGGCCAATGAAAAGAAGAAAGTAGAGGATAAGGAAGAGAGCACAGATGAGAGTCAATAATTCTCCTTCCTGAATCATACATCAAAAGCCTCTATCCCGAGGCTTTTTTTGTTTCTCCTAATTTTATTCGAATTCTCCGGTCATCAAAAGTCCTTTTCCATTTAACGTGAAAATGAGCACCTTGCTGAAAAGAAACATATAAGCACTTAAAACTATGAAGCGAATCATTAATTTTTCATTGATTGTCAGTTCAGTAATCTGGGCTGCATCCTGTATGAAGGGGGAAAGTACGGGCGATAAAGAATTTAAGATTGCATACGAAAAATTCACGCTTGACAATGGGTTGGAAGTTATTTTGCATGAAGATCATTCAGATCCGATTGTGGCAGTAGCTACGCTCATGCATGTAGGTTCAAATCGGGAGAAACCAGGAAGAACCGGATTTGCCCACTTCTTTGAACATATGTCATTTAATGACTCTGAAAATGCGCCACGCGGTGCAAACAGGAAACTGATACCTGAATGGGGAGGACAAAGAAATGGCGGCACCTGGACTGATGGAACAATTTATTACGAAGTGGTGCCTAAAGATGCCTTTGATAAGATTTTGTGGATCGATTCAGACCGATTTGGTTACATGATCAATACCGTAACAGACGCGGCGCTTGAGAGGGAAAAACAGGTGGTAAAGAATGAAAAAAGAGAGCGGGTAGATACATCACCTTATGGATTCACTGATGAGGTAATCAGAAAAAATCTCTACCCGGAAGGACATCCTTACAGTTGGACAGTCATTGGTTCCCTGCCCGATTTGCAGGCCGCCACACTCGCAGATGTAAAGGAGTTTTATTCACAATTCTATGGCGCTTCGAATGGTACGGTTGTTATTGCCGGCGATATTGATATTGAAGAAACGAAGAAAAAGGTTCAGCAATGGTTTGGAGAAATACCTTCTGGACCTGATGTGCCGGAATTAACGGCTCAGCCGGTTCAGCTTGAACAGGTAAAGTCCTTTTACTTCGAAGATAACTTTGCGAAACTGCCGGAAATAAGAATGACCATTCCGACTGTTGAAGAGTATCACGAGGATACATATGCACTCAACGTACTGGGACAATTGCTAAGCAGTAGCAAGAAGGCACCACTTTATCAGACGATTGTTGAAGAGAAAAAGCTTGCGCCAAGAGCAAATTCTTTTCAGAGCAGCTCTGAAATTGCAGGAACCTTCACATTTTTGGTAAGAGCCAATGCCGGAGTAGATCTGGACGAGGTAAAATCAGCCATTGAAGAAGGGTTGCAAAGGTTTGAGGAAAATGGGGTAAGTGAGAACGAATTATTAAGAATAAAAGCTGAATTAGAAACAAATCTCTATCAGGGAGTAAGCACGGTGTTAAACAAAGCCTTTCAATTGGTTCAGGATAATGAATTCGCAGGAGATCCGAGCTACATCACTCAAACGGCGAAGAAAACACAGGCAGTTACAAGTGAAGATGTGATGCGCGTTTATCGCAAATACATCAAAGACCAACCGTATGTGATGACCAGCTTTGTTCCTCAGGGACAACTTGAGCTTGCAGTTGATGGGGCGGAAAAGGCGGAAGTGTATATTGAAGAAATTGTCGCCAATGTATCCAATGAAGAAGTTGGTCAGGGTGAAGAGGCTGAGTATGTGAAAACACCTTCCAAATATGATCGCTCGGAACCTGATTTCGGTGAGCTGCCATTGTTTAAGTCACCAGAAGCGTGGACTGGCAATCTGGAAAATGGAATGCAGGTATACGGCATGGAAAACGACGAACTCCCATTGGTCTATTTTGATATCACAATTCCGGGAGGACACTGGCAGGATCCAATTGACAAGTCTGGAACATCTGATTTACTTTCAGATTTGATGACAGAGGGTACGGTGAATAAAACACCTGCTGAACTGGAAGAGGCCATAGGGCTACTCGGAGCTTCAATCAATGTATTTGGAGGGAGAGAAGAATTGACAATTCAGGCCTCCTGCCTTGCTCGTAATTTTGGAGCAACACTGGCACTTGTGCAGGAAATACTATTGGAGCCACGGTGGGATGAGACAGAATTTGACAGGTTGAAACAAGCCCAAATAACAAGTTTGAAAGGTCGGGAAGCAAATTCCAGAGCAGTGGCTGCTGTTGCATTTGATCGATTAATTTATGGAGATGATCACATTGCCGGATATCCCACAAGCGGAATTCTGGAAACGGTGGAACGTATTGAGCTTGATGACCTAAAAGCGTATTATAATGCTAATTTGTCTCCTTCAATATCGATCTTCCATGTAGTAGGTGATGTGAGTCAGAAAGAAGTCATGAATCAGCTAAAAGGACTTAATGATGCATGGGCATCAAAAGATGTTCAGATGGCCTCTTATCCAACTCCTGAAACAAACAATGCGGGCAATATCTATTTCATTGACATGCCACGATCCAATCAGTCAGTACTCTATATTGGTCAAATGTCCATATCGGGAGCCGATGATGATTTCAATGAGCTGAGAAATGCCAATGAAAAGCTGGGGGGTGGATCAAGCGGACAGCTTTTTCAGACGCTTAGAATTGAGAAAGGATACACCTATGGGGCTTCATCTTTTGCACGTGAGATCAAAGAGAAAGCACCATTTACGGTAGTGACAAGTGTCAGAGCGAATGCTACACTTTCATCTCTTGAAATCATAAAGGAGATGTTGGCTGACTATTCCGAGAACTTTACGGAAGAAGATGTCGAAGTGACAAGGACGAAAGTGCTAAAAGCAAATACGCGAGCATTTGAAAGCCTTGGTGCTAAACTTGGAATGTTGCATGACATGAGCAAGTTTGGGAAACCGGCTGATTTTATGGAAAGAGAGCAGGCAGAACTCACTGCAATGACACTTGAGGATTACAAAAGGATCATTGATAAATATATCGTTGAAGAAGACATGCTCTATCTGGTTGTTGGTGACGCAGAAACGCAATTGTCAGAAGTAAGAAAACTGGGAATGGGAGATCCGATTATGTTGGACATAAAGGTCAATCCATTGAACCAATAGGACATTAAGAGACTGTTTCAAATAGGTTTTTTCGACCGTTAGGGAGAAATCCCCAACTTCAAACACTGATTGCAAAGGAAGTCAGGTGCCGGTGTTTTTGAGACAGTCTCTTTTATTTCATTTTCAATGCAGAATCCACTGCATCAATAATCTCCTGCATCTTTTTCTTTGAATACTTTCCGGAAGTGGCGTAAACAATTTTACCAGACGGGTCGAGAACAAAGAAGTAGGGAAGGTCTCTTCCCTCAAATTTGAGCGACTCTTTATACGTCTTTAATGCCCCCTTGTAGAACAATACATGAGGCAGAAGTCGCTTGTCGATGGTTTTCTGAAGTTTCTTCATCACCTTTTGGTAGGCAGGACGTTTTGCTCCGGTAAACATGGGAACGAAATAACAGTACACATCATACGAAAAATCAAAAACGGATGCAGTCTCAGGTTTATAGATGAACTGATTGTAGGCCGGCTCAAACCAGGTCTTGAGATCATCTTCAGATGCCTTGGTATAGGCAAGTCCAACAATGCTGAACTTGTCCTTAAGTCCTTCAGGAAGAGTGATGTATTCGTTGGTTAGCGATTCTGCCTCCATTATGGGGAACTGGTCGCCCACCTGACCATACCCGGTTATGGAGGTGGCAATTAATGCTGTAAGAATGATCTTTTTCATGAACTAAAGTTAGCCCATTCAACGATTCATTTTACAGAAAATTATTCAGAAGCCTGTTAAAGGAACGTTTAATAAGTTTTCGAAGATGAAATCAATCTATGCAGGTATGAGCTATGTTTCAGCGGTTATTAATCTAAGGTATTCCAAAGCCCTTGAGTCGGTTGAATCTGACATAAGCGTTCTCGTGAAATATTGTTTTGCCAAGTCAACATTGCCCATAAGTAGATATGTAATTCCCAATTGATTCCAGATTGCTTCATTTTCTGGATAGTATTCAGCTTTTTTATTGAATACTTCTAACGCCTCATTGTACATCTTCCATTCGTTCAAAGTATAGCCAATAGTGGACAGAGCGCCTGATGTAATTCCTCCATTTTCATAATTGTGGTCAATAAGCTGTAGTCCTGCACTGATACCATCATTTTTGATTTTGTTCAGAACAATTTTCCTTATGTTGGTCGAATCTTCATCGTTGAACCTCGTTTGATAATTGGCTTTTCGACAATGTATGTCTAACTCAATCTCAACTTCATCAGACAGTTGAGTCAATCCTTTTTCCATTAAAGTACTCCAAAAATCACCACCATAGACCCCAAAGTCTTGTCGATTGATTTTGATTCTTCCAAAAAAATCTACCTGATCATTTCCAGAGTAATCCTTACTTAGCTCAGTAGGCTTTGAGAAATGGATCGTATCGGTTTTTATGACTCCTTTTATAGTGAGGTTGCCTACTAAATCAAATTCTCCGTCTGGTTTTAAAATGACTTCTGAGCTGACAAAAGAGATAGTTGGAAAATTTGTTGCATCAAACCAGGTGTCTTCGCTTTTAAGATCATTATCTCTTCTTTCATTACCCGTGTTGATGCTATTAACATTTATGAAAATGGTTGCGGACAAATTGAGAGCATTTGATTCATCATAGAAGACCGTTCCGTCAAAATTGTCAAACCTGCCTCGAACCGGGCTAAATCCAAAATATTTGATTTTGAAGCCTACATAGGAGTGTTGATCATCAATCAAATAATCTTTTCCTGCCAGTTCCTTTCGATTTTGTAAAAATTGACCAGATAAGCCAACTTCTGAGCTGTTCAAATCGTTTCTATTTTCGCAGGCAATTAAAGTTGCCATTATAAAAGGAGCTATTTTTTTCATCGGGTTGTCCAGATAGAAGACTTCTGTCAAAGGACGCAATAAAATGGGTGTTTATTTTTAATGTGGGACGAAACAACGCTCATGAGTGATGAAATCTATTTCAGACTGTCAATTTCCTTACATTGGGAAGAAAAGTCCGGGTCGAGGTGACATATGCACCATTTACCAGCGTGATCAGGTATTCACCATTCCTCCAGTGCCGAAGACTTGAAACAGCTTCACGATTGATGATTTTGGAACGATGGACCTGAATAAAATTCGTGGTTAGTTCCAACCATAAGTTTTTAAAGGTCTTTCTGGATCTTATAGCCTGGTTTGTTGTATGAATCATCACATAGTTGCCATCAGCTTCGATCCAGAGAATGTCACCAAGAGGTACAATATCTGAGCCTGAAGATGAAGAAAGTATCAGATGTTTCACGGGTCCGCTCTCCGTTTTTGTGTGGGTAGTATGCCAATAAGACAACAGAGCTGCAACAAGCCAGTATTCGAAAAATGCTTTGGGGAGCGATCCTAATATAACCCACCTGACATCATATACCAGCGGAAGGACCGGAACATCAATCATTCCGATGTTGCTTTTTACCCAGAAATCGAGTGTGATGGCAATGGTTCGAATGATCGGTGCTAACGCAAGAGAAATTAAAACATGAACTAACAGATTTTTAAGGTCTCTGCCGCTCACAGGAAATCTTAAGGTAAGGTGGTGAAGCAGGGGAATCAACACCAATACCCATAGAATGATAGGCACAAGGTGGTAAAATGAAAGGTCCAGTACATGATAAAGATCCATCGGCTTGCCAAGGTGAACCTGAAAAAGAACAGATGAAAGGAGAGAGAGAACTGCTATTCCAGACAATAATGAAAGAATATAAGTGTAGGATTTTCGCAAAGTCAGGGCCATTCATTTAATACGAGAATATGGCTGTAAGGGATGCTGAATGCTGTTTTAGCAAAGCGACATTTTTTCCAGACTCCTCAACAGAAATGTTCTATCGGGGTGAGATCATTTTACCTGGATATATATTGAACTCTTCAGTCAACAGCTTGTATACCTTATCGACGGGAAGACCAACAACATTGTAATAGGAGCCATTCACTTTTTTAATCATGGTAAGCCCAAACCACTCCTGTATTCCGTAAGCACCGGCTTTGTCAAAAGGGCTAAAATGATCAATGTAGTATTCGATTTCTTTAATGGATAATAACCGCACCTTCACTTCTGTATGAGAACTCACTGATTGGTGTTTTTCAGGGCTGCTAATTGTTACTCCTGTAATTACCGAGTGTGTGGTGCCTGAAAGCAGACTCAGCATTTTAATGGCTTCTTCCTTGTTTTGTGGTTTTCCAAGTATGGTTTGGTTGGATATAACAACAGTGTCAGCGGTTATAATTGTATCTGTCGGAAATTGACTTCTGTATGCATCATTTTTTCCCTTTGCGATGTACTCTGCCACATCTCCTGCAGGTAAATCTTCCGGGTATGATTCGTCAAAGTCAATAGACCTGACATCAAATTTATAACCTGCCTGTTGAAGTAATTCCTGTCGTCGCGGGGACTGTGAGCCGAGTATCAGGTTATTCGAAAGCATCATTGAAAAAGGAGTTAAATTCATCTTCTTTGATCGATCCAAAAAGGAAGCCGCAGATTACTTTGGGGTAGAAATAGGTTGATTTCTGAGGAAGTGTATATCCACTGTAGCATACTTCTTTTACCGTGTCAATGGAAATTTCTTTGGTGATTATGGCACACTGGGCTTTTCCGCTGGTCACTTCACTTAAACAATTGGTGAAATTACGTTCAAAGACGAGGTTTCTGCTCCCACGTTGATCTTTCCCATGTATTGCCATACATTTCTCCAAAACAAAATAGTGCATAACAGTCAGGTCCAGTCTTTTGATTGTATCCGGAAATTTCCAGTCTATTTCATCAATCATTTCTGGTTTGAGTCGAATTTTATAGGCATTGTCGTTGACAAGAAGGCCAAATGCCCATTGCTTGCCCAATATAATTTCATGAACGTCTGAAGCCTCCGCCAGTGGTTTGATAATGAAATAGTGATCGAGTTTTGAAAGTAGTTCCTTTTCGGAAAATTGCTCCAGTCCCTTAACAATCCGATGAGTAGGAAGGATTCTAAGGTCATCAGCTTCTGTATTGGTAAACCACATCATGTGGTAGTTATATCCTTCATTTCCGGTATGATCCGGATTTTCTTCCATCCGCTTTTTCCTGTAAAACAATGATCCCTCATACCGGTGATGCCCGTCAGCAAGTATGATTTTTTTATCTCTGATGATGTCAACAATTTTTTTTATTACTGATGCATCATGAATGACTGAAAATACATCCCTGACCCCCTGATAGTCTTCCGTTTCATACAGTGGGTGCTCCATGGCCTGATCAAGATATTCTTCAATCGCCATTGCAGGATCAGTATAGAGTCCGTGAGTAGGGCTTACGTTGAGCTGAGTTTTATCCAAAAGTTCCAATCGATCGTTCACCGAATAGGGCATGGTGTTTTCATGACGAAGTAGTGGTCCTTCGTCCCAGTCATACACTCTGAGATTAGCAATGAATCCTTTTCTGCAATATTCCCTGTCACTGCCAGGTAGCGTGAAGTATTGGTAGTAGACATAGATAGAAGGCAGATCATCCTGAATAATAACCCCATCTTTTTTCCACTGTTCAAGGGTAGCACTTGCTTCTGAAATTGGGCTGGCACCGCCCGGAACCGACAGATGAATGCTGTTCAAAGGGTTGGAATACAAAAGCCTTCTTTGCTTTTCTGAGACAACATCAAAAAGTGGAGAAACCAGTTCATCTATACTTTTAAGATGTTCATGATTATATCTCCAGGCTCGGAGTGGTTTTATTTCTGCCATTAATACTTAAGTCGGGATTTCCATTTACTCTGACCATTTGTATGACTCCTTTGAGCAGTCACTGATTTCTTTTGTGTTACTTCATGAGCGATGACAGCAGCTATTTCGGCTATTTCATCAGAGATATCTGAATGCAGAACATCCGGAGTGAAATGTGTTTCAACAAATTTGGTGGTGAAGGTACCATCCAGAAACTCGACATGATTGAGTACATACTCACAGAATGGAAGTGTGGTTTTCACCCCTGAAATGATATATTCATTAATGGCTCGCTTCATTCGTTCAATGGCTTCATTTCTGTCCTTACCATAGGTGATCAGCTTGGCAATCATTGGATCGTAATAGATGGATACATCAAGCCCCTGCTCATAGCCATCATCAACACGCACACCTGCCCCCTGTGGACGGATGTAGGTTTGAAGGTTTCCCGTATCCGGGAGGAAGTTGTTTTCAGGATCTTCAGCATACACACGAACTTCAAGACTGTGACCATGAATGGTGAGATCATCCTGCCTGAATGACAGTTTATTGCCTTCAGCAACTCGAATTTGTTCTTTGACGAGATCAACTCCTGTGATGAGTTCGGTAACCGGATGTTCAACCTGAAGTCTGGTATTCATTTCCAGAAAGTAAAAATCCATTTTTTCATCGGCGATGAATTCAACAGTGCCTGCTCCATAATAGTCACATGATTTTGCCACGTTGACGGCAGCCTGTCCAATTTCCATTCTTCGTTCCTGAGTCAGAAGAGCTGAAGGTGCTTCTTCCACCACTTTCTGGTGTCTCCGCTGTATGCTGCATTCTCGTTCAAATAAATGGACAATATTCCCATGTTTATCACCCATCACCTGTACTTCAATGTGCTTGGGAGAGGCAATGAACTTCTCAACAAACACCTCATCATTGCCAAATGAATTTCGCGCCTCACTCATGGCACGGTCCATTTGTTCCTCAAAGTCTTTGGAATCATTTACAATTCGCATACCTTTCCCGCCACCTCCGGCACTTGCTTTTATCATAATAGGATAGCCAATTTCATCTGCGACTTTCTTGGCCTTTTTGATATCACTAATAGGCTCATCCATACCAGGAACCAGTGGAACATCAAACTTCTTAACCGTTTGCTTGGAGGTGAGTTTATCACCCATCACCCGAATCGCATGCGGAGATGGACCGATGAAAGTGATTCCCTCTTTTTCTACTCTTTCTGCAAATGAGGCATTTTCGGAGAGAAAGCCATAGCCTGGGTGAATAGCATCAGCACCTGTCAGCTTGCAGGCTTCAATGATTTTATCCTGTACGAGATAAGATTCAGAAGCCGTCGCAGGTCCAATGTTGACCGCTTCATCAGCATAGGATGCATGTGGCAGAAGCTTATCTGCATCGCTATAGACTGCTACAGTGGCAATTCCCATTTCTTTAGCGGACCTCATAACCCGTATGGCTATTTCGCCTCTATTGGCTACTAGAATTTTCTTTATTGGCATTATATCAAACGTTAGTGCAAGTTTATCAAATCCATTAGTATTCATAATCAAGACAATACTGCTAAATTTGCATCTGATTTTTCAAAAACCAGAGAATTTAAATAATAGATGGATTTATTTGATAAGCTATTAAGTGATAAGGGGGCACTAGGGCAATACTCATTTTTGGATGAGGATGTGAATTATTATTTCTTTCCTAAACTGGAAGGGCAAATTCAGCCGAGAATGAAGTTCAAAGGTCAGGAAGTTCTGGCCTGGAGTTTAAATAACTACCTGGGACTTGCCAATCATCCGGAAATACGTAAGGTAGACGCTGATGCTGCGGCAGAATGGGGAATGGGTTACCCAATGGGAGCCAGGATGATGACCGGTAATTCTGATTTGCACGACCAACTGGAGCAGGAGCTGGCTGCTTTTGTAAGCAAACCAACCGGAATGCTGCTGAATTATGGCTATCAGGGAATCATGTCCGTTATAGATGCTTTGGTTGACAGAAAAGATGTGGTGGTATATGATGCTGAATGCCATGCCTGTATCATTGATGCATTACGAATGCATATTGGTAAGCGATACGTATTCCCGCATAATGACATTGAAAACTGCGAAAAGCAATTAAAAAGAGCTGAAAAACTTGCTAATGAGCAGGGTGGAGGAGTTTTGGTGATTACTGAGGGTGTTTTTGGAATGAGTGGGAACACCGGGAAGCTTGATGAAATAGCCGAATTAAAGAAAAAGTATGATTTCAAACTTTTGGTGGACGATGCACACGGGTTTGGGACCATGGGAGAAACCGGTGCCGGAACAGGCGAGCATTATGATGTTCAGGATGAAATCGACATTTATTTCTCAACCTTTGCCAAATCTATGGCGAGTATAGGTGCTTTCATTGCAGGACCTACAGAAATCATCAATCACCTCAGATATAAAGTTAGATCACAGATTTATGCAAAATCGCTTCCAATGCCACTGGTAGTGGGAGGGTTGAAACGCCTGGATATGCTGAGAACCATGCCTGAGTTAAGAGAAAAATTATGGACCATTGTTAATGCTGTTCAGAATGGTTTTCGCGAAAGAGGGTTCAATATCGGATCGACAAACTCGCCGGTAACCCCGGTGGTACTGAATGGAGAAGTGATGGAGGCATGCAATATGGTTCGGGATTTGAGAGACAATTTCAAGATCTTTTGCTCAATGATTGTGTACCCGGTTGTGCCGAAAGGGATGGTGATATTGCGAATCATACCAACAGCCATGCACACACTGGAAGATGTTGAAATGACACTGAATGCTTTTGATACAATCAAGACCAAACTTGACGAAGGGATATACAAAGCGGCAGGTGTAGAAGGAGCAATGTTGGCAAAAAATTAATTATTAACTCAATATAAAGTGGATATTAAGCATTTTGAGCTATATTGCCACAACTTTTAAAATTTATCAATAACCTCAATTACCTTATAACAATGAGTAGATTTACACAACTTCAAGATTTAGTTAATTCTCTAGAAGGAGATTTTGAAAAATTCTATGATAAAGGAAACAACGCCGCTGGAACTCGAGTAAGAAAAGGAATGCAAGAAATGAAAAACCTGGCTCAGGAAATCAGACTTGAAGTTCAGTCAAAAAAGAACGGTTAAGTTCGGTTCAACCAACCAAAAAAAAATAAAAAAAGGGAGATTAGCTCCCTTTTTTTATGCTTTAAAAGCTGTTAGAAGCTCTTTCCATTTCATTTTCAATGAATCTGAACCTTCAAACAGAGGTGGCCTTACCGTATTCAGACAAATATTGAGTTCACTGAGTCCGGTTTTCAGGGAAGAAGGATTGCCCTCTTCTGACAGGAGTTTATAAACCGGTGTAAGTCGCTGATTAACAACACCAGCCGCTTTTGTATCTCCGGCCAGTGCAGCATTCACCATCTGTGTAAAGATCTCAGGGAGAATATTTGCAACAACTGAAATAACCCCGTCAGCTCCTTTTTCAATCAAATTCAGTGTCATTTGGTCGTCTCCGGATACCAGCATAAATCCTTCAGGTTTGTTCTTAAGGATTTGCTCACACTGAATCAAATTGCCTGAAGCTTCCTTCATGGCTATAATATTCGCATGTTCAGCCAGACGAAGGGTAGTTTCTGCTTCAACGTTTGAGGCTGTTCGTGTCGGAACATTATAAAGAATCACTGGTTTTGGGAACGCATCTGCCAGCATGGTGTAATGCCTGATTATTCCATCCTGAGAGGGTCTGCTGTAGTAAGGACTTACAGAGAGAAATGCAGCAATATCAAAGTCTGAAAGGTCTTTGGACTTCTTTATCAGGTCAAGTGTGTTGTTTCCGCCAAGACCGAATACTACGGGCACTCTTCCTTTATTTTCCTCCAACACGAACCTGAGGAGGTTGAGCTTTTCTTCCCAACTAAACACAGGAGATTCACCGGTTGTACCCTGAACAACCAGGTAGTCCACCTGACCACTAAGGATGTGTTCGATGAGCTTTTTTAAGGACTCAAAGTCAATGCTTAAATCACGCAGTAAAGGAGTAGCCAATGCGACACCAGTTCCTGAAAATTCACTCCTCATTTAAATCATTTTTAAGTATCTGATCAGCTCTTTGATATTTTGTGATTGATTTTCTGAAGCCTTTATTGACATCAATAGAAAATCATTAATTGACTCTGAATCGATTCCAACTTTACAGGAGGCCTTAGAAAGAGCCAAAACATATTTGAAATTCATATCTCCCGATAAATCAAGCGCAATAAGAAAATCAAAACGTTGTTGGGCAAAAAAACTTATGGAATCTTTGGTTAAGTTACCTGTCATTGAAACATTTTTTTTGCAAAATGAGAATCGATCTTCACTATCCTTTTCAGTAAAAGCAAGGCGAGCTACCGTCTTACCATCCGCTTCAAGGCTATTAATAAGATCAGAAATGAGATAGTTCTGAAATTCTGCTGCATTATATAGAATACCAATGCTTGAAGCATTTCTATAAGTGGAATGCTCATTGTTCTGGTTCTTACTCAGAGCTCTACATTTCCTGTTCAGTAATGCGTTCTTTATCATTCTCTATCAATCGGTTAAAAGCTTCTTCATCTAAAATGGTGATTCCGTGACTTTCAGCTTTTTCTTTCTTTGCCGGTCCCATGTTTGACCCGGCCACAAGGTAATTGGTCTTACTTGAAATGCTGCCTGAAATTTTTCCGCCCTGATTTTTTATCAGATTTTTCAACTCATCCCGTCCATATCCTTCAAAAACACCTGACACTACAAAAGTCAGCCCTTTTAGCAGATCACCGGCTCCTTCCTTTTCCACCACTTCCATTTTTAACCCGGAGGATTTGAGCGATTCTACTATTTTAATAGTAACGGGATCGCTGAAAAATGCCACAACACTTTCTGCAATACGTTCACCAATTTCATGGACTGCAATGATTTCATCAAAGTCGGCTTCTCGTATTTTGTCAATATTCTTGAAATGCATGGCAAGTTTTTCTGCCACGGTTTTCCCCACATATCGAATACCCAATCCGAAAAGTACCCGCTCAAATGGTATTTCCTTTGATTTTTCCAGAGACTCCAGAATATTGTTGGCGGTCTTTTCTTTGATAGACCTTTTGGCGGTTTCTCCATCCTCAGAAATTTCTTCAAACTGGAGGTTATTGATTTGATCGAACGTAAGGTGATAGAGATCCGCAGGATTTGAAATCAGACCGTGTGAAAGGAACCCGTTGATGGTTCTTGGTCCGAGGGTCTCAATGTTCATGGCATTCCTGCTGATAAAATGCTCAATTCTTCCCTGAACCTGAGGAGGACAACTTTCCTGATTCGGGCAGTAGTGTTGCGCTTCTCCCTCTTTTCTGACAAGCAGAGTATGACATTCCGGACAGTTTTGTATGTATTCAATAGGGAAGGAATCGACTTTCCGGCTCTTTATATCAACCCCTGTGATCTTGGGGATAATCTCTCCGCCCTTCTCAACAAAAACAGTGTCGCCAATCCGTATGCCCAGTCTTTCAATCTCATTGGCATTATGCAATGAGGCTCTTTTCACCGTGGTACCCGCAAGAAAAACCGGCTCCAGTTCTGCAACAGGAGTTATTGCACCTGTTCTGCCAACCTGGTAGGAAACATCATTCAGAATAGTTGAAGCAGATTCTGCTTTGAATTTGTAAGAGATGGCCCAGCGGGGGTTTTTAGCAGTGAAACCCAGCTCAGACTGGTGATTAAAATCATTGACTTTAATAACTACCCCGTCCGTCTCTACAGGAAGCTCATGCCTTCTCGTTTCCCAGCTGTTGATATAGGTAATGACGTCCTCAATCGTTTGACATTTCTGGTATGTTTCAGAAATATTGAAACCTGCACTTTCAAGAAAATGAATCGACTCCTCATGGGTTCTAAATGTTTCATTATCATCCAGGTAGGAATACAAATAGCAGTCAAGTTTTCGGTCAGCGACAATAGCAGAATCCTGCATTTTTAGTGTACCCGAAGTTGTATTCCTCGGATTTGCCAGAAGAGCTTCACCCTCTTCCTCTCTTTTTTGATTCAGTTCTTCAAAAAAGTGCTTAGGCATAAAAACTTCACCACGAACCTCAAAGGAATCAGCAACATCTGCATTTATTTTGAGAGGTAAAGTTTTAATGGTTTTGACGTTTGCAGTGATGTCATCACCCTTTGTTCCGTCACCCCGGGTAACCCCTCTGGTCAAAACACCACCTTCATAGGTAAGACTGATAGCGACACCATCAAATTTTAATTCACAGAAGTATTCATAATCGGTAGTTCCAAGTCCTTTTTCCACTCTTTTATCAAACTCCATCAATTCCTCTACAGAGTAGGTATTTCCAAGTGAAAGCATTCGGTACTTGTGAACAATTGTCTCAAATTCCTTTGTGATATCGCCTCCAACCCGAGAGGTGGGTGAGTAGGGAAGTTTTAACTCAGGGTGAGCAGCTTCCAGTGCTTCCAGCTCCTTTAATTTCTGGTCAAATTCATAATCAGAAATTGCAGATTCATTTTTTTGATAATAGAGGTAATTATGATGATTGAGCTCATCAGTGAGGGTTCTTATTCTTTCTGTTACCTGCAATTGATCCATTCGAAACAAATCTATTTCAATAAGTTCATGCGTTAAAATAAAAATAGATATCAGGTAAATAATCCTTTATATTTTTGGTTTGAGTTACCATTCAACCGCTGACCATTGACTAGTAGAGAAAAGATCCTTGAAGAGGCCTTTAGTCACTTTTCATCCAAAGGAATAGTGTCAACAAGAATTGACGATATCGCTGCAGGAGCCAAAGTGAGTAAGAAAACCATTTATTCCCTTTTTAGTACCAAAAACGAATTGGTCGAGGAAGCATGTCGGTGGAAGCTGAATGTGATTTCAACCAAAGCACAACAAATTGTAGACCTGGAAATTGGCCTCATTGAGAAATTTGTCAGGTACCTTGAAATCGTGGTGACTGACGTTACCGACATTTCCACGAAGATGACAGGTGAGGTGCTCGAAAACAAAGAACAGGTAATGGGAATAGTAAATGAATACCTGAAAGGAGCTGTTTTTAATCGATTTTCTTCGCTTATTGAACAGGGTAAAGCAGAGCACTGGATCAATCCTGAAACTGATGCTTCTGCCAATCTGATCATCTATTGGGAGACGCTGAGTTCTTTCCTTTTCGGAAGAGCCGGTCGGCATGTTCCGGATGAATTTCAGGTAAACAAGCCATTCTTTCAACTGTTTGGAGATCAGCTTATTAATTTTTTTCGGGGACTTTTGAATGAATCCGGAATAAGGGAGTTTGATCAGCAATTGAAAAGGCATGAAAAGCTTTCCGGTTTGTTTGGATGAAAAAATCATCGTTCTGAGGCTTATGGGTTGATTAGTGAGAGGGAAGCCGCCCGTGGCAGGCAGTCGCGAGAATCTCATTCATTTGGAGACATACACCTTTTTTCTTGTCTGTGGCTTTTGTTTTTTAGAATTCTTAAGCTGATTCAGACGATATCTTATCATAAGTAAAAAAGTGGTTGTCCACACGGTGGGTCTTTTCTAATTTCGAAGCAGCTATGGATGAGAGACAAAATCAGATTTTAAAGGAAGCGTATCGGCTGTTTGCTGAAAAAGGAACAGCTCAGACGTGTATGGAGGAGATAGCTAAGAATCTCCATATCAGTAAAAAGACCATCTATTCAATTTTTCGAACCAAGAATGAGCTGATTAAAGCAACCTGTGCATGGAAAATGCAGCTCATTGCCGGCAGGGTTGGGGCTGTGGTA
This sequence comes from Cyclobacteriaceae bacterium, assembly GCA_040222475.1. Lineage (GTDB taxonomy): Bacteria > Bacteroidota > Bacteroidia > Cytophagales > Cyclobacteriaceae > Ekhidna. The sequence continues at coordinate 137,570 of JAVKDB010000011.1, read as the reverse complement.
GACATGGATATTCCCGTTGTTGAAAAAATGGTTAAGTACCTGGAGGTCTTATTTGATAACCTGCTGGATGTCACTTTTCAAATTGCAGAAGAAATTACGGCCTTAAAATATGAGCTGTCGGACACAATGGAGGACTATCTTAAAAATGCAGTTTTTGGCAGGTTCATTCGACTTTTTAACCAGGCAAAAGAAGAAGGAAGGTTAAATGAAGATCTTGATCCGGGCGCTACCATGTTGAAGTACTGGGAATTGTTAAGCACGGTGCTGGTCACCCAGCCTGCGAATAAAATTCCACTGGTGGTTGTGGGCTCTACTTCTATTGCAGACCTGGTAATAAAGCACATCATAGAAATTTATAAAAGCCTCCTAAATGAAACAGGGCTAAAAGAATTCAACCAATTACAAACAGGACATCCAAAGCTGAGTCGCTTTAGCTGATTCAGTGTTTACCTTTGCTGTATGGCCTCCTATTCAGATCACCTCGCAAAATATACGATTTTTGAAATTGTCAAATCCTGCTCAGAAGAGTCAGCTACAGACAGCTATGTGATTGGAGGATATGTGAGAGATTTGATGCTGGAAAGACCGTCAAAAGATGTTGATTTTGTGTGTGTCGGGAGTGGTATCGGATTAGCTAAAAAGGTCACCGCGGCACTGGGAAGTAAGGCGAAATTGAGTGTCTTTAAGAATTATGGAACGGCCTCCATTCATTTTGAAGGGTATGCGTATGAATTTGTAGGGGCAAGAAAAGAATCCTACCAAAGAAATTCAAGAAACCCTGCGGTAGAAGAAGGCACTCTTGAAGATGATCAAAACAGAAGAGACTTCACGATAAATGCCATGGCGATCAGCCTCAATCAGGACTCATATGGGGAACTCGTTGATCCGTTTGGTGGTGTAGCGGACCTGAAATCCAAAATTATTCGAACCCCGCTCGACCCGCATGTCACCTTTAATGATGATCCCCTTAGAATGATGAGGGCCATAAGGTTCGCGACACAATTGTCTTTTGATATCGATCCTGATACCTTTCAGGGACTCATCGATTGCAATGAGCGCATCACTATCATTTCTCAGGAACGCATTACCGATGAGCTGAATAAAATCATCCTTTCCGATACTCCGTCATACGGATTCAAGCTGCTTTTCCATGCTGGTTTACTGACGCATATTTTCCCCGAAATGGTTCGATTGCAGGGCGTAAAGAAGATTGACGGGAAGGGGCACAAAGACAATTTTTACCATACACTTCAGGTGTTGGATAACATCTGTCCGATGACTGATAATCTCTGGTTGCGCTGGGCTGCCATCCTTCATGACATTGCCAAGCCTGCAACGCAGCGATTTCATGAAAAAGCCGGGTGGACCTTTCATGGACATGAAGATCTGGGTGCAAAATGGGTACCTAAGATTTTTAAGAAAATGAAGCTGCCACTGGATGAACGGATGAAGTATGTTCAGAAACTTGTCCGACTCCACCTTCGTCCAATAGCGCTGGTAAACAATAAAGTGACCGATTCCGCTGTGCGACGGATGGTGTTCGAGGCAGGTAACGATGTAAATGATCTTATGACCCTCTGCAAGGCCGACGTGACATCTAAAAATCAGGAAAGGGTACAGAAGTATCAACAGAACTTCTTAAAAGTGGAAGATAAAATCAGGGAGGTGGAAGAACGAGATCGTGTTATGAATTTTCAGCCACCTGTTACAGGGGAAATGATTATTGAAATGTTTGATATAGAACCTGGAAAAGTTATCGGAGATATAAAGGCTGAAATCAAAGAAGCTATTCTTGAAGGTAAGATTAAGAATAACAAAGACGAAGCATTGCAGATGTTAACTGATCTGGGTAAAAAGTACGGGCTCGAACACAGAAAGAATTAGTTTCTTTCAAAAGATACAAATAGCTATGTTTGCACGCGTTTTAAATCTTGATTCAAAAAAATAAAAGTCAGAGAGATGAAAAGGATAGTTTTAGTAGTAGTTCTGTTGATTGCGATTGGTCAGATTGCAGGCGCACAAAGCAGGGAAATGGCAGCAGGTGATTCTGTTGTATGGGAGTTGAGAAAACAATCTTTCATTTACAATTCTGCCAGGATGTTTAACGACCCACAGGTAGCCAAGATGGCGATTTATAACCTGCTGGCAGAAAATCCTGGAAATGCTGCCTTATATGATTCACTGGCTTTGATTTACCTGCAATACGGGCAGTATGCCTCTTCTGCGCTGGTTTCTCAACAGTCCATTCGAATCAATCCAAACAATCTTTTTGCAACGGAAGTAGCAGCCACCTCTTTTGACAATCTGGGAGTGAAGGACAAAGCGATTCCTTACTATGAAACCCTCTATCTCTCAAATAATGATCTGAGCATCCTGTATAAGATTTCGTTCCTTCAGATGGAACTCGCTCGATATGGTGAAGCCGTCACCTCTTCAGATATTATAATGAATAATGAAGAATCCAAGGAGCTGATGATCCGATTCCCCACCGAAGATGGCAATGGTCAGGAAGTGCCGTTAAATGTTGCAGCACACCGTGTAAAAGCAATGGTTGAAGAATCGAAAGGAAATAAAGCAGAAGCACAAAAACTTTACCTCAAAACGCTGGAAATGTATCCGGGATTCCAGATTGTTCAAAGCCAGCTTCAGGCATTGAATAAGAAAGGTGAGTAATTATCAATTATCAATTATCAATTACGAATTATCCAATTTACTAATTCTCAATTCTCAATTCTCAAATTCGTAATTCATCATTTCGCAATTCGTAATTTCTGATTATGTTTAACATCTGATAAGCAACTACCACTACCAGTTGCCTGTCACGATTAGCCACACCGTTTAGTAATAATTGTTGAGCAATGTTGACAAAATCCTCTTCGTGCGATTAATCAATGTTGAATGACGATTTGTGCCCATTATGGGCTTTTTTAATTAGAAAATGGAATTCTGAAGAATTTCTATGTCTATACAACGATGAAAAATAACTCAATCAGAGGGATAGAATATTGCAGTTTTACTGACAATGCAAGAAAGATCTGTCTGAGGGTGATTACCTGTCCGGGTTTGTGCGACTAACTAAAACTAACAACTGAAATACTGAAAACTCAATAATATGAAAATCACAGGATACCTTTTTTTGATAACGCTTTTGTTTGGCCATTTGACTTTTGCCCAAACCCCGAATTTGGAGGCCGTAACCACCGCTGGTAGCACCACCACCAAACAAATCCAGCATAGTCATTCCCAGGGAATGAGATTTATGAATACAGCGATTACGGCTGATCCGGGAGTGTATAATTCAATCCTGATAGGTCAGTATGGTACTAATTCTCAGTATTTAAGATTCATTCCTTTCGCCACCAATGGAGGAGACTATCATTGGAACCATGCGATGTACTACGATTTCACCAGTACACAGTGGGGAGTTCAGGGAGGATTTAAGATAGAAGGGCAGCTGGAAGTTGAAGGTGAGTCGACAAAAGGGATAAAATTCGGAAATGACTGGTTAGGATATTCTACATTTTCCAACGATTCTTTTACCCTTACTCATTCCGGAAGTGGAGGAGCTGAATTGCAAATAAAAAATAAGGATGGAAATTATGAAAATTCCCATTTTCTCATTGGAGGTAAAGTAGGAATAGGAACTGCGAATCCTACGTTCAAGCTGGATGTATCTGGGAATGGAAGATTTACTGATCAATTAAAACTACACGGAGCATCTGAAGCATCATCAACTACTGAAGCGAATGGTCAACTAATTATTACAAGCAGTCAAACCAACCTGGTCAGTACCTTTGGAATTCATTCTGATGGGGTAAATGCACATTCATGGATTCAGTCAGGACATGCAACTGCATCTGCAACTTTTGATTTGTCATTGAATCCGAGAGGTGGAAATGTCGGCATAGGCACCACCAACCCAACCGAGAAACTTAGCGTCAATGGCACCATCCGTTCCAAAGAAGTGAAAGTAGAAGCTTCACCATGGCCCGATTACGTCTTCTCTGACAACTATCAACTGACAACTCTCGAAGAACTGGAATCATTCATTAAATCAAAAGGCCATTTGCCAGAAGTTCCATCCGCCGAAGAAGTAGCAGAAAACGGAATTGCACTCGGAGAAATGAATGCACTACTGTTGAAGAAGATTGAGGAGTTGACGCTGTATGTGATTGAAATAAAGAAAGAAAATACTGAGTTAAAAGCACATCAGAAATTGATCGACGAAAAACTAAATGAATTGGAAAATGAATAGAATTATTTTGATTGTAGTCCTTTGCTGTTTGATTAATCCGCTCTACTGCCAGTATAGTCAGACCGCAGGTGTTTTTGGTGGAGATGCAGCTGCTTCTGGATTTCCTCATGTTTCCAATACTTCTAACATGTGGTTAAAAATTGGTGAGATTGTCCTTAATGGTGCTTATAAAGCGGGCGCTGCGACCATAGATTTTTATCCGGATGAATCACCTCATGGTGATTCACGTCAAACAGTAATAGTTAACCTCAGAAATAGCAGTGCATCTTTTTCGATGACTAATGCGGATATTGTACTGTTAACGCAATATGGAAATAACAAGACTATAAGAGACATTAAAGTTGTTCAGACATCTGGAACGGGTGTAAGCAATAACACCTTCTCCATTTGGGTGCAAATGGGAGGAAGCTGGTTGGCCAATATTCCAATAGAAATTCGAACACTGGGTAATGTAACCATTCATTCAACACATCAGCCATACTATACCTCCATCCAGGAATCAGGTACCACATGGGGTGTTACCAGCAGCAATGGGTTCTATGGATCTGAATTCAAAGTCTCAGCAGGAGATGATGGAGATGTCATTTTAAAACTGGAAGCGGACACAGATAATGTGAATGAAGATGATAATGCCTGGATAGAAATATTACAGGATGGAGGTGGATCAGGGGCTTATATTGGCATTAACGATACATGGGGTGGTGGAGGAGCCGGGACAGGCAACGAAGCAGATAATCTCTTCAGAATTGGAACTCGGTATAATAATACATCCAACTATAATCGACTGGTGATTAATGGTTACAATGGAAATATTGGGATTGGGACCAGCACTCCTTCAAGCAAACTGGAGGTTAATGCTGGGAATAATAATGTTCATGCAAAATTCATCGGTACATACGCTGGAATTCAGGGAATTCAGGTAATGAGAACTGGTGGTGCAGATATCAAACTTGTTGCCAACTATTCAAGTTCTGGTAGTGGACTTGAATCAAGCTCTGCCCTCCGATTTGCCGTCAATGGGAATGGGATTTCATCACCAGCTATGTATGTCAAGGTAGATGGAAACGTAGGCATAGGCACCACAACCCCAACTGAAAAACTTGAAGTAAACGGCACCATCCGCTCCAAAGAAGTCAAAGTAGAAGCTTCCCCATGGCCAGATTATGTATTCGCCGATAACTATGAACTCCCTTCACTCGAAGCAATCGAGAAATTCATAAAATCCAATAATCATCTTCCCGAAGTTCCATCTGCTAAAGAAGTCGAAGAAAACGGAATCGCTTTGGGAGAAATGAACGCATTGCTCTTGAAGAAAATTGAGGAGTTGACGCTTTATCAGATTCAGATGATGAAAATAATTAATGAACAACAAGAAGAGATAGAAAGCCTGAAAAAGAATTAAAATGAAAGTGATCAGAAACTTACTCATATATGCTGCTTTAAGCATTATGTCTTTGAACCTGAGTGCCCAGGTCAATACTCCTTGGGATATCAATGGTCAAATTGGAATTGGAACAACATCTCCTCAAACCTCCCTGGAAGTTGAAGGTGATTTTATTTTAAAAGGCACCTATGGAACACTGATCAGATCAGGAATCTTTGGTACTTCTTCCAATCATTCTGGTACTTCTCAGAAATGGATAAAAATGGGAGAAATGACATTAAATGGGAACTGGAATGATGTGAACATAACACTGGATTTCTTTCCATGGAATGCAAAACATGGAGATTCACGACAGCAAATCAATATCTCAATGAGAAACAGTTTGACCAATATTGAGGGGTCATATGATATTAGCTTAATTACGTTTTATGGGAGAGAAAAAAGTATCAAGGATGTAAAGCTTGTTCATACATCAGGTACAGGAGTTCAAAATAATAAAGTTTCAATCTGGATACAGATGGCTACTTCGCACGTGTATAATGTGCCTTTTACTGCATACTATCATGGTAATGTAATTTTGAACTATACAAACCAGCCTTACTACTCATCAATTACAGAAACAGGAACAACGTATGATGTGAATAGCCGATACGGTATGTACGGTTCACAATTTGAGGTTGATGGCACCATCCGTTCCAAAGAAGTAAAAGTCGAAGCTTCCCCATGGCCGGATTACGTCTTCACTGACAACTACAATCTTCCCTCACTCGAAGAAATCGAAAAATTCATCAAATCCAACAATCATCTACCCGAAGTTCCATCCGCCACCGATGTTGAAGAAAACGGAATTGCCCTCGGAGAAATGAATGCGCTGCTGTTGAAGAAGATCGAGGAATTGACGCTTTATTTGATTGAAGTGAATAAAGAAAATGACGAGTTAAAATCGAATCAAAAATTGATCATGGAAAAATTAAATCAATTGGAAAATGAATAGGTTAATTTCATGCGCTATTCTTTTTAGCATCTTAAACTCACTTAGCGGACAGATTACCGGAGTATTTGGTGGAGATGCGGCTGCTTCGGGGTATCAACATCAATCAAATACTACCAATATGTGGCTAAAATATGGGGAGATCACACTCAATGGAGCTTATAATAGAGGGACATTGATGATTGATTTTTTCCCTGATGAGTCACCACATGCTGACTCCAGACAAACGGTTATTGTAAATCTGAGAAATTCCAGTACAGGCTATCATTCCTCTGTAAGTGATATTGTGCTTATTACACATTATGGAGCAAATTTGACAATTAAGGATTTGAAGGTTATACATACATCAGGGTCAGGAGTAACTAACAATAAGTTTTCCGTCTGGCTGCAAATGGGTTCAAGCTGGATAGCTCATGTGCCAATTGAAATCAGGGTAGCTGGCAATGTCACTTATGCAACAACTCATCAAATCTATGGCCCATCAATTACAGAAACAGGAACAACGTATGATGTGAACAGCCGATACGGTATGTATGGCTCACAATTTGAGGTTGATGGCACCATCCGATCCAAAGAAGTCAAAGTAGAAGCTTCCCCCTGGCCCGATTATGTATTCGCTGATAACTACAAACTCCCTTCACTCGAAACGCTCGAAGCGTTCATAAAATCAGAAGGCCACTTACCCGAAGTACCTACTGCCAAACAAGTCGAAGAAAACGGAATCGCACTCGGAGAGATGAATGCGTTGCTACTGAAAAAGATCGAGGAACTGACATTGTACACCATCCAACAAGAAAACAAGATCCAATCCCATGATCAAAAAATTGATAATTACGAATTGATAATTGATAATTTGAGCCAACTGCTAACGGCCAAAATCGAAAGTCAGAATAAGAATATTGAAGAGTTGACGCTGTATGTGATTAAGATGAAAAATGAGAATGCTGAGTTAAAAGCACATCAGAAATTGATGGATGAAAAGCTAAAAAAGTTAGAAAATGAATAAGATCATTTTGTCTGTAGTTCTTATCTGCCTGTACAGTTCTGTCTTTAGCCAGGTTACTGGTTTTTTTGGAGGAGATGGAGCTGCTTCTGGATACCCGAATAATGGTTATACAACTAATAAATGGATCAAAATTGCGGAGTTGACAATGAATGGTAATTATTATGCATCAGGCATTACGATTGATTTCTACCCGGTAAACTCCAGTCATGGGGACGGAAGAGAGCATATAAGCGTGCAATTTAGAAACAACAATGGAACAGGGTTGTATACTACAACCAACGACCTTACACTCATTCATTTCCATGGACAGCACAGTATTATTAAAGACCTCAAAGCGGTACATACAGCGGGCGCAGCAGTATCTAACAACAAAGTATCTGTGTGGGTACAAATGGGTGTTAGCTGGCTAAGTAATGTTCCGATTGAAGTACGTACATATGGAAATGTTTCTTATGAGATCACCAATCAACCTTATTACCCGGCTATTACGGAAACAGGTACTGTGTATGATGTCAAAACCTCCTATGGTATGTATAGCTCACAATTTAAAGTAAACGGCACCATTCGCTCCAAAGAAGTAAAAGTCGAAGCAGCACCCTGGCCCGATTATGTATTCGATGACAACTACACTCTTCCCTCACTCGAACAAATCGAAAAATTCATCCAATCAGAAGGACACCTTCCTGATATTCCAACCGCAGATGAAGTAAATGAAAACGGAATCGCGTTGGGAGAAATGAATGCGCTTCTCTTGAAAAAGATTGAGGAGTTAACGCTTTATCAGATTGAAATGATGAAAATTATTAATAAACAACAAGCCAGAATTGAAAAACTTGAGAAGAGTAAGAAATGAAAAATAATTTGATCAGGCAGGTAGTATTTGCCATACTATATTTTGCTGCCATATTAACCTATGCTCAGACGGTACCATTTAGTTTTCTTGAAGCAAATTTTGGCGCAGGTAAATCAATTGAATGGGAAACTTCCGGATACGGAAATGGTTATGGACACAAAATCTACAATCATGATCCGGGTGGACTTACGTTATTGAACTTTGCTGTTCGTAATAATAATGCGTCTTGGACTGATGCAATGTCGATTACTTCACAGGGAAAAATTGGTATAGGAACGACGGTTCCTTTAGCTAAACTTCATGTAGAAGGAACTACCCATCTTTTTGGAGATGTAACCACAACTGCGAATACCTGGATATTCAATAATAATTCTGATAACAATGCCACCATATGGCTAACAAAACCTACCTCAGGGCCATCTACAGTTGGACATTATTATATCAAAACGTTTGATTGGTGGGGAGCATTTCTGCATTTTCAGGGTACAGGTGACAATGGGACTGAAAGATTGAATGTGACATTTGACGGAAAAGTAGGGATTGGTACCACAAGCCCCGGAAGACTCCTTCAAGTTAATAATAGTTCTACCACGTCATATATCTCTGTTGTTTCTTCAGACGCTACTATAGCGGGCATTTTATTTGGTGATCAGACAAGTGATGCGGTAGGAAGGGTTACGTACAACAACGCTGATAATGCCATGAGATTCTATTCAAATAACTCTGAAAAAATGCAAATTGATTCTGATGGTAATGTCGGTATAGGAACTACAGCCCCTTCAGAAAAACTTCATGTGAATGGAAAAGTAGTTCTTGGATCAGAACCATCTCCCAGGTGGAATAATTCACTTAGTAGTTATGTAGTTGAGTCAACTCATTTTTATGGTCATACAAATTCTCAGTTGATATATGTCGGCGAGAGCGGAAACACGGTATCCCTAAGAGGCAATGTAGGCATAGGCACCACAACCCCCACCGAAAAACTAGAAGTAAACGGAACCATCCGCTCCAAAGAAGTAAAAGTAGAAGCTTCCCCATGGCCGGATTATGTATTCGAAACAGATTACAAACTTCCATCACTCGAAGCAATCGAAAAATTCGTCCAATCAAACGGCCACCTTCCGGAAGTTCCATCAGCCAAAGAAGTAGAAGAAAACGGAATCGCGTTGGGCGAAATGAATGCGCTGCTGTTGAAAAAGATTGAGGAGTTGACGCTATATATGATTGATATGAAAAAAGAAAACAAAGCAATCAAGGCAGAATTAAAAGCACTTAAGAATGAAAAATAATATTCGTATCCTGACACTCTTCTTTTTGATTCAAACAATTTGGAATGTAGGGGCACAGGCTCAGGACTTTGACGGAGCCAGACCAGCTGGCAGCTCCGCAAATGGGATCAACATTGCCAATTTTTATAATACAAATATTCAATTGACAGCTCATACCCACTCGGGCTCGCACGGAATTCTGTTTAATTCATATAAGCCCTCCACCACTGTAAGTGGGAGTCTGGGTGCGTTAGGAAACACAAAACACTCACAGGGCGCTGGAGCTTATAGCGGAGGCGCAGGAGCTATTATGTACTATGGCAATGGAGGTACCATGCAATTCCTGATATCGTCAACCTCTCCTGGGGTCGCAACAGACGTAGTTTGGGGAAGTCCAAAAATGACCATAAAGAAGAATGGTTTCGTGGGGGTAGGTACCGGAAGCCCGGCAAGACTGCTTCACGTTGCTGGATCCGATCCTGTATTGATGCTAGATGCTACCAATGCTTCTGGAGATTCGGAAATTTTCTTCGATACAAAAATTGACAATGGAGGCAACTACAATACAGCTAGAATCATAGCGGATGCCAGTACGGGAGGGAGTTCTCCAACCCTAAGTTTCTATATAGTTGATGGTGACGGAAGTGGTTGGAATCGTACATTAAATATAAAATCTTCGGATGGCTCGGATCCATCAGGAAATGTTGGCATTGGCACCACCACCCCAACCGAAAAACTCGAAGTGAATGGCACCATTCGTTCCAAAGAAATAAAAGTAGAAGCTTCCCCCTGGCCGGATTATGTATTCGATGACAACTATGAACTTCCGTCACTCGAAGCAATCGAAAAATTCGTCCAATCAAACGGCCACCTTCCCGAAATTCCTTCTGCCAAAGAAGTTGAAGAAAGCGGAATTGCGTTGGGTGAGATGAATGCTTTATTATTGAAGAAGATTGAGGAGTTGACGTTGCACATCATCCAGCAGGAAAAACGAATTCAGAAATTGGAAATACAACAAACAGAAGAGTAGTAATCAAGTTGAAGCGAAATCTGACATATGTTCTTTCTGTGAGCTTCCTGCTCATGCTGCTGCTGCCAAAAATGGGATGGGGGCAGACCAAAATAGCCATGCCTGCAGCTAAAGTGAACTTCAATGAATTAGGTAAGAAAAAGAACTACAAACAAAAGTTCAAAGCTGAAAGACTAAAAAACAAGGTGCGATCAGAAGAAGTAAGGAAAATGAAAAAGGTGATGCGAAAGCACACCAGCCTTCCGAAAGAGTCTGTGAATAATTATGCATCTCTGATTACAAGCCTGGACTCTGGTGAGTTTCTCGCTTTCAAGAATCAATTCAATGCCATCCAGGATCAGTACAATATCCCAGAAGTCGATTACAAGAATGAATATGACAAATTCGATGCAGAAAAGGCTGCTAAAACAGTATTGGCCAATGAGAAATACCAACCACTAAAACCTGATGATTTCCCGTCCGTTCCTGACACTTCAGCATTTGAATCGATCCGATCAATCCATACCATCCAACAAAAGTTGACGAAAGATTCCTTAGACCTCAATTCATCGATGAATGAATTTAAAAGTTTCCCAGGTATTGATTCCTCAGCAATTCAGTTGCCATATGACTTGAAGTCAACGGATTCGATTTTTAATCAATCAGGAAAAGGATTCTCAAATGAAGAGATGGAAGGCTTTCTCAGCTCATTTGTGGAAGAACGGGTGGCTTTGCAAAAACTGGAAACATTCGCTTCCCCGGCAGAATCGATGGTGTCACCTGTTAAACAGTACATTCCAGGCTTAGAGAAGTTCAACTATAAAAAGCCTGAAATTCCTGAAGAAAAACTAACAGAGGCATTACTGGAACAGCAAAAGGAAAGAAAGCTGGAGGAACTAAAACAATCCATTGGATTGAAGTCAGAGGATCAGACTGAGAAGCGAAAGGTAATTGAGCGATTCGAAATTGGAGGATATTTCCAATACCAGCCAGCTCCGGAACGAATAGAGCTAACCCCAACGCTTGCCTATGGGATAAGCAGAAAACTGGCAGCAGGAGTAGGCTACAACACTTCCATTCCTCTACAGAAGGACAATGAAGCAACAAGAGTAAAAGGATATCGGGTTTTTTTGGATTATACCTTCTTTAAATCTTATTTCGCACATACAGAATCTGAGTGGTTGCAACAAAAAAGTTTGTTGACGGAAGGCGATTCGCTATATGAAAGGAATATATTCCTGGGACTGGGTAAATCAATTAAGTACAAAAAAATTAAAACAAGCGTGCTGGCTTTATACAATTTTTCAGCACCCAATACTTTTCAAACAAAAAAATTCACCGTCCGAATGGGATTAACTTTTTCCAAATGAGCAATAAATTAACCATAACCGTCATTGTCCTTGTGATCCTCCACCTGATCACGTTTTACTTCCTTTTTTTAAAACCAGCCAAAGTGGTCTATGTCGACTCCAATCTACTCCTCGAAAACTATGAGGGAATGAAAGCGGCAAGGCAGCAGTTTCAGCAAAAAGCCGTGCAATGGCAGGCCAATATTGATACGCTAAAATCAGAGGTAGAAAAGGAAATAGCTAAATACGAACAGGAAAAAGCAGGGATGACTGCAAAGGAACGCTCACTGAGCGAGGAGTTGCTGAAAACGAAACAGCAGCAGTTTATTGACTACCAGAAAGGAATTCAGCAAAAATCACAGCAGGAAGACTTTCAAATGACAGAAAAAGTGCTTTCTGAGGTGAACACCTTCATTGAAGAATATGGGAAACGGAAAGGGTATACCCTGATTCTGGGTACAACCAGCGCAGGTAATATCGTGTATGCAGAAGAATACCTCGACATCACCGAAGCTTTACAAAATGAATTAAACGACAGATACCTGGGGTTTTGATGAAAACTATTTTCCCTCACATAGCATCCGAAATTTCCTCAATTGTGATTCCCCCTTTCTTAAAGGGGGTCAGGGGGATTCTTATCCTCCTTGTAATACTATCCTCCTGCCAGCCGCCGGACTATCTTTCCCAAAAAGAGCTCCAGAACTACATACAGGATACTTCCAACGGGTTGAGTGACGAACAGGAAGCCGGATCATTGACCATGAAGGTGAGTTACCGCCCCAATGACTTCCTGATCTGGCAGGAAGCAGAAGGAAAAGAGCTGGCTGATATTAATGAAATCGGAGAGCGCTATGGCGACTATGCCTACTTCGTTCTTCAGCTCAAAGCCGGAAAGAAAGATGCCCTGTACGGGACCAGCGCCAGCCAGGCGGAGTTCAACAACAAGTTGCAGACCCTGTCTTTTCGGATGAATCAGTTTGTGAACATGACCACATCAGAAAAGGACACCATACCCGTGGCGGATTTCTACTATACCCGCATGTTTGGGCTGAGTAAAACCTCCGACATCCTGTTTGTTTTTAACAAAGAAAAAATTAGCGCTGCTGATGAAGTAGCCTTTAACATCAAAGAATTCGGCTTCAATACCGGAAGCCGGTCCTTTCGATTTGATACAGAAAAATTGAACCGTTCCCCCAAACTATTAGAACTAAAATCCTACTATGAAACACATTAGAAAACACCTCAAGCTGATCGCTGCTTTTTTCACGGTAAACATGCTTTCCAGCTTAATACTGCCGAATGTGGCGTATGCGCTGACTGCTGGTCCTACTTCTCCGGATTATTCAAGTTTTGAACCGGTTGATACGACCGATATGGTGAACCTGCTTTCCGGTGATCTTGCTTACAATATTCCATTATTGGAAGTGCCAGGCCCTGCTGGTGGGTATCCGTTATCGCTATCCTATCATGCGGGAATCATGCCAAATGAAGAAGCATCCTGGGTGGGATTGGGCTGGACGCTTAATCCAGGTATCATTAATAGAAGTGTAAATGGATACCCGGATGATCATAAAGATGTGGAATCTACTGACAGGTTCTTTTGGGCGGGAGGTACTCGCACCCAGGTTGATGTTGGAGTTTCGCTTGGAATTGCTGGTTCTGCCGGTTTATCAGCTGGTCTATCGATAGGTACTGATACTTATCAGGGAGTGGGAGTGGGAGCTTTTGTGAGTGCTGGAATTGAGTTAGGAGAAAAGAGTGGCATTGGAGCCAATTCAAGGATGGGTGTTGATCCATGGGGAAATGGCTATCAGAGTTTTGGTTTAGCTATTGGAAGGGAAATAAGCGGACTTAATTTCAGCGCCGGACCAAGTACTAATTTTCAGTCTGTTGGATTTAGTGGCGGGGTAAGTGCAAGCTATAGTGATCGAACGGATGCAGAACAGAAGCCTAGGAATAGAATAAGAAAAGGAGGACCAAGTTTAATTGGAGCATCTCTTTCAACAAATTCAAAGGGAGTTTCTGTTTCTGCAACAGTAGCAGGTGCAACCGGAATTGTCAACAATAAAAGTGGCAATTTAAGCACTTCATCTTTCGGTTTCACACTACCTATTCCCTTTATTCATTTGGGATTTCAGCAAACCAGATACTGGATTGATGAAACCGAAAACATTGCTACCAATGGAGCACTTTATTATCCTGACCACAACGTGAGCAAAGCTTGGCTGGATGAAAACACCTATGACACCTATTATGCAGTTGATGCGGATGAATTCACCAGTTCTGGATTCCCGGAACTGAATGCGACAAAATCCTTAGGAGGATCTTTTGTTAACTACGATCACTATTCGGTTACAGGTCAGGGGATAGCGGGAAATATACAGCCTTACAAATTCCAACAACACCTCCTGAGACAGAATGTCACTCAGGGTGATGAGGCGATACAATATGTTACTGGTTATGATTCGGATCAGTCATTTCAATGGCGATTTGTAAATGACTTTTCAAATAGATATGAATACGATCCAGCGAATTTCTCCTCCGGATACGGGCAGTTGAATAATTCTGATTTTAATTATGCACCTGCATCTGCCGTTGGAAAATCAGGAATAAACTCCCTTATTAACGGGCAGGCGGGTTCGAAATCAATTATTACATACACCAATAAGCAAATTACAGATGGAGTGACTGGTTTTATTGACAATAATACAACCGGGTTTAGCAGATCATCATTACCATGGGATCAGATTGGAGCCTATATTATCACAAATGAATCAGGTGTATCATATCATTATACATTGCCAGCCTGCACATATGATGAATATCAATATTCAGAAAACATTGAGAAGGGGGAAGGGCACACTTTTAATGAGCTGAAAAGACCAGAAGAGTATAGCTACGCATGGCATTTGACTGCAATAACAGGACCTGATTTTGTAGACAGGGCACCTTTTGGGGAGCTGGATGAAGCGGACTGGGGATACTGGGTAGACTTTGAGTATGGCAAGTGGACAGAACAATACTATTGGAGAAACCCTGGGCAAGGAAAAAAAATGGATATTGATAATAATTTCCAAAATTTTTCTGAAGGAACAAAGGAGATTTATTACTTAGATGCAATAAAAACGAAAACGCATGTAGCAGTGTTTATGAAAGAGGGACGTCAAGATGCCAAGAGCTCTTTGAAATATTTAAGAAATCAAAAAAACCATCTTAATACTGGTTGGGAGACTAATTCAGTCACCGCTGATAATTTCGATGGATCTTTTGATCCCAAAGTATTAACTGCAAATGCTGATGTAACGTATTACGATTCTCAGGAAGGAAATAACTATGGATATACTGAGAACTTAAACTATTTAGCTGGCCCTACTCAGTCATTAAAACTTAATAAGGTCTGTCTTTTGAAAAAGGAGGATTTTGAATCGCTGAATATTCAGAAAACTGTAGGGTTTTGGCCTCATTCTTCGATTAATCAAACATCACATGATTGGCCAAGATCATATAATACCGATCCCAATTATTCAAGTGCCGCAAGGACAGCACTTAATGAAATGTTTGATGAATTGGAGGGAATTAGTTTTAATCAACATCTACCAGAGAACGTCTACGATATCAACGATATTGATCAAGCTGTATTAAGTGCAAAGTCTCTGAGAGTGATTGAATTTGACAACAATCATTATGACTTAGTGCCAAATACACCAAACAGTTCTTCGGGAAAGCTCACACTTAAAGGAGTGGACTTTCTTGGAAAAGGAGGCATTCAGGTAGTTCCAGGAATGGATTTTGTGTATGATTTAAACGAGGGATTTCAGGCAGCTTCTATTAACAAAGTGCCAACGGCTGATTTAAATGGCCACTTTGCACTTAACAATATAACCACTGCACCGAATGCACTTCAAGAAGGGGATGTTCTTGAAATCTTTGCTGAAGGTCAAACCAGGTATTATACCGTAGTGTGGGAAATGAGTAGCACAAAATATGGGATTGAGCCAATCCATAATTCTCTTGGTGGAGCTGGAGGAACTGTGAGTGCTACCTACAGATTAACAAAGAACCCACCTTACAATAAGGATTATTATGATAATTGGGGAATGTACAAATCAGATTTTGATGAAAATCTATGTCAAGTGAATGAGACTTTAGGAAGACAAGTCACGAACATTTCTTCAAAAGGTGTAGATGCATGGTCATTGAGAAAAGTAAGAACCGGATTGGGTTCTACAATAGATATTGACTATGAAAGTGATGTGATAGATGAAATAGCAACGTTAGGAACAAATCTATTTACCGTGGAAAAGGTAAGAGACAGGGGCAATTCACTTTTCGATATTTATCTAAATGAAAATGTAGATCTAAAAAAGTATTATTCAATTGACAATAATATTTCTTTTTCAGGCGTGTTTTCTTTTCACCCTTCACAACATGATTCTTATGATGTTATTGGAGAAAGTAATTCTCTCTACAAGCCAACATTCTTGTTCCCAATTTCCGGCACTAATAGTTACTATGGGCCAAAAGACTATCCTGTTAATGTAGCTAACTGTGAAATTAAAATTGTGGGGACCAATTACATTCGAATAGAAAGTGATGAATTAAGTGCCAAGCTAAATGGGACAAAAGTAATCCAGAGGTATGAGGTCATGACGATTAATGGGAGCTTGACTTCAGAGAAGCGAAAATATACTGCAACATTCACTGAATATCCTGACTATTTTTTTGGTGGGTATGTTTCTTCTATACAAAATGAATCAAAAATGGGTGGTGGAACTCGAGTCAGGGAGGTATCTGTTAATTCAAATGGTAACAGTAACTCAATTCGGTATTCCTACGAGTCTGGTGTTTCATCGTACATGCCCTATGGACTGATTCCGGGACAAGAAGGTGAGGATGCGTCAATTTTGGCCAATCCAGACATGGCTGTAAAAAGAGTTGAGAATAATTCTTATTCAATATACTCATCTATTTTCAAGAATTCGCGAGAAATACCAGCTCCGGGAGTATTATATGGGAAAGTTGAAGTTCAAGGCTTTTCAAATGATATTCAAATCCCCAATCATGAAGTCTATGAATTTGAGACCTTCAAATCAGGTATGGTTGATTTTCATAAAGATTTCGATGAGGATATCCCCGTAACGGACAATAACTGGTCTTATGATCTCAAACAGTTTAAGCGTCAACGAGCACGGCGCATTTACAAGAAGGACTTCACTTCAAGGGTTGGTTCTCTAAAAAGTGTAACGCTTTATGATAACAACAATAACAAGTTGAATGAGACTGTTAATCATTATTTGCACGATGAACTAAACTATCCTGCAGACCCTTCAGACAAGGAGTACTTTGATGAAAACAGGTTGAATTATGAAAATCTCCTAAATACAAAGTTTAATAAGCAGGGAGTAATAGATGAAACATTTGCAGATGCACGCTTAATTAAGAATGATGATCAGTATGAAATGTTGGGTATCATAAGCAAGAAAGAAAAATATCCATCTGTTTTAACAGGGACCACTACAACAAATTTCAAAACAGGTATAACCACGACAACTAAAAATCTCGCTTACGATTACTACTCTGGCCAACTTACAGAATCATTTAGTGAGGACGGGTATGGAAATAAATATGTAAGCAAATCTGTCCCAGCTTACCATTTTTATGATGAAATGGCGGATAAAAACATGCTGATCCAGGAAGGGACCAACTATTCCTACCTTATGAACTCCGGCTTTGACCCAGATTCCTATTTCTATAATGATAACGTGATTGATAACGCAGCAGGTTTAGTAGGAGCCTATGCTCAGACATGGAGCAAATCTATCCCGGTGATGAACGCAAATTCGAACATTGGGAATCAATCTGCTGATAAGATCTATCGCAAGGAAGCGTCCTATTCTCACATTGGTCTGACATCTGTAAGTCTGTTGGATGACGGTACCTATCCTAAGACTTCATTTAGCGAATTGGCAGAGAACCCTATCAGCTTAGCGGCTAATGCCAGTTGGAAACGGAATGCTGAAATTTCATTATATGATGTGAATTCTCACGCGTTGGAAGCTCTTGATGTGAATGGTAATTATGCTGCAACAAAGTTTGATAGTAAGAATTTACGAGTTTTTGCAACGGTTGCTAATGCACGCTACAACGATTTCGCCTATTCTGGTGCGGAAGATGAGACTGAAATTATTGGAGGATTATATTATTTCGGAGGCGGAGTAAGACGTGCGGGGGGAATCGTTGGAGATGAATCTGATGGTTATAAAATCCATACTGGTGAGAAAAGTATAAAAACCACTTCATATCAGAATGTATTTATTTATGAAATAGATAATCCGGATCCCGGATCGATATACCGGGCGTCTGTCTGGAGTACTCACCCAAATGCGATCCTTGAATATAAACTAGACGGTGGTTCATACATTACCGCTGCAACCGGTTCGGGCTCTAAGAAGGCAGGAGAATGGTATCTGCTTCAAGCTGATATTAATGTTGGCACAGCATCAACATTAAAAGTCAACACCAGAAGCCAGAATGGTAATACTATGTATTGGGATGATTTTAGAGTACATCCAATAAACGCGGTAATGACAAGCTACGCGTATAATGAATGGGGAGAATTATCGGACATTCTGGATGCGAATAACCTCTTCACACATTATGAATATGATGCTGCTGGTCGTTTGAAGGAAATTTCAAGGGAAACATTCAGCGACGGGCCCACTAAAATTTCTGATATGAATATCCATTACGCGACCACTTCCAATACCAGTTTTTACGGAAATGTGACAAATACACAAAATGGAAATACACTGATTCTGAGTGTGGATTTTGTTCCTCCTGGAAGCGGAGATTATCAGTATCAATGGAATATCAATGGGGCAATATCCAATACGACTAATGATACACATAATTTCATTGTGAATGCTACTAATAAGGGTTGGAAAGATGTAATTGCGACTGTAACAGATCAACAAACAGGTCTTGACTTTTCCTCATATAAACGTGTGTACGCCAATTATTGTCATCCTTCGGGTACGTTCATGTTTAGTTCCTGTGAGCTTGATACGGATGGTTGTACTACAGGATGGCTTATCAACTATTATCATAACGGAAGTTGCGGCAGCTATCAGGGAGCAAGTACCTATGATCTGACACAATGTCCGTCCAACCAGTTACCCATTGAGGGTGATTGCTCACCAATAGAAAACAATAACTAAGAGATCATGAAAACATATATATATACTTTCTTTCTTTTATTTGTTTCATTGATCTCAAACGGTCAAACCGTCAGTATATCAACAACGCTGGGTGGGACGTGTATTGGAGCATCAAAAACATATTCTGCGACCGTCAATGGATACACAGGAACACCTGGTTGCATAAATTACAACTGGACAGTTTCAGGCAATGGAGTCATTGATTCCGGCATATCTACGAATACGATTGATGTAACATGGAGCAGCGGAACGTCAGGCACAGTATCTGTATCTGTTTATGCCGATGGAGGTCTATTGGAAGAAGAAGACGGGCCTGGTGATCCTGGAGATTGCACTTTCCTTAGTGCATCAGATACAGAAAATGTTACAATTAGTGCTGCTGTAACAGGTGGACTGACAGCTTCTGCCTCATCTACGTTACTTTGCTCTTCCAGTCAGGTGACACTAACTGCTTATCCCACCGGTGCTGCAGTATCAGGATGGGACGGATGGTACAATAGTTCAAACTTGAAAATTTCATCTGGTTCCAACTTAACTGTTGATGTGAATCTGGTTGGAACCTATACAGCAAAAGCTACAATTAGTTCTGCCTGCAATACAGAAATCAAAACTGCAAGTGTTACCATTAATGGACCTGTTACATACAATACCGGGACTGTTGTAGGCAATCGAACGGTATATATTGGAAAAGAGGCATCTGGCGAAATTCGAGTGATTGGAAGTAATGCGCTAATTGACAGATGGGAGCGTAAAATTGGGAATGGGTCCTGGACCACATATCAGACGGTAACCAGTGGGTCTGAAAGTGTTTTGGTGCTAAGCTATGAGGATATGGTTTTTTCTGACCCAACAACAAAGTTTCGGGCTCATGTTAAAAAACAATGTGCCAATTTACCGGCTACTTATTTGCCGGCGGCAACTATCTCTGCGATTGAATACATTCCGGATTATAATTCAATAACGACAATAAACTATACCCAATCTTCGGGTTCGGAAGTGGTAGCCGGTAAATCGAGTAAATATTTTGATAATTCAGGGAAATTACTGCAATCACAATGGGTAAACCTTGATGCTGGCGGAAGTGTCGAAGTGATGGCCAGTGAGCCTCTTGTTGATAAATACAACCGGCCGGTCGGACAAACACTATCGGCTCCTATTAACAGAGGAACCTTAGGATTTAAAGAAGCATTCATTACAGCGAATAATGGTGAACCCTACACCTTCGACAAGTTTGAAGGAATTACACCGGTCCCATTGGATAACAACACACCCGGAACGCTTGGTCACTTTTACAGCAATCTCAGTCCGGAAGAAAGAGTGCCGGAAACAAATCTGCCTTTTTCCGTAAGCAACTTCTACGAAGACGGGAGTGGGGAGAGCAAGAGCGCATCTATGCCGGGGGATTTTCACCACCTGGAAAGTGATCGGGTAGGAGTAGGTAAAACCCTGCCGATTTTCGATGGTGAACTGCGTTTTTATAAAGAAATAAGGAACCTGGTAGTGAAGCAAAATGTAGCCCCTTCTAAGGTGCTTAAGCAGGTTGGAATTGATGCTAACAATCGGCAGGTGATTACCTATTCCGATGGGGCTAATACGATTGCTACTGCAGTAGGGAATAGCGGAACAACATATGATGTAACCAGAAGTCTTCCAACAGGAGAGAAAACCGAATTTCACCTGACAACAGCTATAAGTACCGGCCACACCTATCATGATCTGGTTAATGATCAGCCTGTAACAGGATCAATACCGGAAGGTTTCTATTCATTTACTAATACAGGAGGCCCAATCAGTTTCCTGGTGTCACTTGACTATTCCGACTTTTCCTACAATTTTTATGACAACAGCGGGCGACTGGTTGCGAGTATGACCCCACGGGGAACAGAAGCAGTTATTGCTAATGGTGGTGTCTCAGTTGCGGATGGTGCTTCAACGAACTACACGGAGACCACCCTTCCTTTCACAACTTTATATGAATACGACAATCAGGGAAGATTATTGAAAATGATTGAGCCGGATGCCGGTACAACCCGGTATATCTACAGGAGAGACGGACAGATTCGCTTTTCACAAAGTGCGGAACAGAACGCTGCTTCAAACAATCGATTTTCTTATACTGTATATGACGAACTGGGCAGGCCGATTGAATCGGGTGAATATGATCGATCAGGTGGTACAGTTAATTTCATGACCATGTTCAACAATACCACTGGTAATGAGACATTGATCAATCAGTCGGGGGCAGGAACCTGGCTGACATCCGGATATGTTAACGATTGGATTAAAACGCATTATGATGTGTCCGTAACTCAACCAGGTGTACCTGTTGGTATTTCCAGTCGCATTGGAGACCAGGAATTTGTAATGGGGGCGGTTTCTTCCACAGAATCGGACAATGTACAAAGCTGGTACAGCTACGATGAGCAGGGAAGAGTGACCTGGTTTTTGCAGCATTTCAAGACATTATCAACTCAGTTACAGGGTGTAAACCCTGCAAGCCCGGAGGTGTATTTCCTGATTGAGTATACCTATGATTTTCTCGGAAATGTGACCATGGTGGCTTTTCAGCCGCAGACCGAGGAAAACACAGTCAGTGAAGCATTTTACCACCATTATGAATACGATCAGAACCAGCGACTGAGTAAAGTGGAAACTTCTATTAAAGAAGCTGGTGACAGATACCTCCAGGCGGAGTACAGCTACTATTTGCATGGTCCGCTAAAACGTATCGAACTGGCAACCGATCTACAGGGGATCGACTATACCTATACGGTACAGGGCTGGCTCAAAGCAATCAATCATCCGGAAGCAGGTAAAGATCCGGGAGGGGACGGCATCACAGGAGAGCCTAACAGTGGTTTCTCGAAAGATGCCTTTGGGATGACACTGGAGTATTTCCAGGGAGATTACAGCCGATCAGGCGTACCTATTGCTTCACTGGGTCTTCCGGGAGAGTTTGAACAACAGGACAATGGAAACATTCGATCCGCAGTTTTCCCCGGTGCAGGGAACGGCGAATACGTGATCAGCGGGCAGTCGAACGATTATGAATCCAACACTTATGATCCGGCAGAAACAACGATTTATGCAAAAAACAGTATCACGTTAAAGCCGGGATTCAATACCAACGGTGGAAACTTCCATGCAGCCATTGCCAATTATACGCTGAATGACGCGAACAACCTGGAAGCGTACGCTTACAAGTATGATCATAAATATCAGTTGACCGAAGCGAAATTTGGCAAATCCAACAACATGGCAGCTGCGGATAATGCCTATGATGTAGCTATCAAGTCGGACGACCAGAATAAAGGACCTTATGATGCCAATGGAAACATTCAGGGGATCAAGCGGTATGGGGATGATCCGAATGATTTAAAAAACGATTTTGAGTTTCATTATAAAGCCGGTTCCAATCAACTGGAGAGTGTAGATGATTACATCACTTCCATGACCTACGATGACAATGGGCAGGTGATCAGTATTGACTATGTCGACCCGGATCAGAAGGACATTACGATTGAATACGATGTGACCGGTAAGGTGACAAAGGTGACCGAGTCCGGCACAAGCAATGTGCTTATTCAATTCGCTTATGATGATCGTGGCTACCGTCTGATGAAACAGGTTGGGGCAGCTCAGGAATGGTACATCCGTGATGCCTCCGGTCAGGTTATGGCCATTTATAATGGAAAGGATAACGAAGCGAAAATTGCCCAGATAGAACTGCCAATATACGGTGCAGGTAAACTGGGCATGGCGTTTAAAAATCCGGATCATTATAAGTACATCTATGAATTGACGGACCATCTGGGAAGTGTTCGTGCCATTGTGACGAAATTAGGACTGCAAGCCACTGCCAGTATGGAAACAGATACCGATCCGAATGGTATTGACGAATATGAAGCGCAGTACTTTGATAACCTGGGTACACGCACACAACTACAGTCAGCCAACAGTTACAATGATCCGAGTGTTCCGGGAAGATCTGCATTGACTAACCCGTCACAGGCAGTTGGACCAACTACCACACTGCGGGTGAAGGCCGGAGATGAGATCAGTCTGGATGTGTATGTGAAGTATTCTACGGCAGGGCTCACCGGAGCAACCATCGGAGGTATCGCGGATTTGGTAGACAATCATGTCAACAGTGATGCGGTTGGAGTAGAAGGTGGCGGGTTAACCAGCAGCGTCACAAGCCTGCTGCCCGGACTAATTGCAGGTGTTTCAGGGAATAGCAACGAACCTAAAGCCTATTTGCAATATATATTACTGGATGAAAATTTTGCACTAGAGACTTCCGGTGCAGTGCCTGTAACGGGAGTTGGGGATGCCAATGGGTGGGAACACCTGGTACTGTCCGCCTCAGCTACGGAAGACGGCTATTTATTTGCTTACGTGGTGAACGAAAGCAATATCAACGTGTATTTTGATGAGTTCACCTTCTCACTACTGGGCACCCGTGTGATTCGAAAAACAGACTACTATCCCTTCGGCGCAGTAGCGAAAGTGTGGAACAACCCCGATCAGACACAACAAGAGAAGTACAGACATGGCTATCAAGGCGAATACTCTGAGATGGATACTACTACAGGGTGGAACAGCTTTGAATTAAGAATGTATGATCCTTTGATTGGAAGGTGGTTGCAGGTGGATCCGATGGGTCAATATGCTAGCTCATATAATGGTATGGGAAATAATCCAATGAATGGTGTTGATCCTGATGGTGGATTTGTTTGTGATGATTGCCCAAGAAATGGGCAATATGATGATTACATAAATTCTAACATTGTTTATTCATACAGTCCAGAAGTAGGAGTTTATCAATATTTAGGAGAAGTGACTATTTGGGGCAATGGAATTGAAGCGGCTGTACGTCAAGGAAGAAGACGCTTTGCAAGGGAGGGATTGCCTGTAATTTTAGGTGCACCAT
This sequence comes from Cyclobacteriaceae bacterium, assembly GCA_040222475.1. Taxonomy (GTDB): domain Bacteria; phylum Bacteroidota; class Bacteroidia; order Cytophagales; family Cyclobacteriaceae; genus Ekhidna. The sequence goes on along the minus strand of JAVKDB010000011.1, from coordinate 113,305 downwards.
TAGCAATAATTGCTGGAGCAGAAGTTGGAGCTGTGGCTTTAGCAAACATAGGAAGACAGACTTTGATGAATTATGGAAGGAACGTTCTTAAGAATACAGCTTTTGAGTTCAGTTCACAGATGATAGCACAAGGAGGTGATGTAGAGCAGGCGATTAGTGAGTTTGATGTTTTTGATGTTGTTACAGGAACGAGATTTAGCAAGAATTTGGGTGCCGCAGTTTTGGCAGGTGCTGTAGATATAAAAGCAGATGGAAAGGTAGAAGTTTTTGGAGCTCAATATGTAGGATTAGGTGATTATCATAAGGGCTTGGCTAAGTTTGTTATTGATGCTGGACTTCAAGGGTCTGTAGGAGGAGTTAGTAATAATTTACCTTTAGGTGGCGAAGCAACCTTAGAAATATTAGGAGGAGCAGTGGGCGAAACAATGGGGAATTTTTTCGGGACTTTTAATAATAATTAGAATTGAAAAAAGAATTTCCAGTTTTTAAAAGGGGCAATAAACCCAATTTAGAACCCTATTACGTTAGAAATTCGCTAAGAAGTAATGTAGTTGTGCTGATGCTGGGAGTGATTTTTTTAATCGTGATTACTTTCTCCTACTTGACTAACCCAGATTTTTTAGGCAATCTTTTTAGAAAAAACACTCTTGTCTTATCCATTTTCATCGGAGTTTTTTCTATTTCCTTTTTCGTAATGATCAGTAAATGTCTTGATAGATCAATCAAATTGGAGATAACAGATCAGTATTTAAAATATAATAATGAAAAAATTAATTGGAATGATATTGAGGATGCTCGTGTAATTCAAGATAGGTATCATTCTGGGAATTTAGTTCTGAAGGTTAGGGGAAAAAAGATATTATGGAATATTGCTTACTTAGAATTAAAACCTAAAGAATTAGCTAATATGCTTTGTGATTACTGCCCATCTAGTCCTCGTTTGTAACGAGGATTTAGTAAAGTAATAAGCATTTGTAATGCCCCAACTAGTCCAAGGTTGTAGGAATTGAGATAAGAAAACTAGCGCAAGTGTCCACTTGTGCTTTTTCTTTTGGTAGAAGAACCCCAGCTAGTCCGAGCAAGTATGCGAATTGCTAGTTCAAGCTTTTAGCTTGGACTTCTGTCCTCACGCACCGAAATCATTCAGAGCCAATACAATCAAATACACTCGATAAAAGAGCATAGAGAAGAAAACAGGATATATGATTGGGTAGCCTTACTTAAAAACTAGTAAGGCTTCCATTGCATTTAAAGTATTGAGGTGATTTTTGATTGTGTTGTTGAATAGGGCAGTCTCTTTAGCCAATCTTTTAAGTTCATGTTTGAGATTGAAAGCCACCAGAGCAAAGATGGCAAAAGCAAGAGTGATGATGAGTTGAGTAATATCAGGAGCTGCAAATTTGATACTTCCAATAATGGCCATTGCACAGCTAAAAGAGAATATTAAGAATTTACTCCCCCTCAGAGTCATCTTAGGGAAAGGCGGTGAGCGGTGGCGGACTCTGAGGAACCAATATGAGGTTTCAATGCTGGATGAGCTGGCTCACGGTGTTCAACCCAATGAATCTTTGAAGGGCAAGAAGCATCAAGTCATTCGATTGTCCTTTGATGCAAAGCAGGTGGAGGGTGAAGCGGCAATAAATAAAGTATTGGATTACATTCATAGCAATCCTGTGAGTGGTCCGATAACTGGTAAGGCTTCATAAGGATTTCACATCTTATCCTTACTCAAGTGCAAGATTTTATGAGTTGGAAGAGGAAGATTCTATAAATATTGTGGATTATCGAAGTTTGATCTCAGAGTCCTCGCCATACTAAGCCCTCGCATGAGTGACTCTGAGGGTGTAGTAAAAACAGTTAAAAGGAATGATAAGTCAGGACCAGTGGAATGCTGTAATAGATTTTGCAAGATCTGAATACCAAAGTGCAATAAAATGAATGATGTTGTATTGTACAGTATTTCTGATGATGGTTTTTGGAAATTCCAGTTTATTTTGGTCTATTTCATCTTTCTATTAATTGTAAATCTAGGACCAAGTCGAGATAGGATTAAACGATTCGTGCGTTACTTAACTTTAACTGTTGCGTTTTTAATTTGTTTCGGTGTAACAATTTTGCTATGGATTAGGTATAGCTCATTGAAATGGAAGGAACAAAATAATGAATGCGAGGTAGCCGTGGGTATCGTAAGTGACTTTAAGGAAGGACCAAACCTTACTGGATCTTTTGTAATTAATGATAAAAAGTTCACTTATCCCGGAAGAGGATCAATGGGCAACGGCTTTAAATGGGATGATGCTGAAATTAAGAATGGACAAAAATTAAGAGTCTGCAGCTATGAAGGTATTATTCTTCGAATTGAAAAAATTAGGTAAAGCCACAGCTACCGCAAGTCTTCCAGCGTTGGATTTGAGTGAAGGCATGACTTATGGTTTGACCTACAAATAATAACAAACCAGAGATATAACTTAACAGGCCGTTCATAAAACCTCAGATTATTTTCCATGCGATTACTCATTTGCCTTTGTATTTGCTCATTCATTTTTCCATTAGCAGCCCAGGAAAAATACCAGGCCGGTTACTATATCGATTACTCCGATTCAGTACACCATGGGTTGATTCAATACTTTATGCCCAAAACTGTCTTGGGTTTGCCATCGGATAAGATGGAGGGATACAACAGGGTTCGGTTTCGAGTCAGTCTTAGTGAAAAATCAGTTTTGCTTGGCCCTGCTGATGTGAAGAAGTTTGTTGTGAATGAGGAAACTTATATAGTTAGAGAAATCGATGTTTTTACTAATGGATCTATTCCATTAAATAACAAGTCTATCGATTTTGTGAAGGTTTTAGAAACAGGAAAGATTCGTTTATATAAACACACGTATCCCTATTTTCAAAGAGATAATGAGGGAACCAAATCATTGAGAAGATCGATAGCTGTTCAGTATCATGTAATTAAGGATACCTCTGTGATTCTTGTGAATGGTGATCTGTATAGCCGATTCAAACTGCTTCGGGACTTTGTTGAGGATGCTCCGGTTATATTGAGAAAACTGGAAGAAAAGGATTACGGATCAAAAGAACTTAGGAAACTTATCACAGATTATAATATCAGGGCAACCGGAAAACCTGAGATGGCAACCATCACACTATTTAGAGGCACAGGCAAGCGCTTGCCCAAAGAAGTGGAAATCTTTTACAGAGACCGGTCTGTAGGTACTCTGTCAGAGAATACTCTGCTTGAATTTGAAGTTCAAGATGTTTTCGATTTTTCGCTATGCATGAGCGAGGGTAACTGTGCCAGCTTTTCAGGCTCAGCAGGGGAGGTAATCTACATGGAATTGAAACAGAATAAGAAAGAGTCGTTACCTGCCATCTCAATAGTGAATGAAGAAGTCGGCCAGTTCAATCATAAGCGGATATCTTATTTAATGGAAAAAGAGAAAAAGAAAGGAAACTGAGATGCATTCCTTTTGTCCATCTGACGAGCATAAATGGAGTGTCATTTCAGGCCAAATGTCAGACATAAATTTCACACCTTTGTGTTACCACGCCATTATTTGAAAAATTCTAAAAACAAACAAGATGAAATACATTTATTCATCACTCCTGATGCTGATCATCACATCAGTATTGGCACAAAATCAATATATAGTTACACATGGCGGAGAATCGATTTATGGAGATCTGAAAATAAGACCTGCCTCAGTAATGGGTATGTCTGCTTATAAAGTTGTTGCCAGGGATGAAAGTAATAAGAAAATCAGGATGATATTTTATGAGAGCGAGATCCTGAAAATGAAGGATGAAAAAAACTCAGCCTATGTGGCTAAATGGATTGGTGATGACAAGGACAGCAGGTTGTTTGATCAAAATAGCAGGAGTATTTTGGCAGGGTATTACTTATGGAAATTGGAGTATCAGAGCATGGGGTCTGTACCAGACGGTCTCGGTGGATCAGTCATGACTTCAAGCACATCAATCTCCTACTATCTGGAAAACCCCGATAAGAAAGATCGTTTGGAGTATATCCCGTCAGGGAGAAAGACACTTATAAAATATTTGAGGGAGAAGAATTGCCAGAATGTCGTCAGAGACATAGAAGCTGGAAATCTTAATCATAAAAACTTGATAGAGGTCATCACCCGATACCTGAACAGGTGTGTCAATGAGAATTCAGGAGAAGAGGAGAATCCTTAGTTTCAGCTTAAGACCTCTCACTATTACTTGTTGACAACCAGTCTTATTTGCAATCAATAAATAACATCAAAGATTATCCTATGAAATTAGTTTATTCACTCACCATTCTTGCACTCCTTTCAGTAGGGCTGTTTTCAGCTTCCGCACAATCCACCCTTATCAACAGAACATCACCTGCCAGCGCATCGGCACAGCAATTTTTTTTCGATAACACACACAACAATGTTACCGATCGCAACTGGAAGATTGCCACCCTGCCAGCCAGCTCCACTTCTACTGGTGATAAGCTGACCATTGAGCTTTTTGGTGGGAGCCATGGTTCAAATAGTACTTTTCAGCAAACCATTCATCTGGCGAACAGAAATGCATTTAATGGGTATTTGAGAACAACCTTTGGAGAACCGTATCAATCCGTCCGTATTAGAGCTTATCAGCAGGCAAATGGAAGTGTGGATGTCTTTATGTCATTGCTTGCCACCGGCTGGAAAGGGGCTAGCGTTCGTATTTATGAAGGTTCGGCGATTTCAGCTGTCGGACCCACCATCTATGAAACCCCGATAGATGTTGGTGCTTCACCTTCCGGTACGTTGGTGTTTGATTCTTATACGAAAGTACCGGGACTGGTTGTGAGAAATAGTGGTAAAACGGGGATTGGAGTTTCAAATCCGGATATGAAATTGTCTGTGTATTCAAGTGATCAATATATTGCCAGATTTCATCATTCAGGATCTTTAACAATAAGTGGATTTCGCTCTGGCAGGTTTGGTTCTTACGTTGACATGATTAATACTACTGGCGGATTTGGAATAGGAGCAGGTTCATCTTCTACCGGACTTCCTTTGAGCACACAATCAGTAAATGATGTGGATTTTTTCATCAAAAATTCGGATGGTTTTGTGGGAATTGGAACGACCACACCCGACATGAATTTAACCGTTCAGGGAAATGTAAATGTAGGAGGGACCGGAAACGGGATGGTTAAGGCCAGACATGTAAATGGGAAAAGTCACACCAGTGCCGGATACGGTGACCTTTATCTGCAGTATCATACCTCTCACCCAGTGAGGATAGGGACTAACACCAATCCTGCATCACTTTTTGTTAAGGGTAATGTGGGTATTGGAACCAACACCGCTGACGAAAAACTCACGGTTAAAGGGAAAATTCATGCGGAAGAAGTACGAGTAGATCTCTCTGTTCCCGGCCCGGATTATGTTTTCGCTGACAACTACGAACTGACAACTCTGGAAGAACTGGAAAAATTCATTCAATCCAATAAGCATCTCCCGGAAGTACCTACTGCCAAAGAAATGGAAGCAAATGGAGTGGAGCTGGGCGAAATGAACATGCTCCTGCTTAAAAAGATCGAAGAACTGACCCTGCACATCATCCGAATGGACAAGGAGCTGCAGGAATTAAAGAGTGGGGAATAGTTTTTGGTTAAATAGTTGAATGGAAAGTTGGTTGAATGGTTGAATAGTGAATGGTCATATAGATTGGTAATCTGACCAGCTACTGCTGTGAACAACATTATTAAAAAAATGAAATTGATAATTTTTTCATGTGTTTGATTTTTCCAGCAATTTGCCTTGGAGGAAATTAATCTCCTGGGATCTTGAATTTACAAATGTCTAATGATAAACTCCTTTTGCTGGTTCGAGTCAGCCTGGACTACTCAAAGCGCTACCATTATCAATTTTGATAATGGTTTCTGTTAATCTCGTTAGAAAGCTTCATCCCCACCTGACCAATATCAGATTTTGTCCTGCGCCAACTCATTACAAATGCAGGCGGTGATCATGAATTTAGTTCCTTTATAAAACTCCAGTTTTAAAGAATTAAGGAATGAATAGAATTATATGCCCGGTGGATTTTTCCGAACCAGCCAACAATGCGCTCGAATATGCCGCCAACCTTGCGGTGCACTTAAAAGCACAATTAACCCTGCTTCACATTGTGCAAAAAAACGCACTGCACGAAACTCCGACCGGTGCAAAGATCATTGAAGCCACAGAAGAGCTTGAAAAAGAAGCAAAGCGTAAGCTCGAAACCTGTTGTGAAGAATTGAAAAAAGAGTTTACCCTTGATTGTTTCATCCGGGTTAAGACACATTCTGAGGGACTGGAAAAGGCACTTTCAATGGAACTGACAGAAGAAGGATTTGACCTTGCAGTAATGGGTACAAACGGTCCTGACGATTATAATCAGCTGTTTTTTGGAACCCACACTTATAATGTCATCCGAAAGATTAATATTCCACTGCTTATGGTTCCGAAAGGATGTCAGTTTGAAAGCTTTGAGAACATGGTGTATGCCTCAGACTATGATAATGAGGACATGGTAACCCTTCAGAAGCTGGTAGACTTTGCCAATGTATTTTCTTCTAAGATTACATTCCTCCATATAAGTAACCATGACACTGAGAAGAGCGAGGAAATATTCCTTTCATTCAAAGATGTGTATGAAGATAAACTGGAGGCAGCTCCGGGTACGATCTTTTTTGAGCGTGAAATCAACAAAGACTCCACCAGGGGCATTGACGCATACATGGATGAGAAAAAAGCGGATTTGCTTGTGTTACAGGTTAAGCATCGTACAGCGCTACAGAAAATTTTCCATGATAGTGTGATCAAAAAACTGAGTTTTGCAGCCACTTATCCTGTGCTGATTAATCAGAATTAAAAAAGATTCAATACTTCACCTCTTTGATTTTCTCAGGCAATAAAACGGAGATTGTGCTTCCTGTGATTTCGATCCACTTGTCCTTTTTGAATTCAGACAAAATTCGTATAACTGACTCTGTAGCCGTACCTACCATCCCGGCTAAATCTGCACGGGAAATATCGAACGATACAGTACTCTCTTCTTTAAAGTAAGTTTCATACAGTTTTAACAAACTATCAGCCGTTCTTTTCCTTACTGTATTGTATGCCATCTCCATGAGTTCATGTTCCCGTTCAGACAGGTTTCTTGATAAGAGGCGAATGAATTGACCGGAGACTTCCCGATTGCCGAAAATTAATTCATTGAAATCATCACGAGGAATAAGTATAAGCTCCGTTTCTTCCATTGCTTCAGCAAATTCCGTTCGTGTGGTATCCTGAATGAGTGCACGTTCTCCAAGAAAATCTCCCTCTTTCAGGATGTCGTGGATAAATTCTTTTCCATCTTCATTGATGCGGTAGGTTTTCACCTTTCCACTTTTAATTCGATAGACATAGGAGCCGAAATCATCCTCTCTGTAAATAATATCCTTTTTTTTGAAGCTTCTGGTCTTCCGTTCCTTTTCCAGATCTCCCAGACTTGAATATTTTGAAGCAGACTCAACCAGGTCATCGAGTCCGTTAGCCTTTGATAATTCCTCATGCTTGATAAGTCGTCTTTCAATGGCACCCAGCAACTCCATTTCTTCAAAAGGTTTGGTGATGTAATCATCTGCACCCATATTCATACCCTTCCTAAAATCGGTTTTTTCCGCTTTGGCCGTTAAAAAGATGAAAGGAATTATGGAAGTTTCAGGATTTTTTGAGAGCAGGTAAAGCACTTCGTACCCATCCATTTCGGGCATCATGATATCACACAGAATGAGGTCAGGTGGGGAAGCTAATGCTTTCTTAACACCATCTTTTCCGTCCGGTGATGAAAGAACATTATAATTGGAGAGTTCAAGTAGTTCGACGATGTTTTCACGGACATCCGGTTGATCTTCGATTACTAGTATTGTCTTTTTCGCCATTGCTGGTAGTTTCTTGCCAAATTTAAAATTTAAGGGCGTAACTGCCTGACCTATGTCAGAATTTCTGTTGATAAAGGTCATCAAATTACTCGCTTTAGAATAGGAACTTAGTTAAAAATATAATTATGGATTGGTTAATAATAGGTATTGTTGGAGCATCTATCGCCATTTACGCAATGGTTGATATCTCAATGAAGAGTGTTTCCAGAAAAAACAGATTGATATGGTTTCCAATTATTATCATGATTCCCATTATAGGGCCACTCGCTTATTACTATAAAAGAAAGTCACTTATTCAGGCATAGGGAAACACCACAGTAAAGGTACTGCCTTTGCCTTCATCACTGATAAATGAAAGTTCACCGTCAATTAATTCAGTATATTTTTTGACAATGTTAAGTCCCAATCCTGTTCCCTCAATATTGGTTGCATTTGCTGCTCTGAAAAATCGTTGAAACATATTTTTCTGTTCATCTTTCGGAATCCCGATTCCACTATCGATAACGTCGATGGTCACTTTCTTTTTACTATTGGAAACATTAATTTCAATTTTATTACCTTCTCCTGAATACTTACTTGCATTGGAGACAAGATTGATAAGAATATTCCTTAGCACATGCTCATCCGTTTTGACTTTGAGAGAAATTGCGTTATGAACGATTTCCTGATCTTTCTTTAGTGTTTGGGTCATTTCCTCAACAACCTCCTGAATCAGATTACTGACTTCAAATTCATCTTTTTTGGGTTTAAGGACCCCACTTTCGAGCTTTTCAAGTGATAGAAAATCGTTAAGAATTCCGGTTAGATTCTTCACACCCTTGTTAATTCTTTCAATGTGCTTTTGACGGGATTCCTGCTGTTCAGCTTCGTTATATTTACCGATGAGATTCGCTGAAGACAAAATGGTCGTAAGGGGAGTTCTGAATTCGTGACTTGCCATTGAAACAAATCTTGATTTAAGTACACCAAGCTCTTTTTCCTTTTCAAGACTCATCAGGATTTCATGCTCAGCTTTCTTCAAATCTTCCAGACTTTTCTTCAATGCATTTTCAGCAAGTTTTCTTTCCTGAATCTGGCTTTGGAGTCCCAGGTTTAGATGTTCCAGCTCTCTGGTTCTGATTTTTACCTTCTGCTCCAGCTCATTGGCATATTCTTCCAGTTTTTTCTGCTGTTCTATTACCATTGTTTCATTCTTTTTTCGCTGAGTAATGTCGGTAATAAATGCCACCACCATCGTCTGATTCTCATAGTTGAGATGGTTTAGACTGATTTCAATCGGAAAAGTTGTTCCGTCTTTCTTCAATCCTCTTAAATCCAGTCCAAGCCCCATGGGACGAGGTGTTGGACTATTCAGGTAATTATCTCTATGAACTTTGTGGGTTTTCCTGGCATTTCTGGGAACCAGAGATTCTACCGGTTTTCCAATCAATTCATTTTCAGAATAACCGAACATGACCTCAGATCGTGGATTTATCATTTCAATTTCTCCTTTTTGATTGAAGAGCATTATGCCCTCACCCGAGCTTTGAAATAACTTCCCGAGCAATACCAGACCTTTATCTGACATTAGATATTCACTACTTAATTTCATTTACGAAGGTCTCGTTAGCTTCATTGGTTTCAAATGATCCTTTTGACAAAGGAAGGAGACTAATATCGTTAATCTGTGTGACAAAATTCACGTCTCGCATTGACAGATGTCAGGATGAAGGATATGGGCTAAATCTACATTTGAACCTATACTTAATTGAATAGTGATTTCGAGCATTTTAATTTCAACAGATTTTTCTCCGGCATCCTGGAATGCGACTCAGGTAGGAATAGAGCTGGCAAAACAGAATGAGGAGGCTACACTTTCCATTCTTCACATATTTCCATCTACCTCCCAAAGCGGCGATGATACTCCTTCAGAATTCAGACCAAGAATGGATCAGGTAAAAGCTCATATGAATGAACTTTCGAAAAGCCTGTTGGAAGCTTCTGAAGATCGAATTAAGAATATTGTACTTGCAGGAGATGTTGAAAAGGCAATCCTGAAATTCATTCATCAAAATGATTTTGATCTGGTCATTGTTGGTATCAACAGCAACGGATTTGATAACATTCCGGGAAGTCATGCACTTCGGGTTATTGAAAAAAGTGGTACGCCTGTTATGATTGTACCTAATGCATTGGCAAATAATGGAGCTGCTAAAAGCTGAAGAGCTGGCATGTCATCACTGCGGTGATCCGTGTGATGAAACCATAGTAACCGACGAATATACCTTCTGTTGTTATGGTTGTCGGGCAGTGTATGAATTACTGGAAAGCAGTCAATTGAATAAATTCTACAAAGAGACTTCTCAAACCAATACTTCTTTTTCAGGGTTGAAGTCAGAGAGAAAATTCAGTTTTCTAGACAATCCGGATGTGCAGAATCAGTTGTTGAAATTTCGAAGTGAGGAGCTTTCTGTAATTAAATTTTCAATTCCTTCGATTCATTGCAGTTCATGTATTTACTTGTTAGAGCATCTTCCAAAACTTGATCATTCTGTTCTGAGATCAGAAGTAAACTTTGTCAGGAAAGAAATCACAATTTCGTTCAGACATACGGAGAAAAGTCTGAAGCAAATAGCGATACTGCTTTCACAGCTTGGCTATCCTCCGGATATATCACTCAACGATCTGGATAAGACAGGAAAAGAAGTTGTCAGGAGCAGAACCGGACTCAAAATAGCGGTTGCGGGTTTTTGTTTTGGAAATGCCATGCTTATGAGTATGCCGGAATACCTTGATACAAATTTTCAACTGACAGAGAATTTTATACAGCTGTTCAGATGGATAAATCTGGTGCTTACTTTTCCGGTGGTTTTCTTCTCAGGGAGCGATTATTTCAAAAAGGCATGGAAAGGTCTTGTGCACGGAAATCTGAATATTGATGTCCCAATTGCTTTGGGAATTACCACACTTTTTGGTCGAACGCTGTTTGAAATTATTTCTCAAACCGGACCAGGTTATGCTGATTCATTGGCCGGACTGGTCTTTCTTCTTTTGATCGGAAAATGGTATCAGGGGAAATCGTATCAGGCACTTTCGTTTGACAGAGATTATACTTCCTATTTCCCCGTTTCAGTCACCTGTCTTATTGATGAACAGGAAGTAAGTCGTTCTCTGAAGGAATTAAGAAAGGGGGATATTGTCATCATTCACAATGATGAACTTATTCCTGCGGACGGAAAGATTATAAGTGGGGAGGGAAACATAGATTACAGTTTTGTGACAGGTGAATCAAAGCCTGATGAAAAATCGAAGGGACAGAAAGTTTTTGCAGGTGGACGGCAAAAGGGCTGTGAGCTGATCATTGAGCTCACAGAACGTGTAAATAACAGTGAACTCACACAGCTATGGAACAATGAGGCATTCAGAAAAAATGAAACCGGGCTGGCCAACAGGATTGACAGTATAAGCAAGTACTTCACACTGGTAGTTTTGATCACCGCTCTGGCTACAGGAGTATACTGGTGGTTTGCCAATCCGGCACTGGTCTGGAATTCAGTGACCGCTGTACTGATTGTGGCCTGTCCCTGTGCGCTGGCATTAACACTACCTTTTGCTTATGGACATGCGATGAGACTCCTGGGAAAAAACGGACTTTACCTTAAAAAAGCTGAAATAATTGAGCCATTGTCAAGAATCGAATCGGTGGTATTTGATAAAACAGGGACTCTGACAACTAACAGTGCTGGTGTAAACTATATGGGAGATCCATTGACAAAAGTTGAATCAGCTTTGTTGAAATCTGCGCTCGGAAATTCTTCTCATCCTTTGAGTCGTCAGATTCACAATAACCTTCCCGAATGTGAAAAAGTACCATTGACTTTCTTCAGGGAAGAAACAGGGAAGGGGTTCAATGCGATTATTAATGGAAAGGAGATTAAAGTCGGATCTGCAGAATTTCTTGGATTCTCGTCCGACAATAAGCTAAATGAATCAAGGGTATACGTAAATATTGATGGTAGTGAAGGATTTTTTGCCGTTAAATCTGATTACAGAAAGGGCATTTTTGATATGCTCAATAAGCTGAAAAATAACTATCGTCTACAGTTGCTCTCCGGAGATAACGATTCTGAAAAAGAACATTTAAAACCATTTTTTGATGAATTGAGATTCAATCAAAGACCTGCTGATAAACTTGGTTTTCTGTCAGGGAAAGAACAGAATCAATTAATGATTGGTGATGGCCTTAATGATGCAGGTGCACTAAAAAAGGCATTGGCAGGTATTGCGATATCTGAAGATATTCATCAGTTTTCTCCTGCCTGTGATGCCATAATGTCTGCCAACAGTATAACTCTTATTCCCGCTGTTCTAAGATTCTCCAAAAAGGTAAGAAAAATCGTATTTGTTGCATTTGGCATATCATTTCTCTATAACATTATTGGACTCTCATTTGCGGTATCAGGACACCTGACACCACTTATTTCAGCAATTTTGATGCCTGTGAGCTCTGTAACCGTGGTGGGGTTTGTGACATTGATGGTAATCTGGCATGGAAAAATGCCCCGGTCTGAGATCACTCCGAAATGATCTCCTGGGAGACCATCATTCCATTGCTCTTTGCCGGGTTGTTACTCTTTCTTTACAGCATCCGGAGGTTATCAAAAATACTCAGGAAAACATTCTCTGACCGAGCAACGCAATCAATTGAGCGTTATACCAAAAACCTTTTCTTTGGTATTGTACTTGGTACATTCTTCACTTTCCTTCTGGGATCCTCATCAGCGGTTATCATCATCATTATCATCTTCATCAATGCTGAAACAATGACATTTGAGCGATCTGTCGGTCCTGTTATGGGGGCAAATATTGGAACTACTTTTTCCAGTCAGATTATTGCATTGGATGTTGGCGAATATGCGCTTGTTCCTTTTGCTGTTGGGTTGGTCATCTTCCTTTTTGCCAAAACCAAATCAACGAGAAGAGTTGGTAAAGTTGTTCTTTACCTCGGTATGCTGTTTTTTGGATTGTTTCTCATGGAAGAGTCAGTTGTACCTCTGAAAGACAGCAATATGCTTGAAGTTTGGATGACAGAATTCAACAATCCGGTTAAAGGAGTTTTGCTGGGAGGACTGATCACTTTGATCATTCAGTCTTCAAGCGCCACTGTTGCCATAGCTATAACACTGGGAAAACAACAGTTGATCAGCCTTTCAGGTGGAATAGCGGTGATGCTGGGTGCTGAGCTGGGTACCTGTTCTGATACCATGCTGGCTACAATCAGGGGAAAACGTCAGGCGCTCAAAGCGGGCTTGTTTCATTTAAGTTTTAATCTGATAACCATAGTTGTTGGCTTAGTGCTTTTTAATCCCTTTATGGAGTTGATTAAATGGATTTCGTTAACAGATGTAATTGACAATCAGATTGCCAACGCTCACTTTTTGTTCAATACACTCGGAGTATTATTTTTCATCCCTATTGTCAGGCCCTTCATAAAATTTTGGGAGCACCTGCTCCCGGAAAAGACCCAAAAGCAATAGCTACCTGATGACAGGACGTTCGGATGGTTGCCCCCACTCACTCCATGAACCATCGTACACGGCTGATTGATCATGACCGATCCTTGTGGCAGCAAGAAGGATGATACATGCGGTAAGCCCTGAACCACAGGAAAACACCAACTCTTTTTCTCCGATATCAAATTCGGAAAACAACTCCTCCAGTTCTGAAATACTTTTCATTTTGGTTCCTGCTAGTACGTCAGGAAAGGGGAGGCTCTCTGAATTTGGAATATGCCCGCCACGCAAGCCTTGTCTTGGTTCCGGTTCAGTGCCAAAAAACCGACCTTTCGATCGTGCATCCAGAATAAGAACCTTTGCATTTTCGATGGCATTGAGTACATAATCAGCATCTCTGAAATAACCGGAAAGTGGTTGTGCAGTGAAATTGCCCGGAGGGAAACTTAATTCTGTTATTGGTTCTGTTGGATTGCCGGCTCCTGCCCATTCGGGAAGTCCTCCATCAAGTACTTTAATGCGTTTATGGCCCATTGAGCGAAACATCCACCATGCTCTGGGGCTGGAGTAAACGCCCAGGTTATCATACACCACAATCTGACTGTCAGAATTAATCCCCAACTTTTGGGCTGCATTAGTGAACTGAACTGCATCACACATCATATGTGGTAAATCAATGGTTGTGTCTGAAAACTGACCGTTTATATCGAAGAATTGAGAACCTGGAATTTGTAATCCATTCAATGGATTTTCTTCCGGGGATGTTTTTGGCTTTGCAAGACTTGCATCCAATAAAATGAGGTTAGGATTGTGAAGGTTGTCTTTGAGCCAGTCTGCTGAAACAATTGGTGAATCAGTAGACATCAGTTTTGGTTCAAAACCTGTATTAAGGCGTTCTTTGGGACAACTCCCGACTGCCTCCATTTTTGTCTGCCTTCTTTGAAAAGAATAAGTGTAGGCACACTCTGGACTCGGAATTTTTGTGCAGCTTTTGGATTCTTATCCACATCCACTTTTACAATACGTACCAGACCTCCCAGATCAGCTTTTACTTCTTCCAGGATGGGAGCCATTGTCTTACAGGGTCCGCACCACTCTGCATGAAAGTCCACCAGAACGGGTTCCTTACCATTAATCAACTCACTGAATTTCGCCATGTTTCAAATATGAAAAAATCTTTGATGGATTCATAACGTTTTTTGATCTGTAAAAATTCAAATCCTGAATTAGTCAAAAAAAGCCATAACAAACAATATTTAAGAGTGTGTGATTGATATGATCAGCTGTGCAATAACTGTTTATCCAAAATGTGACCAAAAAAGAGACCGAATAATCGGTCTCTTAAAAGTTAGTTGATCAAAATTTGTTTTTTGGGAGGCAACTTCTTTTCTGTTTTAGTCAGCGTGAGCTTAAGGATACCATCAGTATACTTTGCATTAAGATGCTCCTCGTCAACATTTTCAGGAAGAGTAAAAGATTTGCTGAACGACCTGGAACTGAATTCCTTTCTCGTATAATTCTTCTTTTTTTCTTCCTCTTCATTTTCTGTCTTGCCGCTAATCGTCAACACACCATTTTCAACTTCCACATTGAAATCATCCTTTTTAAGGCCAGGGGCAGCAACCTCAATTTCATATTGGCCCTCATTGTCCACCACATTCACAGCCGGGGACCAATCGTTTATCATTCTGGTCGGAAACCAGTCTTCACCAAAAAAATCTGACACATTGGTGAGCATCGGAAAGTCTCTTGTTATTAGTGACATAATTCTCAAATTTTTAAGTTGAACATCATTCTTTCGCAAAGATCAAAGTGGAAGATCATTATTCAAATGATGTTGAGCAGATCGAAAAATGATCTTGATCAAAACCTGGATTTAAATATTGTCAAACAGTGTAAAGCTCTCCAGATAATCAGGTATCGTTGCGTTCCAGTTCTTTTTTCTCAAAGCATTTTTAAGGGCTATTGCTCCTTCTTTCTCTCCATGTACAATGAATGTGATTTTTGGAGATTCCGTTATTGAGTCTGTCCAGTGTACGAGCTCGTCGTGATCTGCATGTGCTGACAGCCCGTCAATGGTTTCTATCTGTGCATTTATCGGCACCTCTTCGCCAAAAATCCGAACCATTGGTTCTCCCTCAATGATTCGCCTGCCACGGCTGCCCTCTGCCTGAAAGCCGGCGAAGAGAATGGTGTCCTGTTCATTTCTCAGACGATGATAAAGGTGATGCAGAATCCGACCTCCGGTTGCCATTCCACTTGCAGATATAATAATGGCGTTTTTCTTAATCGTATTTAGAACCCTGGATTTGGACTGCTCGGTCACATAATGAATGAATGGAGCATCAAAGATGGGGTGTCCAAATCCGTTCTTGTTTTCCAGGCGATGATAAGAAGAGTAACTTTTGTAAAGGTTAGTTACACTGATCGCCATAGGGCTGTCCACATACACTGGTCGCGATCGGAAGTCTTCAAACACTTTCCATAGCAGGTAGAGAATCAATTGTGTTCTCCCCAATGAAAATGCAGGAATGATCAGACATCCGTTTTTATCATCACATTGATGCAGTAGCCTCATTAGTTCGTTTTCGGGATGTTCGTGTTGGTGTTTTCTACCTCCATAAGTTGACTCTATGAATAGAATATCAGCAGCGGTTGGTTTTTCAGGACTAAGATGTAAAGGGTTGTCTTCAGGTCCGATATCACCGGAGAAAACAATCCGCTTAACTCCCTGACTTGAATAGACCAGAATCTCAACGCTGGCAGCACCTAAAATGTGACCTGCATGGAAGAATCTGGCTTCAACTTTTTCACCTGCACGAAACACCTGATGAATGGCATGTGGGGTCACAAAAGGGAAAACCCGAACGGCATCTTTTACAGTATACAATGCGGCAGCAGGATGATGTTTGGAATAGCCTTTCTTATTGGCAAATTCGGCTTCTTCTTCATGAAGTTTAGCACTGTCTGTGAGCAGTATTTCCAGCAGGTCCTTTGTCGGCTCGGTAGTGTGAACTTTACCGGCATAGCCATTTTTAAAAAGCAAAGGAAGGTATCCTGAATGATCGATATGCGCGTGAGTGAGAATAACTGCGTCGATATCAGCCGGGTCAACCGGAAGCGGGCTCCAGTTCCTTAGTCTCAGTTCCTTGAGTCCCTGAAACATCCCACAGTCTATCAGTAACTTGAAATCATCAATCTCCAAGAGAAATTTTGACCCGGTAACGGACCCTGCACCACCAAGAAATTTTACCCGAACATTCATGTTATTTAGTTAGCAATTTGAAATTGGCATTTAGTGTAAACAGACTAATTGGAGAGTCCATAAATGAAAGCTCGGAAGGGGAGTATCCAAATCTAATGAGTCGTATCATAAGCTGAGGTGACTTTCATCCCGAGAGTCAGGTAAAAGTGGTCGAAATTTTCTATTTTCAATGTAAAATGGAGTCCATGATATTGAATATATCAATAGCCCTGTCCATATTTCTATTCACATCCTATTGCTCCCCATCTGGGGATTTTGTGGATTTCGAATTGAAATATGCAGATGTGCAGGGAGTGAAAGTCAGCGGTGATGAGGGCAGTTACGCTTTTAGTGTGACGATCTCAAGCCCTGATAAGGGGTGCTCACAATATGCAGACTGGTGGGAAGTAGTATCTGAATCGGGGGAGTTGATTTACCGAAGAATTCTGGCTCACAGCCATGTTAGTGAACAGCCATTCACGAGAAGCGGAGGCAAAATTTCTGTTCTAAAAAATCAAAAAGTCTGGGTACGGGCTCACATGAATAATGCAGGGTATGGAGGAATTGTGATGAAAGGAAATGTGACTGACGGTTTTGCAGTTGATACAATGCCTGATGATTTTGCCATGAACCTTGAGACAGAAAAACCACTGCCTGGTAGCTGTGCATTTTGAGCCGGACTGACAAAAATCATATACCTCACTGTTAACACTCATCTCTTACCCTGGAAGCCATAGCTAATCTTGTTCGAGAGAGATTATGAGTGTCATTTTCATCCTTATAGCATGTAGCCTGTTGTTGGCAGGCGGATTTTTGGGAGCCTTCCTATGGGCCTCAAAATCCGGGCAATTTGATGATGACTACACACCCTCTATCCGAATGCTTTTCGAAGATGATCCGGTCGCTGACCAGACAGTACCACGAGAGGGTAAATCGGAAAAAACAGTTTTGAAATGAAATCATAAACCTAACGATCCATGTCAGACAACATTGAAAAAGAATTAAGTACCAATCAGGATACTTTTTATTACGACAATACTATCGTTCGAAACTTCCTGATTGCCACCACGGTTTTTGGTGTAATTGGGATGACAGTCGGTTTGCTTGTGGCTTTCCAATTTGTGTGGCCGGAAGCAAATTTTGGACTGCAATACACCACTTTTGGAAGAGTAAGACCACTGCATACCAATGCGGTGATTTTTGCTTTTGTGGGGAACGGAATTTTTGCCGGAGTTTACTATTCGCTCCAGCGTCTGTGTAAAGCACGAATGTTCAGCGATATGCTGAGTCGTATCCACTTTTGGGGATGGCAAACTATCATTCTTGCTGCGGCAATTTCGCTTCCGCTTGGACTAACTACCGGTAAAGAATATGCAGAGCTTGAATGGCCAATTGATATTGCAATCGCCCTTGTATGGGTAATTTTTGGTGTTAACATGTTTGGAACCATCCTGAAAAGGCGAGAGCGACATCTGTATGTAGCTATCTGGTTTTTTATTGCCACATTCGTCACAGTCGCCATGTTGCACATTGTCAATTCATTCGAGTTGCCAATTTCTTTTATGAAAAGTTATTCATGGTACGCAGGAGTTCAGGATGCCCTGGTCCAATGGTGGTATGGTCATAACGCAGTGGCATTCTTCCTGACTACCCCATATCTCGGGTTGATGTATTATTTCATTCCGAAAGTATCGGGTCGTCCAATTTATTCCTACCGACTTTCAATTGTTCACTTCTGGGCGCTGATCTTTATCTATATCTGGGCCGGACCACACCACTTATTATACAATGCACTTCCTGACTGGGCTCAGTCACTGGGAGTGGTATTCTCCGTTATGTTAATCGCTCCATCATGGGGTGGGATGCTGAACGGACTCTTAACATTAAGAGGGGCATGGGATAAAGTGCGAGAGAGTGCCACTTTGAAATTCATGGTGGTTGCAGTGACCTGCTATGGTATGTCCACTTTTGAAGGACCGATGATGTCATTGAAAAGTGTGAATGCCATTGCCCACTTTACCGACTGGATTGTTGCACACGTTCATGTAGGTGCGTTGGGTTGGAATGGATTCCTGACATTCGCCATGTTATACTACCTGATTCCGAAAATGTACGGGACTAAACTTCATTCACAAAAGCTGGCGAACGCACATTTCTGGATTGGAACACTTGGAATCATTTTCTATGCACTTCCAATGTACTGGGCAGGGTTTACTCAAAGTTTGATGTGGAAGCAATTCAATCCGGATGGGACACTCGTTTATGGCAATTTCCTTGAAACAGTAACTCAGATCATTCCAATGTATGCTTTACGCGCATTCAGTGGTGTATTGTATCTGGCTGGTGTATTTATCATGGTTTATAACCTGATTAAAACAGCAAAAGCAGGCAGTTTCATTAAAGAAGTCAAAGCGGAAGCTGCACCATTATTAAAAGATTATACTCCTGCTCCTTCAGAGCACTGGCATAGAAAGATGTTCGAATGGAAACCAATGAAAATGCTCGTATTGAGTTTGATTCTGGTTGCCATAGGTGGTGCAATTGAAATCATTCCTACATTTCTGATAGAGTCCAATGTTCCGACCATTGCTTCTGTGAAGCCATACACGCCACTTGAATTGAATGGTAGGGATATCTATGTCAGAGAAGGGTGTTACACCTGTCATTCACAAATGATTCGTCCGTTCAGGTCAGAGGTGGCACGTTATGATCCGGAAGATTTGGAATACTCCAAAGCTGGAGAATTTGTTTATGATCATCCATTCCAGTGGGGATCTAAGCGTACAGGACCAGATTTACATCGTGTAGGAGGAAAGTACCCGGACAGCTGGCATTTCTACCATATGCTTGAGCCGGAAAATATGTCACCAGGATCTATTATGCCGCCATATCCATGGTTGTTTGATCAGAATTGGGACAAAGACATCATTCCTGCTAAAATCAGAGCGATGCAGACACTTGGTGTGCCATATGCAGAAGGCTATGACAATCAGGCTCTGGCAGATGCTGATGCACAGGCAAAAGGTATTTCTGACGGGCTTGCGGTTGAAGGACTAAAAGTTAATCCGGATAAAGAAATTGTTGCGCTGATTGCTTACCTGCAACGCCTTGGAACGGATATTAAGAAAACGAACGGAGAAGCTAACGATTAGAAATTATGCTGAAATTCATCAAACATCATATGGAAACCATCTCGGGAATTGAAATTTTCCCGCTGATTTCCCTTGTCATCTTTTTCGTCTTCTTTGTTGGCCTTACGATCTATCTGGTAAAAGCTGACAAAAAGTTATTCAACAAAATCGCAAACATTCCTTTGGACTCTAAAGAATCTGACCATGAAGAAGATTAAATACTTACTACTTATACTGATTTCTATTTTACCTGGACTGGCTAATGCACAAGAAACTGCTCCTTCAAAAGGACTGTTGGAGCAATACCAGGTGGAGATTGTTCTTGGGCTGGCTGTCATTGTATGTCTGGTTGCCCTGCTGGCGATGTATGTCATGCTTATGGCAATGAAGACCATGCTTCGAATGAAAATGGCTGACGAAGGAGTTTCGGCAGAAGAGCAGGCACTGATAAAAGTTCAGGAAGGTGAAGAAGGTCTCAGCTTTTGGGGAAGGTTCTGGAATCGATTCCATGAAGCAGTTCCGGTAGGAAAGGAAGAATCTGTGGTAACAGATCATGAATACGACGGAATCAGAGAACTGGATAATCGATTGCCATCCTGGTGGTTATATGGATTTTATTTTACCATACTTTTCGGAGTAGTATATCTGTTCAACTACCAGTTGGGTTCAGGCCCTACACAGGATGAGGAATTCCAGGCAGAAATGCTTCAGGCGAAAGAAGAAGTTAAAGTCTACCTCGCCTCATTGGGTAACCTGGTCGATGAGAATTCTGTGGAAGTGTTAACCGATGCTGGGGAAATTGCGGCAGGAAAAAAGATTTACGATACTAATTGTGCGGTTTGCCATGCCAATGATGGGGGTGGAGGAGTAGGTCCGAACTTTACAGATAAGTACTGGATTCATGGTGGTGACATTCAATCCATTTTCAGGACCATTAAGTATGGAGTGCCGGAGAAAGGGATGATTTCTTGGGAATCTCAATTGCCACCTAAGAAGATGGCACAGGTAGCCAGTTACATATATACCATGGAAGGTAATGCTTCGGCAAATCCTAAGGAGGCTCAGGGCGAACTATTCGAACGGGAAAGTGGTGTAGAGAACACAGCTCCGGCTGACTCTGTGTCCGTGACAGAATAAGGGAGTCAATGGCCGAAGTAACAGACCTGTACGATGAACAAAAGGTAGTCGATGAGACCTTCCGGGATCATCTGGCCACCATGGATGATGAAGGAAAGAGACTTTGGGTATATCCTAAAAAGCCGAAAGGAAAATTCACAAATTACCGAACACTTGTAAGCTATTTCTTATTGCTAACATTGATAGGAGGACCTTTTGTCAAGATTGGTGGTCAGCCGCTCCTTCTGTTCGACATTCTTCAAAGACGATTTATCATTTTTGGTCAGGTATTCTGGCCACAGGATTTCTTCTTGTTCGTGATTGGAATGATCACTTCAGTTGTATTCATCATTCTGTTTACGGTGGTATTTGGTCGAATATTCTGCGGCTGGATTTGCCCGCAGACTATTTTCATGGAAGGCGTTTTCAGAAAGGTTGAATACTGGATTGAAGGTGATTACATGGCACAAAAGAAACTCGACAAGATGCCGTGGAACAGAGAGAAGATCATTAAAAAGACTAGTAAGCAACTTATTTTCATAGCTATTAGTGCTGTGATTATGCATACGTTTATGGCGTACCTGGTAGGGATAGAAAAAATGCAGGAAATCATTACTGAAGGTCCGCTTGAGAATACAGGAGGGTTTATCGCAATGATTGTCATGACCGGATTGTTCTATGGAGTCTTCAGTCGATTGAGAGAGCAGGTTTGCACGACCATTTGTCCGTATGGAAGATTGCAGGGTGTATTGTTAGACCGACAAAGTATAGTTGTTGTGTATGATCACGAGCGTGGGGAAGTGAGGAGTAAATTTCGCAAGAATGAAGACCGGGATGCAGTCGGAAAAGGAGACTGCATCGACTGCAAGCAGTGTGTTTATGTTTGTCCGACTGGAATAGATATACGAAACGGTACACAATTGGAATGTGTTAATTGTACAGCCTGCATTGATGCGTGTGATTCAATCATGGATCGTTTAGGTAAGCCAAAAGGGCTGGTTCGATATGCTTCAGAACAGAATATTACAGATAAACTGCCCTTTGTTTTTTCCGGAAGGATGACCGCCTATACCACTGTACTTGTGGTATTGATCGGTGTGCTCGTTTCGTTACTTATTATACGTTCAGATTTTGAAACTACCATTCTGAGAACACCGGGAATGATGTTTCAGGAGAGAGAAGACGGAATGATTACTAATCTCTATCAATTGAAAATGGTAAATAAAACGAATATAGCGATGGACATCCGGCTGGAATTGATGGAGCCCAAAGGGGCTATTGAAATGATTGGCAGTTCACTTATACTTGAGAAGCAGGGAATTGGAGAAGGGGCGTTTTTTGTCGCTATAAACCCAGAGGATTTGGAGAAAATGAGTTCAAAAATATCCATTGGTGTTTATAGTGGAAATGAACTGGTGGAAACGGTTAAAACAAAATTTTTGGGACCAGCCAGGTAAAGAATTAAGAGTGTTTAATTACAAACAGTTTTGTCATCCTGAGCGAAGCGAAGGATCTAAAAAATATTAAGAAAATGAATTGGGGAAACAGAATCGTATTGGCATTTGTACTCTTTGCCGCATTTATATTGTATATGGTAGTGGTCGCATTTGATCAGGATTTTGATCTGGTAGCAAATGACTACTATGCTCAGGAACTCAATTATCAGCAGAAGATGGAACAGAAGATCAATCTGGCAAATCTTAAAGACAGTGTGCTAATTAGCCAAGAAAAACAATCAATCGTCCTTACATTCCCTCTAAATCAGAAGCCAAATGGGGAGATCCATTTTTATCATTCTTCAAGAGATCAGTTTGATCAAAAATTAGAAATTGCTACTAATGCTGCCAATCGGCAGGTAGTGAAAAACGAGTTTGTCCCGGGCAGCTACCGGATAAATATTACCTGGGAGTCAAACGGTACGGAATACTTTCAACAGGAAAAAATATTCATTCAATGATTGGAGCTCTCATCATAGGGTTTGTTGGCAGTCTGCATTGCGTAGGAATGTGTGGTCCACTAACATTGTTCATGATGGGAGAGAACAGATCCCTGGCGACATTTTCCATGTATCATGGAGGTCGGGTTGCTGCTTATATCCTGCTTGGCGTTTTATTAGGGACATTGGGTTATTCACTTCAACTGTTTCAACTGCAACAGTTTATTACGTTCGCTTTAGGCGCATTGCTTTTGTTGATTTATGCAGTCCCTAAGTTCAGAAACGGGTTGGAAAAGTTTTATTACAACTCTGGATTTTATCATTATATCAGGCAGCGACTAAGTGGTCGATTATCTGGTCGAAAAAAATGGTCCCTTAGCGGATTTGCAAATGGATTCCTTCCATGTGGCCTGACTTATGTTGCCGCTGCAGGAGCAGTAGCTTCCGGGAGTATTGGAAATGGAATGTTATTCATGCTTTTTTTTGGACTTGGAACAGTACCGGCCTTATTTCTGGTAGCTTTTGGCGGTTCCTGGGTCACCGGAAAATTCAGAAAGCTAATTCCTGGAGCTGTATCATTCGTGGCAATTCTTTCCGGGTGCCTGATGATTATCAGAGGGTTTCTGATCTCATCTCCTGATTTCAATCAACTGGTACAGGCGAAAGCTGCAGGACTTATTACCGTTTGCGGGTTGTAATCGGACTTCTTAGTCTAAGCGATATTTGATGATCTGCCTATTGGAAATAGCAGTGCAATTCCGCTCATTAAAACCAGTGAAGCAAAGAATAACAGCTGGTAGTATGAAATTCCATTCCACCACAGTTGACTGACGATTACCAATTCAGAAAACACAAAGCCTGCAAAGAAGAGGACCATTCCTGACTTCCTAAATGGTGTGCTAAGATGCATCATTCCGTGAAGATTGAACCATGCGAATAGAAAGGGAGTAATAATCCCAAGAAATATCAGGTGTAAGTAGCCAATGGTAAAATTTCTGATCTCATAAGCAAGGTCAGCAAACATTGGAATCGAAGAAATGGTCTGAAGGATCACTTTGAGAACTAACCCCGATAAAACGAATTTCAGAAGGAATACTGCTCTGCCTGAAATGAATGACAATAGAGATGGCCAAATTGGCAGGAAGACCCGAATTAATTGAAAGATGGCAATGAGTTGAATTATTGCGGCAATTGCTCCAACGACATAAACTACAGGGTGAGGCTGCATCCACAAGGCTGAGAGAAACAGACTCAATACACAGCTTATATTCATTAGCTTCAATGATCCTGTCGCTCTTCCCTTATTGATCGAGAGTTTGTGCATGAACCAGAAGAACAGGCCCAACAGACAAAAAATAAATGCCCCGTTATAAAGGAAATGAAGGTAGAAGTAAATGGCCATGAAGTACAGATTTGTGCCAGCTCCACCTGTGGCAATGATCGGCCCAAGGGAAAATGGGCCCACAGTCGAGATCAACAAATAGAAGAGTCCCCACCTGATAAAACCACGAGATACCTTATCAAGTATGCTTGTTCTTCTCCACATCCATGAAACCCACACGTATGAAAGAAGGATATGCAGGGTGGAAAAAATGATGGAAATCGTTGCATATCCCTGTACAGGGAAACTGAATAACATTCCAAGTATTGAGAGTTGAAATAGCACGTAAAGGATACGATACCTGCCCGTTATTTTCTCCCCGATAGTTATGAAATGTAATCCTGCAACAAGGGCATTAAAGATCCAGCCAAGCAAAATAACGTGAGAATGAGCGTGAAGAAAATTTCGATAATTGAATCCCTCAATTGACCCAACAAACTGATAGCGCATGGCCAGACCAATGAGTCCGGCAATAAGGAGGAAAAAGAAAGCTGTTTTCCACAAAGAGGTTACATGCTTCATTAACTGATTTCGGTATCCAGGTCACTTAGAAAGTTATCTATAACTCCCTGCTTTACATGATCCATCACCACAATTTTCCACCAGTTCACCTTATCCTCATGTGTATCTGGTACCAGCATGTACTTTTTGGCAAGAGGAGGCGAAATGAATGCTCCTTTAATGGTTACTATGTTCATATTAGGATTTCTGAAATATTCCACCCCTCGATCATCGAGACTGTCACACAGTCGCTCGGTGGTGGCAAGCAGTTGTTTAACCTTCGCTTTCCATCCATCGGACCCATAAGTGCGCATGATCATCCAAACGGCAATGGCGTTTGCTCCTGATCGACTGCCCACAAGGGTGTAATCCTTCCCTTTAACATAATTAGCTTCTTCAGTAAGTGCATACTGCATGAAGTTTTTTCTGGTCAGATAGATTCCGGTCCCATAGGGCGATTGAAGCATTTTATGACCATCCAGCGTAAAAGAATTGATTTTAGGATTCTGAAAGGTGTAAGCTGAATTACTAACGGAAAAAGGATAGATATATCCGCCAAACGCACCGTCAATATGAACCATGTAATCAGCATCTAATTCATCCAGCCATCCCGTTATTTCATTAATATCGTCCACTGAACCAAACATGGTTGTTGACATATTCATGATAACGATCAGATATTTAACACCTGAATCGGCAGCCGCATTGTAGCAGGATTCAACACTTTCCTTTGTTACACGCCTTGTCTGTTTATCTACCTGTGTAACAAATGAAGGAATACTCAAAAGTCTGGCCGCCTTTGGCATAGAGTAATGCGCATCCTCAGAATATATAACTCCGATCTCGTGAGGTTGGGCATTGTGGGTGGTTTCATAATAACGTTTCAAAATCCAGATTGCCTGAATGTTTGCTTCTGTACCCCCGGATGCAACATAGCCGTCAAATTCTTCATCTCCGCCTTCAAAGATTTCCTTTGCACACAAATCAATGAGTTCCTTTTCAATCTTGTGTGTCCCACCAAAAGCATCTTCTGATTCATTGAGGGTATGACAGCCTATGTGGTTCGGGTTGGCAATCAATGCGGTCAGAAAAGGAGCGTCTTTTAAGAAAGGTGCATCATCATAGAACACCGTACTGTCCAGATAAGAAGCAGGTAACCCAAGGACTGCTTTTTCCCGGTAGTCAAGGTTTTGTTTCAGACTGCCAAAAATGATCTCTTTTATTTTCTTGTGTGAATAGCTTTCCCAGTGCATAAATCCCTATGTTAACATTGGTTTTTGGTGCGAAAAAAACGCGAAGATCAATAGATTTTCTCACATCGAAAAGTATTCTTTTGATGATAATAATCAGCAGCACTGTGATAATAATCATTCAAATCGTTTGATCCACCCTCTAATTTTGGCGGCCTGATCAGGACTGAATGAATATAGATAAATACAATATCCCGATACCGAGATATACAAGTTACCCTACTGTGCCATTTTGGAACAATAAGGATTTTACTGTTGAAGGATTTGAACAGACACTCCAAACATCTTATTGGGCCGGAAGCAAGGACGTTAGCCTCTACATTCATTTACCTTTCTGTGAAAGCTTGTGTACGTATTGTGCATGTAATACGCGTATAACTAAAAACCATTCAGTAGAAGAGCCTTACATTGACTACCTCTTAAAGGAGTGGAGTCTTTACATTGAAAGGCTGCCTGATATTCCAAGGGTTAGAGAGATCCATTTGGGAGGAGGAACGCCAACTTTTTTCTCAGCAGCAAACCTGGAGAAACTGATAAAAGGTATACTTGAAAAGGCAACTACTTCAGAAGATGTGAGCATGAGCTTTGAAGGGCACCCGGCCAATACAACGAAAGAACATCTGCGACTACTTAACCAGCTTAGCTTTGACCGACTTAGCCTCGGGATTCAGGACTTTGATCCGATGGTTCAAAAGCTGATAAACAGAACTCAGACTTTCGATGAGGTAAAAACAGTAACCGAACAGGCAAGAGATTTGGGTTATTCCTCAGTCAACTTTGATATGGTATATGGTTTGCCAGGTCAAAACCTGAATTCTCTAAATGAAACTCTTGATAAGCTTGCATTGCTGTTACCGGACAGAATCGCTTATTACAGCTATGCACATGTTCCCGGATTGAAACCAGCTCAAAAATCATATGAACACTACTTGCCGGGAGCTGAGCAAAAACACCTTTTTAAGCAAATTGGAAAAAATAGATTTCAAAAATTGGGATATGAAGAGGTTGGAATGGATCATTTTGTCAAGCCTCAAGATGAGTTAATGCTTGCACTGGAAGCAGGACAGTTACATCGAAATTTTATGGGATACACGCCATTTCCCGGGAAGCTGGTAATCGGTCTGGGTGTAAGTGCGATCAGCGATTCGTGGACAGGCTTTGCACAGAATGTCAAAAATGTAGAAGCGTATTATGAGTTGCTGGATGCTGGCAGCATGCCCATAATCAAAGGGCACTTATTAACAAGAGAAGACCTTTTTATTCGACAGCAGATCCTAAACCTGATGTGTAAGTTTCAGACAACATGGTCGGAATCCGAGTTACTTGAATTTGGACTTTCAACGAATTATCAGTTGCTGGAAATGCTGGCAGCTGAAGGATACATCGAATTAAGTGATAATGGTGTTGTGGTTTTATTAGAAGGAAAAGACCTGTTACGTGTGATATGTAGTGCGTTTGATGCTCGATTAAATAACTCGGGAAAGGCCCCACAGTTTAGCAGCTCCGTTTAGCCGGAGGCTAGTTGTATCAAAGTCATAAACAGCTATGATGTATGTCATTCAACAGTCAGTCAATGGCTGATAAATTCGTGTCAAATCCTTAAAGAAGGGTTGAGTGTAAGCACAATTAAAGATATATTTGTCCGAAATATTTTTTGAAGATTAATTAAGGACGAATGTTTTCGAAAGCGTGTGAATATGCCATCAAAACGATGATTTATGTTGCGACGAATGAAAAGAAGGGAAGACGTACCGGATTAAAGGAGGTTACAAATGCCATCGATTCTCCGGAAGCCTTTACTGCAAAAATTTTGCAGCAACTGGCTAAAGGCGGATTACTGGAATCTCACCGGGGACCCGGGGGAGGATTTTTGTTGGCCGAACGTAAGATTTTGTTGCATGACGTAGTGAAGACGATAGATGGGGATTCTTTAATGAACGCGTGTGTGCTTGGACTTAAAGAATGCTCAGGAAGCAATCCATGTCCGGTGCATGAAGATTTTTTACCAATAAGAAATCAAATATCAGAAGTACTACTTGCAACAGACATACGAGATGAAAAGCTTTTAAGTGGAAATCACATATTGAAAATTTAAATTTTTTAACTAAAAAAGGATAAAACGATCCGAAAATCTTAATAATAAACAAACCTGACAATTATGAAAAACATACTCTTACTATTTGCTATTTCAATGTTCGTAATTTCCTGTGGAGGAGGAGACGGGAAGAGCGCAGCAGATCGAATCAAGGAGCAAGCTCAAATGGAGCCCGCGGATCCTTATGAAAGCTGGGCTTCCAACCATGGAATTGGTCCGATTAAAGCTTTTGAATTGCCTGCAGAGATTGATCAGGAAATGGCGCTTAAAGGCCAGGAAATCTATGACGGTAAATGTACCGCATGCCACAAGGCTGAAAAGAGATTCATTGGTCCTGCCCCAAAGGGAATTCTCGAAAGACGTACACCTGCATGGGTGATGAATATGATCCTGAACCCTGAAGAAATGGTTCAGAAAGATCCAATGGCTAAAAAGCTGCTCATGGAATACAATGGCTCTCCGATGGCGAATCAAAGCCTGACTGAAGAAGATGCGAGAGCAGTACTTGAATACTTCAGAACACTCTAGAACTAAACCTTTAATGATATGAAAACGATTACACTAAAAGTCTTATTTATCATACTGGTGTTTGCATTGTTATCCTCATGTGGATCAAATACACAATCAACTGCCGGTACCACTGAAGAAGTGGCTGAATCCCACCCGTTGGGACAGGCTTCTGTACAGGATGATGTTTCTGACAAAAACATTCTACAGGTCGCAATCGGCTCTGAAGCACACAGCACGCTCGTTGCTGCAGTTCAGGCTGCTGAGATCGAACACGTATTGGTGAATGCAGGACCACTTACGGTTTTTGCTCCCACTAATGATGCTTTTGCAGCCCTTCCAGAAGGAACTGTGGAGGATTTGCTGAAGCCGGAAAACAAGAATACACTATCACTCATTTTGCAGGGACATGCAGCACCGGGATCTTTTGATGTAGAAGGATTGAAAAAGGAAGCCAGGAAGGGAAGAAAGATATACACTGCCACAGGACAATACCTGGAAGTGGTTGTTGATGGTGAAAACATTACTGTTGCAGGAGCCAAGGTCCTTGCTACCATTCAAACGACAAATGGAATCATCAATGTGGTGGACAAAGTCATATTACCAAATTAAAAATTATAACCTAAAAGCATAAATCATGAAAATATACAATAAGATTGTCGGTTACTTACTGACACTTTCACTACTCGTTCTGGCTGTATCATGTGGGCAGGGAGGCAATAAGGCCGGAGCACTGGGAGGTAATATGGCTGAAAAGTCGTTCGTTCCTCCAGGTGAGCATGATGAATTTTATGCCTTCATTTCTGGAGGTTTTAGCGGACAGCTTGCTGTCTATGGATTGCCATCAGGTCGTCTTTTTAAAGTGATTCCTGTTTTTTCAGTAGATGCTGAAAAAGCATACGGCTTCAAT
Source organism: Cyclobacteriaceae bacterium (assembly GCA_040222475.1). Classification (GTDB taxonomy): domain Bacteria; phylum Bacteroidota; class Bacteroidia; order Cytophagales; family Cyclobacteriaceae; genus Ekhidna. Next base: position 83,806 of record JAVKDB010000011.1, on the reverse strand, counting down.
GAAGAGACCAAACCTATGTTGAACACATCTTTTGGCCCTGTGCCATGGGATGATTCTCACCACCCCGACCTTTCTCAGACGAACGGAAAAGTGGATGGCAGATGGTGCTTTATTAATGGAAATAACACGCCGCGTATTGCACGTATTAATTTGTCAACTTTCGAAACGGAGGAAATCATAGAGATTCCTAATAGTGCTGGAAATCACAGTTCCTCATTTGTTACAGAAAATACAGAATATGTTGTCGCCGGTACTCGTTTTTCTGTTCCGGTACCACAACGCGATATGCCTATCGAAGAATACAAGGGTAATTTCAAAGGAGCACTTTCTTTCTTAAAAGTGGATAGCGAGACCGGAAGGATGAATCTGGAATTTCAGGTGATGATGCCAGGATTCAACTTTGATCTCGCACACCCTGGAAGAAAGAAGTCTCATGGATGGATGTTCTTCTCTACTTACAACACAGAAGAAGCCAATTCTTTGCTTGAAGTCAATGCTTCACAGAATGACAAGGATTTCATTGCTGCGATTAACTGGAAGAAAGCCGAAGAACTGATTGCCAGTGGGGAGTTCGAAACCATGGAAACTGAGTATGCACATAATGTGTATGACGAGTCTACACATATGGCCACAACCACCATGAAAAAGGAAGTAAAGATTATTGATCCTTCCAAATATCCTGGATTGGTTTATTTTCTTCCTACTCCCAAGTCCCCTCACGGATGTGATGTCGACCCTTCAGGTGAGTACATCATCGGAAGCGGTAAACTTGCAGCAGCAATGACTGCTCATTCATTCACCAAAATGCTGGACGCTATTGAAAACGAAAAATTTGATGGAGAAGCATATGGCATTCCAATCCTAAATTATGATGACATAGTTGCGGGTGTAGTACAACAGGCCGGATTAGGTCCGTTACACACAGAGTTTGACGGAAGAGGAAATGCGTATACAACTTTCTTTATTTCATCTGAAGTAGTGAAATGGAAATTGGGAACATGGGAAGTATTGGACAGAGCGCCAACTTACTATTCAGTGGGTCACCTGATGATTCCTGGAGGTAACTCTCAGGAGCCTTTCGGAAAATATCTGGTTGCGATGAACAAGATCACAAAAGATCGTTATCTGCCAACAGGACCCGAGCTGACTCAATCTGCTCAGTTGTATGATATTTCAGGAGATAAAATGGAATTAATTCTGGACTTCCCGACAGTTGGAGAACCTCACTATGCGGCTGGTGCACCTGCAGATTTGATCAAGCCAAATCAAACCAGGATTTATAAGCTGGAAGAAAACAACCACCCGTATGCGGCGAAGAGTGAAAAAGAGACCAAAGTGGTCAGAGACGGTAGCGAAGTACATATTTATATGACAACTATCAGAAGTCATTTTGCTCCGGATAATATTGAAGGCATCAAAGTGGGTGACAAAGTATATTTCCACGTGACGAATCTTGAACAAGATTTTGATGTACCTCACGGTGTGAGCATGATCGGAGCTAATACATCTGAGCTGTTGATTATGCCAGGTCAGACGGAGACGTTCACCTGGGAGCCTAAGAAAGAAGGTGTGTGGCCTTTCTACTGTACAGATTTCTGCTCAGCACTTCATCAGGAAATGCAGGGATATGTGAGAGTTTCTGCTCGAAATTCAAATGTGCCCCTTAAATGGACTTTAGACGGAGAGTAGTCCTCTTAAGTTAGGTTTGGCCCGCCGAAGCGAAGCTGAGGCGGGCTTCATTCCCTTAATTAATAAAACCATGAAAAAATCGAAGATCTATATGATTGTGGGTGCATTGCTGCTCACAGGATTGTTCTTTTTGCCCATGTGGAACATTACACTTGAAGCTCCACAATATCCTGATCCCATTGGAATGAATATTCATATCAATAAGTTTGAGGATGCTCATCCCAATGATATCAAGAACATTAATATCATGAATCACTATGTAGGAATGAAAGACATTCCTGAGAGTATTCCTGAATTTGAATTGTTCCCCTTGTTTGCAGGAGGAATGATAGTTTTGGGAGTTGTGATTGGTTTAATCGGAAAAAGGAAACTCTATCTTGCCTGGTTTGCACTTATGGTGATATTGGGATCGATTGCCATGTATGATTTTTATCTGTGGGAGTATGAATACGGTCATGACCTGAAAGAGACAGCTGCTATTAAGTTCACAGATAAGGATGGAGAACCAATGGCCTATCAGCCCCCTTTGATTGGTAATAAAATGATTTTGAACTTCAAAGCGCTCTCATGGCCAAGATCGGGTGCTTACATGATGTTCTTAGGCATGGCACTTTCAGTGGTTGCCTTTTACCGGGATAAAAAAGAAGTAGCTGCGAATGAATAGATTTTTTACACTGTTGGTTGTATCCCTGATGTGGTCTTCCTGTGAAGTAAAACCTCAGGAAATGGCCTATGGTAAGGATGCCTGTCATTTTTGTAAAATGACGATCGTTGATCGTCAACATGCTGCTCAGGTAGTGACTGTTAAAGGGAAGGCGTTTAAATACGATGCGGTTGAGTGTATGATGAACCATCTAAATAAGTGGGAAGAGCCGCCTGTAAAATTTTACCTTGTGGCTGATTACAGCAACCCTGGAATTTTAACAGATGCAACGCAGGCACACTTTCTCATTTCAGAAGGGATTCCAAGTCCAATGGGGGAGTTTCTCACAGCCTTCGAAAGCAAAATGAAAAGAGATCAGGCTTATCAGGAATTTGATGGGAAATCTCTTGACTGGATGGCACTAAAGAATGAATTTGGTGTAGCCGAGTAATACCTAAAAAATATATTCAATTATTTTTCATATCGGGTTGAGGTACTCAATCTTGCAGAAATGATTCGTACGACTATAGCTCTAATTTTTCTATTGTCCTTCCTCAAAGGATTTTCGGTAACCGGTGAGATTTGCGATACATGTGAATACAAAACGGTTGCTGAAGGTTTTGCTGCAGCAAACACCGGAGATACCCTTATTATTAAAGCTGGCACATATCAATGTAAAAATTTGATACTGGATAAATCCCTTGCGCTCATTGGAGAGAAAGGAGCAATACTTGACGGGGGAATGGCTGGTTATGTATTAAAAATCATGGCCGACAGTATAACCGTGTCAGGATTCAAAATCATAAATTCTGGTCGAAGTTATACCAAAGATTTTGCAGCCATTTACTCATTTAGAGCTAACTATTTTACCATTGAGAATAATGAGATTGTAGATCCTTTTTTTGGAATTCTGTTGGAAAAATCCAAGAAAGGAATAGTTAAAAACAACCGTGTTTACGGAACATCAGTGCGGATTGATGATGCGGGTAATGGTATTCATCTGTGGCATTGCTCCGAAGTAGAGATCACAGGAAATGAAGTGTTCAAACTCAGGGATGGCATCTACCTGGAATTTGTAGATAACAGCGTAATAGCGAACAATCACACGCATGATAATGTCAGGTACGGACTTCACTTTATGTTCTCCAATCATGACAGGTATTTCCAAAACACATTTGAAAGCAACGGAGCAGGAGTGGCCGTAATGTTCTCCAAATTCATTGTTATGAAGGAGAATAATTTTATTAAAAACTGGGGCACAGCATCATATGGACTGCTTCTCAAAGAAATTTATGACGCAGAAGTCGTTGACAACAATTTCACAGAGAATACCATAGGAATTTTTATTGAGGGCTCAACACGGATTAATTACACAAGTAATCTGTTTGAGCAAAACGGGTGGGCAATCAAAGTGTCGGGAGGGTGTTACGCCAATCTGTTTTCTGCCAATGATTTCATTGGAAATTCATTCGACGTTTCCTACGATACAAAAATGAATGATAATCGTTTCGATGGTAACTATTGGAGCGATTACACAGGATATGATTTGAACAAGGATGGGATTGGAGATATACCTTACCGGCCCGTAAAGCTTTTTTCATATATTGTCAACAGAACGCCGGAAACGATCATTTTACTAAGAAGCCTTTTTGTCGATATCATTAATTTTTCAGAAAAAGTGTCTCCGGTATTTACTCCGGATGAACTGGTAGATAATCATCCTTCAATCAAATCCTTCCAATGATCAGACTTCAGAATGTAGAGAAAAAATTTGGCAGCCTGACGGTGCTGAATGATGTCGGATTTTCCATTGAAAAGGGGGGGACTTTTGCGGTGCTTGGGCCTAATGGATCAGGTAAAACCACGATTCTAAAGATCATCCTTGGGATGGTTATCCCCCAAAAGGGAGAAGTGTTTGTCAATGAACAAATGGTGCTGAATTCATGGGATTACCGTAAGCAGATAAGTTATCTTCCACAGATTGCAAGATTTCCTGACAACCTGACCGTTCGGGAACTCATCCGAATGATCAAAGACCTTCGGGGAATGCCTTCCAATGAGGACGAATTGATTGAGATGCTGGATCTTGAAAAATTTCTCAACAAAAAGCTGGGGAACCTTTCCGGGGGAACCAGGCAGAAAGTCAACATTGTACTTGCTTTCATGTTTGACTCTCAAATCCTTATTCTGGATGAGCCTACCGCCGGCCTTGATCCTGTCTCACTCATCCGACTCAAAGAGCTCATTCAAAAGGAAAAATCCAGAGGAAAAATTATTCTGATCACCACACACATCTTAAGCCTTGTTGAATCTCTTGCGGATGAAATCATATTCCTGCTGGAAGGACAGATCCATTTCAGGGGGACCATAAAAGAACTCAGTGAGAAAACAGGAGAAAATGATTTAGAACATTCAATAGCAGCCATACTCAAATGATAAGTAAAGTTTTAAAGTATAGTTTCTCAGATCTTATCAGAAGCAGGTGGAGTTATGTATACTTCGCATTTTATCTCGTTTTGGGGTTTGTGCTGCTGTTTCTCAATAGCAGTCTTTCCAAAGCAGTCATTACCCTGATGAACATCGTAGTGGTTCTGACGCCCATGATTGGCACCATTTTCGGCATCATGTATTTTTATAATTCCAGGGAGTTTACGGAGTTACTTCTTGCACAGCCGATCAGGCGCCGTACAATTTTTCTGGGCCAGTACCTCGGTGTGGCTCTCTCCCTTTCTCTCAGTCTGGTATTGGGCCTTGGGATACCTTTTTTCATCTATGGCGTTTCACAATCATCACAGATATGGGATTTTGTCATGCTCCTGATTTCGGGAACTTTTCTGACTTTCATTTTCACCGGTTTGTCCATTCTCATCGGACTGATTAATACCAATAAGATCAAGGGCTTTGGTTATGCCATTCTGATGTGGTTGTTCTTTGCGGTGATTTATGACGGTATTTTTCTCATCTCACTCATCATTTTCGATGATTATCCATTGGATAAATTCACGCTATTTGCCAGTTTCTTTAATCCGATTGATTTGTCCAGAATTATGATCTTACTCAAACTGGATATCTCCGCGCTGTTGGGGTATACCGGAGCTTTATTTCAAAAGTTCTTCGGCACGAGTCAGGGATTAATTGTTGCATTTAGTATGATGCTGTTATGGGTGCTTTTACCGGTAGCCACACTGGTCCGAACGGCAGGAAAGAAAGACTTTTAATTAACCTGAGTCAGGAGGATGTTGGGGTAAACCTTAAGGCTCAGATTTATTTAATGTGACAATTCCTGCAAATTGAAGTTTTTATTCTCCCATGTCTGAGTGACGGTAGAATTGGTTGTTTCTTCATCATACACTCTCCATTCTGTTACCGGCCGTGCGTAAACATTCAGTGTGACAGACCTGGCATTATTTGAATTGGAATACCTGTGTATACCCACCTGATTCATATACGCATATTCATCCGTACCTAAAAGCACTGAACTTATCCTCTCTAATTTGGTATCATCACCAGGGTTAATCTTAAATCTTTCTTCTTTTATCCATCCTTCAATCGGATGAATCCATGCCTCCTGAGAATTAAAATCATGTATTGGTGAGCTTTGTCCTTTTTCCCAGCAAATCAGAAGAATTTCAATTTCATCAGTTCGGGCCAGCACATTCCTTGCGTATCTATCATCGTCCCAGCTATAGTACTTTTCAAATTCCTCTCGTGGGATATCAATTCTTCTCATCATATCCAGGACTTTATCCTCATGACTATTTTTTCCGATTAAAGCTCTAATAAGACTACCTATGGTATTTATTTTTTCCATTTTTGAGGTTTATAACTAAAGTACCTGTTAATTTCATTTCTGCATATGATGGGTGTGAGTTGAAAAATTGATTTAGATCAGATTGATCTTTATCAGAAGAATTACAGTCATTTGTCATTAAAGACGGATTTATGCATTAATATCTTTGAATTAAAATTTAGGAACCATGAAAAAGATTCTAGTACCAATTGACTTTTCCGAGGTAAGCAGATGTGCTGCCGATTTTGCATTAGATATTGCGAAAAAGTCGGATTCAGAGGTTGTTTTCCTCCATAGTATGAACTTCAACTACTTCAATGACTATCCATATGCAAGCGGGTTGAATCTGCAGGGAATGATTGATGAGGTGAAGCAGTCCGTCATGGACAACATGGAGAAATTTGTTGAGGAATTGGGAACGGATGTAAAAGTAAGTACCAGAATATCAGGCATGCATTTGCTGGAAGCAGTTAAAGATGCCATCAAAGACGAGGCAATAAACCTTGTGGTTCTTGGAACTGAGGGTTCTTCAGGCTGGACAGAATTCCTGGTGGGCTCCAATACGGAAAAAATTGTAAGGTGGGCGGATTGTCCGGTAATTTCCATAGCGTCTAAAACTTCGCTCGATTCAATTAAGAAAGTACTTGTTCCTATCGATATGCGCGAGATCCAGGATGAGTTTATGAACAAGCTACTAAAGCTACAGCACCTGCTTTCTGCTAATATGGAATTTTTATGGGTGAAAACGCCGCACAATATTGAAAACAGTGAAGAGGTTACAAAAGAGTTTAATGATGTTTTGAAAAAATACGGGTTCAAAAATGCATCCTTCACCATTGCTCATAATGTGTTTCCTTCTGATGGAATATTGGAGCAGGCAGCCGATCTGGAAGCTGACATGGTAGCAATGGCTACACACTCCAGAAGAGGCATCTCTCACTGGCTGTCCGGTAGTATGACAGAGGATACAGTGAATCATATTAAGATTCCGGTTTGGACTTTTAAGTTGGATAAAAAAGCAAAAAATCTCTCTCTTTCCAGCGTGAAAAATGCATCAGGAAAGGCGGAATATAAAAAAATTGAATTATTAGCAGAATGAAAAAGATAATAGTACCTGTTGATTTCTCGGATGTAGCATCCGATGCATTGGATTTTGCGATTGATGTTAATAACCTTATTAAAGGAAAAATTATACTCTTGCATGTGCTGGAAATTCCAAACTACTCCTTTAGTGTGGTAGGAGAGATGAATACAAGTCATCCGGAAGTCTTCTTCAATGGAGAGCTGATTAAAGGTGTGCATAAGCGTTTGGAAGAGTGGGCTCAAAGAGTGACTGACGCAGATCAACAAGTTGAAACCCAGATGCTCCATGGCAACCCCTATGAAAATATAGCGAAGGAAATTGTGAAGGAAAAAGCAGATTGGATTGTCATGGGGTCAGTTGGCGCTTCCGGGTTAACAGAAGTCTTTGTAGGATCAAATGCAGAACGAGTAATTCGGCATTCTGAATGTCCGGTTTTTACCATAAAAGGACCGACAAAAATCAGCAATATGAAAAATATTGTCTTTGCATCTGATCTCTCTGCGGATCAGGACTGGGTGGCATATAAGGCGAAAGAAGTGCAGGAAATGCTTGGCCTCAATATGCATATTTTAAAAGTGAGAACTCCTCATAACTTTGTTTCTCATAAAGTGGCAGAAGAGCAATTGAAAAAATTTGCTGATAAGAACCATTTTGAGAATGCTACGCTGAACAGCATTGAAGCGGATTATCCTGATCAGGGAATTGTTGCCTTTGCTGAAGAAGTAAAAGCGGGACTGATTATCACAGGTACTCATGGCAGAACCGGGCTGGCTCATCTGTTTGGAGGAAGCAGGGCAGAGGACCTTGCCAATCATTCCAAAATCTCGGTTTTGACATTCAAAATGCCTTTTGATTAAAAAATTACTTAATGAGTTTAACTATCCCACTTTTACCAGCAGCAACAAATATATGTTGACTGCTCAGTGCCACTGATGTGGGAATGTCGTCATTGATATCCAGTGCCACTGTCTCAAGCGTGATTGGGTTTAAAATATCAGTGATATCAGCTTTGATCAACACAGGATTGCTGTTGCTATACCCGATAATGTATGCGATGTTGTTTTCTGCGATTACACTAACTGCTTCGATTCCCGGGTTAAACAAACTCGTCTCTCCAAATGCAGCTTCATCAATCAATTCGATGATGGTCATGCCACCACCATGAGCAACCAGCAAATGATTGTTGTAGATATCCGCCTGTATTGGAAATCCGACCGGTGAGTTAATTCCCAATGTAAATCCAGCTTCAGGGATGGGGTGTTGTGAAATCACACCTGGAACATTCAGAGTTGCTCCCAGTAAAAGAGAGATCATTCCAAATCTTGATCCATTAACTCGTGTACTAAAATCAGTTGATACAAATGCAACAGCCCCGGTGTTTGAGAGTATTACATCCGGATGTCCACGATCCCTTCCGAATGTGGCCGACCCTGTTAATTTTCCATCTGCAGAATATTGGAAGTATTCAAGAAATCCTGATCCTCCAGACACCACAATGTTGCCACCTCTTGCAGAAATTCCATTATAAGGACCTCCCTGAACCGCAATTGGTCCGTCCAGAAGGACAGGACTTTCTACCAGCGAGATCGAATAGGAGGCAAAATAATCCTGACTTCTGGCATCAAGTACAAAAAGAAGGTCCCCATCTATGGAAAAATCATCTATTCCCTTCATTTCACCCTGAGGAATGATGTGAGCAACCACCTGATCTGTTTCAATATCGGTAATGAAAAGTCCTCCTTCTCCGTATGCAGTGAATAATAAATTGTCTTTTATCTTGATTACTCCGGGATAATGATTGGGAATTACATACTCTGTTGAGCATCCAAGCAGCATTAATAAGATCAGTGAAAACAAGCCTCTCATGAGGCAAAGATAGGGAGATCAATATGACTCAAATATCACCCGGACGACTGATGAGATGGATTTAATTTATTTTCTTCGCGTTATGAAGTTCATCCACAAATCACTTTTTCTCCTACTTGCAATATTGTTTTTGCCAACAACAACTCAGGCCCAGACGCTAAGCGGCATTAGTATTGATTTTGGATTGCCCGATAGTTATGATGCCTTTGTCCTTTCTCCGGCAGCCCACATTAAATCCAATAATCATGTCTGGAGCATAGGACCTGCACTTCTTTTTTCATATGGAGATCAGATTGAGCAAAGAGAAAGTCCTAAACTAACCGGTTTGACTTTGGGATATACCAACTACCTGATTGAGACTGAGGAAAAAGTCAGTTTGTTTTTTGCCCTTGATTTATGGCTTCAACGAGTCAGCGACGTGCAGGAATCCAGGTATTTCGATACAGGTACAAATAGTTTTGAATCGTTCACAATCAAGCAAACTGATAACACTGCACAGCTGTTTGTTGGATTTGGAGCAATGGTAAAATTATCTGATCAGGTGAGTATAAAACAAACTATAAGCACGGGAGTAAATTTCACTTCCCGTTCAGCTACTTCACCATTTAATAATTTTACTGATCCGCTTATAAGTCAGGACTGGCTTCTCAAGACCGGACTTTTTTATCGTCTGAATTGAAGGAGCAAATCGTACTGACGGCTTAGATTTGCCTTACTTATTTTCTATTAGAATCATTGAAATGATTGTTCTGTGATTCGAAAGAATTTCTTTTAAATTTCCAAAACAAAAGGCATCCAGATGAAACAAGACGAAATCCTTGAGCAGCTAAAAGATAAGTATAGTTCTATTGGCCAGGATCTTGATGTTCATCTTAAAGGATTGCTACATTCAAAACCCATTACCTATTGGGATTACATTCAGACAGACGCCTTACTTAACCTTCAAACACAGCGTACTGACCAACCGGATGAGATGGTATTTATCATGTATCACCAGGTTAATGAGTTACTTTTTAAAATGATTTTGTGGGAAATTGATCAGGTAGCCGAAAACGATGATCTTACTTCTGAATTCTTTGCTGAGAAACTTGGCAGGGTGAGCCGTTACTTCGATATGCTTTCATCATCATTTACAGTAATGAAAGATGGGATGGATGTGGCGCAGTACATGAAATTCAGGAATACGCTTACGCCAGCCAGTGGATTCCAAAGTGCCCAATATCGGCTAATTGAGTTTGCTTCCACTGAATTGATTAACCTGATTGATGCAAGGTTCAGGGAGACAATTGACAGAAATACACCATTTGAGCATGCTTATGATCATCTGTATTGGCAGGCAGCAGGAAAAAACTATGAGACCGGAGAAAAATCAACACTAATTTCCCTTTTTGAAGAAAAGTACATAGAAGATTTCATCGTCTTCATGAAAAAATACAATACCTCCAACCTTTGGACGAAATATCAGTCTTTGCCAAAAGAGGAGCGTATGAATCTGGATCTGCAAAATGCGATGCGTCATTATGATCATACGGTCAACGTACTCTGGGTCATAGCTCACCTTAATGCTGCAAAGAAGTACCTTGAAAGTGGCGAGAAAAAAGCAGAGGCAACAGGTGGTAGCGACTGGCAGAAATATATGCATCCAAAGTACCAGCGCAGAATCTTTTTCCCGGGTTTATGGACAAAAGATGAATTGAACAATTGGGGAGTTACAAACCTCGAATCACATACTATTTTATCGAATTCCATATAGCTTTGCACTTCAGAACGACTGCAAACGGACGATGATCATTTTCAAGAAATTTACTTTTGATTCAGCACACTCACTTCCCAATGTTCCCGACGGACATAAATGTAAAGAGGTACACGGACACACTTACAAGCTTACTGTTTTTATTGAAGGAAATCTTGATGAAAGACTTGGTTGGGTCATGGATTTCAAGGAATTGAAGGATGTCGTAAAACCGGTCATCAATTCGATTGACCACAAGTATCTCAATGATATAAAGGGGTTGGAAAATCCGACCTGTGAGCTAATCGCTAAATGGATTTGGGATAAGATCAAACCGGGTATTCCGCTCCTCAAAAAAATCCAGCTGGATGAGACACCAACATCAGGTGCCGTATACGAAGGATAAACTTCTCCTGATATTTATCATTCTCAGACAATTCAATCATCATAATCGGAAAGCGGCACTCAGGCTAAGTTGCAGGTAGTTTTTAATAACGCTTCAATATGGACAATACAGACTATAAGCGCTGGCTGGTGGGATTGGATATGACTGATATGGACCAGATCATTATCCGATGGGTAAATTACTTTGCCGGTATTCTTAAACCGGAAATTGTTTATTTCATTCACGTAGAGAAGGACTTTGATGTACCTGATTACGTTCCTGAAGATCTGAAATCTTCTATTAAAATCATTGACGAGAGTCAGAAAGAGACCATTAGACAATTGGTATCTGCCCATTTTGATCCTTCCGCTTCCAAAACTGAAGTTGAAGTGATTGAGGGAAAACCATTTGAAACGCTATTGCACTGGGTGAAGGTGAAGAAGATTGACTTTTTCATTGCCGGCAGGAAAAACATGACAGAAGGAAGTGGAGTACTTCCTCATAAACTGTCACGAAGACTTAATTGTCCTGTCTTATTCATCCCTGAGCGGAATCTTAATGAAATTAGAAAAATACTTGTTCCTCTGGATTTTTCGGAGCATTCTTTTCAGGCACTACAAACTGCCATGAGAATTTCTGAAATGATTGATAAGGCAGAGATTCATTGTCATCATATTTATCAGGTTCCTATCGGCTATCATAAGACAGGGAAGTCCTACGCAGAATTTGCGGAGATAATGAAAAATAATGCAGAAAAGGAATTTAAACGTTTCACCCGAACAGTTGATCGTGCATTGACTTATACATCAGGGTTGCTAAAAGATGGAACTGCCGCTGAGTTAATTGTTGATCAGGGGAGGTCCATTGATGCTCAGTTAATTGTCATGGGTTCTAAAGGACAGACTGCAGGTTCTGTCATTCTACTGGGCAGCACCGCAGAAAAGCTTATTCAGGCGAATGAATTTAGCCCGACGTTGATTGTCAAAAAGAAAGACGAGCACATCGGCTTTTTTGAGGCATTGAAGAGAATCTGATTGTTAATCCGCCCTAAGTGTCTCTGATGGATTTTTTCTTGAGCTGATCCATACCTGAGAAACAATTGCTCCCAGACCAATGCTTCCGATAATTATGAGCGCAGGAATGGCATTTACGATACCCATCGGAGCATGGCTTGCCATTTGATTTACCCACAGGCCATTTATCAGTAGTGAAACAGGAACTGCAAAGACTGTGGTGACGATGATCATGACAAAGAAGCTTTTTGACATAGTAAAAGTCAGGTTGCCGAAGGAGGCACCTAATACCTTTCGGATTCCGATCTCCTTAACCCGCGTTTTTATTTCAAAACTGACCATTCCAAGGAATCCAAGGCTGGTTATCACAACAGCAAGAAGTGCAACGTAGGCCAGAATTTTTCCCATATCATAGAAAAACTGGTAAAACTCGTCCAGCTTTTCATCCAGGAATCCGCCCCTAAATTCTCTGGCAGGGTCAAACGTATTCCATTTTGATTCGAATTCCTCTTTATAGTCCGCGGCTGCAATGTTTGAGAGTTGAAAATAGGCGTGCTCATAGTCTTCTGGCTTGATCCGAAGACCAAGAGGTCGAATAGATTTCATCAACGGATCCCAGTGATAATCCCTTAAGATACCTGAAACAGAAAGTCGTACTGAATCCATGGTAATGAATTGACCAACAGCTTCATTTGGTGATTCAAATCCCAAAACTTCAACCGCTTGTTCATTTAACAGGATGAACTTTTCATTTCCTGATGTATTTGGAAGATCGTTCCCTGCAATCAGCTCAAGGTTCATTACATCCACATAGTTTTCATCAATGGCGAAATGATAGAGTGTAATGGCTTCCACGTCAGTTTTCCATTGCGCATAGTCACCGTGACTTTTTCCAATAGCCGGATGATGTGAAGTGAACGATACGTTGTTCACTCCTGCAATTGAAGAAAATTCGTTTTTGATGATCTCAGGATCGTGACCCTGAATTTCAACAAAAAATACCTGGTCATCTTCAAATCCATAATTGGCGTTTACCAGAAAATTTGCCTGATCCCTTAGAACAAGTATGGTGACAAGCATGATGATAGATAGTGTAAACTGGACTCCCAATAAGGTCCGTTTACCTGTGAGATATGAGAGAATAGTTTTTTTCTTTCTTCGAATTCCAGAAAGCGATCCTTTAAGAGATGAAATAGTATCAATTTTTGAAAGGAACAACGATGGCCCGATTCCGGTAATAAGTCCAAGGGTCAGCGTGAATACGAAGAAATAGATATATGTTCTCCACGTATCTTCCAGATGAATGTTCAATATGCTGAATATCCAGATCTCATTGAACGCACTGACCAGCCCTTTATAAATAATCACTGCAACAACCAGGGATATCAATGATATGATAACCGATTCGACCAGGAACTGGAGGGCAATTTGAGAGCGGAGAGCTCCATTCACTTTTCTAATTCCAATTTCTTTCGTCCGACTTAATGATTTGGCAATAGACAGGTTGGTATAATTGATCGTAGCTGTAATGATGACTATCAAACCAAGCAGGGAAAAGAAGGCGAGAACAAACCATGGCAAAGCAAACTTGATCTCATTACTCATTGAGCGTCCTGGTACAATTTCATTAATACCCTGAAGTCGAAAGACATAGCCAGGATGATCTTCATCCAAATCCATATTGGCGGCTCCCAGTTCATTGATTACCCGTTCTGCTTCTTCTCTTGACCGAGCATCGTTCAATACCAGGTAGTTGTAGTTACTCCAGATATTTTCCCATTTCTGATAACTGTCTGTAAAAACCCCTTTTTCAACAAGAAGTGGCAAAGTGGAAAAGGAGGCCAGCGCCTCGAATTCCATATGTGAATTGCCTGGAGGAGTTTTTACAACAGCTGCCACTTTATAGTCTCCGTGATTTTCAAACGCTACAGTCTGACCAACAGGGCTTTCAACGGGGAATAGCTTTTTTGCCAACGATTCACTGAGGACCATGTGATAAGGTTCTTTCAAGGAAGCTGATGTTCCTTCCAGCAGCTCGAATCCAAAAACATCAAAGAAGTTCTCATCAGCGAAAAGTGCGTTTAACTCCAGTATTTTATGTGGAGATCGAATTTCGCCAATCAGACGATGATTGAGATTTGTAGCAGTCTCGATGAAGGCATATTGCCCGGTCAATTGCTCTCTGAAAGACAGGGGTGAAGTAGCATACCCTTCATCAAATACGCCTTCAAATCCATTTGTGAATGTTGTTATCCTGAAAATACGGTCTCTTTTCGGGTGAAACTTATCGTATTGAAAATGATCGGAAACAAGCAGAATGATCACCAGACAAACGGACATACTTAATGAGAGGCCAATAATGTTTATTGCTGCGAAAAACTTGTGCTTTCTGATGTTTCTTAATGCTGTGAGGATATAGTTCCTTACCATTTAAGTGGGGTTTTGTAGTTAACAGAGATTCCGAAGAATATGACACGCATCAATGACAGGATGTTGCAGAATGTAAATGGTTGTATCGGATCTTAGGATAAGTAGGGATTTATAATTGCCGGATTGTTTAATTATAAACCAAACCTTCTGACAATTATGAAATCCATTCTATTCCTGCTTTTTACAATTTTTGCATCCTTCACCTTTTCTCAAACTAACAGCCCGGTCCTTGAAGTCACTGTCAAAAGCCTGACCGATACACTTGATGGAGCAGTTGGAGAGATTGACAGAGACATTATGGGAAATCTCTTCGTTGCTGACTTTGGAGAGAAAGTATGGAAAATTTCTCCATGGGGTGATGTTTCCGTTTTTTCAAATACAATGTATGGTGCTTCTGGAAATACGCTTGACGTACAGGGAAATTTGTATCAGGCTCAGTATTATGGAAATACTATTGTTAAAATCAACAGGTACACAAAAGAAGTTACAGAGTTTGCTCACAAAGGCCTGAATGGACCGGTTGGATTGACTTTTATTGGCAGTGACCTTTATGTATGTAACTGTAACAACAACACGATTTCCAAAATAGATGAGGCAGGAATTGTAAAGGAGTTTTCTAAGAGTCAGCTATTCAATTGTCCAAACGGCATCACTGTTGGTCAGGGTGGAAACTTGTTTGTAGTGAATTATCGCAACCCCAATATTGTGCAAATTGATACAGCAGGAAATGCAACACTGTTTGTGAAATTGCCTGCCAGTTCCGGTGGGCATATTATCGCTAACAAAGGAAATTATTATGTCACCAGTTTTTTCGATCATAAAATATTCAAAGTTTCCTATAGTGGAACTATTACACATTTCGCCGGGACGGGGCAACCTGGTGTTAAAAATGGTAAAGCGCTTGAAGCACAATTTGCTTTTCCTAACGGAATTGTTGCCGGGCCAGGGAAGCTTTTTGTTAACGATAAACTGAATGATCCCAATGGAGGACCAATAAGATCCGTTATCAGAGAGATAAATTTTCCTGATTTAACTGTAGTGCTCAATCAGGCATTGACGAATGGAGGAATCGAGGAGCTAAAGAAATCCTACAAAACATTTAAGACCCATGAGTTATTCAAAGGAGATAAGACAGAGGTGGAAGTCAACCTCTTTGGTTATCGAATGCTTAGTCAGAACAGGACAGATGTAGCGATCGCTCTCTTTGAATTAAATACCGAGTCATACCCTGAGTCTTTCAATACATGGGATTCTCTGGCGGAAGCCTATATGATCAGTGGAGACAAACAGAAGGCGAAAGCGCATTATCAGAAATCGTTGAAACTGAACCCGCAAAATCAAAATGCGAAAGATAAAATCAAAGAATTAGCACAATAAGGTCATTTTACATAAGGTCATGATAGTTGATGTAGCCAAAGATTCTTACGGTTGATTAGCTTATCTATTCGAAAAACCCTAATTTGATGTCATGTTTAACCTAACACAAAAAAATTATGGCAGACAGTAAATATGCTGGTTTTTGGCTCAGATTTGTAGCCTACATTATTGACGCAATTATTATAAATGTGGTTCAATGGATTGTGATCCTTCCAATTCTTGGTGCAGTGGGCCTGAGTATTGGGGCATCCACCGATGGATTTGACTTTGCTTCGATGACTGAAGGAGATATGATTGCCACTGTAACGGCAATAATGACTGCAGTATTTGCAGGAGGGATTATTGGAATGGTGATCAATATTCTTTATTTCACTTTAATGGAAGCGAGTAAATATCAGGCAACTGTTGGAAAAATTGCTTTAGGACTTAAAGTGACGGATACAAATGGAGGAAAACTGGACTTTGTAAAAGCACTGATTAGACAAATCGGGAAGATTGTTTCTGGTATTATACTGATGATCGGTTATATCATGGCGGGTTTCACTGAGAAAAAGCAGGCATTGCATGATATGATTGCAGGTACGCTGGTAGTTAAAAAATAAGGAGAACCTAACCTCTTAGAAAACCCTGATGGAAACCTTCAGGGTTTTTTTGTTAAAACTCCTGATTGGCGATGAATTCATAATCGGAGATTACAGCATACAGGAATTTAACATCAGGAAGATCTGTGTCCACCTTCATCTTCTCTTTTAGCTTTGCGGCAAGTTGTTCAACACCTTCTTTGTTAAACCCATCTCTTCGCATTTTTAAAGCTTTCTTCATCAACTCAATCTGATCATCATTCAACATTTTAACAGCAGGGAACTGAACTACATGATCATTAGTGGCTTTTGTTCGAAAGGCCTGAGCAGCCCCAACTTCTCTTATCTTTATAACGGTAGTTCCTGCTACTATATCACCCAGCCGTTGACCATTTTGTGTCAGTATGATGGAAATGATACTGACACCCCCATACATAATGTAAATATCAATCAACCTGAAAAGCCATCTTAAAATATAGCTTCCCAGGTCAGGTGTACTTCCATCAAGCTTTACTACTTTAATATTCATGGCCCGCTTGCCAGGCGACTGCCCGTTTCCAAGATATTCGAAGGCAAGCGAATAAAACATCAGAGGAATATAAAAGAATAAGAATGTCCATGATCCGGCATTAGTACCCCCAACTACAATGGACATTCCAATAATCAGGAAAAACATGATAATTCCATCAAGAAGGAATGCAAGGATGCGCTCACCAAGACTGGCGAGTTCTAACTCTATTTCAATGTTTTGACTGGTAACGAATTTTGGCATCTAAAACTCCTGATCCATTTTTAATCACAAGCTTATATAAACCAACATTAATAATTTACATATTTGCTCATATACAGTGCACAATCAATGAAACAGGCGGTATTTGTTAAACTCAATCAGGAAAAATGGGAGGATTACGACCTAAAACTCAAAAAGGGTAAACTCTCGACAGATGAGCTTTCAAAAATCTATGTTCATTTAACAGAGGACCTGGCTTTTTCTAAAGCAAAATACCCTAAAACTGCTCTTACCGCCTACCTGAATAAGCTTTCACTCAAAGTTCATAACCTGATTTACAGAAATAAACCTGAGGAAAAGGGTCGATTCTTTAAATTTTGGAAGGATGAAGTTCCACTGGAAATGGCCAATGCCGCACGACCCATGCTTTATTCATTTCTGATTATGGCAACCGGGGTGTTGGTTGGTGCTATCTCTACGGCAAATGACGAAACATTTGCACGACTTATTTTGGGTGACGGATACGTCGATATGACCATCAGGAATATTAAGAATGGAAATCCAATGGGAGTATATGGAAGTGCTGAAGAATGGTACATGTTTTTCGCGATCACTTCTAATAATATCAGGGTCTCTTTTCTTGCTTTTGTAGCGGGTGCTTTCACTTCTTTTGGAACCGGTTTTATTCTTTTCAGAAATGGGATAATGCTGGGAGTCTTTCATTATTTCTTTTTTCAATACGGACTGTTTGATGAAACCATATTATCAATCTGGATTCATGGTACCATCGAGATTTCCGCAATTGTTATTGCAGGAGGTGCAGGCATTCGAATGGGAAATAAATTGTTGTTCCCGGGCACATTTCCCAGAGGATATTCATTTAGAGAAGGAGCAAGAAGTGGTTTGAAAATCGTAATAGGACTGTTCCCTTTTTTTATAATGGCAGGATTTATTGAATCCTTTCTGACGCGGTATACGGGATGGCCGCTGGCGGCAAAACTTTTTATTATCTTGAGTTCACTGACTTTGATTATCTGGTATTTCATCATTTTACCCATAAAAACCTATCGATATGGACACACCAAAAATTGAATTTTATAAACTTCGTGACTTTGGAGCCAAGATAAATGCGTTGGTTGAATTCTTGAGAGAGAATTTTGGAAAATTGTTTTTGTCGTTGGCATTAATTGGCGGACCAGCTGCTTTGCTACTCAGTCTCCTTTTTGGAAACCTTTTTTCCTCCTTTTTTGATTTGGGTATGCAATCCGAATCAGGAGATTTTGATGACTTTGGGGATGTATTTGCTCTCCTGGGTGGAAGCTATTTCATGATGTTGCTGATGAGCTGGATTACAGTTACACTAATAGTGAGCGTCACTTACAATTACATGAAGCTCTACAACGAAGGAGTTGTCAAGGAGACCAGTATCGGAGAAATCTTTGGCAAGTCCCTTAGTAATATGGGTGGCCTGTTGATACTTGGTTTTCTTGTGATGGTTGTGACAGTCTTTGGGACATTCTTTTTTATCATTCCGGGAATATTTCTTGGAGTTACTCTTTCACTGGCCTATCCAATTTTGGTTTTTGAAAATGCTTCTGTCGGGACAGCTTTCAGCCGGTCTTTTACATTGATAAGAGAGAAATGGTGGAGTACATTTGGACTTTTGTTTGTTAGTTATATGATTGCATATGTCGTGCAAATCGTATTCTCAGTCCCATTACTTGTGGTATATTTCATGAATATGTTTACCCTGGTCGAGGAGGTTCAGAACAACCCGGATGATCCGAGTGCCTTTTTTGAAATGTTCTCCTCCGGCTATATGACAGTAGCCATGGCTGTATCTATGGTTGGTTCGTATTTGACCTACTGTATACCTCTGATTGCATTGGGTTACCAGTACTCCAATTTGGTCGAAAGGTCTGAAGGGAAGGGGTTAATGAATGAAATTGAGAATTTTGACAAAGAGGAGTAGAAGATTTTTATTTTTTCTTTTCATTCTCATTTCTTCTTTTACTTCAGGAAGCAATGAATTGACGCTTCGTCAATTTGATGATGAAGCCATGACCACTTATTCTGAAAGTGGCGCCTTTTCATATATGGAGTTAAGGGTTAGACCACCATCCATTTGGCAAAGGCTTCAGTGGTGGTTTGGAAATCTTCTGGCCAAAATTTTCTCCAATCCAAATGCACCCTGGTTATCAGACCTGATTTTTTATGGCCTGTTGTTTCTGGTCGTCGGAGTGGCGATCTTCTACATTGTGAAGTTGAGATATGGAGGAGGTATAATATCCAATTCAAGACACTTTCATTCCGGCAATGTTCCTGCTATTGATTCTGTTAAAACAACAGATTTTGACAGCCTGATAGAAGATTCGTTGAAAGCCAAAAATTTTAAGCTTGCCATACGATACATCTATTTAAAGTCACTGGCTTTTCTGGCTGAAAAGGAGCTGGTCAGGCTAAAGGACTGGAAATCTCCATACGACTATGAAAAGGAACTTTCAACAGACCTGATTCCTGTTTACAGAGATCTCTCTCAGTTGTTTGAGTATGTCTGGTATGGGGATTTCAATGCGAAAGAGGCAGATTTCAGGAAAGGTTCTGAACTATTGGTGAAGATCAAAGAAGAGGCGAAATGAAAAAGGATCGAATTTTCATCATCGTATTCTCATTATTATTTGTCACCTATGTGGTGGTTGATATGTTGTCACCTAAGCCAATAAGCTGGACGGTAACCTTCCTTGCTGATGACAAGAACCCATTTGGCAGCTATATTCTTAATGATCGTTCTTCGGATTTGTTTGAAGGTGGTTTTGAACTGTCCTACAACACGATATCTGAATTGGCAGGAACCAATAACAACCTGCTCATTTTGACTGAGGAGGTTGAAATTGGCGGGACGGATATAGAGAACCTGTTTGAAATTCTTGAAAGTGGAGGGAGTGTATTAATCGGTGCGACTTCTTTTAATTCAAAACTTAAGGATACACTCGAGTTTGACATACACCATGAATTTCAGTTACTAAACCAAACGATATTCGAAGTTCCTGAAGCAACCCTGACTATCCGAGATTCCCTTACATATACTTTTCCTGCAAGTCTTATTTCAAACTATTTTGAACTTGAGAATGATCAGACCTGGGAAAAAATCGGACGCTCGAATGATAAGCCGGTAGCGATAAGCCGGAGTTTTGGTTCCGGGAAACTGATTTTGGTAAGTGTACCACATGTATTCACCAATTTTGGTATGCTCTACGATGAGAACTACAGAGCTGTGGCAGATATTCTGTCTGGTCTTCCTGAGAATGACCTTCACTATACCATGTTTTATAAATCAGGGAAGCGAGAGGCCTCAACTCCGTTTCGTTATTTCCTTCGGGAAGACGCGCTAAGGTGGTCATTGTATTTGGGTTTGCTGCTTATCGTACTATTTCTTATGATTTCATCATGGAGAAAACAACGCGCGATTCCGATAATACCTCCTCCGGAAAACACGACGATCCAATATGTTAAAACACTGGGAGCTC
Organism: Cyclobacteriaceae bacterium; assembly: GCA_040222475.1. GTDB lineage: Bacteria > Bacteroidota > Bacteroidia > Cytophagales > Cyclobacteriaceae > Ekhidna. Next base: position 62,959 of record JAVKDB010000011.1, on the reverse strand, counting down.
TTTTTTATCGGGAGAAGAATCACAAAAAGGCGGCTCAAAAACTGATCAGCCATTTTCTTGGTCAGGTAAGGGAGCAGTATTTTATGACTGTAGACTTCAATGAAAAATTTTATCACCATTTTGCTTCAAAGAGCGGAATGGACACAGAACATGTAGTGCGTACATTCGAATTGGTTCAGTTAATCAAAACTCAGCCGCACATTGAAGAAAAAACATTAATTGATTTATCAAAAAAAATAGAAGCATTTAAATGAGTGATTTTGAAAATAGAATTGATTTGGTGGCCTTATCAGAAAAAGTAGGTCAGTTGAAAGACGAAGGCTCTAAGGCATTGATAGGTCAGGGAGAAATGTTGGACCTGATTCTTACTGCTATGTTTGCAGGAGGTCATGTATTGATTGAAGGAGTACCGGGTATTGCTAAAACACTTTCCGCAAAGCTGGTAGCAAAGCTTGTGGAAGCTGAATTCCGGCGGATTCAATTTACTCCGGACCTCATGCCATCTGATGTGCTTGGAACTTCTGTATTTAATCCTAAAACATCAGCTTTTGACTATAAAAAGGGTCCGGTGTTTACCAATCTTCTTCTGATCGATGAAATAAACAGGGCCCCTGCGAAAACACAGGCAGCATTGTTTGAAGTGATGGAAGAGCGACAGGTTTCAAACGATGGTGAAACGCATCTTCTGGATGAACTCTTCATGGTTCTGGCTACTCAAAATCCGATTGAGCAGGAGGGAACCTACCGGCTACCTGAAGCCCAGCTTGATCGCTTTATTTTCAAGATCGTTGTGGATTATCCGGAAACAGGAGATGAGTCCAAAATACTTCAAATGACAAGTCGGAATTCGAGTCATCATAAACTGGGATTCATTAATTCAGTGATAGAGAAAAATCAGGTGGTCGCGCTAAGGAATCAATTGGAATCCATTATGATGCAGGATTCATTGATCGATTATATCGTGAACCTAATGGCCAAAACAAGGGATCATCATTCGTTATACCTGGGTGCGTCACCACGAGCATCTATTGATTTGATGAAGGCGTCAAAGGCATATGCGGCTATTCAGGGAAGAGATTTTGTCACCCCGGAGGATATCAAGCGATTGTTCAGACCGGTTGTCGAGCATCGAATAATCCTTTCTCCTGAGGCAGAATTGCAGGGAATTACTATTCGCGAAGTAACAGACCAGCTGTTGCAGCAGGTGGAAGTTCCTAAGTAATTAAGAATTAAGAATTAAGAATTAAGAATTAAGAATTAAGAATTAAGAATTAAGAATTAAGAATGTATAATTCCAAACGGTTCTGTCATCCTGAGTATAGCGAAGGATCTATCCTCGCTGTGATTGCCAGATGAAAATATTCCCAACATATCGATTCTTTGTAGCAGGCATCTCTCTCATTGTGGTGCTGTTCATTGGTTATGCGATTCCGGCAATATTTAGTCTGGCGAAGGGACTCACACTTGTCTTTCTGTTATTGGCAATAACAGATATTATTCTATTATTTTTTAGCGGTGGTAAGATTGTGTTGGAACGTTACCTGCCGGAACGATTCTCTAATGGAGATCAAAATGATGTTTCTTTCACTATTCTAAATTCATTTCAGTTCCGGACAGGTATTCGAATTCTTGATGAAATACCAGCCAATTTTCAGCAACGAAATCTGGAGCTTTCCTTTTCTATGAATCCGGGTAAACAGCTTTCAAAATCTTATGTACTTCGCCCGGTCGAAAGGGGGGAGTATCATTTTGGAAAAACCAATGTGCTGATAAATACCAGACTTAATCTCATTGCCCGTCGACAGATATTTGGCAAAGAAGCAATGGTAAAAGTGTATCCTTCCTTTCTGAACCTTGATAAGTATGAATTAGCGGCTATCTCTCAAAATCTTCAGATGAGCGGACAAAAGCGGATGCGAAGAATCGGTCAAAGCACAGAGTTTGATCACATAAAGGAATATGTGGTTGGGGATGATCCTCGTCATATCAACTGGAAGGCTTCTGCACGGCGGACAGACCTGATGTTGAATCATTATGTAGATGAAAAATCTCAACCTGTTTACTCAGTCATTGACAAGGGGCGTCCCATGAAAATGCCCTTCAATGAAATGACATTGCTTGATTACTCTGTTAATGCGTCCCTGGTTCTTTCCAATATTGCCATTAGAAAGGGGGACAGGGCGGGACTGATTACTTTTCAACACAAACCCCAGACATTTATCCCGGCTCAAAAGCGAAACCTTCAAATCAATTACCTGCTGGAAACCCTGTATAATCAGCAGACACAATTCAATGAGCATGATTTTGCAACGCTTTACTGGTTTATCAGGCAAAAGGTGAAGCAGAGAAGTCTCCTGTTGTTGTACACAAATTTTGAATCATCCTATTCCCTTGAGCGACAACTTCCATATTTGAAACTCATAAACAAGCACCACCTGCTGGTGCTGATCTTTTTTAGAAATACTGAGCTTGATAAGGTAATTGAAGAGACATCAAATTCAACACTCGATGTTTACAACAAATCGATCGCAAAGCAAATCATAGATGAAAAGCAAAACATTCGATCTGTGCTCACTCAAAATGGGATACTTTCAGTCTATACCAGTCCTGAAAATTTGAATACAGATGTTATTAACAAATACATTGAAATCAAGACCAAAAGATTGCTATAATCAGTCAGGGTAGTCAATTTGCGCTTTTATTTGTCGGATCTGTCGAAGGTGTCGGTCAGTATGCGCAATGCCCGTGAGCAGCAACTGATGCAGATCACGAACCTGTCCGATTTTAAGCTCTGAAATATAGGCATCCTCAACAGGAGTTCTGTAAGTGAAGTGCTTTCTTAAGTCGGCTTTCGTTTCACTAACAAAACGTATAAGTTCTCGTCGTGCTTTAGAAAAAGCACTTTTCCCAATTTCAACAGATTCATATTTACCAAGAGGTTGCAGGTACCATTGTGCCTTTCCCTTTGTGGCATCTGTTGCGTAGCGCGTGAAGAAATCATCCATTCCATCAGTGATCACCCTGAACTCAATATGTTGTGGTGATCTTGCGGCGACCGAAAGTTCACGGTAATGAAGCAGGTTTTGCAGGACCAGATGCTCGGTGATTTCAGCTATAGACCAGCGAGAGGTGTCATCTGCAAAAACCCATTGATCTTCAGTTAGGGTTTCAATCTCATATAACACTTCTTCTGTAGTTCTTTTAAGCTCCGAAATGATTAACTGACGGTCAGCATCAGTCCACCATTGCTTATTCTTGGCTGTTGATGCAGGCTCGCATGAGCAGGTAAATAGAAATAAAAGGGCCAATAGTATCCCTGATCCCGATTGGGATTTAGTATTTACAAAAGCTAATCTCACCAGCTATTCAGTCAGCTGGCCCTTAGAGTAACCCAGACTTTCAATTTTGTCAATGAAGAATTGAAAGTATCGGTCCTCAAATTCAAATTCTACCTCACTTGATCCTTTGTTGATTTTGAACAGATTTTGAGACTTTTCAAAAGTCGAAAGAATCTCGTTGGCCTCAGCATCAGTTCCTATAGGAATTTTCCGTTTCATGATGATTGAATTTATTGGTTGCCCCTCTAATCATACTTCCGGCTCAATTAAAGATAAAAATTTAATCACTTGTTAGCAAACGAGAATCTCTTTGATTCAGTAATGCCAATTGTGTGGCTCCTGATCAATCCCTTAGCGATAGAAAAGTACCTCTCAACGAAAGTAATTATATGATCACCGAAATGTGAATAATACAGAAGGTTCGTTTGCACAATTTCGCGATGTAATAAAATTCAAAACCTAAGAGTGGTGGTTCAATCAGAGATGGTAAGGTGAAAGCGTTATGGTGGCGTGTTTCACAGTAAAAGCGAAAATAAAGGGGCTCATTTGAGCCCCTTTATTGTTTTATACTGTCTTTGATACTATTCCTTAATACCTTCTAAATCCAGCAGAAAAGCATACTGCAGAGCAGTTGTTCGGTATCGTTTGAAACGACCGGAAGCTCCTCCATGTCCTGCATCCATATTCGTATCCATTATTAGCAGGTTATCATCTGTTTTCTTGTCTCGAAGTTTTGCCACCCACTTTGCAGGCTCCCAATATTGCACCTGAGAATCGAACAATCCTGTAGTCACCAGCATGTTAGGATAATCCTGTTCAGTAACCTGATCATAAGGAGAGTAGGAGAGCATGTACTCATATGACTCAAGGTTCTTCGGATTTCCCCATTCATCAAATTCATTGGTGGTCAAAGGAATGGATTCATCCCACATCGTGGAGACAACATCTACAAACGGAACGGCTGCCAGAACCCCATTGTATAACTCTGGATTCATATTGACAATAGCTCCCATTAACAATCCTCCGGCACTGCCTCCGTAGGCATATAAATGCTCAGCTGAAGTATATTTTTCTTCAATTAGAAATTTTGAACAATCAACGAAATCGTTGAATGTGTTTTTCTTCTTAAACATCTTACCATCTTCATACCATTTTCTCCCCATCATAGATCCTCCACGAATATGAGAAATGGCGAAAGCAAATCCACGATCTAGAAGACTTAAACGTGTGGAGCTAAAGCCGGGATCTACCGTACTCCCATAAGATCCATAAGCGTATTGAAGCAAAGGCCCGTTTCCATCCTTTTGAAATCCTTTTTTGTAAACTATTGAAATAGGAACTTTCACTCCGTCACGAACGGTTGCCCATACTCGTTCAATCTGATAGTCTTCCGGGTTATGTCCGCCAACAACTTCCTGTTGCTTAAGGAGCGTTCGTTCCTTTGACTCCATATCGTAATCAAAAGTGGAGCTTGGAGTCGTAAGGGATGCATATCCAAATCGCAATGTTTTTGTATTGAATTCCGCATTGACTGAGATGTAGGCTGTATAAGCTGCTTCTCCAAAATCAAGGTAGTGCTCGGCACCAGAACTCTGATTGATGATTCGCAGATTGGTTAATCCCTCTTTCCGTTCGTCAATTACCATGTAATCATCAAAAAGCTCAAGACCTTCAATCAAAACATCTTCTCTGTGTGGAATTACTTCTTTCCAGTTGTCCTTCGACGTGGCGTTGATGGAGGTTTCCATTAACCTGAAGTTTTGGGCATCCCAGTTTGAGACAATGTAGAATTTATCACCAAAATGGTCAATACTATACTCGTGCTTATCCTCTCGGGGAGAAAATTGTTTGAACTCACCGTTCGGATTGTCTGCATTTAAAATGCGATAATCTGATACCAGCGTGCTGCTGTTGTAAATAATGATGTATTTATCAGACTTTGATTTGTATGCCCCGATATAGTAGGAGGGGTCCTTCTCATGATAAACCATAACATCAGCTGTGGAGGAAGTACCCAACTTGTGACGATAAATCTTTTCAGAAAGAAGTGAGACCTTATTTTTAGTGGTATAGAAGACGGTCTTATTATCATTAGCCCAGGCAGCTCCACCTGTTGTGTTTTCAATTTGGTCTTCGAAAAGTTCTCCTGTTTCAAGGTTTTTAAATCGAATTGTGTAAACTCTTCGACTCAGTGTATCTTCAGCGTATGCAAGAATTTTATTGTCAGGACTGATTCCTGCATTAAATGCAGAATAGTATTCATAACCCTTCGCCATTTCATTGACATTCATCAACACAATTTCCTCGTTATCCAAACTTCCTTTCTTCCGACAATAAATGGGATATTCTCCGCCTTCCTCATATTTTGTGTAGTACCAGTAACCGTTCGAGAAGTAGGGAACAGATTCATCTGTCTGCTTTATCCTTCCAATCATTTCCTGATACAGACGTTCCTGAAGCTCCTCAGTATGGGACATGACTGTTTTAGTGTAGTCATTTTCTTCATTCAGGTAATCAAGGACTTTTTGTGTATGACTGTCAGGATTAGCTGCTTTTTTTTGATCGTCAGTTAATCGCATCCAGAAGTAGGGGTCAATTCTGGTTTCGCCATGTTCATTCAAAGTGGAGTCTGCTTTAGCAGCGACAGGGGCATTTGGCCTCATAGGTTTTTCTTCAGTTGTAGATGGAGTAGTACATGCCTGCAGAATTAAGAATCCTGCAAGGATCCAAAGCATTATTGGTTTATTCATTTGATAATGGGTTATTCTGAAACGAAGTTCAGAATTCGACCTCTACTTTCCTAGTCTGATTATATGATCGGTCAGAACATGTAAGCATCTCAGGAAAACATACTGCTCACCACCAGTTCTTTCGAACCTTTGGTATAATGATAGAAGCCTTCGCCGGTTTTAGCTCCAAGATATCCTGCCGTTACCATATTCACCAACAATGGACATGGTGCATATTTTGGATTCCCAAAACCTTCATACAAAACCTTCAAGATGGAATGACAGACATCAAGTCCAATGAAGTCGGCAAGTTGAAGCGGACCCATTGGGTGTGCCATTCCAAGCTTCATGACAGTGTCAATTTCTTCAACTCCGGCCACCCCTTCATGAAGTGTCATGATGGCTTCATTGATCATAGGCATCAAAATTCTATTCGCAACAAATCCAGGGTAATCATTGACTTCAACCGGAACCTTTTTAAGGTTTCGACTCATCTCCATGATAGTTGTAGTTGTTTTATCTGAGGTCGCATATCCGCGAATTACTTCGATGAGTTTCATCACAGGAACCGGATTCATGAAATGCATCCCAATCACTTTATCCGGGCGGGTGGTTACAGCGGCAATTTTGGTGATGGAAATAGAAGAAGTGTTTGTTGCAAGAATAGCTGAATCAGGCGCATGCTGATCCATGGCTTCAAAAATTTGCTTTTTGATATCAAAGTTCTCAGTGGCCGCTTCAATGACAAGATCGGTATCCTTAACACCTTCTTCGGTAGAAGTAAAGGTGGTGATGTTTGATAAGGCCTTATCCTTGTCTGCTTCGGTAATCAACTCTTTTTGCACCTGCCGGTCAAGGTTTTTGGAAATGACAGCCATCGCTTTTTCCAGTGCACTATCTGAAATGTCAATTAAGGAAACATCATATCCATTTTGAGCAAAAACATGGGCAATTCCATTCCCCATGGTACCGCTCCCAATTACTGCAATATTCTCCATTTAATCAGGCGTTTTTGTTGACACAATTCAAATCTTCAAAAGCAACTTTTAGACGCTCGACAAAAGACTTCTCGGCTTCACGAACCCAGACTCTTGGATCGTAAAATTTCTTGTTAGGCTTATCATCTCCATCCGGATTTCCTATTTGTCCCTGTAAATAACCTTCATTCGCCTGGTAATAATTTTTGACTCCATCCCAGTATGCCCATTGGAGATCAGTGTCAATATTCATTTTGATTGCTCCATAAGAGATAGCTTCTCTGATCTCATCTCGAGATGATCCGGATCCGCCGTGAAAGACAAAATTTACCGGGTTAGAACCCGTGCTGTGTTTTTTCTGTATGTGATCCTGTGAGTTTTTGAGAATAATTGGGGTCAGCTTTACATTGCCTGGTTTGTAAACACCGTGAACATTCCCAAAGGCAGCAGCAATTGTAAAGTTATCACTCACTTCTTTAAGCTTTTCATAAGCAAAAGCAACCTCTTCAGGTTGCGTGTAGAGCATGGAGTTATCAACTTCAGAATTATCTACCCCGTCTTCTTCACCACCCGTTACACCCAGCTCAATTTCAAGCGTCATTTCCATTTTTGCCATTCGTTTGAAGTACTCCACGCAGGTTCCAATGTTTTCTTCAATCGGTTCTTCGGATAAATCCAGCATATGTGAAGAGTATAATGATCTTCCGGTCTGAGCGAAATGTTTTTCGTTGGCATTCAACAGCCCGTCGATCCATGGGAGAAGTTTTCTTGCTGCGTGATCAGTATGGAGAATGACCGTTACACCATAAGCTTCTGCCATTTGATGAACATGGTGGGCACCGGATATCCCACCTGCAATTGCTGATTGTTGCCCGTCATTAGAAAGTCCTTTTCCTGCAAAAAAAGCAGCACCGCCGTTTGAATATTGGATCATAACCGGTGAGTTGAGAGACTTGGCAGTCTCAATCACTGCATTGACTGTGCTGGAACTTGTTACATTGACTGCAGGTAATGCAAAATCATTTTCATTTGCGTAATTAAGAAGGTCAGTTACTTCTTGTCCGGTAAGAACACCAGGTCTGAATTTCATATGATGATATATTGATTGATTTACAGAAAATTATTCTGCAAATATAGTCGCCTCATATTCGAAAGAAAACGAATAGTATCAGTCTTGAATAAAGGCCTGAAGAATTGTTGATTTATGAGCAACAGGGTCTGAATCGATCAGTTGTGATTCTTTTTCCCCTTCCCAGGCAGCGATTGTCAATAAGGCGATTAGATACAGAAATTTGATTAGGATTTTCCGTTTCATTGAAATTAAGACACCCTAAAGGCCCAAAAGGTTTAAACGAGATTTTCAAGGAAGTCACCGAGGCTTTGATCTTCTGATAATTTCAATTTTTTCTTTAACCGATACCTTGCCATTTTAACGCTGCGTGCTTCAATATTCAAAAGGGAAGAAATCTCTTTATTGGTCAATCTCATTTTTACGAGAGCTGCAAGTCTTTGTTCACTGATTGTCATATCCGGGTGAATCCTTTTGAGTTCATCATAATAATTATTGTGAACCTGAGAAAAGTACATATTGAAATTTACCCAGTCTTTTTCAAGCGCTTTATTTATGTTGATTACATTCCTGATACGATTCTTAGCAGAACCTTCAACCTCCGAAAGATGGCTTTCAATTTCCTCAAAACCATTGCTTTTATGAATCATTTGAAATACCTGAGTTGACAATAGGTTTTTGTTCTTCTCGAGTTCCCTTGTCAGAATTTCTTTCTCCAATTGAAGTTTCTGTTCCCCGGCTCTTCTTTTGTTTCGGAGGTTAATGAAAACTGAAACCCCAATGATCAGAAGTGCAGCAATTCCTGCCAGAGCACTTCTGAATTTGAAGTTATCCAGACTTTGTTGTTTTTCAAGAAGTTGAATTTTAGATTCTCGCTCACGAACTTCCATTTGAACCAACAGATCGTTCAGCTTATTTTGATTTTGTTGATTAAAGATTGAATCTTTATAAGCATGCCAATAGTTTGAATAATGCAGGGATGAATCATACATCAGTAACTTTTCATAGCTTTTAGCCAATAGTTTTCCAAGATTGACAATGCTTTGTTTTTGTTCCTTTTTCAAAGCCTGATGAAATGCAGAGGTAGCATATAGCACGCAGCTGTCGTAATTATTCATTTCATAGTGATTGCCTGCCAGGACCTGCTGTATGATGTCCATCATGTTTTCTGATATGTCCGGATTATTCTTTTTCAGGGTAAAGAGCTGAAGATTGGACAACTCATATTTACCCATTTTTGAGTATGTATTGGCAATGTTTGATTGAGCAGCAATTGCATCACCTGTCATTCTGTGCTCATCGGCAAGTTTAAGAGCTTTGGAGTAATACATCAATGCACTGTCATACACTTCCTTGTTGCTATACGTGTTTCCGAAAAGCATGAGTGTGCGAGTCAACAGCTCGAATTTTTTTTCCTCTTTTGATAGTGTCCTGACGATTTCAAGGTATTCAATGGCCTTATCGTAGTGGCCCATCCGATTGTAGATATCAGCAATGTTTTTTAACTCATTGAGGTACTTTGACGGTGCGAATCCATTGTCCTTTTTTAACTGATAGCCTGAAATGAAATATTCAAGAGCTTCAGTATAGTTTGATTTGACATATTGAAGAATACCCAGATCATGGAGTGTTGTTCCCTGATAATATGCGTCAGGAATTGAGTTGAAAATAGTCAGTGCTTTGTTAAGCTGTTCTTTGCTCTCATCATAGTTTCTTAGGGAAAAGTGTGCTCTGCCCGAATAGAGGAGGGTTCTTCCATGATCCAGGCTGTTCTGAAACTTTTTATCAGTTTGTGCGAATGATTCAATTTCTCCAAGAATCTTAAGTGCTGAATCTGGTTTTTGCCTTGAAATGAAATAATATCCTCTGACGACTTTCGCTTTTTGCAGACCATACTCATAGCTGATATTTCGTGAAGAAGAATAAAGGCGACTGGCGATTATATCCAGACTATCTATAGCATAACCTATTTCAAAAACGGTCTGATAGAGCGAATCAATCTGCTTAATAGAGAGGTTCCTGGCAGATGATAGTTGAGGACTTAGAAAAATGAGGCAAAGTAAATACTGACTTCTAGAGTGGGGTAGCATTTTTGACATAAAGCCGATGACCTGTTTGACGGCTACTAAAATACGTCATATTATAATGTCAGCTAAAATGAATTATCAGAGTTTCGATTGAAGTGTGGCGGTTAGCAGGTAAAAAACAAAAGGCGCAGCACCTTTTTTATTTACTGAGTTTTTGACAGTTACTGCGCCTTCTAATTATTTGTCATCTTCGTTCCTGACTGCAAAATAGTATGCAAGAAAACCAAGAGATACGCAAACTGCTTCAATGCCATATGGCATAGCTTCATCGCCATCTAGTCCCATTGAATCGATGATAATGAGTCCAATTCCTCCGAAAAGGACAATCAGTCCCCATTTGAGAGAATTTTGTCTCGAACTGACGCTTTTGAACATGTTGGCTGTTTCTTCATTTACCATATTTTTATCTATTAGTTTTTTCTTAAGTGAGTAATTAGTGAGGACAGTTACAAAAAGTATAACTGAGCCAAATACTGAAATGATTGCTACTATGGGTACTAAGTCCATGATTTTAATTTTATGTTTAACATGATTTTGAACATCTGACAGGAACACATGAGAGAAATGTTGCAGGCCCGGTTAAAAAAAAATAACTTAATAGGATGCAACATTTGAATGAAGGTCTGCTGTCTGATTGTATCAGATGAATGACAGGCAGCTGGTGAACGCCGTATTATCAGGGGATGAAAGCGCTCTGCGAACGCTTATAGCTAAGTATGAGCGACTTGTTGCACATATGGTGGCCAGAGTAATCAATAATGATCTTGACAGAGAGGAGTTGTGTCAGGATGTGTTCATTAAAGTGCATGAGAAACTGCACACATTTAATTTTGACTCAAAACTTTCTACATGGATTGCCACTATAGCATACCGTCTGGCAGTTAACTTTGCAAAAAAGAAGAAGTTGGATAAGGTGGATTTTGATTCAGTAGAATTTCAAATTGAAGATGAGCAGACTTCTTTTGAAGATGAGGATCTGAGTCGCTTTGTTGTTCATTTAGTGAATCAATTACCGGTAAATTACAAACTGGTGTTGACCCTCTTTTACCTGGAGGGGTTTCGCTATCCTGAAATAGTTGAAATAACAGGAATGCCGGAAGGGACAGTTAAAAATTATCTGCACCGGGCGAAAAATAAATTGAAAATTATCATAGAAGAATCCGCAAGAAAGGAGGTCGAACTGATATGAAAAAGAATATTGAAGAACTCATTGAAGAAGGACTGAAGTCTGAACCAGTCTTTCAGTTGAAAGCTGATTTTAGAGACAGGGTAGTGAGAATGATCAAAAAGAAAGAACAAAAAGCCCAACGAAGATTTTATCTGTTAATTACCGCTGGCGTGGTTTTACTTTTGGGAGCAGGGGCCGGAATCCTTCAGTACTTTGGAGGGGCAGGGTCGTTATCGGGGTATGACCAATTCATACCATATGCAGTAATGTTTGGAGGGTTGGTAGTTCTGGTCCAGTATCTGGACAAAAAACTGGTAAAGGATAAGTTCTTTAAACAACTCGCTTAATAATCTCCCATTCCAGCATATAACTCGCTGTACTTCCTTCTCTTGCTACCTTCATAGTGGTAAAGTAAGTTGAAGCCCGATCCTCCTCATCTACCTTCATAGTGAAGGTACCCAGCAGATCATTCTTACTCAGAAAATCAAAGTCCCATAACTCAAGGACCATGTCGTGATCAGCTTTATGAGTGAATTCTTTGCCGATTTCTTTCTTTTCTCCTGAATTAATGCTCTTGTAAGGTGCTGTCGGCCAGATTTTTTTCCCTTCGTACTTGAGGAATACTTCATCTTTGTCAACTTCGTCATTAAGTGTGCAGTGAAGGGAAAGTATTTTGATTTGCATAGCTAAACCACTTTGATGTAGTAGAAAGATACTACATCATCTATAAAAATGGCTGATCAACGGGTTCCCATAGTTCAATCTTTCTTCCTTCAGGATCCATGATCCATCCGAATTTGCCGTATTCGTATTCTTCTACTTCTCCAACAATTTGAACACCTTCTTTTTTTAATTGTTCAAGCAATTCTGTCAGGTTATCCACACGATAGTTGAACATGAATTCCTTTTTGCTGGGTCCGAAATACTCAGTGTCTTTATTGAATGGACTCCACGCAGTGGTACAGACTTTTTCCTTATCGTCATGGTCACGCCACTTAAAAAGCCCACCCCATTCGTTGGACTCTATCCCCAGATGCTTCCCATACCAGTCCTTCATCTTCTGCGGATCCTCTGTTTTGAAGAAAATTCCTCCAATGCCTGTTACTTTTTTCATAATCGATTTTTATTGATTTTGAATCAAATGAAAGAGATGCCACTGTCTTTGACAAGTTATCAAAAGGTCAAATTTAAAAATCATCCGAAAGGGTGACTAGTTTGATTGACATTCCCTGAGTTGAGCCATTATCTGTTCAGCTTCTGCCTGGGCCATTGTTGCTCTTGCGGCTGCTTCCATTGCCAGAGCTTTCTGTTGTTCTGCAATTGCATTTTGTTTCTGAGCCTCTTCCAGATTCAATTCAGCCATCATTTGGTTCTTTTCTGCTTCATTGGCTTTAATCTGCGCATATACAAAGAATACGGCTGCAATCAGAATGCAAAGTGGAATGATGATCTTTTTCATATTGTTAAGTTTTATTTTGATTGACATTCAGTCAGTTCGGCTTTAAGTTTAATCAGCTGTGATTCAGCTTGCTGTACCATTTTTCGAGCTTTTTGTGCCTGGCTTTCTGCTTCTTCCTGAGCTGCTTTTGCCATATTGAAGTTGGCTACTGCCTGTTCTCTTGCCATATCAGCTTCAGCTGATTTTATCTGACCATACAAAATGAATGTTATCATTACCAGCCCCATGAAGCTGAATAATATAATTTGTAGTGTTTTGCTCATTTTTCTTCTGATAATTAATCGGTCCAATAAGTAAATAAAAAGTAGAAATGGAATAACGAATGATCCTGATTCAAACCGGATGATTGTTACCACAGCATATACAAGAACGCCAAGTAGTTTAAGGTAATCAACAGCCAGTTTTTCTTCTCTTGAAAAAAACCTTAACCCATAAATGATGGCGAGAAGTAAGATAATAACATTTGGAAGCTGATCCCCTGCTATCCCTTCCAGTCGCAGGATCAGAGCTATGATCCATGCAATAAACAGGATTGTGATTATGATCTGATGTTTCTTATAAGGATTATCAATGATGAAATAATAAATGGCAAGGAGTGGGAATGCAGGAATCAGGTACGACGCGTCTATATTTTGTCTGGCAAGGATAAAAGCGAAAGCTGCCAGAATAAAGTAAGGCAGTACATACTTGATAAATTCCTTCATTGCAAATTGATAGAGAAAATTACCCATTTCACAGTCGCTTTACAACCACTGATAAAAAATCGAGTATTTTTAAAATCAATCTTTTCAATATTGCGTTGTTTAGTGTAGAAAAATATTTTGAGATATGTATAAACTGCTAATAGTAGCCTCTTTCGCAATTTTAACTTCACTGGGTATATCTACCGGAATTTCTCAACAGAATCCTGTAATAGGTGAGGACTCACTGAAAGTACTGACACCCAAGCCGGAGCATGCCAGTGAAGCATATGTGATCACAAATTTGCTGAAGCGCTATCATTACAGGAAACTGGCTTTCTCGGATTCCATTTCGGGTGTGGTATTCAACAATTATTTCACTTCGCTGGATCCAAACAAGGCATACTTTTTCGATTCAGATATTGAAAAATTTGAAGACAATCGGTTTAAACTGGATGATCAAATACCGGACGGAGAGCTTGATTTTGCATACAATGCATTTGAACTATACAGAGAGCGTGCGCTGAATAGGATTGATTATGTATTCGAATTATTGAAGACCGAATTCGATTTCTCAAAAGATGAGTACTACGTTTTTGACAGAGATAAGGAGGAGTGGCCAAAGACCGAAGAAGAAAGAAACGAAATCTGGAGAAAGATTATAAAAAACCAGGCGCTTACCTATAAGCTTTCCGGAAACAAATGGGATAAAACGGTTGAGGCTCTGACGAAAAGATATCAGCGCATTCAAAAAGCTATTTACCAGTATAATAGTGAGGATGTATTTCAAAGTTATATGAACGCTTACACAAGCGCATATGACCCGCATACTGATTATTTCTCACCTCCGGAAGCGGCAAGGTTTCAGATTGATATGAGTTTATCTCTTGAAGGTATAGGTGCCAGACTGATGCAAAATCTGGATTACACCCAGGTGGCTGACATCATTCCAGGTGGTCCTGCCTATAAAAGCAAAGGTATTTTTAAGGATGATCGAATCATTGGCGTAGCTCAGGGTGATGATGGAGAGTTTTTAGATGTGATTGGATGGAGACTCGATGATGTGGTTGAAAAAATCAAGGGTCCGAAGGGAACTGTTGTTCGATTGCAATTGCTGAAAGCAAGTGATGGTCAAAATGCTTTGCCAGATACCCTGCGGCTGGTTCGGGACAAGATTAAACTGGAGTCCCAGGCAGCTCAATCCGAGCTTATTCCCATTACAGAAGGAAATACGACCTACAAACTGGGTGTCATTACAGTTCCAAGTTTCTATCTGGACTTTGATGATCTGAATGCCGGAGTTGAAGATTATCGCAGCTCTACCCGGGATGTAAAAAGGCTCATTTCCGAACTTAAAGAACAGGGGATGGACGGACTGATGATTGACCTTAGATTTAACGGTGGTGGCTCGTTGCAGGAGGCCATAGAAATGACCGGGTTGTTTATCCCGGATGGCCCGGTAGTACAGGTTAGGAATACTGACCAGTCTGTTGATAAAATGGATGATGAAGATGGCGGGGAAGTATACTATGACGGCCCTCTGGCTGTGATGGTAAATCGGGGAAGCGCTTCTGCTTCTGAGATTTTCTCAGGCGCAATTCAAGATTACAAGAGAGGAGTAATTATTGGAGAAAACACGTTTGGAAAAGGGACAGTCCAAAATGTAATTGGTCTTAATCAATACATTCGTAATCCGGATGTCAGACTTGGCCAATTGAAAATGACTCTGGCGAAATTTTACAGAGTGACCGGAAGTAGCAATCAGCGAATAGGAATAGCTCCGGACGTACAATTCCCTTCCCTTTACAGTGCCGAAGACTATGGAGAAGCCAGCAGGCCAAGTGCACTTCCATGGGATGAAATTGCCATGGCAGGGTTCGAGCCAATGAATACAGTAAATGAAGAATTACTGGATAATCTCAATGCTCTTTACAGAAGTCATTTAAATACCGATCCGGACCTTAAGAAACTGGTCAGAGATATTGAGGAGGCAAAGAAGCGAAGAAATGAATCGACCGTGTCACTCAATTTTGAAGAAAGAAGGCAGCCTGAAGAGGAAGAAGATGCTGAATTAACGGCAAATATTGAAGAAGATGAGGTGACGGTAAAGGATGATATCCAACAGAAACTCAAAGAAGATCCTTACCTCAAGGAAGGCCTTCGACTGCTGGCTGAAATTGCCAAAAGAAAGATTGGATAAGCAACCTTTTGGCAAAACTCCTGTCCTATAGATAAAGCAGATTTTATGAAAAAGGTACTTATACTACTCGCTTTCGTCACGATTGCAGGTATGGCGAGAGCGCAGAATGTGATAGCTTCAACTGAGCTGGAAGCACAGAATGTGAATGAAGTCAGAATTGAGGGTTCATTTTGTGATGTTTATGTTGAACGTGGTGACCGAAATTATGTGACGGGTGTGATTAAGGGAAAAGGAGAAAAGGGAGATTATACTTTTGATACCGAAATCACAGGATCCACCCTGGTTGTTAAAGTGATTCGTAAAGACCGCAGATCATGGAAAGGTTATAATCTTTCAGAGTCTAAGATAGAGTTAACAATCAGAGATGGTGTTAAGCTGGATATTGATAATTCTTCCGGGGATATTTACGTAACAGGCCTGTCTACTGACGATTCCAAAATTGAAGCAACCAGCGGAGACATCACATTAAAGAGAATTCAGGCAGA
Source organism: Cyclobacteriaceae bacterium (assembly GCA_040222475.1). GTDB lineage: Bacteria > Bacteroidota > Bacteroidia > Cytophagales > Cyclobacteriaceae > Ekhidna. The sequence continues at coordinate 46,767 of JAVKDB010000011.1, read as the reverse complement.
TATTGAAGTAGAAACTTCTTCAGGCGACATTTCGATTGATCAGTTAACAGGCGCACTTGAAATACAATCGACCAGCGGAGATCAAAGAATCTACAATACAGATGGAGACATTGACAGCCGCGCCAGTTCGGGGGATATTACAATTTCGAACTTTAATGGAAAGATGGAGATGGAAACCACTTCAGGAGATGTTGATATCAGAGGCGGGATTGGAATATTGAATGTACAAACCACCTCAGGCAATATCGAAGGAGATGATATTGATTTGAAAGGTGATGCTTATTTTAGAGCTTCCTCCGGAGATGTCGAAATAGATTTTTTGAATGATCTCAGTGAAATGAGTTTTGATCTCACTGCCACATCTGGTAATCTGAGTGTTGGTAATAAATCAGGGGAAAAGAAATTATACATTGATCGTGGTGGTTACAAAGTTACAGGAGTGACCTCCAGTGGTAATCAGGAATACGATTAAATTCCAATCTAAAAAAGTAAAAGGGTAGCGTTAGCTGCCCTTTTTTTGTTTTTAGGGTTCGAATGAACATTTTTGTTACTAACCTGATTGATTTGCCTGACCTAAACCAACGAAACCTAAAAATTTAAAAATGGAAAAACCTTATATTGATTCGAACACCAGTTTGCCAGAAATTACTGTCAAAGCGGTTATTCTCGGAGCTGTCCTTTCAATAGTGCTTTCTGCTGCCAATGCTTATTTTGGACTATTTGCAGGGCTCACCGTTTCAGCTTCAATACCAGCTGCAGTGATATCAATGGCACTGCTAAAGGTCTTTAAAAATTCAAATATTCTTGAGAACAACCTCGTTCAGACTGCCGCTTCAGCCGGAGAATCATTGGCGGCCGGAGTGATTTTCACTATACCGGCACTCGTAATCATGGGGTATTGGGAGGAATTCAACTATTTTGAAACAATGACGATTGCCATGTGTGGTGGCGTCCTTGGTGTCCTTTTCACCATTCCTCTGCGAAACGCATTGATTGTTAAAGAAAAATTGAAGTTCCCTGAAGGTGTTGCGACAGCAGAAGTTTTGAAGACCGGAGAAGAGGGAGGAAAGGCAGTGAAATACCTCGTATGGGGTTCATTGATAGGCGGAGTATTCAAGCTAGGAGATTCTGTACTAAATCTTTGGCATGGAATATTTGAAAAGGCTACACTTATCCAGGATAGATTTTATGGATATTTTAGTTTGAATATGTCGCCCGCACTTGTAGCGGTAGGATATATTGTAGGATTAAATATTTCAATTTTAGTATTTCTTGGAGGTGTAATTACATGGTGGGTCGTAATGCCAACTTACATTGGAATGAATGGTTTTGAAAGTGTTGCAAATGAATTAGTAGAACTGGGGCAGTTTGGGAGTGTTGCAGAAGTTAATGCAGATAACTTGGGAGGAGCTCTTTGGAGTTCAAAACTGAGATTTTTAGGAGTTGGAGCGATGGTTGTAGGGGGGCTATGGGCTCTAATAAGCTTAGCTAGTTCATTAGGAACTGCTTTCCAGGCTGGTATTAAAGCATTTAAGGAAGGAAGTGGTTCAATGAAGGACCTAATAAGAACAGAAAGGGATACCCCAATGTCTTGGGTGATTGTTGGTATAGGTGTTTTGGTGATACCTATGTTTATGATTTATCTATCAGCAATAAGTGATGTTACTGTCACTATTACAATGACGTTGATAATGATAGTAGCGGGATTTCTTTTTTCAGCCGTTGCTGGATACATGGCAGGATTGGTAGGGAGCTCAAACAACCCGATTTCAGGTGTAACCATTGCAACCATTCTTTTTGCCTCTATTTTGCTTCTGACACTTTTGGGTACCGGAAATGAGTTGAGCGGCGCAGCGGGAGCTATTTTGATAGGAGCTGTTGTTGCCTGTGCCGCAGCTATCGCCGGTGATAACATGCAGGATCTCAAGGCAGGACATATTCTTGGAGCTACTCCATACCGACAGCAAATCATGCAAATGGTTGGAGTTGTTTCGGGAGCTTTGGTTATTCCATTAGTTCTAAATGTATTACTAATTGGAAACGGTATCGGAGCACCAACTGCCGAACATCCTGAGGCTTTAGCGGCACCACAGGCAACTCTTATGATGAGTGTGGCACAGGGAATATTTGGTGGAGATCTACCTTGGAACATTGTTTATATTGGAGCAGCAATTGCAGTTATTCTTATTATCGCTGACCAGTATCTGAAGGCGAAAGGTTCTGAATTCAGGATGCCCGTACTGGCAGTGGCTGTAGGATTGTATCTTCCTTTTGAATTGGACTCTGCAATCATGGTTGGCGGAGTACTTGCTTATATGTTGGATAGATCAACGAAGAGCAGTGCTAATAAAGAAAGGTCCGGCAATGCAGGGCTATTATTGGCCTCTGGATTAATTACCGGAGAGGCATTGATGGGGATTTTAATTGCCGTAGTTACTGTGGCAGTTATGAAATCGGGGGGCGATCCAAATTCCTGGCGAGTATTTGAAGATGCTTCGAGCTTACCCGGTTTAATCATATTCTCTTTGATCCTTGTATTTGTCTATAGAGTAGTAATTAAAGTATCCAAAGAGGAGTAGCTGTAGCGAAGCTGTTCGATACTGAACGAAATAAGTGTACACCCTGCGTCAATACAATAATTGACTCAGGGTGTAACTTTTTATAAACCAGCGACTTATCAATACTGGCATGGTTTTGACCTTAGGATTTGTAACCAAATCCAAAGTATCCCATGCTCAAGAATTATTTTAAGACTGCCATCCGCAATCTTTCCAGAAAAAAAGCCTACAGCCTTCTTAATATTATTGGTCTTGCCTTAGGGATCGGTTGCTCCCTTGTGATTTACAAGGTGATCGTCTTTGAACAAAGTTTTGACAAACATCAAAACAACTACGAGCGGATTTACAGAGTCGTAAATGAAAGCACCAATCCTGGCGGAGTTGATAAAGGGATGGGAACGCCTCATCCTGTGGGACCTTCCATTATTGAAGACTTTCCGGAAATTGAAGCCGTTGTGCGTACACATTATACGTATGGAGATCAGATGAATGTGAAGGAAGGAGATAACATCAAAAAGTTTTTGCTGGAAGATGGAGTGGTTTTTACAGAAAATAGTTTTTTCAAAATATTCAACTCCGAATTCAAAGCGGGAGATAAGGAAACAGCATTAACTGAACCAAATACCTGTGTTATCTCAGAGTCCGAGGCAAGAAGACTATTTGGATTTGGTGAAGGAGCAGAAGTGGAAGCAATGGGGAAGACCATAAATTATGGTAACCAGAAAGATTTTAAAGTTGTCGGAGTAATTGCGGACCCTCCTGAAGCTACCAATTTTCCCTTTCGATTACTATTTGAGTACGCAGGACAGGACGAAATCAATCCCTATTTTGGTGAAGGTAAAAGGTGGGGATCTACCAGTTCGAATACGAATACGTATTTCTTAGCCAACGAGGGATTCGATCAGGCAGACTTTGACGAGAAGATGATCGGATTTGTTGACAAATATTACGAAGAAGGAGAGTCGAAACGGCGTAAGTTTCTCTCTCAGCCAATGGCTGCAATTCATTTTGATGACGAATATGGAAGCTATACATACTCCACATCCAAAGAATTAATTCTTGCGCTTACATTTATTGCGATTTTTCTTGTATTAACTGCCTGCATCAATTTCATCAATCTTGCAACAGCTCAGGCCGCTAACCGCTCAAAAGAAATTGGGATAAGAAAAGCCATTGGAGGTTACACACGCCAGCTGGTTATCCAGTTTTTCTCCGAAATAACTGTCATTTCATTCCTTGCTATCATTATGTCACTGGCTGTGGCTGAATTTATGTTTGTCCAGTTGGAGGAGATCATAGGAACAAGATTACAACTCGATATCCTGACTGACTTGAGGACCGTCGGGTTTCTGTTCGGTCTCTTTATTGTGGTAAGCTTTCTATCGGGATTTTATCCATCCATTCTACTATCGAGAATGAACACGGTGTTGGCTCTAAAAAATAAAATCACGGCAAAGAGTCACTCTGGAGGATTGAACCTGAGAAAAGCGCTTGTTGTGACGCAGTTTACGATTTCTCAATTTCTGATTATAGGCACGGTAATTATTTCAGCCCAAATGGAATATTTCACAAGCAAAGATCTTGGGTTTGATAAGGAAGCCATCGTGAAAACTTACCTGCCGGAAAGAGATGTAAACAAGACTGAACGATTTAAACAGGAACTGCTTTCTGATCCCTCTATTGTGGATGTGACCTTTGCACTTAGTTCGCCTACAGGTAATTCCAATTCACATTCCAATTTCAATTATGCCCCGCTGGAATCATCAGAGGATTATAGTGCAAGCTTTAAATGTGCAGACGAACGATACATGGATGTTTATGGACTGGAATTGCTGGCCGGGAGAAACTTTCATAAAAATGACAGCAATGGGTATGTCATTATTAATGAGCGCACAGCTCATTTGATGGGCTTTGGAGAAAATTATGAAGGAGCCGTAGGTGAAGTATTTAGCAGTGGATGGAACGGAGATAAGAAAGTGATTGGTGTGATGAATGATTTCCATTCTCGTGATTTGAGTGAAGACCTGGGTTATGTGTTTCTAATGTATGAGCCTCAGGTTTTTTATGAAATTGCATTCAAAACTGCAAACAACGTAAATGTGAAATCTTCCATCTCCCATTTTGAGAAAACATGGGAAATGGTATACCCCGAGTATGTAGTTGACTGGCAATTCTTTGACGAGGAGCTTGCAGCCAATTATGAGCAGGAGCAAAATGTGGCCTCTTTGATGAATACATTTACGATTGTTTCTATCCTGATCGGATGCCTTGGTTTATACGGACTGATCTCTTTTATTGCGGCAAATCGAACAAAAGAAGTTGGAATCAGAAAAGTACTTGGAGCAACTGTGTTTGCAATTATCAGGAAGTTTACGATAGAAATATTGATATTGGTTGGGATTGCTTTTGCAGTGGCTGCCCCTCTGGCATATTTAATTCTTGATCAATGGCTGAGCAACTATACGTTCCGAATAGACATAGGCTTTGGATTCTTCGGACTGGCGTTTCTGGCAACACTTTTAGTTGCAATTTTAACAGTCAGCCATCGAACGATTTCTACCGCCCTTATAAATCCTGCAAGAACTTTGAAAGACGAGTAAGCGGGCATCTGAACTTTCCATATATTTGGTGAATTCGCAAAATGCTAATCATCACTAATGAGTAAGGAACAGTTTAGTAACAGGTGGGGAATCATCCTGGCTGCACTTGGTATGGCTATTGGGGCCGGAAATCTTTGGAGGTTCCCCCGGCTGGCCGGTCAATACGGCGGATCATTTATTCTTCTATGGATTCTTTTCCTTTTCATCTGGTCTATTCCTTTGTTGCTTTCTGAGTTTGCAATAGGAAAAAAATATAAGAGTGGCGTAATTGGCTCCTTTGCTCAGTTTGCAGGAAAAAAATTCACATGGATGGGATTCTTCATCACGATGTGTACTTTGGGAATAGCGTTTTACTACTCGATTGTTACAGCCTGGGCATTCAGGTATTTGACTTTTTCAGCCAATAACATTTTTTCATCGACATCACTCACAGATAAACTACATGCAAATCCTGAATACCTCAATGAATTTTGGATAGGGATTTCCAATGGTGACTGGACTACCGTTATCGTATATATTCTGGTAATATTTCTTGGGGCTTTCATTCTAATCCGCGGGATTAAGAACGGGCTGGAGAAAGCAAACAAGTTGCTTATTCCGAGCTTGTTCGTTTTGCTTGTAATTATTGTGTTTGTATCACTTAATATGGAAGGAGGGGTCAGAGGGCTGGAGTACATGTTCGCTGTTAATACGGATCATTTTTCAAATCCGACCATATGGATTGAAGCCCTTTCTCAGTCAGCCTGGTCAACAGGGGCAGGTTGGGGTTTAATGATGACCATCTCAGCATTTTCCAGAGACAATGAAGATGTTACCCTAAATACATTTATTGGAGCGTTTGGTAACAATACAGCGTCCCTGCTCTCAGGGATGGCCATTTTGCCTGCAGTTTTCGCCTTATCGGCCTCAGATGCTGATGCCATTTCATTTTTGCAGTCGGGTAATCAGGCACTAACATTTACCATCATTCCAATGCTTTTCGCGAATGTCCCCGGAGGCGCCATACTATCAATGGTCTTCTTCCTGGCACTTTTTGTGGCAGCATTCAGCTCTTTACTTCCAATGATTGAGTTATTCCTTAAAAATGTTTCAGACCTGAATATTCCAAAAAAACCGACACTGGTCATTGTTATCATTTGTTTCATTGCGTTCGGGTTCCCTTCCGCCTGGTCATTGGACTTTTTTAGTAATCAGGACTGGGTTTGGGGAATTGGGCTGATTCTTAGCGGCTTCTTTATTCTGATTGCTGTTGCCATGAATAATCCAAGTTCTTTTAAAGAGAAGTACATTGATCTGGGATCTGATATGCAAGTATCTTCCCGATATTTCAGAATTGCAATATTTGGAAATATTGGACTGGCAGTCTTCCTGATATACTGGTGGATGTCTCAGGGCTATAGCTCAAATCCATGGTTTGATGAGAATGGAAACTGGAACTTTATTGATGTTTATAGTAATGCATCCATTATCACACAATGGGGAATTTTGATTGTCCTCGGTATTCTTCTGAATAGCTATATGTACAAAAAATTTGTAAGAAAATGACAGTATCAACCATAATTAGCATGGCTATAATTCTGACAATCATTGTTGGAGGATTCGGCTATTTTCTGATGAAAGCAATCAGGAAGGAGAGAGAGCAATAGTCATCGCAAATAATAAGAAATTCTCATATTTTTGAACCAAAAAAACCAACCTGACACATGGAAAAAATTGACCCGCTTAATCAGGTAGCTGATTTTCATAAGACCTTTAGACACCCCATTTTAGATACACCGGACATTCCATCGGAGGAACGGTGTAAACTGAGAGTTTCTCTCATAGCGGAAGAATTGAAGGAGCTGGAGGACGCAATTGACGAAGAGGATATCGTTGAAATTGCAGATGCACTTTGTGACATACAATACGTTCTTTCAGGCGCTATTCTTGAATTTGGACTTGGAAGCAAGTTTAAGGAACTCTTTGACGAGGTACAGCGATCCAACATGAGCAAGGCCTGCTCTTCGGAGGGCGAGGCCCTTGAAACAGTTCGGTACTATCATGATCAGAAAGGTACTGATGCATATTATGTTGAACAGGACGGTAAATACCTGGTATACAGGAAGGGTGACAAGAAGACGTTAAAGTCTGTAAATTATTCCCCGGCAGATCTGAAAAGCATACTTGATAAATAGGACCGAATCTATTGCCCATTAAGTGTTTTTTCCCTGAATTCTCTGGGTGTAATTCCTTCAATTCTTTTGAATGCTCTGTTGAAGGTAGCTTTAGAACTGAACCCTGATGCATACGCTATTCCTGTCAGATCAAGATGTTCGTATTGTTTGTTGAATAAGTTCTTCTTGAACTCTTCCACACGCTTTTCATTGATAAACGAATAAAAGGAAGTTTTCAATTTGACTGTCAGATAATCACGTATAACGGATGTATTCGTCTGAAGTTCATCTGCGAGCATCTCCATATTTAATTTTGGGTTTGAATGTATTTTTTCTTCCGTGAAGATTCTGTTAAACCGTGCTGGCAGATCACCATACATTTCCTGTGCAGTTAAAGAGGGGATGAGTGGCTTAGATTTCACAAAAAGATTCTTCATCCAGTTTAATTCAGTAATTCCATAGTAAACAAGGTAAATGAACATACCCAGATAAATGATGGCATCCACATAGAAGGCCCCCGCGGATTCCATGAACTGAAGGTATTTATTAAGAAGGGCAAGGAGACCACCGATGAGCAGATAGGATGCTACTATGAGGAAAAAGGAACGATACCTTCGTTCCTGCTTAACATTTTTCCATGCGTGTTCCATGTAGATAAGTCTCAATCCAAGAACGTAATAGGTAGTTGTTATCATAAACCTTGTCTCATACAGAAAGATATTTCGGTATGAATGATCAAACTCATGTTGAAAGGAAAAGACATATGCGGGTACAGCAATGATTATTAAAAATGGCAGTATCAGATGACTGAAAATAGTTTTACGACTTAAATCAGGTGTTACGATCGCTCTCAGATAGAGATATAGAAAAGGTCCAAAGAAAAAATTAGGATGAAAATTACCTGCCAGTATTTGAATCACCTGATTGTCGAGGTGATAGTAGACAAATGAACTCCTTGCAGTATCGACAAACACTAAAAGAAAAAATCCAAGAATAAGATTCTGTTTTTTACCGGCAAAAAGATTCAAAAGTGCAATAATCAGTAGCTGGATTGCCACAAGGTATACCGCACCTTCAATGTATTCTACTCCTGCTGTTGACATAATTGACTCTAAAGATCGACCTAATCTAATTGACCTGGCAAAAAAAGCCAACTACCAGCCAATCTTTAAAAAATGTCGTTTGTATTTAGCTGATGGAGCAAATAAAAAAGGGAGTAACCAATACGATCAATCCCTTCTCTTTTCATGTAGTTGTGGTCTTAGTCATCGACACGTGTCATATAGACATTCATGTCGTCTTCATGTTCTTCACTGACCAGCAATCCGTCGATTAGCTTCCATTCATCATCGGAATCAATATGGAAGTCATTGTCATCATCTTCGTCAATATCTTCGATTACCAGGTATCCCTTCCGGTTGATGTACCACTTGCCTTTTTCTTCTTCTACTTCTCCATAGGCCTTTACAGTAATGTATACATCATTATTCTTTTTGAATTCAAAGTAGATGTCAATGTTGTCAAGTACTCCCGAAACCAGTCCGGAGACAGATTTAATGATTATTTCTTCGAGTAGCGTTTCCGCCTCTTCCGCTTCTTCATCAAGCTCATCTTCAACTTCAATGACAAGCTTCCATGTGCCAAGAATATCTTTTTCCTGTACTTTTTGTGCCTGAGTTCCAAAACTTATCAAGAGGATAAGGCTGAATAAGGTTAGTGCTTTTGCTTTCATGTCTCTGTTATTATGTAATGCAAGGTACTAGTTATACTCATTTAATTTTTAAAGGTTACAAAGAAGAGAGAGCAGATAATTAAAAAGTACATGTTTCACCAGTTTAACTATTCTTCCAATCACTATTTAACTAAAGCTCTACTTCGTAAATTTGCAGCTTACTTGAAAGGAAAATATGTTTGATAATTTAAGTGTAAAGCTCGAACGGGCATTCAAAACGCTAAAAGGGCAGGGACAAATCACCGAGATCAATGTTGCTGCCACAGTCAAAGAAATTAGAAGGGCGCTGATTGATGCGGATGTCAATTACAAAGTAGCTAAAGAAGTCACAGATAAGATCAAAGAAGAAGCACTGGGACAGGATGTATTGATTTCCGTGTCACCGGGTCAGCTTCTTACGAAAATTGTTGCAGAGGAGCTGACTCAGCTGATGGGAGAGCACAACGTACCCATCAGTCTCGAAGGCACTCCCAATATTATTTTGATTTCAGGCTTACAGGGTTCGGGTAAGACAACCTTCACGGGTAAGCTTGCCAACCTTCTCAAGAAGCAGGGGAGAACAGTTTTGCTGGCTGCCTGTGATATATACAGACCAGCGGCGATTGATCAGTTGAAAGTGCTTGGAGAGCAGGTTGGGGTAGAGGTATATGCTGAGCCGGAGAATAAAGATGCCGTTCAGATTGCAAAAAATGCAATCAAACACGCAAAAGATAATGGCAAAAAGACACTCATTATAGATACAGCAGGTCGTCTTGCAATTGATGAGGAGATGATGAACGAGATTGAGTCGCTAAAGAAGGCAGTCAACCCTGCGGAAACACTTTTTGTTGTTGACGCTATGACGGGGCAGGATGCGGTGAACACTGCAGCCACCTTTAATGAGCGATTGAATTTTGACGGAGTAGTCCTGACCAAGCTGGATGGCGATACACGAGGCGGTGCAGCTTTATCCATTCGAAAAGAGGTTACAAAACCAATCAAGTTCATTAGTACAGGAGAGAAAATGGATGCCATTGATCTGTTCCATCCTGACAGGATGGCCAACAGAATTCTTGGCATGGGTGATGTTGTGAGTTTGGTTGAACGTGCACAGCAGGCCTATGATGAGGAAGAGGCACGTAAAATCAACAAGAAAATCCGTAAGAACCAGTTTGGTTTTGATGATTTCCTTTCACAGATGGAGCAGATGAAAAAGATGGGCAGCATGAAAGATTTGATAGGTATGATTCCAGGTGTGGGTAAGGCAGTAAAAGATATTGATATCGACGATGATTCATTGAAACCTATTGAAGCAATTATAAAATCAATGACGCCAAAAGAACGATCTACTCCGGAGCTGCTCAATGGGACCCGAAAGCAACGAATTGCCAAAGGCAGTGGGACTTCTATTCAGGAGGTCAACCAACTGATCAAGCAATTTGACCAGATGCGAAAAATGATGAAGATGATGAATAAGTCAGGAGGGAAGAGAGCTTTGGCCAGTATGCTGGGCGGAATGAAATAGAAACTGATTGATAAAATGGTGTCTCAAAAGGCGAACACCAACGTCATTCGAGGTACTAAGAAATCTTCTAAATTGACAGTTAAGTTGTTCATAGTTTCGGGATTTCTCCCGAATGGTCGAAATTGACGGCTTTTGATACAGCCTTTTTTCATTTGCTAAATTTTATTCTAACTCTGATAAGTCACTGCCTTCACTGCCTCAATTGTTCGACTCACATTAGGCAAAACTTCCTCAATCAGAGTGGGTGCATAGGGCAATGAAACATCTTTGTTAGTGATTCTGTGTATTGGAGCGTCCAGGTAATCAAAAGCATTTCGCTGAACATGATGACTGATCTCAGATGAAATGGAGGCCAGAGGCCATGCTTCTTCAACAATGACGAGTCGGTTGGTCTTTTTAACAGATTCGATGATGGCTTCATAATCGATGGGTCTTACAGATCTCAGGTCGATCACTTCTGCCTGAGTACCTTCTTTGGCCAATTCATCGGCTGCTTCGTTGGCTATTTTCATCATTTTCCCAAAGGAAATAATGGTCACATCTGACCCTTCTCTAACCAGGTTAGCTTTTCCAATTTCCAGCAGGTATTCTTCTTCCGGCACTTCTCCTTTATCTGCATACATCAATTCAGACTCCATGAAAATAACAGGGTTATCGTCTCTGATGGATGTCTTCAAAAGCCCTTTTGCATCATATGGGTTTGAAGGAACGACTACTTTAAGTCCGGGAGTATTTGCATACCAGTTTTCGAAATTTTGTGAGTGCTGCTGACTCAATTGGCCTGCATTTCCGGTTGGGCCTCTGAAAACAATAGGAACATTGTATTGCCCGCCGGACATAGAGAGCATCTTTGCGGCACTGTTGATAACCTGATCAATCGCAACAAGGGAAAAGTTGAAGGTCATGAATTCAATAATGGGCCGTAACCCATTAGCAGCAGCGCCAACTCCAACACCTGCAAATCCCAGTTCGGTAATTGGGGTGTCAATGACTCTTTTTGGTCCAAATTCATCAAGCATCCCCTGACTCACCTTGTAAGCACCGTTGTATTCTGCTACTTCTTCACCCATAAGAAAGACATCCTTGTCTCTTCTCATTTCTTCACTCATTGCTTCACCTAGTGCTTCTCTAAACTGGATTTCTCTCATGGGGTTGGTCTCTTTTAATTGGGTTGCTAAATTAGTTGGGTAATGGAAATAAAAAAAGTCCCGTCAATACTGACGGGACTTTAATATTTTGATCGCTCTTTTTACTTAACAGCTTCGTTCACTGCGTTCGCAAATTTTGAGAACTCAAGGTCGTTGAGTGCTTTATCCTTCAGAGAAGGATCAGCATCTACAGCTTTCTTAAGATTTGTTCCTACTCCGGCTGCATCATTGTCTCTGGCTGCAGCGACAGCAGTAAGGTAAGCTGCAACACCATCTAGTCCGTTATCAGAAGAAACCTGACCGAAAGCAGCTTTCGCCTGAGTATTGCCACCACTTAACAGGTGAGCAAGACCTTTATCGATGTTAGCGGCATCATCAAGTTGAGCGGAAGCAAAAGAAGCTTTTGCTTTGTCATACTCTGCCATTCTTACTTCGATTGCACCTTTCATAGCGCTAACTCTTGCAGCAACATCATTGCCGGCACCACCTACACCATTCAATGTGGCATATGCTTTGTCATAATCCATTTGAAGGGCCTGAACCGCTCCAAGATTCGCCTGAACAATAGCAGAAGAGGAGTTCTTGTTTGCAGCAATTTCAAGTTGAGTTGCAGCATCATCAAGATTATTCATTTGGATATAAGTTGCGCCAAGGTTGTTATGTGCCTGCCATGCTCCGGTCTTATCAGCAGCAGCCTTGTAAATCGCAGCTTTTTCTTCCAAAGAAGGAGTAAGCGTAGCACTGAACATCAACTCTTCATTGGATAGTGTATCAACACTTACTTCGCCGGCAGTAATGGCTTTTGCTAATACTGCAATTTCAGCATTTGTTTTCTTTGGTTTAACAGTAAGTACTTCAGTTTTAGCAGATCTTAAACCAGGATAGATATCGTTGAATACTTTTTTGTAAGAAGAAAGTTTTTGCATCTCCTTCTCTTTTTCTTCGAATGATCCTGATCCGTTGATAATGTTATTGTACTGAGCTTTCTCTGAAGCATCAATTCCATCATACATTCCCAGAGCTGCTTTGAAAGCATTCCAGTTTTGTACAACCGGCTTGAGGATAAATTCGATATCATCTGCAGCTCCTGCATAATCATATCTGTCCATTCTTGCTCTGTAATAAGCTTCGATTGTCTTAGCTCTGTCTTCTGAAAGGTCAGTGTTAATGGTCTCTGTACCTTCAGGAGAGTGAGTACCTGTAATAGTCACAGTTCTGGTAACGTTCTTCTCTGCAATAAATGCACTAAGTTCATCTGACTTGGTTCTGTTAGAAGTACCATCATAACTTAATGAAGTTCTCAGATTAGATCTTCCCTGATCAAAGTAGAAATCTACATTGGTTGGAATTAGTTCTTCTCTGTCATTATATCCGTGCTCTGCAAAAGATGCAAAAGCAACATTCTGAACCCATCCTGAAGTCATAACCAATCCCTGAGCAACTGCAAGTCGATCAGTAGATTTAGATTTTCCACTTCTTGTGTCAGTAGCAACTCCCTGAACATAAAGCGTTCCTGGATTCATACCTTCAACATATGGGAAAGAGAAGTTTTCACTTTTTCTTGATGTAGTGGTTGCACTACTTGGAAAATCGGCAGCAGTAAATTCAACCGAACCTACGTTTACTTCCTGATCTCCGTATTGATAGATTGTATTTAGTGTGAAGCTTGTGCTGGCTGGGAGCATTTTTGGAGGCAGTACCGCTGACATGTCAAAAGGCACATTCCCACCGTGAACTTCAAGCGGATTAGGATTTACCTGAAGGTCATTTTCCTGAGCCAGCTTTATCATCTTATCCAGCTTGCAGCCAGAAAGCAGGACAGCACCTGCGGCTATCGCTAAGGCTAGGTTTAATTTTCTCATCTGATTCATTTTTTTAGTTTGTACTAACAATAAATGGTTTAAATCTAAGTTTAGTGTGCAAATTAAAGGAAAAAATACCTACTGGCACTAATATTCAGGTACATATTCTATATCGTTTTTAACTATCTTTGCGTTACTATTTCAATTATGCAGGAGTTTTTTGAAAAATATGCTTTTGGTGTGTGTACCCGACTTGGCGAGAAGTTGAGGTTGCCTACTTCGGATATTCGATTGTTTTTCATCTATAGTTCTTTCCTGACTTTCGGATCTCCGGTTATCATCTACCTTGGACTTGCTTTTGTGATGAAATTTAGAAAAGCACTTAGAAGAAGGAATAATACACTCTGGTATTATTAATAATCCGAATACACTTTCTTTTTCCTGATGAAGTATCTGTACACTATTGAATAGTGTTTATGAGAGGCATTGAACGGCTTTGTTCTTTTTCTAACCATTTTACCAAAATACCGGATTACATAAATATGTGCCTTTGGTATTGCGATGGCATGACTGAACTCTCCCATTAATATAAATCTCAAAAAAGCGATCCAGTCCATTTTCAATCTGATGGGAAATTTCCACAGGAGTGACCGAAGCGGCATATTTTTTATAAGAAGGAACAGGCCGTTTCTGAAATTAAGAAAGGTTTTAAATGCACTTGCCTTAGTAAGTGTTCCTCCTCCAACATGATAAACCACAGATGAAGGAATAAATCTGAAAAGATATCCTTTGTTCAATACCCGCCAGCAGAGATCTATCTCTTCCATGTGTGCAAAGAAATCCTGATCCAGACCTCCAAGCTCATGATAAATTTTGGATCGCATAACCAGGCAGGCACCTGAAGCCCAGGTTACATCCGTCTCATCATCGTATTGTCCATGATCCTTTTCAATGTGATCGAAAATTCTGCCTCTGCAAAACGGATAGCCAAAACGATCAACGTATCCACCTGCAGCACCTGCATATTCAAAATAGTCTCTTTTGTTGAAATCAAGAATTTTTGGCTGGCATCCCGCGTAGTTTTCATTTGAATCTAAAAAATAAATCAACGGAGCAAGCCAGCGGTCAGATACTTCTATATCTGAATTGAGGAGGACATAATACTCAGCCTTAACTTCAGTCAATGCGTGATTATACCCTCCGGCGTAACCATGATTTTTTTCCAGTTGAATTAAACGAATAGAAGGGAATTGGTCTTTCAGAAGTTTGACGGAATCATCCGTCGAGGCATTATCTGCAACAATGATATCAGCATCAGGGGTGTGCTCAATAAGGTGAGGCAGGAATCTTTCCAGGTACGACCTGCCATTGTAGTTGAGTATTACGACTGCAACTTTCGTCATTTATCCCATTCCTGAAAGATCCAGCCCAGGAATATTTGGGATCAAACCTTCAGTTGATTTTTTGATATGTTCCTTCGATTTTTCATCAGCCTCTTTTAATGCTTTATTGGAGGCAGCAATGATCAAATCTCGCATCATGTCTTTATCTGAAAGATTGATAAGTGATTCATCAATTTCAAGCCCGATGAGTTCTTTTTGTCCGTTCGCGGTGGCTTTCACCATTCCTCCTCCTGATTCCCCGGATGTGGTTATGTCTTTGAGTTGATCCTGAGCTTCCTTCATCTTTTGCTGGACTTCCTTCATCTTGCCCATCATTTTCATCATATCAAACATGTCCTTCTATTTTTTAATTAATGCAAAAGTACCTTTTTGAGTCACCTTTACCCCATCAGAATCATCGAAAATTACTTCATACAGATAGACACCTTCAGGAGCAGGATCCCCTGCAATAAATCCGTCCCATCCGGGTGAAGGTTCATTCGAAGTAAAAATCAGTTGCCCCCATCGGGTATAGATGCTTATAGTTGCGCTCTCAGTAGGAAGTCCAAACAATTCCAGTGTGTCATTTAACCCGTCACCATTAGGAGTGAAGGCGGTTGGAACATAAATAATCGGTTTGTATTTGTAGGTAATTTGGTTGGACAGGAGCACCGTCCCGTCATTATACTCAGCCCTTGCCTGTAAAAATTGTCTGGTTCCATT
Source organism: Cyclobacteriaceae bacterium (assembly GCA_040222475.1). Classification (GTDB taxonomy): domain Bacteria; phylum Bacteroidota; class Bacteroidia; order Cytophagales; family Cyclobacteriaceae; genus Ekhidna. The sequence continues at coordinate 31,165 of JAVKDB010000011.1, read as the reverse complement.
CTCAGGATTAAGGCTTATTTCGAATTGTTCATCAGGAATGGATTCTGAGGTGGTTGTCTCATTGCCCAATTCATAGCTGATAGAGGAAAGTCCGGATAGAAAATTAACCGGACTGGTGAACGATATTTGATAGGTGTTTTCTTCTTGTCTGGAGGAATTTAACAGGGGGGGATTAGTTTCTGCTGAAAACAGAACCTGTCCACATGTATCCAGGTAGTCAATCCTGTAAAAGTATTCTCTGGACAAAGAACCTGCCGGATCTGTAAAAGCGTTTTGGGCTGTTTGTCGAAGTTCGAAATCTCCATCTGCTCCAAACTTTCTGTAAGCAAGTAATTCACCGGAAAGCACTGAATCTACATTGATAAATATTCCACTTTCTGTATAGCCGGAGTGAAGGTTTTCGAATGGCGTAGATGAAAATTCGGTTATGTCCTGACAAAACTGCGCGCCCTCCATGATGTCAGCAGTGCAGATATCGACTGCATTTATTTTCACACAATACTGGCTTTCAGTTTTTTCGTAACTGATCCCGGAGAACACCAAAATAGTTGAATCCAGTTTCCCTTCGTAAATGACGACACTGTTGCTCTGTTCGAATACTACCTGATAATTTACCAGTGAGTCATAGTTTTGGATTTCTGCAACCAATACAAAGTGATTGAGGCAGGTTTCACTGACTGATGCTGAAAGGATATCAGGAGTCGTGAGAGAGGGCAGGGGATTAACTGTGTGGTCGAAAGTGGTGCAATTTTCTTTCGCATTGGTATAAAACCCTTTGGTCTGGAAAGACTGAGTAGTATTTGCCGGGTAATTATATGAGGCGCTTTCTCCTGAAAGGAGTGAAACGGAATCAGCAGGCGTGAAATACACACGAATGAAGTCATAGATTTGCTCCTCGGATGTAATGGAAACACCATTCAGGTTACACTTTTCAACTGAGAAATTGGTCTCTGTTGGATCGACTGCAATGACGAAAAGTGTATCTGTTTTGGGAGTCACATCAATTCCTACCACCTGGACGATCCGAAAAGTATCTGCCACATTGTAGGTATAAGTGGTGGAAGTGGTCTCGGTAGCACCATCCTCATAGAAATATTGTCGGGTAATGTTGCCGAACGCGTCCAGCTCTGTGACGTTGATCTCAAACGGGACACATCCCCGATCAAAATCCACAGCAAATCGGCCATTATTACTTACAATCTGAGCAGCAAGCAAAAAAGGCGAGAACAGCAATGAAAGAATATAGATCCTATGAGGCATCAGGGTATTAACGCAACAATTGACATAAAATTAACCCGAATAGTTGATGCTCAATTATTAACTCCTTTTAGAAGTTGAATGAGCTCATTGATTTTGTGCTTCTCCTGGTCTCCGCTCACCATGTTCTTTACAGAATAATTTCCTGTTGACATTTCATCATCACCGATGATCACCACAGTTGGTACTTTTACCTTGTCGGCATAATTGAACTGCTTTTTTATGTTCACCTGGTCTGGATAAAGCTCAGCTTTTATTCCATTTTCCCTTAATTCCATTACCAGTTTCTGGCCGTGTTTCTGATTTTCTTTATTGAAATGAAGGATGAGCACATCTACAGTTTGTGTCACCTCTTCGGGAAAGAGATTTAATTCGCTTATAACATCATAGATTCTGTCAAGCCCAAAGGAAATTCCAACTCCTGACAGATCACCTAATCCAAATATTCCGGTCAGATCATCGTAACGACCACCACCACAGATACTCCCCATTTCAACGGAGGTTGGTTTAACTTCAAAAATGATTCCTGTATAATAAGAGAGGCCTCTGGCCAGACTAAGATCAAGTTCTACTTTTACGTTTCTTTTTTCAAACTGACCCAGAATTTCAAAGAATTCTGACACATCATCAATTCCTTTGTTTTGACCAATTAAGGTTCTTGCCTTAGAAAGGGCTTCTTCACTATTGGTTTCGTTGAAAAGCTCTGTGAGCTCTTTTAACCTTTCGTTATCAGCTCCAATTTCAATTACATTCTCCATCACCTTGTCCACTCCAATTTTATCCAGCTTATCAATTTCGGCGCAAAAAGGAATTTCCTTTCCTTCCAGACCAACATATTTAGCAAGCTGAAAGAGAATTTCCCGATGATTGATTTTGATTACATAATCATCAAGCATCAAATCCGAAAAGACCTCTCCAATCATCAATGTTAATTCAGCTTCATTCCAGGCAGTATTACTTCCGATGATATCTGCATCACATTGATAGAATTCACGATATCTTCCTTTTTGCGGGCGGTCTGCACGCCAGACAGGCTGAATTTGGAATCTCTTAAAAGGGAACGTGATGTCATTCTGATTCATCACGACATATCTGGCAAACGGAACGGTAAGGTCGTATCTCAATCCCTTCTCAGAAATTTTGGAGGCAATATGCCTGCTTCCCTTTTTATAATCCTCCTCTGTGGTCTTACTCAAAAAATCTCCAGAGTTCAGAATCTTAAAAATTAATTGATCACCCTCGTCTCCATATTTTCCTGTCAGAGTCGAGAGGTTCTCCATGGATGGTGTCTCCAACTGACTGAATCCGTACTTCCTGAAATTGTGTCTGATACGATCAATAATATAGTTTCGTCTGGCAGAAATTTCAGGCCCAAAATCACGGGTGCCTTTAGGAAGTGATGGTCTGTTTTTAGACATTTAGAATTGGTTTTGGACAAAACTACTTAATCCCCTAATTTTGCACCTCGATTTTAAAATCATAGACTAAAATGGCTGTTACAAGATTAGAGCGTAAAGGCAGAAAAAATAAAAACGTTGCGAAAAACAGGGTGACTACAATCAAACGATTAAGCGCTACTCCAACGATAAAGAATGTAGATATTGAAGCAATGAAGGCGGATCTTGCTGAAAGAGCGAAGGCTAAGCCTGCCAAGGCAGAAAAAGCTCAGAAGGAAGAATCTCCAAAAGCTGAGACTAAAACAGCAGCACCAAAGGCAGAAGAGAAAGCCGCAGCACCCAAAGCTGAGAAGAAAGAGACGGCTCCCAAAACAGAGAAAAAGGAAGCAGCACCAAAAAAACCGGCTGCAAAAAAAGCAGCAGCACCCAAAGCTGAGAAAAAAGACACAAAGGAGGCTCCTAAGAAAAAGACTGCACCAAAAGCTAAAAAAGAAGACAAGTAGTAATTGTCTAAAACATTGCAAAAAGCCTTTCAATTTTGAGAGGCTTTTTACTTTCCAGATGTTTTTTGTCAGGCTTTATCAGCCGGGCATGTTTTTAATCCGAAAATCGCGTATAAAGGGCAAAAACCAAAAATACTTGTAGCAATGAAGATTCCTGAGATAACAAGAAGGACCGTTGCTACTAAGCCTGATATGACGCTGGTAAAGTAAAGCACTAAAACCACTAATGCGACGACTAATCGAATGATTTGATCTGCTGTTCCCATATTCTTTTTCATTTTTGATAACTGTTTAGTTTGACAAATACTTAATCAGAAGAACACTTGTGGTGACAATTGCAATACATGTCAGGCAGACCCATATCAATTTTAGCACGTTGCTCTTCATTAAAGCAAAGTTGCAGGAGTAATTCTGGCTAAACAGTGACTAAGGTCACCGGTTCAAATTATTTCTATGGTGCCGGGGTGTTGTCTTACTTTTCCCTCGGCTTCCAGTTTTTTCATTATTCTGCTAATTACTTCTCTTGCGGTACCAAGCTCATTGGCAATTTCCCGGTGGGATATTTTGAGGGGATTCTTATTCGTAAGAGATGCTTTTTCCAACAGGTAATCATGCAGTCGTTTATCCATTCTGTCAAATAGCAGATGTTGAATGGTGTTAAGCAATTCTGTGTAGCGCAGATTATACTGATTAAAAAACAAGGTGTTAATATCAGGAAATTGCCTGCTGAGTTCAGGGACTTTGTCTGTAGGAATAAGAAGTGCTGTTGTGTTTTCCTCAGAAACTGCATAAATCCTGCTTGGACGATTATTGATTCCTGAAGAAAATGACATGATACAACTTTCATTCGGTCGTATGTAGTATAGCAACAATTCTTTTCCTTCCTGCCTGGTAAATACTTTTATCAAACCCTTCAAAACAATGGGAATCACCTTTATATATTGGCCCTCTCTCAGAATTTCCGTTCCCTCCTCTAATTCAGAAATTTTTGAAACAGCCGCTAATTCAGAAATCAGTTTTGGGTTTAATTGTGGGAAAACCTCACGAATTTTTTCTTCTGTCATCCTGTGTTGAAAATTACAAAAAAAAGCATTGAACGCTAGTCCAATGCTCCGGGATTAGGTTAGGTTAATAAAGCCTATTCCACAATAGATTTTCTTATTCTTTTTACTTCGAGAGTAATATCTCTCATTACATCTTTTGTAAGAATAAAGTCAGGATCTTCTGCCATTTTTTCTTTGATTTCCTGTAAATCACCTTTGTAGAGCCTGTCAAGGATAGATAGCTCTGTAATCATGTCAGCTATTGTATCATCAAAAGGAAGGTCTTCCAATACTTCGATAATATCAAGTAATGCCTGCTCTTCTCCCATTACAATTTTCACGAGCGGCTCAAGTAATTTTTTATTTTCAGGAGTATTGGGAAAGGTTTCAATCGTGATGACCGCCTGATAGAGGCCCTCTACAAAACTGCCGGTCAATGCCAGTCCGGCCATTGTCAGGTGATGATCCTCTTCCATCTGGACGCTGGTTTTTAGAAACAACTTGCTCAGAAGATCTGAAATTTCCTTTTCGTTCCCCTCTTTGATATGTCCTCTGAATAGCGCCAGTTGGGCATCATCGTAGATGGCCGAATCTCCCAGGCTCTCTGCCAGTTTATGGGATGCTTTCAGGTAGTCAATGCAATCTTCTTCATGGCCGTAAGCTGCCAGGTAGCTTATATCAGAAGCAAATACGCCCATGTTTAGCGACATCTTATCATTGTCGCCTTTGTATTTCTCAATATTCTCAACACTGTTGATCAGGTCCCTGCTGAACTCGGCATTGATTTTTTTGAGTGTGAAAGGAACCAGTGAAGGAGGAGGCAAGTCACCCAATAGCTGATCAATGTCGTGGATGGTTTTTTCTTCTGCCAGTTCTTCTGCAGATTGTCCGTTTTCTGTACCTGATCCGCCACCGCAGCTAATGAGAAAGCCTGTGACTAAGGTTATGGTGAGTAGTTTGCTGATCGACTTCATGCTTGATTGTTGTTCAAAATCTGATTCAATTTTAATGCTTTTTGGTCCGAATAAAAACAGGTAGCTGAGTTTTAAAATTTTATGCTAATATTTTTAGCAATACTAAATTTATTGTCTATTTTTACTCTATGCACGAACCGTCAATCGTCCACATGGATTTGGACACTTTTTTTGTGTCCGTCGAACGGCTGAGAGACAGCCGACTGGAGAAAAAACCCATCCTGATTGGGGGGACCAGTGATCGGGGAGTAGTTGCTGCATGCAGTTATGAAGCCAGAAAATTCGGAATTCATTCAGCTATGCCTATGAAGCTGGCACTTCAATTATGTCCTGAGGCTGTCCAGATAAAAGGCAGTCATGCAGATTACTCCAAATTTTCAGATATGGTTTGTGAAATTATCAGAGAAGAAGTGCCGGTGTTTGAAAAAACGTCTATTGATGAATTCTATGCGGACCTCACAGGAATGGATCGTTTTTTTGGATGCTTTAAGCTGGCGACTGAGTTGCGGGAGAAAGTCATAAAAGAAACGAAGCTGCCCATATCCTTCGGGCTGTCAAAAAACAAAACAGTATCTAAGGTGGCAACAGGAGAGGCTAAGCCCAATAATAAATTATGGATTGAGATGGGAAAAGAGCGTCCTTTTCTGGCTCCTCTTTCCGTGAAAAAAATTCCCATGATTGGTGATAAAACCTACCAGACGCTGGCCGGACTTGGAGTCCGAAAAGTCAAAACACTCCAGGAAATGCCGAAGGATATGCTCCGACAAATTTTTGGTAAAAACGGCGTGACGATGTGGGAAAAAGCAAACGGTATAGATCATTCTCCGGTTGTTCCTTATTCCGACAGGAAATCTATTTCTACCGAGCGAACATTCGATAAAGACACAACTGATGTGACCATGCTGAAGCAGATTATCCTGGCCATGACGGAGCATCTGGCTTTTCAACTACGCGAAGAGAATAAACTGACTGCCTGTGTTGCCATTAAAATCAGGTATTCTGATTTCAACACGTATACGCAGCAAATCAGGATTCCTTACACATCTGCTGATCATATTTTGATTCCGAAGATTGCTGAATTGTTCGATAAGCTTTTTGATAAACGATTGCTGGTCAGGCTGGTGGGTGTACGCTTTAGCAGCATCGTACACGGAAATTATCAAATCAATCTTTTTGAAGATACGGGAGAGATCATTAATCTGTATCAGGCGATGGATGCCATGCGACAGAAGCATGGAGACCGGATGATTGTACGGGCAAAAGCACTGGGAGTAAGTGCCATGCGGACATTCAACCCATTCAAAGGAGATATGAGAGTTTCGAAAGTAGCATGAAAAGGATTTTGGGATTTAAAGATTTTAGATCTTTTCGATTAGCCCCCTCAAACCTGATAATTGGGGCAATCATCAAATCGAATTAATCGCAATGTACATTAACACTCACACCTACTACAGCTTCAAATACGGAACACTGGCCATTGAAGAACTGCTGAGTTTTGCTCAGCAAAATGGGGTCAGTGAATTGGCGCTAACAGACATCAACTCTACATCAGGAAGTCTGAATTTTGTCCGTCTGGCAGCTAAATATGATATAAAACCAGTTTTGGGTATTGACTTTCGGAACAGTTCAATACAGAAATTTGTGGGGATTGCCCGAAATAATGAGGGATTCCAGGAGCTAAATGAATATTTATCAGATCACCTGCATAATGGAAAGAAATTTCCGGATCAGGCTCCTGCGTTTGAAAACGCTTTTGTGATTTACCCTTTCCATTTCTCCTTTGATCTGGAGCTCAGGAAAAATGAATTTCTGGGTATTCGACCTGAAGATATTGTCCGCCTTCCATTGACCAGTTGGAAAAGCAAAATGGAAAAGCTGGTTATGCTGCAAACAGTTTCCTTCAAAAGAGCAAAAGTCGATTTTAACATGCATCGGCTGTTGCGGGCAATTGATAAGAATACATTGTTGAGTAAACTATCGAAGGAAGAGGAAGGCAAACCTTCTGATGTGATGTATTCCCTGGGAGAGTTGTTCCAGTTTTACAGAGAATTCCCACAGATCATTGTCAACACCAAGCAACTTCTTGAAACATGCGAAATTCACTTTGAATTCGGGAATTTTGATGAGCATCAAAACATTAAGACGTATTCCGGCTCTGTTGAGGAAGATGAACACTTGATTACACGTCTTTGCTATGAAGGGTTGCCTTATCGATACGGAGATAAGCCGGATGAGGAAATTACAAAAAGACTGGAAAAGGAACTTGGAATGATCAGGTCAAAAGGTTTTATTTCCTATTTCCTGGTCAACTGGGACATACTCAATTATGCACGGGAGAAAGGGTATTATTATGTGGGAAGAGGAAGCGGGGCAAATAGTGTGGTTGCCTATCTGCTTCGCATTACGGATGTGGATCCCATCGAGCTGGATCTTTATTTTGAGCGGTTCATCAACCTTTTCCGTCAGAACCCGCCTGACTTTGATATTGACTTTTCATGGAAGGATCGTGATGACATTACCCGGTACATCTTTGAGCGGTTTGGTCAATCTGAAGGGGGGACTAAGGTGGCGTTGCTGGCTACTTATAATACGTTTCAGTATCGTTCCACCATTCGGGAACTTGGGAAGGTTTTTGGGTTGCCACCTCATGAAATTGAACGAATAAACCAGACCCCCATTGAGCAACTGGATCACATCGGGAGATTGATTTTGAGATACAGCGATCGCATCAGAGATTTTCCGAGTCATCTGAGTATCCATGCAGGAGGTATTCTGATTTCTGACCGCCCGATTCATTATTTCACAGCTACTTCACTGCCGCCTAAGGGATACCCCGTCACCCACTTTGACATGATCGTGGCGGAGGATGTGGGACTTTTTAAGTTTGATATTCTGAGTCAGCGGGGATTGGGGAAAATTAAAGATTCACTGGAAGTCATAGCGGGGAATTGTCCGGATGATCCTCCTGTCGATATTCACAACTTCAAACAATTCAAAGAAGACCCTAAACTGGCAGAAAAGCTGAGTAATGCCGATGCTATTGGATGCTTTTACATTGAATCACCCGCGATGCGGATGCTCATGAAGAAACTCCATGTAGATGAATACCTGGGACTTGTCGCAGCAAGCTCCATTATCCGCCCGGGAGTAGCTAAATCAGGGATGATGCGCGAGTACATTCTGAGGGATCGACACCCCGAACGACAAAAAGATGCCCATCCGGTGCTGTTGGATATCATGCCGGATACTTATGGAGTAATGGTGTATCAGGAAGATGTGATTAAAGTGGCGCACTATTTTGCGAAGCTGACACTGGGTGAAGCAGATGTTCTTCGAAGAGGAATGTCGGGTAAATACCGCTCCAGGGATGAGTTTATGAAAGTAAAGGAAAAATTTTTTTCCAATTGTAAAGATCAGGGCTATTCGGATGAACTGTCGGCTGATATCTGGCGGCAGATTGAGAGCTTTGCGGGGTATGCTTTCGCCAAAGGACATTCTGCTTCTTATGCAGTGGAGAGTTATCAGGCGCTCTTTCTAAAGACATATTATCCCCTTGAATACATGGTCGCTGTTATCAATAACGGAGGAGGCTTTTACCGGACTGAAATGTATGTACATGAGGCTCGAATGAACGGAGCGGAAATCGAAGCTCCGTGTGTAAACAACAGTGAAGTGCTGGCGGTCATTTTTGGAAAGACGATTTACCTGGGGTTTGGCATGGTAAAAGATCTGGACAGCCGGACGGTTGAAGAAATACTGACAGAACGTATGAAAAACGGTCAGTTTTTAGATCTCGATGACTTCATCAACCGGGTGAAAATTTCTTTGGAGCAGATAAAAATTCTGGTCAGGACAGGTGCGCTTCGATTTGTAGGAATATCCAAAAAGGAATTACTCTGGCAGGTTCATTTTATTATGGGAGCAGGAGTGCCTCAGGTAAAGAAGCATAGTTTGTTTGAAGTACCAATGAAGCAATGGACATTGCCTTCGCTTCATCATGATCAGCGGGAGGATGCTTTTGATCAGATGGATTTACTCGGATTCCCGCTCTGTAATCCGTTTGATCTGGTGCAGGAAGAATATGGAGGTATTTTGAATCGTCAGCTGGCAGATTTTAAAAACCAGAAGGTGACAATGTTTGGCTATATGGTGACCGTCAAGAACACCGGAACGTCCAATGGGCAAAAGATGAATTTTGGGACGTTTATTGATCGGGAAGGGCAGTTCATTGATACCGTTCACTTTCCGCCTTCAGCGGCGAAATACCCGTTTCGTGGCAGAGGTATCTACAAGCTCTTTGGAAAAGTAACAGAGGAGTTTGACTTCTATTCAGTGGAAGTTGATCAGATGGAGAAGATTAACTACGTGAATATCGAAGACGAGATGGAGCGACTGGCGCTTCAGGACTAGCTCTTATCGAAAAACATGATCTGTTCGCCTAATACATTCGTCAATACATTTATCAATTGATAATATTGTGCCAGCGAAAACTTATAACCCTAATCATGGAAGTACTATCAAAAGATAAAACATTATTGAGTTCACCAGATGTTGAAGTCAAAGTGGAATTTCTGAACAATACCGAGTGTCTGGTCTTCGAATTCAGAGGACACTTCTCAAGAGAAGTCTGTGAAAATGCAACAAAGGCATGGAAGAATTATTTTGACGAACAAATGAAGAATGAGTTCGTCATCGTGTGGGATTGTCTGCAAATGGATGGATTTGATTATGATGCAAAAAACGAATGGGCGGAAACACTTTCAAAATATGCTGATAGAATACGCACGATAAATGTAATTTCCAGCTCTGTTTTAATAAGAGGAGCCGCACGATTGATGGGCAAGTTTTCAAAGTATGATTTAAGAGTTTTTAAGTCGTATGAAGAATTTGGAAATTGAGAACTGAAATCACTTTTTCCTTTCGAATTTCTTGAACAACTGCAACCACCAAATATAGAAACTGGTTGTGTCCTGCCGATTCTGTCCACCGAGATAATGGAGGATGAAAACAAGTATACACTCAGTTTGGAAAAAAAATGGTCGTGAATTTCACGACCTGATCGCATTTGAAATATCCCTATGGTTTCCTTCTTAGAATAAGAGCAGTGATAAGTGCTACAATTAAACCAACAGGGAAAATTTCTATAAAGGTGTATGCCACCATTACATGCGGTTTTTTATAATTTTCGATTGACTCTCTGACCTCATTGATTTGATTAGTCTTCTCCTCTGGTGATAATTCAGAATTTTGCACCAGTTCAATCTGTGAGGTTTGATATTTATCTATAAAGTCAGGTGCAAAAGTGGGCATATAAATCAACCACCCGATTACATAAATCAGAGAAGCAACAATCACTATGCCCAGCCCGGTAAGGAATCCTTCTTTGAATGTAAATGTCGGATTATCAGAATCATCACGTTTACTTTTAACTCCCATAAATACTGCAGTGAGGGCAAGGAGCATTACACCATACCCTACAACTTCACCTCCTTCGAAGTGGGTTTCACCTCCCGATAACATGTAACCAATAAACCACGAGCTAACGATCAGCAGACCGCTGATGGCTCCATACTTAACTGCTATTTTCTTATTCATGATGCTTTTTTTTGTTTAGAACAAATCAAGTTGATCGTGCTCATTTTTTATTCATCCTTTCGGGTGATTTAAGGTAATCATTCTTTTGTGGGACTGATCAGTGCCAGTTCTCGTGCTTTTTGTATCGCCTGTGTTCTTCGCCGGGCATTAAGTTTTTGATAGATTTTTGAAATGTGTGTTTTGATGGTATTGAGTGAGACGAAGAGCTGGTCGGCGATTTCCTGATTCGACAGCCCCTGTGACAGCAATTCCAATACTTCAATTTCTCGCTTACTCAATCCAAGTTTCTTCGCATCAAACCTGTCTGATTCATTCCTTTTTTTATACCATGTTATCCCAAGCCAAACTCCCAGCAACATGAAAATGATCCCGGTGAGCAGGCCAAAGACCTCCATCTGAATATCTCTGACGATGGCCTTGTATTGGGTCACTTCCAGGACAATCATTAACAAACCCATCAGGCTCCCATAGATCAACCAATTTTTTTTCACATTTTAGCCTTTACTAATTACCTAAAAATTACCACACTAAAATCACACGATCATGCCTAAAAACATTATTTACACCATAGCAAGGTTTCTTGCGGCCCTGATTATGCTTCAGACTTTGTATTTCAAATTTACAGGCTCTCCGGAATCTGTCTATATTTTTGAGAAATGTGGGTTGGAACCACATGGTCGATATATCGTAGGTATTTTTGAACTTGTTGCATCAGTTTTGCTCATTATCCCCCGTACTGCCTGGGCCGGTGGATTGCTTGGATTGGGATTGATGACAGGAGCCATTGGTCTTCATTTGACTGTACTTGGAATCGAGGTAATGAATGACGGAGGATATCTTTTTATCCTTGCACTTGTTGTTTTCATTTGCTCTCTTTTTATCATTTTTGTAAATAAGCAAAGGATTTTGAAAGAGGTATTACCAAAACTTACAGGGAAGAAATGAAAAAAATATTGCTATTGGTGCTTGTTTTCAATGTGGCATGCAGTACCAGTACCAACCAGCTTGTTCAAGTAGAAGGAAGTCAGATTCCACAAGGAGCTGCTGTTCAAAATTATGAGATGATTGATGGGCTTGTAAAAGCCACCGTGAAAGACAATAATCGTATTACGGGCGAGGGGGATTTTCTTAACGGAAAACATCATGGAACCTGGACTGTGTATGATTCAAAAGGGAATGTTACAAGAATCACGACCTACATGAATGGATTGAAACAGGGAACCGAGTTGGTTTTTGACAGTCAGGGTTACGTCGCTTCAAAGGGGTATTATCATAATGATCTTCTGGAAGGTGAATTTTTAATCTACAAGAGAAAAAATATTGTCGAAAAAAAAACATATTCCGGCGGTGCTACGAATGGATTGCAGCAGAAGTTTTATCAAAACGGAATTGTAATGGAGGAATCCAATCATGTAGATGGAAAGATGGACGGTGTGGCCAGATGGTATGATCAGGAAGGCAACCTTACCATTGAATACACTTACAATAACGGAGAGTTGATAAAGGATTAATCAGTCACAAACTAATTCGTTTCATCAATTACTTCTCTTTCCATGATGTATGAAGTGATGCATCCATCGGGTTCTGCGGCTTCAGAAAGTCTTAGTCCGGAACTGTTCAAAGTCCCTATATAGGTATCACATATTTGTTCGCCTTCGTCATCTCGGCAAAGTGTCAGAACCACTCCTGAAGAGTTCCATGTTCCCCTTTCTGTGTCCAACACTCGCTGGAATTCATAAGTAAGACTGTCTGTTAAGGTAATTTTATAACACGACTGATCTGTGCATTGAACAGACGAAAAGTTATCCTGAGTGAAGTCTTCACAACTGTTAATGTCAATATTAGTAGCTACCCAGGTGCCGATGTAAGAGGCAGCAGTATCATCATCATCTCCGCAATTCATAAGAAAGAGCGTAGAAAGCAAAAGAGCAGTGAATTTTATTTTCATAAAACAAAAATAAATCAAAATGCAGTCATAAAATTGCATCATGAAGGGATTGGCGTTCAGTAGTATGCGTGTTGGAAAAAGATACAGACTTATTAATTTCAGAGAAAAGTCTGAATTTACGCTTGTGGAAGTGGAAGGACGAAACGATTACCGACTGAGAGATATTCATACACTCGAATATTATATGATGAGTGATCTTACACGGTTCGGAAAAGGAGAGGACTTTGAACTAAGAGAACTGCACTAAGAGAATAACCATGAAAAAAAACCTGATTGTAATTTGTGGCGGAGTTTCCCCTGAGCATGATATTTCTGTCAGATCAATGAAAAATGTCCTTGGTGCACTCGACAGAGATAAGTATTCTATTCAGGTAATCGGAATATCAAAGGAAGGAAAGTGGTTCCTGATTGAAGACGAGCAGGCTGAAATTTCAATTACAGGAGGCATTGAGCTATCGATACGACCCGGTCGCAATGAGTGCTTCTTTACCAGTAAAGGCTCACTTGGTAAAACAGATGTCATATTCCCTTTACTTCATGGCCCCAATGGAGAGGATGGTGCCATTCAGGGACTCCTAAAGCTGCTTCAGATTCCATTTGTAGGACCAGGAATCCTTGGTTCTGCAGCAAGTATGGATAAAGACATAACCAAGCAACTTCTGGTCCACAACGGGATCAAAGTGGCAGACTGGATCTTGTTGAGGAAAGGACAGCCTATTCCTTCCTACAGTGAGATTGCCAAACGGCTTGGAGATGTCATCTTCGTCAAGCCTGCGAATATGGGCTCTTCTGTAGGAGTAAGTCGGGTATCAAACCCTGCGTCATGGGACAAAGCATTAGCTGAAGCTTTCATGCTGGACAAAAAAGTTTTGGTGGAACGGCTTCTGGAAGGTCGTGAAATAGAATGTGCCGTAATGGGTAACGAAACTCCTCAGGCAAGCGGTGTGGGGGAAGTGGTTTCCGGAGAAGTGTATTCTTATGAAGAAAAGTATGCCGATACTTCAACTGCACAGGTGATCATTCCCGCGAAAGTATCTGAAGATGAATTGGTTAAACTTAAAGAAACGGCAGTTACTTCCTATCGAACGCTTGAATGTAAAGGGCTCTCAAGAGTCGACATGTTTCTCACAAAATCCGGCGAAGTATTTGTCAATGAAATAAACACCATGCCAGGCTTTACCAGTATAAGTATGTTTCCTAAACTATGGGCGCAGGAAGGTATTGGTTATTCTCAACTTCTTGACCGGCTGATCGAACTCGCTTTGGCAGGAGATTGAAAATACCCTAAAACAGGTATTTGATTTGGATGAAAATTTCATTCTATTTGATATATCCAATCTAACTGACCAATACTAATGAAGCATGCACTGATTCTCATATTAGTGGCATTAATTACCATTACCATCATTTTAATGATTTATCGTCCGGACCTTCTGGAGGATGTCTGGTTATGGATAGTCGGGTTAATTGGACCCATAATAGGTTTTGTGAAAGAAGGGATTCGAGCGGTTAACAGATTCTTTAAATCATTAGATGATGCTTAAGCAACTTATCAAATCAATGAACAGCGTCACTTTTTACAAAGTGATCGCTCAATGTCTGGTCTTTTTTCTTGGATTAATGCTTCTGGCAGGACTCCTCTTGGAATTTGCAGGCGGGTTTGCCGATTCACTTCCGGTGTGGGCCCGGTATTGTATCCTGATTGCTATGTTTATCGCTTTCTCATTCGCTCTGTCTTTCTATAAGGCCGCTTTCACAGAGGTGAAAAAGAAAAAGGATTCCATGTCAAGGTTTTTCTTTTGGGGAATCCGTGTAATTATTCTGATTTTACTCTTTTTAGGAACATTGGGTGTGCTAATGATCTTCGAAACAAGTGATTGTCAGGAATGTGCGGTATACAAGGCGGTAGGACTCGGAATTGTCACTATTTGGGCCTGTATTTTCCTCGGGTATTTCATTTGGGCGGTTTATTACTATAACATTAATCTTGGCCTGACCGACGAAGAATGGCAAAAAATTGCCGCAGCAAAGGAGGACAAGCGTCAGGGTAATTTTTACAATCAGGCGGATATTGATGAGGAGCCCGAATACAACCCTTACAATGATCAGACCTTTGGTCTTCCGGCAGGGACAGTTCGCGGTATGATCGCTTTCACACTGCTTTTTGGAGCAATTGCCATGCTTGTGGTGAGTTTTGGTATGACGAACGAAATCGATCCTAATTCATTTTTTTGGGATCAGTACGATTTTTATAAAACAGCCTTCCTGATGATGATTGCGTTCTACTTTGGAAGCAGGTCGCTGGAGTACCTAAAAGGAGGGAAGTCGAATCCTGCGACGCAGGAACCTTCAGGTGCCATAAGAAGCGCTGAGCAGGTAATCCCTGATCATTCAAAAGCGACCGGCAAAGAGGAGCCCATACTTGCCGGAGCAATTGATCCTATGAGCGGACACCAGCCGGAGCCTGTTCCTGAAAAGAAGGCTGCCAAACCGAAAAAATCATCCAAAAAAGATGATGACTTCTCGGATGAGTTGGACCCGATGAATCCATAGGACGATGACAAAGCTTTCCGGAGGCATATTGATTCTTCTTATTGCGATCCTGTTTTCTTCATGCAGAGACGACAGAGGACTGGTCGTGGGAAAAATCAAGAAAGCTTCTAAGCTTGCCACCACAGAGTTTACGGTAGATAAAATTGTATATGGAGTGAAGAGAAAACGATTGCTCTGGGTTGTCAAACTGAATGAGGCGAAGTTTCTCGCGCATTCTACAGCGATTATTAAGGCCGGAGTAAACCTGGAGAAGTTAAAACAGGAGGATGTTCAAATTGAAGGAAAGCGTATTTCTCTCAAGCTGCCTGCCGTTGAGGTCATTAATTTCTCTTATCCTTCAGAGTTATTCCATAAAGACAGCCTTATTTCTACAGATGCTTTTCTAAACAAAATATCACTTGAAGACCAGGAAGGTTTTTTTCAGGATGCTGAAATTGATATTAGAAATTCATTGAAATACATGGATATAACCTCAGCTACACAAAAGAAGACAAGGTTAATGCTGGAAAACCTGCTTAGAACATTGGGATACGAGGAGATATACATTGATTTTCATGAGGGAGAACTCATCCCGGAGATAGAAGAGGAGGTCGCGCCATGATTTACTTCTTTGTGAAAAACTGGAAGCTTTTTCTTGATATCCTCCTTGTAGTTGGTGGAATTATTGCTTTTACATTGTGGGATCCGATCGGCATGTTCACCAATGCAAAAACAAAACAGACCGCCAATCTTGTTACAGGAGTAAGGGAAATTGGTCAGTTGGTCACTGCTGAATACCATGGTGAAGTTATTTCGTCCTGGAAGGAATTCAGACTAACAGAATTTCCCGAAGACACACTGACCGAATTCGCCGATGAAGCATGGCAGGAGATTCAATATGCCGTTTACGGGATATGGATAGAGGGACAAAAATCAAATAAGATTAAATCGCGAATACAGGCGTCAGATTTTTACCGAACACTACCGGCCAAAAATGCCTATCCTGAATTCATCGCCTGGCTGGCAGATAAATACCTTTCCAAAAAACTGAGTAAAGTCTATGAAGGTGAGCAGCTGAAGTCTGGAATAGACACAAAAGTGTACGATGCACTTTTCAAAGAATTGAAACGAAAAGAAAAGGCGATAAATAAAAAATATAAACTGAGGAGGCCGGAGGAAAAGCTCCTATATGAACAAGAAGTCAGTGATTTGCAATTTGAGACACCAGGTTTTGAAAACGATTTTTTTTCTTACTACCAGTTCCTTGTCAAGCAGGACATAGCGGATGAAAAGCGAAAGAATATTGTATTTATTGGTCGTGGGTCGGTTAAGGCAGGGTTTGATTTTGGAGCGTTGAATGAAAGTAACTTTCTGTATGATGAGGAGGCAAAGACCATCAGTTTCTTTGGAATAAAGCCGACGATTTTGGATGCCGATATCAATCCCTGGTTTATTCCCCAGCGAAAAGTCAAAGGATTTGAACTGGTTGCGTATTCCGGAAAAGTCAATTTTGAAGAAGCCAAAGAAGTAAAGAAGCAATGCAAAGAAAAGCTGTTGAATCAGGCTCGAAAAGCGGATATAATCAGAAGCGCGGAAGAAAACGGAAAGGAAGCTTTGAGGAATTTCTTCTCTTTGTTGCTGGATGAGCCTGATCTGAAAGTGTCGTTTCATTTACATCCCTATGACCGACACATGGCAATTCTTAAGGCCGACACACTGATTGATATTCAGGAGGCCCTGTTTATTGATTCGCTCTATTCCAACTATAAATTGCAGCAGAGCGATACCACAAAGTCGGTTGATTTCAGGAGAAAGAGCGCACGTCTTTTCGCCCAAATGACAGATGAATTAAAACAATTGTCCTTTTTAAGGAAGGAATATCCTTTCAACTATTATTCGGTGGCAGTAGCAAAAGTGTTGAAGGATACTTTCAACATTGATTCCATTGACAGGACGTTCCTGGACAGTGTAAGAGGGAAAATTGTGATCGATCCGGAGGATTCAATGAACTATTCAACGGACTTTGTTTCGTCCAATGAAGTATGGTTTGCGAATGGAGACTTCAGAGATGAATTCAATTCGACCATTGAGTTATTAAACAGTGAAGCCATTCCGGAAATCAACCTCGATGAGTTGCGTTATCCGCTGATAATTGGTGATACAACCAATTATCAGCCAAATGCAAGGAGTGCCATACTTAAGGAACTAATGGCTGTTCAACTGGCTATTGACAGGAAAGAAGGTTTCGAAAAAAACGTAAGACCAATTAGCGAAATGAGAAAGAGTATTGTCGCATTCGTTGACCGATTAAAAAAATAACCATGATTAAAAAACATTACATCAAAGAACTAAACATAACAGGATTGGTAAAGGACGGGTCGAAGGGGTATGATGCCAAAAAAGTTCAGGAATGGTTGAACTTATGGAGATTCATTGATCCTAACTGGTTTCATAAGGTCACGGTTGATGGAGTATATGGGCCTCAGACAGAGGCAATAGTCAGAGAATTTCAAACCCTGCACTCATTGGAAGCTGACGGTGTGGTTGGCAAACAGACATATCGAAAACTTACCGAACCAATGTTGAATGCTTTTTCCCGAATTGAAGGAACCGATTTGAGGTTACTCATTGTGGATTACGCATATCAGCACCTTAAGAATATGCCACGTGAGCTATACAACAGCAACATCGGACCATGGGTCCGGGCGTATATGGATGGGAATGAAGGGAAGCAATGGGCCTGGTGTATGGGGTTTGTACAAACAATTCTTGATCAGGCATTTTCCACTCTGGGACAACAATTTCTGACCATTATGCCTTCTTCTTACAGCTGCGATGTAGTAGGGGAGCATGGATTAAATAATCACACGTTGCATCGCAACATAGATGTTCGCGCCAATCCCGGGCTGATTGAGCCGGGGGATGTCTTCCTGAATGTGAAAACACCGCATGACTGGGTTCATACCGGAATAGTGATTAAAGCAGAAGGCGATGTGATTCATACCATAGAGGGAAATACAAATGATGAAGGCTCCAGAGAGGGTTTTGAGGTTTGCATGAGAAGAAGAGACTTCAAAAGGAACAATATTGATATTTTCAAAGTTGCATAGTTATATAACTTTGCAGAGTGGAATACTGGCAATTAATTAAGAACTCCTATTCAGGGTACGCGAACTACCTCCGGGATGCTGTCATTCATCCGGGGTGGTACAATTACTTCTATTGGCTAATCGGAGTTTCTGTCTTCTTCTTTGCCCTTGAAATTGCTGCACCATGGAGAAAGGAACAACCGAAATTCAGAAAGGACTTCTGGCTGGATTTCTTTTATATGTTTTTCAATTTCTTTCTCTTCTCATTAATTATTTACAATGCAGCCTCAGATGTAGTTGTTGCTTTTTTCAACGATTTGTTAGCTTCTATTGGCATACAAAATTTGCTGGCATTTGAGGTGATGAGCTGGCCGGTCTGGGCGCATTTGCTGGTTGGACTGATTGTTCGAGACTTTGTTCAATGGTGGGTGCATCGTTTGCTACATAAGGTTCCCTTTCTGTGGGAGTTTCACAAGGTTCATCATTCGGTTAAGCAGATGGGGTTTGCCGCCCATCTTAGATACCACTGGATGGAAAATGTGGTTTATCGATCAATAGAATATGTACCGCTTGCCTTAATCGGGATCGGGCTCAGAGATTTTTTTATCATCCATATTTTTACGCTGGCGGTAGGGCATTTTAATCACTCCAATTTCAAGTTGAATCTTGGGTTTCTTAAATACATATTTAACAACCCACAGATGCATATCTGGCATCATGCAAAGGATTTGCCTGAAGGACACAGAACAGGAGTCAATTTTGGAATTACATTCAGCCTTTGGGATTACCTCTTCAAAACGGATTACATCCCACACGATGGACGTGATATCGAATTAGGGTTTCCACATGACGAAGAGTTTCCGGAAACATTTCCTGCACAACTGGTACACGGTTTTGGAAAGAAGGAATAGCCTGTCAAAAACTTACTTTCAAAAAAACATTCATTGCGGGGACACTTTCGTCAAATGAACGCCCATAACCGGGAATGGCATACACATCATCAGGTGTTTGAATGTCATAGTCCAGCAGGTAGCGATACCTCAGGTTCATGCCGATAGTGAAAATGTCTTTAATTTTTGTATCGGAGAATAATTTTTGATCCGTGTAAAAGACAAGCTCCAGCCAGGAAGCTGAAACATCCTTTCTGTCGTAAGATGCCGAAAGGGTTCGGTCAATGTTGATGTTTTCTGAATTAAGCCGTGCGACCTCATCAAATTTGCTTACCGCGTACCGCATAGTCAGCCCAAACTTATTCTTCAGTTGCCATTGATTGTAGACACCTGTCCCGATTCTCAGATACTGTCCTTTTGCCTCATAGTCGCCATTGGCATAAACTTCCCGAGGAGTCAGCGTAGCAGACCCCACTTCAATGATCAGAGGAATCTTTTCATTAAAAAGCAGCTCGATTCCTCCTTCATATTTCAATTCATTTGCAAGAGGGATCGTCAGCAGTTTTCCATAATCAATGTAGATGGAAGGGATGAATGCCCGAACGACTCTGGTTGTATCAGTATCTGTCGGTCCGCTTTCCTGAGCCATTGAAGCAACGACCGAAAGAATGAAGAAAACTAAAAAGCGCAATCGATTAAACATTGTTAGGCAAAGCTACAATGGATACATGAATTGAGTAATTAACAGATCTTCAAATCAACTAATTCACTGATCGATATAGAGGTTAGACAAAATGTTAACGAATTAATTGCTCATTCTTCATCGTCAAATCTTTATTCCAGGTTATGTTTGATACCTGATAGGCAACTACCACTACCAGTTGTCTGTCACGATTAGCCACACCGTTTAGTAATAGTTGTTCATCAATGTTGACGAAATCACATTCGTGCGATTAATCAATGTTGTAGGATAATGCGTGCCCAGTACGGGCTTTTTTAATTGAAAAATGAAATTATGGAGAATTTCTATGTCTATCATAACGATGAAAAATAACTCAATCAGATGGTTGGAATATCGCAGCTTTACTGACAATGCAAAAAAAGATCTGTCTGAAGGTGATTACCCTGTATAAGGTGTTTGTTACTAACCAGAGACTCAAAATCTCTTGACTATAAACTCACTGGACAACTCAAAAATCAAATATTCATTAACTGACAAATAATTATGAAAAAACACAATCTTACATTTCTGTTGTCAATAGCAGTTTTATCTGCATTCGCTCAGGTTTTTTCTGAAATTCCGGGTCAAAACGCCATTCATCAGGGAAATGTTTATTATCTGCAAAAGTCTCAGGAAGCTGCAAATAATCATATAAGGGGAATTATCGGGCAAGGCATTCTTTGGGATGCGCCAACGGACTTGTGGCAGGTGAACAATGGTGGAAAATCCAGCAACGACTTTTCGATGATTGCATTTGGGAACGGTGGAGATATCATTTTCTACAATAGACTGAAGCTTGATGGAAGTACTTATACGATGACCAATACCCAACTAGACGGGCATAAAAGCATGGTTATTGATGGAAGCGGGTTTGTTGGTATAGGCACTACCAGTCCGGGTTATACACTTGATGTTGCAGGTAATGGGAGGTTTAATGATCAGCTAAAACTACATGGAGCTTCAGAGGCTTCATCTACAACTGAAGTGAATGGTCAGCTTATTCTGACGAGCAGTCTGACAGGGTTAGTCAATTCTTTTGGCATTCATCAAGATGGAGTCAATGCGCATTCATGGATTCAGTCAAGACATGAATCTTCATCCGCAACATTTGATTTGATATTAAATCCTAGGGGCGGGGATGTCGGAATAGGCACCACCACCCCCACAGAAAAACTCGAAGTAAATGGCACCATTCGCTCCAAAGAAGTAAAAGTCGAAGCTTCTCCTTGGCCCGATTACGTATTCGCGGACAACTACAACCTGCCCTCACTCGAAGCACTCGAGAAATTCATAAAATCTGAAGGACATCTTCCCGAAGTTCCTTCCGCCAAGGAAGTGGAAGAAAACGGAATAGCACTCGGTGAAATGAATGCCTTGTTGTTGAAGAAGATCGAGGAGTTGACGTTGCACATGATAGAAATGAAGAAAGAGAATATTGAGTTTAGAAAGGAACTTGAAACTTTAAAGAATAATCAAAAATGAAAAATGCAATGAATATTTTATTTTTGGCTGGCACGCTGATTTCTGCTGCGCAAGATTTTGATGGTCCTAGACCAACTGGAAGCTCCTCTAATGGTATTAACATTGCGAATTTCTACAACACAAACATTCAATTAACAGCTCATACTCATTCTGCTTCTCATGGAATTCTGTTCAATTCATATAAGCCCTCCACCACCATAAGTGGGAGTCTGGGAGCGTTAGGAAACACAAAACACTCACAGGGCGCAGGAGCTTATAGTGGAGGCGCAGGAGCTATTATGTACTATGGCAATGGAGGGACAATGCAATTTCTGATATCTGAAACGTCTCCAGGAGCCAATACGGATGTTGTTTGGGGAGTTCCTAAAATGACGATTAAGAAGAATGGGTATGTTGGAATTGGTACATCTTCACCAACTCATCTGGCAGATATTGAAGGAGGAGCCATTTTGGGTAGCACAGTTTCAAGCCCTACTTATAATGACCATGTGGTAATTCTCTCAGATGCAGGAACAGCCTGGGAAGGTGGTCTCATTTTTCAGAATGCGGAAGGAATCAATAGGTCAGCAATTAAAATATCTTCAGCTTTTTCATCCTCTTCTGCTGATCTTAGAATTGGAAGAATAGATACGTCCTCTCCCAACACCTATCTCAATGACCTGATTTTCCTTGATGGAGGTGGTGGCAATGTCGGCATAGGCACCACCACCCCCACCGAAAAGATGGAAGTAAACGGAACCATCCGCTCCAAAGAAATAAAAGTAGAGGCTGCCCCCTGGCCGGATTATGTATTCGCTGACAACTACAACTTGCCTTCACTCGAAGAAATCGAAAAATTCATCAAATCAGAGGGGCATCTCCCTGAAATACCAACCGCAGATGAAGTAAATGAAAACGGAATTGCGTTAGGAGAGATGAATGCATTATTATTGAAGAAAATTGAGGAGTTGACTTTGCATGCAATACGACAGGAGAAGTTGATTGAGGAGCAGCAAACAGAAATAGAAAACCAAAATCAACGCTATTTGGAATTGGCGAATAGAATTAAACAATTAGAATCATTGGAAAACAAGAACTGATATGATCAAAAAAAATCCTCTTCATGTAGTAGTAATCATTTTGCTGTTGGTTGCAAGTCCGGCAGTGGGACAGATTGCCCCCATACCCCCAACTCCAACTGCTTCGGCGTTGGCGAAATACGGTGAAATACCTGTCAAAATGTTCATTGGAGCACCAGACATTACGATCCCTCTCTATGAAGTAAAACAGAGTGGGGTGTCGGTACCCATCTCGCTTAACTACCTCGCAACAGGGATAAAAGTAGAAGAAGTTGCTTCCTGGGTGGGACTCAACTGGTCACTAAGTGCTGGAGGCGCTATCACTAGATCAGTCAGAGGGGTAAAGGACGAGGATGTGACCTTTGGCTACTTCAATCAGATTGACGACATAGAGACAATTGCCAATAAAAACAAAACAACGTGGACTACAACGGATATGAATGTTTTGGAAGATTTCGCAAAAGGCAAAAGGGATGCTTCACCAGATGTCTTTTATATCAACCTACCGGGAGTGTCTGGAAAATTTGTGTATGACCATAATCAGGTAGCACATACCATACCCTACTCAAATACAAAAATTGAAAAGGGGGCGCTGGGCGCCACAGGCATTGAATCATTTGTTGTTACAGCTGAGAATGGAACGATGTACTACCTGGGAAAGGTAGATGGTAGAACAGCCATTGATGCAACCACCAGTTTGATGGAATGTGGCGATGGAGGTCAACCTACTACAGCCAACACTACCTGGCATCTGTTAAAAATTGAACCTGTGACGGGAAGTCCAATAAACTTCTTCTATGATTCTTCATATGGATATCAATACACAAACCCCAATGCATCAGAGCGCATTACCTACAGAACTGTAGGCATTGGAGCCAGACAATTCGTTTCTAGTGGTGATTGCATTTCTACCTATACTTTATCAGGAGATGGCCTAAGCAAGATTGAATCGGAGGATATTCGGGTCGTATTTGTTTCCAGTACTGGGAGGCAGGACATGGCAAATGACTTGCGTTTGGATAAAGTAGAAATTAGAAACAGAAATACCAATGCGTTGCTAAAAGACTACCTGCTGGGGTATTCATATTACAACCCTACAGGAACAGCAACAGAAAAAAGGCTTAGACTTGACAATGTCACTGAGAGAGGTGAGTTAGGACAATCGCTTCCTCCCTATCAATTCACCTATGAGGGCAACAGCATTCCTTCAAGAACTTCGAAAGCACAGGATCACTGGGGATACCCGAATGATGAACCTACTGATCAAAGTTTGGTGCCTGTGACCATCAATGGAAGAACATTCCAGGGTGGTGGAAGCAGAGCTGCTTCTTCAACCGCATCACTAGCGGGATCGCTGGAGCGGATCACCTACCCGACCGGAGGGTATACCGAGTTTGAGTATGAACCCAACATGGCTGTAAAGAAGCCTGAAGAGGTCACGTATTCAGATTGTGTTTCAGACCCCTATTGCAATGTAATGACCCATTCCATTAGTACGAATTGCGATCCTCCAAGTGGGGCGTTGTGTCAAAACGCAAGCTTGACATTTACGATGACGAACAAGCGATTTGAAAATGCTCGTTTGACGGTTACCTTTTCTACCAATGCCATGTCCGACTATGGGAACACACCAGAGTACGAGTGCAATGCCTTTTCCAGTTTCTCAGGTACCTATTATCCGGATCCTGTTTTACACCCTGGCGCTACTCAATCATTGACCAGTTGTACGCAGGGAAATTCAATGGTGCATATAGTAAGCCTTGAAAAGGGTCAGAATTACACCATGAGTTTGACTAAAGGAGAAGATGGGGTGAGGTCAAGCATGTCTTTAACGTACTACGAGTACGACGAGCCCGCAGTACTATCGCCAATACTCGGACCAACTGGTGGGTTGAGAGTGAAAAAAGTAACTCAGTACGATGGAGTAAATCATGCGAATGACCAGATTAAAGAGTACTCCTATTCTCCTGGAGTGCTCGTAACAAAGCCACAATATTTTTCAAGCTGGGTGATACAAGGATATGATGCAGCTGTGTATGAATCCGCTTCTTCAAATAGCCAGATTGCACTTGGAAGTGCTCAGAGCAGTCATGTTTGCTATGAAAACGTAACAGAAAAAATTGGGATGAATGGTTCTAATGGAACTCGGGAATACGATTTTTCATACTATGCCGATGACAATTATCCTTCATTGACTTATGTGCCTTTTGTTCCAAGAATCAGCAAAGACTGGTTGCGTGGATTCATGGAAAGTAAAGTGGAAAAAAACAATTTAGGTGCACAACTTCAACGATATACCGCTACGCAAAAAGATGACGAAACAAGAAACAAGACAGAAATTACCTGGTATGTCGTGGGTGATGGAGTTTTGATTAATGGCCTGAGCAATGAATCTGAACAAAATTACCATAGGTTTGATATTGCAACCATTGAGCATGTTTCTCAATGGGTCTATCAGGATTATTCCTCTCAAAAGGTCTACAACCCCACAGACGATACAAAATTTGTAGGGACCGTCACTAATTTCAATTATGCTGAAACAGATCATGCTCAGCTGACGAGCCAGACAACAACGGATAGTAAAGGAAGAGTACTTGAGACGGAATATAGGTACCCACAAGATTATACCAGTCCTTCGAGCACAATCAATACAATGATTAGTAAAAATATGATTGGGCTACCCGTCGAACAAATTCAAAAAGTGGATGGGCAGGTCGTAGCAGCAACTGCTACAGAGTATGAGTATGATACGACGAATGATGCCGTGCGAATGAAGAGTACACATCAGTTTGAAACCACTGTCCCGGGCACAGGATTTAGCGAATCATCAAATGGTACAACATTTTCTTCCTACAACAAAAGGCTAACTGTCCATAAGTACGATGGCAAGGGCAATGTGCTGGAATATGCAAAAGAGGGTGACGTTCACAGCTGCTACATCTGGGGATATAATCAAATGTACCCGGTTGCACAGGTTATAAATGCAACTTTCGCACAAATCGAAGCATTGAGCGGATTTGGTACTTCATTTCACGCAGGGACAGGTGCCTTAACATCCACTCAGGCAAACACATTAAGGTCCGGGCTGCCGGGCGCACAGGTTACAACCTACACCTATAAAGTTGGAATCGGAATTTTGACGGTGACTGATCCCAACGGTCGAGTCACCAACTATGAATACGATGAGTTCGGAAGGCTCGAACGCGTCAGGGACCATGATGGAAATATCCTTCAGCAGAACGAGTACAACTACGGAAACTAAAAGAATACAACGATGAAAAGAATAGTAACACTTTTGCTAAGTATTGTTTGTCTGTATTCTTTTGGACAGACAACCACAAAAAATTATATCAAGACGTATACTGCTCGTGAAGCGATCAGTACAACACTTATAGGGAATAACAACCCGGCTCAGACTTCTCAATCGGTGCAGTATTTTGACGGACTGGGCCGGCCTGAACAGACCATCGTTCGATGGGGATCATCCACCACTGAAGCTCTGATTGTTCCGATTGAGTACGATGCATTTGGGAGACAGGTAAAGCAACACCTGCCGGTACCTTACGGGTCTACTTCCACGAATTTTGTTTCCACGAGCACAGTGCTTTCAACCGGGCAGACCTATTATACCGGTCGTTTTGGGGCATCAGATGCAAATGCAGCGTACAGCAACACAGTCTTTGAAGCATCTCCACTCAACAGGGCATTTTCAACAGCAGCACCCGGAGCAGACTGGCATGCCAATCCGGTGGAGTATAACTATGAAACCAACCTCGCCGGGAAGGTGAAGAAATGGGTGTGGGATGATCTGCAGGTGAGTGCAGAAGATTATTATGCAGCAAACCAGCTGTATAAAAATACGACCACAGATGAAGACGACAATGAGACAATCGAGTACACAGATAAGCAGGGACGGACGATCATGAAGAAATCCCAGATTGGAGCTGATTGGGCCGAGACCTATTACATCTACGATGATTTCAACCGTCTTCGGGTGGTGATCCCGCCTCAGGCCCATCAAGAAGTTGCTACTTATTATTCAAACAGTGGGCCGATTGATGGATATGATCGCAAAACTTCTCATCAAACTATCTCGTCAAGCACAACCAATTTTAACTGGGCATATACATTCGAAACTTCAGTTACCATAGTCCCGGACATCTCTGGTCCAACTGTAATCAGTTCTACTGGTGGAGCTTCCGCACACATCAAACCCATAGAGGTACTTACACCCGATTTTCTGGCGGACTGGGCCTTTCAGTATGAATATGATGGAAGAGGACGAATGATATCGAAGCAGGTACCCGGAGCAGGGAAAGTGCTGATGGTCTACGATAGCTGGGATCGTCTGGTGTTGACCCAGGACGCAGTGCAGCGGCTATCCAGTGAATGGCTGTTTACCAAATACGATGACCTGAACCGTCCGGTAATGACCGGGATCATGACGGGAGGGAGTGAGAGCGCCGTGAGAGCTGCTGCCGCAAACCCGGCCAATGACCGGGGTGAGAACTTCAGTTCGGGAGGAACGAATCAGTATACGAACGATACGTACCCGTCAACCAACCTGACATACCTGACAGTTACCTTCTATGACAATTATGGCTGGGACAACACCGGACTTACCTTCAGTGACCCGTTGACCCAGCAAACACACAATACTTCAGTGAAAGGACAGGTGACCGGATCACTCACCAAAGCAGGGAATGGGACCTGGATCAAAAGTGCCAGTTATTACGACAACAAGTACCGTCCAATCCAGACGCAGAGTACCAACCATCTCCATGCAAATGGAAAGGATGTTGTGACGAACTACTACAATTTTGCCAATGAGGTGACAAAGACCATCAGTTCCCATTACGACGGGACGACCACTACGGAGATCACCCGGGAATTTGATTATGATCACAATGGAAGACTGCTGACCGTACATCATCAGCTGGGGAGTAATCCGGCAGATAAGCAACTGATCGTTTCCAATACTTACAGTGAAATCGGAGAGTTGATAGAGAAGGATTTGCATGATGGAGAACAATCGGTGGATTATGACTACAACATCAGGGGCTGGCTGAGATCAATTAATGATTCGGGTCTAACCTCAGTTGGAGATACAGAAACAGATTTGTTTGGAATGGAATTATTCTACAATGGTTCAGCCGGTTTGACCGGGCAGACCACCCGATTGAACGGGAACATCAGTGCGGTCAAATGGAGCGACCTGGACCCGACCGCCTCCGGTGTGACTAACCGTGCGTATACCTATAGCTATGACAACCTGAACCGCCTGACCAATGCCGATCATTTTGAGAATGGAAACAATTCATTCAACAGGTATGATATGAGTATCCCGACAAATGGGTATGACCTGAATGGAAACATCAAAGCACTGACCCGACGGGCAGAGAATGGGGGCGCTTACATGGACAACCTGACGTATACCTATAAGGGTAACCAGCTTTTATCCGTAACAGATGCCGGAGATGACAATGAAGGTTTTAAGGATGGCAATACATCAGGCAATGACTACACTTATGATGCCAACGGTAACATGACTTCCGATAAAAACAAAGGCATCACTTCCATCGAATACAACCACCTGAATTTGCCAATATCTGTCTCTCTGAACGACAGTGAAGGATCTCACACCATTGAATACCTCTACGATGCAGCAGGCATCAAGCTTCAGCAAAAGGTATTTGATGGAGCAACGCTGGCAAAAACAACCGACTATGTGGGGGAGTTTATCTACGAAACGATTGGAACGGGAACCAGGAAATTGCAATTAATCCAGCATGAAGAAGGACGATTGATTTATGATGACTATGGACATGCCTGGGATTATCAGTACCACCTCAAAGATCATCTGGGAAATACACGATTAACGTTTAGTACGCTTTCCATGGACCCGCTGGTTTGTGTGGAAACGTTTGAGACCGGAGAGGACAATGGATTCCAGGATTTGCATCGGCATGAAAACAGCAATGCGAACACGACGGCAGGAGGAAACGAAGTAGAACGACTTCAAAGTGGTCAGACCGGAGCAATGGTATTGCTCGCTGTGAATAAGAATGATACAGTAAGCATGGAAGTTCAGGCGAATTATGAGCAGGCTCCTACGGGCAACTCATTTTTGGGTACAGCCTTTATGACGTTGTTCAATTCCTTTGATAACATCTATGGAAGCGGAGTAGAAGGAGGGGGCCTTGCAGCAAATTCACAGGAATTTGACTATGCGATTAGCGGAACGGCAATGGATGGAAAAGGCGATGCAAGTACCGCACCACGAGCTTTTCTTAATTTCATCTTATTTGACAAAGACATGAATTATGTCCATGCCGGATTCGAACAAATTTCCACGGCGGCATTGGGAACAGGCGTTCATGAAACCTTGGCTATCAACAACTATGTGCCCACTCAGGATGGCTACATTTTGGTATACCTGAGCAATGAAAACACAGAAGCGGTTAACATTCATTTTGATGATTTCACGGTCACACAGATGAAAACCCACATTGTTCAGAGCGACGATTACTATCCATTTGGACTGACGTTTAATGGGTATAGCAGGACGGCTTCAACGCCTCAAAACTTTCTTTATAATGGAAAGGAATTGCAGGAAGAAACAGGATGGTACGATTATGGTGCTAGGATGTATATGGCAGATATAGGAAGATGGGGAGTTGTTGATCCAGAAGCTGAGATTTATCTCGAGTGGAGCCCTTATAACTATGTGAAGAATAATCCTTTGATTTATATTGATCCAGATGGTCGAAAATTGAAATTTGTAGGATCAAGAAAGTTTAGAAGGGAGATGCGTTCTAATTACAGAAAGCTTTCACGGATGAGTTCAACATTTGCATCGCAAAGAAAACAATTGAGAAGATCAAAAAATACTCATACCGTTCAAGAGGTTACTGAAGGTGGAAGGAAAGAGTTGGGTAAGAGGTTTGTTAATGGAGAAATTGGACAAACTGAGCTTTTAGTTGGAGGTGAATTTGGAAAAAATCCTGCAGTCTTAGATGATTCGGAGAAGTTCTATGGTGTAAATGGAGAATTAGATGATAGACAGTCTTCAAATGGAATAGGTACTGGATCTACTATGTATATCGCAAGAGATGCTTTTGATGAAGACCCTGCTGCTAATCCAAATAACAATCCTGGTGGG
Organism: Cyclobacteriaceae bacterium; assembly: GCA_040222475.1. Classification (GTDB taxonomy): domain Bacteria; phylum Bacteroidota; class Bacteroidia; order Cytophagales; family Cyclobacteriaceae; genus Ekhidna. Next base: position 1,514 of record JAVKDB010000011.1, on the reverse strand, counting down.
AGTGGAAATACATCTCTTTATGGAGTTATAGCACATGAAACCAGTCATCAGGTGGATGCTGATGATGGAGTTAGAACTCCAGTTGGTGAGGATAAGACTGGTGCTGGAGAAAATCGGGCTATTAGTAGAGAAAATACGGTGATCACAGAAGTGAATAAGTTTTTAAAAGATAACGGTATAAATTTCCAATTTGAATTAAGAAAAACAGATGATGAGAAATAGTTTATTTTCCCTTTTATTCTTGGTAAGCGTTACTTCATTTTGTCAATCAAGTACAGAAAGAATAGATGCTAAATCTGTATCGGAGATTAGTGACAGTACTTTTAATTTATTGTTAAATAAAGGAAAGTCATTTTTTGAATCTGAATTAGTCAATAGAAAATTGGAAGGTGATTTTGTATATATCTATAACGAAACTGGTTGTGAAGGACAAGGGCACTGGTTGCGAAGGGGATATACTTTGTCTTCTGAATCAAAAGAGATTACACAAATTTCATTGAAGAGCGTTAACGGTGGAGAAATCACTAGAGAAGTAATAAAGTCTAATGACAGGAAACTTATTAAAGAATATCATGAACTTTATGGGAGTGTGGATGGATATTACTCACAGAGCTCCTTAGTGGTTAGATGCACAAATTCCGTCATTTACAAGGTTAAGAATGGAGAAATTACTTCAGCAACTGTTAGTAAAGGCGGATTGCATTCTTTCGATGATAAAAACTTTGACTCAAAGGAATGGAAAAGGCTATCGGTTTTAGTATACAGTTTTTAATTAAGACAACCGTCCCTAGCTGGTTCGAGCTTTTAGCCCTAGCTAGTCCCCCAGCTGGTCCGAGCGTATACGTAAAGCTAGTTCAAGCTTGCAGCTTGGACTCAAGAGAAACGAAACCCCAATCAGGAAACTGGTTGGGTTTTTTGTTTATACATCCTGAAGGACACTAGAGAGTGTGTCTTTTAGTTTTTTCTTGCCAATGAAAGCATCAAGAATCGTGAATATGGTTTTTTGTTCTTCATCAGAAAGTCCCCCCAGCTGGTCCGAGCGTATACGTAATGCTAGTTCTGATGCTGGTTCGAGCTTGCAGCTCGGACCTGAGTATTTGTATATGCTAAGTAGCTGGTCAAAAACAGAAGAAAGTTTTTCAGTAAGCTAATTTCCTGTCATGAGCAGGAAATACAAATTTTACAATAAGGAAGGTCTGTACTTTGTGAGTTTTGCAACAGTATATTGGATTGATGTCTTTGTCAGAGATGAATATTTTCATTCATTAATTGAAAGTCTTGATCATTGCAGAAAAGAAAAGGGGATGGAGATATTTGCTTACTGCCTGATGCCCAGTCATGTTCATTTGATTTTCAGAGCAAAAAACTCAAATCCGGGTGATCTTCTTAGAGATTTCAAAACGTTTACTTCTAAAAGAATGCAATCAATGATTGAAGAGAATAATCGGGAAAGTAGAAAGGAGTGGATGTTGTGGATGATGGAAAAGGCAGGATCAGAAAAAAGCAACATAAAA